>CAVXYK010000021.1:0-209331 GCA_963765875.1 uncultured Chloroflexia bacterium
TGCAACTGGAGATGCTGCGAAGGTCGATGTCTTGGATCCAATGGTTGCAGCTGTTGGTTCCGAGATCGATGGGGCTGAAGTTGAATCGACCGATGCTGATCTCGGTCGATGCTGACGAGTTTGATGGAATTGTAGAGAGCGGTAGCCAGCGTGTAGGCGATGCTCACATCGATGACGACGGGCCGAACACTCGCCCAGCGCGTACGCCGTCACTGAGGATCGTTTCGCTAATCTCAGATCGATGGGCGAGGTGGTGAGCGCCAGTCTATTCAGACCAGTGACGGTCTCTGGGATTCGGATGGTGATGAAGCTGAGAGTGACGATTCGGTTGTCGTAGTTGAACCGATGGCGCCTGCCGGGCTGGCGAGCTATGACTATATCTTTGTTGGCGAGGGTGATCTATGTATGCGTGATGTGCAGATATTGCTCTCGGTGGTTGCAGAAGGCAGCCCGACCTTCGGCAACAGCCTTGATCAAGCTAGCCTGGCATCCCGAGTGCTATTGGTTGGCGATGTAGATGAGGCCACCATGGCCACACTCGTTCAGCGTTCAGTTCAGATCGAACGATTGGGTGGCCAAGAATAACTTGGGCGTCAGGGGCAATCAGTTCAAATCGAGCGCGCCCATGCGCAAACTGAACGATGGGGTTCGCCGAATTAATGATCTCGCGCTGTCTTCAGTTCAGTTCAGTCGCCGGATTCCATCCGCTGCGAGCAATTCTGACGCGATTGCACTGGACTCGCCCTTCGACTGCCGAGAGTGAACTATCGCCCGGAGACAGGGCCGGTCGTTGATCGCACGATCAACTCCGGCAGCAGCGTGACCGATTCGATATCTGTCTGTGCCGTGCCCGAAAACTGGGCGATGATCTGGGCCGATGCAGTCTCCGCAAAGCGAACCACAGGCTGATGTACCGTTGTCAACCCCAAATAGGCTGACACATCATTGTCGTCAAAGCCCATGATGGAAATATCTTCAGGTATACGCAGGTTCATGTCGCGTACACTCTTCAGCGCGCCGATGGCCATCTCATCTGAAAGCGCGAAGACAGCGGTCGGCGGTTGATGCAGCGAGAAGAGATGCTTCATCGCTTCGGCCCCGCCCTGATAGATATAGTTTCCTGGGCGTTCTAATTCGGGTCTGAAATCGATCTCGGCTTGTTGTAGCGCACGCATAATTCCATCGCGGCGCGCGTTGGGGATGCGCGAACTGTAGCGGAGCAGCCTCCATGCCGGTGATAATGGCAATGTGACGGTGGCCCAGGTTGATCAGATATCGAGCGCCCATCTCAGCCGCGGCTCGGTTGTCAATGGAAACTGACGGCAGATCCGGGTGTGTCGTTTCGATGGTTGCAACGGCAATGCCGCGCTCTGCGCACGATCTCCACGGTCTGGTCCGTTAGCGAAAGGCTGCATAGTATCAAGCCGTCGACCAACTTGCGTGCGGTCAAATGTTGCAACAGACTCTCCTGGCCTGCAACACTCTCCACACTGTAGCGAACCACATCACAGTCCTGACGCATCAACTCCAGTTCAGCAATACTCAGCAGTTTGGAATAGAACCATTGGTCGGCAAGGGGCACGATGATCGCCGATCACACGGCGGCCGCGTGCCATGCGCGATACGTGTGGCGTGATTTGATAGTGGAGTTTCTCCGCCACGCCAATTACTTGATCTCGGGTGGCCGGCGACACGTTTGGGAGTCCACGAAGAGCGCGGCTTACGGTAGCCGTGGACACGCCCGCTTGTTTTGCTACATCTTGAATTGTCGCTGGCACAATCACCCCGCAGACGGAAAAAGGATATTTGACAGTGGTAGAGGAGTCTGGTAAAGTTTATGTACAATATTACATTATAATTAAAAAAAATGAAAGTGTGCGACATGTTCTTCGCTGTTGTCCTTTTGATATTTATCTCATCTTGCAGGGTCAGCGTAAGAAAGATTTGCTTGACCCAGATTCAGTTGTCGGCGTATAATCTTTAGAGTGGTGTTTCGCATTCCTCATTTCTCATTAATGGTTTTGTTCTGACCAACTTATTTCGGTGTTCAGATCCCATTCTCGGGATTGATATAACTCCGATAGGCGACCTCTCGCCTGTCCACGATTGTCGTTTATAGTTCACCACATTCAGTTGAAGGAGAAGAACAGATGAATCGAAAATGGTATGTGCTGTTTAGCATCATGTTGGTGGCAATGCTTGCATTGGCCGCCTGCGGCGGTGGTGCTTCTGATTCGGCCTCCGAGCCGGAGCCTGCCGCTGAAGTTGAAGCGGTAGCAACCGAAGCGCCGGAGCAGGAGGCTGCTGCCGACGAGGCCGTGGCGACTGAAGAAGCTGCCGGCGAAGAAGAAGCCCCGGCTGAGGAAGCCGCTGCCGCAGATGAGGCCTCGGCTGACGCTAGCGGCGGGCCTGTGACCATCACCATGATTGGGGCCGGTCCCGGCGCCGAGGGTGAGTTCACCAAGGCGCAGGTCGATCTCTTCATGGAAGAGAATCCGGATATCACGGTCAACTACATCCAGGGTCCGGTTTCCGCCACTGATCGTTATGGTCTCTATCTGCAGACCTTCCAGGCCCAATCGTCCGACATCGACGTCATGCAGATCGACGTGATCTGGCCGGGCGACCTGGCTGAGCATCTGGTCGATCTGAACCAGTACGGCGCTGCTGATGTCACGCCCGAACACTTTGAGGCCATCGTTGTCAACAACACAGTCGACGGCGCTCTGGTCGGCATGCCCTGGTTCACCGATGGCGGTCTGCTCTACTATCGCACCGATCTGTTGGAGAAGTATGGCTATGACGGCCCGCCGGCCACCTGGGACGAGTTGGAAGAGATGGCGCAGACCATCATGGACGGCGAACGTGCCGACGGCAATCAGGACTTCTGGGGCTTCGTCTGGCAGGGCAACGCCTACGAAGGTCTGACCTGTGACGCTCTGGAATGGATCTACTCGAGCACTGGCGGAACCATCGTCAGCCCCGAAAAGGTCATCACCATCGACAATCCGGCAGCTGCAGAAGCACTGGACCGTGCGGCCGGCTGGGTCGGCACGATCAGCCCTCCGGGCACGACGGGTATGATGGAAGAGGATTCTCGAGCGGTCTTCCAGGGCGGCAACGCTGCCTTCATGCGCAATTGGCCCTATGCCTATAGCCTGGGCCAGGGAGAAGACAGCGCAGTCGCCGGTGTGATTGACGTAACGTCTCTGCCTGGTATTGAAGCCGGCCTGAGCGCTGCAACCCTGGGCGGTTGGCAACTGGCTGTCTCCAAGTACAGTGAGAATCCTGAAGCAGCCGCCAAGCTAGCACTGTGGCTGGCTTCTGAAGAATCGCAGAAAGAGCGTGCCTTGAATATCTCGCTGCTGCCGACGATCCCTGCACTGTATTCGGATCCGCAGATTGCCGAGGTCGTTCCCTTCATGCCCAATCTGCTGCCTGTCTTCACCAACGCTGTAGCCCGCCCGTCGACGGCGACCGCACCCAGTTACAACGAGGTCTCCACCATCTTCTTCTCCAATGTCTCTGACGTGCTCAACGGCAGGCAGAGTGGCGAAGATGCAGTGATCACCATCTCGTTGGATCTGGAGGACCTGCTCGGCTTTGAAGTTGGAGCGCCTTAGTCTACTAGGTTGATTCGACAAAATTAGGATCATTTCTTGTGCTTGATTGATCCAACTGTGTGAAAATAGGAGGGCGTAGTTACTACGCCCTCCTATTTTCACAAACTCCTTTCCTTCTACAATTTATCCAGTCTCTACGGCCGGTTCTTCGCACAAACCGAAGGAGATATACACCATGGCCAAAGGCAGCGAGGGGGCGAGTGAACTTGCGAAACAGGAACAGCGACTGGCCTACATTCTGCTGTTGCCGACGTTCCTGATTCTGCTCGTCATTGCCATCTATCCGTTGAGTTCCGTCTTTGTAAACAGCTTTACCAACAATGTTTTTGCCAGTTCACAGCCTGTTGAGTTTGTTGGCGCTGGAAAACTACGTCAATCTGCTCAGCATGACGGTGAAGCAGTTGCCTGTGAAGATTGATGAGAACACGGGCGAGCCGGTTATCGACCCGGATACCGGTAAGCAGGAGTTTGAAAGCGCTGTCAGGGTCTTGCCGCGTGAACCCCGTCGCTTCAAACCATTGACCACGGTGACGTTCTTCGGCAACTCCTACGTGCTGGGCGCCACAGATCCCGACTTCATACGCTCGATTTGGGATACAGTGACGTTTGCAGTCATCACAGTCTTTCTTGAACTAGTACTTGGCATCATTGTCGCGCTGATTATTGATGTCAACTTCCCTGGACAGGGGTTGATGCGAGCAATCATCCTCGTGCCTTGGGCAATTCCGACGGCGGTTTCTTCGCAGATGTGGGCGTTCATGTTGCAGCCCGATCGCACCGGCTTCTTCAACACGCTCTTCTGGCGTCTGGGCATCGGCGACGGTGAAATTCCCTTCCTAACCTCTCCTGCGCTACAACTGCCCTCCATGATCGTGATTGACGTCTGGAAGACAACGCCCTTTATGGCATTGCTGATCCTGGCCGGCCTGCAGTTGATACCCAAGGATATCTATGAGGCCGCGGATGTGGATGGGTCCGGCTCCGATCCGCACCTTCTTCTCGATGACATTGCCGCTGCTGACGCGGCACGATTGCCGTGGCGCTGGTCTTCCGTACCCTCGACGCTCTACGCGTCTTTGACCTCTTCCAGATCGTGTTGGGTCAGGCGCGTTACTCCATGGCCAGCTTCACCTACTATCAGTTGATCCAGAATCGCGCCATGGGCTATTCGTCAGCCAGCAGTATGATAATCTTCCTGGTGCTGTCGATCTTCGCCATCATCTACATGCGAACTCTGGGGGTGACATCCGATGAATAGTCAAGCCAAACACCGACGCAACCGCATCATGCTCTGGATCTTGATTGTGATCATGGCTGTCTGGATGCTCTTTCCCGTTCTACTGGATGATCAACTCCTCTTTCAAGACGGAGAACCAGCTTGCGATGATGCCTGCCACGGCCGTTCCGCGCGATCCGATGGGTGACTTCGCACCGACGCTGAACAATTATAAGGAAGTGTTTAGCAATGATGCCTTTCTGCGGGCCATCGTCAACAGCGCTATCGTGGCCACCAGCGTGACCTTATTGGCGTTGGCCGTCGGCGCCTTTGCCGGCTTTGCCCTGGGTAAGCTTCGCTACCGGGGCAAGAATGCCACGATGTACACGATCCTGGCCATGACCATGTTTCCGCAGATCGCGGTTCTCACCGGGTTGTACGCCATCATCAATAATCTGGGCCTGGACGCGATTCCCAGTCTGATCTTTACCTATCTGCTCTTCTCGTTGCCGTTCACGGCCTGGGTGTTGACCTCCTTTTTCCGTGAATTGCCCGTGGAGATCATGCAGTCAGCCCAGGTGGATGGCGCATCGCCTTTCCAGACCTTCTATATGATCCTGTTGCCGCTGACGGCCCCGGCTCTGGCGACCACGGGTCTGCTGGCCTTCATCGGGGCCTGGAACGAGTATCTCTTTGCGTTGACCTTCACGTCGGTGCAACCTTCTGCACGCACGCTGCCTGTGATCATCGCCAACTTTCCAGCCCAGTTCGCGATGCAGACGCCCTTCGGCCAGATCATGGCCGCCGGTGTCGTCTCCAGTATTCCGTTGATTATTATGGTCTTCATCTTCCAACGTCGCATCGTCGCCGGTCTAACGGCAGGTGCGGTCAAGGGATGAGCAATGACAATGGTGAATGGTCAATAGGGAATTGTTAAGGATCGGACTCGTGCGAGTGCTCTTCCCAATTCCCAAATCCCTTTCCCCAGTCCCCATTCCCCAACCACCAACCCCACAAACACCGGTAACTTCATCATACGTCGCCAGCGCCACGGCTCGCGCAGCAGGCGATGCAGCCATTCGATGCCCAGGCGCTGCATCCATGTCGGCGCGCGCTGTGTGACGCCGGCCACGAAGTCGAATGCGCCGCCGACGCCGATGGCGACTGCGGCGGGGAGTTCATGGATATGTTCGCGGATCCAGATGTCTTGGTTGGGGTGCCCGTAGGCGACAAAGAGGATGTCGGGCGAAGTCGCTGAAAGATATTCGTGGATGGCCGGCCAATCATCGGGAGCAGGGCTGCCGCTATGGATGCCGCTGACGATGAGCGCGGATAACGTTTTCGCAACTGGTTGGCGGTCTGGGCCGCCACACCGGGCGCGGCACCGAGGAAGAAGACTCGCCAGCCGTTCAGGGCTGCCTCCTGGCAGATACGTTCGATGCCGTCTGATCCGGTCACTCGTTCATGCAACACCGCACCGTTCAGGTTGGCCGCCCATAGTACGCCGATTCCATCTGGAACGCGAAGGTCAACCTGTGCCAAGATGTCGGCGAAGGCGGGATCGCGATGTGCATCGACGATGAATTCCGGGTTGACTGTGGAAATCTGGCGGCAGACGTTGGGTTGGCGAGCGATGAGCGTCGATCCAAACCCGGATCTGTTAGCGTATCAGCAAAGTCGACACAATCAATGTTGACGCCCGCGACATTGACCGATGGCCAGGTTTTTCCGACCCGCTGACCCTGATCATCCATCAGCCTGCCCATCTTGCCTCTGTGCGGCTTGCTCCAGCACGGCCAACGTTTCGGCCGCGGCCTTCTCCCAAGAGAAACGCTTGACATTCTCGTAGCCGGCAGCAATGAGCTGTTGCCGCAGTGCCTCGTCCTGGCTGAGTTGTAGCATGGCGTCGGCGATGGCATCAATGTCAGTCGGATCGACCAGAAGAGCAGCCTCGCCGGCGATTTCGGGAAGTGAAGAGTTGTTGGCTGTCACGAGTGGTACTCCCATCGCTTGGGCTTCAAAACCGGCAGTCCGAAGCCTTCATACAGAGACGGAAAGCAGAAGAATCGTGCGTTCTTTGAGTAGGGCCGGTAAGTCGTCTATCAGGTACATATCCGGGCAGATGGATGCGATCTGCTAGATTCAGTTCATTCGCCTGCTGAAAGAGAGATTCACTGTACCAGCCTGGTTTGCCTGCCAACACAAGATCCCACTCGATCGAGTGGGACGCTACCAAATTCGCGTAGGCCCGCATGACTCTGGCCAGGTTCTTGCGCGGTTGAATCGTGCCGACATAGAGTGCGTATGGTCGGTCGCTAAGGGATTGAACTGCGGTTTCCCGATGCCAGACCCTGCGATGTAGAGGCTGGGAGATCGACGCCCTCATGGACGACGCTGATCTTGGCCCGACTGGTTCCATAGGCTTGTTGAAGATCATCGGCAGTAGCCTGACTCACGCAGATCACCCGTTTTGCTACTTTGGCACTCCAGCGCGTACTCAGGTCCAGATAGACTCGCTGTTTTCGTGTGTGCATTTCCGGCCATGTACGATAGCCCAGGTCGTGAACAGTGACCACACTGGGCGGTAGTCGCGAGGGAGGCGCCACAAACGGGATCACATGTGATGGTACAAAGAGAATGTCCGGTTGGTCGGTCATTACTTCATTTGAGAGCGCACGGTGGGTCCACATTCGACTGGATGGCAGATGTCGTATATCTACGTCTGTCCTATCGTCAAGAGCCAGGTCGCCGATAAACGTCTCTGTCGCTGAGTCATCGACATAGAGCCGCCATTGATGTGTGGACGCGATTGGCAGACGCAATAGATGGCGTATGATTTCTAGAGAATAGCGCTCCGTTCCTGTTCGTTCCCGACGGGCGGCTCGGGAAGCGTCAATACCGATCAACATGTCACTGGCCTCTTCCAGGTCCTACCCTACGCCAAAGATAAACCGGCTACGCAATAACGAAAGGTCAATCTATGCATTCTGGATTAGACTAAATTGCCATTTTTACAATGAAACTTGCCGTTGTATACTATCAATTGAGGAATCTATGGTCAATTTCCTTGGAATAGCTTGCTCTTTTTCCGTGAGACCCTCAGCGCGAATCGGTACAGTTGACAATCGTGTACAATTGCTCTTACTAGTCATGTCCGGTGCATCCAATGAGTGGACGGTTTCGATCTTGAAATCGGCTGTTGGCGCCAAGGTGAAATCTTGGCACTGGAACAATGAACACTCCATCGACGTCCTCATCGCGTTGGTCCAGCTATGGTACAGACTGACTTCGACGATTGTTGGTGGCAAACCGGCAGTGTCCCATAACTGTCGTATCACCCGGCGACAAGGATTATGCTGCAGCAAGTGCTAATCGATGCACTATGGATACTTGGACTTGCATGCCTGCTTGCGACGCTTAGCTACGTGAGTTGGTATCGTACTGTCCGTGGCTGGAAGTGGAAATATACTTTCGGCCTTCCTAGAGTGTTGGTTCCGATCTGCCTAAGCCTGGAACTATTCTGTATTGGTTTGGCGATCAATGGCTTGACGTCCTATTGGCCTGCTCCCTGGTGGGAGAGCTTGGCATGGACGTTACTGGCACTTCTATTTGCCATTCAGACAGTTGTATACGGCGTGGCCGGTATGCGCTATGGGTGGGACACCCCAGTGGAAGGGAGAAGTAATGACAGAGCCTAGTTCAATGAAAGATTGGCAGGTGGATGAGTCCTCAGATCCCGACAGTCAATGGCAACTGCTAGAGACCGAGCAAGAGCTTCCGAGTGAACTGACTCTTGAAGAGACAGGCGCCGCATCACAAGACTGGCAGCCCGTCGAGTATGCTGAGCCAGAGAGTTCCGGTGGTCGAAATTGGATCTTGCCCTCATTTATCATTCTCGCCATGATCGCAGTCGTTGCCTATATCGCCTGGCTCGGTTTGAACGGGTCCGGCTTATTCCCGGCTACTACGACAGAAGTAGCGCCATCGCCGACAGTGGCGGATCCGGTAGCAGGCGCTATCGCGCCGGTCGAGATCGCTGACGAGCCGACCGCTACGCCTGAACCCGAGCCCGAACCCATAGCCACAGTAGTTCCAACCCCTGAACCTGTGCCAACGCCGGAACTGGTCGAGCAGCGTTACGCGACGATCGATAGCGAATATGGTCTGAATGCACGTCTGTCACCGGATCCGGATGGCGAGGTTGTCGAAGTCCTGGATGATGGCGCAAAATATGCCGTTACCGGAGAGCAGGGTGATAGGCTCGAACTAATCCTTGAAGATGGACGTCGGGTCTGGGTCGCAACTGAATTTGTGATCGAGAGCTCTGAGTTGGTGCCTAGGGATGAAGCCGTCGGTCTACCGGTCGACTCTGTGGAAGCCCCTCAAGGGGAATCGCAGCCAGAAGGATCGGAACTGCCCGATGCTCCGACCGAAACGACTGGAATTACACCGCCTGAGCCGTTTACAGATCTTGTGCCGCCGGACTTGGCCCTGCTGGTCCTGATAGATGGCGGTGTTAATGCTAGGACTGCCGATTCTATCGACTCCGACATCATTCTGACGATTCCTCAGGGCGCAGCATTTTCTACCCTGGGTCAGAATGCTGCGGGAGATTGGCTGCGGATCGAATTGCCCAATGGCACAGGGGCCTGGGTCTTCAGAGATACAGTCGAGACACGGGGAGCAATCGATTCGTTGCCCGTTCTGAATCCAGATGGCCAGCCAACTGAACCGCCGGCGGATGAGCTCCCTGTTGTTGAGGAAGCGACTTCAGGGGAAACGACTCCGGAGGTGTCCGAAACCGAAACGGCTACCTCGACCGTAGTTCTTGCTGAACCCATCACGACGACGACTGATATTGATGACGGTGTGGCCCCGGAGATCACGGTAGGACTGATTGGCGTGAAGGCACGAGTATTGCCGGAGCTGAGCGCTGATGTGGCTGAGGTTCTGAACAGCGGTACGGTACTGCCGGTTACCGGACGTACGGCGGATAGTACCTGGGTGGCTATCACCCTAGAGAACGGCGATGTCGCCTGGATTCTGGCCGGCACCGTGGATCTCAGTGTTGCTCCGGCCACTCTGCCGGTAGTGGAACCATAGGTCGTGTTTTCGTCGTACCGATTGGGCACGCTGCTCTGGTCACTGGGGCTGGTCTTTTTCGGTCTGATTCTGCTGCTTCTCAATTTTGGCGTCTTCGCTCGTTTTGAGCCTTGGCCGCAATATATCCTGGCCGCCCTGTTTGCTACAGGTGCGGCCAGTTTTTTTCTTGCCTATTTTTCGTCAAGAAAGGATTGGGCCCGGCTGATTCCGGCATGGACTTTGCTTGCTTTGGCCGTGATGGCGATTACAAGCACAATCTCTCTCCTGGATCAGCGGGTTACGGCTTCGTTGCTCTTCGCCGGTTTAGCCTTCGCTTTCTTGAATATCTACTTGCTGGATCGCCGACAGAACTGGTGGGCGATGATTCCGGGTGGATTCATGATGGTAATCGGCCTTGTGATAGCGGCAAGCGCTCTAATCACACAGGCTGAGACTCTGGCGACTCTGCTATTCAGCGGCATGGGATTGGTCTTTCTGGGGCTGTACTGGTTTGGGGGACGATCACGTCAGTGGTGGGCGCTTGTTCCGGGGACGGTTTTGCTCGTCTTTGGTCTGTTCGTCTTCACTCTCGACCAAGGTGAAACAAGCGCTTGGTTTCGCCTCTGGCCGCTCCTACTGGTTGCTGTCGGGCTTGTGGTAGGTTTTTGGGGCTACCGGTCCAAACCGCAGGAACGGTTGCAGGTCAACACTGCGCCGTCGCGTCAGCAACGCAGACCGGATGTGGAAGCCCCATCGGCGGCACAATTGGGTGACTACACCAAACCCGCGCCAGGCGCGACAGTTGAAATCCTACCGGATCTGGACGAGTAAGTCTGGCTCGCAATCCACCCTACCACATGAATTCCAGTACTTCACGATTTGTCATTCTGAGTACCCGACGAAGCGGGGCTTCGCAAAAACTAAAAGAAACAAGGTGTGCTCAGCGTTAGTCTGTCATTCTGAGCGTGTTCGCGCGAATCGGCCGAACATGTTGACAGACCAGCGAAGAATCTTGTTTTGCTTGAATTCTTGAACTACTGAAGACTCTACTGCAAAAAGGCGAATTTGCCACAGAAAGACGCCGATAGCCACAGATCGAAAGAGCTTTTCCTCTGCGAACTCTGTGCCTCCTCCGTGATGAAATAGGCGTTTTCACGTAGAGTCACTGAAACCCTGTTGAACCACCACAGTTTACCGCAGCCCCTTGTCACGCTGTCTCCCCTAAACCCCTACGCTGTTCTCTACCCTTCGTCTAGCGCATCACGCACGACAATGGTCGTACCCTCCATGCTCTCGATGACGGCCAGCGTCACAATGGGTACATCCCAGTGTGCCAGACTCTTTCTCCCGCCTTCAAAATCTTTCTCAATGATGCAGCCAATCCCACAAAGGGTTGCGCCACATTGCTTGATCACCGTAGCGAGAGCGTCAATCGTCTTGCCGGTTGCCAGAAAATCGTCGATGAGCAGCACACGATCGCTTGGAAGCAAATACTCTGGCGAAACGATCAGCTCTACGATACCGCCCTTTGTGTGGCTGGGTGCGCTGGAACTGTAGTACCCGTCAGGCATGGTGATCGGGCGGGATTTGCGCGCATAGATGGTCGGCACATTCAACTGCATGGAAACAGCAAACGCGGGGGCGATTCCGCTGACTTCTGCGGTAACAATTTTGGTGATATCTGTCACGCCTGCTTCTGAAAACCGTCGCACGAAGTGCGTTCCCATTTCGCGGGTAAGCGTCGGATCGAGTTGATGATTGACAAAGCCATCAACTTTGAGAATGCCGTCTCCTAAGTTTCTGCCCTCAGAACGAATGCGATCGACCAGTGCTTTCACTAGAAATCCTCTTCTTTCCGGTACTGTTCTGCGAAGTGTAGTTGCGGAAGGTAAAGATACTTGCGGTGGGTTTGATGTTATCCATCCGTTAGTTGGTGCATCAGTTGCTCAATCAGTGTTGCTGCACGTGGCACACCGCCCAATTGAAGAAATTCCTGACGCAACTGTTCCGCCTGGGCGCGATAATCTGAGCGGTCGGGCAACAAGAGCGCCAGTGCTGCGACGAGATTATCGGATCGTGCCTGTCTGGGGGCCATGTGAAATCCGACGCCTGTTCGGGCAACGCCTTGCGCCTGCTGTTGCTGGTCCGCCGCGTGCGGCACAACGATCTGTGGCACTGCATGGGTGACGAGCGCATGGGTTGTGCCGGCTCCACCATGGTGGATGGCTGCCGAAACATGAGGCAGGACCGATGGCAGATCGATCATTTCGAAGAGCAGTGCACTGGCAGGCAGGCGGTTGCGCAAAGCCTCCACATCTGGACTGGAAAGCGCTTTGCCAAGGGCAACCAACGGCACTGCACCCATCTGATCGATCGCACTTGCAGCAGCGATGAAGAAATTCGGATCATCATTGAAGCTGGTACCCAGCGTGACAAAGACCAAAGGGGCGTCCAGACCAGCCAATTCGGGCGGTGGTGATCGCTTGGCTGTTGAAGTCGAACCGATCCCGCCGACGTGCTGAGTGGGCGCGATCGCCGGCGTACCAAGCCAGGACTCACTCCAATAGGTGAGGTGCAGGTGGCGAGAGTCGAGTGCCGGCGTGCCTCTCTTTGTCCAGTTGACGCCCTCTAGCCCAAAGTGAGTCAGCAGCGTGTCCAAACGCTCGCGTGCCTCTGCCACAACTATCTCTTGCGCCGTCTGACCTTGGCGGTCCGTACTCTTGCCGGGCGCAGGCCAGCCGATGACGCCAAACGGGACCTCCTCCTGTTCCGCGACTAGACCCGCGGCGGCTACGAACATTTCCGAGAGAATGAGGTCCGGCTGCCAGTCACGGACAAGAGCCGACAATTCGACGGTAGCCACGGTGACACGCTTCACATCCAGCCACTGGTCAAGTGCACGCCGCATGCGCAACTGTAAGAATTCTTGCGGGTTGCTGCCGGGTTGCGGGCGAATCGGCGGGGGTGGCGGCCAACGCCACCCGGTTGTCTCCAGGACAGATGCGGGAATGCCAGCGTGCTCCAACTGGGGCAAGACTTCCACACCACTCGCCCACAGGAGTTCATGTCCGCGCTCCATCAGGGCTCGGGCAGTAGCCAGATACCCTCCCCAGTCCAGATGGCCGGGCAATTGGGCGGACAGACAGAGCACACGCATGATTGCCTACAAGCTAACTTCTATCTGGATTCCATATAGCCGGCCTAAACGTGAGGCGTGAAACGTGAGATGTCGCAGAACGAGCCTCATGTTTCACGCCTCACGTATCAAGAATTGACCACCTGGATTTGCGAAGTTTCCCAGTGAATTAGTTGGCGCATCCAGGCGTGATGCGGAAGAGTCCGCCGTTGCCTGTGCCGATCCAGAGCGCGCCGTCCGGCGCCGTTGCGGTCGCCAGCAGCGGCCAAATGACCATCAGACGTTCGGCCACGACTTTCCCGTCGGCGTTGCGACCCAGCCGGTAGAGTCCGGGATCTTTGCCATACTGGCCGAAGAAGATCGTATTGTATGCCCAGGTGATGCCGGTGGGCGCGGCGCGTTGACCAGGTCGACCACAGAGCCGACATACCAGTCCGGCGGATTGCCATTGAGCGCCAGGGGAAACCCGTAGTAGGGCGCAGTGGCATCACTGCCCGTGATGGTGGCGGGATTCAGCAGATCGACCTCGTCGCCGGCCAGTACATCATCCGGCAGATTGGTCGCGCCGTTGTCGGTGAACCAGATTCGTCCAGCCTGGATCGGTCGCAATTCCATATGGGTTGCGCACACCGGTGGCCGCGGTCTCGAATACGCCGATCGAGCGCTCGCTCAGGAGTCGGTCCAGAGGCGCTCGAACGATGCGTGCCGAATATGGGTTGCCGCCGCTGGCGATATTCTGGGCAGCTAATTCGGGAATGCCCACGATCGGGCCGTCTGAATAGCCGTCGATAATACCGCCTGCTGAGACGTACACGTAGCCATTGTCGACGACAATGCCGTTATTGGCGTGGAACAACTGGCTCTGCACGGCGAAGCCCCCGGCCAACGGCTCGTATTCGCCGCCATCGGGAATATAGCCGACTTCACCGGACCGCGTCACATAGAGTGCGCCATTGGCGTAGTCGAGTCCTGTGATGCGTGGCGACTCATCGAAGATCTCTTGGGGGCGTGTATCATTGATATAGTCGTAGACGGCGATCGAGCGGCTGGGGTGAAAGGCGTCATAGAGCACCAGCGGATCGACATCGGTTGCCGGAGAGGAATCCAGCGCAAGGAACATGCGTCCATCGGGCAGCAAAAGTGATCGCCGTGATGCTGCGGTTCGTTGTCCGGCAGACGCTGTTCTACACAGAAATCGCCCCGCATATCCATCCAGCCGTCATCGTCGGTGGGAGCGGGCAGACCCAGGCTTGCCACCTGAATGCCCACGGACGAAGCGTTTACGCCCTGAACAACGGGCTGGGCTGGTGCCGCGACTGCTCCATCACTTTCACTGGGCGCATCGGCGGAACTTGTGACGGAAACGGCTTCTCCGCCCGATACAAGGGCTGCGGCCATGGCTTCAACCATGCCGGAATCCGGCGGCGTACCGCAGCTCATCGGCAAGATGAGATCAGCGCTGATCAGTTGATTGTCTGCACCTTCTAAGCCACCGTCGCAGGCATTCTCCACTTCCTCCACATCGTCGCTGAGAATGGAGAGCCATAGGCTATCGCTGTTGGGCAGCGCGCTGCGACGTTCAGGCGCACCGGCCTCGATCCAGAGTCTGATGGTGGCTAGGTCCAGCTCAGACAGTTCGCCTACCATCGGCATCTGTGCGTGTTGAGACCAATTCCCATAGGCGGCTCTCATCCAGTTTGCCGGGAACGATAACGGGACCGTTCTCGCTGCCGGCCATCAACGGATCAAATTCGGTCACCTGAAGCCCCATCGTCTGCACAACACCACTGTGGCAGACCGAGCATGCTCGGTCGAAAATGGGCTGGATGTCATCTTCGTAACCGATGGCGCCCACTTCAAGATCTAGGTCGCCGCTCTGTCCCAGCGAAACCAACGCACTATCACCATTTGTCTCGTAGACGGCATTAACCTGCACTAGGCTGCCCTGAGGCAACCGGCCAACGCGGCATTCGCCTGTCTCGGGACCCGGACGCACATTGCTGTTCTCGACGGCTATGCCGTAGACAGGCTGGCTTGAAGCCAGGCAGACCAATGCATCTTCGATGGTCTCGATGGAACGGGTGCTGATGCGTTCAACCCCCAGGATATTGGGCTCGGAAAAAGGCAAAGGGGGAACCGACGCATCAGCCGGCGCAGATCGACTGCAACTGCTGAAAAGGAGGACAAGTGACAACAAGGGTAAAGCGAGTATTGGAAACCGTTTCATTTCATACACCATCCGCAACAAGTGCTAAGATATGGAAATTTGGACGTGCGCTCAGCCTAATGATCGAGCGCCTCAAAGTACGATCGGGTCTGGGCGATATTCTTGTGAATCTCAGTTACCAACTCATCCAGATTTTCGAAGCGTTTTTCACCGCGTAGACGCGACCAGAATTCAACAGTTACGGTCGTGCCATATAGGTCGGTGGTCTCCCCTGCGCCGGGCTCGCCTATGCCGGTCTTGTGGGGGAAATCAAGCAGATGCGTTTCAAGTCGATGATGGAGCCCATCCACAGTTGGACGTACACCCAGATTTGTTACGCTACGATAGGCGCGCCCAGTGCGCCCATCTCTCACAATCGTGCGCGTCGCATAGACGCCATCAGCGGGCCATAGTATTTCCGGTTCCGGATAGACATTGGCCGTCGGCACACCGATCTGCCTTCCCCGCTGATCGCCCGGTTTCACCAACCCGGTGACCTGGTAGGGGCGGCCCAACAGCGCTGCTGCCTCGGCAACTCTGCCATCTTGAAGCATGTGGCGAATCGTGCTGCTGCGAACGGCTATTCCGGCCACTTCCTGTGGTGATATCACCGTCAACTCAAAGTCCATCTCTCTGCCCAACTCGCGTAACGCATCAAGATCGCCGCCGCGATCGCGGCCGAGCGCAAAGTCTGGTCCGACGACGATTTCCGCCAGATTGAGGTGTTTCTTGAGTAGAGCGACAAAGTCTAGGGCCGTGAGCGCGGCAAATTCGTCGGTGAACGGCTGGATGATGCCGATATCGATTCCGAGTTGGCCGGCCAATTCGAGTCGTTCTTCGGTTGTCGTTAGCAAGTGATGTGGGAAAGTCGGCCGCAAAACAGCCAGTGGGTGGGGTGAAAATGTTAGCATCGCTGCCGAAGCCATAGGCCTATGGCCCCGAGCAATCTTGACAAGTGCAGTGAGCAGTGCCTGGTGTCCCCGGTGTAGCCCGTCGAAGTTTCCGATCGTCAAGACCGTGGGGCGGGAAAGAATGACTGTGCGAATATCAGTGACTATCTGCATTGCATCTACCTGAACGCTGTCAGGTCTGCGCCTTTACTGGCTGTTCAGAGCTTCCGGTGACTGACGTTTCATCCTGGGTCAAGCTTGTCAGGACCGGTAATGGTCGGGCATATTCTGCTACTGGTTGGCTGCGAACCACTTCTTTGCCTTCCACACAGTACCCGTTTCCGGCGGTTGTGCAGGACCCATGCAGCGTATGATACCTGCAAACTGACCTTCGAAATCTCTGCCTTGGGCCAGCTGGTCCGATTGCCATTGCGGCTCTTCGACGATCATCGATCTTTCTTGCCGGGATTCAACCTGCCCATTGTCGATCTGTCTGCGATCACTGTCTGCTGACCATAGCCAAGCTGTTTCATCTGAGTCATCTGTCAGCACAATCTCGGGCAAATCCAGTCCATGTCCTGCCGGCAATAGAATCTCTGAGAGTTTGTCGGCTTCGGCGTAGGCTCGAACCTCGTCCAAATCGTGGGCGTGTTCTACATCAAATGGGCCTACGCACTCCCGGCGCAACCGACTAAGATAAGCGCCCGTTCCAACTATTTGCCCTATGTCATGGGCAAGACTGCGAATATAGGTCCCGGCCGAAGAGACAACGCTAAGGCAAAGTCGATCCGGTTTGATCCAGTCTACCAAATCAAGGGAATGAATGGTAATTGGGCGAGCATCTATTTCGAACGTCTCACCTCGACGCGCCTTGCGATGGAGGCTTTCTCCGCCTTGCTTCAGCGCCGAATAAGCAGGAGGACGCTGCATGATTTCGCCACGGAAACGATCCAGGACGCGCTCGATTTCCGTGTCTGTGAACGAGGGCACTTCCGATTGTGCAGTCGCCTTGCCCAGCGCGTCATAGGTATCCGTGGATATCCCCAGCTGCACTTCGGCATAGTATCGCTTGTCATGGCCCTGGTAGTATTCGACCAATCGGGTAGAGCGGCCCATACAGAGTACGAGTAGGCCACTGGCCATGGGATCGAGCGTGCCTGTATGTCCAATTCGTCGCTGTCGACTCCAACGTCGAACCAACTGAACGACATCGTGGCTCGTAGGCAGGCGTTCGTTGCTCTGTGATCGGATGCTTTGTGATCGAATAGCTGGCGAGGAGTGATCGGCTGTTGGCGGGTGGAAGGAAGGGATGTCTTCAGGCGCTATGGTCTCAATCAGCCCTGGCTTGTCAACGAGGAGGAGACCGTCGTAGTCGTGTTGTGGACGATTCACTTGCTTTTTTGCTCCATCCACTGAGTCGCTTTCCGCCCGTGACTATTCGCATATGGCTGTTCGGATATCAGGTCGCGAGTTCGTCATCTTGGAAGCGCTTTACCGGGTTGGTTATCTTCTGTTCAGATTCCGGGAGAGGCGCCAACTTGAATCTGGGCAGTCACGCAGGGGCGTTGCATTCACTTGCTGTTTGCCTGAAGGCGACGCGCGTCTTTCATCAGGCCAACGACGTGCTCTGATACTTCGTCAAGCGAACCGGGCAGGGTGCAACCGCTGGCAGGTGGATGCCCGCCACCGCCCAGTTCAAAGGCCATGTCGGAGACGTTGAAGCCTGGCTTGGCCCGGAAAGAGCATTCGACCGTCGGTTGACCTTTTTCGTCCATCTTTTCGGCAAAAGTGGCGCTCATGTCCGCGCCGATGGTCGAGACCAGCATACTACTCATATTGAGTTCACTGTCACTGTCGTAGCCGGACATCGCGTACTGTTTCTGGCTTACAGTGGCCCAGATGACACCATCCTCCAGATGTACGGCCGGCAGCACTGCTCCCCACAATTTCAACAAACTGAATGGCCGTCTGTTCAACGTCCTGGCCGTGATGGCGGCCAGATCGGCGCCGCCGCGCATGAGACGCATGGCCGCTTCGAGCACATTGTCATCGGTATTGCTTGTCCGAAAGCAGAGCGTATCGGTCACGACGCCGGTCAGGAGACATTCAGCGAGTTCGCCGTCCGGGTCGATTTCGAGTGCATCTGCCAGGGAGACAAGCATCTGGCAGGTCGATGCGCATTGCGGCGCTACCCAATTCACGTCGCCAAAGTTGGTATTGGTGACGTGGTGATCGATCACAAGCAACGGGATCGTGGAATGGATGTCAGGCTGATAGATTTTGCCCAAGCGATCCACACTGGACGCATCCAGGCTTATGATCAGACCATAATCACTGCGAATCTGTGCCGTCGAGACGACCTTTTCTGCGCCCGGAAGCGTGGTCAGGTTGTCGGGCACACGATCTTGCAGGGAAACCGTATATCGCTTGCCCATGCGCTGCAACATCCAGCCCATGCCAAGCAGGCTGCCGACGGCGTCACCGTCCGGGCCTACATGGCTGATGCAGAGGATATTGTCATGGGCATGAATGGTCGAAGTGATGGTCTGCAGTTCGTCTTGAGTAAACATTGTGTTTGCGAGCTACGCGCCCGTATCAACCCCACTGTCAGATTGGGGATTGTTCCCCAGGTTCTCTTCAATCTCTCTGTCCGATGTGACTTCCGCACTGTCTTCCGCATTGACTCCCGCACTATCTTCCAGGGTGAGTCCATCGCTCTCTGCGTTGTCTGCCTGCTGCTCGGACGCAATCTGAGCAAACAGAGCTTGGATGCGACCGGCTCGCTCTGGCGTATCATCATAGCTGAACGAAAGGTCCGGCACCATGCGTAGTCCGCATCGTTCAGCGATCTGGCCGCGCATGTAGGGCGCTGCGCGCTTGAGCCCACGCAGTACTTCGCTAATCGTCACCTCGTCGTCATCGTGAAAGACGAAGACTTTGGCATTGCGAAGATCGCGGCTGATAAGCACATCAGTCACGTTCACCAAACTCAAATGTGGATCGGATAGTTCGCCGCCGATGATAATGCCCAATTCCTCGAAGAGCATCCGGGCGACCCGTTCTTGTCGTATCGTTGTAGTCATAATTGATCTTGAGACGATCTTCACGATTCTATCTTCACATGAAGATAGAATCGTGAAGATCGTCCCCTTTGTCGGATCCTACCTTACACGTTGGCTCTCGTAGACGACGATCGAGTCGCCTTCCTTGAGATTGCTGTAATTTCCGGCCAGCCGGATGCCACATTCGAATCCTGTGCGCACCTCGGCGACATCTTCCTCAAACCGGCGCAGCGTTTCTAGCCGTAGACCGGTGGAGACCTCTTCACCGTCACGTAACACGGTTGTCAGTGCGTTACGCTTGGCGATGCCTTCGGAAATGCGACAGCCGCCAATGACGCCGCGTCGCAGTTTGAAAATCTGGAGTACTTCGGCCCGGCCAATCTGAACATCCTCGTAGATGGGATCGAGCATGCCCTTGAGCGCATCCTCGACGTCTTCGATCATCTTGTAGATGATTTCATAGCGGCGAATCTCGACACCGGATGCCTCGGCCCGAACTTGAGCCGCTTTATCAACACCCACACTGAATCCGATAATGACCGCTTCGCTGGCTT
The DNA here is from genome assembly GCA_963765875.1 of uncultured Chloroflexia bacterium. GTDB lineage: Bacteria > Chloroflexota > Anaerolineae > Caldilineales > Caldilineaceae > JAWKOK01. The sequence continues at coordinate 19,770 of CAVXYK010000021.1, forward strand.
CTGCTAGCATCACATCTGACTCAGAGATGTCGCCGATGGCTGACTGAAGAATCTCGACGGTGATCTCGTCGTTTCCCAATTCCTGCAAGCTATTGATGATCGGTTCCAAGGTGCCTTGCATATCGGAGCGAACGATGAGATTCAGCGATTTGGTCTCGCCTTCTTCGAACCGGGCAAAGAGATCTTCCAAGGTCATCTGCGGCTGTACCGGAGATTTGGCCAACTCTGACGCCTCGGTTAGCCGTTCAGAGGCAATACGGCGCGCTATCCGGTCGTTCTTGGCTCGTCGGAATAGGTCGCCGGCGGTGGGAACCTCGTTCAATCCCAGTATCACAACTGGCATAGACGGGCCGGCTTCCTTGATAGCCTTGCCCTCATAATCGAACATTGCCTTGATGCGTCCCGAAGTTGTACCGACGACAATGGACTCCCCACTCTTCAACGTGCCGTTCTGTACCAGCACGGTGGCGGTGACGCCCCGGAATTTGTCCAGCTCGGCTTCAATGACACTGCCGATGCAACGCCCCTTGGGGTTCGCCCGATACTGTTCGAGTTCGGCAACGATCAGGATATTCTCCAGGAGATCGTCGACACCGGTGCCATTCAGAGCGCTGACGGGCACAACGATTGTGTCTCCGCCCCACTGCTCGGGCTGGAGATCTGCATTGGCCAGCTCCTCTAAAACACGATCTTGATTTGCATTGGGCTTGTCGATCTTGTTCAGCGCAACGATGATCGTGACGCCTGCCGCCTTTGCGTGGCTAATGGCTTCACGCGTCTGCGGCATGATGCCGTCATCGGCAGCAACAACCAATACAACAATATCCGTCACCTGGGCGCCGCGGGCTCTCATGGCCGTGAAGGCCTCATGCCCCGGTGTGTCCAGGAACGTGATCTTTCGTCCATCCAGCGTGACCTGGTAGGCGCCGGTTCGCTGGGTAATGCCGCCCGCTTCGTCACCTGCAACATCGGTCTTGCGGATGTGATCGAGGAGTGTTGTCTTGCCATGGTCGACATGGCCCAAAACCGCGACGACTGGCGGGCGTTCCACCAGCTTCTCTTCTCCCTCTTCCTCAACGATTTGCTCGATGCGCGATTTGGCAACGGCTAGAGGCTCTTCCACCTCTTCCTCTTCTTCGGCATCCTCAGGCTCGTGCTGCTCCGGCCATTTCACTTCAACGCCGAGCTCGTCACCCAGGATGACTGCTGTGTCATGGTCGATGCTATGTGTGATCGGAGCCATGATGCCGTATTGCATCAGGATTTTGATCAGATCGATCGGGCTACGGCCGATCAAGGTGGCCAGATCGCGAACGGAAATGTAGTCTTCTACGATCACTTCTGTGATCGGACCATCCGCTACTTCGGCTGCTGCTTCAGCTACCGCTTCAGTGGTTTCTTGTGTGCTATTCGCCATAAATTTTCCCCTCACCTACAAACAGTCTCAGTTCTGCTACTTGGTCTCTCGCTCTAGCGAGTACCTCCGTCGGCAGAGAATCGCTGTGCTTTTCTGTGCCGAATCAAGTCCAGTTCATACGGGCTGAAATTCGGTAAATAATTGCTGGTTTCAGCCGTTCCTCTATTGTTGCACCTAAAAGAAGGGTGCAACTGTCTCGTGTTTCAAAAAAAGCGAGTCCAATTAAGCGACTTCAAAATCGCTGTCAATCTATGCGCGCAAATAACCTTGCGATCAGCTATTGTGTCGAAAAAATGGGTGGAAACGGTGAGAATGTGGGGAGACATGCGGTGAGGAGAGTAGAGCAGCGCCGGCCAAGATTGCTGACGGTCCACGACGTTTGAGTGAACACCCAGTTCGAATATCATCGAACCGGACGACGTTTTGGAACCGAAGGTTTACCTTGACATGCGGCTATCCTCCACACCAATGTTTCCGACAACAGTCTCGTTCTGAGTCTGGCGACCGACCATGCCGGTTGCCTCCTCTAGACCGTTTCGGACCACCGGATTATCGGCGGCCATTTTTTGAGCGTGTCTTCATTTCAATTATCCAATGGTTTGTGAACTCAATTGCTCAACTCTAGAATCCTTGAAGTCGAAATTGACTCCGGTTTGGCAGAGCGTTGTGCTTCGTGCTGCCAAACTAATCTTTTGCCGCCGCATCTCGTGCCGCCGGCTCTTCGTCTTCCGCTTCGGGGTAGCGTCTGAGCGAATTCGACGAGATCTGCTCGGTTCTTTGCACTCAACTTGGTGCGCATCGCGCTGCCAAGTCTGTTGCCTTCGAGAATGGCCCACCAACAATCTTGACTCGGATGCAAGTAGGCGCCTCTGCCGGACTTCTTCCCGGTCAAATCGATCTCGACGCCGTTTTCGGTTCGCACTAGGCGGACCAACGCTCGCTTGCCTTCGACCTTTCTGCAAGCGATACAGGTACGCTGTGGAACATGCTTGCGGCGCTGTCCCCGTTTCGTCTGTGTCACAGCCTAATCCTATCACATTCTCACGGATTCAGCGTATTTGGAGCGAGTAAAAGCCGGGTTTCGATTCGAAACCCGGCTCGGAGACTATGGCTAGAAGAAATCTGAGAAATCGTCGTCTTCTTCAAATGCATGACGCGGTTTCTTCTTGCCTTTCTTCCCCGATTTTGAGGTCTTTGGCGCCTTGCCCTCAGCCTCAACTAGATCTTCAATTTCTTCCTCTTTGCTCTTGCCTTCGTCGAGATCAACGAGCAGCTCCGCAGGAACCTCCATCTCTTCGCTGCCGGGGCCCTCCTTGCGTTGAGCCATGCGAGCACGCAACATGTCGGCCGTGATGACTTCGGGCAGTTCGGCGGCAGCCATCAGCTCGTCTTCCTCTGACGCTGACTCAGCCGCTTCTTCGCTCTCGCTGGTCTCTTCGATCGCTGCTTCAAAGGAAAGCGGCACAAAGTTCTCATCGTCCTCGGAGGGCAGGGTTGGAAGCTCTGGGACAGAGAAATCTATGTTCTCTGCTGCCTCTGCCTTAGCCAGGGCGTCTTCAAACGAAGGAAGCTCAGACGAAACAAGACCCTCTGCTGTCGTCGGCAAGCCTTCGTCAACATCCTGCAGCGAGCGAGCGGCTTGGCTCAGTGCGTCATTAGTCAGAATCGGAGGCTTCTCATCCTCACCCTGAAGAATCTGCTCCGCCACCGAGAGAATATCTGCATTGGACGCTTCTGTCAGCGTCTGCGATTGTGCCTGACTCAAGCGATCAAGACCCTCTTCCAGGGCTTCGCTTTCGCTCTTGATATCAATGCGCCATCCTGTCAACTTGGCAGCAAGTCGGGCATTTTGCCCTTCTTTGCCGATGGCGAGACTGAGTTGGCGGTCGGGAACAACAACGATGGCCGTCTTGATGCTGGCTTTTTCGTCCAGCACTACGTTGTTGACCTTTGCAGGGCTTAGCGCGTTGGAGATGTAGCCCTGCAATTCCGGACTCCATTCGACGACGTCGATTTTTTCACCAGACAATTCGTTGACAATGTTCTGGATGCGCAGACCACGCATGCCGACACAACTGCCGACCGCATCGACATTCGGCATCGTAGCGGCGACGGCAACTTTGCTGCGTGCGCCAGGCTCGCGAGCAATGGCCTTGATCTCAACCGTGCCATCACGCACTTCAGGAATCTCTTGTTCCATCAGGCGGCGCAATAGGTTGCGATGGGTTCGGCTGAGGCGAATTACAGGGCCGCGGTTGCTCTTGTGAACATCAACGACATAGACGCGGATATAGTCACCGCGCCGGATGCGTTCGCCTGGAATCTGCTCATCCCGCAGAATCAGACATTCGTGCTTGTCATCCAGCAAAACCGTGAGGGCGCCGGAGAGTTCGTCGACGTTGCGCACCTGGGAACTGAGGGTCTCGCCGACGCGGTGGGCAAAGTTTTCGTAGACGGTATCGCGTTCCGCTTCCCGGATACGCTGCAGGATCACCTGCTTGGCGGTCTGCGCGGCAATGCGACCGAAATCGCCGGGTTCCGTCTCGACGTTGATGACGTCTCCCAGTTCGGCTTCTGCCACCGTCTTCTTTGCATCCTCCAAAGAGATTTCGGTGCGCCAGTTCATCACATCTTCAACGACTTCTCGTTCGGCAAAGACGCGCATCTCACCCGTCACACGATCAACCTCGGAGGTCACGTTGGCGACCGAGCCATAGTTGCGTTTGTAGGCGGAGATCAACGCCGCCTCGATCGCTTCGAAGATCACCTCACGGTCAAGTCCCTTGTCCGTTGCAACCTGGTTGATTCCGGCAATCAAAGCTTTCGACATGGTTCCTCTTGCACTCCTTGGACAGCAAATGAGTTTGAAGTAACTCACCCATACAACAAGAAAAGTGGGGAATCCCCACTTCCTGAAAGACATAATCGACTGGTGTTCGGGTCGACCATCCGTGACCCAGAACAGATTGAACTATACCATATGCCGCCATGGCGTGCAAATTATTGGCGTTTGGCTCGCCAACATGGTTGACAAAATTGGCTTCAACAGTTGACTTCCTAGCTTGTACACTTTGGGCGGGTTACACCCCGCCCAAAGTGTGCGTGTACTAGGCGTCGACCACAGTATAGTTCTCTTCCAGGATCATCGGCCTGAGATATTGGCCCGTGTAGCTGCGTGGATGCTCGGCCACATGCTCGGGCGTGCCCTCTACGAGGACGTATCCACCCTTGTGGCCGCCTTCTGGGCCCATGTCGATGAGCCAGTCGCAACTCTTGATCACATCCAGATTGTGCTCAATCACCAGAACCGTATTGCCCATGTTGACCAGCTCTTGAAGCACGGTGAGCAATTTGTTCACATCCTCAAAGTGCAGACCCGTGGTCGGTTCGTCCAAAATGTAGAAGGTGTTGCCCGTTGCACGGCGACTCAATTCTTTGCTCAGTTTGATGCGCTGCGCCTCACCACCGGATAGCGTCGTAGCCGGCTGACCCAGCTTGATATAGCTCAGGCCGACCGCGTTGAGGGTCTCCATGCGGTTGCGAATGCGCGGAATATTCTGGAAGAACTCCAGAGCGTCTTCGACCGTCAAGTCGAGCACATCGGCAATGGATTTGCCGCGGAATTTGATATCCAGGGTCTCGCGATTGTAACGCTTGCCCTTGCACTCATCGCAGGGGACATAGACATCGGGCAAGAACTGCATCTCGATGCGGATAATACCATCGCCCTGACAATTTTCGCAGCGGCCGCCTTTGACATTAAAGCTGAAGCGACCGGCTTTGTAGCCGCGGGCCTTGGCTTCAGGAATGCTGGCGAACAACTCGCGGATGGCTGTGAAGACGCCGACGTACGTGGCAGGGTTGCTGCGCGGTGTACGCCCGATGGGCGATTGGTCGATGTCGACCACTTTGTCCAGATATTCAATGCCTTCGATGCTGCGGTGTTTGCCGGGGCGAGCCTTGGCGCGATACATCAACTGTGCCAGTCTTTTGTAGAGAATCTCTACGACCAGCGTGGATTTGCCGCTGCCGCTGACACCGGTGACGGCGACGAACTTGCCCAATGGAACGCGGACATCTATGTTCTTCAGGTTGTTCTCGCTTGCGTCGTGGATCTCAAGATAGTTCCCATTGCCTTCGCGTCGTTCCGTCGGGACCGGAATGCGCCGTTCACCACGCAGATACTGGGCCGTCAAGCTATCGTTGTCATGCAGAAATGCTTCCTGAGGAGCGGAGCAGACAACGTGGCCGCCATGTTCGCCTGCACCGGGTCCCATGTCGACCACCCAGTCAGCCGAGCGGATGGTGTCTTCATCATGTTCTACGACGATGACCGTGTTGCCCAGGTCGCGCATGTTCTGCAACGTCTCGATCAGGCGATTGTTGTCGCGTTGATGCAAACCGATGCTCGGTTCGTCCAAGATATAGAGCACGCCCATAAGCTGGCTGCCGATCTGGGTTGCCAGACGGATTCGCTGGGCCTCGCCGCCGGACAGCGTTGTGGCCGTACGGCTGAGCGTCAAATAGTCCAGGCCCACGTTGACCATGAAGCTGAGCCGCGCACCGATCTCTTTCAGAACCTGTACGGCGATAGTACGTTCGCGTGGGCTCAGAGGTGATTCATAGTCATGAGACGACGGTGCGTTCCTGATTGCATCACTGCCGTTTGACTCGTTAAGTCCATTGGCGACAATCAGAGGATCTGTTCCATTGCCGGCTGCGTCTGAGTTCAGGATGTCGGGATGCGGCCCTTCTCCGTCCAGCCAGTGCACCCAGTCCAGGGCGTCGTTGACGGCCATTTGAGTCAAATCATGGATATTCATGTCTTTGATCGTGACAGCAAGCGCGGCCGGTCGCAAGCGTCTGCCGCTGCAAACGGGGCAAGGACGGATGCTCATGAAGTCCTGTAACTTGTTACGGATGTAGTCGCTGGAAGTCTCCGTGAAACGACGCTGCAAGTTGGAAACCACACCGGTGAAGGTGGTGTCGTAGTGACGCGATTCGCCGCGACCATTCTTGTACTCTATCCGAACCTGATTGCGTTTGGTCGGCGGTCCATAGAGGATAACATCGCGTTGTTTTAGACTCAGATCGCCGACGGGAATGTTGAAGGGAATGGCAAATTGCTTGCCGACCGAGCTGAGCAATTGCATGTAATAGCCGTCCCCGTCACTCTCGTTTTGGCGTTTCCATGGGCGCACCGCGCCGTCGGACAGAGAAAGCGTATCATCGAGGATCAACTCTGGATCAAATTCCTGCAGTGTGCCCAGACCGTTGCACGAGGGGCATGCGCCGTGGGGACTGTTGAAGCTGAATGTGCGCGGTTCAATCTCTGGGATGCTGGTACCGCACTTGACGCAGGAGAAGTGTTCGCTGAACGTTCTATCAACCGGATTGTCTCGATCCGTAACGTCAGTGACAATGATGGCGCCCTCGCCCAGACGCAATGCGGTCTCGACTGAGTCGCTCAGGCGGGTCAGGTCAGTACCCGACGGTGCCTGATCAGGGTCATCCGATTGGTCTGAGGTTTCGTCCGGTTGCTGCACAATGATACGGTCAATGACTGCTTCAATCGTGTGATTCTTGTAGCGATCAAGGTCCGGCGCGCTGTCAACCTCGTAGATTTCGCCGTCAACGCGGGCGCGCACATATCCCTGCTTCTGCATTTCACTGAAGACGCCCTTATGGTTGCCTTTTCGGTCCTTGATGATGGGCGCCAGGATGAGTAAGCGGCTGCCTTCGGGCATCTCCATAATCAGATCGACGATCTGAGTCGGCGTCTGCATCGTAATGGGTTCGCCGCATTCCGGGCAGTGGGGTTGCCCGATGCGAGCATAGAGCAGACGCAGATAGTCGTAGACCTCGGTGACGGTGCCCACGGTTGAACGCGGGTTGCGGCCGGAGCCCTTCTGATCAATGGAGATGGCCGGACTCAGGCCCTCGATCTGGTCAACGTTGGGCTTCTCCATCAAGCCCAGGAACTGTCGGGCATAGGCCGACAGAGACTCGACATAACGTCTCTGGCCTTCGGCATAGATGGTGTCAAAGGCCAGGCTGCTCTTGCCGCTGCCGCTTAGCCCCGTAATAACGACAAGTTGATCGCGGGGAATTTCCAGATCAATGTCCTTCAGATTATGCTCGCGTGCGCCGCGAACAATCAGTTTGTCGAGAGCCATGGGGCCTCCGCCTTCTGTCTACTGTCAAAGTCTCTATTCGCTGCCTTGCTCGGGGCGAACTGGGGCAGGTTGCGTGCCCGTCCCTTTTCCCTGTGCAGCAGTGATGGAATGCGGGCAATGAATGGTAATCCCTGGAACGAAGATGAATCGAACGTCTGTTCTTTGGGCAATCCATTGTATGCGATCTGGCTGCGATTCGCAACAATGGATTCAGTCGATTATTGCCTCAATCTTCATGCACTTCGGTCAACTGAAATAGTATCGCGCGGGCTGAACGATGAGACCGTAAGCATTCTCCGCTGATCGAAAAAAAAACGGAATCTGAAGCACAATCGTGATATGCCCCGGCTATTTGGGGTGCAATTCAGACTCGCATATTCAAAATGAGTTGAACGAGCACATGTAGGGACGAGGCATTCGCTGCAGCCCCATTGTTGACGGTTATTGATTCGACCTTCGAGACCTTTACTACCAATTGCAAAGATTCTAGGAATGCCTTGTCCGCTTACCCAAGATATCGTGCAATACCAAGTATGGACAAGGCATTCCCAGAATCGGCTTGACAACGGATCGATGCCTAGCTATTTGGAATCGATTTATCAGGAGCCGACTAGACGGGGAATGCCATGTCCCTACACGTCTCAACTCGTTTTGTTTGCGCAGCAGGCGCTTTTCGCCAACACACCCAATTCAGATTCTGGGCAGAAGTAAATGCCTCAACCGCAGCGTAGTTAAGCCCCGGTTGTCTGCGGTTGATTGTATTCGGTTGATTGTATGCGGTGATCGAGTACTGTATACTTGGGCGAAGAAAATGCTGTCGACACGATTCAAACTCCAACGGAGATCATGCTCGGGTCACATATAGAGGACTCATGGAAATCCCAACAATGAAGATCACAGATGTTCTAATTCACCGACTACGTGGCCGCTATTCAGGCCCGACGTTTCCGCCGGGTCAGCGCCAAGCGCAACAATTGGATGTGTATCCAGAATTCAACGATCGCCCCTACGACGGCGACAATCCACGGCTGGATATGCCGCTTGAGGCGCTCTACGTCGAGGTGCTGACCGACAGCGGGCCGTCGGGACTCTGGGGACCCATTGAGACCTATCAGGCCCATCCGCTGCTCAGCTCACTGCGGCCCTATCTGATCGGCCGTGATCCGCTGGCGACTGAGTTGCTCTTTGATCAGATGGCGCGCATGGATCGGCATGGCCGTAGCGGACTTTTCATGACTGCGATCAGCGCCGTCGACTGTGCGCTCTGGGATCTGAAAGGCAAGGCCTTTGACCTGCCGGTCTATCGTCTGCTCGGCGGGCCCACGCGCCCAGCTGTTCCTGCCTACGCAAGCATGCTCGGTTTCCCCATCACCCCGGATGAAGCGGCAGCTACTGCGTTGGTCTACAAAGAGCAGGGGTATGACGCACAGAAGTGGTTCTTCCGCTATGGGCCCGGAGACGGCGAAGCCGGCAAGACCAAGAACCTGGAGATGGCGGCGGCTCTGCGCGACGCTGTCGGGCTTGAGTACAGACTCATGTTTGACGCCTTCATGGGATGGGACGCGACCTACGCCATCGAGATGGTACGTCTTCTGGCGCCACTGAGTCCGATGTGGGTGGAGGAGCCGGTCCCGCCCGAGCGAGTCGGCGCACTGAGCAAGATTCGCCAGGCTGCGTCCGTGCCGATTGCAACCGGAGAACATATCTATACGCGCTGGCAAGCCAAAGAATTATTGGTCAGTGGCGCCGTCGACTTCTTGCAGAACGATCCGGACTGGACCGGCGGTATCAGTGAACTGACCAAGGTCTGTGCCTTGGCCTCATCCTTCGACACGCCGGTTATCGCACATGGACATTCGCTGCTGCCGGCATTACATGTTGCCGGCGCTCAATCGCCGGCAACCGTGCCCTTCGTCGAATATCTCGTTCGCTACCAGGAAGTCAAGCAATACTTCCACCAACAGATCTACCGTCCAGTAGATGGGTTGGCGCACCTGCCAACTCTGTCGGGCCTCGGTATCGTGCTCGATGAGGAGCGAATCGAATCGCGTGACTTGCTGACCTATGACTGACTCCAGTGGCTATTTCGGCATCGGCATCTACCAGGCAAAGCGATTCGAGAATGTGGGCGTGCTCTGGCGCGGGGCCTATCAGCTGGGAGCCTCCTACATCTTCACGATCGGCAAGCGCTATCGCCGCCAGATCGTCCGACACTCACGCCACCTGGAAACACATTCCGTTGCATTGCTACACGGCGTTTGATGACTTCTTTGACTCGATTCCCTTTGGTTGCCGGCTCGTTGGGGTCGAATCGGGCGGGATAGAACTACCCGAGTTTCATCATCCTGAGCGGGCAGTCTACCTGCTCGGCGCCGAAGACGGCGGTCTGCCCAAGCATGTTCTGGAACGATGCCACCAGCGCGTCACCATCCCGGCGGTGGGTCTCGATAGCTACAATGTGGCCCAGGCAGGCACGATTGTGATGTACGATCGGAGTTTTCGCAGGTGATTCTTTTGCCGCAGATGACTCCACTGCAAGAACGGAAATTTGTCACAGATAGCCACAGATACGGAGCTGATTTTCACAGATGTTTACGAGGTGTCCAAAGTAATCCCGGTATCATCTGTGTTTCATCCTTTTTCTATCTGTGTAAATCTGTGGCGAAAAAGGCTTTTTGCAGTGGAGTTAACTGTGGCAAATTGTTGCAGCTGCGAGCGGCGGACGAGACAGGGCAATAACAGATAGGGCAAAGATGAAAGGAACATCATGATTTCGTCCCAACTGCCGCCTGATCCGTGGCAAGAGGTGCTGACCCGGCATGGGTTGCCTGCTGATCAAGTGATCTCCGCATTGCAGAAGGAGATTCGTCGCGGCAATACTGAAAACGCCGCACTGATTGCCTACGAGATGGCCACCACTAGCGAGGAACTGGAGGCATACCTTTGGAAACGGCTGCTGGTCATCTCCGTTGAGGACATCGGCTTTGGCGATCTGAAAGCGCCGGTTCTGGTTGAGTCGCTCTTCAGAATGCACGCAGCATCTGAGCCGTCTGATGGCGAGCGGCTTCTGCTGGCCATTCACGCGGTCCGCTATCTCTGCGCCTGCTGGAAGGACCGTTCCAGCGACGAGATGGTTATCTGGCTCAAGCACGAGGTTGAGAACAATGGTCTGCGCCCCACAATCCCAGACTACGCTCTCGATATGCACACCAAAGAAGGGCAGGCAAAGGGGCGCGATATTCGCCATTTCATCGAAGAAGGCGCGCTGCTTGCCCCGGAGGCGCCGGATAGGAATCGAACTTATCGAGACCGGGTGATCGAAATTCTTACCGACAATGACTGATTCTCTGAAAATCTGCTATCTGAAAGCATGGCGGTGGTGGCAATGGCTGATACCTATCTTGTGCTGATCCGTCATGGACAGACCGAATGGAACCGCGAGCAGCGTATTCAGGGCAATGGCGACAGTCCATTGACTGACCTTGGCCGTGCACAGGCCGCTGCCGCTGCCGCCGCGTTGCTGCGCTTTGACTTCGACGCGCTCTACACCAGCGACTCCGGCAGGGCCCTGCAGACTGCAACACCGATCATGGCATCGTCAGAGCTGGCAGCGACGCCTGAACCACGTCTCAGAGAACGACACTATGGCCTCTTTGAGGGAAAGACCCGACAGGATATCCGCCGGGAATTTCCCGCCATTTATGACGCGTATCAGCAACGCGATCCTGGCTTCGTGGCTCCTGAAGGGGAGAGCAGCGCTGCCCTACAGGCGAGAGCGGTTGAGGCCTGCACGGAAATTGCCCTGCGCCATAGCGGAGGGACAGTCGCGATCGTCTCCCACGGCGGCACGATCCAGGCCATCGCACGGTACGTCCTAAATGTGCCACTGGATCTCCAATGGCGAGTACGTCTCGAAAACTGCGGCCTGACCATTGTCCGCTACAACGACGCCTTCCCAGATCGCTGGTGGTTGATCACGTTGAACGAAGTTGCGCATCTGCGAGATCTGCACGGCTGAGATCGGATGCAGTCGTCCGTAGGGACAGGTTTTGGTTCGTTCCAGAGAAAAAGGTGTGCCGGGGACTTTGGGAGAACCATATAGACTGTTCGTTTGAGACCGTTGAACAAGGAGAAATCATGGCAAAAGAGTTTGATCAGATCGATGAGAAACTGCAAGCGTGGATCGAAGAACAGCAGATGTTTTTTGTGGGTACGGCTCCACTTGCGTCGGAGGGCCACATCAATTGCTCGCCAAAGGGGTTGGATTCGCTGGCCATTTTGGGGCCGAACTCTGTGGCCTATCTTGATCTGACTGGCAGCGGGGCAGAGACGATCGCCCACCTGCGCGAGAATGGGCGCGTCGTCATCATGTTCTGTGCGTTTGACGGTGCGGCGCGCATTGTGCGATTCCATGGCCGTGGGACGCCCGTCTTCCCCGGCGCTTCCGACTACGAAGAATTGGCGAGCCATTTTCCGGAACTGCCCGGTATTCGCTCTATCATTCGCATAGACGTCGCTCGTGTCTCCGACTCGTGCGGCTATGGCGTGCCGCTTTATGACTTCAAAGCACAGCGTATGTCACTGGTCAAGGGCTGGCAGCAGCGCGGGCCTGAGGGTGTGGCGGCCTATCAGCAGGAGAACAATCTGGTTAGCCTGGATGGGCTGCCTGCCGTTGCGGCCAAGGGCAACTGAGTTTTGAGAGGCTGTTTGAAAAGATGAGGGCACCGGTCAGAATTCCGGGATTGATCCAAACCGGAGCCTCAAAATGGCGCTTCGAGTGGCTCAATCCCGGGATGCTGGCGCACACATTTGGCTCATCAAACAGTGTCTGAGAAAGCTTGGAGCCGGTCCCTACCCGAAGGACCGGCTCCGCGGGAGAGGAAATGCCTAGAAGCAGAGCATTGATCATCGCGCCCGGATGACTTCGCAGAAAGTGCGTCATCCTTCTCCCAGGGCGTTGCAGATGGACTGATCGCTTCCAGTCTACGCCACAGAGCGTACCAAGATCGTCTCAAGAAAGTCTCAATGCTTCTGATGTCAGCCCAGTATCGTTCAGAATTAGAGTGCTAGGATAGTTGTCTGGAGTCTCTATCTGCCGGAGGCGTCCACCCCTCCTGATCGAGGAAGGGCTTGAACCCGGCGCGTCTCGCCACTTCAATGCAAAACGGATGCGTGGCTCATGGCCGGGTGACAGTTCGAGCCATGGAATCTCGTGCGCTGTGAACCATTGCACGTCGAGTGTCTCGTTGCTGGTGGTTGCATTGCCGCCAATCACCTTGGCGGTGACGAGAATATGATAGAGCTGTTGCCCGGTCTGCGAACCGCAGAGTCTGCTGTCGAATATGCCCAGGAGATCGGTCACCTCGACTTGATAGCCGCTCTCCTCCCACACCTCGCGTGCACCTGTTGTGGCGGCAGACTCGCCGACGTCGCATCCGCCTCCCGGTGTTGCCCACAGTCGATTGTCGGCGCGTTGGATCAGCAGGATTCGTCCCTCGTCGTCAAAGACTGCCGTGTCCACACCGGTGCCGGGCGAGCGCCAGCCCAGGTTGCTTAATACGACTTGTTGAATCTCCGGCAGCGGACGTTGATCGACCAGGCCGAATAGTTGAACCGAGAGGTCAAGGATCGTCTCGTAGCGTTCAACCTGATAGGGATCATCGGCGAAATGCAGACCGTTGCTGGCCAATGCGCGCAGTTGGTCTGCAATTTCAATCAGGGTTGAGGCAGGGCCACCATTAGCCATTTCCGATCTCCCGCTCCATGTACAACAGCCGCACCATTTTGTCGCCGACCCTCACTCGGTTGGCTTCCCCCGTCATGATGAAACCGAGGCGATGGAAGAAGGCCATGGCGTTGGTATTGAACTGTTCGACGCCGATGCGAACCTTGCGGATGCCGACGCTCTCTGCAAGCCACGGCCCAAGCAGTGACCATGCCTGTGTGGCCGCGCCCTGACGCTGCAGGGGCTCAGCCACCATCACCATTCCTACATAGGCGATCTGTTCACCCGGCCAGTTGAGACGGAAATCGACCAGGCCGATCATCTCGCCCCCTGCATCCGGATTGACCGGCTCGATAGGTACGATCATGCCCATCATCGTGCGGCCCGGCGTCGCTTCGGCTTCGGCAAGATCGCGTTCTGCCTGGCCATGGGGCGCTGTGAGCATATTGTACATAGCCCAGTAGCCGGGCGTATTGGCATAGACTTCCTGGAGCAATGCTTCGTGGTGGTCGGTCGAAAGGGGCATGAGCGTGATCTGAAAGGCCATTGTCTTCTCTCTGGGTGGCGTGGACGATCTAGGCTAGGGTCATGGCAGGGGCAAGGCTTGTTTCTCTTCACGATGGGCGATCATACGGGTCGAAGCCAACATGCTACCGGATTCAATCCTCACCAAAACAGACGCCTGACGTCTACTTCGTTTGCCCGTCCATTTTTTTGACTTCGGCGCGTAGCGTTGCCAATTCGATGCCGGCCCGGTTCAGGTTGGCTTCAAGTTTTTCAATTTTCTCACGTTCGACGCGTACGAAACGCGTGTAGGGCGCAATCGCCTCGTGGATGCGCTGCAAGCCATCCTGCAGTTCACGTTCAAATTGGCGTTCGAGCACTGCGTTTAGTTGACCGCGCAGCTCATTGATCTTGGTGCGCAGCTCAGCCTTGACACGGGAACGGCGATAGGGCAGCACATAGAGGCCCATGGCTGCCACTGCACTGGCTCCCAAGATGCCGGTGAAGTCGAGCATGGATGTTTGCAGGACGGCGACCAGAATGGCGCCCAGCCCGATGGCGGATACCTCAACGGCGGCGGTCTGCAGAATCGAGCGCTGCACATCCTGGGCCAGTTTGAGTGATTCGGCCTCGCGATCGTAGGTGTCGACCACCTTCTGCGCCTCGCGACCGACGCTGTTGAGCAGGTTCTGGCGGCTGAACTCAAAATCGCTGCCCACCTGACCCACGATGCGGTCGGCATGTTCGATCGAACGATCATTGAGATAATCCATCACCGCACGCCACTGGCGGAAATCTTTGTCAACCATCCAGTCAATGAGATTGCTGACCTGGGCCTCGATCTCTCGGCTGGTGTCGGCGACGACCTGGCGTTCGAACTCGCCGCGGATCTTCTCACTGTTGACCAGATCGAAGATGCGCGTCAAGCGCATGGTCTCATCAAAGAACTTGTCGCCGCGCTCGGCCATGGCGTAGAGTACGTTGTCCACCCGGCTTTCCTGATAGACAAAGTCGCGGCGCATGTCCGCTTCATAGGCACCCAACTGCTCTTCAATGGTGTCCAATGTCTGAAAATCGCTGGTCAATACAGCTTTGCGATTGGCAATTAGTCCAGTGTATTCAGCGATGAAATGATCTGCCACGCCCAGAGGGTTGTGCAGTTTGAGTTGCAGTCGTTCGGACGCGTCCAACGTCTCCAGAATATACTCTTCCAGCGGCGCAAACTGACTTGCTTGCCACAGCAAATCGGCATCGGTCTGAACGTCGGATGATGACGTGTCCTGACCTTCCGCAGTGGCCAACTTGGCGTCAAGCGCCTGGCGTGCGCTGACCGGGAAAATCTGTGGTTCAATGCCCAGCAATTGGGTGGCGTTCTCGCGCACAAACGCTAGAATTTGCGCCCGGTCGGCATCTTCCGTCACCAGGTCAAACTTGTTGACGATGATGATGATCTTCTTTCCCCACTCACGAATGCGTTCGAGAAACGTTCTCTCGCTCTCGCTGAAAGGGCGGTCGGCGCTGGTGACGAAGAGCACCAGATCGCTGCGCGGCACAAATTGTTCGGTGATCTCTTGATGGCGTTGAATGACAGCGTTTGTGCCGGGCGTGTCGACCAGGTTGATTTCCTGAAGCCAGTCAACCGGCGCATGGACCGAGAGCACTTCATGCTCGACAGGTTCCTGAAGCAACACCTCGCCGTAGCTCAGCAGATGGATGGTGCTGGTCGTGGGCGTGACACCCTCTTTGAGCACTCGCTTGCCCAGCAGCGCGTTGAGGAAGGCGGTCTTGCCGGCATTGAACTCGCCGACCACGACCAGGAGGAAGAGCTCATCCAATTGGCTCAGACTGCGCTTCAACTGCTCTTGATCGTCTTCCGGCGCGTCGAGGCGCGCCAGAATGACGCGCAATGCTTCGAGCAATTGGCGTTCCTGTCGTAGCAGCTTGTCTTGATGTGCCGTGAGAATTCGTTGCATAGTTGGGTACTCGTGCAGCGTGCTGGGTAGGGAAGAATAACTGTTTGGGAGGCTGTTTCGCCCATCGGATCCTAACTTGGCGGTCATACGAGATCAAGATTGATTCACGGTAGGCCGGCATATCCCGACTGGCTATGCAAAGCCGAGCTTCAGCGGACCGAATGCCATTCCATCCTACGGTACTTATGATCTCGCAGCACCGTCAGTTTCGATTCGATTGTAGCATAGTCACTACTTGTTGACACAAGGACATACCGAGGCTAGAATCATCTTCGTGTCGAATCTACACAACCGGACTTTGCGAATGGTACAATTGCGACTGGATCGGAGAACCCACGATGGATCTAAATAGACTACCCGTCCCTGCCCACTACGATCCCACCAGTGTCGACCACATCTGGCGCGTATCCTATGCCGAGCGCGCGGCTGAAGCCCAAGCTTGGCGCCGTCAACATAACATTACGCCTTCGGGACAAGATAGTTTCAGGGTTAGTTTGATTCTGGTCGATGTCCAGAACACCTTCTGCATTCCCGGCTATGAGCTTTTCGTGGCTGGCGGTTCGGGGATGGGCGCAGTGGAGGACAGTGGACGGCTGTGCAATTTTATCTACAGCAATCTTCACAACATCACCGAGATCGCCCCGACATTGGACTCGCATACGGCCCTACAGATCTTCCATCCGCCTTTCTTTGTAGACAGGGATGGCAATCACCCGGAGCCGTACACAATGATCTCCGCGGACGATATCCGCAAAGGTGAATGGCGTTTCAATCCTGATGCCGCGGCTGCGCTCGACACGACACCCGACTACATGGACTGCTTCGTTCGGTATTACACCGAAGAATTGGCACGCCGCAACAAATATGAACTGACCATCTGGCCCTATCACGCCATGCTGGGTGGCATCAGCCATGCGCTCGTGTCCGCGGTCGAGGAGGCCGTCTTCTTTCACTCGGTGGCCCGGGCCAGTCAGCCCGATTTTGAAGTCAAGGGTCAGAATCCGCTGACTGAACACTATTCTGCCCTGGGGCCGGAAATTGTCGACGGCCCGGACGGTGAACCCATTGCAGAGAAGGGCAGCAAGTTTTTACAGAAGCTGCATGATTTTGATGCCGTCATCATTACGGGCCAGGCCAAGAGCCATTGCGTGGCCTGGACCATCGAGGATCTGCTGCACGGGATTCTTGAGACCGACCCCGCATTGGCAAAGAAGGTTTACCTGTTGGACGACTGCACGTCATCGGTGGTCATCCCGGGGGCAATCGACTACCGCGCGCAGTCGGATGAGGCTTTCCAGCATTTTGTCGAACACGGCATGCACCTCGTCCACTCGACCACGTCGATGGCTGACTGGCCGGGCATGAGTTAGCCGTATGACGGAATGCATCCGGCGCAAAAGCCGGTAAGGAGTCGGGTTTGGGCCAGAAGCCCGATCTATTGGGCAATCGGCAATGCTTGCCTGTGGCAATCCCGAATCGTTTTGCCAGACAGAAAGCCCCTGGAGTCGGTGAGACCCCAGGGGCGAAATTATCGTTTAAGATGTATGTCAGTTCCGAGGCAGTCGCAAGCGACGGACACAGTCCAGACTAGACCACACCGGGGCAAAACCACGTCGGGCTAAACCACGTCGGGCTAAACCACGTCGGGCTGAAGCAGTCCGTAGTTTCCATCTTTGCGCCGGTAGATCACATTGGCGCTGTGGGTATCCGGGTTCATGTAGATGTAAAAATCATGCCCCAGCAACTCAAGTTGCTCCATCGCCTCCTCTTCGTCCATAGGCTCCAGCACGAATTGCTTGCGACGAACGATGGTAAGCTCTGCCTCCTCTTCTTCCAATACATCCGCAGGGATACTCATTGCGGCGAGTTCAGCTTCGGCGCTGGCGGCTGCAGAGGCACGACGTTTGCTGTCGTAGCGTCGTCCCTTGAAGCGCCGGATCTGGCTGTAGATCTTGTCAACGGTGGCATCGATGGATGCAAAAATGTCGCTGGTCGATTCTTCGGCTCGCAAGATCTGACCGCCTGCCCACATGGTAATTTGGGCAGTGTAACGATCCGATGCGGCGCGCGTGGGCGAGTGGGTCAACTCGGCCCGTACATCGGTAACGCCGGCCAGGTAGCGTTCGAGCTTGCCTACCTTCTTCTCGACGTACTCGCGGATCCAATCATTAACCTCGACATTCCGGCCATGAACGATGATATCCATGGACTTACTCCTTTCTACTACAGATCGGTGCAGATAAGACGTTGAATTCGACCGGCGTTCTCAGGCGGTACGTTTGCGCCTATTGCCGGTCTGGCTCACCGTCATCTGCTGCTCTGTTTGCATCTGCCAATGCCAAATACACGGCGCTGATCGGCCGTTGATGCCAGTAGGACCGACTAGAGAGTGCGGGTCGGCTGTATGGCGATGCAAGATTGAGGGAAGGAAGGTTTGTATGTTGTCATGGCTGCTTCCATTGCCGACCGCAGTGGCAATGTCGCTTTGGATGGTCTTGGCGTTTCGCGCAGGCATCGGCCGTTCGCCTGGACTGGAGAACCGAATCCAAAATCGATCGCCATCAGACGCGTCTGCCGAGTTGCTCTGTTGTTGTCATTTTGGGAAGCAAAGGAAGGAGCTTGTGCCAACATGGACCAATCATAGACCCATATTGAGGGATTGTCAACCACATTTTGTCCCTTCTTTTTAGTGACAAATGTCCCGTCTTGCGGTTGCGGCTGTGATCTAGTCACCGGTTCGGCCGTGGGACTGCGAGCGTCAACGCATTGACCGTTGCGGCGCCGGCTTCGAGCGCGGCTTCTGCACAGGCGCAGAGGGTGGCGCCCGTCGTGTAGACATCATCGATAAGTAACAGATGTTTGCCGGCTAGTGGAGCAGGGGCTCTGAAAGCATCGGCCACATTCTGTCGTCGTGAAGCTGCATCCAGGCCAACTTGATGCGGCGTATGCCGGACGCGTTGAAGGGCTTGTCTATCCATTGGCAGCTCAACGATGCGACAAAGATCGGCGGCCAACAGTTCAGACTGGTTGAAGCCGCGTTCACTTTGGCGATCTTCGTGTAGCGGAACGGGAACGACCAGGTCGACGCGAGAGGCAGGACGGGCCCAGCACGGTTTGACGTAGGCTGCGGCC
The DNA here is from genome assembly GCA_963765875.1 of uncultured Chloroflexia bacterium. Classification (GTDB taxonomy): domain Bacteria; phylum Chloroflexota; class Anaerolineae; order Caldilineales; family Caldilineaceae; genus JAWKOK01. Next base: position 38,697 of record CAVXYK010000021.1, read on the forward strand.
ATGTATCGGGCCAGTGGCGTCGATAGTTCTGTGCAGCTTTCATATTTGAACGCGTGAATGGCCTGGCGAAGCGGGGCTTGGTGAAATGCAGCGGCCCGCACCTGTGACAACTTGAATGCGCGGCTGTCGCTGCAGAACGAGCAACTGTCGGTGGCGGTGGCCTGGGCACGGCCACATCGGCGACAGATCAGGTCACCCACCGGCTCGACGGATCGGGCGCAAGGCGGGCAGAGCCACGAACCCATCGCATCGCAACTAACGCAACGGGGTGGAAAGAGAAGATCGTGAACTTGTCGGCCAAGCATGCGTACGCCGGTGAGCAGGACGGGGGATTGCCTGTTTGGGATCATCGGTATCCTAAATTTGGAGATCGGGTGGATTGTAGACAGCTAACTGCAGAGCGCAGCGTCAGGCGTCATCCAAGTTGTGTCGGGAACCAGGTCTGCATCAGATCATTGATGAATGTGCGCAGATCGTCGCCGAGGATCAACAAAATCGAGAGCATGACAATGGCCAGCAAGATAATGATGAGCGCGTATTCGATGAAGCTTTGACCTGTGCGATCGGATGGCAATCGTGACATGGTTTTCTCTGGGAATTCGCCTCTGAACCGTCGACACGTCCGAATATCTACCGCAGATATGGCTGAATGAGTTCAGCACAATAGAATTCTCCTGCGTCTGGTTCATAGTATCGCATTCGTCACGAACTGGGCAAACCGCCAAGACGCAGACGCTCCATGCCAGTTTTGGGGATCTGCCGGCTCATGCGATGTACCATCCGGAAGATGCTCGCGATCCGAGCTGTCCATACGCTATGCATCGCACGAGTGGCCTCAAATCACGGTTTGACCCGGGCGTGATTGATCTGTTGCCATTGCGTGAATGGTCGGCATTGGCTGCGTACAATATCGCGTTGGGGAGCAAACAGTTCAGATGATATAATCGATCTAGTGGTGTGAATGATCCCCTGAACCGGCTGTTCTTCGACACACCATCTTTGAGCGATCAAACCCAAAGCAGAACGTGCTCCCAGACTCACAGGAGAATGCGTGGTGGCAACAGCGGCTGAACTATATGAGCTTCAAAGCACCGACACGATGTGGTTGAAGGTACGGCGTCGTTTGCTGCAAATCCAGGAGCAATTGGGTGAGAACGAAGAACTCCAAACTGCTCGTGGCAAGGTGGCCGATGCTGAGGCCCAACTGCACCAGTGGCACGGTCAACAGAAGGACGCTGACCTGGAGCTACAGACGCTTCAAGAACGCATTGCCGACACGAACGAGCGGCTCATGAGTGGTCGAGTGACTAACCCGAAAGAGCTTGAATCTCTCCAGGCCAGCGTCGAATCGCTCAGCCGTCATGCGTCCGACGTAGAGGACAAGGGCGTGGAGGCACTGCTTGAGATCGAGACGTTGACTGAACAACTAGCTGCCGACCAGGTGAAGTTGTCCGAAATCGAAACGGCATGGAAGGCCGGCCAGGCTGATCTCCTCGAAGAGGAGAAAAAGATGAAGCGCAATTATCTTATCTTGAAGAAGCGCCGCGAGAGCATTGCGCAGGCCATGGATGCAGATTCGTTGGCGGAATATGAGCGCCTGCGCAAACGCAAAGGCGGGGTGGCCGTCACCAAAGTTGCCGGAGAAAACTGTGAGGCCTGTGGCGTGAAACTGCCGACAGGCGTGATCAGCGCTGCGTTGTCCCAGCAGAGTCTGGTCATCTGCACAAGCTGCGGTCGCATTCTGTTCGGCGGCTAGGAACGTCCCTACTATGAAGATTACTCTCCTCGGCGCGGCCGGCGATGTGACCGGATCGGCCTATCTCGTGCAGACCTCCCGCTCGACCGTGCTGGTTGATTTCGGTATGTTTCAGGGTGGACCGGAGCTGGAAGCGAAGAATATCCTGCCGGATCAGCTCACGATTTCTGAACTGGACGCGGTTGTCCTCACCCATGCTCACTTGGACCATTCAGGACGGCTACCATTGCTCGCCGTTGCAGGCTATCGTGGGCCTGTCTACGCGACGCCTGCCACGATTGAGATGGCATCGCTGATTCTACGCGATTCGGCAAAGATTCAGGAGTCGGACGCTCACCGGGCCAATCGCAAACGACGCCAAGCCGGGCAAGAGGAGATTCCACCGCTCTACGATAGCGACGATGTGGAGGCCGTACTCGTGCTCATGCGAGATGCGCCGTACGATCTGCCCGTTCCCGTGGCTCCCGGCACAAAGGTCCAGTTTGTCGAGGCCGGGCACATGCTCGGATCGACCAGTATCAAGATGACGGTGACCGAGCGCGAGACAGATGGGGTGGATGAGATCGACAAGGTGATCGTCTTCTCCGGCGACATCGGCCCGAGTGGAGCGCCCTGGCTCCGCGATGCATCGCCGTTTCAGCAGGCTGATCTGGTCTTCTTGGAATCAACATACGGCGATCGTGATCATCGCTCGCTGCGCAACACGTTGGATGAAGGCCGCGAGATCATCAAGACAGCCGTTGCCCGGAAGGGTGCAATTTTGGTGCCGGCCTTTGCCGTTGGCCGCTCGCAGCAACTGCTCTATCACGTGACCGCACTCTTCCGCGATAAGATTGTGCCGCGCTTTCCGCTCTTTTTAGACAGCCCCATGGCCATCGCTGCCACCCGCATCTACGCCAAGCACCCGGAACTCTATGATGAAGAAGCCATGGAACTGATTCGAGCGGGCGATCTGCAGGAGGACCTGCAGTCAGTTCGTATCGCTGAGACAGCTGAACAGTCTAAGCTGATCAACGAGATGGATGGGCCATTCATGGTGATTGCCAGTTCCGGTATGTGTACGTCGGGACGCATCGTACACCATTTGCGCAATCGATTGTGGCAACCTGATGCGACCGTCATCATCGTCGGCTATCAGTCGCGTGGATCGTTGGGTCGTGAACTGGTCGATGGCGCCAAACGTGTGCGGATATTTGGCGAAGAGATCGACGTCAACGCGCGGATTCATACACTTGGCGGTTTTAGCGCCCACGCCGGCCAGACGGAACTCCTGCGTTGGTACAATTCGCTGGCCTCGTCCAATCCACGGGTGGTGTTGACGCATGGTGAATCAGACGGTAGAAGCGCACTTGCCGGAAAGCTGGCGCAGCGTCATGGCGTAGATGCCCAAGTGCCGATGCTAGGTGATGTGATTTCGATATAGCGCGTCTACATGAGTGTCGCCAAGCGAAATTCCTAATGCTTCAACAGATGTGAGAGCGATTCCATGACAACGCAGAGCAAAGACCCGGAGCGGCCTGAAACTGATTGGCCGGTTGAGATCTCGCCCGAAAGCCCGTACGAACTGTTCATCCTTTCAGTGAGTGTGATGGCTCTTGCCGTTATCACTCTGTACCTGTTTTTTCCGCTGCCGATTGAGATTCGTCAGATTCTTGCAATCGTTGACGTAAGTATCTGCGCGGTCTTTCTGATTGACTTCTTTCGCAGTCTATTCCTGGCTCCGCGCAAGTTGCACTACTTACTGCGTTGGGGATGGATCGACTTCCTGGGGAGCATGCCTTTTCATCCGCTTTTTCGCCTGCTGCGGATCGCTCGTATCTTGATCGCTGCACGTAACCTCTATGGCATGCCGTTACGCGAGATTTTCAGGGAAGTTCGCGTTCGACGGGCACAGAGCACTTTGTTCATCATGCTTTTCACAATGTACCTAGTCATCACGATCTCGAGCAGCATAGTCGTCATGGCTGAGGTAAGAGCACCCAATGCCAACATTGAGACTGGCGCTGAGTCGCTGTGGTGGGCGTTCGTCACGGTGACGACTGTCGGGTATGGCGACTATTTCCCCATCACCGGTGTCGGACGATTCTTTGCCGGCGTGCTGATGATCTTTGGCGTAGGGCTGTTCACGGTTCTCACCAGCTACATTGCCAAGACGTTCATCAGACCGGGGCGAAACGATGGCCTGGGTCGGTCCGCCGAAGACAATGTGGATTCGGAGCGGCTGGCCAAGATTCAGGTAGAACTGGCCGAAATCAAGCAGATGTTGTCCGAACTCCAGAAAGAATGATCTGTCGTTGCCGGCGGACCCTATGCGCTCTTCTAGAAGGTCATTCTCGAGCACATATCACTGGCAGGTAGTTCTTGAAAGGCCATTCGTAGCGGACTTCGATGATCTCGGCTCGATCACCTGATCGGTTGTGATGATGAAGCAAGAGCAGATTCGGGCTATCTCCGCTGATCGTGACGTTGTCCGAGTCAAGCTGCAGGCCAATCGAGGCTCCATCACGGTCATCGAAAATCGGTGCACGCTCGTTGTGGCTGAACAGGTCAATCACCTTGGCGGTCAAATCGTACTGTAGCAAGGGTGTAGTTTCCACGAACACGCCTGACACGCGATTTACGCTATGAATCCGATAGGAAAAATCGGTGTCTGCGTTGGACAGCCCGATGTCAACGGCATCGACCGGCAAGATCATCATGTTGGTGTTGAACAGGTTGGTGTCAACCTCGTTCGATGGCCGCACGTTCAGCAGTTGCGGTTTAGAATATTGTCCCGTTCTGAGATCCTCAACAACGGCAACAAAGGAATCACTGACCTGGTTACTTCCAAGATAGTTTTTTGCATCCGAGTTGAAAAGCCGGTACTCGGAGAGGCCATCGTCATCCGTGTCAATGTAGATGTCGAAGGCAACTTGATTCGGGGTTGACCAATCTGCGTAGGTGCTGATACCGAAGTAGATGGTTGCATCATCGACCTTGCCTGATTGAACGACTGCCAGGTTGTCGGTGATACCCACGTATTGGACGTCTGCAAAGCTGCTGTCATTGCTGGTTAGTTTGCCCGGGCTGCTGTGCTGTAGCTCAAATCCACTCACGAGCGACGAGTATCCCACTGGCGGATCTTCTGCCGCCAACTCATGACCGACCAGGGTCAGTATCTGGTGATCGTCGTCTGCGTCGCCAAAGGTAAGCAATGAGTTCGCGGCGCGCATATCGGACACAGGCTTGGGCGCTGCATAGACTGGCACGTGCAGAACGGCCGGTGTCGCAGCCAGTTGGCTGCTCAATGATCGGGCTTCCGCCTTGGTCGTCGCAACTCGCAGTTGAAGCGAACCGCTGATCAAGAAGGGCTCATCCGCTTGGCTCAGCGTCACAACCCCGGTAATGGGCGACGCCGCATCTATCCAGCCGACAGGAATATCAAGGTTGTAGACGGAACTTCCGTCAGTGGACACCCGGCCACTTAGCATTTGGATCGTTTCTATCTCTTCTGGGGCAAAATCAGCCAGGTAGATCGTGTAGCCGAGCTGCATCGTCAGGGGATCGTAACGAAACTCGGCGCTTGTATTCGGCAACAGCATGGAATTTTCGTCCAGAACTGGTGTGGATCGCAGGAGTCCATCCTCCGGCCAGAGAATGACATCACCAGATTCTTCGCTCAACCATTGACGTGGCTGGCTCTGCGAGTCGCCAACGTTTGGGGCACGAGTATGGCGCATCTCGGCGGCGATGGTGGACATAAGAATCGGTATGCTGGCAGATCCGCGTGCGGGGATCGTCACACGGTCACGGTCAAGTGAGAAGCTCACTCCCGGCGTGTCAACCGTTGTATGAATGGTCAGCAGATAGCTCACAGGGTCTTCGGCCCTGTTGAGGATGCGCAGGTTCTTCACTCCTGTTTTGCTGTCGGTCACCTCTGGTGCGCCGAATGAGATGCTTACCGCACCCGGATCATCCCCGTTGAATGCGATCACATCTGTATTCAGTGCATTGGCCAGGTCGAGGACGCCGCTGCCGATTCGCGTCGGGCCATAGGCGTAGCCTTGTTCATTGCCTAAGGCAGGCGCCGGACTTCGTATGCGTGCAGTGTTCATCACCAACGCCTTCAATTCCTCAACACGCCAGCCAGGATAGGCCTCACGCAACAGCGCCATGGCCCCAGCAACATGCGGGGCCGCCATCGAGGTGCCGGACAACAGCCTTGAGTCGATGCCGGGCGCACCCGCTCGGGCAGAACGGATATTCGTGCCGGGGGCTGAAATATCCGGTTTCAGGCCGGCGTCGCCGGGGCGGGGACCGCGAGAGGTGAATGATGCGGCGAACCCTTGCATGCCCGTGCGCTCGTGGTCGTTGATTGCTGCCACGCTGATCGCACGGGTCGAGACAGCGGGCGAGCCTGTGACATAGTAGACGTCGCCCTCATTGCCTGCGGATGCGACAACGATCACGCCGATCTGTGCGGCATTGTCGCTGGCAATCACTGTCGGGTCGGTCAGCGATCCGTAGCTTGATCCAAGCGACATATTGATTACGTCGACATGATCGGAGAAGTCGCCGTCCTGGTTTGGATCGACTGCCCACTCAATGGCGCGTACAGTTAGGTTGCTGCTGCCCTGGCAGCCGAAGACTTTTAGGGCAATGAGTTTTGCCGCCGGTGCAACGCCTGGCCCAATTCTGAACACTTGGGAGAATGTGGTCTCGTCGAAGGGGCCGTCGTAGCTTACCGGCGTAAAACCGCCTGAAATGCCGGTGCCGGCCGCTGTGCCCGCGACGTGGGTCCCATGTCCGTAACAGTCCATTGGGTCTGGGTCCGGATGGGGAAAAGGGTTGTAGTTCAGACTGTCCGGGTCAGCATCATAACCGTCACCGGCAAAATCATAGCCGGCGACTACTTTGGGGCCGGGGAACCCGGACACGTCACCGATGATTTCAGGGTCGTTGCCGGCGTAGTCTCCAGTCCCATTGAAGTTGGCATGCAGATAGTCGATGCCCGTGTCGATAATGGCGATGGTCACCCCTTTACCGTTGACGGGATCAGCGCCGATGCCGGCCCAAGCGGCCGGCGCATTGACGAATGGGACGCTACGCGTGTGATCTGGCGTCATGGGCGTCAGCTCGTGCACTTGGGCAACGCTTTCCATGGATAGCAAGGTGTCGATCTGGTCATGAGCGATGGAGACGGCGATGCCGTTGTAGACGCGTTGCACACGGAAGATCTCTTCGGCGCCGAGCTGATCCAGCACCGAAAGGAGTGACAGTTGCGATGCTTCCACCGATGTGAGGTGTGCTTTTGTCACAGCGGCGATCTGGTCAGCGTTGGCTGCGCTAACGGCCTCGGCTGCGTAAATCTGGGCGGCCGGCGGCATGTCCAGTTCGATCATGACCTGGATGCGGCGTCGGCTTTCGCTTTGCGCGCGCATCCCCACATCGACCGTTGAGCGCATCGTGTGGTCGGTCTCGCTGTGCGCCGCTACGAGTGTATCGGTTTGATAAATGGCGCCGGCAACCAGCGCCGCAGTGAAAATTGTGATGGCGCAAATCTTGCGCCAAGAGGGCTTCTGGATCATTTCTGTGCTCGCATTTCGGTCATGTTGAGGAGGATGCAACTTTGCCGGTGCAGCCGGGCGATTTGACCCTTTTGACCTGTGTCACGCCGAATAGTACAATGACTTTCCAATCATGATCTCCCACAGAATAGACGAGAGACAAATGAAAAAATCCCCCACATACTTTTTGACAGCCTTTGTGTTCTCACTTCTTACCCTGTTGTGCATCAATAGGATCATGCAAGCGTCCGCTTATGCACAACAATCTCCGCCACCGACTGCCATCCCAATCTATGAGATTCAGGGCGCCGGGCTCGAGTCACCCTACTTTGGTCAGTGGGTGGACTCATTTGGCATTGTAACCGGTATCACGAGCAACGGCTACTACCTCCAAGACCCCGCCGGCGACGGGAACGCCGAAACCAGCGACGGAATCTATGTCTACACCCAGAGAAGACCCAAGGTTAGCGTTGGCGACTGCCTGGCGTTGCAGCGTGCATTTGTCGATGAATACTACGAGAAGACTGAGCTTTCGCGGACCAAGGCTCCGCAGCAGGTCGACTGGTGCGGTGGTGTTTCACCGCAGCCGGTTCCAATTGGATCTGCTCGATCGGCTGCCGATCCAGCCAATCGATTCGAACGCTTCGAAGGAATGCTCGTCGTCGTCGATGATCTAACCGGTGTTGTCCAGGGCCCGACGAAACGTTTCCGCAATGGAGACGCCGAGATTGCCTTTGTCCCTCAATCGGTCGTGCCATATCTGCCGGCCGGCCGCGTCTTTCAACACGAAGCGCATGATATGGCCGCACTCATGTTCGTCAGCAATGCGCTTGGCGGCCAGCTACCCGAACTCAACTGGGGCGACACGATTCAGCTGGGAGCCGAGCCGGGATCCGCTGATGCCGTCGTGGGTCTCTTTGACTACAATTTCGGCAAGTATCAGTTCCTGCCGCGCTCTGATCAGGACGTCGGCGGCGAATCGATAGTTCCTGGTCCGGATCAACTGGAGCCGCCGCTGCCTGTTGACGAGGTTGCCGGTGAATTCACGGTCTGTACGTTCAACCTGTTGGGGCTCGGGCAAGGCTCAGCTCAGTATCCCGATCAGGAGACGTATGATCAGCAACTGGCCAAACGTGCGTTGGCAATTGCCGAGCGGCTGCAAGGCTGCACCATCATCGGCCTACAGGAGGCCGGCACGGCCGAGGATGCAGAGAACCTGGCCCGTCTTCTTGATGAGGAACATGGTCTAGCCTACACGGCCACGGCGATCGAGGGCCCCGGCACAGACAGCCGCGAGTTCCCACTGACCAACGCGTTATTAACGCGTACAGATCGTGTGGATGTGATAGACGCTCAGATCCGTCAAGGTTGTTCAAAGCTCAACTATGACGTGAAGTACGAGCCCGGTGTCTGTGAGCGCGGCACGTATGGGTTGTTCAATCGACCGCCGCTTGTAGTCGAACTTTCGATAGCCGCAGGCAGTAGCGGGCAGACGAACGCCGAGCCCTATCGCCTGACCGTGATCGGCAATCATTGGAAGAGCAAGGGCGGGGATGAGACCGTCAATGTCGTTCGTCGCCAGGCACAAGCAGACCACGTTGCCCAATTGGTCGGGGAGCAACTGATGGGCGATGCGGCATCAAACGTGGTCGTCCTCGGCGATCTCAACGACTACTACCGCAGCGGCCCAGTCGAGGCGCTGTTGTCCGGCGTCGAACCACCAATGGTGCATTCATACGATTTCCTGGCCGATCTTGATCGCTATACGTACATTTTCAACGGTGGAAGCCAGGTCTTGGACCACATGATTGTGACCGGGTCTATGTCACAGGATATCTCTGAGATACGGCCCATTCGTCTTAATGCCGACTATGCCTATCCGGCCTCGATAGACGCTGAGAGCGTACAGCATAGCAGCGACCACGACCCCGTGATGATGCGTGTACGCCCTGGTCAAGCCGCTTGGATCGGCGGCAACGTTGGCTATCGGGACATCCGCATCAGCCTACTCGATCAAGCTGGTTCCGAACAGACGTCGGCAATCTCCGACGACCAAGGTGAATTCCGGATCTGGAACGTCCGTCCTGGCACCCATACAGTGCGCTTCGCAGCGCCACCAGCCATCCAACTCATCCACGAGGAACTGTCTGTCGATGTCGTACCAGGCGCCAACTGGATCGAGGATGTAGGTCCTCGCCATCGTGCGGTCGACCTGGGGCTGGCCGCGGCCCTGGTTGCTCCGATGCTCATAGACGAGGAGGACATTGAGTAAATCTCAGTGCTCTCGGAGCGTCAGAGGATTGCGCATTGCCGCGTGTCCGTCGTATGTGACTTGAAGCAAGCAAACGTGTATGATACGCTTGGTAATTGACAGCGTCGAATTCTATGAATTGACGCAAATGCAGCGGTCGGCCCTAGGTCCGGGACCTCTTTTCGAATCGGTGAAAAATCAATGAAACACATCTATCTTTCCTGGTATGATACTGAAGAATTGATCAGTAAGCTCGTCTTCAAGTTGAACACGCCCTACGATGCCATTTTGGTCGTCACACGTGGCGGTATCATCCCAGGCGGGATGATTGCCGAGGCGCTTCGCATGAAGGAGGTGCTGACTGCATCCGTCCTCTTCACCGAGGATCCGCACAATCAGACGCGCCTTAGCTGGCCCCGGTTTCTTCAGTTTCCGTCGGATCCGTTGCTGACCGGTCGCAAGATTCTGGTCGTCGACAACCTCTGGTATCGGGGACGAACCATCATGGCCGTCAAAGGACGTATCGAGACCGCCGGCGGGTATCCTGAGATGGCTGTGTTGCACTGGAAGAAGGCGAGCAGCATCTTCCCGGACCAGGAACCTGATTTCTATGGGGAAATCACGGACGACTTCATTCACTACCCGTGGCAACGGATCGATGATTCTGACTATCGCATCCCAGCACAGCCGGTCATGCCGCTCTCTTAGCTGAAACGGGCCAATGCCATCAATACCGCTCGAACCCACCGCACCGTCCAGCGAACGTATCGACGAGATCATTCGGCTGCTACACCTGGAATATCCGGATGCCTGCTGCGAATTGAACCATAAGAATCCGTTCGAACTGCTGGTGGCGACAATACTCTCGGCACAGTGCACAGATGTCCGCGTCAACAAAGTAACGCCCGATCTCTTTGCAACATATCCTACCCCTGTAGACTTTGCAGCCGCCGATCGCACCGAGTTGGAGGAGGCCGTACGTTCCACAGGCTTCTATCGCAACAAAACCAAAAACATCCAGGAAGCCAGCGCACGCATCGTGCATGAGTACGAAGGCGAAGTGCCGGACAACATGGACGATCTGCTTTCACTGGCAGGCGTGGCGCGCAAGACGGCTAACGTCGTACTGGGTACGGCCTACGGCATTGCTGACGGTATCGTCGTCGACACCCATGTCAAACGGCTCTCAAATCTGCTAGGGCTGACATCCAAGAAAGATCCCAAGAAGATTGAAAAGGACTTGACGGACATCGTTCCACAGTCCGAGTGGATCGACTTTTCACATTTACTGATCTTCCATGGTCGTAGGGTCTGTATTGCACGCAGACCAGCCTGCGCAGATTGTGTCCTGAACCATCTCTGCCCATCAGCGTCGCTCTGACCATCCACCTATGTCTCCTCAACTCGGAGGCGCCATCCCCCGGCAAGGAAGCTATGTCAGTCACAACCTATTCCACCGCAAACCTCTGCATCAAGTGTGCACTTGCCTGCGCGCTTGCCATCCAACTGACCGGGTGTCGACCCAATGCAAGACCTCAGCCGAGCCAAATCGAAGTTGACCCGATTCCGACGACAACGGAAGCCAACTCCACGCTCACGCCCGAGCTTGTTTCAGGCGGGATCGAGGATGAAGAACCGATGGCTGAGGCCGCCATCAATGGGCAATCGGCGCAAAAGACCGACGTTCAGGCGGCAGGAGAGACGATCCACTTCGGCACAGTTGAGGACCTGATGATAACCCTGCCGGACGGCTGGGAGGCCGTCACCCTCGGGCAGGACGAACTTCAGGAATGGCTGAGCAACTTAGCACTCAGCGGGGTAACTGCCCAAGCGTTCGCGGATGGCATCGGGCACGAAACCAGTCTGCTGGCCGCCGCCCACACCGATCCCCATGCCTTTGGCACGCCTAAACCGTTGATGATGCTGACCGTCATACCCCGATACGGTCTCAAACTCGACCAATATATCGGCGAGCTTTCAGCGGCCCTAGCCTCCACACCCGGCATTGAGGTCGAACGCACTGGCCTACTCTATGACGTACGCGTTGATGGTGCGCCGGTCGGCATTGTGATGTACCATCTGCCGGCATCAAACGAGACGCCGGACCTCAGTGGCTACCACCTTGTACAGCTTGACGGCGATGGCGAAAACCTGGTCGTGATGAACTGGGTCGCTAACCGCGACACCATCGAATCGCTGCTGCCAGAAATCCATGCGGTCGCCGCAACCGTTGCGCCATTATCCGCTACGCCCTGAACTCATCTTCAACAATGTCTTCGGCATCGCCAAAGACGCGAAAATGCCTTTCCTGCTTTGGTGGCGCAGGCAGTGCACGCATGGCGTACTGGGTATCCGGCGGCGACTCCGGCTGTTGAGGTGGTGGTGCCATTGCCCCGCCGGCAAGGACGATAACGGGCGGCTGGTGCGGGTAGCCTCCATATTGGTGATTCATGCCTTGGCGGTTCCGACCGCGAGCGTCGTCATCCCCATGTCCTCGATTTCGATTGGCGGCCAGGACTAGCAGCGCCGTCGGCAGACCGGCCAATACGCCGAAGACGACACCGGTGGCAAGTCCCATAGCGTCTGGACTTAGGCGCCCGCCGATGCGCCAGCCCACTGCCCCAATCAGCACAACCACGATCAATATCACTACGTTTCTCATCAGTCTCTCTCCATATAAGTTCGGCGCAAACACGCTGCGCCACTGAACGATTTTGTGAGGCATCATCAGAATATCAAGCGTATTCATTGGGGGCAGTAGGTGCTTCAAATTCAGGGATATCGACGATTAACAAAATGGTGCGGTTTGTAATCCATGGGCATCAAGCGAAAGAAAATGTTAAATCCGCCACAGGTTCAAACCGGCGTGCAGCAACGGCTGAAGCCGGCTGCTAACAGCGAAAAGCGCCCTCAGGCGCTAGAGTTCAGCCGCTGAGGCGGCTTTTCGCTGTTAGCAGCGGGATCTATCCCTGCCGAAACCGACGACAACGCGAGACGCAACTCTTAGTCATTGTCCGTAAACAACTTAGCGACTCCAACCTCCGGGAGGTGGTCAGTACCAGTTCGCTTACCTAGAAATTCGTGACCACCTCCCGGAAGTCAATTGCGGACAGTCACTTAGCTTGATGCGCATGGGTTGAAAACCGCACCTACGCTAGAAAGCACAATGAAGAGGACACCCGCCAGCGTGTACAAGAAACTCCTCACCACGTACGAAATGACATAATCCTCACAAGGGCAGTCCCGTTATCTGCTAGCGCTGAAAAAGTCGGTGGAGGATGGTGGCCGGGCGTCTGTCAGGTGTTTCTCGCCCTCGATCCCGATGCGTTTCCCCCCGTTCATCTTCGACTTCAGACCAGTCTCTGCTCCCACCGCCAGACTCAAGCCGGCCGACGATCCGGGTCAGATCCTTCGGGCCCAGCCAGGCGGCCTGAAACCTGATCGCCTGGCCCTTGGCAATCAGCAAGAAGTCGCCTTTTCCCTCTAGCTTTTCGGCTCCGCTATCGGCAATCCCTGATGCATAGCGGGCTTCCTCCCGGCTTGCCGTTGCGCCAACCAGGCGTACCGGGAAGTTTGCCTTCATGGCGCTGCCTATCAAGGCGGAGGCGGGCTTCTGGGTGCACGCAACCAGGTGGATACCCGCCTCGCGTCCCCGCTGGGCGATCCTGGACAGCGCTGCCTCGACCGGACGTCCGCCGACCTGAATCAGATCGGCCAGTTCGTCTACCCCGACCACAATCGCGGGCCGGCTGATCCGTTCCTGATCGCGTCGCTCCATTTCGGCGATCAGGTCTTCTAGGCGTCTCAACGCGGCTTCCGGCTCCGCAGCGACTGCTCCGCCAACGTTGGCCAGGTGGGTAAGCGGGCCGAGACCTCTGCCTTTGGGATCGATCAGTTCGATCCGGACTTCTTCGGTTGAATTGAACATACATAGCGACGTGAGCATGGTGCGTGCTAGCGCAGTTTTGCCCGAGCCGGTCGTGCCGACCACCAACACATGGGCAACGTCCGCCGCCGCGATGCGCAATAGGAGCGGCGTGCCATTTCCTTCCACGCCGAGCACTGCAGTGACCGGCGGCGGCGGGGGAAGGCGGCGGCAGAGGCGCAGCAGCCGCACGGGCGAAGGCTTGGGCCGTGAGACCTCGACATTGATCTCGCCGCCGTTGCGATAGATCCGTGCCTCGCGTTGTTCGAGCGCCATGGCGATCTCTTCGGCCAGCGCGGCCACACGATTTACCTTGGTGCCAACCTCGGTCATCAACTCGAAACGTACAAAGCGTGGCGTGACCACGCCCCCACGCACGCGACCACTGACATTGTGTCGTGCCAGCACTTCTTCAATCTTGTCTGCTTCCATCTCCAGCGTTCGTCGCTTGTAAGCCATGGCCAGGCTCCTGGAACACCCGTGAGGTCAAGTGGCAAGGCGGACTCGTTTCGCTGTGAAGTCAACGAATGAGACCGTTTCCAAGCCACAAGAATCCGTTATCCCCAGTATCCCAATTGGGATACTGGGGATAGTTTCTGCCGCAATCATCGGGAAATTTGTTCGGGGGAGATATTTCCACTTGCAGGATATAGCACAAATGTTCTAATGTCAAGATGCAAATCAACTAACCGTGTGAAGATATTGATATGGATTGTGGTGATCGACGCAATGCTTCTGAGGACAATGAATGCAACTTGCCTGGCATCCTCGGTGCATGTTTGGCTCGACCAATGATAGTGCTTTCCGTGAAGCGATGTGTTCGACCGTCTAGGATGTACCGTTCGGCGGTTTCATGGTGTGCCCTTTGGAGCTGTACAAGAAACGACCCGCCTCCTGTACAGAAGCGGGTCATCAAGCACATATGCCGTTCTCACGCGTGTCTACAACCAATGGTAGTAGATTAGCACGCCCGAAGGGATTCGAACCCCTGACACCCAGTTCCGAAGACTGGTGCTCTATCCGCTGAGCTACGGGCGCTTACCATTCCAGATCATACCATTGGCTTCTGGATTCGTCCAGAAAAACGCGGGTCAAATTGGCGATGCGCCTACCCCGAACTCACCGACCGGCTTCGTAGCGGATGCTCTTCACCAGAACCATTGTCTTTGGCACCGAGCCAAACCACGAAATGAACATGATTGGGCATGATAACGAACTCATCAAGCGCAATTGTAGGAAACCAGGTCGGTAGAGCGAACCAAACATCGGCGACGATCGAGCGCAGGACCTCATCTTCCAGTACCGGCGAGTGGTCTCTTGTACAGACTGTTACAAAGTAGGCGCCGCTCGTCGAGTAATCATGACCCTTGTATTGGATCGACTGCCGGTTAGGGTATCGAGAATCGGGGGGGCATTCTTGACTTTCCTTTCGGTGATATGAGGTAGGGCGCGGCCCTTGCGGCCGCCCGAAGATACGCGTGATCGAACCGATGGTGGATACGGTACCCACGGGCGGGGGCAAGCCCCGCGCCCTACGCGGTCTCTTCTTTTTCCGCCGATAGTTGACCGCAAACGCCCGCAGTGCGCTCTCGGCATTGATGTCGTTCTCGTCCGCCAGCGCAACCAGCGCCCACAGGGCCGCGCCGATGCGCTCGCTGTCGGGGTTGGCGCCCAGCCATGATGTCATGCCCGACTCGGAGACGGCCAGCGCCTGCCTGTCCAGGATGCCTACTTTGCGGGCCTTGCTCTGTAGCTTGCGTGCTTTTTCCAGTGCCGGTAGCTGCGGAGGCACGCCGTCCAACGGGCCGGCCGGATCGAGGCCCTTGCCGGCCTTTTCTTCGGCTTTGATGGCGTCCCAATTGACCGCAACTTCCTCAGTGCCGTTGACCGATTGTTCCCCAAAGACGTGGGGATGCCGTCGGATTAGTTTTTCGACGATGTGTGTCAAGACGTCTGACATTTGGAAACGATCGGCCTCGCCGGCAATCTGTGTCATCATGGTCGCCAACATCAGGACATCACCCAACTCTTCGGCAATGTGCTCGGCATTGTCGACACCTGTTTCATCAATGTCGATGGCCTCGAGCACTTCGACCGTCTCGCCCAACAGATCGTGGCGAATGGTGGCAACGGTCTGTTCGCGGTCCCACGGGCAGCCGTCGGGCGCACGAAGGTGGGCGACGATCTCGAGCAGATCGTTGAAGCTGGAACCGTGCGGCAGCGGTGGAATACAGAGTGCGGAAGCGCCATCATTCCGAGCCAGATCGGACAACTGACTTAGTTGAACGACGTGGAGTCGAGCTTCAGTTTCGGTGCAGACGAGCGTCACGATATGCTCGCCGGGATACGCGTGCAACAATGTTGTTGCCAGCGCCGCAATATTGGTCGAGTCTAATCCCGTTATGACCAGCGGAAGCGTGACTTCGACCAGCGGATGATGCTGGTCTGCCAGCGTCCGCCCAGGCACTGTCTGATAACCGTCTCCCGGATCGATCTCAGCGACGATGAGCGCACGGGTATTTCTGTCAGCTTCACAGTTGAACTTCGGGCTGGAATCAGACATGATTGAGCGTCCTTCCAATTGCTGGGTTCGGGTACCGCCAAGGCAAGGAGGCCTCCCAGATTTACTCATTGACGTGACTGTAGAAAGGCCTCGGTTAGGCCGGCGATAAGAATTGTCCCAGTCACGAATGCAATGTCAAGCATCTGGCTCAGAGCCAGCACAGCGAGCACCCCTGCTGTCGCGCCGGTTAACAGGCCTTGGCGAATGGCAACGAATGGTTCGGGAGCGCCGCGTTTGGTACCGGCCAATGCCGGCCAGCGCCGATGAAGTGGCAGAAAAAGAAAGGCAGCGATCCCGCTGACCATGATCATCGACGCCAGGATAAAGGCGCCGACGACCACCAAATCCGTCTGTCCGTCTCCGGTGACCGGCGGAACCTTGTAAATAAGGAAGAACAGCAGTAGGAGGCCGGCCATCATCCCGGATAATGACCAGGTCAAGGCGCGCTTGTGTGACATGTGTCGAGTGTATCACTGTCGACAACGCCGACCAAATTCACTGCAATCGGTCCACTTTATGATATAATTGCTCTGTAACTTTGCATTGAGCTTTCAATCAGAGGCGACTTCACCGCTCTGGTTGTGCACCAAAATTCAGGGAAGATGATGGCCACCAAAAAGAAGAAAAAATATACACTCAGTGAGAAGATCTTTTACGGACTCGGGATCTTGATCGTCGTTAGCATGATTCTCGGATCCATCTTGGCGGCGACTGCACCCTCGTTCTAGCAGCCTGACCCCCTTCGATGATCGTACATAAGGGCGAGCGCTTTGTATAGCGCAGGGAAACCTGCGCTCTTTTTCGCGTCTGCAGGCGATTGTCGGCGACGGCCTGACCATTTTTGATTGAATTGCACCGTGAGCCGAGTTGACGAAAGTAGAGCACCCGATATGATGCCAGATTCTCGTCTAGACCTTTTTCCCTTGAATACCGTTGTCGATGGTGAAGGGGGGACTGCCAACTTGTGCATCGGCGACTGCGATCTTGCCGCACTGGCCGACACCTACGGAACGCCGCTCTATCTGTACGATCAGGCAACCATGGACGCGGCTGTCGCCCAATATCGCGACGCACTGGCGATCTATTATCCAGCGCCGAGTCGCATAACCTATGCGGGAAAGGCGGCGCTCTTTTGTCGCGATCTCCGAATGGGTACGCGACCACGGTCTGCGGTTGGATTGTACAGGCGTCGGGGAATTGTCCATCGCACGCCTGGCGAATGTGGACCGTGACAATATTCTCGTCCACGGTGTCAACAAATCACCGGTCGACCTGCAAATGGCCGTTGATTATGCCGGCACTATCGTCGTTGACAATCTGACCGAGTTGAGGCGGCTGGCGGCGTTCGATCCCGCTTCGATGCCGGCGCTATGGCTGCGCGTGCGGCCCGGACTGGCCGTGGAAACCCATGCGTTTACCCAGACGGGGCAGGCAGATAGTAAGTTTGGCATGGCGGCGACCGAAGTCCATGAGGCAGTGGCGTTCTGTCTTGAGGCGAAGCTGCCGCTTTCGGGGCTTCACATTCACCAGGGCTCACATTTTCATGATCCCTCACCGCTGGGTCCCGCTCTTGGCACTGTGCTCGACCTGGCGGTCTCTCTGCGTGAGGAGACTGGATGGGTTCCTGATCATCTCTCGGCCGGAGGCGGTTGGGGCGTTGCCTATCACGAGGATGATCTGCCCCAGCCATCGATCGAAGAGTATGTTCAGTTCGTCGCTCGCACGTTGATTGATGAATGTGCTTCACGGGACCTACCGTTGCCTACCCTCCACCTGGAGCCTGGTCGTAGTCTGATTGCGCGGGCGGGTGTCGCCATCTATCGGGTCGGAGCGATCAAGCAGACGGCTGCACGGCAGTGGGCGCTACTCGATGGCGGCATGGCCGACAACATACGCCCCGCACTCTACGGGGCCCGCTATTCGGCGCTGCCGGTCAGAAATTCGGCACGCTGCCTTGTGACGCCCACATGGCTGGCCGGACCCTATTGCGAAAGCGGGGATATACTGATCGAGAACCTTCTTATGCCCGATCTGGCCGAGGGTGAATTGGTCGCTGTGCCGGCTGCAGGCGCCTATCAATTGAGCATGAGCAGCAATTACAACGGAGCGCTACGGCCTGCCGTGGTATGGCTGGCCGATGGAGAAGCGTATCTGGTGCGCAGACGCGAGGCAATCGAGGATCTGACGGCGCGGGATCTATCGCTTTCAGAGCCGCGCGGGCGGATCTGATGGAAACAGGCTACGGTTTGGCTCAATCCTGGAATTCCAATTTGTAGATGAACAAAATGGACCGGGTATTGTAGGTGCGGTTTGAAACCCATGCGCACCAAGCTAAGGTTGTGTTGAGCCGATCGCTGTTGCGAACGGGCTTGCAGCAACGGCTGAAGCCGGCTGCTAACAGCGAAAAGCCGCCTCAGCGGCTGAGATTTAGCGCCTGAGGGCGCTTTTCACTGTTAGCGGCGGGATTCATCCCTGCCGAAACCGACGACGCCATACATAATCCTTAGCTTGATGCCTATGGGTTTGAAACGGCACGACCGCGGGATCTCCAGAAGTGGCCGGAGATTGTGCGGTTTCAAACCGCACCGACGCAATATCAGTGCTAATTCGTTCTATACCGCTGAGGGTAGACCCAGGCCAGAAAACAACAAGAGCTTCGACCAATACAGATCGAAGCTCTCGGTACAAACGTCTATTCTTGTTCAACGGGATTTCACATGGTAGCGCGGGTTTTCTCACCCGCCGAACTACGCCGATCAGGATCGGCGACTGAGGATCCCCAGCCTACGAAGCGATCTCAACCACATGAGATCCGAAAGAGCCGCCATCGCAACGCTCCAGCTATACGTTTCCAGACGCCGGCAGAGCAGCAGACAACTCAGGTGGCTTCCTCGGGGTTCTCGACAGCGCGCAACAGTTCTCGCACAACGTCGTCGATGCGCCGTTTGTAACGTAGCATCTCTCGGCGACACTCGACTTCAGCGCTGTTTTCTGTTTTGAAAGCACGCAGCGAGTCTTCCAACTCGGTATCGACAGAGATTTTGTACAAGTTGATCGGGTTTCCACGAAGGTATTCCCGGATCTGTTTTGCGATGGTCGTATCGTAGTATGTTAAGTCGTTATGAAGATCTACCAGTCGGTCCGATGCGATAGCCGGCATCGGCAGCGACCTCAATGTTTCCCACGCTCGATTCAGTTTTCTTCGATACACGGTTCCTATTGTCCAGAATTTGTGTTGGTACTGAAACAGTGATGAGTGAGGATGTTGCGAGCAGAAATGCAGATATCGGCGAGGACTTCGACGTGCCGTTTCTACACGCGACGGATTATAACAGCATCGTTCGAAAACCGCGAAAATTAGCAATGGCTTTCGATGCAGATGGGCCGCCGACTGACTTCATGACTCTCTTTGTGACTGTGTTCGCAGCTATCTTGACAAGCCCAATTCATGGATGGTAAGGTACAAGTAGAGCGAGTGAAGGAAAACCTGCCCTTCTGCTTAATCTTGTTGAAATGATGCACTGTTTCGCCTGAGGGGAACGCCATGACAGACAGCAATCGGATCCAACTCTACCATATGCGTAGTAGTGCTCCGGTGCCTGTTTGTCACGTTATTTCTGCATCACGTCGTACCCACATGATGTAACGTTTCAAACAGCCAGGTCATCCAACCACGTTATTGACGGCCACGAGCGCTTCTGCTCCGTGGCCGTTTTTTTCTTCCTATTGCCGTTGCCCCTGCATACCTGGGCGCCGAATCGGACCACGAAGCGGACCACAGAGACTGAGCGACACGGGTTTTTATCCACTGAGTTCGTGGCTCACGGCAGTCGTGATCTATCCAATAGGGAGTTTCCCGTAATGCTTTTGCGAGTCGAGAATATCTCAAAATCCTACGGCGACAATCAAGTGCTTCACAACGTGTCGTTCACACTCGACGAGGACCAGAAGGTGGGCCTTGTCGGGGCCAATGGCGTTGGCAAGTCGACCCTGCTGAGAATCATTGTCGAGCAGGAAACTGCCGATGATGGACACATATGGATTCGCGACGGTGCTGAGATCGGCTATCTGCCTCAGAGCCTCGTTGCTCCTGCCGGGCAGACCATCGACGAGTATGTCGATCACGCGTTGGGCGGCCTGCGCCGGATGGAGACGCGGATGCGCGAGTTGGAACGACGCATGGGCGAAGACGATGGCAATCTGACCCAGCGTCTGAATGAGTACGGCGAGTTGCTTGAGCGATATGAGCGCCGTGGCGGCTATGATATGGGGCATCGGCGCGACGCCATTTTCGCCGGCCTGACAGTCGATAGCCTGCCACGCGACAGAACGGTTGAGTCACTCTCCGGCGGTGAGAAGATGCGGGTGGGTCTGGCTACATTGCTGCTGTGTACACCGGATCTGCTTGTGCTGGACGAGCCGACCAATCACCTCGATTTTTCGGCGCTGGCGTGGTTGGAGGACTATCTTCGCCAGTACCGAAGCGGTATCTTGGCGGTCTCCCACGATCGACATTTCTTGAACCAGGCGGTGACCTCAATACTGGAAATCGTGGAACAGACCCGTGAAGCGAAGCAATATCCCGGCAGCTATGATAGCTATGCCGAGCTTAAGCACGAGCAGCGGCAGAAGTGGGAGGCGGACTATGCGCGTGAACAGGATGAACTCTGGTCGCTGCGAAAGTTCATCCGGAGCAAAGCGCGCTCGGTCGCCCACAACCGTCCGCCAAAGGACGGCGCCAAGGATATGGCCTACAACGCCAAGGGTGAACGCGTGCAGGACGCTGTATCGCGCAATCTGCGCAGCGCCGAGGAGAAGGTTAGGCGCATCGAGGCCGATCCCATCCCGAGACCGCCTCGGCCATTGCGCATCAATCCCGACTTCGATCCGCAGACGCTGGTCAGTCGCGCACCGTTGACCGCTTCGCAGTTGAGCAAGGCCTACGGAGACAACGTTGTACTCGACGACATCAACTTCTCGCTCAGCGTGGACAGCCGTGTCGTCATTATTGGCCCCAATGGCGCGGGCAAGAGCACATTGCTGCGCATCCTTGCCGGCAGCGAAACGCCCGATGTCGGTGAAGTCACCGTTGCCGGCAGTGTCGAGATCGGCTATCTGGATCAAGAACAGGAGACGCTGGACAGTCACCCGTCGCTCTTCGAAGCCTACCGGGACGGACGTCAGGGCGACTGGGAGACGCTCAAGGCTGAGTTGCTGCGCTATGGGCTATTCACCTATCCGGACTTGATGAAACAAGTTTCCCAGTTGAGCATTGGCCAGAAACGCAAGCTTCAGATCGCTATCCTGATTGCGCGCAAGGCCAATCTATTGTTGCTGGACGAACCGACCAATCACGTCAGCCTGGATGTGTTGGAGGAGTTTGAAGACGCGTTGTTCGAGTTCCCCGGCCCTGTGATCGCCATTTCCCATGATCGACATTTTATTCGCCGTTTTGCCAATGAGATCTGGCAGTTGGATGGAAACGCGCTCAGTCGATTTCTTGGGACATGGGAAGAGTACCAGGAGAAAGAATCCCGTTATCTGGGCGAGGACACCCAGGCTTTTTGACAAATGCAGAGGCGGGGATTACGATTGTAAGTGTACAATTGACTATAAGCTCCCAACACACCCAATGCAGAGGTCAAATGTGAGCGAGCAGCTTCCCTCACGCGGGACGGCGAAATATAGCTACACGCATCCGCGTCCAGCGGTCACCGTCGACATCATTCTCTTCGCATTTCAAAACGATCAACTGACGACGCTATTGATTCAGCGTGAGAACGAACCGTTCCGGTATCACTGGGCGCTACCCGGCGGTTTCGTCAACATGGACGAGGACTTGCAGGATGCAGCGCGTCGAGAACTGGCCGAAGAGACCAACGTCACTGACATCTATCTGGAGCAACTCTACACCTTTGGCCGACCAGATCGAGACCCCCGTACGCGTGTCATCACTGTCTCCTATTTCACGCTGTTGAGTGCCGACGAGGTCGCCACAAAGGATGTGCGCGGCGGCGATGATGCCCGCGATGCCCGCTGGTGGAACATCTATGATCTGCCCAGATTGGCCTTCGACCACCAACGCATTCTAGACTATGCCATCATGCGGCTGCGCTGGAAGCTAGAGTGGACGGCACTTGGTTTTCTGTTGCTTCCACCCGAGTTCACCCTGTCTGAACTGCAGAAAGTCTACGAAGTCGTGCTCAATGAGCAGTTGGATAAGCGGAACTTCCGGCGCAAGATGCTGACCGCCGACGTGCTGGAAGAGACCGGCAACCTGCGTGAAGGTGACCACCGTCCGGCGCGCCTCTACCGGTTTACAGCAAAAGCCATCGAGTTCGAACAGGCCCGCCGCCGATTTCCCTAAATCGTTTGATCAGGCACTCTTGTGGCAATCCCACGTGGGTCATGGGCGCGCGTGGATTTTATGTGTTTCATTCTCATCTAGCAGCAGGGCGAGTACGCCATGGCGGAAATCAGACCGAGCACTGCCTCATCTAGTTTGCTATCTTCAATATCCGGCAGGTTGACATCCGCGCTCAACGACCACCAACCGCCCGCAGATGTGGTGCTGGTCGTCACTGCCTTGCTTGTCGGGCTACTCACTGGCGTGGGCGCGGTTATTTTCCGATACTTGATAAACGGCGTTGCCTGGATCGGTTACGAGTGGATTCCGTCGGTCACCAGCCAATGGGGGCTTGCCTATATCATCTTTGTGCCTGCCATTGGCGGCTTATTGGTTGGTCTGCTGGTCTACTACTTTGCGCCGGAGGCCAAAGGCCATGGCGTTCCGGAAGTGATGGAAGCCGTCGCATTGCGTGGCGGCCGAATTCGTCCATCTGTGGCGGTTGTCAAGTCCCTGGCTTCTTCGATCTGTATTGGCACCGGTGGATCTGTCGGCCGTGAAGGCCCCATCGTGCAGATCGGATCGGCACTGGGTTCGTCGGTCGGCCAATTGCTCAACCTTTCCGCCGATCGCGTCAGCAACCTGGTTGCATGCGGTGCAGCTGCCGGCATCGCTGCCACATTCAATGCGCCGATCGCCGGCGTGATTTTTGCCCTCGAAGTCATCATGGGCGGGCGTTTTAGTGTGCGCTACTTTAGTTCAGTTGTCGTCTCAGCTGTTGCAGCCGGTGTGATCGGGCGCTATGTATTTGGAGATGTAGCCGCATTTGCCATTCCCTTTGAGTATGGCATTAACAGCCTGTGGGAATTCCTGCTTTACCCCATCCTGGGCGTGTTGGCAGCCTTCACCGGTGTGGCCTTCGTCCGTGTACTCTATTGGTCAGAGGACCTGTTCGAAAAGTGGACCACTGTTCCTGAGTGGGTGCAGCCGGCTGTAGGCGGTGTGTTGTTGGGCTTGTTGGCACTGGCCTATCCCCTGGGCATGGGCGCTTTACGCTGGAATACCATCCCCCAGGTATACAACGTCGGATATGAGGTCATCGAAGCCGCCCTATCGAGCCACCTCGGACTGGGCGTGGCCGTAGCACTGCTGATACTGAAGCTGATTGCTACAAGCATCACCTTAGGGTCCGGCGGTTCCGGTGGTGTGTTTGCGCCTTCGCTATTCATGGGCGCTATGCTGGGAGCAGCCTTTCAAATGCTCATGGTGACCATCTTTCCAGGCATTGTGGCGCCGGCAGGCGCCTATGCGTTGGTGGGTATGGCAGCAGTCTTTTCGGCAAGTGCACACGCGCCGATTACCGCAGTACTGATTCTTTTCGAACTGACCGGCGACTATCGCATCATCCTTCCGTTGATGTTGACAGTTGTCGTCGCGACGATGTTGGCCCAGAAGATGTTGGGCGGCGAATCGATCTACACGCTGAAGCTGACGAGACGGGGGGTTCGGCTCCGCCGCGGGCGTGATGAGGACATCTTGCAGGGCGTGACGGTTGGAGAAACAATGTCGCACGATGTGCAGACAGTTTCTACAGACACGACAGTCAGTGAACTCACAGATATTTTCACACGAACGCACCACCATGGCCTTCTGGTTCTGGACGGCGAAGGCAAGCTGTGGGGGATCGTGACGATAACCGACCTTGAGGAAACGTTGGAGGAATCCCGACCCTACGCCGGCACTGTGGCCGACATTGGTACAACATGGCCGCGACTGAAGGTCGCATTCTCAGACGATACAATCGGCAATGCGTTGGCAATAATGGGAACACGCGGTCTTGGGCGGCTTCCAGTCGTCTCACGCAACGATCCGTATCATTTGCTGGGAATCGTGCGGCGACAGGACATTGTGCTAGCCTATGATCTGGCTCTAACGCGACGGGCTGAGATTCAGCACAAGACTCAGCAGATTGATATCAACGATAAAGATGGCACAGAGTTCGTTGAGGTTATTCTGCACCATAGCGACAAGGCTGTCGGTCAGACTGTAGCCACTATCGCGTCTCAACTTCCTACGCGGTGTGTCCTAATCTCGATCAAGCGTGACGGCAAGACAATTATTCCCCACGGCGATACGGTCTTCGAGCCTGGCGATCACATCACTGCCTTTGTTGACATCGCGGACGGCGATGGACTTTTTCACTCGTTGCGTGGTGAGTGATTTTTCAATATCCCTACTTCCCATCTGTATTTTGCAAATGAAAACGAGACGTCACTATGGCTGTTCTGCCTCGAATCCAATCTCAGATCACCTTTCTCTATTACGACGACCTTGCGCCGATTGCCGATTTCTATGAGAATGTAATTGGGCTTGATCTGGTTGAAGACCAGGGTTTTGCACGGATTTATCGGCTGACTGACAGCAGTTTTATCGGCATCGTGGATAGCCAGGAGGGGTTTCATTCGGCCAAGCCCGACAATGCCGTGCTCCTGACCATGGCGGTCGAGGATGTCGATGCTTGGTATGCATACTTGAGCGCGCAGAGCGTCAAAGTTCTGCGCGAACCCAACACCTATAATTCGATTCAGGTGCGTTGTTTCTTTTTCGAAGACCCGGGTGGGTACTCGTTTGAGGTGCAGCAGTTCCTGAAGCCGGCATCCGCTGAGATCTTTCATCGCTAGCCTACAGTCGGAATGACAACGCCGGAGGAACAATCATGGCAGGCAGATTGTACCGATGGTGAAAAAGGGGTAGTGAAAAAGAGATGGTGAAACAGAACGGAATGCTTAGCCTATGAGCCAGGGTCAATCGACCTTTTCGACCACAGCACAACGCTCTTTTCAGCAGACGGTCTTCCAGGCCGGCGAGCGCCAGGTGGACTTTGTGACAGCCCGCGATCAGTTTCTGACCCTGCTGGCTGATTCGACCTGCGATGCAACCAGTACGCTTCGTGTTCTTGGAGTTGACATAAAGGGGTTGCGGCGTTCCCTGAGTGAGCTTGACGATGACCATGACGGCGGCCAATATTTCACGCCCGAACGGCAACCGACAAGAATGTCGACCGGGCTCTACAAGGCCATCGCGCGTGCCGGTGATGAGGCGGCCAGAGTGGGCCTTCCCGAGGTCACAACGCGTGAGCTTCTGCTCGGCATTCTGCAGACGGCAGGCGGCGAGCTTGGCGCGATACTAAATCAGTTCGGCGTGAACAGCGGTCTGATTCGCTCGACGCCGGTGCAGGTTATCGAATCGAGTGGGTCGAATCCTGTAGGCGATGCCGGGGCCCAGATTGGCGATGAGTCCAGCCAGCAACCTGCTACGCCAACCAGCATGAGCACGGCCCATTTCAGGGTCAGTTCTGTCTTCCTGGGCCTTGTTGCCTTGACCGTGGCTGCAGGCTTCTATCTCTACGGGCTGGAGCCCAACGATTCAACGGCCGATTATGTGCTCTTTGTCTTCGTCACCGCGGGCTGGATTGTTTCGCTCGCCCTACACGAGTTCGGCCATGCTCTGGTTGCCTATATCGGCGGCGATTACAGCGTAGTCGGCAAGGGCTATCTATCGCTCAACCCATTGAAGTACACTCATGGTGTGCTCAGCATTGTAATGCCGGTGGCCATCCTGTTGATGGGTGGAATCGGGTTGCCGGGCGGCGCCGTCTTCATTGATCGCAGTGAAATCCGCAGTCGGGGCATGATGAGTCTGGTTTCGGCTGCTGGTCCGATAGCCAATATGATCTTCGCTGCAATGCTGGCCGGCATCTATTTCCTGCTCTGGCAGGATGGAACTGAGCTTTTGCATGGACCATTCTGGGCAGCCATGGTCTTTTTGGTCTTTCTGCAGGTGACGGCCATCGTGCTCAATCTTTTCCCAATGCCCGGCCTGGACGGCTTTGGCATCTTTGAACCGTGGTTGCCGGACTCGATTCACAGGTTGGTCGCTCCACTCTATCGGTTCGGCTTCTTCATCCTCTTCGGCCTCTTTTTCTATTCGCCTGGATTCAACCGATGGTTCTGGTCACTGGTCGGTAGCATTCTGGCGCTATTGAACATCGATCCGTCGTTCATCTCTGTCGGCTACGACATGTATCAGTTCTGGCGATAGTGAGGCGTCTCGTGAAAGCACTATCCGGTTTTCGCATAGAGGTGCGCAGAGGCAGCGACCTCTCCAGCGACGAGCAGGCTGCGTGGATCTCCTTATGCACCGATGCCTTCGAAGAGGATTTTCGACCCTACGCTGCCACCTTTTTGGATCCGATCCATGTATTGGCCTGGCGCGATGAACAGCTGGTCAGTCATGCGGCTTGGATCACGCGTTGGCTACAGATCGGACTTGCTGCGACGGCCGGTCCTCTGTTGTGTACAGCCTACATAGAAGCTGTGGCAACGACGCTTGAGTTTCGCAACCGTGGATTGGCCGGCGAGCTTCTGCGTTTGGCAATCGAAACCATCACCCGGGACGCGCGTTACGACATTGCTGCACTTAGCCCCATCGGATCTCCAATTCTACCAGCGTCTCGGCTGGGAGCCCTGGTGCGGTCCGCTATACGCCCGTAACCAGGAGGCCGTTGTCGCCATGCCCGATGATGAAGAAGCCATGATCTTTCGCCTACCCACCACGCCCGATCTGGACCTGACCGTCCCCATCTCGATTGAATGGCGGGAAGGGGAAATCTGGTAGAATAACCAATACAGCAGGCAAATTACACAACCAACAACCCATCATCCATCACAAAAGGAACACCACACATGTCTTACGAAGCGAAACTCAAAGAACTGGGATATGACGTACAACCTGTCGAAATGAACACCGGCCGCTTTCTCCATGCAGTGCGCACCGGTAACCTGATCTACACATCCGGCCAGGTTTCAGCCTGGGACGGCGTTGAGATCCGCGGCAAGCTTGGGCAAGATCTTACTGTTGAAGAAGGCTACGAGGCCGCGCGCATGTCTGCCCTCAATGCCTTGGCTGCAGTCAAGACCTTGGCCGGCAGTCTGGACAATGTGACCCGTGTCGTCAAGGTTCTGGGCATGGTCAACGTCGGCCCCGGCTTCAACGATACGCCTGGCGTCATCCATGGCTGTAGCGATCTGTTGCTAGAGGTCTTCGGCGATACCGGTCGTCATGCGCGCAGCGCCGTCGGCATGACCATCCCATTCGACTTTGCAGTCGAGGTGGAGATCATCGTCGAGGTCAAGTAGAAGGTCCTTTTGGGCTTTCAATACGCTTGATCGCAAAATGCTCTGGAAGCTGCGGGATCGTACCGGCTATTAACGTGTACAATAGAAAGAAGGAGGGCTTTGATGGAGAAATCTGAATTTTCTTTCTATGTCGCTCTAAAAGGGGTCGCTGTCCGGATAGCGCTCATCGTCGTGGTTGCGGCGACTGTGGGCGTTTCGGGCTCATCGGTTCTTGCCCAGACCGATGAGCTTGTGGGCAATGATATCGTAGTCTACGGGACTGACGTCAGTGGCGAAGTAAAAACCCGGGCCGGTGAGGAATGGTTTTTCAGCGGTTGTGAAGCGGACCTTGTGACCGTAAAAATGTCGAGTGATGAGTTTGATTCATTTCTTGAACTCTATGGCCCGACCGGCCGTCGCCCTCTCATCGATGACGATGACAGCGGCGGTGACGGCAATGCGCTGATCGAGGCGTTCGAACTGCCGGAATCGGGCGTCTACACCATCGTTGTTGCCGGCTCCGGTCGCAAAGACCGCGGCGAGTACACCCTTGTGGTTGAATCTGACATTGACGTTGACATGGATGACTCGGCGGCGTTGGCCTATGGTGAATCGGTGGTCGGCGTTGTCAGCACCGCCCGCGGCGAGGAATGGTGGTTCTGGGGCTGTGCCGATGATCTGGTCAGCCTTACGATGGAGAGCGATGAGTTAGCAGGCTACTTGGAACTGTATGGGCCGACCGGTCGACGCCCGTTGGTCGAAGCGGCTTCTGAAGCCGCAGAGGGCGATACCGCAGTTGTCGAAATCAGCAAGTTCTCACTGCCTGAGTCCGGCCTCTATACAATCGTTGCTGCCGGTCAGAGTCGGCGCGATCGTGGCTCCTATCTGCTCTCCCTCTTCACTGCCTCGGATGAGGAGGTAGACAATGAGGGATCAGGTGATGAATCGGACAGCGCTGGGTCAGATGATGAAGATGCAATTGCTGCAAAGAACCGGCGTGACGATGGTCCGCGATCTCTCTCGTTGCCGACTTCAGCGAGCGATGATACGGCTGAAGGGACAGAGGTGGAGTCGACATCAGTACCGACATCGGTGCCGGAACCTGAAGCGAGCCCGACAAGTACGGCCGGCGTTGTTATCTTGGTTCCAACGCTGCCGCCAACTTCTACACCAACTCCAGCGCTAGTTGCAACGGCGACCGCCACTGCAACGGCTGAGCGTCCTTCCATCCCAGGCCTTCTCACCGATTTCGAGACTTGGGGCGTCTGGCGACGCGGTGACGAAGCCTGGGGCACATTCACCCAGTCCGATCTGCTGGCGCATGGCGGTCAATATGCAGGCAAGTTTGACTTCGACTTCCCAGCCAACGAGGCTCGTAACTACCTGATCTATCGTCAACTGCTGCCGATTTCGGGAGAGCCGGTTGCGTTGACGATATGGGTCTATGGTGATGGGTCGGGAAACTTCCTCAATGCATGGGTTCGGGACGCCAACGACCAATCCTGGCAGTTCACGTTTGGTCGAATCAATCATTCTGGGTGGCGCCAAATGCGCGCTGACCTGGACCTAGGCCTGGGGTGGCCCAATCAAGCCATCGGCGTCCCGTCGACCGAC
Organism: uncultured Chloroflexia bacterium; assembly: GCA_963765875.1. Lineage (GTDB taxonomy): Bacteria > Chloroflexota > Anaerolineae > Caldilineales > Caldilineaceae > JAWKOK01. Next base: position 67,875 of record CAVXYK010000021.1, read on the forward strand.
GATATTGTCTTTCCAATACAATTCGAAGCGTTGGTCCTCGACGGCGCTGATGAAGACAAAGCTTACAAGGGCTCGGTCCTCGTGGATGACTTGTTCTCAACGATGACGTCGGCTCCTCGTCCCACACCCCGGACGCCAGAGCCACGCTCCACAGGCCAACCTGTTGAAGAACCTTCGCCCGATCCTCGTTCCACTGCTGAGCCGGTTGAAGAGCCGTCGAGCCCGGCAGTTGGAGCAGGTACCCTGCCTGCTCCTGTCGCCATTGGATTCCATCACCCGTTCTTTCGGTGGGAATGGAAATGGATGGCAATGATGGAAGACTTCGATGATTGGTACTTTGACGTCAAGATATTCGAGAATGAGTTCTTAGAATATCCCTACGACGTTAAGGTGGCCGAGGTGGATAGTCTGGTCGAGGAGAGCCCCAATGTATGGCGGTTCGATAATCCGACCGACTTCCGGTGTGGATCATTCTGGGCGGTTCAAGTCGCCTTACGCAATCTCGATGGCTCCTATGCCGGACCCCTGAGTCCGGAGAGCAATCGGCTTCCATCAGGTCAGGGGTGTGAGGAAGAGCTGCCCTGAAGTGATGACTAAGTGAGTGTCCGGAAACAAGTTCCCGTTTTCGTTTGTAGTAACCGCTTTAGCGTTCTGGACGGCTGAAGCCGTCACTACGAACTTATTTTCGGACGCTCACTAAGGTTCCACGTGGTCAGTCCATCCATCATGATTCTGTCAATCACATGGATTCTTGGGAAACCCGAGATCTCTACGCTGGCGAATTGTCCAAATCGCTCAGATGGATGCACGGGAGAAGTTGAACCACGATCCAAGGGCTCACCGCTCAACAGGCCCCATGGGTCGACCGCACAATGAACAGTTTGTCCGTCGAGGATGCCGCCGCGCAGCTGCTCTTCATGTCTCAGTTCCATGGATCTGAGGAAGCGTGGCTGCGCTTGATCGAGAAGATGCCTGTGAGCAACTTGCCGATCAGCCTTCCGCAGGTGAAGATTAGACCGCTGCCGATCACATAGCCCGTTAACTGTTCACAATTCACAATTTCATTCACTCTATGCCAAACCAAGCGCCCGAACTCATCCAATTCAACCGCGACCGATGGCAGGCCCTCGTCGAAGCCGGCATCGTTTTCTCGCGCCCCTTCCTCGATCTGGACGAGGCTGCCGCACGCAAGGTTGTCGATCCGTACGACGTTATTGGGCGCAATCTCGGTGATGTGACCGGAAAGCCTGTGCTCTGCCTGGCATCCGGTGGCGGTCAGCAGTCGGCGGCCTTTGGCCTGCTGGGCGCGGATGTCACGGTCTTCGATCTGACTCAGGGAATGCTCGACAAGGATCGACTGGCGGCCGAACACTACGGCCTTGACATTACCATCGTCCAGGGGGACATGCGTGATCTCTCCGACTTTGCAGAAGACAGCTTCGACGTGGTCTGGCACGCCTTCTCCATCACTTTTGTGCCTGACGTCGAACCGGTCCTGGCCGAGATCGATCGCGTGCTTCGGCCCGGCGGCCTCTATCGCATCGAATGGGCCAATCCGTTCGTGTCGCCCATGGAAGAGACTGATTGGACCGGCGACGCTTATCCACTGCGGCACTTCTATGAGGATGCCGAACTGGTGCTCAAGGATACGCGTTGGGATGTCTGGGACGAGGACGGCGCTGTCGCCAAGGTTGAAGGACCGCGAGAATTTCGCCACACCATGAGCACCATGGTCAACGCGTTGGTGCGCCATCACATGGTGATCCTCGGTCTATGGGAAGAACCTGGCGACCGCAATGCCGAACCCGGATCGTGGGAACATATGATGGCCATCGCCCCGCCATGGCTGACCATCTGGGCGCGGTTTCTGCCGGACCTCAAAAGGACCTGATTTTACACAATATCTGCATGATCGGCGTTCTATCCTTTCTGTCTCCGACCACCTGCTAGAAAGACGGATCCGCTCCACCATGCCAAAACAACCCAATATCCTTTTTATCATGACCGACCAGATGACCGGTCGAGCGTTGTCGCATGAAAACCAATGTCAGACGCCAAACCTTGACGTGCTGGCGTCTGAAGGCGTACGCTTTCAGCGTGCCTACACGGTCAATGCCATCTGTTCGCCCTCACGTGCCTCGTTGATGACGGGAACCTACCCATCGACCCACGGCATCTGGGATTGCACCCACACACAGCGCCGCGAATGGGTCGACCTGCCCCAGGCAGAGCCACTCACTCACTTCTCGCGGCGGCTTGCCGATGCCGGCTATCGCAATGGCTACTTCGGCAAATGGCATGTGGAGCAGAGCCAAGAGCTGGAACGCTACGGCTGGCACGAGGTTGACATCGACATCGCCGGCGTGGGCGGGGAGGTGATCCCCGGCAGCGAGGTACACATTAGCACGCCGGGCTATCGAGACTTCCTCGCCTCAGCGACCTTTACAGACGAGTCGACTGCTTCGCATCCGGCCTTTGATGCGGGCATCGACTTCATAGAGCGCACCGCAAGCCAGGCAGAGGGAAATCCGTTCTGTTGCTTCATTTCAACCATCGAGCCCCATGATCCATACATCCCGCCGCAGCGATTCCTGGATCTGTACGACGTCGAGCAGATCGACCTCAGCCCGACGCTGCGCACTGAGCTTGAGCAGAAGCCGGAAGTTCTGCAACGCATGCGCTCCGTGTGGGCAAATCTCAGCGAAAACGATTGGCGCACCATCACGGCTGCCTACTGGGCGTCTATCAGCTTCATCGACGATCAGGTTGGGCGCGTGCTGACAAAGGTTAGTGAGTTGGGTCTTGCCGATGATACCATCATTGTCTTCACCAGCGACCACGGCGACATGCTGGGCGGTCATGGTCTGTTGACCAAGGGAGTCGCCACATCCTACGAAGAGGTGTACAACATCCCGCTCGTGGTGCGCGTACCGGGCATCCGTAATGGTCAACTTGAGGAGAGAGCGCTGGTCAGCCTGGTGGACCTCGGGCCGACGCTGCTCGACCTGTGCGGATTGCAACCACTGGAACAAGCGCAAGGCCGTAGCTTTGCACCAGTGCTTGCTGGTGGTGCCGTTCCGTCAGAATGGCGCAGCGCCTACGCCGAGTTCTACGGACAACGCTTTGTCTACACTCAGCGCATCGTCTGGGCAAAGGATGATGATGGTGACTGGAAATTCGTCTTCAGTCCCGGTGGCGTCGACGAACTCTACAATCTGGCAACCGATCCAAACGAAAGCAATAATCTGATCAGCGATCCGCGATACAGCCAACAGCGCGATAGTATGGTAAAACAGATGTGGTCAAAAATGGCTGAAATCGGGGACGAGAGTCTCTTCGGCAGCCACTACGCCACATTGCGCACAGCGCCGTTTGGGCCGTTGCATCAATGACTTAGCGACATAGCTAAAAAACTAGCCACAGATGAACACGGATAGACGCAGATAAAAACGGATAGGGCACAGGTCGCTTTCTCAGTTCTGTGGGAGGTATCGTCTCAATATTTTGGGGTGGAGGCGTACCCTTGCGGTCGCCCGCGGCGGGCAGGAGCAAGCCCTGCCCGTACCTGTTGAAATGATACAAAACATCTGTGTAAATCAGATCCTATCTGCGTTCATCTGTGTCCACCTGTGGCTAAAAACGCTTCTCAGCCCGGATTCACCAAGGAGAGTTTGAGTGACAGCGATTCCAAGCAGAAAACGATCTGGCCGCAAGGGTGGTGGCCTCAAGAACCTGGGGCGCGCCATTGCGTACCTTAATCACTATCGAGGCACAGCGTTCATTGCCGTCGGCGCGCTGGTCATCAGCCTTGGCGCCCAGCTGATGGTGCCGCAGATGCTCCAGAACATCCTGGACGCCATCGTCGGCGGCATGGCTGCACAGCAGGTGGCCGCACTGCCGCCTGAAAGCCAGGCCGAGGCCATGGTCAACGCCGGCATCGATCCGGCCCAATTCGATCGACTGCTCAATTCTGCAGAGTTGGTTATCCTTTGGGCGGTTGTGCTGATTTTGATCTTCGCTGTCGCCCGCGGCGCCTTTGCCTTCACCCAAACATTTCTGGCCCAGAAGCTGAGCCAGGACGTGGCCTTCGATTTCCGCAACCAACTCTTTTCCAAGATTCAACGGCTCTCATTCTCCTACCACGACCGCAACCGCACCGGTCAGTTGATGATCCGGGCAACTGATGATGTGGATAAGCTGCAGGTCTTCATCGGCCAGGGTATGCTCATCGCCCTGCAAGCGGTTCTGCTCTTGACCGGCGCACTGATCCTGCTGCTGCTAACCAACTTCAAGCTAACGCTGGTCATTCTGCCCATACTGCCCATTGCCCTGATCCTCTTCATGGTCTTCGGCATGGTCAGCCAACCCCTCTTCGCCAAAATCCAGGCCAAACTCTCCAGCCTCAACACGATCCTGCAGGAGAACCTGGCCGGCATCAAGGTTGTCAAGGCCTTCGCACGCGAGTCAGAAGAGGCGAGCAAGTTTGACGCTTCGGCTGAAGACTACATGCAGCAGCAGATCACTGTGGCCAAGGTTTTTAGCTTTCTTTTCCCCGTCATCTTTCTAATCGCCAATCTCGGCCAGGCGCTCGTTCTCTACTTTGGCGGTCGCCAGATCCTGGCCGGCACGCTTTCCATCGGCGAGTGGCAGAAGTTCAGCCTCTATCTGGCGTTGGTCTTCTTCCCTATCGGCCAGCTCGGCTTCATCATCAGCCAGATGAGCGCAGCCAGCGCCAGCGCCAATCGCATTTTTGAGATCCTGGACGCATCCAACGACGTGACCGACAAGCCGGATGCCGTGACCCTGCCGCCCATCAGCGGCAACGTCGAGTTTGAGGATGTGAGTTTCCGTTACTTCAACAGCAGCGACCCGGTGTTGACCGATATCAGCATTTCGGCCAAGCCGGGCGAAACCGTGGCACTGCTCGGCTCAACCGGTAGCGGCAAGACGACCATCATCAATCTGATTCCCCGCTTTTACGACGTGAGCGAAGGCCAGTTGATCATCGACGGCTTCGATGTGCGCAATGTCACCATCGAGTCGCTGCGTCGCCAGATCGGCATCGTCCTGCAGGAGACCAACCTCTTTACCGGCTCCATCCGTGAAAACATCGCCTTTGGTCGGCCTGATGCCAGCGACGAAGAGGTCTTCGATGCGGCCAAAGCGGCCGCCGCCCATGATTTCATCGAGGGCTTTCCCGAAGGGTATGAGACGCCAGTGGGCGAGCGGGGCACGACATTGAGTGGTGGGCAGAAACAGCGCATTGCCATCGCCCGTGCACTGCTCCTCAATCCCAAGATCCTCATCCTGGACGATTCGACCAGCAGCGTCGATGTCACCACCGAGGTCCAGATTCAACATGCGCTCGACCGATTGATGGAAGGGCGGACCAGCTTTGTCATTGCTCAACGCATTAGCACCGTGGTCAATGCCGACCAGATCGTCGTGCTCGACAAGGGCAAGGTGGTCGCCACCGGCAAGCATGCCGAGTTGATGGAGACCAGCGCCATCTACGCCGACATCTATCGTAGCCAATTGGTCGAAGATGCGGATGTGACCGGCGATGAAGTGCGTACAAACGGGGCTGATCCCGGAGGGGATGATGGAGGAGGAGGCGGTTTAGATGATGCCACTCGCTCAGCCACGGAAGCTGGGGGTGTCGCATGATCGGTGGACATAACCGCATGCTTGACCAGGAAACACTGAAGCCGCGCAGCGTTCGCAAAACACTGGGCCGTTTCGTCCATTATTTCCGACCCTACTGGATTGCAGGCATCGTGACGGTAGTCATGCTCTTCGGCAACGCCTGGGTGCAGGTCGTCTCGCCGGAACTGTTGGGCCAGGCGGTTGATTGTTATTTCACCCCAGGCATTGTCAATCTTGGCGATGAGACAATCAACGGCGACGACGGTACTGACATATCACTCGGTGAGCCGACTGCATCGGAATCCAACTGCTGGTTCTCTGATCTGCCGCCGAATGCGTCCAATGCCGATCTGTTGATGGGGCTCACACGCCTGACACTGGTGCTTGTTGGGCTCTATGTCGCCGGTTCGATTGCCGCGGGTCTCATGTTCTATCTCATGAGTTGGATGGGACAACATGTGCTGCGCGTGCTACGCGTCGAGGTCTTCAACCATCTGCATCGGCTATCGCTCAGCTTCTACAGCAAGCAGGAGTCGGGCGATCTCATGAGCCGCATCACCAACGACACCAACACCATCCAGCAGGCAGTCAGCTTTGCACTCATCCAAGTGGCCGGCGGCATCGTGCTGGTGGTCTGGATGGCCTGGAAGATGCTCACGCTCAACTTCGTCTACGGCCTGATCAGCCTGGTGGTTGTGCCGCTCATGGCCATCACCACCCTCTGGTTCAGCAACCAGGCTCGCAAGGCATTCCGCAAGACGCGTGAAGAGATCGGCAATGTCAACGCCGAGTTGGAAGAAGGCATCTCCGGCGTGCGCGAGGTGCAGGCTTTCAGCCGCGAGGACGCCAACATCGAGAGCTTCCGCCAGAGCAACGCGGCCAACCGCGACGCTAACATCCGCGCCGTCACGTACACGTCAGCACTGGCTCCGGCGCTGGAAGCTTTGGGCTATGTGGCCATTGCACTGGTGGCCGGCATCGGCGGCGTGCTCATGTTGCGCGGCGGCACCATGGGCGGCGAGGCTATCTCCATCGGCCTAATCGTCACCTACCTGGCCTACGTCCAACGCTTCAACCAGCCCATCCAGCAGATCAGCGTGCTCTGGACCAATATCCAGAGCGCCATCGCTGGCGCTGAGCGTATCTTCGACTTGCTCGATGAGGAGCCGGATATTCAGGAAAGTCTCGACGCCGCGGACTTGCCGCAGATTGTGGGTCGTGTTGTCCTCGACAACGTAGGCGCCGAATACAATCCCGGCGAGCCGGTCTTGCAGAACGTGGACCTGGTGGCCGAGCCGGGCCAGACCATCGCCATCGTCGGGCCGACCGGCGCCGGAAAGACCACGCTGGTCAACCTGGTACCCCGCTTCTATGATGTGAGTGAGGGCAGCGTGACCATCGACGGCGTGGACGTGCGTGACGTCACCTTGCACAGCCTGCGCAGTCAGATTGGCGTGGTGCTCCAGGATTCGTTCCTTTTCTCCGACACGGTCATGAACAATATCCGATTCGGTCGCCCTGATGCCAGCGACGAAGAGGTTATGGACGCGGCCAAGCTGGCCCGTGCCCACGACTTCATTGAGCGGCTGCCGGAGGGCTACGAGTCTACGCTGGGCGAGCGCGGCGGCGGCTTGAGCCAAGGCCAGCGCCAATTGCTTTCTATTGCCCGTGCAGCCCTGGCCGATCCACGCCTGCTCATCCTCGACGAGGCTACCAGCAGCGTGGATACGCGTACCGAACGCCAGATCCAAGCCGCGCTGGACGAGCTGCTGGCCGGGCGAACCAGCTTTGTCATTGCCCATCGGTTGAGCACGATCCGCAACGCCGATCAGGTGTTGGTGCTGGCGGCCGGTGAGATTGTCGAGCGAGGCACGCACACCGAGTTGCTGGAGCAGCAGGGCGCCTACTACGACCTGTATATGAGCCAGTTCCGTGCTCAGGAGAGTGTGGAGGCTGCGGTGTAGAGGGATTGCAACATGAAGGGGTGAGGGGGTGACAACGTGAGTTGTCACCCCCTTTTTGTTTCTAGGGATACCACGTTACTCGATTGTACGTGTGTGAATACCGATTGGCGCTCCGCCGGCCGCATTTCAGAATTGGGGCACGTGGGACGGACGCCTCACCCTGCTTCGCCTCCTGGACGGAGGCTACGCGTCCCTCTCCAAATTCTTGGAGAGGGACCGCCGGGCGCTTGAGGCGTCCCGGCAGGGTGAGGCAAACCTGGTCGCAAATTGAGATATGCCCGCTGCACATGACCCCTTGACAATCACAGAAATGTATTGCAAAATCTTGTACAAGATAATGTGCAAGATTTACGAAGAGGAGTTACCCCATGGCGACCCAGATCATGAATGTCAGTGATGCTCGGCGTCGACTGAGCGAGTTGCTCACTCAGCTGGTTGATCCTATTTATATCACCGTCTATGGCAAGCCGAGCGCCGTCATTGTGAGTTACGACATGTATGAGGGTCTATTGGCGAGCATAGAGGATCTCGAGGACAGCCTTGATGTGCTGCTTCGCAAAGATGAACCAACCATAGACTTTGAGACTGTTGTGAGCGAGATCGATGCGGTATAGGCTCAGTATTAGGCGATCGGCGGATAAAGAACTGCGCTCAATCCATCCGCAAGAGCGAGAACGAATCATAGGTGCTATCCGTGATCTCGCGGACGATCCGCGCCCCGCAGCAGCGAAAGCGTTGACGGGCGTCGATGCCTGGTCGCTGCGGGTTGGGCGATATCGGGTGATCTACGAGATTGAAGACGATCTCCTTCTGGTCACAGTCATCAAAATCGGACATCGCCGCGATGTGTACCGACGTCTTCGATGATGTCGGCTGACTCACTTGATGGAAGATGCCGGTGAGCTTTTCGCTAACCGACGAATCATGCAGTGTTTCGAGGCCGAGGAAGTTTGTCGGTTGCGAGCCTGCTTGCCCAATTTAACCGCGCTGTGCGTACACGCTGAACATGATAACGCTGTCAGCATCCGAGCTGGTCGGCAAGGTCAATGAAATCCTGCGCGTGCAGCGTGTTGTCCGGCTTTGGCGACACATCTTTGATGGCCGAAGCGCCACACTCCAACGGCCGTTCGACATAGGCTGTCTTCAATCCGCAAGCACGTGCCGCAGCCAGGTCATTGTGATGCGCTGCAACCATCATCACCTCTTCAGGCGCAACGCCAAAGATTCTGGCCGTGCCGAGGTAGACTTCAGGATGTGGCTTGTATTTCCCAAAGACCTCCGCTGAGAGAATGCAGTCCCACGGCAGTCCAGCACGTTTCGCCATGTCGGCCAGCAGACCAATGTTGCCGTTGGAGAGCGTGCAAATCATGTAGCGCGTCTTCAATCGTGTCAGCCCCTCGACAGCATCCGGCCACGGATCCAGTCGGTGCCAACCGTTGTCTAGATGACACTTCTGCTGCTCGGTCAGCGACCTGATGCCAAACTGTTCGAGAATATCATCGAGATTTTCACGTTACCCGATCCATGGGCAAATGGACCGGTCTTCGCTTAGATCTCTACTTCATTCACCAACGTCCTCATCCGCGCAGCGGTTGCCGACAGCATAGCCCAATCGCCGAGATAGGCGTTGTAGGCGAGATGCTCAAGGCCGATGTGTAGATAGCAGGCGACAAGCCTGCGTTGCTTGTCCTCGGGAACATAGCCAACGGCCTGCCATTGTTTCTCAACTTTCGACCACAGCAGTTGCGTGTCCTGTTCGGGATACCAGGGCGACCAAAACTCGAACAAGGCAAGGTCATAGAGGTGATCACCGTACTTCGAGCAACCCCAGTCGAATACGCCCGAGATTCCACCGTCGGAGTTCGCACGGTCATCGACCAAGACATTGCGATTTGTCAGATCCCCGTGGATCAGGCAACGGGGGATGGCGTCAGACACCGTCCGCTTGAGCAGATCGTAGCCCCACGTGAAGGTGGCGTCATCCTCCGGGGCGGTGGCCAATCGTTGGCGCCAACCGCCGCCACGCTGGTCCGGCGTGTCTTCTGCCACCGACAGTAAATAGTCGGACCAACAACTGTGGGATGCCGCCTTTTCATTGCCCCAACCGCCAACCCCCTCGGTGCCAGAGAGATCGGTCGTACGCATTGTTTCCAGCGCGGAGACAAGCGAAGGAAGTACGGCATGCCACTGATCGGCGTTCAGGCTTTCCAGGGGTACGCCATGGACACGGGTGGCGATGGAAAAGTAGCCGTCAAATGCTCGTCCGATTTCAAGCACCTCCGGTATCGGCAACCCCGGTCCGGCATATGCGCAGGCGAGTCTGTCCTTCTCGAAATCGTCAACATACTTGCCGAAGCGGATAGCAAGCTCTTGGTCTTCGTGACGAAAACCGTAGCACCTTGACCATGCCCCTTCGCCGATGAGCGCGACTTCGGCAGGGGAAACGCCTAGGTGCTCGGTGATGAATGCTTGAGCTTGGTCAACATCCATATCCATCGTGTTTGTTTTGGTCGTCATGGATTCTCCTGGTCTTTGCCGACAACATCCTCGTGTTCCGCCAATCTCGAATTGACTACGTCCTTTTTCTGCAGCGGAATCTAAGAAACTGTCCGCAAACAACTGAACGGTCTAAACCTCCGGGAGGTGGTCACGAAAGTTTGGCTTGACGAAGTGTCCTGACCACCTCCCGGAGGTTAATTGCGGACACTCACTAACTGCGTCGCCACCCACAAATATCGACACTAGCAACGTTGCAGACTCTTTAATTCAGGTCTGCTGATGCGCTAGCGCTCACCGAATCTTCGATAATACTTTTCGAGTCGGTTTTCCGCCTGCCAACCCAACAAGCTTTGGGCTTTTTCGATTGGAAAGACGCCATGGGGCAGATCGACGCCGATGTGGAAATACTCATAGGGATGAGGAAGCGTCTCTACCTCAAGCGCAGCGCGCACGGCACGAGCGGCATCCTCCCAGGAGACGGAGAGTTGCTGGACGCCGTGGGGCGGTCTGACATCCGGGTTGACGAACTGGGCAAAGCCCAGCGCAGGCACACTCAGACCGAAGTGCTCGGCGTAGATGCGGCAGATCTCCTGGCCGGCCAACTTGCTGGGGATGTAGACCCAGCCGATGCCGGGCCGCGGCGGCGTATCGTCCACAATGTACGAGTCCCAGTCGTAGCCGAACGCGCCTCGATCGCCCATCATGAAGGGACCGGTGTGAACGACGCGATGGATTCCGTGGGCCACGGCCGCAGCCATCACATTGTAGGCCCCAAGCATGTTGACCCGGAAAGAGGGCGACACGCCATAGCGCGCCACCGCCAAATTGATGATGGCGTCAGCTCCTTCGCAAGCGGCCAACACCTGATCGGCATCGCTCACATCCACGACCTGCCATGTTTGGGAGGGTGTGGGCCCCACGGGAAGAGGCGCACCCGGGGCCTGTGGTTCTGCATTGGCCAGCAGCCAGTCAATCGATTGCAGGTCGGTCAGCAATAACTCATAGTCAGTCGCCAATTCGGCCGCCACTACGCTTCCCAACGGACCGCCCGCGCCGAAGACGACCACTTTGTTGATGGGGCGAGGCACAATCGAAGTGACCGGCTTCGGTTGCGGAAATGACACCTCGTTCGGCCGGCGTTTTAGAAAGTCGTGCTGTGGCCGGTAGCCAAGCTCCTGTTCCGCACGCGTGCTGCCCATCGCTGCGTGTGGCCCGTTGGCTCCGATGTGATAGATCCGCCAACCTGTCGTCTCCTCTTCTGTCAAGGCGGCCAGGATGGCCGCGACTGCATCGTCAACATGAAGCCACAAGGGATCGAACACCTCTGTCTTGGTAGTCTTGCTGTCCACCACGCGTCCCAAGCGCAGGCAGAACGACGGTAGCGCCGTCACTCGCGCCACCTCGCGCAGCGCTACTTCGGCCAGATAGAGCGGAAGCTGTGCCGGCGTCGGCTTGGGCCGTGGCCGCCACCTTTCATCCACCAGGTAGCGAGTCCATTCGTAGCCAAACTGGTCAACCGTGCTGCCGAGGACAAACCGGCTGACACCGGCCTCTGCGGCAAGGATCGCAAGCTGGTAGGTCCCCTGGACGGTATGGTCCAGCGTCTCCTGCGGCGAACCCAAATCTGTAAAGAGCGGGGCCAGGTGGACAATGGCATCCACCTTGTCAATCGTGTCGCGGAGTAGATCTGGGTCACGCAGATCGCCGGTGATCTGTGCTGCTCCCGACACGGGCTCATCGAAGTGGGTGTCTACGGCATAGATGTGACTCTCTGGACAAGCGCCGATCAATGCCCGGCCAAGCGCAGAATTTGCTCCGGTAAGGAGCATTGTCTTATCGTAAGTCTTACTGGACTCTGTCATCTGGTCTTCCTATCTCGGTCACCGTAAGCGTATGAGTCCACTGCAAAAAGGCATCCAGACACGAATTCACACGAATTACCGCGAATTTTCTCTCTCGGGCGACGACATAATTCGTGAAAATTCGTGACCATTCGTGTCAAGAAAAGGCGTTTTGTAGTGGGATCGCGTATTGAATCGAATCAAAATATCCTCGTCACCCGACCCCGCTCCTGTTCAAGCCGCTGCGCCACTTCCTCAGCCGACACCGGGTTCGCCGGCCATTCCCCTGGTGGTACGTGCGATAGCCTCAACAGCAGTCGTGCCATCTGTCCGACATACTCCTTCAGCTCACGCACATTGACCTTGTCGAGCGTATCGCCCGGTTCATGGTGGAAGTCGGCATCGGCATGGCGGCTATGGAAACGCCAACGCCACAGATGCGCCGCGTCCAGGCCGGCGCGCAGGAAGGGGAAATGGTCGGATGTGGTGTCGAGCTGTGACATGACATGGCATCGCAAGCCGTCGTCCATGGTGTCGAGCTGTTGCTGCACCAAGTCTTGCAGATGTGGAAAGGCGAGCACGATGCCCTTGAAGTGGCCGGTTGACAGCTCATCCAAATTGATGGCCAACCTGGGCGCAGTGCCTGGCCGGTAGTGGCGCTCGATGTAGGCCGTCGACCCCTGGAATTGCTGTTCCTCGGCGCTGAACGTGGCAAACCGGATTGAGCGCCCTGGCCCGATGCCGGTTTCCTGTTGCAATTGGGCCAGAAGACGGGCCATCTCCATCACGACGATAATACTGGTGGCGTTGTCATTGCCGCCCGGTGAGTCGTAGACCGTGTCATGATGGCCGCCGACCAAGAGATGCTCCTGTGGCCATCGTTGGCCGGCAAGCTCTGCGGTGACGTTCCACGACGGCGCTTGATAGAAGCGACTCTCGACTGCCAGCCGCACCGACTTGCCACCCGCTGCCCCACGGGACAGACGAGCACCCACTTCTCGTGAGACGGTCACGGTCGGCAGCGCATGCTCCTGGATGCCAGGCTCGCGCCAGTCGCCCACATTGTGATACTCGACCCGGCCACCCTCCTTGCGATCGACGACGATGGCTGCTGCCGCGCCGGCATCGGCTAATGCTTGCAGGCGAACCGCGTGTGGAATCGGCGCTGTAAACGGTTCCTGCGCCAGCCGCATGACGGCGATAGCGCCGGGCAAGGTATTGCCGGCAGCCGTGATCTCGCGCGCTGTGCCGAAACCGACATCGACGAGAGGGGCCTGCACTTCAAAGGCAGGGCAGCGGTTGCAGGGTAGGATCGGAATCGGCATATCGTCCTCCACGAGCACGGCCTCGTGCGCATCTAACTGCCAGGTCTGCAGGGGATAGGCTTCCACCACTGGGTCGGTGACTCCGACACGGTCCAGCTCTTGCCGAATGTACTCGACAGTCTGTTGCTCGCCGAACGACGAGGACCAGCGTGGTCCGATCTCATCACAGAGGGAGACCAGGTGGCTGTTGATCTTGGAGCCGGTCCAGGCCTCACCCATGAGCCAACGGTCGATTTTTCGCCAGTCAAGATCCATCCTAATTTTCCTCTCTTCGGGTATGACACGTTGGTCAAACAGTTGGCCGTTCCAGCATATCACATTCGTAGGTTTGCCAGCCCCCATCTGCCTGGACAATCCGTAGCGTAACGACATCGAATGGGGCGATGACGACGGGAAATGTCTGACCATCAAATGTGAATGTTGAGCTGAGGCCACGGCCGTAACGGTCGGCAAGGCGAGCGATATAGCCGTCGCCGTCCTCTGCGGTCTTGAAAGCCGTCAGCTCCAAATCATCAGATGCAAATGCCATCAGCGAATCTTTCGGCGAGCGTTCACCTGGATGGCAATGCATGGTGATGAGCACTGGCGGCTGGTTGAGCTGCCGTGCACGTTCGACGATGCCTGCGTGTTGCCAGTCGCCTACATGCGGACGCACGGCCACTGTGAACTCCTGGAACCCCTGGTCGATCCAATCGTAGCGCTGCTTGGTCCCGATCTGGTGAGGCTCATGGTAGGCATAGGGCGGGCTGCGCAGAATCGTCAGCCGCATGACGCTGTCCGTCACGTCGCAGCCATATTTGCCGTCGTTGAGCAGCGCTGCACCCACCGTCTGCCCTGGGCCTCCCGGCTGGCCGGGCCGCTCACATCCATCCACATCTGGGTGGGGAACTCATCGCCATTGGTCGGCCGCTCGGTCCAGCCGAAGGGGATGTCGTGGGTGGCGGTCGGTGCATCGGTCGCTACGTCAAAGGCCAGCTTGAGCAGTGTCCACTCTCCCTGCCAGTTGAGCCAGTTGCGGATCAACACCTCGGATACGCCTTGACGTAGCGAGATCTGTTGCAGCCAGACGCTCTTTGCCAGGCGACGTTCAACCAGGATCGAGGCCTGCAATGGGCCGTTCTCATAGACGCTGAACTGGGGTTCGCTGAATGTATCGGACGCATCACCGTAGCCGGACAGGCGATGGGTCCACGTGTCGCTGGTATCCTCTAGCGCCTGGGGTACGTTCCAGCCCCCGGCACCGACCAGCTCGGTTCCGGTCGCCTTGTCGATACAGGAGACGATGTTGCCGGTGGCCGCATCCAGGCGGATGTGCAGCAGATCGTTGTGCAGTTCATGTTCAGTGGCTCGGGCATCGCCAACGGTCGAAGTCTGCTCCTGATCGGGCGCAAAGCGGTAGACTCGATAGCCCATGGCCGGCACATGCACGGGGAAGAGCAGTCGCCCCTGGATGGCGTTCGGGTTGGCCAAAGCTGCTTCTTTCTCCTGAAGCTGGTAGGGGACCGGCGCACCGGTCTCATCCAACAGGGCCCATCTGTCGCCGTGCCACGACGCCCATTCTGTCCATGGCTCGTACTCGACCATATCATCCAGCGGCATGGAAGAGGGGTTGAAGATCACCACCGTTCCGCCCTCGCCCGACGTGTCGATCTGTGTCGCCACCGCACGTCCGGCGTCGACGCAGATTTCCTCGGCGGCCATGCAAATGCCTCGCAACACGCCAATGGCGTCGTCCTCGGCGCGCTTGAGTGATGTGCCGCCCAGCGTGTCGTGGAATTGGTTAAAGCAGAGATCGTGCCAGAGCGTGCCAAGGCGTTGGGCAGGGACAGCTTGATCCGTCCACAGCTTGGCCATGGCCGCCATGCGCTCGGCGATCAGCAAGCCATTTTCAGCCTGGCGGTGGGTGCGCTTCAGCTCGCTGACCACCGAATAGCAGCCGATGGCGTGGAACTGCAACTCCTCGGCCACGGTCGGCAATGCCCGGGCCTGGTCGCGAATGGCAGTGAAGTAGCTCTGTGGATCGCTGAAGCGGATGTCCAACTCCTCGCTTTCGGCAGTGATTTGCTGAATGTTCTCAATCTGTCGTTTGGTGGGACCGCCGCCATGGTTGCCCACGCCGAAGAAGCACATGGTCTGGTTCAGTTCGGGCGGCATCTGTTCGACCGCCAGGCGGATATGCTCTTCATGATCCTCGGTGCGCGTGGTATAGGCCCCGGCGATGCGAAAGGTGAGGATCCGGCTGCCGTTGGGCGCTTCCCACCAGAAGACATTGGCCGGCAGTTCCTTTTCATGGGGGCCGGGCCGCATCATCACGTAGGCATCGAAGCCGCACTTCTGGAAGATCATGGGTAGCGTGCCTGCGTGGCCAAAGCTGTCCACGCAGTAGGCGACGCGTGGCTCTGCATCAAACTTCTCTGTGCCGAACTTCTCAGCCATGTAGGCCTTGCCGAGCAAGGCTTGGCGTACGAAGGATTCGCCACCGGGCACATTCATGTCCGGCTGGATCACCATACCGTTGACGAGATGCCAGCGGCCCTCGGCCATGAACTGTTTGATCGACTCAAACATCGCCGGATCCTCGCGTTCGATCCACTCATAGATCTGGGATTCGCCGCGCACGAATTGGAAATCGGGGAATTCGTTGAGCCGATCGACGGCTGACTTGCTGGTTGCCAGCGCCTCGGCCCGATCCTTCGGTCCAACGCCATAGCCAGACGGGGTCAAGGTGGGCCTGGCCGATCATGTGTACGATGGTTTTTGTCATACGATCCTCGTTTAGGTAGAAGCCTGGAGATCGTTCCAAGAAAGTGCATGGTTCACTACATGTTTACACTTGTAGGTGCGGTTTGCAACCGCACAAGCCGGTCTACCAGAGAACGTGCGGTTACAAACCGCACCTACGGTACGACAAAATTTAAACCAATCCCGCCTCTGTGGTGTGAACCATGCCCAAGAAAGTGCCGGAGACTTCCCGATGCTAGTGCGTCGCAATCAGTGTCAATTCACTCGCTCTGTTGCGTAAGTCCCCAGTACTTTTTTCGCACTACCTACGGCTTCTTGCTTGAGTCGTAGCGTCCCCGCCCTGCAACACGTCCACAGATTGCAACAGCCGCTCAAGTTCGTCAACGGTCTCCGCTTCCAGCATCTGGCGTTGCTGTGGTTTGGGCACGCTACCGGAGAGATAGCGACGCAGATGCTTGCGGAACAAAATCAGCCCCTGCGGATCGCCATAGTAGGCCAGCATCTCCTTGAGATGAAAGCGGATCGTACCGGCAATCATATCGAAGTCGAGTTCATCCCGGTCGGTGCGAGCAAAGATCCACGGATTGCCGACTGCGCCCCGACCAATCATGACGGCGTCACAGCCGGTATGGTGCTTCATTGCGTCGATGTCCTTGGGACGGCGCACATCGCCGTTGCCGATCACCGGCACGCGCACGGCCTGCTTCAATTCGCCGACCGCGTCCCAGATCAGCCTCGTGGTTGTAACGTTGTACCTTGGTGCGTCCGTGCAGGGCGATCAACGACGCGCCATTGTCCTCTGCGATGCGGGCAATCTCGATGTAGTTCTGCTTTTCCTCGTCCCAGCCGAGGCGGATCTTGCCGGTCACGGGCACAGAGAGGTGGCGGGTCAGCAGTCGAAAGGTCTCTGCCACCAGAGCAGGCTGTTGCATCATGGCCACGCCTGCGCCCTTGCCGCTGATCTTGGATGTCGAGCAGCCCATGTTGATGTCAATGATGTCGGGGCCCAGCTCTTCGATCCGTTGGGCCGCCCGCAGCAACAGGCGCGCATCGTTGCCAAAGATCTGGAAGACCAATGGGTGTTCATCCGGTTTGGCATCGAGCCGTCGCCACATCGGGTTGCGTTCGCCTTGCAGCGCTTCGGCCGGCACGAATTCAGTGTAGTTCATGGCCGAGCCGTGGTCGCGGCAGAGTGCACGATAGGGCACGTCCGAAAAGCCGGCCATGGGCGAAAGGATGACGTCGCCGTGGATGGGGATGTCGCGTACAAGGAAAGCTACCATGCTTGCTCACACTTCATCCATTGCCGCCAAAGCGAGGAACGATGTTGGTGACAGGATTCGGATTCCCTGATATTCCTTGATGGGGAGCAGTTGGCGTTTGTCGCCCGTTATCAGGTATTGAGCTTTTCCTGCGACGGCACACTCGATATAGTGATTGTCGTCATCGTCAACGCTGACATGCAATCGATTCGTTGGCAAGACAAGCTCCGAATTGGCTTCGAGCAGCGCAATGAACTCATCCAACTCTTGGTCTGACAATTGATGGAATCTACGAACTTTGGTGTACCGCAAGACGCTCGATACTTCATCGATTGTCGCTGACGTAATAATCAGTCTAAACCGCTCCTCTCTCCACAAATTCATCACTTGGTTGGGGGCGCCACGTTCATTGATGAGAGCACTGACAATGACGTTGGCATCGATGACCACGCGCATGGCTAATCCGATGGCCCGTCTTGGGCGGCGACTTCACGCCTGACTGCTTGCTGAGCATCAAGGACAAGTGCCATGATCTCTTCCGGATCATTGTCGCCGCTGTTGGCCTGCGCCTTCTCGATCAAATCGAACAGCCGTTGCCGATTCTGCTTCCATTTTTCGTAGACTTGTACCGGCACAATGACACCGGCGGGCTTTCCACGCCGTTCGATGACAAAACTGGCATCTTGGTACTGGACTTCATCGAAGACGTTTCCAAGCACCTCTCTTAGTTCTGTGATACCCAGGGTTTTTTCCATGAGCGTTCACTCCAATTCTCACGTCAGTACGTTATGTACGTTTCGTTAATAACATAC
Organism: uncultured Chloroflexia bacterium; assembly: GCA_963765875.1. Taxonomy (GTDB): domain Bacteria; phylum Chloroflexota; class Anaerolineae; order Caldilineales; family Caldilineaceae; genus JAWKOK01. The sequence continues at coordinate 85,966 of CAVXYK010000021.1, forward strand.
ATAATATCATACGAAATCGGTTCTGTGAAGGCGGGGCGACGAAACGACGGCGTATTTCAAGATGGGACCGGGATTCACGTGCCGGGGACGGTCCACGAGCGCTTCGCATGACTGAATTGGACCGGACCGTCCCCGGCACGTTTTGCCCCAAGATCTGAAATGCACCGCAAAACTAGGCGGCGCCAGCCTCCGCCATGCGCGCCTCATCTTCGACCATGGTGTCGCGCGTATAGTTGCGAAGGCGGGGATAGCGCCGGGCAATGAAGATGGTAAAAAACACGGTGGCCAGTCCGCCGCTGACGATGGCGAAGGGTACGCCAAAGGCCGATGCAACAATGCCTGCCTCCAATTCGCCCAATTGCGGGCCGCCTGCGAAGAAAATCTGATTGATGCCGGTCATGCGTCCGCGTAGTCGATCGGGCGTGGTGCTCTGGCGGATGGTCTGGCGGATGACCATTGAGACCGTGTCCGCGCCGCCGATGAACATGAAGAGCAGGTAGCTGAGGACGAAGCTGGTGGAAAGACCGAAGAGGGCCGTCGCCAGTCCGTAGAGCGCGACACTGACCAAGAGGATGATGCCCTGGCGATAGATATCCTTGTCGCAGCGAAAGAACAGCGCCTGCTGTCAGGGCGCCGACTGCTTCGGCCGTGGAGAGGAGACCGTAGCCCTGGGCGCCGACCTTGAGGATCTCGCCGGCCACCAGCGGCAACATGGTGCGTGCCGAGCTGAAGAAGGTGGCCATGAAATCGAGCATCATGCTGCTCCAGATGATGCGCGAGCCGCGCACAAAGCGCCAACCCTCGACAATGGCGCTCCAGCCGAGACCGGTTCCCGTGCGTTGGACGACCGTGCCGGAGTAGTGCAAAAGAGAGAGCGATACGATCACGGCCGCGAACGAAATGGCGTTGATGGCGTAGACCCAGGACTCGCCGCTCGCTCCGATGATCAATCCGGCCAGCGCCGGGCCGCCGATGGTGGCAATGTGGCGCATGGTCGAGTTGAGACTGATGGCGTTGGTCAGATCGCGCTTGGGCACCAGGTTGGGGATCAGCGCCTGTTGGGCCGGCGATGAGAAAGCCGCAATTGCTGCACCCGCTGCGGTCAGCAGATAGATGGCAGTGACCGTATCCCGCTGTGAAAAGCTGAGCCAGGCCAACACGGCCGCCAGCAGCGCGGCGATTCCATTGGTGATGATCAGCAGCTTGCGACGGTTGGCCACATCGGCCAGCGTGCCGCCGATGATGGCGAAGATCATGATGGGGATGACGCGGGCCAGGCCCACGCCGCCCAGCCCCAGCGCCTCCGCTCCCAAAGCGATCTCACGTCCAAAGAGATCGACGGTGATGGTTGTGCCCGCCAGCAACCGGTAGACATGCCAGTTGATGGCGACCAACTGCATCTGCGAGCCGAGAACCGACACAAAGTTGCCGCCCCACATGAGGCGAAAGTCATGATGTTGCAAGCGCCGCCAGGCGACGGTCGTTTTCAGCGGTCAATAGAGCTCTCCAGGTAACGATGCGTGTTTTTTGTCACAGATAGACACAGATATCAAGAGATGGTCACAGATGAAAAAATGAGCGACCGGTCTATTTCAGGTCACCAACAGATCTCAATACCTATCTGTGCCCTATCCTTTTTTATCAGTGTAAATCTGTGACAAAAATCCAGATTGGATTTAGCTAGCACCTATTTTTCGACCTTATCCAGATCGGCGCCAATGTCGTGCTGAAAGTCCAGAGTGAGGTAGTCGACCGTCATGGGCAGGGAGAGTTCCAGCCGGCGGATGAACTGAACGCCGACCCTGCCCTTCAGCGGCGCACATTCTAGAACATGGCCGCCGACCTGTTTGTCGTCAGAGAGGAAGTGCAGATGCATGCCCGGCACATTTAGCGACGCCATGTACGCCGGGGTATAGAATCCGGCCATGGTTCCGCGAATGTTGGCGAACTCGAAGACGGACTGATCCTGGGCCACTTCGACCAGCGGGCGGTAGTTCTCCTGTTTGGGCACGGAGCGCGCCTTGATGTGGGTGAATTCGCCTTCGATGCGGATGGCGTAGAAGAGGTTGGGCGAGGGCAGCAGGCCATCCAGCCACGCTTCGAAACGCTCGTGGGACATCTCCGCCAAGATGTCATCGTGGCTGATGGGGTTGTAGAAGGTGACGCAGGCGAATGGACTCAGCGTCTGGTCGTCGAGGATCTCCTGAACGCGGCCGTCAGCCGTGATCTGATAGGTTCGGCCATCGATCATCACCATCTCGCCGTCCAGATCGTTGAACGTGCCCAGGCCGAAGTCGCCATGGGTCTTGATCTCGGCCAGCGATACGTTTTCTTCGTAAATCCCTTCCACCAATGCATTGACGGGAGCGCAAAGGTAGATGGGGGTATCGATTGTCGAACGTCTTTTTTCTGAAGTCACACGACCTCCCAATTCATCTCCTACAGATCCAAGCGCAGCACCTTTTCGCCATGCTCGACCTCGCCGGTATATTCGAAGCCCAGATGCTCGTAGAAGGAGCACGGACTTCCCTCCCCAGGAACGCAACTGACCAGCAATTGCGCTGCATTGGGCCGCGTGCGTACATGTGCGATAAGCAGATCGATGGCCTGCTTGCCGAAGCCAAGGCCCTGGTAGCGGGCATCGATCATGTAGCGCCACAGGTAGTATTTGGGCTCCTCCGGATCATCGTACATCATGACAAAGCCCACCGCCGTTTCGTCTGCATAGATGCCGCGAAACCAGGCGTGGTCCGGTTCAAAGTGGGCCTGGGCTATCGAGATCGAATTGGGGGCGACAAACTGGCTCTGATCCTCACGTACGTTGAGATCGAGAATCGGGCGTAGCGTATCCTTTGTGATCTCGCGCAGGGAGATTTCCGCGTTTTTATCTACAGGTGTTTCGTCAGACATGCATACTCCTTCACGTTACGCAGAGCGGGCTACACCGTCGCGATAGAGTGGGATCTACGTTCTACCAGGGCCACTCCTCGCCCTGCCAATCCACCATCACCAGCCGGTCTTCGTCGATTGAGTCTTCCGCCGTGCTCTCCCTCAGGAAGTAGGCAAGAGCCGGTTTGGCGGCTACGTCCGCTTCCATATCGCCGGTTTCGCTCTTGACGCCGCCCATGTAGGTACGCATCCAGCCGGGATGGTAAAGGCGAAAGGTGTAGCCGTCCGGTCGCAGGCGATTGAACATTAATTTGACCCCCATGTTCAACGCCGCCTTGGACATGCAGTAGCCGTACCACGAAGTGCGTTTCGCTCGCTCTATGCTCCCCGCCTCGGACGAGACAAAGCAGAGCCGCTTCATCTCGCCGGCGTTCGTCAATGGCAAAAAGGCGTTGACCACACGTAACGGACCCAGGCTGTTGACATCGTAGACGCGCTGCATCTCACCAAAGTCCTGGGGTTCTTCCAACGGAATCTGATAGGTCTTGGGTGAGTTCACACCGGCATTGTTGATCAACAGATCGACATGCGATACTTGCTCGGACGCCATCGTCGCCGCAGCCTGCACTGACGAATCCGAAGCTACATCCAGCGGCAGAATTGTGACCTGGTAGGGGTGGCGGTCAGCAAGCGTAGCCAGTTCGGGCCAGTCGGGCATGTATTGCCCGGCCAGCACTTGCCAGCCTTGATCAAGCAGGCCGGCGCACAAAGCCAGGCCCAGCCCACGATCAGCGCCGGTGACCAGCGCGACTTTTTTCATGTGAATCTTCCCTCATGCTTGTTCTGTCTGGGCGCACCAGAGCAGACCATTTTGTAGCAGAGTCTGGTAGGGCGGATCCAGCCAGACTTCGACATTATGGCCGGGTGTGAGTACGCAAACGCGGCCGTTGCCCACCTGGCGTGTCCACCCTGCGGGCTGCTCTCCATGCTCTGATGTCGTGGTCAGAAAATGATCAACCTCGACATCGGCCATCTCCATGAAGTAATGCTCATCCACCAGCGTAAACGATTCGCTGCCCACGGTGAGTGGATGATCGGCCAGCGGCTCTACTGTGACTGGACATTGCTGGGGATGATGTGTGAAAACGCCGCCCATCAGTGGGCGCAGCGTCTGAGTATCTCGATACTCGGCTGTGCCCGAATGGACCACGAGCAGACCGCCGCCCGCTTCAACGTAATCGACAAAGGCTTGCTCTACTTCGTCCGTCATCCAATGGTCCACGTTCGTCGCCGTGACATTGTTTGACTTGGTAAAAAGAACGACGGGATAGTCGGCCATGTCCTCGGCTGACCAATCCGTCGCGTCTTCAAGAAAATCAAACTCATATCCGGCATGAGCCAGCGGCGCCAACCCGGCCCGCGCCGTTTCAGCTGGATGCCAACGATCGTCACAGATCACCAATACCTTCATGCACTGCCGTCCTTTCGAAACTATGGGACGCGGATGACACGGACCGGGCTGATTCTTGCGGATCAATCCAAGAGAAATCCGCGAAAATCCGTTCGATCCGTGTCATCCGCGTCCTATCCTTTTATCCAAATTCAATGCCCTGTGCCAGCGGCAGTTCTTTGTGAAATTGATGGTGTTGGTCTGGCGTCGCATGTAGGCCTTCCAGGCGTCCGAGCCCGACTCGCGGCCGCCGCCGGTCTCCTTTTCGCCGCCGAACGCGCCGCCGATCTCCGCGCCGCTGGTGCCGATGTTGACATTGGCAATGCCGCAGTCGGACCCGGCATGGGAGAGGAAGGCCTCTGAGGTCAGCAGATTGGTGGTGAAGATGGCGCTGGACAGACCCTGGGGCACCCCGTTGTGAATGGCGATCGCCTCGTCCAGATCCTCATATTCCATCAGATAGAGAATCGGCGCAAAGGTCTCTTCGCAGACCATGGGACTCTGCTGGGGCATCTTGATGATGGTCGGCTCGACAAAATAGCCGCCGCCCATCTCCAGCTTGTTGCCGCCGGTGAGAACCTCACCGCCCTGAGCCTTGGCCGTCTCAATCGCGGCCATCATGTCGTCGACTGCGCCGCCGTCGACCAGCGGCCCCATCAATGTGCTCTCGTCCAGCGGATCGCCGATGGAGACCTGCTTGTAGGCGTTGACCAGACGCTGGGTCAGGTCGGCTGAAATGTCCTTCTGCATGATGATGCGGCGTGTGGATGTGCAGCGCTGGCCTGCCGTACCCACTGCGCCGAAGACGATGCCCCGTGTGGCCATGTCCAGGTCCGCGTCCTCGGCCACGATGATGCCGTTGTTGCCGCCCAACTCAAGAATGGTGCGGCCCAGTCGCTGGCCAATCGATGTGGCGACGCCACGCCCCACGCTGACCGAGCCGGTGAAGCTGATCAGCGGTAGCCGCGGATCGTCGAGCATGCGTTGGCCCACGGTGCGCCCACTGCCGATGACCAGGCTGAAGATGCCTTCAAGACCGTGGTCGGCCATCACCTGGTTGGCAATGTTCTGCACGGCGATGGCGCAGAGCGGCGTCGATGACGACGGCTTCCAGACGACGGTGTCGCCGCAGACCGCGGCAATGGCCGAGTTCCAGGCCCAGACCGCTACCGGGAAATTGAACGAAGTGATAACGCCCACAGGGCCCAACGGATGCCACTGTTCGTACATGCGGTGACCGGGCCGTTCCGAGTGCATGGTCAGACCGTAGAGTTGGCGCGAGAGGCCGACGGCAAAGTCGCAGATATCGATCATCTCCTGGACTTCGCCGATTCCTTCGGCACGGATCTTGCCCATCTCCAGCGCCACCAGCTCGCCCAGCGGCTCGATGTTGTCGCGCAGGGCATTGCCCAGATCGCGCACCATCAGTCCACGAATGGGCGCCGGCGTCGTACGCCAGCTTTCGAATGCTTCCTGCGACTTGGCCATGATCGCGTCATAGCTCTCGACTGACGCCTGCCGAACCGATCCGATGGGCTGGCCGGTCGTCGGGTTGATGGAGACCAGTTCCGCTCCGTCGACGTCTTCGATCCAGCTGTCCGCGCCGGTTGATGCGCCCGGATTGACGGTCTTGACCCGAAGCTTTTCTAGAATTGAATTCATGTTCGATCCTCCTTGATCGATTGGATATTAGCAATGGATTTCCCAGGCCCCATTATCGCTCAGGTGGGCTGAATGGCGAAGATGGTTTGTCATCTGTTGGCTCCTGCGATGTGACAGGAGGCGGCAACATCTTAGGGACAGGTCTCAGACCCATGCGCATCAAGCTAAGGATTATGTTAAATCTTGCACGGATTTGAACCGGTGTGCAGCAACGGCTGAAGCCGGCTGCTAACAGTGAAAAGCGCCCTCAGGCGCTAACTTTTAGCCGCTGAGGCGGCTTCTCGCTGTTAGCGGCGGGATTCATCCCTGCCGAATCCGACGGCGACGCAAGACATAACGCTTTGCTTGATGACTATGGGTCTCAGACCTGTCCCTACGATTTGGCGTGATGTCTTGTATGCCCATCAACGATTCCTAACGAAGAAACTGCGGCCGCCGGTATCCCGGCTCCGTCACATTGACATACTCGATGCCCCAACAGCGGGCCAGCCATTCGATCTGCTGCGCGACATGGCCTACGCCCAACGCAAAGTGGTGCGTGGGTCCGGCCAGGCTCCAATTTTCGATGAAGCTGCGCAGGTCGGGCGGGAAACGACAGCGAGTGTTGGTGTTGCCGGTCTGGGGAATAGGGCCGGCCAGCGATTCGCCTTCGGCCACCACAAAACGAAACTTGCCCTGGTAGGTCTGGGTCACCGAAAGGATGGTGACCGGCCCGGTGCGTAGCTGGAACTCGACGCCCACGCCTGCGCCCCGTTTGCCATGGTAGAAGTCCAGGCCGCGCAACACCGGTCGCCCTTCAGCAACGCCGATATGATGGGGTCCGTCGTGGCCGACCAACACGATGTCGTTCTCGAAATCGCAGGGATGGATCTCGGCAAAGCTGCCCCCGGCCTCCAACCGATCCATAATCAGCATGGCCAGACAGTTTTTGATGTCCAACTCACCGGCAATGGGGACACCCTGCCCAGTCAGGATCGAGCTGCCGACTGTCAGCGAGGCGCCCAGGCGCTCATTGGCGTTGCCGGCCAACCCGCGATAGTAGTAGGCGAGGCCGGTCAGGTCGAAATGCTCGACCAGACCATCGAGACCGCAGGCAACACGCGCTGCCCAGCCTACATCTTCCGGCTTAGCCGGCCCGGCGATCGGATCGCTGCCTGCTTCTGGAAAGTCGAAAAGGGCACGAATCTCATCGAGCTTGCGCTCCTGCTCTGCCTCGGTAACTTCGTCGACGCAGGCCTGAAGATCATCCAACTCGATGTGCTCACAGTGCATGCCGAAGAACCCGTCGAACATGGTCGGGTCCGAGTTCATGTCCAGCATGCCCTCATAGACGTGACCCATGACCCCAATACGCGCATTGCGCACGACGGCGTAGACCCGCGCGACCTTGCACCAATCGAGCACCTGCTGCCAGGCGGCGTCATCGTCATAGAGGGTCCCGATCACCATGCCCGGCAGGTGGATATTGGCTCGCTCCAGAGCGTTGCAGATCTCGGGTAGACTGGTCTGGTTGTCGTGTTCCAGCTGCATGAAGGTGGTGCCGTTGGCGTAGTCCATGGCCTGGGTCGGCTGGAGCGAGAGGATGACCATGGGCACGCCGGCCCGCTGGACCACCGGCAGCACCGTGCTGCTCATGGCGTAGGTGCTCATGTAGCAGAGTAGGAAGTCGATGCCTTCGCGGCGAAAGAGGTCGCCGGTCGCAGCCGCAGCCTGGGGCCTGTCGACCAGCCCGCCGTCGACGATCTCGACGCCGTCGGCACGCAACCGCTCCACGACGACGGCCTGATGCTCAAGCAGCCGCTCTTTCAGTCCGTCAAACTGATCCCAATAGAACCAACAGCCGCAGCCGAAAAAGCCGATCTTGGCGCTGCCGTAGTCGCGTTCGAAAAGTTCGTCTAGGGTTAGCATCTCTTGCTCCGGATAAGGGTGGGCCAGATGAAAACTGCGTAGGGACATGGCATTCCATACCGATCGATTGTCAAAGGCATGTTTGGCAAATGCGAAGACCACAAACTTGAACCGATAGTTGGCTAGGAATGCCTTGTCCGCTAGCTTCGCCGTGCACGGACAGGGCATTCCCCAGAACCGATGTGCGCTCTGGTTCAGCTTGATGATTTGGAATGGGTCGGTTTGCGATCTACTCCATGGGGAATGCCCTGTCCCTACGGGTATGGTGCTGCAGCTTAGTTGTGCACGGACAGGGCATTCCCAAGAACCGATGTGTGATCTGGTTTAGCTTGATGATTTGGAATGGGTCGGTTTGCGATCTGCTCCATGGGGAATGCCCTGTCCCTACGGGTATGGTGCTGCAGCCTAGTTGTGCACGGACAGGGCATTTCCAAGAACCGATGTGTGATCTGGTTTAGCTTGATGATTTGGAATGGGTCGGTTTGCGATCTGCTCCATGGGGAATGCCCTGTCCCTACGGGTATGGTGCTGCAGCTTAGTTGTGCACGGACAGGGCATTCCCAAGAACCGATGTGTGATCTGGTTTAGCTTGATGATTTGGAATGGGTCGGTTTGCGATCTGCTCCATGGGGAATGCCCTATCCCTACGGGTATTGCCAATGAGCGTCGTTAGGCGAAGTCAACGGGTGACCATTCCGACGGGAAAATTTCATTGAAGCGAAGACGCAGTGCTTTCAACACTTCCTGATTTCCAACATCGCCAATTGCATTGCGCATCTCGCCCGGATCGGCGACGAGATCAATCAGTTGCTCGCGGTGATCACCTTCGTCATAACGCATATACTTGTACCGTTCGGTCACGATCATGCGGCCAAGCTCGCTCTCGACCGGCAACGCGGTTCGGAGGGTGTTGAACTGGCGCCCTTCTGCCGGCGGACGCAGGCTTTTTCCGCTGACGTCAGTCGGCGGATCGACGCCTGCAAAATCGCATAGGGTTGGCAATAAGTCGAGGCCGTTGGAGACGAGACCGGCATCGACTGTGCCGGGTGCAATCACACCCGGCCAGCTCAGAATCAGTGGGATACGCGCCGCTTCTTCATAGAAGGCGGTCTTGTGTTCCATTCGGTGGGCCGAATCCATGTCGCCGTGGTCGCTGGTGAAGACAACCAGCGTGTTCTCCCATTGGCCGCTGTCACGCAGACCATCGAGGACGCGGCCGATCTGGGCGTCCACTTGCTCAGTCAGTCGATGATAGGCCCAGCGATGCAGCCGCCAGCGTCGTTCATCCCACTCTGTGCGTGCTTTGCCCTTGAAAGGACTGCGCGTTTGCATCTGTCGAATCGCTTCAGGTTCATCGATTTGCAGTTCAAAGTTGTCCGGCAGCGGCGGGCAGACGTCGGCGAAAAAGGTCTCTTCGTCCATCCCATCAGGTAACTGCAATGCTTCATCAAGGGCGGCGAGTTCGTTCGTTCCGCGTGCCAATAGGCTGCGTTCCTGGTCTGTGGCAGCAGAGTCCCGGATGGCCATGTAGCAGATGTCGTGGGGGTTGATGAAGGAGGCGACCAGGAAGAAGGGCATGTCGCGTTCTTCGGCGAAGAACTGAACACACGCATCAGCAAGATCGTCACGCTGGTCTGTGGTGAGGGTCTCGAAACCGATCTCTTCAGGCGTCATCCCCTTGGGCATGTGAAACTTGCCGCCGAAGGCTGTCCTGTATCCGCCGCTACGCAACACCCAGCCAAGACTCTGATCAATGATGTGATTTGGAATCGACTCAATGTGCCGATCATCGTGGTTGCGCATGCCTACTTCACTAGGCAGTCGCCCGGTCATCAGACTGAAACGAGAGGGGCCACACATGGGGTTGCAGCAGTAGGCCCGCTGAAAGCGCAGCCCGGATTCGGCCAGACTGTCCATGGCCGGCGTCTGCAGATAGCGGTTTCCTGCGCAGCTCATCATCGTAGCGCTCTGCTGGTCGGTGATGATCAGCAAGATATTGGGGTGGCTGTTGGCCATTGTTACGCTTCTCTCTTTGAATTGATATGCGCCGAAAGTCTGGCTGACCTGGTCGCCTTATCGAACCCGTGTATGATATTGGTCGACAATTTCCTGGCCGGATGGTCCCAGCACAAAATCGATGAACTGCCGGGTTCGGCCGCTTGGCTCGCCGTTGGTGACCAGGAAAAGGGGGCGAGTGAGAAAGTACGGCTCATCACCGTCCAGATCTGCGTCCGGGAAACGACCTTCGACACCAACGACACGGACCTGCGGGCGATCCTCTGTGAGGGCCCGGCTGTCGGGGCCGGCATCGCCAGTGCTGTCCGTGTCTGCTCTGGGTACGTGGCCTTCTGATACGTATCCGATCGCAAGCGGATGCTTGGCCACGTAGTCGACCACATCGGCGCTGGACGGCATGACCACTGCGGTCAGCGACACGGCTTCATCACCCATGATGCGTTCCTCGAAGAGCGCTCGCGTGCCGCTTCCATCCTCGCGACTCACGAGCAGCACCTCGTTGCCAAGCCCACCGACGCCGGTCCAGTCAAGCGTGCGACCATTGAACAGGTCGCGTAGTTCCTGGATTGTCAGCGATTCAACCTCGTTCTGCTTATTGACGATAATCGCGACACCGTCCAGCCCAATGGGCGTATGGACCAGCGAATCGCTGAGCGGGCCCGATTGTTCGTCAGCTAGACCAGCCGCCTGGTCGCCATTGGGACTATCATCCGGACGCATATCATCGGGCAGGAGCGTGCTGGCGGCAATGTCGATCCCTTGGACGAGAACTCGAGCTTCGCCCAGCGTGCTGCCGCCGCCGCGGATGTCGAAGAGGACGTTGGGGTGATCCTTACCGAAGGTCTCAGCCAGTGAAGTCAGCAGCGGCTGCATGGCGGTCGAGCCGCCAATCGTCAACGTGACCGGCTGGGGCGTTGCCACGGCCACCTGATCGCAAGCGGCCAGTATCAGACAGACAAGAAGACTCGTGCAAAGGGTAAGAAGGGAGTGGCGAGAGGCCATCATGATTCTAGACATTAACGTAGGAAGGCGATGATAACTGTGAGCAGACCGACGACGGCGCAGTAGACGGCAAATACATACAGGCTGTGCTTGCGAAGGTAGGCAAGCAGAAAGCGAATGGCGATCACACCGGTGATGGCGGCAGCCAGAAAGCCTGCGATCAATGCTGGGGCCATTGCCCCGATATCGACCCCAGGCATTGAAGTCACCTCTATCGTTTGTAGCAGACCTGCCCCTAGAAAGGCGGGTGTGCCCAGAAAGAAACTGAAACGAGCCGCTTCATCCCGGCGGATGCCCCGGCTAAGCCCGGCGGCGATGGTGCTTCCGCTGCGGCTGATGCCGGGAATCAAGGCAAAACCTTGGGCCAAGCCGATGAAAATCGAGTCTCTCAAACTCATCTGTTCCAAGTCTCGAAGCTGCTGTGTCCGCTTGACCAGTTGCTCGCTGCCCGCCAAGAGGCCGGCGGTGACCAGCAGTGCGATGCCCGCGGCCAGCGGTTCCATGTAGAGTCTTGCGAAAAAATCGGTGAAGGTCAGCCCCAGCACTGCCGCAGGTATGCTGCCGATGACGATATACCATGCTACCCGTGCTTGCGGGTCAGCCAGCGACCGATTGCCGATGCTCTTCAATGCGGCCACGAACATCTGCCAGAAGTCTCGCCAGAAGACGGCAAAGATTGCGACAAGGGTGCCCCAGTGCAATATCGTATCGAAGAAGAGTCCGACTTCGGGATCCCGTTCCCAGCCCAAGAGCCAGGGGATGATGACTAGATGACCGCTGCTGCTAACTGGTATGAACTCGGTGGCGCCCTGGACGAATCCTAAGAAAATCGCCTGTAGAATTTCTTGCAACGTAGATTACTTTCGGGTGTTGAGACCGACAAATTAGAAATCATCGGACTAGTTTCTGATTTTCTGTCGCAGATTGAGATCCGATTCTCACAGATATCTTGCAGGCAACGAAGTTCGTCAAGAACTATCTGTGTCCCATCATTTATCCATCTGTGACGCTACTGCAAAAAGCCTTTTCTTGACACGAATGGTCACGAATTTTCACGAATTGTGTCGTCGCCCCAGAGAGAAGATTCGTGTGAATTCGTGTCAAAATCCCTTTTTGCAGTAGAGTCATCTGTGCAAATCTGTGGCAAAAAACTGTCAGCTGCGCATCGATGCCTGACGCTTGGCGCGCTGCTCATGCCGGACCTTCTGGTTGCTGATCTGGTAGCGCTCAAGAAACTGGCTTCGGAATGCTTCGATCCTGCCCTCCGCGATGGCCTGACGGATCTGACGCATCAGTTCGAGCATGAAATGGACGTTGTGGATTGTGCCTAGCCGCAGCGCCGTCACTTCTTTGGCCTTGTAGAGATGGCGCAAATAGGCACGACTGAAGGTCCGGCAGGTGTAACAGCCACAATCTTCCTGCACCGGCAGCGGATCATCGGCGAAGCGCGCATTTCTCAGGTTGACACGACCGTCCGGCGTGAGCAGGCTGGCATTGCGGGCAATGCGGGTCGGCAATACGCAGTCGAACATGTCGATGCCCCTGGCAACCGCCTCAACCACATCCTCCGGCGCGCCGACGCCCATGAGGTAGCGGGGCTTGTCCGTCGGCAACGATGGACAGGTTTCGTCCAGCGTCGCGTACATCTCCTCTTTGGTCTCGCCCACGGCCAGGCCACCTACGGCATAGCCTTCGAAATCGAGCTGGGCAAGAAACTCTGCGCTCTGTTGGCGTAGGTCCGGAAAGACGCCGCCTTGGACGATGCCGAACAACGCCTGATCACGGCGCGAGTGCGCGGCTTTGCAACGCTCGGCCCAGCGGTGGGTGCGATCCAGTGCCTGGATGTTGTAGTCCCGATCCAGCGGATCCGGGCATTCGTCCAGCACCATGGCGATATCCGGCCCCAGCGCCTGCTCGATCTCCATTACCTTCTCCGGTGTGAACCGGTGGGTGCTGCCGTCGATGTGGCTGCGGAAGGTCACGCCGTCCTCATCAATGTCGCGGGAATCGGCCAGGCTGAAGACCTGATAGCCGCCGGAATCGGTGAGAATGGGACCATTCCAGCCCATGAATTGGTGTAGGCCGCCGAACTCCCGGATCAGCTCATGGCCGGGGCGCAGGTAGAGGTGATAGGTGTTGGCCAGGATGAGATCACACCCGGCCTCGGTCAGATCGCGTGGCTCCAATGTCTTGACATTGGCCAGCGTGCCCACCGGCGCAAAGACCGGCGTCTGGATGGGGCCGTGGGGCGTTTCGAATACGCCCAGCCGTGCATCGCCGTCCTGGCCGTGAGATTGCCAATGAAATGGTTTTTGCTGAGCTTCGGTATCTGACGTTTCCATGAAGCACATTGTACCCGTCGAATTCTCATGTGCAAAGGTTTGGACCATCTATGAACAAACTGGACTGCGGCCAGCCTGCCGGGCTCAGAAAGAACGAAAGCGCCGCATGCAGCTTGCATACGGCGCTTTCGTTGAAGCGGTATTCACTTCCACAAGGTTGTACACCCGACAGCGGTACTCTGGCGGGATCGCCCTGTTTGTAAAATGGCTACGCGGCCAGTTCCACCTCTTCTTCTTCAACACCATTCGGGGAGACATCTACCTCTTCTGCCTTGGCCACCGCAGGCACGAAGTTTACCGGCAGGCCAAAGATTTCGCGGATCTTGGCATCGATCTCGGCGGCAAGCTCAGGATTCTCGACGAGGTATTGCTTGGCATTCTCACGACCCTGCCCTAGACGCAGATCCTCGTAGTTGTAGAAGCTGCCGCGCTTGTCGATGATGTCCTGATCCACACCCAGATCGATGAGATCGCCTTCCGTGCTGATACCGACGTTGTACATGATATCGAACTCGGCAACCTTGAACGGGGCCGCCACCTTGTTCTTCTTGATGGTGACGCGCGTGCGGTTGCCCACGACATCGCCGCCCTGCTTGATGGCCTGAATGCGGCGGATGTCCATGCGCACGCTGGCGTAGAACTTGAGCGCCATACCGCCGCTGGTCGTCTCCGGGTTGCCGAACATGACGCCGATCTTCTGGCGCAGCTGGTTGGTGAAGATGAGGCAGGTGTCTGAAGACTTGACCGCTCCAGTCAGCTTACGCAGGGCCTGGCTCATCAAGCGGGCCTGCAAACCCATGTGGCTGTCGCCCATCTCGCCTTCGATCTCGGCCCTTGGGACCAGCGCGGCCACACTGTCGACAACGACGACGTCCATGGCTCCTGAGCGGACCAGCGCTTCGGTGATCTCCAACGCCTGCTCACCGGTGTCCGGCTGGCTGATGTAGAGATTGTCAATGTCCACGCCGATCTTGCGGGCGTAGACCGGATCCATGGCGTGCTCAACGTCGATGAAGCCGCAGATGCCGCCCTTTTTCTGAGCCTCGGCAATCACGTGCAGACAGACGGTTGTCTTGCCCGAACTCTCCGGACCATAGATTTCGACGATTCTGCCTTTGGGAACGCCGCCGACGCCGAGTGCGATATCCACACTGAGGCTGCCGGTCGGAATCGCTTCGATCTCTAGGCGGGTTGCGTCGCCCAATTTCATGACGACGCCGTCGCCGAATTTCTTGTTCAGGTTACTGAGGGTTGTTTCAAGCGCCTTGGTTTTTCCGTCGTTCACGGCTTCCTCCGACTTTTTCTGCTTGCTGCTGCGGGCCATACGGACTCCTCCGGGGTTGCTGGTTCATCGGCTGTGTTGTTTGTGTGCGCTACAATGGTTGCTACAATCTTCTTCCTGCAAAGGTTTTATGTGCAGAACCAGGGTGGCTTCGGTATGTTGGACCATTATAGCTCATATGTTCTAGCGGTGTCAACTCTGAATTCGCCATTATGATGGCTTCATGATAGATTGCAGGAAGTTGAGAAGGAATGAAGTGATGTGGAAGACAATTCTGCGCCGATCACAACCGATCTTTCTGGTCGTGGCCTTGATCTTCGTGGCGATGCTGCTGCGAAGTCAATGGGCGGACTTGCGCGCGCATACCTGGCAACTACAGCCCGGCTGGCTGCTGATTTCCGCCATCCTGTTGTTGGCGAGTTGGGCCATGGAGATCGGCATCTGGCGACATCTCCTCCGCCTGGTTGGTGGTCGTCTGCCCTACGCCCCGGCCATTCGAATCTGGTTCCTGAGCGCCATTGTCCGTTACATCCCCGGCAATATTTGGCAGCCGCTGAGCATGACTTTACAGGCCCAACGACGGGGCGTGCGTGCGGAAGCCACGTTGACCAGCGTCATTCTCTATCAGGTCATCATCGTGCTGGCTGTTGCACCGATCACGGCACTCTATCTGGTAACGACAGGCAATCTCGGCCTGCTGGCCGACATGTTCTCTTCGATTGCGCTTCAGTTGGTCATGGGGCTGGCTCTTCTGACCATCGCACCGGTGGTGATCTTCTTGATTCTGCCGCAACTCTTAACTGGAGCCATCAATTGGCTGTTGCGCAAAGTGGGCCGTGAACCGCTGGAAGCAGAGCTGTCAAGCGGTCGCTTACTCGCCTTGCTTCTGGTCGCTATCGTCAATTGGCTGCTTTGGGGCGGCTCCTTCGCAGCGTTAACCTTCGGACTCAACGCCTACAGCGCAGATGAGATGATTGCGCTGGCGCCCCATCTGATTGCCTCATACCCGATCGCCTACGCTATCGGTTTTCTGAGCTTTGTCACGCCCAGCGGCTTCGGCGTGCGCGAGGGGGCTTTTTATCTGCTGCTGACGCCGCTGCTAGGCGGTGGCGTCACCACGGTTATTGCCCTGGCCATGCGCGTCTGGACCACGGTAGGCGAACTGCTCATGGCCGGTCTAAGTGTGCTATTCGTACGTGGGCCGGTCGCCGACCAGACTCTATCTGCATCCTCTATGCACAACCTGGCTATCGAAGATCGCCTGCAAGAGACGCAATAGGCGGATCCACCTCACCATGTCTACATCGATCCGAACCCGCTACAGCCTCACACTGCTTCTTCTGATCGTCGTTGCCTTTGCCCTGCGTGTCTTTCGACTGGACGCCCAGAGTCTCTGGTATGACGAAGGCGTGACCGCCATGGTCGCTCAACTTAGTTGGGCAGACCTGACGCGCTGGACGGCCAACGATATCCAACCGCCTCTCTACTACTATGTGATTGCGTTCTGGGGCCGGTTGGGGGGCTGGAGCGAGTGGAGCCTGCGCTTTCCGTCGGTCTTCTTTGGCACGCTGACTGTGCCTCTGCTGGCCGCAGTGACCCAACGGCTGTCACACAGTAGGGCGGCCGGCCTTGTCGCTGCGCTTCTGGCTACGCTCCATCCACTGCTACTCTACTACAGCCAGGAAGCGCGCATGTACGCCATGCTCACAGCGTTGGCGATTCTGGCGGCCTATTCCGTGACGGTCTTCGCGGCGGACCCGTCTCGACGATGGCCTCTGATGGTCTACGTGCTCTCCTCTGTGGCCGCAATCTACACTCACTATTTCGCCTTCTTCCTGCTGTTGGCCCTGGGCATTGCCTATTTGATTGACCAGTTTGTCTGGCAGCGTAGTGATCAGGAGATCAGCCCCTGGCGTTCGATTGGCCGCTTTGCAATCGCCAATCTGCTGGTGCTCCTGCTCTACCTGCCCTGGCTGGGCGCGATGCTCAACCGGTTCTCTGTCGATAACAGCTACTGGCAGGGCCGGCTCAAAGTGCTGGAGGCACTGCGCACGCTCTTCATCAGCTTCGTCGCCGGCGAGTCCGTTGACCAAGGAGTCGCGGTCTGGATGCTGCTTCTCTACGCCGTCATTGCGCTGATTGCTGTCGCTGCGCTCATTCGGTCCGGTTCAGCCAGCCGGCGCCTGCTGATGTACGGCCTGCTCTGGCTCTTCGTCCCAATCGCCGCGGTGCTGCTCTTAACCTCCTACGCACCCAAATTCAACGCCCGCTACGTCATGATCGCGTTGCCCGGCTTGTTGTTGATCTGGGCCGGCGCCTTTGGGGGAATGATCGAAGAACAAAGATCGAAGAACAGAGAGTCGGCATCTTCACCGCCGACAGATCGTCAATCCCCAATCCCCAATCCCCGATCCCTACTTCCCTACATCCCTATCCTATTCCTCTGTGTCGGCTTCCTCTACGCCGACTACAACTGGTTCATTGATCCGACCTTCCGCAAAGATCAATGGCGCGAAGTCACCACGGATCTGCGCCAAAACGTGCAGCCCCATGAGGCCATCGTGTTGGTGAGCGGTCACGCCTGGCCGGTTTGGAATTACTATGCATCCGATCTGCCCGTCGTCCTGCTGCCCGATATCGATGTGCTAAACGTGGACTACGTGCTCGACTTTGCCGACACGGCCGCGCCAATGCGTGAGGCCGTCGAGGGCCTGGCAAACCGACCGGGCGTGTGGCTGGTCGGTTGGCAAAATGAAGTCGTGGACCCGACCGGCGTCGTGCCAGTTCAGCTTGAGCTGGCCGGACGGGAAAAGGGGCTGGACTCGCGCTACTGGGGCATCGATCTGCGGCGTTTTTCGCAGTTGAAAGCCAACTGGATTCCAGATGAGGCGCCGATTGAGTTTCCCGTTGATGCGACCTTCGGCGATGACTCGGGTGACGCTGTCGAATTAAGCGGCTACCGGCCCGGTGACAGTGGCGAACTGCTGCTCTTCTGGAGGCCGGCAGCGAGCAACTCGCCGACCGATGCCGATTACTGGATGGCAGGCGAGACGTTGAATGCTGAGGGTGAGGTCGTGGCCCGGATGGCTGAACGACGTCTGTCGGACTATCGCTATCCGAGCTTCCGCTGGCCGTCTGATCGGGTTGTGATGGGCAACCTGGAGCCTGCAGATTGGCTGGGCGGGGACCCGCAACCGGGCATCTATACGTTTACCGTGCAGGTCTATGATGCCAATCAAGCAACGGTCATGCCATTGACCCTTGCCGACGGCTCGTCGACGCTTTCGCTGGGGCCGATTGAGGTTGTGGTTGACTAGAAGCCTTGCCTCCATCTTGGGGATGCCTGACCCATCTGGTACACTGGAAACCTATGATTATTGACAATGATATGTTGCAAAAAACAGTCTCATCTGATGACGAGTGTACGGCAATCAAGCAGCCTCGACGCGACCGATTCGGCAGGTTTGGCGTCGGTTCCTGTGCCGCGGGCGGCTGTTCATCACAGCGAGTGCCCTGGTGCCAGGTGCTCTGGATCGTGGTCATTCTGACCTTCACGATTGTCGGGTTGGCCGGCTGTGGCCAGTTGGAGATGAGCAGTGGTCCACTCCTGTCCGGCACGGCCGTTGAGCCGGACTTTATTTCTCCCAATGCAGACGGAGCCGATGACGTCACCGAGATCTTCTACAGTCTGCGTCGACCGGCAAGCATCAGCATCTATTTTGAGGACGAGGAAGGTGACCGTACCTATTTTCGCCGAGACCGTCGACGCTCTGAGGGGGACTACAGTGTCTACTGGGGCGGCGTTGTCGATGAGCCGTTGTCGTCGAGACCGACGGCGGTACGTATGAAATCGTGAGTCGTGTACTGCCCGATGGTGAGTATACTTGGGTCATCGAAGCAACTGACGACAAGGGCACGCTTGCATCGGCCAGCGGCACGATCACGTTGGAGGATGCGGACACCGAGGTGCCTGAATTGCATAACTTTGCGGTCGTCCCCCAGGTCTTTCGACCCAATCAGGACGGCCTGCGCGATGATCTGGGTGAGCATCGGCTACTATCTGACAAAAGATGTGGAAGAGGTGCTGCTCTACCTCATCGATCCCGCTGACCCCGGCTTCCGCTTTTTCATCCCTGAAGAGCCGGGCGTTGTTAAGACCACCGAGCGCGGTTTTCACGAATATCGCTATGAAGGCGGCGTGGATCTCAATGCCGAGCCGCCGCCCGACGGCACCTACCAGATCATTGGTGAAGCCCGGGACCGCTCAGGCAACGCTGTGCGCGTTACGCAGGAGCTAACCATTGAAGAGGGCGGCAAGCCGCGGGCCGACGTTGCCCAGGGCGAGATCGACTGGCATGAGGAAATGAATCGCGTGGTCAGCGTTCCCCTGGGCGAGACGCTCTGCTTCACCACGATCGTCACCAACGAAGGCACAGTGCCCATCCGCACCACAGGCCCGTGGCCCGGCCAGGAGTACAGCTTCTCTGAGAACTACAATACGCTGGCCGCAGACGGCAACGAGGAGTGGTTTCAGCAGGCCGGCGTCTGGCGCTTCGGGATTAATTTTGACACGACCGGCATCGATTTTCCTTACCGCTGGGCCGTCGGTCGGCAGGAGGACCTGGAGAAACGTATGATCGATGGCAGGGAACAATGGTACCTCCTACCTGGCCATTCGGGCGAGGTCAGCGGCTGTATCGTCTTGGACGAGAAACCGCCGGTCGGCACCAGCTTCTGGTGGGGCGGTCTGATTCATGAATTTGTCGGCGTGGCCAATAATTATATTGACCGCATTTCCGTCCCTGTCGGCGCGCCATAGCATCAGCCGTGAAACTGAGACAAGCCGTTTCCTTGAGATAAGAATTTCCGCATGGTGAGATTGGCAGTTGTGATCGTCAACTACAATGTGCGTGAACTGCTGCATGCCTGCCTTGCCAGCGTGCAGAGATCTGCCGCGCAGACGGCTGATAAATTGACTGTTGACATCGTCGTCATCGACAACGCAAGCCACGACGACAGCGCAATCATGGTCGCCGCTGACTTTCCCGACGTGCACCTCGTTGCCCTAGATGACAATATCGGCTTCACCGGCGGCAACAACCTGGCCCTGAAGTATCTCGGCCTAAACTCTAGTGACGCTCACCCCCTCACCCCCTCACCCCCTCACCCCGCCACTCCCGACTACATCCTTCTCCTCAACCCGGATACCGAAATCGTCGACGACGCCCTCTGGCGGATGGTTGAGTTTCTTGAAAGCAACCCGAAAGCCGGTGTCTGCGGTGCGCATTTCACCTATGGCGATGGTAGCTTCCAGCATGGGGCGTTTCAGTTTCCATCGCTTGCCCAGGTCATGCTCGACCTCTTTCCCCTTCCTGCCCTGCGCGGCATGCATCGGGTGCACGACAGCGGGATCAACGGTCGCTATCCGGCCTCACGCTGGCAGGGTCAAGAACCGTTTGAGGTCGACTTTGTGCTCGGCGCCGCGCTAATGGCGCGGGCGGAGGCTATCCGGGCGATCGGTGGCCTGGACGACGAATACTTCATGTACTGCGAGGAAATGGATTGGTGCTTGCGCATGGCTGATGCGGGCTGGTCGGTTTTCGCAGTGCCCGCGGCCAGGGTCATTCACTACGCCGGCCAGAGCAGCCAGCAGGTACGATGGCCCGCATTCGAGCGCCTGTGGCGCAGCCGCTTTCGCTTTTTTGGGAAGCACACCAATCACTATTCAAAAATTGACATAACGCAAATTCGATTTGCGATACGCACATCAATGCGCCTTCGATCAGCCTCCGCTCGCGGGCGCTTTGCTGCCGGCGAGATCAGCGGAGTGCAGTTGGGTGAAGAGCTGAATGCCTATTCGGCAGTGTCGAAAATGTAGAGGGAGACAGGGTGACAAGGTGACTGGGTAGTTCATTCTTGGCCGCTTTGCCGTCATTTCAACGCCGTCACACTGTCACCTTGTCAAGAGAGCCATGCCAAACGACAACTCGATCCATCAACTGATCGCCGTTATCCTCACCAAGAACGAAGCCGCTCATATTGCAGCCTGTGTGGCTAGTCTGCGCGATTGGGTGGACCAGGTTGTCGTTTGGGACTCGGGAAGCAGCGATGCGACCGTAGAACTAGCACAGACGACCGGCGCCCTGGTGGTGCAGCGGCCCTTTGACAACTACGCAGCACAGCGCCAGGCCGTGCTCGACAGCATCAACGCACGGTGGATTCTCTTTGTTGATGCCGATGAGCGAGCGACACCCGGGATGACTGAGGAGGTGCGCCGCTGCATTGAGGACGAGCACGTCAACGGTTACTGGGTGCCCAGGCGCAATTTCATCGTCGGGTACGAGGTGATCGCCGGCGGCTTCTACCCAGATTACCAATTGCGGCTGCTCCGACGGGGGGAATCCCAATATGTGGCCGAGCGCGAGGTCCACGAGATTGTCGACGTGGGTGGGAAGGAAGGATACCTGACTCACCCGTTCCTGCACTACAATTACGCCACCTGGGCACAGTTCCACGACAAGCAGCGCTTCTACGCTCGCTACGAAGCGCGCATCCTCGCCGCTCGTGGTATTCGCCCGCGACCCCACAACTTTGTCTTGCAGCCGCTCAGAGAATTTCGACGCCGGTTTTTCACCCTGGAAGGTCGCTGTGACGGTCTGCAGGGCTTGCGCCTGGCGCTGCTGCTGGCCTGGTACTACGGCTTCATGCCGTATTGGATCATGCTGACAGAAGAGGTGCAGTAGGGCATGACTCGCATTGTGCGTCCCCGGCACTGCCCACGTAGTCTGCATTTGGACAGGTCACTTCCGGGCAGTGCCGGGGACGTCGCAAGACAGCATCTGTTGGAACTTGCCCATTGCGCCCTTCCTGCCGCGACGATTTACCTCCGACCAAGCACCTCCTCCTCAAGACAGTGAATCCGTTCGTGTAGCCCAATATCGCCGTCACCGGACGGGTGAAACTCTGTTCAATCCAGTATCATGATACAATTCAGCGCGGACGATTGAATGTCGCAAGATCTGTGCCAAGGCACGGCCCCGTCAATAAGAGGACTGTTACTCAAATGAGTCTCAACAAGCTGGTTTTCGCCAGGGAGTTTGCCGGACATGTCCGGGAAGTAGGCGCGATCTTGCCTAGCTCTCGATACCTGGGACGTGCCAGCGCTCGGTACAGCAGGCCGGCAGGCGACCCGACCGAACCGATTCGTGTTCTGGACGCTGGAGCCGGCACCGGTTCGTTTACATGTGAAATCATCCCTGAACTTCAACGTGGGGATTGCCTTGACGCCGTTGAACTCAACCCGATGCTCTGTGCCATCCTGCAGGATCGACTCAAAGGAAACGGCTTGCTGGCAGAACCGGGGATTGAAGTGAATCTCATCAATGGCGACCTACTAACCTTTCCCCTGGATGTACAGTATGATCGAATCGTATCCAGCCTACCGCTTACCAACTTGCCGGTAGAGTTCGTCGAACTGTTCCTGGACCGAATGATGGCGTTGCTGAAACCTGGCGGCGTCTTCAGCTACGTCCTATATGCAGCGTTGGGAACAATCAAATATGCGTTGAGCAGTGCTAAAGCTTGTGCGCTGATAGATCGGAAGTCAGTCGCAATGTCGCAGTACGCCGACCAGTACCAGATAGAACGCACAATTGTCTGGCGAAATGTGCCACCCACTTGGGTTTTCTATCGGCAGAAGCCGACAGGCAGCGGCTGAGCCGTTTGCCGACGCGCAGTGTCAGTACCTGGGCCTCAGTCTAGGAGTTGAGCATGGGAGACGACGTAGCAATGACGAATGAACCGGATGTATCTAGGGCGCGGCGAATGGTGGCTCTGCTGCCGAATGCAGTGACACTGACATCTCTCGTGCTTGGCATTTCGGCGATCATTGTCTTGGCCGACCGCCACTTCATCACGGCGACGATTTTCATCATCATCGCCTCGGTCCTGGATGTGCTTGATGGACAACTGGCGCAACGCCTGAAGGCTGTGACGGACATCGGCGTCCAACTTGACTCGCTGGCCGATATGGTGACCTTTGGCGTGGCTCCGACAGTGCTCATCTACTATCTGATGACCGATGTGGGTGTCAGCCCCATTGTGGCGCTTGGCGGCTCGATTCTCTTTGCCGTCGCGGGGGCCATCCGTCTGGCACGCTACAATGTGCTTGGTGCAAGCCGTTCCGCCTACTTCACCGGATTGCCCATTCCATTGGGCTGCGCCCTCGTCATCACCGGCAGCTTCTGGCAGCATTGGACACTGGACATCTGGTGGTTGCTCATCGTCGCCCTTGTCGGCTATCTCATGATTAGCCCATTGCCCTATCCAAAGGTGGCGCACATCGTGCGCGCACCGACGCCTGTCTGGCTGATCACTTCTGTGTTGGTGCTCGTTAGCTGGCGTATGGCCGGCTGGCAAGTTATCCCGTTCACACTGCTGACAATATACACGATTCTGGGGCCGGTCTACGAACACCGGAGCGATCCGCTGGCCGATGATGCCTACTCGGCGCCATTGACCTGATGGTACGTCAGCAGGATTTGGCTACTGACTGTTCAAAACAACCCTATGGGATCAACCGATGCTCCGAGCCCTAACGATTGCTTGGCAACAGATACGCCCGATCTTCCTTCTCCTTCTAGGATCAACGCTCCTTAGCCTCTGGCGCAAAAAATGGCTCGCCGGCATGGGGCTGGGTACGCTCTTGCTCTGGACCTGCTACTTTTTTCGTGATCCTGACCGACTGTCTGCCGATGGTGACGAGAAAATCATTGTGTCGCCGGCAGATGGACGTGTCCAGAAAGTTGAGGTCGTGGAAGAGTCGACTTTCTTCCAAGGCCAGGCAAGGCGCATCACCATCTTTCTGAGCATTTTCGATGTTCACGTTCAGCGAATCCCCTATGCGGGAGAGGTTGCCTGCGTGCACTATCGTCCCGGTTCATTCGCACCCGCTTTCGCCGACAGCGCTGATGACAACGAATCGAACCTGATCGGCCTTGAGACAGAGCATGGCCCGCTGTCTGTTGCTCAACTCACCGGCGCCATTGCGCGTCGCATCATCTGCCGCTGTGATGTTGGAGATCAGGTGGATCGGGGAGAACGCTACGGCCTGATAAAATTTGGCAGCCGTGTTGATCTCTATCTGCCCCTTGATGTTGAGGTGCTGGTGAGTGAGGGTCAACGCGTTGCCGGCGGCAGCACGTCGGTAGCTCGTTGGCCGTTGAACCGCGTACAGGCCAATTCCACATAATCAGTAGTTCACGATTTCGGAGCGAACTGTCATTCCGACATAGCGAAGCGACGAGGAATCTCTCCTTGGCGAACCTGCGATTCTTCTTCCCTTCGGTCATCGGAATGACAAATCGTGAACTACTGATTATCAATATCCTCTTGCTTTGCGCTGTGCAAGAACCTTGGACGTAGGGCGGGTTTGCCTACCTGCCCGCTCCCTCTGCCTACGAAAGACCGGCGAATTCACCGGTTGATCGAAGCTTGACTGTATGTCAACAGTCCGATCCCATTTTGAAAATAGCTGTACACTTATGTGATGCGAGATCGGCTCGTCAGTCTGGCATCTCGAGGCGCGTAATGCGTTGCGTCATCGCGCAGGAATCCGAGACGATTCCATGCGATGCAAAGCAGTTCAACAGACCGTATGCGACTGAAAGGATCTGAAAGATGACAACCAAATGGGCAAAGCGGACCCTTCTCGGCATCGTTGCAGCCATGATCGGCGCAATAGCGATTTCGCTATCGGCAGCCGCACAGGATGGAGATTCCCTTGGGCCAGGGATGGCGGAGTTTGGAACCGATGCCTTCGTACAGATCCTCCTGGCGGAGTGTCCTGAATGCGCCAGTGACGACACTGTTACGACGCTGGACGAAGCAGCGGTCATATTGGTTTCGTTCATAGGCGGAACCAAGGAGCAGCGTGCAGAGATCGAACAGATAGCTTCGCGTTGGGAAGAGCAATCCTCTGTCGACTTCCTGTTCGGCGAGTTTGAGAACGCCGACATCCGGCTCGCCTTTGAAGCCGATGCCGTGGAGCCGACAGGGGCCATTGACAGTATCGTCACAGTCTTGGTCGATACCGGCGACTCAAGCCGTCTGAACATTCGCTCCGGCCCGGGCATCGACTATGACATCATCGGAAAAGGGTACAATGGATCGCGTTACGCCGTCACAGGACGCGACGTCGCCGGCGACTGGCTACAGATTGTACCGCCTGAGTTAGCAAGCCAACGTGGTTGGGTGTCGGTCAATTTCGTTGAGGTCTCAGGAGACCGATTTGCAGTGCCATCGGTCGAAATGCCTGCAACCGTGACAGAGAGGGGGACTGTCAGCGAGAGGAACAGCCTCAGCAGCGGCAGAGCCCGCAACTCTTCAGGCTCTTTGAGTGGAACGCTTGCGGTTCCTGTTTGGGATCAAGGTAGTGAAATTTACTCGATCTTCTATGTGAATGCCGACGGATCCGGTCTGCGCAAGGTCGTTGAAAATGCCAGTTCACCTGCGCTGAGTCCAGACGGCGCTCAACTTGCCTACCGGGACTGGGCCCGCGATAACCGCGGCATCGTGGTGTCCAATGCCGATGGCGGCACACCTCTGCGGGTGACAGCGTTTCTGGAAGACGTGTTGCCGTCGTGGTCGGCTGACGGCAAACGAATCGCTTTCTCGTCCTATCGGGAGAGTGATCGGAAAGCACGCATCTACTATCTGTGGGCCGATCGGGAAATAGACTGGGTTCTGAAGCGCGGACAGGAGGCAGTCTACGGAGAAGATCCCTACTGGATGGCCGATGGCCGCATCGCCTACGCGCTGCATACCCGGCGCCCCGTGGATCAACTACTCACCATGAATTCAGATGGCTCAGAACCCCAGGTGCTGTTGAACGACCCGACGGTCCGCAGCCCGGCAGCCTCGCCTGATGGGCGCTCTATCGCCGTCATGTCAATGCAAAACGGGAACTGGGACATCTACGCCATCAATGTTGACGGTTCCGAGTTGATCCGATTGACGGATCATCCAGCCACTGACGGATTGCCAACTTGGTCTCCCGATGGACAATCCATCGCATTCGTCAGCGACCGCGATGGGGCCTGGGGTTTGTGGGTGATGGATGCCGACGGCGGCAATCAACGGTTGATCACAGCGCTTCCTGGTTCGGTTGACGGCGTGGTACGTGATGAACAGGACTACGTTACGAATGGCTGGTTTGAGGAGCAGATTTCGTGGGGTCCGTAATGCTAGGTCCATTGTCTTCGTAGTGCAGCCGACGTAGTTTACAAAACTTCTGGCCAATCGGCAGTACATATTTATTCTGCTACAAGGGGGCATCCATTTCACGAGCTTATGCGTCGGCAGATGAGTGAAAAATCGGGACATTGACGGCGTTTGCTGCGGCCAACAGCTTGTTGTCGAGGGTGGCTATGGGAATGCCTTGCCGCATGGCCAGGCTAAGATATGCGGAATCGTAACTTGACAGGTGATGGGTCCTGCCCAGAGCCAGCAGTTCCTGCATCCTACGCTCGACCCGATCATCGGCAACGTCGATTGGCAGTTGTGACACCAGCGTGAGGAAGCGAGCGCTATCCGCCGGTTCTAGTCGCTTCCTGCGCTCTGCGACCAACAGTACATTGACGATCTCCAGCGGCCAAATAGATGGCACGACCGCTTTCCATTCGATGAGCTTATTCAGTACGGCATCTGCATAGATGCTCGATTCATCCTGAAAACACCATGACATGACAACCGAATTGTCGATCACGAAGACGTTGCTCATCTACCGCCGCCCATCTTCTATCATCTCGCGGATGGTAGATCCATCAAGATGATGTTCCTTACGGAATTGGCGTAGGTCAGCAATGACCGATTCGACGTCTTGCACTGTTTCGGGATCTGGGGGAGATAGAACGGCGACAGGCACCCCGTGTTTGGTGATCGTTATGTACTCCCCTTGCTGGACACGCTCAAGCAGTTTTGGCAGATGTGTTTTGGCTTCGTAGGCGCCAACGGTTTCCATATTGCACTCCTTTAGACTAGTGTAAGACTAGTCTATCTTGTACGGCAGCGTTTGTCAACCCATACATTTCGTTCTGCCCGCTATTCCGCCACGCGACTAACGCCATTGACCCGCTCTACCCGAATCAGATTCTCGGTCGCCTGCTCAAACGTATCATCATGGCTGATGACGAAGAGCTGATTCAGATCATGGACGCCAAGGATCTGCTGGGCCAGGGCGTCGCGGCGTTCGCTATCGAGGTTGGTGGTCGGCTCGTCAAAGAAGGCCAGGTCGATGTTGCTCATGTGGCGCAGCAGGGCCAGGCGCACGGCGATGGCCGCGCTCATCTGCTCGCCGCCGGAGAGTTGACTGAACTGGCGCTCATTGCCGTCGACCAGCAGGGCAACCCGGTACTCTTCGTCCCAGGTCAACAGACGCGTGTGGTCCTGCATGATCTCGCCGAAAATGCGCGCCGCTTCCTCGCCAATCTGTTGCACCAGTGCACGAGTGATGAAGGGGCCGGCCCGCCGAATCACGCTGCGCAGGTCCTCCAGTACCCGTTCTTCTTCGGCCAGGTCCGCCCGTTGTCTCTGCAAATCGGAGAGCACAGCCTGAACCTCTCGAAGGTCAGCCACTCGTTTTTCGTCGACTGACTGTGATTGTCGTTGCATCTTCAGTTGGGTTTCGAGACCGGCCTGCTTGGCGACCAGATTCTGCTCTTGGGCCAGAAGCGCCCGGAAGCGCTCTTCGTCGAACTGACCGGTCGCTTCCTTCAACAGTCCACTTGCTTGTTCTCGTTCTGCGTTCAGTTTGGCAAGCGCGTCTTCCGCCTCTGTAACGGCCTGTCGGCGTGCCGCAACACTGTCAGCCAACCGCCGGTGGGTCAGCAGCGCCTGATGGGCGGGTTCATGGGTCTCCAGGTCACGGGCAATCGCTGCAAGTCGTTCGTCCAAGTCTGCATACGCATGAAGCGCCGATTCGATCTCCTTCAGATCGTGCAGAGCGCGCGCGATACGTTCTTCGATCTGAACACGACCGGCTTCAATTGCGGCGCGTCTGTTGGCGGTCGCCCGAGCCACGGCAACCCGTTCGCGTGGATTCCCCAGCGCTTTTTCCTGGGCTTGAATCTCTTGCAATTGGGCAGGCCTGTCAGAAAGGCCATCGATCTCTGTTTGCAGGGTCGCAATTTCGGCACGAAACGTCTCGACTGCTTGAGTCACTTCATCAAGCTCGGATTGGCGCGGCAGCTTGCGTAGCTGCTCGTTCAGGTTGCGAAGCCGTTTCTGCGTCGCTTCCAGTTGCTCCGTCTTCTGCGTGATCTGCGCCTGTTGGCGACCGTAGGCCGCGCGCATTTCATCAAGCTGAACGGTGTTGCGCTCCATCAGATCGGCGCGGTGGCTGTCGGTGAGCGGCTGCTCGCAGACGGGGCAGAGCGGTGTCTCGATGGTCTCAAGCTGTGCATTCTGCTCTTTGACCTTGTCTGCCGAGACGCGCAGGCCCGCCAACGCCTCACGTTCATCTTGAATGGCGGTGCTCAGCTCAGCGACGTCGCTATCAGCCTTCGCTCGTTCGGCCTCAAGTTGATCGGTGGCAGCGAGCTGTTCAGCGAGCGTTGCTTGGCGCTTTTCTTGTCGCCGAAGCTCCTTGGATTGCCGATCTATCTCCTCGCCCACGGTCTTGAGACGCGCAACCTGCCGCTCGATCTCAGTCCGTTGAACTTCAAGCGCTGTCTGTTGTTCAACTTTGGCCTGCAGCGCATCGATCTCTTTTTCAGCAGCCACGATCTCTTCCAGCGCGCTGTCGGACGTTTCTTTTTCGGCGGATGCCAACGCCAACGTCTTGTCGACCGCCGCATTGCGGTCACGCAAGGCCTGGCGCTCGCGTACCTCTGTGTCCAGCGTTTTCTGTTGAGCCTGTGCTGCCAGATAGGCGTCAGAGCCGGACTGGTTTTTGGCCACGACCGCCGCCGCGTCCTGAGCCTCCTTGAGGCCGGTCTGTGCGGTGGCCAGATTCTGCTCACTCGCTGTGACCTGAGCATCCAGTCTGGCGTACGCGTCTTTGAGCCGGGTGACTTCCGTCTGGATCGCGTCGAGCGCTTGTCGTTTGGACAATGTGATGGCCAGCTCGGCTACGGTCGTCGTCAGTTCCGTTTCGCCGCTTGCAATCTCTTGGCGACGTCGGGCAAGTGATTCTTCAAGGCTCGGCAGTTGTTCCAGGCGAGCGCTCATGCCGGCGATCTGGACGTCCATCTCCTGTTGGAGAGTGCGCAGCAGGGCGGCAGGCTCGCGTAGCTTGCTCCAGGCTTCCTCGTACTCTCGGACGTGGAGCAGGGCATCGAATTTGTTCTTGCGCTCGGTCTTGCCTTCCAGAAAGGCTGCGGTGAAGGTGCCCTGGGGCACGCCGACCGCGTCGCTGAACAGCTTCTCCAGGTTGGTCGACGACTCAACGCCCATGTGTTGACGCAGGAAGGCCTGGACGTCGGTCTTGCCCTCGTAGAGCTTCCGTTCCAGCTCAGGGTCGAAGACGAAATATTGGGTGCTGGAGCCGCACCGTCTCGTCACATCATAGAGGCGCTCGTCGACGCTGCTGATGAAGCTCACCGTCGCCTGGCCGGTCTTGGCGCCCTCGCGTACGAAATCACGTTGCCTGTAGCCCAGCGAGTCGAAGAGGACAAAGCCGATGGCCTCCAGGATTGTGCTCTTGCCCGCGCCATTTCGACCGACGATGGCATTGGTGCCCTGGGTGAAAGGGATGTTCGCGTTCTGGTAGCTCTTGATATCTTGAAGCTTCAGCGAGACAATCTGCATCAGGATGATCCCTTCAGCGCGCCGGCGATCTCATCGATGATGGTCTCGGGTGCGGCCCCGTCTACGGCCAGCGTTTTGAGCGACATGGCCAGTTCGGCCCACGCCTCGCTCTCTTCGCTGTAGCGTGCATCGTTTTCGAGCAGTTCGGTCACGATCTGCCGTTCAAGGTCCCGACGATCAAGCTTGGCGTCGGCCGAAACCGAGAATTCGGTGGCCCGTGTCATGTTCTTGATTTGGGCCACCAGCGGTTCGAAAACCTCGGTCACCATTTGCTCGATCTTGTCCATTTCCAGGCTGCTGCGGTCGAACGGAAGCACACCCGTGAGCACAAGCTCGACAACGGGTCGCTTCTTCTTGGGCAGATGACGGATGTTGTTGTCACGTGCCTGACGGACCAGCATCTGTTGGCATTCGGCATAGAGCGCCTCGGGCGATTCGAGATGATCGACCTTGAGACGCATCCGGATGAAGGTGCGTCGCGGATTGGCGTAGAGATGGGCACGATGTTTTGGATGGCCTTCCTCTGTATCTACAGCGTCGGTCGAATCGGTGTCGACACTGACCAGAAAATAGCCTCGCTCCGGCCATTCGGCTTCGGAGACCGAACAGGTCTCCGGGCTGCCCGGATTGTAGATCCAGCCTTCGTGTTCGAAGGGCTTGTGGATATGGCCCATGGCCAAATAGTCAACATGCGGCTTGAGGACCGACAGCTCTCGATGGCTCAGCCCGCCCGCCTCCTCGGCCAGAACGCCCTGCACGCCGGCGTGGGCCATGAAGATCGTGTACTCGATGTCGTCGTCCGGCTGCCCACTTGTTTGTTCGGCCAACGCGTCAGCATAGGCGGCAATGGCCGAATGGCTGCTCGATCCAACATAGTGCAGGCCGTGAACACGCAGACCAGGTACCGGATCAATGTAGGAGCCGGCTCGCTTGTCGTAGGCTGTGAGTTGGGGCGTGCCGTCGACGAATTTGGGGTGTCAACAAGATCAGCAGTCGCCGGATGGCCAGAAAATCCATCCAGCCCAGGTAATCCTCGTAGTGTGAGCGCTCGTGATTGCCCTCGATGGCGATGCAGGGAATGTTTGCTGCGTCCAGTCGCTCCAGTGCGGCCACGGCCTGGTTGAGGGTCAGCGCGTCGATGGCCCGCTTGTGGAACAGATCGCCCGCCAGGATGACAAAGTCTACCCGCTCTGCAATGGCGGCATCTACGATGGAAAAAAAGGCACGGGCAAAATCATTGCCGCGTTCAGGACTGTTGTACTGTTTGTAGCCGAGATGAATGTCGGCACAGTGAAGAAATCGAGTTTTCATTGGCGGCTGTCTGTTTGGTTTGGAGGAAGTGTGGGTGGGCGGTTGATCAGCTGACCGGCATTCGCTTGCGCATTGTCAGCAGTGTCCGTGTGACGTCGAACCCGTTTGCCTCGGCAGCTTCAATGGCCTGAGTGTGGTCGGTTGAAAGCTCAAGCGTCACCGGCAGCCGGGGATAGTCAGCCAACATGCGCATCGTCCAGGCCATGAAGGCATTCTCGTATTTGCCGTAGTTGTCCGGTCGGACCCAGATTTTCAGCTCGTGATCGCCGCTCCAGCGCTGGGCAGTCAGCACGATGGCCGCTTCGAAGCGACGAGTCACTTGGATGCAGTGGCGATAGATATCACGTCGACCGATGAGGCGGGTGAACCACTCGCCGACCTGCTGTTCGAAATTGATCTGGTAGTCGACGCGGCGTAATGGACGCCACCATTGGCTCAATGTGGAATGCTGACAAGTGACCAACTCGTACAGTTCTTGGCTGTGGCCGGCCGAAAAGGTGAAGAAGTTCGGTATTTTCTGGATCTCCGATGGCAGCGTGGATAGGGATGGCGTCTGATCGAGTAGTAGGTCTGCTTTGCCGCCAATGTATTCAAAGCCCAGCCCATCGTAGAGATTGCGGGCCGCGTCGTTGCGGGCGTAGACCTGCAGCACCGCCCAGCGTCCGCCGGACGTCTCGATGTGTTCAAGCGCCCGGTTCATCAGTCGGCGCGCCATGCCGCGTCCACGATGGGACGGCGCCACCGCCACATTGGCGATTTGCCAGCGGCTTCCCTGTCGGTCTGCCTTTTGAACTGTGACGTTGCCGACGATGCGGTCTTCATCCACCCAGACAAAGCCGTTGAACACATCGTTAAACTCGCCGGTCGTACGATTGACCACTTTGAGAATGCCGCTCATGTGGCTCATCACGCGCATCTCGCGCAGTGCGGCGTTGCCGCGCGCATCCAACTCGCTGGCGAATGATTCAGCGATCAACTCGGCGACAGGCCGCAGATCTATTCCGATGTCAAACGGGCGGATGCCGCTGGCGCTCTGGCTATCGACATGTCCCGTCACCGCATGGATTGCGGTCATGGAGGGTCTAACCCCTTCACTTACTTACATTGCGACTCGAACCATGGCCGGTCGCAATACTCGTCCCTTGTACTCATATCCGGCACGCAGCGTTTCAATGATGTGGCCGCTTTCAACGGTGTCGCTGGGCTCGCTGCTGATGGCCTCGTGCAGATTGGGATCAAACTCGCCGTCGAGTTGAATCATGGTGACGCCCTGGTCTTCAAGGACTGCCGCCAGCTTCTTGTGTATCTGGCGGAAACCACCGACCCATGACTCGTCCTCATCGCTCCAATCTTCGGGCAGATTTCCAAAAGCCAGGTCGAAGTCATCCAAGATCGGCAGCAGCTGTGTGGCCAGATGACTGCTCGCTCGTTGAATGGAATCGGCCAGCTGGCGCTCCTGCCGTTTCTTGCTGTTCTGGAATTCGGCAGCGATGCGTTGCACCTGGTCGGTCTGCGCCGCGGCCTCGGCCCGGACTTCGGCCAACTCTGTTTGCAACTGGGCGATCAGCGCCTCTTCGGCAGAGAGCTCGACCTCATCAGCGACCTCCTGCTCTGCTTCGTCGACAAGTTCAGCCTCTGCTCCGTCGGTCTCTTGCATCGACTCTTGTTCAGCCACCGCTTCTTCGACCGCCGCTTCTTCGGCCACGATCTCGCCTTCGAGAACTTCTACGACGTCATCCGGCTGATTATCATTGAGGCCGCTCTCCGGAGCTTGAACGCCGGCGGCTGCCCCGGTTTCTTCAATGGTTTCGTTTGACTCTTTCACTGCTGACATAGTTGGTTCGCTATTCTTTCTCGCTGTATCACTATTGGTTCATTCGGGTCTTTTCGAAAAGGGTTGAACCGTTTGGTTGTTGGTGGTGGGCGGTCACAAGAGCACGCCCCAACCCGACGCCCTTACCCTACGTCCTCACCTCATTTTGAGAATCGATACGATTCATTCTTACTGGTCTGTCGGTCGTCCGACCATGTCTTCGACCATATCACTCATTACATTGGCCACGAAGCGCACGGCGCTGATGGTGCGGCCATAGGACATGCGCAGCGGACCGACAACACCCAGGACACCGGTCGCATGATCGGCAACCCCATAGCTACCGATAATCAGGCTAATGTCCTGTAACTCATCAAACCGTCCATCACCGGCGATGACGACCCGTACGTCGTCGGCGCTGGGGTATTCATCCAGAATCTGCTCAAGCAACGGCCGACGTTCCAGCACGCTGACGACTTTGCGCACGTTCTCGTTCTCGGCAAATTCCGGCGCTTCGAGCATCTGTGCCAGTCCGTCACGGTAGATCTGGCCGCCAAATTTGTTGTCGATTCGGCCCATGATCTCTGCGACCAGGATTGCCACCTGCATGGCCAACAGTGCCTGCGGACCCTGGGCCGTCAATTGCTGACAGCGTTGCAGTACCTCGTCAACGGTTGCGCCATGTAGACGCTCGTTGAGTTCATTGCTGATCTGGCTCAGCTCAAGCTGGTGCATGGGCTCGTCCAGGTCGAGCAGCGGCTGCTTGACCGAGCCCTCTTCCAACACGAGAACGAGCAGTACCGTACTGTCGCGGATACCGACCAGCTCCAGATGTTTGAAATGGCTTTGATGCGCTTTGGGCGCTGTGGCCAGCGCAGCGCCACGCGATGTGCGCGCAAGCACCGACGTGCTAACGTGTAGCCATTGATCCAACTCGCGACGCGCCAGAGAGAACTCACTACGGATCAGCCGGCGATCGACTGGCGACAGCTCCGTGTCGGCCATCAGATTTTGAACAAAGTAACGATAACCGGCGTCGGTGGGTATTCGGCCCGCGCTCGTGTGCGGATGGGTGAGCAGCCCCTCTTTTTCCAGCGCCGCCATGTCATTGCGTATGGTCGCTGCGCTCACGCCCAAGTCGTACTCGTTGGCAATCATCGTGCTGGCGATCGGCTGGGCAGTCTGTGTATATTGTTGGATGACGATGGATAGCACCTGATGTCGGCGAGTCGTTACCGGGTCAATCATCTGATCTTGTGCCAAGTTTGTCATAGAATGACGGAATCCTAATACGCGTTCTGGTTGGTGCCTACAATCGTCTGAACCGCAGTGCGGATCAAGATTTTGAAATCGAGCGCCAGCGACCAGTTCTCGATGTACCACAGATCATACTTGGTGCGCTCCATGATCGATGTGTCGCCACGCAGGCCATTGACTTGGGCCCAGCCCGTAAGCCCGGCCTTCTCACGGTGCCGGTCCATATAGCGTGGGATGCTCTGGCGAAACTGTTCTACATAGACAGGGCGCTCCGGTCGCGGGCCTACCATGCTCATGTCACCCATAAAGACATTGACCAACTGGGGCAGCTCATCAATGTTGAATCGTCGCATAATTGAACCGAGCTTCGTCCGCCTTGGATCGTCCTCGACAGTCCAGCCGGGGCCCTCATTTTCAGCGTCCGAATGCATCGATCGAAACTTGATCATCTTAAAGGGATTGGCATCCAGCCCCATCCGTTCCTGGACATAGAAGACCGGTCCGGGGCTGTCGAGCTTGACGAGCAAGGCTGTGAGCAAAATGAACGGACTGGCCAGAACCAGCATCATCCCGCTGATGATGATATCCATGCCGCGTTTTAGGGTCAGCTTCCAGCCCTGGAGGGCAACATCTCGAATGTTAAGCAGCGGAAGGCCACCCAGATCACCGATGCTGACCTCGCTCGCCATGATCTGGAAGACGTCGGGAAAGACGCGAATGCCGACCTTTTCGCGCTCACAGAGGCTGATGATGTTAACCAGCTCTTGATGGCTGCTTTCCGGCAGACCGATGATCACTTCGTCGACGTCGTAGTTATCAATGATCATTGGGATATCCGCCAGGCCGCCCAGTACCGGCACACCGGCGATATCGTCGGTCACATCGCCTTTGCCCGCGATGCCGATGACCTGATAGCCCATCTTGGGATTGCCCATGATCTTCTGCAACAACATGTGGCCGATCTCACCGTCGCCGACCAGCAAGACCTGATCGTCGCCGACCCCTTTGGCCTGTGCCTGCCACTGGATCTGAGCATGAAGCGAACGCGCCACGGTCAGGAATAGGATACCGGCGATCCAGGCGTAGAGAAGCATGGTCCGGTGATACTCGAAGTCAGGCGCGGCTAATGCCAATGTTGCCACGGTAAAGAGCATGGCCAACGTGTAGAAGATGATGATCTTGAAGAATTCGTCCAGATGGCCGATGGGGCGTCGTCGCTGATACATGCGCCGGACAAAGAAGATGCCGATCAGGAAGATGGACTGCAACGCAGGCAGGGGCCAGAATTCCAGAAACGGGCCGATGACCACGTCCGGGTTACGATCAAGCAGCCAATAGGCGGCAAAGTAGGCCAGCCACGTACACCCAAAATCGACGACGACCAGGGCAATGATGAAGGCCCATTGGGCGCGTTTCATCAACACCGGTCGATTGCGCCGGCGAGCGCCGTACTCAGGATATGAGTTCTGTTCAGACAGGCTGTGCTGCATCTCTCTCTTCGATCAACCTATGGGATCAACTTATGGCTCAGTACCCAGTGTGCCCCTGGAAACAGACGTCGGTTTCGTGCCTGGCATGTTCGTGCCCGCCATCTTTGTGTCCGGCATTGGTGATGACTTCTCCGTGTCGGATGAATGTGATCCACGGTCATTCCGGCAGAATAGCCAGAGATGTTTGGCAATGTCCAGGGTCCCCTTGGCGACGATGCCCAGCGTAATCAGCTTGTTCAGCAACCATCCGGTCTGGCCCTGATAGTGTTTGCGATAGAAGATCCATTGCGCCTCAGTGAAATCAATCCGTGACTTGGCGCTCTGGCTGCTGGACGCTTCCTTGACATGGGTGATCTCTACCTGCCCATTGTACCAGACTTGCCAACCCACATCCTTGATGCGCTTGGCCCAGTCCAGATCCTCACCATACATGAAAAATGCTTCATCGAGCAGACCGGCCTGGGCAATCGCCTCGCGACGGATCTGCATGTAGGCCCCGACCACCGAGTCGACCTGATGGACGGCATCCTCAGCCAGAAATGCCAAATTGTAGGCATTGAAGCGCCGGCTATTGGGAAAGAGTCGACTGAGACCCACTTGCCGGTAGAAACTGACTTCGGGGGTGGGGAAGCTGCGGCGACAGGCCAGATCGAGTGAGCCGTCAGGCCGTCGGACCCGAGGACCGGCCACGCCGCTCTGCGGATGAACGTCCATGAAGGCGACCATGCGCGTGAAGGCCGTTGCCGGCACGAGGGTGTCCGGATTGAGCAATAGGGCGTACCTGGGAAGCCGCTTATCGACGACGCCATCGGCAGCGTCATTGAAGCCAAACCAGCGCAGACCGACATTGTTGCCGGCGCTAAAGCCGACATTGGCACGGTTGACGATCAGATGGACCGCAGGGAACTCGCTACGCACCATCTCCACGCTGCCGTCGGTGCTGCCGTTGTCGACAACACAGACCTGAAAGCGGATTTCATCGGACGAGGCGAGGACGGAACGGAGGCAGTTGCGAAGCAATTCACAGGTGTTAAAGCTCAACACGACAATTGCCAGGTCGAGTGACTCGACCGGCCTTGTTACTTCTGTATCAATCTCAACTTGCCCGCTGTGCATATAGTTTCTGAGCCCGATCAGCGCTTCGTATACGATCCAGCGTTGGGAATCGATTGCCGAAACTCTACGTAGACCCCACTGAGCTGGACTCCCAAAACGATCCCAATGATCCAATTGTTTCGCTGGAATTTTAGCACAGTCGAGCAACCACGGTCAATGTGGGCGGCGAATTTCGGACTGCTGTGGTCATCCCAGCGGCCGGAACAGGACGACAAATCTGCGGTCGGTGTGAAGTCGAGGGGGAATCGTTGGATATGTCATGCATTTCCTCTGCGCGTCGGACTGTCGTCTGAACAGAAAAACTGAGAGGCCTCACGACGATTACAGCACTGCCGTCTTCTTGTTTTTGGCCCAATGCGGGTTGCCGTTATGATACGGATATGTCACAGATTAGTGAATCACAAAACCTGAGGGTATTCGCAGACAATGCCATCGATCCCGCTGCCTGGGACCGCCTGGTCTCGGACCATGCCGACGGTCATCTCCTGCAGAGCAGTGGTTGGGGTGCGCTCAAGTCGTGTTTTGGCTGGCGTTGCCGACGCGTCGCCATTGCAAACGAGACTGACGACGGAGAGACGGCACTGATTGCCGGCGCGCAGGTGCTCTTGCGCAGCGTTGCCGGTCTCACTATCGCCTACGTGCCGCGTGGTCCGGTGACGGACTGGACCCAGCCTGCGCTTACACGGCCTCTGATGGACGCGGTCGTTGCCGTCGCGCACGAAGAAGGCGCTGCGCTGCTCAAAGTGGAGCCCCAGTTGGTCGACACGCCGAACAACCATGCTCTGCTTGCTGACTACGGCTTTACTGAGGTGTTCGAGACCATCCAGCCGCCCAGCACCATCACGCTCGACGTCAGCGGCGACGAAGCCGCCATTCTCAAGCGTATGAAGAGCAAGTGGCGCTACAACATTCGTCTGGCCAAGCGCAAGGACGTGATCGTGCGTGAGGCGTCAAGAGAGGATCTGCCCGCCTTCAATGAACTGATGACCACGACAGGAGAACGTGACGGCTTCACCGTGCACAGCTCGGCCTACTATTCGACGGCCTACGATCTCTTCGTGCCCGAACAAGCAGCATTCTTGATTGCAGAGTACGGCGGCCAACCATTAGCTGCCATCGTCGTCTTTGCACTTGGTGACACAGCCTGGTATCTCTGGGGAGCGAGCAGCAACCGCAAGCGCAATCGCATGCCCAATCACGCATTGCAGTGGGCGGCCATTCAGTGGGCTAGAGAACGCGGCGTTACCCGCTATGACTTCTGGGGCATACCGGATGAAGTCGGCAAGCTTGCCATCGGTCTTAACAATTGGGCCGGCACGCCCGTGCCGTCGAACGATCTGCCGCTGAATGTCAACAGCCTGCCCGACGGTGAACTGTGGGGTGTCTATCGTTTCAAGCAGGGCTTTGGTGGTGATGTCGTCCGCCATGTTGGAGCCTGGGAGATGCCGATCCAACCGCTGGCCTATAAGGCATATCGGCTGGGATTGAGTGCGCGATCACAGAGCCGGAGCTTGCCCCGCCAAGCCGGCGCCATGCGCGCAAAGCTGCAGGGTGGTCTGGCATCAGCCCCATCCACTGCCCCATCTGCCGGCGTGAAGCCGGTTGCATCAGCAGTGGCGTGGCGCGATCTTCTGGCAGGCATGCCTGATCCGCATGTGCTCCAGAGCTGGGAGTGGGGCGAGCTGAAGGCGCAGACCGAATGGAACGCTGAGCGTCTCGTGATCGGTGATGCCGGCGGCAGACCCAGTGCGGCTTGCCAGTTCCTGTGGCGGCAGGTCAGCGACAAGCTTCCATTGCGCGTCGCCTATGTGCCGAAAGGGCCGGTTCTTGACTGGTCGAATGACGATGTTGTGGATGACACACTGGCGGCCATCGAGCAGTTCGCAGCGCGGAAGGGTTGCATCTTCGTGAAGATCGACCCGGATGTGCGCGAGGACAGCGTTGCTGGACTACGCCTGCTGCACACATTGGCGCGTCGAGACTGGCGATTCAGTCAAGATCAGATCCAGTACAAGAATACGGGCTACAGTGAACTCTTCGTCGACAGAGAGTCAGCGCCAGATGAGATGACTGGCTCCTATCCAGTGGATGAGGAGCGCCTGCTGGCCGGCATGAAGAGCAAGTGGCGCTACAACATTCGGCTGGCCAAACGGCGGGGGATCACGGTTCGAGGAGGCAGTGAAGCCGATCTAGCTGCCTTCTACCAACTCTATGCAGAGACGGCCGAGCGAGACGGTTTCCTGATCCGGCCGTTCGGCTACTACGACCAGATCTGGCGACGTTTCCTAGGCGCACAGGCAGACCCAACCGATCCAGCCGGCGGGGCATTGCTGCTGGCGGAGCACGCCGATGACCCGATCCCCGTCGCTGGGCTCTTTCTCTTCCGCTACGGTCGACGCACCTGGTATCTGTACGGAGCCAGCAGCGATCGCCATCGACGCGACATGCCCAACCACCTGCTCCAATTTGAGGCAATGCGCTGGGCGGCAGCTTTGGGTTGCACAGTCTACGATTGGTGGGGCGCACCCACAGATCTCGACGATGAGGATGACGAGCTTCAGGGAGTCTGGCGTTTCAAGCAGGGGTTCGGGGCCGAGCTTCAACCCCATGTCGGGGCCTGGGATTTTGTGGTCAAGCCGTCTCTCTACGCCGCATACACAGAGGCCGTGCCGCGTATTTTGGGTTGGATGCGACGAAATCAGTGACAAGATGAAGGGTAGTTTTCACTCTCTCCTACCCTGTCGTCCCTTTATCCTCATATCGATCCACATATTCGTCGACCAGAGAACGGATCATGCGCTGATAGGGCACATGGTATCGTGCCGCCTGTTCCTTGAAGAAGGCGACGCTCTGTTTGCTTAGCGCCAACGTCACCTTGACAGTCTCTTCACGGGGCGCCAGCTCAGACGGCGGCGGCAGGAAATCGGATACCCAGGTCACCTCACCGACAGGTTCATCACCGTATTCCGTTTTCTCGCTCATAGTAGCGTCTCCATTTTCGCCAGATACCCGCTCCAATGATGCGGATCAGGCCTTCTCTGTACGTGAAACGAACCGTCACCACACGTTCATCCACTTTTCCGATGCAGAACCAACGCTCTTCATCAGTGCTATGTGACTCTACTGCAAAAAGGGTTCATCTTACAACGGAGGCACGGAGGCAGCACAGAGTTCACAGAGGAAAAGCTCTTTTGGGGCTATTTATTGTTTTTG
Organism: uncultured Chloroflexia bacterium; assembly: GCA_963765875.1. Classification (GTDB taxonomy): domain Bacteria; phylum Chloroflexota; class Anaerolineae; order Caldilineales; family Caldilineaceae; genus JAWKOK01. The sequence goes on from CAVXYK010000021.1 coordinate 125,522, forward strand.
CAGTGGAGTCCTATGTTTTTCATCTTGAACAATCAGACGCTGTGCATCAGAGAACGCGTATTGCGCTTCCTCAAATGCGATCCCATGAGATACCTGATTCGCATAGTTCTTCCTATCATTCCATTCAAAATTCTGGTTCATGGTCGGGGGACCCACATTTATTTATGTATATTATGCCATATTTTTATGCGGACTTCAAGGCGGTTCAGTCAATCGGCGTTACATCATGCAGGTATTCGTGATGCAATGTCATGGTCCCAGCCTCGTCTCGTTCGATGATATCCACGAAGCCCTTGTCAAAATGAATGTCATCGGCCGTGTACATGTGGCTGGAGCGTACCGTTTGCAGCAAGACGCCGTCCGTGGCTTGAAAGTGGACAAAAAGCATCTGAAAACGCTCATGAACTGTTTCGGCTGTGATGCCGTAGAGTGGGCTGCTTTCATCCAGCTTGTGCATGCTTGTCCAGGTCATCATGTAGAAAGGCACGTAGTCGCGTTCCAACTTGAGCATGCGTGAGCGTCGCATTTTCTGACCCTCTGCCGTCGTCTCATCGACCATCACGTAGGCTTCGAAGTGCGCACTGTACATCTCATTCTGGCGCTCATTCGCCATGCGAAATTCGAGCGTAGGCACGCCATCGCGCTCATGGATGACGGCGGTTTGGGAGAATGCCACGCGCGCGGACGCCCGTGAAAATTTAGCGTAGACAATGCCGGTCCCGATGGCGACGGCCACAAGCCCTGCGAAGGACTCGGCGGTCATGAGGAGGTTAGCGTAGGGCGTCTTTGGTGTGAGTGCACCATAGCCAATGGTAGAGAAGGTCTGAACGCTGAAAGAGAACGCTTCCAAAAAGGAGCCGGGCGTCGCTCCCTGGATCGTGTCACCACCGAGCAGGTAGAGCCAGGCGAAGAGAACATTGATGATGATGAAGCCGGCAAATGCAATGAACAGCAACGACAGCCATGAGATCGACAGTAAAAAATGGTAGGCATCCGAGATCTGTATCTGGCGCACACCGGTGATGGTGTAGTTGATGCGCCGCCCGGCAATTCTCGAACCCCTACCAAGAGAGAATGGCGATTTGGTTTGGGGTTTTGAAGAACGTGATTCACTCATCGTATACGCTGCTTTCTTGCCACAGATGAACGCAGATGAAACACGGATGGGGCATAGATTCCGACAGACGGATTTCTGTGAAATCTCGCCCTATCCAGTTGCCCGGCCGTGATCTATCTGTGTCCCATCCAAAGTTCATCTGTGTCTATCTGTGGCAAAAAATCAAACCGTGCGGCAGGGATTCTCCAGCGCGCCAATGCCCTCAATGTCGATCACGACCACATCGCCGTCCTTCATCCAGATCGGCGGCTCAAACCCCATGCCGACACCGTGGGGTGTGCCGGTGAGGATGACGTCGCCCGGTTCCAAAGTGAACGTCTGGGAACAGAACGCGATCAGCTGGGCCACGCCAAAGACCATGACGCTGGTATTGGAATCCTGCATGACCTTGCCGTTGAGAATGCAGCGAATGGACAGTGCTTGTGGATCGGGGATGTCGTCGGCTGTGACCAACGCCGGGCCCATGGGGCAGAAGGTATCAAGACTCTTACCTCGCACCCACTGGCCGTCGCCCAACTGGACATCGCGTGCGCTGACATCGTTGGCCGCGGTGTAGCCCAGGACATAGTCGAGTGCGTCCGCTTCGGAGACGTTACGGCAGTTCTTGCCGATGACCACGGCCAACTCGGCCTCGTAATCGACCTCGCTGCTCAGGTCCTCCGACCAGATGATGTCGTCGCCGGGGCCGACGATCGAGGTCGTGAACTTGGTGAAGATCAGCGGCCTCTCCGGCACGGCCATGCCTGTCTCTTCGCAATGGTCCAGATAGTTGAGGCCGATGGCCACAATCTTGCCCGGACGGGCCACCGGATTGAGCAGCTTGACATCGGCAACCTTGACCGTGCCCGCTTTTGCAACCGGCGTGCCGGCGACAATGTCATCCCACCCGTTTTCGGTCACCTGGATGGTCTCGCCGTCCCGGATGCCGTAGCTTTCCTTGCCGTCAACTTCGAATTTTACCCACTTCATGCCTACTGATCCTCCTTGAGTCGTCCTTGATTGATTGCTTGCTGGAAATGCTCGATGGTGTTGGCCACGCCTTCGCCAATCGGTGTGTTGGGCACGACCCCCAACAGCGCCACGAGTTCGGCGTCATCAAAGCCCTCGGGGAAGGGGAGAGCCACATCGTTGTACGTAATCTGGCCGGCCACATCGGGCGCGGCCGCTTCGATGGCCGCTACGACATCGCCCATGGGCACGATCTCGCCGCGCAGGTTGTAGACCTCGGCTCCCTGGAAGGGCGTGCGCGCTACCTTGATGAACGTCTTGGCCACATCGTCGACATGCTGGAATCCGCAGATGCCGCCAAAGGGAATGTGGTAGGGGAGCCCCTTGGCCGCGGCCAGCATGGCCTTGGTCGGCTCAGAGGTCATACCCTGGTCACGGGCCGGGCCGTAGATAGTGTAGGCACGCAGGGCAATGCTGGCAATGCCGTTGTCCTGCCAATAGACTCGGGCCGTGGCCTCGTTGGCCTGCTTGTAGACGCCGTAGAGCGTCAGCGGATAGGCGGGGGCGTCGTGGGGCAGGATGCGCTCGGCGTAGCGATCGGGCGGGCCGTAGACGGCGATGCTGCTGGCGTAGGCGATCTGCTTGATGCCCGCAGCCTTGGCCGCTTCGAAGACGTTGACCGTGCCCACCACGTTGACCCGCGCACCCGTCACCGGGTTGGCCTTGCAGAAGGGCACTTGCAGTGCGGCCAGATGGATGATGTTGGTGATGCCGTTGTCGACCACCGCACTCACCACATTGTCCGTGATGGTGATGTCGTCGCGGATGAACTGGATGCGCTCAATCTCTTCGTCGCTCATCACCAGTTCCAGCCGATGGCGATTCGTGCCCAGGTCAAAGATGGTAACCGCCACGCCCTCACGCACAAGATTGCGCGCGATCCACGCCCCGACGCAGCCTAGCGCCCCAGTTACCAGAAAACGTTCTTCGCTCATTGATGTGCTCCCTTTTTTTGCCACAGATGGACGCGGATAAAAAAACGATATTCACAGATGATTATTGGGCTGTTTTGGTGTCCTCAAAGGCAAGCCCTGTAAACCAATTATTCGCTAATTCAGTAGTTACCGATTTGGTCGCAACTGTCATTCCGACAGAGCGAAGCGACTGCCTGTCCTGAGCCTGCCGAAGGAAGGAATCTCTCCTTGGCGAACCCGAGATTCCTCTTCCCTTCGGTCATGGCGCTGTGCGCCCACTTCGTGAACGGAATGACAATTGCTCTGAAATCGTGAACTACTGAAATCCTGTTCTACGGAAATCTGTGTCCCATCCGTGCCCATCTGTGTTTATCTGTGGCTAAATATCTTCCATCGCATCAAGAATATTGGCAATCAACCCAGTATCATTCTCCCGCTGATCTTCCCAGAGACCGGGGCTTTGCACGATGACCAGCGACTGAGACGGCCAGACCCAGATGTGCCGGTGGCCTGCGCCGGACGCAGCGAAGCAATCGCGGGGCAGGTTGGGCCAGAGCTTGCCGTGATCGTTGGTCCAGAAGCCGTAGCCGTAGCACCATTGATCTTCGGGACAGTTGGCCAGGATGTCCGGCGCGGTCTGAACAGACTCGCGCATCCAGGCCTCCGGAATCACCTGCTGATCGCCCCAGCGGCCCCAGTTGCACCAGAGCCAGCCCAGCCGCGCCTTGTCCAGCGCCGTCGCCTGAACGCCATCGAAGTAGCCGAAAATGTTGAGCCGGGCGCTGGCCTGTAGGTCGAAATTGAAGTGGTAGTAGCCCCACTCTGCGCCGATGGGCTTGCCGATCTTGTTTTCGGCCAGCGTCTTGAAGCCCGGCGATCCTTCGGGATCGGCGCTGTCGTAGAGGCCATACGCCCTGGAGATGGCCTTGGAAAAGACGTTCATGCCGTAGGTCTGGTAGTGGAAGACCTGGCCCGGCTCCTCGCCTGGCTTCATGTAGCCCGACGTGTTAGAAATGAGCTGGCGCATGGTGATGGCATGGTCCTTAGGGAAGACATAGCGCCCCGGCTTGGGCCCCTGATCTTCAGGCACATCCAGTGCCTCGGGGTAGAGATCGATCAGCTTGACATCGGGCGACTCGATGACGCCCTCGGCCACGGCAATGCCCAGCATGTTGCTGAAGATCGACTTGGTGGCAGAGGCGAGTTGCTGCTGGTTGGCCGCATCCAGGCCGCGGTTCCACTCGGCTACGACCTTGCCGTCGCGGATGATGACGACGCGGTAGTCACGTTGTTGTAAGTTCAATTCGGCCTTGGCGTCTGCAAGCTTTGTAGGGTTGAATCTTGCTTCTTCAGGTGTGCATCGCTGACATTCTGCGTTTGGGAGACTCTCGGGCGCGATTGTCATGCAAATTTTTCCATCAAGTAATCGACAACCAACCGATCAATCACGATTCCTTCACCGTTCCAGCGCTCTTCCAGATTTTCCTGGCCGACCAACTCACGCAGTGCCGATCGGGTCGCTTCATCAAAGGATCCGGTGACGGGACCCGGATAGTGGCCGGTCTTGACCAGAATCTGCTGAAGGTCGGCGGCCACGTCGGCAAGCGGAATCTCATCGGCAGAGTCGACCACACCGAAGTAGAGGTGGTGCATGGCGACCAGTTCCTTGAGCCGCCGGATCGGGAATGGGCTGTCGTCCACACGTAGATCCAGGTAGCGGTCGTTGTTGCCGCCGTAACCGCCGCCTGCACGCACGACCTGCACGGCCGCGGCCTGGCGACCGCGGGCGTCGCCGCCCGCATCCTGGCCCGCAGCCAGCGCCTCGACCAGCCAATCCGCCAGTTCGCCCTCACCGCCGCGCACTGCCTCAAAGCGCTGGGCCATGGCCTCGACCGTGCCCGGCACCAGAATGTTGCCCTGGGCCGCGAAGCCGTCGCCGACGATGCCGCCGGCCCAGTCGTGACAGCCGCTGCCGGTGAAGGATGCTGCCCGGCCAGCGGCATCGACCATGCCGACCTGGCGTTGATCACGCCCGCTGTCGGCTGCGGTCAGCGCGTCAACCGCTTCCTGCGCGGACAGGCCTCGCTCCATCAGGGCAAGCCCCTCAGGACCATACAACAGGTTGCAGTAGGACTGGGTGGCCACGGCCCCGGCCCCGGCTCTTGCCCATGGAACGACTGCGCCCACAGCCAAAAACTTGGACTGTACGGCCACGCCCCACTCCGCCCCCCGCCCTTCGCTCCCCGCATCATAGGCCACGATGGAGAAGGTTGCGATCGGCCCATGTCTCAATTTATCAATATTCATCTTACTCATCCATGCCGACTGAAAACATGCGCTCCAGATCGAATTCCGAAAATGCCTTGAAGGCCAGCAGAGTCTCGGTATCCTTGATGTTCTTCAGCGCCAACATGTGGTTGGTGACCAGATCGGCCATGTCGTCGTTGGTCTTGACACGGATGATTGCCACTAGATCAAAGCGGCCGCCCACCGAGTAGACCTCAGCAATGCCGTCCATGCCGATCAGCTGATCGGCCACGTCGTTGACATGGCCGTGATCGACGTTGATCAATACGATTGCAGTGACCATCGGATGCTCCTTTTGGATTGGTACAGGGCGAGGTCGTGAATAGAGATAGAGCGCGGATGATGGGGAATTGGCTGATTCTCGCGGATAAAGATAGGACAGATCCAGTCTCTTCCGCTCTTATTAGATCGTCCCGCATCCGATTCTATATGCGACCACTCGCCCGATTTGATGAGATGAATGAGTTGCTCAATGACGATGTTACCACTTGCGGCAAGCGCTGGCAATCAACTGCCATGACCATGCTCGCCCGTGGTAAAATGACGGCAATGGCGACGTAAAAAATCTGTCACAGATAGACACGGATAAAGAACTGATTTTCACAGATGCTCTCTAGACATCCATAGTAGTGCCTGCATTATCTGTGTTTCATCTTTCTTCTATCTGTGTCCATCTGTGGCAAGAACAGGGGCAATCTACCATGAAACTTGGCTTCGGATTCTACCGACACATGCTCACCGAAGGATACTACAAATTTGCTGTGCAGTGCGGGGCCACCCATGCGGTGGTCCATCTCTGTGACTACGGTCTGGGCAGTTCGGGCCAGCAGGGGGATGATCAACCGGTGGGCGGCGATCAAGGCTGGGGCTACGCAACCCATCCCGAGGTTTGGACGCTGGATGAGTTGCTGGCTATCAAGGCCGAGCTTGAGGCGCACGGCCTGGTCTTTCATGCCATCGAAAACTTCGATCCGGCTCAGTGGCACGATGTGTTGATCGATGGGCCGAGGCGGGCCGAGCAGATCGAGGCCATCAAGCAACAGATCCGCAACGTGGGTGCGGCGGGCATTGCTGTCTTTGGCTACAATTTCAGCATTGCCGGCGTGGCCGCCCGGGTCAAGCTGGAAACACGCGGCGGCGCGCCGGCCGTCGGTCTGGACGGCGTCAGCGATCTGCTGGAGAAACCGCTGCCCAACGGCATGGTCTGGAACATGGTCTACGACCCGGACGCGCCTGCCGGTGTGCTGCCGTCGGCCACCCATGAACAGCTCTGGGAACGGCTGGCTGCCTTCCTCCAAGAGATCGTTCCGGTGGCCGAGGAAGCAGGCGTGATATTGGCGGCGCATCCGGATGATCCACCGCTGGAGTGGGTGCGTGGACAGCCGCGGTTGGTCTATCGACGGCCGATGTACCAACGGCTGCTGGACATTGTGCCCAGCCACTCGAATCAACTGGAGCTCTGCGTTGGCACGCTGGCCGAGATGGATGATGAGGGCGACGAGGATGATCTCTACGGCTACATCGACCGCTACAGCCGCCAGGGCAAGATCGGCTATGTGCATCTGCGCAATGTGCGCGGCCACGTTCCCAACTATGTCGAGACTTTCATCGATGACGGTGAAGTCGACATAAAGCGAGTGTTGCAGGTTCTGCACGACAACGGCTACGACGGCGTCATCATTCCCGATCACGCGCCGCAGATGAGCTGTGACGCGCCGTGGCATGCGGGCATGGCCTTTGCCATGGGCTATCTGCGGGCGAAGCTGGAGGATCTCTAGCCTTTCTCGGCCTTTGGTTTGGCAGTTGCTGGGCGGAGGGATTTTCAATTTCGGAGAAAGTTCGGCATTGCCTCGCACTGCAAGGCCAGGCGGGTTGCCAATCCGCCCTACGCGGCAAGCGGCTGTTTATTGTAGGGCGGAATGGTATTCCGCCCAGCCTAGCCGGCCAAGCAAAGCGTACGACAGTCGAGTTGGTTCTTGCCCAGCCAGTTGAATCGTTCGCTCCTGAGGAAGCATTGCAAGGCCAGGCGGATTGCCGATCCGCCCTACGCGGCAAGCGACTGTTTATTGTAGGGCGGAATGGTATTCCGCCCAGCGTGTAGAGAACCGGAAGCAAGAAGGTCCCGTTTGCCGATAGGCCGGCAAACGGGACCTTTGAATAGGCCTATGAAATTTCGAGCGTCGAGCCACACACCCGCTTACTTGAGAGCCACTGCCTCGTCCGCCATGCCGGTGTCGCAGCGACCGCTGACGCCGCACCAGGCGTTCTGTGTCCATTCCAGGCCGGTGGTTGCACCGTCGGCAGCGCCGTTCTTCACGAAGAGGTAGCTGCGTGTGACGGTGTCTGTTGTGGCGTCGGCTGCGCCAGTGGCCAACGAGCGGACAAGTTTGAAGCGCGGCTGGCCGTCGCTGTCGATCTCTTCGACCAGTTCCACATCGTCAACCTGGCCCACGGCCACATTCTCCACCTGATTGGGATTGGAGAAGGGCGTCGTGATCGATGCCTGTGCCAGCATGCCCTGGTATCCGTCCAGACGGGCCATGGCTTCAGCGGAGGTCCCGGCGAACGGAATCAACGCTTCGGCGTCAAACTGAGCATAGGCCGAGCGAATGTCGGTGTCGAAGGGCAGGAAGATCTGGGCCGACGTTCGACCGTCGAAGACCGTCTCCGGCGCGATCTGAGCCTCTGCGATGCCGTCCAGGAGGATGCCTGAGCGATCCAGCGTTACCAAGCCCTGGGTCACTAGCGGTCGAATCTCGACATTCATCAGGTTGCCGATCATGCCTGCGTCCACGGAGTAGGCCCCGCCTGCCTGGAAGAAGGGCTCAGCGCCCTTGCCGATGCTGCTCGTGACCTGCATGCCGATTCGCTGTCGAATGGGCAATCCGTCAGGAATCAACACATTTGCCTCGCCCAGGTCGATCATCTGGCCCACAAAGGCAAGCTGATCATCGACGCTGACTGTGACGTTGCCGGATAGATAGGCGTAGGGCTCGCGTGGATCGATGACCAACGTGGCGTTCTGTCCGCGGGGAACGCTCAGCCGCACAGCGTGATCTTCGCCCTCCACCCGATGATTCGATTCGGCCACCAGGCCGGAATTGAAGTCGAGGAAGAGATATTGTCGCTCAGGATCGAGCGGCGCATTCAGGTGGGCAAGATTCGCACCTGTTTCCAGGCCAAGATCCGCTTTCACGGGCGCGTCCAGGTCGACGTTTTCGAGCACGCCCACAGATGGGAACGGAACCTGGGCCGTGCCACGCATTCGCTCAACATTGCCGTTTTCGTCCAACACCAGGACAAGATCCGCATCCATCAACTCGAGATCGCCGATGGGCAGCTTGAGCGTCAGGTCGTCCTCGATCTCGATTCCGGCGTTTTCCGGCAGGAAGTTCAGGTTGTCCTGAGCCAGTTCAATGGCAAAGGATGCGCCCAGTTTGGCGATCGGTGAGATGCCAAATCTGTCTAGGCTCACATTGACGGTACAAGCATCGCCATCACAGCTGACGCCATATTCTTCCAGCGATTCAGGTTGTGCTACTGCTATGGTGTCTGCATCTTCGGCTGCTGAAGTCTCTGTCACAACCAGTGGTGCAGTTGATGTCGATTGGGCAAAGGTCGGCTGGTAGCTGAATGCCATCCAGGCGATGCCGAGTATCAGGATTGGTAGTATTTTTCGTAATCGGTGCGCCATAGGAACGATCACTCTCTCTTTCATCTCTCTTTGTATCTCACTCTTGCGGGCCGTTTTGGCCCGATTTGCTGATGTTCAGTCAGTTTCTGCATCTAAGCTGAACGGCTGCTAGGACGCGCCAACTGCAATCAAACATCTCGAATTGTGAAGGAGATTACTTAAGCGAGAATGAACCAATTGTGATGGGAAGATAAGTGATGCCGGACCGGGATATTGGGGATGATCGAGTAGGGTGCGCCCCTTGCGGGCGCCCGCAAGGGGCGCACCCTACTTTGCTACTCATAGACGAAGACTGGGGTGCCCATGGACGCCCATTCAAACAGATCGATCGCCTCGTCTTCGCGCATGTTGACACAGCCGTGGCTGACCGCTTTGCCGAAATCATCGTGCCAGTAGGCGCCGTGGATGGCATAGTTTGAGAAGAAGTACATGACGGCCGGCACGTCGGGCAGGTTGTAGTCTCGACCGACCATGTCTTGGCTGGCATACTTGCGATTGATATGGAATACGCCCTGGACTGTGGGTGTCCATTCTTCGCCGCTGCTGATCGCAGTCTCAAGGTAGATCTCGTCGCCCTCCCAGGCTCGCAGCGTTTGGGTTGCGAGTTCGACTTCGATCCAGCGCCCGGTCCTGTCAAAGGGAATGTCAAGGCGAGTGGCAAGGGTGTGCGGATTGGCGACTGGCTTGGCAGACGGTGCCGTAGTTCGTTCTGTGGTTCGCTCCGGCGTCTGGCTTTCGGCAGGGATCAATGCTTTGCGAATGCTCTTGTCGAAAATTGTGGCTTTTGATGGCGTTGCTTGGGTCTGTGAATCTGTAGGCTGGGCAATTGCGGTCGGGAGGGCACTTGTGCCGGCCACCGGATTGGTTGCAGCCGTCAGAGTCTTTGAGGGTGATGAAACCGACAGCTGGCTTCGATTACGAATCTGGATAGGCGTGAAGTATTCGTTGTAGTTGAGGTTGCTGTGGACAACACGCAGCCGCAACTGATAGTCTCCATCGGGATAGAGTGACGTATCAAGCGTGGCGAACATTTCGGGCGCATCGGCCGGATTGTCGCCGACGGCGATGAAGGTTGCAGAATTGGGATCGCTGTCGAGTACCAGGTCTATCTGCCATTTCCGGAATGACGGATGGCTCGCCCTACCCTGAATATCAATTATGCCGCTTGTCGTTGCGTTCTGCTGCGGGTACAATATGCCGCTGTTGTCGGCGGACGCCTCAGCTCTCATTGAGAATGAGGATGAGAGGGTCAAAAGTAGTACAGCAATTCCAATAGCGAAAGAACGGACCATGCCGTTTGCTCCATACGTTCGTTTTTTCTGAACTCTGTCCGGAACAAGTCCACTCAATATGGGCTCTTTGGCCCAGTCTGAGATCGACGGACAGACGTAATGATTTTGAATGATCCGACCTAGATAGTCGGTTCTATTAATGCACAATTCCCTTTATTAAACCACGGATTTCACTTCACCGGAAACCTGACGTCGAACCGATATTGTCGCAAGAGAATGGCCACAGACAATTCGAAAAATCGAACTTCTTGCGCTACCATAGTTGTTGATTGACGTTCGAAATTGATCTTCTTTGTGCACGTCGTTGGGTTCAGTAACTGTGATTTCCACCGCGGATATGGTGGTCGAGGTGATGGCATGCTTAGACGATTAGTGAGTATTGGACTGGTGGCAGTGTCAGTGGCGGTCTTCTGCGCCGGCTGTGCCGTGGGCGAGAACCCCGATTCGGGTGATGAGATTTCCGGGAAGATTCTGATCTGGCACAGTTGGAATGAAGCAGAGGAAGTTGTGCTCACGCAGATCTTGGACCGGTTCACTGAGATCAACCGCGATGCCACTGTGAAAATTCAGGGCTTTGATTCGGTTGATGAGATGTTGGAAGAGTTCCGAACTTCCGCAGTCTCCGGGCTGGGCCCGGATCTGATGATCGCCCCTGGAAGTGCGATCAGGCCGCTGGCCCAGGCAGAATACATACGCAGTATTGGCGACATATTTGGCGAGGAAGATGCGCAAAACTTCATGCGCGGCGCGCTTGAGTTGATGGAGTGGCAGGAAGATCTGTATGGAATGCCGGCATCGCTCAACACCACTGTACTATACTACAACAAGAATCTCGTAGATGATCCGCCTGATACGCTGAACAGCCTGCTAGAGGAGACTGCCGCAGGGCGTCCTGTGGCGATGTCAGATGATTTCCACGACACGTTCTGGGGAATCCAGGCATTTGGCGGCAAGTTGTTTGACGAAGACGGCTGGCTTGGTCTTGACCAGGGCGGCTTCGTTAACTGGTTGGCATGGTTGAAGAGCGCACGTGATCTGCCCGGCGTGCTGTTGGATCCGGACTCAACGGTCTTGCAGGAACGATTCCTGGACGGGGATGCAGCTTACTATATCGGCGATTCCCGCGACCTTCAGAGCTTGGAAGAGCGGCTGGGAGACGATGTGCTCGGTGTGGCCACATTGCCAAGCGGCCCCATCGGCGTGGCCGGGCCGTTGCTCGAGGTTGAGGGGCTGCTTTTTAGCACGGCCTCTTCAGATCGACAGAGCGACCTTGCCATCGAGTTGGCGAAATTTATCACCAATCCGGAACAGAGCGCACTGCTTATGCGCGAAGTTCAGCATATCCCGGCCAATCTCGGTCTGCACATCAACCCCAGTGTCATGCCGAGGATGAACAACCTGTCGATACAAGCCAGAAACTCGGTACCGCTGTCAAACAGTGGGGATGCCGATTCGATTTTGAGCTTGGTCGCCGAAAGCTATGACAGCGTGCTCGAAGGTCTAATCGATCCGGCCCAGGCTGCAGCGGAAGTTACCGGTGTCGTCAATACGCTACTTGGTCGAGATGAGTTTGCCGCCGCAGAGTCATCCTGTGGGTCAATCGGCGTTATTCGAATCGCCAATCTGTTGCCTCCGGAGCAGGTCACTGCCGTTCGAGAGCGCCTGAAAGACTATCGGCAAAAATGCCCGAACGTTGTTGTCCGCGACTCTGTGATGGACTACGATCAGCTAAGCGCCATGTTGGCGGGCAGCACCGACGTCCTTGGTTATGCCGATCTGATCTTGGGGCCTCAGGCGCACGTCGCTTCCCTCGCTGATGACGGACATATCCGCAAGGTCTCAAATTTACTGACTGCTGATGAACTCCAGCGCTTTCAGCCAAAAGCGCTGGAGGCCCTGCGCTACAGCAGTGAGATCGACGGAGATGGGCTCTATGGATTCCCACTCTCGATGGATGTCGACGCGCTCTATGTCAATGGGGATTTGGCTCCCGACACGGCCCTCAATCTGGTTGACATTGAAACGCAGGCGGGCGCAGGTGTACCAATTGTTTTGGAAGCCAACCTGGCGAATGGATTCTGGGGCTTTGGCTCAATGGGCGGTCTCATCACACCGGAAAACTCGCTGAATGACAAAAATGCTGAAGCGCTGATCGCCTGGCTGACTTGGCTGAAGGATATGAGGGACAGTGGGGAGGTCAATCTTGCTGACGAACACGACCTGGCGCGCCAGGCGTTTCTCGATGAGGAATCCGCCTACTTCGTGGGGGCGGCGTCAGAATACTTCTCACTTCATTCGTTGGAGGCGTCCGGTCAACTCTCCACCGGCATGCTGCCGTCCGGACCCGGCGGCGAGGCATCACCGATAGTGAGGGCCTATGGCATTATGGTCAATAGCGCCGCCTCCAATGGCCAATTGCTCTTAATCGGCGATCTAGTGCGTTTTCTAACCGATCAAGAGACAGCCCAGAAAATCGCAGAGACCGCCCATGTCGTGCCCGCAAACGCAACTGTCGATCTGAGCACAATTCCCCATCTCGCCGCTTTTTCACAACAGGCCACGGTGGCCTCTGTATTGCCCAACACACCGCAACTGGATGAAGTTTTCTCATCGCTGGAGGGTGTGTTCACGGCTGTGCTGGATGGCGGCATCCCGCCTGAGGAAGCGGTGACCGCGCTCTTTGGCGCTCTTTCCGGCGAACCGGCGGATAGTCTGCCTACCGGTGAGTTGGATCCATCGGACGAGGCCGCTGAAACGCCAGAGAATGGAGATGATTGATGGAGACTGGGAATCGACTCGACCTTCTTCAAGATCTGTTGGACCGCTTGCTGATCGTAACGGAACGTCCTGTGGTTCAGCGCCAGTTGGTTGCATTTGTTGTCGTGTTTTTGCTGGCTTGGCTGATTCCACATCTGTTGGAGGCCATTGGCCGTCGCTGGATACGCCGCCGTGCCGCGTCTGCAACCGCCAAGGGCCAGTCGGCCAAAGGGGTGTCAACACGCTCGTGGAAGAGTCTGTCATGGAGTGACCGTCTTCTTCGGATTGCGCGTGCGGTGGAGTTTACTGCTTTTCCGCTGCTTGGCCTCTGTCTTAGCCAGGTCGCAATCATCTATTTCGAGTCTAATGGTTGGCGCACCGGACTGATCAAGGAACTGATCCCGATCTTCTGGCTGATTCTGGGCTATCGTGGCTTGGCCGGCGTACTCTATGCCACGATGGCGGATGAGACTGCCAAACGATACTCGAGTCAGTTGCTGAAACCCCTGACCACGTTGCTCAGCCTTTGGCTGATCTGGCGTACGCTTTCGGGCACCTTCCCCTTGGGCGACACGGTGCTCTTCCGAGTCATGGATACGCAGATCTTGCTGCGCACGTTGGTCTCTGCGGCCATTGTTCTCTACTTCTTCATTGTGTCGGCTTGGATCATCCGCGATCTGTTGCGGCGTGGGCTGTCTCGGCGCAAGAATGCCGATGCCGGCGTGACCAACGCAGTCGTCGTCACATCCTACTACGCTATCCTCGCGCTCGGCGTGTTGACTGCAATGACAATGCTTGGCTTCAATCTCTCCACATTGACTGTTGTGTTGGGCGGCCTTTCCGTGGGCATCAGCTTTGGCCTGCAAGATCTGGTCGCGAATTTTGTCAGCGGTATTATGCTGGTCTACGAACATACATTGCGCCCCGGCGATGTCATTCAGGTAGGTGGACAGAGCGGTACTGTAGACAAACTACGCCTGCGATCGACGGTGCTGCGCACGGTTGACAATGTTGAGATCTTCGTGCCCGATCGGATACTGCTGACCTCGTCGGTCCAAACCTATACATACACCAATCGTCTTGTCCGGTCCACAGTCAGTGTGGACGTACGCAATGACTGCGAGCCGGAAGATGTACGCAAATTACTGTTGGGCGTGGCCAAACGTCATGGGCTCGTGCTTAAGAGTCCGGCTCCTTCGGTTATCTTCACAGACTTTTCTAGCGCCAGACTCAATTTCCAGTTGAACTTCTGGATTAACAACCCGCCGCGTGCACAACAGATCACCAGCGATCTGCGCTTCATGATCTATCGCGAGTTGGCCAACAGCGAAATAGATGTCGAATAACCGGCTGTGCCCATCCATCCTCGCAGGCTGAGAGAAAGACTCGATAGAACACGCATCACGCGGATCTGGCTAATTGTCATGGATACTGCTGGGATGAATCCGTACTTGTACGCCGTCTCCCGGTCATTTGTGGCCCTGTCACCTGTTTCCCCTTCTGTGTCACTCCGCCAAGGTGCTAGACGTCATATTTTTCCAGATATTTCTCCAAAATAGAAGATGTGGCCAATTTGTGTGGGATTATTTTGGGAGGTTTGCACAATTTGCCATGATTCGGTTTTCTGCTAAGATTTGTGCGCCAATATGCTGGGCTCTGGTCTGAGAGACAGCGTTGGCCCCGAGAATGTCGGGTTCAAGAAGCAGATATGAATGGAGAGTATGATGATCAAGCATCAAAACATGAAGAAAGACAATCAGGTCAAGATCACGTTTGTGTTGCCCTATTCACCTGAGATGGCTCAGGTCTCCGTAGTCGGCGACTTCAACAGTTGGACACCGGGTAAGCACAAGTTGGTCAAGCGCAACAACGGCACATGCAGTGCCGCGGTTGCACTAGAACCGGGGCAACAGTATCAGTTCCGATACTACTCGGGCGACGGTACTTGGTTCAACGATGAAGCCGCAGATGGGTACATGATGGGCGAACACGGGGAGGAGAACTGCGTCGTTTTGACCTAGCGGGTCGACAATGTTCTATTCCGGGGATCGGGCGTCTGGCGTTGGACAAAGTCAGACCGTCGATTCATCACGTTCAGCGCACGGGTTCTGAGCAGAACCCGTGCGCTCGAACGTTTTTTATTCTATCGATCAGTCTCGTTCGTGGAGCGTCAAGTATTCCCAGGCGCTCACTGCCGCCTTCGCGCCTTCACCGAGAGCGACTGGTACCAGTTCGGCGCGGGCATTGGTATTATCCCCGGCAGCAAACAGACCCTCCACGTTGGTTTCACAACGTTGGTTGACCTTGATGAATCCGGATTCATCGACATCAACCAGATCACGCACGATGTCATTGTTTGGCAGCAACTCCAACTGGACGAAGACGCCCTCAACGGGTACCTGGCGTACTTCCCCATTGATGCCGACCAATTGAATGGCCGAAACGAAATCATCGCCGACGATCTGCTGTAACTCCCAATGGCGGAAGACCGTTACGTCGGGGTGTTCCAATACAAGGTTGGCTGCGGGCATTTCTGCGAATTTGCTTACGCGCGGAGCGATGAGATAGACACGTGAGGCGATTGCCGCCAGTTCCAATGCGGCAACCAATGCCCGTGGTCCATTGCCGACCACGGCCACAGCACGACCCTCAAAATGGCTCGCATGGCTGACTGCCGAGAAGCTGACGCCGCTGCCCCAGAGTCGCTTTTCTCCGCTGACATAGGTCCGTTTGGAGCTGGCCCCGGTGGTAACAATCACCGTTCGCGCACAGATTTCCCGTTCATCGCCCAATTGAACTCGAAAAGAGCCATCTTTCGAGACGACACGCTTGACCACTGTCTCCTCGATCTCCTGGAGCTGATCTGTGACAAACTGCGCCAATTCGGCGCATAGATCGCCACCCCACACATGATCCACTGCCGGCAGATCGCGAAGCGAGAACGGATAGTAGACCTTTCCGCCCAACGATTCGGCAATCAGTACCGTGCGGCGTAACGCTGCTCGACGCAGATATGCAGCGGCCGCCAGACCTGCTGGACCGCCGCCAATGATAGCCACATCATATTCAGATATCGGGGCTTCGGGCACTGGCTTTTTGGACATCGAGATGGTTTCCTGACTCTATGGATTCGGCCGTCTTGGTCTGAAAACAGCCCGGCGCATATGGACATCCCTACTGTCTGAGCAGGCGTCAAGCAATGTTAATCGATTGCTGGGCTTTTCGCAATGCGGCAAGTAGCTGTTCCGGCGGGTCGGCTTTGCTGACAAACGCGTTCGCTCCCGCAGCCATGGCGGGACGTGATGACTCGGGCAGGCCGCTCATGACAATGATCTGAAGTCTCGGATTAGCGTCGCGCAGGTCGCTCAGCAACGCATGACGTTGACCGGCTACCTGAATCCCGGGCAGTTCCCAGTCCAGCAGAACCAAATCGGGATCTGAGACCATCGCCACACGGCGCAAGTGTTCGGCATCCACCGCTTCGCCGACCGTCTCGACGCCGATCTGCTGTTCCAGCAATAACCGAATGGCTGAGCGCAACCAGGCTTGATCGTCGGCCAGCAAAACGCGCATCTGCTCCTCGTTTCACACGTTATCAACTTCCTCTTTCAAGGTACGGGGTGATCAGAGAGGGTCGGTATAGGCGTGTGGCGCGCATGGATGGTGCGGACCGTGTCGCAAATAATCTAGCCAAACGGTCGCCACAAAGACTCAAGATGCCTCTGCGATCTTACCGCTTAGTTTACACAATCGACGCTACTTTTCAGCCGGACAAACGGAGAGACCTTATCCCATGCAAATGGTTGGTTTTTCACCTAGCCATTTGGCCAGTGATGCGGCAGGGACGAGATGAGTGGGTGATAGGGTGAGCGGGTGACAGCACGAGTAGGCCCGCCATCAGATCGGCAAGCATGTAGGGGCGTGTCCTTGTGGCCGCCCGCCACGGGTCAACGATCTGAACTCATCATGCGTACATCCAGGACCAATATGAGTTGACAGACCGTTGCTCTATAGATTGCCCGCCACCCACGTTGATCAGTCGGTGACAAGGTTGTTGCGCAGAGCAAAGGCAACGGCCTCGGTTCGGCTGCTGACTTCCAGCTTGGAGAGGATATTGCTTACGTGAAATTTGACCGTCGACCGACTGACCACCAGTGCTTCAGCGATGTCGGTATTGTTCAGCCCATCCACCATCAAATGGAGCACCTCCCGTTCACGGTCGGTCAGATCCTGGCCTGGCGTGAATATGCTCTTGCGCGTGGCTGTCTGGATCAGCGCTTGCGCAGCTTCCGGCGCGAGCGTGGGCCTGCCCACACTCGCTGACCGAATCGCATCGGCCAGTTCATCGGTCGAGATATTCTTGAGCAGATAGCCGATGGCGCCGGCTTGTAGCGCACCCTGAACCAAGTCGTCTTCTTTGAAGCTCGTCAGCGCAATGACTTGCACATCGGGATAGGTCTCGCGGATGGCCTTCGTCGCGGTCGCTCCATCCATTTGCGGCATGACCAGATCCATCAAGACGACGTCGGGTGCAACGCGCCCACACATGGCAACAGCCTCGACTCCATCGGCGGCCTCGCCTACCAGTTCCAGATCGTCGAAGGCCATTAGGAATGCGGCAAGGCCGCTGCGTACTACAGCGTGGTCGTCTACGAGCATGACACGAATGCGTTCAGAACCTACAGTCACAGTTCAATATCCTCAAATAGATCAAAATCCTCAAATACAATGGTCGAATCGAGGCCGCCTTGGCCGGCCGCATCGGCGGACAACTGGGTGCTTCTACTTCTGGGGCGGATCGGCTGACGACACGCTGGGCCATGCGACCGATATGACGGTACCCTCGTCAATGCTGCTCTCGATATGCAGCGATGCACCGATATCCTCAGCTCGCTCGCGCATGATGGTGAGGCCCAGGTGCTCGGGCGTCACCTCTGACAGGATGAAGCCTCTCCCGTCATCTCCGACGGATAACTCAAAGTGATCGTTGTCGCAACGCAGATGGACGGAGGAATGACCTGCCCGTGCATGCTTGGCGACGTTGTTCAGGGCTTCTTGGGCAATGTGATAAAAGGCAATCTTCACGTCGGGCGGCGGCTGGCAACTGCCTTCGAGCGACAAAGTGACCGGCGCGCGCGTTCGCCCGGTCGTCGCTTCTGTCAACTGGCGCAGCAACTCGCCGATCTCTACTTCAATGAGCGTGGCCGGGCGCAGCTCCAGCAGCAGTGTGCGCATCTCTGCCAGCGCGCCTCTGGTCAGCTGGCGAAGCTCTTCCAATCGACGTTCGCTCTCATCACGGCTTCTTTCCCACAGTTTCGGCAGCACTTCTGCAATCAGCGTCGCTGAGAAGAGTGTCTGTGTGACCGAGTCATGGAGGTCGCGTGCGATGCGGTTGCGCTCGGCGGTCACCGCCGTTCGTTCAATCTGGGAACGCAGCCGGGCGTTTTCGATAGCCAGTGCCGCCTGATCGCCAACGGCCAGCGCCAGCTCGATCTCTTCGGGCGAGAATTGGCGCGGTTCACTGTAGTAGAGCATCAGATTGCCATACCCGGCATCCTTGACCAGCAACGGAACCGAAAGAAGGGCCTGATACCCGGTCTCCATCAGCGCCTGTCCGCTGGGATTCCAGCGAGGCCGTTCCACCGTCGTGATCAGCGTTCGACCCTTCTCCACGCCGGATGCAAAATCAGAGAGCGGAGAATCAGAACCCGGGTCAGTCGCAAGGCTGGAGTCAGTACCGGCGTCGGGGTCTGCCGCGGCGTTGGACGTTTCCGACCGATATTCCAGCACCGTCTCGCCGGAACTACTCTCCGCCACGATGGCGCTGGCCTCTTTCAATTGGGCCTCAGAAATGCCATAGCAGGCTTTGAGTACTAGCGCTTCCTGTCCATCCGCCAGGCTGTAGATTGCACTGGCATCGGCATAGAGCAGTTGGGTGGCCTGCAGGACAATGTGTGCGAGAATCTCGTCCAACGAATGGTTGGAGTTGAGAATTGCCAGGGTGTCTCGCAATCCTTCGGAGACGCGACGTCGTTGTTCCAATTCGCGCGTACGCTGTTGGACTCTGGATTCCAATAGATCTTCGACCTGCTTGCGGCGAGAGATGTCGCTCACGGTGGCCATAATCAGCATGGACCCGTTTACATGGACGTAGCTGAGACCGACCTCAATGGGGAATTCGCTGCCCGTTTTGCGGCGACCGGCCAGATCCATGTTGCTGCCCATGGAGCGAACATGGGGGTTCTCTAGATATCCGGCGCGATGGCCCAGGTGAAGAGAACGGAACCGCTCGGGAATCAACACTTCGATTTGCCGGCCCAGCAACTCTCCCGGGGCATAGCCAAATGTCTCGCTCAGCCGCGAGTTAACATAGAGAATCCGACCGCTGGTATCGGTGGTAACAATGGCAATCGGGGCTGACTCGAGGAAAAGAGCCAAGCTCATCGGGTTTTCCAAGGTATAGTTGCGCCCCTCGGGAGTCAGGTTGATGCCCGGCCCGATTTCTGGTTTCTCCTCTACGGAAGCTGACTGCATGGTCTCTCTTTTGTACGGCTAATCTGGTCGCGAATAGAGGCCTGCCCGTTGCAGACATATCCAACTGATTGTACCACAGATCGGCCCAGGTCTCGGCAAATAAACGCCCTGGTCGGTGAACTCTTCCCTGGTAGGATGATTCGACCTGTGAACTGCAAGAGACTAAGTGACTGTCCGCAAGAAACCTCCGGGAGGTGGTCACGAAATTCCAGGTAAGCGAACTGATGCTGACCACCTCCCGGAGGTTGGTGTCGCAAAGTTGTTTGCGGACAATGACATAGTTGCGTTCGCGGGACAAACTCGACACTTTTCTGAAACCTTGCTGCGTCTTTTGCGTACTGATCTCCATGAAAGCAACGGTTTTTTTCGATCGGTTGCGAGAAGAAATTGCGCTCGAGAACCGGTTCATGAACGAAAGGGTTTCAAGGTAAGCTGAAAAATGACATCTGAAAAGCGGTTGGTCCGTAGCAAGACAGACAAGATGATTGGCGGCGTATGTGGTGGCCTGGGAGCGTATTTCAACTTTGACCCGACGCTGATAAGGCTCATTTTTGCAGCGCTTATTCTGTTCGGCGCCGGTAGCCCGATCTTGCTCTATCTGCTGATGTGGATCATCATTCCTGCAGCCGATAGCCCCCGGGCGATGATCGGGATGAATGAGGCGGTCTCGGAAGATGAAGCGCCGGGAGAGAACGTGCCAGAGCCGGTCGTTGCCGCGCGAGCTACTGAGACCGCGTTCTCGCCGGACGCTACACTGGAAACTACGCTGGACGCTACAATAGAGAAGACTGACGAGACACTGGTCGAGACTGCATAGCATTGTCGTTCAGATTGAATGCGACCAAAGACAGACGGCCCTTCGCTATGAGCGAAGGGCCGTCTGTCTACTTTTTGGCTCTTTGGAATCTTGGGGTTTACGGGTTCGAACTCGGTCTTAACCGACGGTGTCAACTTCACTGAGCTTCAATAAGCGCCTGCCCATTGGTCAGGTCAGTGACCTCTGTTCGAAAGGCCTCGAACTGTTCCTCGGGTATCCTAAGTGAATAGGTGACATCAATCGCGTACTCCTCTTCCAGAGCGAGGATCTCGAATCTGGAGAATAGTCGCTGAAGAGGCGTAATGACGCTGTAATCGACCACAACCTGAAGATCGACGCTCGGAATCTGCTCAGCGAGTGGCAAGTGCTCCAGCGCCAGCTGTACCCCGCCGCTATACGCTCTTACCAGTCCTCCCTTTCCAAGCAACGTGCCCCCAAAGTAGCGCGTGACGACGGCCGCGATGTCGCCGACGCCGGCATGTTCGAGCACCGTAAGCATCGGTCTGCCTGCCGTTCCGTGAGGCTCACCATCGTCACTCATGCCGACCTGGCCCGTGCTGCCGGGTGCACCGATCAGATATGCCCAACAGTTGTGGCTGGCATCTGCAAACTCTTCACGCATTGAGGCGACGAATGCACGCGCGTCTTCGACAGTTGGCGCATAGGCCACGGTCGTGATGAACCGGCTGCGTCGAATTTCTTCTTCAACTCTGTGCGTAGCGCCCGGAATGGGATAACGATCTCCGTTTGAGGTCATTGGATCACTCTGTTCACATGTTCTGTCGAATTGTTCCTGTTTCAGTAGTTCACGAATTGTCATTCCGATGACCGGAGGGAAGAGGAATCTCGGGTTCGCCAAGGAGAGATTCCTCGTCGCTTCGCTCTGTCGGAATGACAGTTGCGACCAAATCGGTAACTACTGTGTTTACCTGCGTGCCGGGCGGGTCAAGCATAAATTCGGAATCGGATCGTGCGTCGCCCCTGTACTGCTTCCGACCTCGCAGATGCCGAACAGTCTTGTGCCCGAGTCATGCTGGGCTGATTGTATCCGTTCTGACTCCCGCAAGCGAATTGTATCAGAGACCATCGGTTGTCATTCAGATCGGGGGCAGAGCATGCCGCGTATCCCGCCTCAAGCGCGAGATGCTCTCGAAGCGCTCGTCGATTGACATGTATGGGGGCGGCAGGATACAATCGTGTCATGAGTACCGTACCTCCCGGCGACCAAACGCGCCCGCTCTTCTATCGTACAATCATCGCACACTTCGAGGGGCCAGACGGTGAAACCCCACTCGGAGTACGTGTGGTCGAACCTGCGCCTGAGTCGCGCCAGGCTTTGCGCGGCAATCTGTACGCGATTGTCGATTTGGTCGGCGAGAACGCGGGCCGTACTCATTTGGCTGAAAGCCTGCTGAGCGCCATTCAGCGGACATACTTCACACGGTCGGGCAGCCAGTCCCAGGTTCTGACCGAAGCTGTTCGCCAGGCGCGTCTTCGAGTCAACGAATTCAACCAGAGCCATCCGGATCAGCCCGTTCAACTCGGCGTCATTTGTGCCGGGCTTGTACGCTCGCGACTCATGATCGCACATAGCGGCCCGGCCTGTGCTTTCATTACCGCCGACAATCAGATTGCACGCTACCCCTCCGAGATCATCCAATTTAGCAGACGCACATCGCCGCCCGCCGTGTCGTCTAAGGGGGAGACCCCAAATGGCGTTGATGAACAGATGTCGGCGAATCCGGTCAACTGGGAAATCTACAGCCAAGAAGTTCGCGACCATACTGCACTGTTCATGGGCACGCCCCGTTGGCTCGACGTTGTCCCCGTTCGAACGATTGCCGGCACGGTGGCCCATATCAACGGCGAAAACTGCAGTGACGCCGCCAGCGGATTGTTGGCGACGAGTCGACGTCCTGACTTGCCCGGCCTACTGCTGGTCATTGAGCAGGTCGATGCACCTGTCGCAGCTCCTCAAGCGGCGACACAGGCGACGCCCAAGCGCCGTACGCCACTTCTGGGCGCCGCCGGCCTGACCAGCGCTGTCAATGCTCGTCCGCCAGTGGTGAGTGTGCCGGACGGCCAGAGCGATCCGGCTACGCCGGCTGAGGCGGATGCCAAGGACGATGGCGTGCAAGAGATCCAGCCTGATGATGCGTCTAGTGACAGAATCGCGCCTGGGGAAACTGAGATCGAGGTGGCGTCAGATGGTTTGATCGATGGCTCCTCAAATGTGGTGGAGCCCGGGTCATTTGACGACGCTGAATCGCCTGGAGCATCGGCCGCCGGCGCACTTGTCGTTGGGGCGGCCAGCGCCAGTGGGAGGACCAAAGACGAGCTTGAGGGCGAGGCTGAAGACGTAGTCGAGACAAGCGGCACGCAGGAAGAGCAGTCATCTGGCCCGTCGGCTCTTACTACGATGTCCTCAGGCCTGGCGGCCGGCGTACTTGTTGGCCTGGACCGTTCCCGAGAAGTGTTTCGTGGTATGTTCCCGGAGCGCCGTCCTCATGTTGAGGCCGTCCTCGATGGGGACGAAGCGCCAGAAGAAGGTGTCTATGCCGATGAGCCTGGCTGGGATGAGGACCTCGCGGATCATGAAGGGCTGGTGGAAGATGTATTCGTACCCAGTCTGGCTGTCGCGGCCGAGCAGAGCGCCTTGCAACATCGTGACGCAACTGTCGTAGACGATGGAAGCGAGGACCGTTCTGTTTCTCCTGAATCATCGCGCTTGCATGATGTTTCAGCACAGGTAAGCGCAGCGCTGGAGAACAGCTCCGCGCCGATTGATCTGCCGGAGCCGGCCAGCGGGGGACGTGCCCGCCTATTTATCACACTTGCCGTGTTGATATTGGTGCTGGTTCCGGTTGTGGTGACAGCGGTCTACCAACAGTGGGGACGAGATCCGGCTGTCAGTGCCGCTAGTTATACGGAGATGTCGCAGACGTTCTTGCTCAATGCGCAGACGTCCCTGGATAACGGTGATGACGAGAGTGCACGCAACATGTTTCTGAAGGCAAGCGACAGTCTGGGCGATGCAGTCGCGATAACCGGACATACGCCGGAGTCGGATCGGATGTTCGACGAGATCAATAGCGGACTCGCCGAAGTGATGCAGACGCGCTATCTCTATCAACTGACTGAGCCGCTGATTGCATTTTCCGGTGACGCCGAGCCCTTCCGCGTGATGACAGTGGGCGAGAACATCTTTGTGATGGATCGGGGGCAAGAGACCGTCGAGCGTTATGAACTGGACGCGTTGCGTGAGTATGTGCCTGATCTTGAGCCTGAGTTGATTCTGGAGGAAGGGTTTGCCTTTGATGGCGCCGCCGTTGCCGGCATGGTAGATATGGCATGGCAGCCGATCGTGACTGGCTTTGAGGATCGTCCGAAGTTGCTGGTGCTGGACCGGAACGGCCAGATCTTCAGCTATGATCTGCGTGTTGACGGTGTCCAACCGATTGAGATGGATGATCCAAACTTGTTACAAAATGCATCACAGATTGCCCTTTTCAATGGCGCAACCTATATTGCCGATGAAGGGCAGAATCAGATCATCCGCTACGAGCGAGGTAATTTGGGCGGCCCGTCGACAGAGTGGTTCTCGGCAGAGACCCAACCCTACATCTCGGGTCTTCTCGGCATGGAGATTGATGGGGACATCTGGATGTTGAATAGTGAGGGCACACTTGTCCGCTATCGTTCAGGAGAACAGGTGCCTTTCTCGCTGGACAGCGGCGCTGTTCGTGCGGATGAGCCGGTTGACATGGCCATCGGGAGTCAGGGCGATTCATCGATCTTCATCGCTGATGCTGCTCATGATCGCATCCTTGCCTTTGACAAAGAAGGAACCTATAAGTATCAGCTTGTCGCCAGTGAAGGTGAGCCTCTGTCAGATATGCGCGGCCTTTACCTTGATGAGCTCGATGAAAAGATCTATATCCTCACCAAAGCAGCGCTCTACCAGCATCCACTGCCCGAGTAGTTGAAGGCCCGGGTTGGCAATGGGCGCAGTCGGGGTTCAGTCGGAGGTCAGCCGGCAGTCAACATCCGCTGACTTACCGCCGAGCGTGCCGATGGCGCAGCGCCCACCGACCGATTGCCGCCTTACCGGACCAACTGCCTACACTTATCCCACATGCTGAACGGATTCTGTGACAAGTGGCACAGATTTGTCCTCACGGACGTTTCTCATAACCGTAAGGTCGTATTTGTTGTGTGCCGAGGTTGCCACTAGGAATTATGGCTATGCTATAATCGGCGTTGGTTGGCAATGGTTTTCCTTGCTTCAGACACGTTTAGACGGTTTTGCCGAAGATAGTAGAAATGGCTGAAGACCACAATTTTCATCACGTAGGCCATCCGAATGGCATAGATAGCCCACAGAAGACCAGGCGCCGACGGCGACTGATCGTCTCTGCTGTGCTGATCTACATGGTTGCGATCCTGGTTGTGGCTGGCGCGGCAAGCACCAGGCTGCATGACTGGGCGCAGGCCCGCATCATAGACTCGGCGGCCGCGTTCCGTGTCGCAGCCTTTCGGGCCATTGATAATACGGTTGCCGTGAAGATCGCTCCCTCCTTTGATGTCGCGTCCCAAGGAGAAGCGGTTGCGACCATGAACGAGCCGATCGAGCAGTCGAGAGCCCCGCGCAGATCCCATCAACATCTTACTGATTGGCACAGATGCCCGACCGGACGACGAAGGCCCGCCGCTGACTGACACATTGATCCTGATCTCGCTGGATCCAGAGACGGGCGCGGCGGGCATGTTGTCGCTTCCGCGTGATCTATGGGTGCCGATTCCCGGAATGGGTGTCACCACCAAGATCAACACTGCGTACAGAATGGGCGAATTCGACAATTATCCCGGTGGTGGCGCTCAGCTGATCAAGGACACAATCAGCAGCTTCATCGGTGAGCCAGTGCCATACTATGTGAGCGTCAGCTTTGACGGTTTCGTTGAGATCATGGATTTGATCGAGGGCGTGGAAATCGTGCTGCCCGTGGAGATCCATGATGAGCAATACCCGACAGCCGACTACGGTGTTCAGACTTTTCACCTGGATGCAGGCCGGCAGCACCTCGATGGGGAGACGGCGCTCAAGTATGCGCGGACGCGCAACGTTGATAGCGATTATGGGCGAGCAAGGCGACAGCAGGAGCTGATTCGCGCCGTGGTCGACAAAGTGACGCGGGCTGATATGCTGCCGACGCTGCTCGCCAAAGCGCCGCGCATGCTCTACACAATGCGCAGCAGCATCGACACGGATATGCCGATGGCCGCCCAACTCGAACTGGCCAACTATTTTAATGACAATTCCATTACTGAGATTCGACAGTTGGTGTTGGATGGGCGGTACGGCGAAGAGACGTACAGTGAAGAGGGCGCCTGGATTCTGCTGCCGGATCGTGCCAAAGTGCGCGTGGCGCTCGATGCGTTCTTCAAGCCCGCTGCGCCGGGTGTGGCTTCCACCGGTTCGGACAATTTGGGTTGGGTCCGGATCGAGGTCCTGAATGGCACGGATCAGCCCGGTGTGGCGGCTCGAACGCGTGATCTATTGCAGGCTCAGGGATGGCAGGTTGTCGCTATCGGCGATGCTGACCGCAGTGATTACGGCCATACGTTGATCGTCAACTATGGTGTACCCGACAAGCTTGTCGACAGAGTGAGCGGCGATCTGTTGCTGGATCCTCAGCTTACCCGCCTGGCCGGTCTGGATTCAGCGGCGCCCATCGATATGCGCATCGTGGTCGGTGAAGATTTCTTGGATAAGCTCAACTAAGTAGAAGTCTGCAAGTGGTTACAGAAGATGCCGGGGACTTCCCGATGCTGAAACCTCAGAATCATGGTCAACTCACTCGCTTTGTTGCCTAAGTCACTGGCACTTTTTTGCACAACCGACAGATGCTTACTTAGATTCTGTCGACCTTTTTCACTGGGATGAATCCCGCTGTGAACATCGAAGAGCCGCTGAGGCGGCTAGATTGGAGTGCCTGAGGGCGCTTCCACCGTTGGTTGCCGGCTTCAGCCGTTGCTGCTGACCAAACGCAGACGGAGCCGAGCATGTTTGATTCTATGAAGCGCCCTCTTTCTTTGTCGGTTATTGGCCTCGCCGGTATTTGCGCAGCTGTCGGCGTCTACCACCTATTTCGGATTCGCCTGCCGAAAATTGTGCGTGTTCCTCAACCCACGACCACCTACGATGAAGCGTGTGCTCGGTTGAAAGCGCTGCAGGCCCTGGATGACCAGCGAGTCAATGTTCGCTGCCAGACGCTACTGCTCGATCATGGCCGAAAGACCGAGCACGTGACTCTCCTGCTTCACGGCTTTACGAACTGTCCCTACCAATTTCTAGAGTTGGGCCGGCAACTACACGCTGCAGGCCATACTGTGTTGATTCCCCGCTTCCCACACCATGGTCTCGAACCCATGGCTGATGATCACGGGGGTCTGAGCGCTGAAGCCCTCTTCGTGCTGGCCGATGGCGCGGTCGATATCGCGTGCGGCCTGGGGAATAGGGTCACCGTATGCGGCCTCTCGCTTGGCGGTGCGCTGTCGACCTGGGTGGCGCAGAACCGGCCCGAAGTTGGCCGTGTTGTTGCATTGTCACCAGCCTTAAGCATCCAATTGGTGCCGGACGGCTGGGAACGTCCCCTCTCCAACCTGCTGAGTATTCTACCCAGTTTCTTTGTTTGGTGGGACCCTTCTCTTCGTAGACCGCTGCCGGGCAGGGAACATCAGTATCCGAGGTTCGCGTCCAGGGGCGTTGCTACGATTCTTCGATTGGGGCAGATTGTCGCCTATGAGGCGCGACGGGCCAAGCCGGCGGCACGCTCAATCGTGATTGTGAACAACCCGGCGGATGAAGTAGTCGATCAGGCGTTCACCGCAGAAGTCATTGAGGCGTGGAAAACCTACCATGGGACGGTAGAGATCTATGATCTACCCGGTGATCTGCTGCTGCCCCATGACTACATTGATCCCACCCAGCCGGATCAACAGGTGGACAACGTCTATCCATTG
The DNA here is from genome assembly GCA_963765875.1 of uncultured Chloroflexia bacterium. Taxonomy (GTDB): domain Bacteria; phylum Chloroflexota; class Anaerolineae; order Caldilineales; family Caldilineaceae; genus JAWKOK01. Next base: position 152,985 of record CAVXYK010000021.1, read on the forward strand.
CTGTTGCAGCTACTGGTTGAAGATCGGTAGCAAACGAATGAGCCGGCTGCGTAGAGCCTTTTTCGCTTTTGCGGTAGAGTCAACGAATTGAAACGAAAAGGCGGACGCTCCACCGATTGGAGCGTCCGCCTTTTTCTGTGATAATTTTCGCTACCAGGCCATCTGTTGGATGTTTGCAGGATCTGCGGGATCCTGGTAGACGATGCCGAATTGGAATCCCTGCGCTCGATAACCGTCTGAATCGAATTCCTCGGTGACGGGGCTGCCCAGGCTGTTGGCCCGGGCATATACCGCTAGGTCAGAGTTGCTGGAGCTGTCAATGCCCAGTTTGCTCCATGCCGACTGGCGCACCCGCGTCGGCTTGGCTGGCCCGGCTGACCGGTCTGAGACGCCATGCCCGCTTTCGGGCTGCTGTGGGGTCCGCTCCGTCGTTGTGGATGGCCGGGCAGGCGCACTGGCCACGAAGGGCATGTAGATGTTGTAGCCGCCCGTTTGCGGTTTGTCGGGCTTTTCCGGCAATTCACGATCTTCTCGCTTGACCGCCTGCCAAACAACGAATGTGGAGATATGATTCTTGGCCGGGAGGCCGCCGCCGCAGACGACTTCACTGCCGCCGACCGGCATCCAACACCAAGGGCCTGATTCACCTCGTTCGGGTACGTAGCTGCTTCCCGGCCCGATGGGGATGTTGATCCACCCAGAATGCTCTTTGGTCTCTCGCTCGACGAATCCAGTGTATTCGGGATCGTTGAGCATCTCGAAACCGTCCGACCAGTAGACAATATCCTTCAGGCGCAAGAGTTCGCCATCCAAACCATACACCGCGGCAAAGAGATGGTGATCCGCCCCGGCATCATCGAAGTAGTCGGGCGCTCCAAAGGGCTTCAGGTATTCATCTCGTGCCCATTGGGGAATGGATCCATAATCATCCCCTGGTTCCCATGAACCGTTATGGGTCGTAAAGATGTCTTTCACCATGTAGACAACTTCGGCATCGTCCGCAACAGTGACCTGGTCCAATCCATTAATGGATAGATTGAACTGTTCGACCCAGGGGCTGATGCGCCGTTCAAACGGTGGAGCAATCTCGTCCTCTGGATCGGTCGTTCCGCCCTCTTCGGGATCGGTGGTCTCGCCTTCATCCGGGTCAGTGACTTCGCCCTCTTCGGGATCAGTGGCTTCGCCCTCCTCTGGATCCGTGACCTCCTGATCGGTCTCCTCCTCCAGGTCGTCACGCTTGACGGCCTGCCAGACGACGAATGTGGAGAGGTGGTGGTTGGCAGGAAGTCCACCCCCGCATATCACCTCTGAGGCACCGGCCGGCGCCCAGCACCATGGACCTGATTCGCCCCGTTCCGGCACAAAGGAACTGCCGCCGGCCATGAACATATTGGCCCAGCCTGAGCTCTCTTTTGTCTGTTCATCCACATATCCGTCATAGTCCGGATCGCCGAGGCGGTCGTAGCCGTCAGACCAGTAGGCAACAGGCTGGTTCTTGACAAACTCGCCGTTCAGGTCGATGACTGCCGCGAAGAGGTGGTGATCGGCCCCCGCTTCGAGGAATTCCGGTTTCAGATACTCTTCTCTGGCCCACTGGGGCACAGAACCCGGATCACCCGATGGCTCCCACGAGCCGTTCATGGTCGTAAAAACATCCTTGATCAGATACACGACATCACTGTCCGGATCGGGATCGTCTGGCCGATCGTCCAGCGATTTGATCTGCAAGTTGTAGTGGTCTACCCAGTCACTGGTACGACGTTCGATGGCTGACTTCATTGTGTCTCCTCCTCCATTGCTGCCGGGTTGATCTGATACGAACCGACTGCAATGGACTTCTCTGGTGTTGAGCTTCGACGTGAGCGCTGTTGAAGAAATGGCGGTTCTTTGGAATCTCAAAGGTGCAAGCCATCTTCCAGGAAGATTCCCTGTCAGCCCCGAATTCCCGAAGAACCTGAAGAATGATGTTACGGTAACTTGATCGGACATCCTGAACACTGAGTCTAGGCAAGCATCTATCGGTTGTGCAAAAAAGTGCCGGGGACTTAGGCAACAGAGCGAGTGAGCTGAGCCTGATTTTGAGGTTTCAGCATCGGGAAGTCCCCGGCACTTTCTGTAGCGACTTTCAGACTTCTACTTAGTCCAGAGGCCGGTAGTTGACTTCCAGACTATCAAGCCGTTGCATGTGAGTCCGCAGTCGGTCTACGAAATCTTCGTAGGATCGACGCTGAGTATGTGACCAAACGGCTTCTGCCGTGGCGCAAAGACGAGGGAACGCCATATACTCGACTTCTCTGTTGGTGGGCATGTATTCGGTCCACAGCTGGCACTGACCACCCATGATATGTTTCGTTTCTTCCGCCGTCAGTCCATCAGGGACTGGCTCAAATTCATAGGCTTTGGCGAGCGTAACGCTGTTGCCGATGTTGAGCGGTTCGGTGGACGGATCACCCTGGCAATAGTCGAAGTAGGTCCAGGCTGTCGGCGCCATGACGACGTCGTGGCGAGCACGCGCCGCAGCAATGCCGCCCTCCATGCCTCGCCAGGACATGACTGAGGCGCCCGGGGCCAGGCCGCCCTCCAGAATTTCATCCCAGCCGATCAGGCGTCGTCCCTTTCTTGTGATGAAGTCATCCATCTGTCGGATGAACCAGCTTTGCAGCTCATCGACACTGGATAGGCCCAGTTCAGCCATGCGATCCTGGGCCGCTCGGCTCTCTTCCCACTCGCGTTTGAGCGCTTCATCGCCGCCCACATGGATGAACTCACCGGGGAACAGCTCCATGACTTCCTCAAGCACGCCTTGCATGAATTCGACGGTTGATTGCTGCGGATTCAGGATGTGCTGGCTGATTCCCCAGATGCATCGAGGTTGGATCAGCATGGGCAGATTGCCCAACGCCGGATAGGCGCTGATGGCTGCATCCATGTGGCCGGGCATGTCGATCTCCGGCACGATGATGATGTGACGGGCCTGGGCATAGGCGACGATCTCACGAATGTCGTCCTGGGTGTAGAAGCCGCCGTGGGGCACGTCGTCAAATCGGTGGGGCCAAGCCGCATAGTGTCCAGCCAGTGTGTAGGGCCGCATCGAGCCATGGGTCGTCAATCGCGGATAACGCTTGATCTCGATCCGCCAGCCCTGATCTTCAGTCAAGTGCCAGTGAAAATGGTTCATCTTGTGCAGGGCCAACAGGTCGATGAACCTCAGGATAAATTCCTTGGGCATGAAGTGTCGTCCGACGTCGAGCATGGCCCCACGCCAGCTGAAGCGGGGCTGGTCCTCGATATGGGCGCACGGAATCGACCAGCCAGTCGAGCCAGCGCGATCTTCGGCGCCCCCATCTCTAGCATCCCCGCCCATGGCATCCCAATCACCAAAGACAGCCGGCGGCAAGAGCTGCAGCAGCGTTTGGCAGCCGTAGAATAGACCTGTTTGCGTCGGCGCACGCAGGTCAACGCCCGGCGGTCTGACATCGAGTGCATAGCCCTCATCGCCCAGATGGTCTAGGTCGTCGGTGATACGCATGCGTATCACGTTTTCCGCACGATTATCAGACTGAATCTTGAGACCGTATCCCGTCGGCGGGCCTAGAGATTCAACTAATATTTCCGCCGTCTGGCGGCTTGGGGCATCAGCGTCGAGGGTGGTTTCGGCGTTGAGGACAAACTCTCCTGCATGTTCGACTAGCGTAGCCGGCGCCGGAATGATTGAGATTTGATTGGGCATGGTGATCCCCTTTGATCATTGGATTGTTGCGACCAGTTGTTTCTATTGTAGCTCAAGAACGATGACGCGTAAATGGACACACGAATTCTGCGCATATGCACCCGCATTTCGCATAGCAAGTTGCGAGTAGATCAATGATCGACCTGTTTCTCCGTCAGCTTCTCGGCGGCATCGACCATCTCGGGCAATTCAAGATGCCTGAAGATATCCGCAGCGCGGCCTGCTGCTTCATTTGCGTCCGCTGGAGCCGGACCGGATTGGCGGATCTCGGCCAGCTTCAGCCATGCGTAGCCTTCAATGAAGATGTCTTCGTTCTCTTGGGCGCGTGAACAACACTGGCGCAAGAGCTCCTGCGCGTCCTTGGAACGATCTTGCGCATGGCGGATTAGGGCCAAGGTGTAGAGGGCATAGGGCAGGGCCATCGGTTCTTCTTGTTCGATGGCGACGCTGGCGTAGCGTTCAGCTTCTGCTTCGTCACCTAGCTCGAATGAGGCTTCCGCCAGATTGCAGGCGGTGGCGGCAGTCCCATGTGTGTGTCTGATCTGACGATAGAAGTCGAATGCCGGTTGCCCGGTTGCCAACACGTCAGAAAAGCGCCCGCGTCCAGATAGTTGGCCGCCATGTTGCTCCGAACCAGGGCTACTTTGACGAGGTCGCCGATCTGTTGATAGTAGACGATGGACTGATCTGCATGTTGAAGCGCTTTCTCTAACTCGCCGCGGCGGCCAAAGAGGTTGCTCAGACACCGGTTGATCTCCGCCAGACTGACGTCGTCGTCTAGCGCTTCGGCCAGTTCAAGCGCTGTACTGTAGTGACGTTGCGCTGCTGAAAGATTGCCCTGCTCCTCAAGGACCAGGCCCTGAAAATGTTCGGTCTGGCAGCGGGCCTGTTGAACCGCACGTTGCGCATGTCCGATCTGACGTTGACGTACATGCACCATGCCTCGTCGTACCTGTAACTCCACCATCTGTTGTTGCAGGCGTGCAGCGGTCGCCAGACTATCAGCGTAGCTCGCCAGTGCCTGGTCAAAACGGCCCAAAGCATCCTCAAAGTCGCCGCTCAGGCGCTGGGCTTCCATTGCCAACTCGCTCGGCTCCTCGCTGCGCCAGTCGGTCTGTTCCAGCATGTCGAGTCCGGACCGAAGATCGCCGCTCAGTTGGAAGAGCTCGGCGCGTAGCACATCGAGCGTGAGCCGAACCTTGCGACTCAGTCGTGCGCCTGAAACATTGTTGAAGATGACCGTGGCCATCGCCGCGCTACCCCGTTCGATCTCTTGACTGCGATGGGGAAACCAGGTCTTGACGGCCAGCTCGGGCAGGTCAGCCTTTTGGAAATGGTAGGCGGCCATGGTGTAATCGCCCAGCGCCGCGCTGATGCCGGCTGCCTGTTGATGCAGGCGCTCGCGCTGTTCGGCTGAGAGTGTACGGTAGAGCACGGTGCGAACGGACGGCAAGAGCGATACACTACCCGTGTCGTCCTGATAGAGCAGATGGCGTGTTGTCAACGCCTCTAATACTTCAGCAGACCAAAACCCGCCCGGCGCCCACGCCGGATAGACGCAAAGCGCATGCATGGCCTCACGCTCCTCTTTGCCAAGGCGCAACCACAATAGATTGAGAAAGCTGTCGAATGAGTGGACATCCTCTGCTCGTTCGCCGAGAATGCTCTCCAATGATTCGCCGCGGTGCAGCAGGTCCATGCAGAGCCAGAGCAGCCTCGGGTTGCCGCCGGTGGCGTTTTGAAGGTCTCGTCTCTCTTCTATTGTGAGACGAATCTGCTGCTCTTGAAATAGTTGATCGACAGCGTCGTCATCTAGACCGGTGAGCGTCATATAGGTGTGTGCCGCCAGCCCGACGCGCTGTCCGACCAGCAGCATCGGCGTCACATCCTGCAAGCCGGCAATGAATTCTTGCAGCGCCCTGTATCCGCCTTCACTGTCGCTCCATTGATCGACTTCGTCCAGAATCAGAAGCGGTCGCTGAGACGCAAGTTCGGTCAGATCGCGATGGACCAGGGTCAGGAGCAAGGCCGTATCTTCCAACTGGCCCTTGCTGGCTGCCAGCGCTCGCCAGAGTAGATCTTGGCCGTTCTGATGCAGAAAGCCGCCGATGGTGAATAGGAACTGGTAGAGGCCATCGTTGAGTTCGGGCCGTACTGTAAACCAGAGAATCGCAGGAGAGGGCCACTCGTCTGCGATGCTGGCGGCAAGGCTTGTTTTGCCGATGCCACTCAAGCCGCTCAAGGCGACGCTTTTTCCGTCATGTAGCGCATCCAGAATGCGTTCCTGCAACGCAGATCGTCCATTGGATGTCGCTGTCGACGGCGGACGCTCTTGGCGGGCGCCTGGCCGCAAGTGGCGCAGGAGTGAGTCCCCCAGCGCCTCGATGGCGCGGTCGACATCTCGGTAGAACTCGGCACGCGACTGCTGCAAGAACTCTTCCCAGATCTGTTGTAGCGAGCGCGGCTGGAAAAAGCGGCGGAAGTAGCGCAGTTCCAGAATCAAGTAGTTGTAGCGAGGTGTCCCTGGGGCCTGAAGAATGTCTGACCAGTCTGCCTCGATCTCTTCACGACGACGCGGCGGACTGTCGCCCCAAAGCCCGTCTGCCGCGTCTAGCATGGCCTGGCAGAGGATTTCCCCCCAATGCAATTCACTGTCGCCGCGCTCGGCTGCGTCGGGTCTGATTGAGGCGTCGTTGGCCCAACCGAGGAAGTAGGCAGTGGCCAGCACAGAGTCTGTTGCCAGGCGGTCGGGATCGTTGTAGTACTTCAGCGCTTGTTTCAGTTGTTGGTCGAATGGAACTGTTTTTTGTTTGGCCATGAAGTAGGGTTGATCCTATGGCGGGTCGCGAATGTCGATGCCCTCGAATCTTGTTGGCACGCGCAGTGATGAGACGTTTCGGGCGAAACTTGAGACATTCGTAAACCCTGACTTGTGTTATTTTTGAGCGCAAGCCTATCCTATACCGGATTCTGAATCTGTCTACAATGGCGTGAGTCGCCCGGGACGCAACAGATTTCGACGAGGCATACGACGACTCTGGCAGCTTGTCGGAGCGACAAAAAATGGGAAGCGGATCATGGCGGATATTCTTCGATTGTTCCTTGGAAATCCGTCAAATCAGCGTCACCCGTGTCCCATGGTTTGGCTCTACTGCAACAAAACGGAAATTTGTCACAGATAACCACAGATTAGGAGCTGATTTTCACAGATGTTTACCAGGTGTCCAGAGTAATCCTGGTACCATCTGTGTTTTAGGCCGTTCAAAGAAATCAAATCCCTATTTGACGGCCTGCAAGCCGCTGCGCAAGCATCATCAAACAGGGATTCAATTTCTTGCAGCGGCCTTATCCTTTTTCTATCTGTGTAAATCTGTGGCGAAAAAGGCTTTTTGCGGTGGAGTCATGGTTTCTCTCTGACAGCCTACTAGGCAGATGATGAATGAAAGGAAAGGCCATGCACCGGGAGATACAGGCAGATTTTATCAGAAGGAGAAGAAATATGGAACAGACGCGAGTGATCATGTTGATGATGGCATTTGTAATGGCCGTGTTGAGCTTTGCGGCCACCTCGAAGTCCGCTGCCGCCAAATCAAGAACCGGCTGTCGAACCGACTTGGACAACTTGGGCATTTGATCTGACGCCGCTCAACGATGAATATGACGCCCAATGGACCATCAGAATCGGTGGTGAGGACAAGTCGGGGAATTCGGTGACACTACATCAGGAGACAATGCGCGCTCGATTGCTTTGCGGTCGGTGACGTGAAAATCGACGGACCGACGATCCATTTTGACGGCGGTCATCTGGAATGCAGATTCCCTGATCTGATCGCGACCGCCAATGAGATCATTGTTGAAGAGTGGGGCAAGCAGTACGTTCTGAATATCGGCAGCGACTGTGGTTGTATGCCCATTCGAGAGGCCTTTGCCCAGGCCGTCGCCTTGCCGGCAGGCCCGGATGACAATCCGGTTTTTGACCACCCGAGCATCCGCTTCGACCTGAACGTTGACAAGGCGGGCGTGTCCAATAAGTTCTTCTTCTCCGCCAATGAGTCTTCCGGCCGGCCGATGCCGGCATCAAACCTGGAAACATACCGCAGTACCTATGGCTGCGATGCCAATTTGGGCAGTTGTCGCTACAAGCACTATCGTGGTAACCGACTCACTGCTGAGGACAAGGAACAATACAGGGTGACGTCATTCTACACTGGGTCTGTGGTCGTCCAGATCGGCGGCAGCATCCAGGGCAGTGATGCATTCTACGGCAGCTTGGCCTCGCTGAGCGTCGATCCCGGTTGTCGAGCCCACTAACACTGGTCCAAGCGAATAGTCATTCCAAAGTGCCAGGCACTGGCCACCAGCCGACTGCTTAACTTTCTATCAACTGGCCAGTGCCTGGCACTGTCGCGGGGATACTTGGTTTCCAGAAATGACTTAGTACATCGGAAAACGAACATCATCTACTTGAACCCGCCATGAGCCAACACCGGTCCATTTCAGTGAAGACGCGTACTCGTTGCAACCATCGACGGGTAGAGCAGCATCCCAGGCGCAAGACATCGATCTCGGCACGACTGAGTCGGCTGCTGCTTGGCCGGCTTCGACCAGATCGGCGGGCGGAGAGCATGCCTCTTGGCCCTGTTCTGCGCTTTGCGAGTGGTGACGGCTCCGGTCAGGACCCTCTGTTCGAACTCACGTCAACACCGGTTGAATCCCCAAGTCGGCCAACGATCTGGCCAACTCGTCATCAGTGAACCAGTGTAGGGCTGCATGAGCCGACAACAGACAGACGCCCGTCCGCGGCCGGATGCCCAAAATCTGTCGGGCTGCCAGATGGTAGACGGAAAGCTGAGGGAGGAACTCCAGGCCCTTGATCTCAATATCCTCGCCGGCGACCCATTCACTCTTCCAATCGATCAGATACCAGCCGCCCCGGTCTTGAAAAAATAGATCGATTGTACCGTGCAAGATGCCCTGGTTGGTCGTTAGTGTAAAGGGGACCTCGCGCAGACATCGATCTGCGTCCTGGATCTGTCTGTAGAGCGGCGTCGCCTTTAGGTTGCCAATCAGGCGAGCGGCTTTTCGGGCTGCGTCCTCGGCGCTGCTGACGTTGCCTACGCCCAGGCTGCGAGCGATGCCGAACAGTCCTCTGTGCATGTCACTGGAGGGAAGACTGAGCAGCGTCCAGTCGTCCAGCGCCCGATGGACGATGTTACCGAGCAGATAGCGTGGAACCGGGTGCAACCTCTGTTCGGCCTGCATGGGGCGTACCGCCGGGCGCAGGGCCGGCAACGCCTCATCCTCTGAAGAGGCTCGTCGATTATCATGCAGGAAACGGGTTACGGTGACGGCATCTTCATGCGGCCGGCCATCAAGTGGGCGACTGAGGGCGGGCATCCGGGTCAATCCCGCGTGGCCCGGCCTCTCCGTGGTGGTGGATTGTGGAGCGTCGGGCTGCTCCGTCGGTCGGCAGACGCGAATGCGAAAGCGCGCTCCACTATCCTCCGATGGTCCGCGATGCAGAAGTGTCTCCTCGTCGCCGTCCGGCTCAACAGACCATGCCGCAAGGATCTGCGCCAGCCAGCCCTTTTGCTTGCCTGAACTCAGCTTCCCTGAGAGAATCAAGCGATCCGCTGCACGCGTGCAGGCCACATAGAGCAGGCGTCTGTTCTCCGCTTCCTCCATCTGCTCGACCTGCCATTTGCCCCAGCCGTAGCTCGGTGGGCTCTGCCAGTCGCCGTTTTCATCACGCACTTTGCAGACAAGGCCAATCTCAGGATCATGCAGAATGTAGTCGTTGCTGCCCACGGGCGAGCGTCCAAGATCGGCGACAGCTACCACTGAAAACTCCAGCCCCTTGCTGGCGTGGATGGACATGAGTTGGACGGCTCCGCTCTCCGGCTCGCGCCCCAGCGCCTCGCCTTCGCGCGCCTCGGCTGCACGCAGATCGGTCATGCGGCGTAGGAAGTCTGAGAGGTTGGATCCGCCCTTCTCTCTGGCCAGGCCCAGAAACTTGTGTACATTACTGAGCTGACGCCCACCGCCGTCGCCGGCCTGATCTCGCAGCACAAGGGTGGTCTCGTAGGCTGTGCGATCCAATGCCAGCCGTAGCAGCAGCCAAACATCGATTCGTCCGGCCTCCGCCCACAGGTCACTTAACACCGCGTGGGCATGGTCGAGTTCGGATGCCTGGTCCGTGGCGGGCGTCTCGGTCAGGGCAAGTCTCAGCGGACGAGGTCCAGTTGGTCGGCTGCCGTCTGTGTCTCGCCATCGCAGTCGGTAGAGCGTCTCATCGCTGAGGCCAAAGAGCGCCGAGCGCAGCACAACCGCCAGGTTGAAGTCGTCCCCTGGATTGTGGAGCACGGCTAGAAGTGCCATCAGGTTCCGCACCTCAGGTCGGTCATAGTACCCCCGCCCGCTCACGGTCAGGTAGGGCAGAGACTTCTGCTTGAAGACCTCTTCGTAGAGCGGCAGGCTTGTCGTCGAGCGGAAGAGGATGGCTGCATCTTCGAAGCGGAAGGGGCGATACGAGTTCTCTTCTTTGTCCCAGATTGGAAACCCTTCTTCGTGTAGGGCAAGTAGGCGGTCCGCCAGTAGCTGGGCTTCCCAAAGACGGCCGTCGTCGGCGGCAATGTTCTTTCCATCTACGTCTTTGCCCGGCAATAGCCACAGTTCGATCGGCGGTGGGCTCTCTGTTGCCGTGGCACGGACGGCGCTGAGCGCGCCTGGTCGCGCCTCATAGGGTTGATAGCGTTCGCCGTCTAGCGGCTGGAGAAGATGGTCGAAGAGAACGTTGACGCCGTCGACCAACTCTCGATGTGTACGAAAGGATTGGTTCAGCAGTTGTGGCGCGTGACCCGTTACCTGCTCGACGACCTGAGCCGTCTGGTTGAAGATGCTGACCTGGGCCTGACGAAAGCGGTAGATGCTCTGTTTGGCGTCGCCGACGACGAAGAGGCGACCTGGGATTTCCGGTGAAGCCAACCGGTAGACGATCTCCTGCTGGATCAGATTGGTGTCTTGAAACTCATCGACCATGACGTGGTTGATACTGTCGAGATAGGCATGCAACCGGTCGCTCACGGGCGTCTGCCGCAGCAATCTAACCGTTTGCCGTTCCAAATCGTCAAAATCCAGGCCGGCACGTTCCTCCTTGAGCCGGTCATAGATCCGGGTAACGGTCTCCCATAGCGCTCGCCAGGCCAGCAGATTGTCCGCCGCGTCTTCATCCAGCGGGCCAATCGGCGTTGTGATGCCGCTCTTCTCCCATGCTTGGCTCGGCGCTTGCAGGGCCTTGAGCATTGCCGAAAGGCGCTTCTTTTCCTCGGCGCCGCCCCAGTTCGCAGCCTTGCCGCCGGACCGATTGATCCGGGCGAAGCAGCCGATGGCCGACCGGATGTCGCCCTGCTCGATCAGCGCACAGCCGTCCTGGGCCAGCTTGACCGTAGCGGCCAGCTTGTCCGAAGGGTCAACGATGTCGATTGTGGGCAGGCCGTCCAGGGCATCGGCCAGATCCGGGTCTGTGTTCACAGCCTGCCGCCAAACCTGAAACAGCATCTCTGCCAGGGACGTCTCCCACAATTCCAGAAGGGCCTCTTTGGCCTCCAGGTCGTCGAAGAGCCGCTGGATCGTGCCCCGCTTGCCCAGTAGATCCGTCATCGTCGTCTTGACATCCAGGACTGAGAGACCGGCGAAGAGAGGCAGGGCCGGGTGCTCTGCGCCGCTGGCGAGGACGTCCATGGTCTGACGCACTGCCTCCTCGACCAGCAGCTTGGATTCATCCTCTTCCAGCACTTCGAATCGGGGATCCAGTCCTGCGGCAATGGCGTTGGCGCGCAGAATGCGGGCGCAGAGGCTGTGGATCGTGCTCACCTGGATCTGGTCAAGACGGCGACGATGGGCCTGCCAGGGGCTGGTGGCATCGCTCTCTTTGGCCCGCTCTTCGACAGCCGCTCGGATGCGGTTTCGCATTTCCCTGGCCGCCTTCTCCGTAAAGGTGATGGCGATGATGCTGTCGATGGGCCACTCTGGATGTTGGTCAAGTTGGTACAGATAGCGGCTCACCAGCACCCAGGTCTTGCCGGTGCCCGCGCCCGCGTCGACAACCAGGGCACGGTCCAGAGTTTCGATGGCGGAGGTCTGTTGTGGCGTTGCGTTTGGCATGGGTTGGGTTTGCTCAATTAGGTGGTGGGAGTGGTGGGGCCGTAGGGAAGTAGGGAAGTGGGGAAGTGGGGGAGTAGGGGGTTGAGTGTGCGGCCGATTGCCGTTGCTTCCCAACTGCCCCATTCCCCAGGGACATCGCGTCTAAATTCCATAGGGAGATCTTGTTTCGGCAGGGTTGAAACCCGCCGCTAACATCGAAAAGCCGCCTCAGCGGCTAAACTCGCAGCGCCTGAGGGCGCTTTTCGCTGTTAGAAGCCGGATTCCATCCGATGCGAGCAATTTAGACGCGATGGCCATTCCCTACTCCCCTACGCCCTCAATCGTCCAACAGCTTTCGTCCCTTATACAAACTCTGTCGACTCACGCGGCAAATATCGGCCAGGTCGCACCACGTTGAACATGCGCCGTTCCCGCCGATCTTGCCGGGTGCGTTGGGGAAGCGACCGCTACGAACGTTTTCTGCAGTTTGGTTGAGGACATGGATCACAGCGTCGAGCAGGTCCCTGTCTTCCGCCTTTGTGCCCACGATCTTGCCGCTGGTCTTGCGCGTGGGGAGGTGGAGATAGGCGCTTTGCTCAACTGTAACATTGTCCAGCAGTTGCTCCGCTGCCAGGGCATAGACGGCAGTCTGCACCGAACGGCCTGCGAGAATGTCCGGCCTGGAATGGGCGCTGCTGCCGCTCTTGTAGTCGATGATGCGAACGCCGCCTGCGCTGTCGCGATCGATGCGATCGATCATGCCTCGGATGCGGATGCTGCGCCCGCCCGCGTCTATGAGGAGAGCGGCCGGACGGTCGCCATCGATGCCGAAACCAAACTCCTGGAGGAAAGGTTGGAAGCGGGGCTTCTGTCCATTGTCGGCGCACTCTGCCGCGCAGTAACGCTTCGAGGAGCCGTCGCATTTCAGCCTGCTCCTGCTGCCAGAGCGGCCCGGGCCGGAAGCCGTAGCGCTGAGGCGCTTGATCAAATGCATCGGCACAGCAGCGGTCCAGCATCGTTAGCACCTGGTCTGCGCTCGAAGGTGCAGGGCAAATGGCCTCGACCGTCAGTTGAAGGTAGAGCGCCTCGAGAATGGCGTGAAGCAGGCTGCCTCGCTGGAGAACATCGAGCCCCTCCTCAGGGTCTGGCCGCGGCTCGAGCTTGAGGATCTGCTCAACGAAGAAGCCGAACGGGCAGGTGTTGTAGCGATTCAGTCGCGACGCGCTCCACACATGATCAGGACCATGTCGTTGCGTCAGTTCGCGCTTGAGATCGTCGGCTTCGATTACCCCTTCGTAGATGCTCGGCGGGTTCCAACTCGCCCGCAGGCTGAGCAGGGAGGATCTCTGGTGAGCCTGCAGCCAGTCCGGCTCCAACTCATCCGGCACATGAGCCGCGCCGACCATGGCCAGGGCAGTGCTCAGCTCTTGCATGCTGGCCGCCTCAGTCGGCTCCAAAGGCGCGGCCACATGCACAGGCTTAGGCGTCAGGTCGGTGAAGGCATCAGTCACAGCCTGCCAGTAGGGCGAAGGCGGCCAGGGCGTGCCCTTGTCGTCCAGCCAGGGACGCAGCAAGACGAGCTCAGCCCGATGTGGATGCTGCGACCGAATCTCTATCTTCCTGCTCTCACTACGAGAACCGTCAACATTCTTGTCTCGCTTCCCTGGCTTGAGGCCCACGTTGCTGACAATCTGCCACCAGAGCGAGGCGTCGACGCCCGGTTCGATGCGACGCAGGCGAAGACTCAACGCGTCTCGTTCCAGGGGTGCGTAGAGCACATCAACAGCGGGCGGCGTGGGAAACTCGCCTTCGCTGAGACCCAAAATCAAGAGATGTGTCGGGGTCAGCCCACGTCCGCTCTCCAATGTATCGAAATGGACCTGGGCGACATCTTGCTGTGGATAGACCGGTACCGCAGGCAGGATGTTCATCAGATCCGTCCAGAACGTCGTCCACTCTACAGAAGGGCCTGCGTGCGGGATCAGCTCGGCTGCGCTGACAATCCGATGGAGGCTACGCAAAAGCAGCACAAGCGCCGCGTGATCCCGCGCTGTGTGATCCCGCGCTTTGTTATCGCGCTCAGTATGAGCCCCTTGGGTACATTGTTCCACCATGTGCAGGGATGGAGGTGTTTCGGTCAGCTCACCGCTATCCGCCTCATCACCCGCTTCACTGCCTAGATCGATTTCCGGTATCAGCCCCAGTATGGCCGACTGAATCCAGAGCACGTAGTTGGAGTGGCTTGTCTGTTCCGGCGGCGTCAGGTGAGTAAAGAGGCCGAGCAACCCCTGTCGAATGAGGTCGACTTCTTCGGCCGGCAAGGTAGCGATCAAGGGGCGATTTCTGCGCTCCTCATCGATGTCGTCGAGCGCCGTCGACTGGACCGGTGGGCGCAGGGCATGTTGCCATTGTTCCGCGCCGGCCACAACCGGTCGCTCGCGGGTCAGACGATCCAGGAGGTCGATCTGGTCGTCGTCCAGCCAGCCGGTGATGTCAAAATAGGGTGAGCGCAACAGATCGAAGGTGCGGCGCCACGGGAAATCGGGACTGAGGCTCAGCGCGTTGAGCAGGGCCGAGATGGCCGGGTTTGTCCCGAGCACGCCTTCCACGGCCACGGGCAGCCCGTACTCGCCGGCCACAGTCGCGACCAGGCGGCGGTAAATGCCGGGCTTGGGCGCCAGCAGCGAGATTTCGTGGGGCGAGACGCCGTCCAGGAGAAGTTGTTTGATGTGGCGCAGCGCAATGCGCACCTCTTCCTCTCGCGACGGCGCCTCTATCAGTCGGATTTCGTCGCTCTCGCCTACCGGCGACGCCGGTTGCTCTTGTTCAAAGAGGCGACGGCGGAGGGTGGTCAGGCTGGAGGGGCGGGCATTGTCGCCCAGTGTGACGACCGTAGGCTTGAGCGTCTCGATGAGTCGTCGTCGGGTGTCGTCCAGGCGAGTGAGGGCCAGGCTGTCCGGCGGACGATTGGCATCCCACAAAAGGTAGAGGGTCGTCTGTTCAAACCCGCTGGTTAGGCGGTCAAGAAGATCCATTTGAACCGGATTGAAGTGGTCGAAACCATAGACGAAGAGCGTGCCGGATTGGGCAAAGCAATTTGGGTGGCTGGTCAGCGCTTCGGCTGCCATCCAGAGCAGCCCATCGGCATCCGAGAGTCCCGCACCGATCAAGAAGTCCTGATAGCGCTCGTAGAGCGTGGCGAGTTGGCGATCGCGCACGTTGCCACTCTGCTGGGCATCTGCCGTTACTGACTCCGGGTGGATGCCTTGGCTCTTCATTTCTCGCAGCCACCCCAGGATCACATCTGTGAAACCGGGCTTGTTCCAGACCGGGCCAAAGGTCGGCAGTTCATCGGCTTCAGCCATCTGACCAAGCAGGTAGTGCACCAATCGGCGCGCGGCAGTGTCCCCGATCTCGTGGATGCGATCCTCGTGTGCAGCATTGAGCACGGCTCGCGCCAGGCCATAGAATTGGAGAAAGTGGACGTTGACGGCGTCGCCCAACTCGCTGCGTAGGCGCGTCGTCACCCGTGCGCTGGGCAGCAATAGATGAACCGGCGCCAGTGGATCTGCCTGCTTGAGCGCGTTCAGCTGGGCATAGACGTCTGCCAGGGCCGCGTCGTTGCTGGGTGCGAGACTGAGGGTCAGGGTCATGATGCGTTTACCAGATGATTTGATTGACCATCCCAAAGTTTTCGGAGCGGCCACAAAAAGTATAGCTTGGCTGTGCAGGCCGAACAAACGCAATTGAGGCGTCTTGAGACAAATTCCCTGATTCCTGAGACTTTTTCTTCGTCCCCACATGCTACCTTGTGAATGTACACGTTTTCAGTCGTTCGTTTCGATTCAGGAGGAGCAATATGAAGCATACGCAATTTCCCAGAAAAGTGATCTTGGCGTTGGCGGCAATCGCTGTGGCCCTTGTACTGCAAGTGCTGCCTATGGACGCGGTCACGTCCGCTGCATATGCCAAGTGTTCGCTCAAAGGCGTCGCTGAGCCGGCGCTGGCGGGCGGCGGATATTGGGCCTATGTCTATGACGGCGAGAGCGGTCTGCCCGTAGCCATCATCGTTGATGACAAGGGCGATCCCCATCGCTTTCGCAGCCAGGTCGAAGCACAGCTTCTCGCCGATCAATTAGCCAGTTTTCTCTGCGCAAAGTGGTTTGGCGAGCCGCTAGATCCGGACATCGGAAATCCGCCTCCTTGGTATCCGTTGCCCATCCCACCTGGGGTGTAGACGATTCAGATGGCCGCGACGATTCCGCGACGCTGCGCGGCTATGCTGTCGATGCCACTGGGATCGCGAAGACGCAAACGTTAGCAATGGACATCAATCGATCTGTAACCATCCAAGGTACGACTGACCAAGGTACGACCGACCAAGAACCAATCGACGAGGACGAAGATGATGGTGGCACTGTTTGGCATGATCTGCATGATGAGTATGATGCCCGGTCCGGCAACGGCCGTGATCCTGGACACGACCGTTGCCCATGGGCGCAAGATGGGCTTCCTGACGGCCCTGGGCGGGTCAGCCGGCGTGGCTCTGTACTCGCTGCTTGCGGTGCTGATCGGCACGCTGCTGTCCGGCGAGGGTCTCTGGGTCAGCGTGCTCGAAGGCGTGGGCGCAGTCTATCTGGCGGCGCTGGGCGTTATGTCATTGATTGAAGCAGTGACGGCAAAAGGTGAGAGCAGACAAGCTCCCATGCCCTCCAGGGGGGCACGCGCATTTCTGACCGGTTTTCTCTCGACCTGTCTGAGCCCCAAAGCTGCACTCTTCTACCTGGTCATCCTCTCCCAGTTCGATTTTCAGATCGTCTCCGTTACCGTCGGCATTCTGCTAGCTGGTCTGGCCCATGTGGTTATTCGACTTTTTTGGTATGGCTCTTGGATACATCTGCTACATCCCCTGCGCGAAAGCTTGGATGGTGTTTGGCTGCAACGCAGCATGAAGCTGGTCACCGGCGCGTTGATGATGGTGTTGAGTTTGCATGTGTTGCTTTGAGCTTTGACCGCCGAACGGTGCGGGTCCTTTTTGGCTTTTCGACCTTTTCACCAAGATTTGATACACTACCCCACCGTCACCCGGGGATAGCCGGACGATTCACTTCGCACGATTCGATTCATACAAGGAGATGGACATGCTCAACAATGTTCGATTTTTCAGGGCAAGGAGAAGCTTGCATGGCGGGGCGTTGATTGTGGCCCTGGTGGCGGCGATATGGCTCGCTTCGACGGGCACAGCGTCGGCGCAGGCGGTTGATGTGCAATCGCCCGATGCCCCGGCAGCCGTCACCATCACGGTGGACACGACTGAGGACTTGGCGGACAGTTCCAATTTCTCCAAGCATACCTGCGGGTTCACCAGTGGCGCCTTCTTCTTTCCGGCAGGGGATGGAAAATGCACCTTGCGCCGAGCGATTGTGGAAGCCGGCGCGCGGCCAGATGCCGATCGACCCATCTCAATCCGGTTCAATATTCCCACAACCGATCCAAATTATGATGCTGGCCTGGAAGTCTGGGAAGTGCAGGTCGATCAATCGCACGAGTGGGAATTGGATCGCCGTTTCATCGTCGATGACGGCGGGCAGGTGACCATTGATGGCAATACGCAGCCGGGTGGACGTTCCGATGGTCCCAAAATAATGGTGAACACGAACCGGGACAATTCGCCGATCTTCGGCCGTTCACTGGAAGTGCGTACTTCCAACAACACCATCCGCAACCTGGGCTTCATCGGCGGCGGACAGATCATTCTGTACGAAGGCGGCAACACAGTAGAAAATGTCTGGATGGGTCTGACCGCCGACGGTAGCGGCCTCGCTTTGGCCTCCGATGCATCGTCACAGGCTGAGCGATCCATGGCTCGAGGCGGCATCATCATGCCCAACGAAAAATCTGACAATAACACGATTCAGAACAACTACATTATCGGCGCCAACGAGCGGGCAATTCGCATCCTCGGTGGCGACGACAATGTGATTCAGGATAACTACATTGGCATGAACGCCGACGGTTTAGTGCCGGCTCCGTTTGATAAAGGCATTGATTGCTTCCGCGGGGTGAATTACGATTCCAGTCTGTGGTATGGCGGGCGCGGCATCCAAGTAGCCGGCACCAACAACACGGTCATCAACAACCGGCTGGCCGGGTTGCACGCGACGCAGTCAACAAACGATACACCGCCGATTGCCTTCGAAATCTCCGGGGAAGGCCATACAGTGACGGGAAACATTATTGGCCGTGATGTCGCCGGCAAGGATGTCGGCGTGTGCGGTCAGGGGATTTTGCTTCAGGGCACGGAGAACCTGGTAGAACTCAATACGATTGTTCACAGTCGGAACGGTTTCGAGCCGAACGATGACGGTACTGACAAAGACTCGGCGATTCTAACCCAGAGCTTCGCCCAAGGCGGCAATCAATGGCTTACCGTGCGCAAGAATGTGGTGATTGATGCAGGCAAGGCGACGCATCCGGACCACGTCTATCGCTTCGTGTCGCCGGGCGTGCCGATTGAAATTCGTGAGTTCAATCCGGCTAAGGTGACCGGCATCAACGGCACCGCTGTGAGCGGGACGCGAGGAGACGATGAGGTCCTGCCGGACAAGACCGTCATTTCCGCAGCCTGTCCCAACTGCGAGATCTATCTGTATGCGGATGATTTGGACGAGCGTATCGAGGCCCATGAGTTCCTAGGTCAAGCCACCGCCGATGCCAGCGGTGACTGGACGGCTACTCTCTCCCGCCCCCTAACCGCCGATGAAGGGCTGCGCACCCAGAGTATGGCCAACGCCAAAGGCGTCATCCACTTTTATGGTGCCGGCACGAGCAGCAAGCTGTCGGACATTCTCTATTCTCCGCTCAAGAGCGTCAAGATTGACGGTCCGACGACTGGCGAAACCGGCGTCGACTTGAAGTTTAACCTCACTGTATTGCCGGTAACGACTGAAAAGGCCTACAGCTATACCATTGAGGCCACTGATCTAGCGCCGTTTACCTTTGCGGATGACAGCACGACCACGCGTGACCTAACCTGGACGAAGCCCGGAACCAAAACGGTCACCGTGACTGCAACTAACGGTATTAACACCGTTCAGGCGACGCACGAGGTTGAGATCACGCAGAAGATCAGTAGCGTCAATATCGGCGGCCCAACCTCGGGTACGACCGGGAACGAGTTGCAATTCACCATTGATGTTCTGCCGGAGCAGACCGGAGATGCCTATACCTACAAAATAGAGGCAACTGACCAGACCACGATTAACGGCACCGGTGATAGTTCGGTCGGCTTCAAGTTCACGTGGGACAAGCCGGGGACTAAGACGATCACCATCATGGTGAGCAATGGTTCCGACACTGCCACAAAGACCTATACGGTCGAGATCACAGGCGGCAGTTCTGGCGATGGGGTTAAGATCTACTTGCCATCGGTCACAAGGTAGCGGCTGATTGTAGTGACAGGTCTCAGACCTGTCCTCAAGCTGATAGAAAAAAAACAGGTTCGGACACCGCATGAGACGGTATCCGGACCTGTTTAGTCTGAACGTGGAACCTGCGACAGGTCTCAGACCTATCGCTATGAGCGTATGTTATTATCAGCTAGTCGCCGTATTCTAGGACGGCGGTCTCGCCATCTGCAACCGGCGCCGTCCCGTTGGTGCTGATTTTTTCATCGGTCAATTCACCGAACGGATCGTACTCGATTTCCAGCTCCTTGCGGAACTGCTGGGTGTAGAGTCGATAGTAGTGACCCTCCATCTCCAACAGCTCGGCATGGGTGCCCATCTCCGCGATGCGGCCCTTTTCGATGACCAGAATACGGTCAGCGTTGCGGATGGTCGAGAGGCGATGGGCGATGACGAAACTGGTTCGTCCCTCCATCAGCGTCTCCATGCCCTGCTGGATCAGCGCCTCGGTCAGCGTGTCAACCGAACTGGTCGCCTCATCCATGATGAAGATGTCCGGCTGGGCCAACACGGCACGGGCCAGGCTGAGCAACTGCTTCTGCCCCACCGAGAGCAGATTGCCGCCCTCGCCGACCTCGGCATCGTAGCCCTCGTCCAACTCCATGATGAACTCGTGGGCCCCGACCATGCGTGTCGCCTCTTCGATCTCTGCGTCCGTCGCATCGAGCCGCCCATAGCGCAGGTTCTCGCCGAATGGTGCCGGAGAAGAGATGCGGCGTCTGCAACACCATACCGATTCTCGACTGAATCGCGTGTTGGGTGAAGTCGGTGTAGTCCTCGCCGCCGATGGTGATGCAACCGGCGGTTGGCTCGTAGAAGCGGCAGACCAGATTGACGATGGTCGACTTGCCGCCTCCTGTGGGACCGACCAAGGCGATGGTCTCACCCCGGCCCACGGTCAGGCTGAAGCCGGCCAATACGGGCTTGTCTGCTTCGTAGGCGAAGTCGACATGGTCAAAGACGATCTCTCCCTGCATCGTGCCCGGATCGAAAGCGCCCGGTTTGTCGACGATATCGGGCTCAGAGTCGAGCAACGAGTAGATGCGCTCGCCGGAAGCGATGGCCAACTGCATGCCCGCATAGACACGGGCCATTTCGTTGATCGGCCAGAGCATGAAGGTGATGTACGAGATGAACGCCTGGATGCCGCCGACGGTCATGGTGTCTGAACCAGTGTTGGCCTGGACGCCGCTGTACAGAATGACGGCTCCGACAGCAAAGGCTGCGATCAGCTGGACTGTCGGCAGGAATAGGGCCGATAGCCAGGCTGCTCGATAGCCCGCCTCGTACATCTCGCCGGTCAGTTCCTGGAATTCCTCTTGGTTGGCCCTCTCGCGTCGCAGCGCCTTAATGACCCGGACACCCGTGATCGTCTCGTTGTAATGCCCCGTGATCTTGGAATTGACCCGACGCACGTCACGATACTGGACCAGGATGCGCTTCTTGAACTCGGCCGCCACCACGACGATGATCGGAATGATCACGCCGACAATCAGGGTCAACTGGGGGCTGATCATCCACATGAAGAACATGGATGTCGCGATATTGGCGATGGCCCACGTCACATCGAGCATGCCCCAGGTCACCAGCTCGGCCACACGGTCCGTGTCCGATGTCACGCGTGAGATTATCCAACCCACCGGCGTCTTGTTGTAGTAGCCCAGCGACAGGCTCTGCAAGCGGGTGAACATACTCTCGCGCAGGTCGAAGCGTACCTTTTCGCCCAGAATGCCGGTCATGTAGATGAAACCGAAGACGCTGACGGCTTGCACCAGAATCAGCGACGCGTATTGGGCCAGAATGGCTGCCGCTGCGGCCGTGTCCTTGGCCACGATGCCTTCATCGATGAGGCGCTTGGTCAGATACGTGAAGTAGGAGTCAACCATCGACACGACGATGATGAGCGAGAGAAAGCCCACCACCCACGGCCAATGCGGCTTCAACTGACCGGCAATGCGGCGCAGCGTCGCTCCATTGAATTGAGTTGTGAATTCTTCTTCTTCGTAGAAATCATGCTCGGACACGATTGAGTTCCTCCTCAAGTTCGGATTCTATCCGTGTCTGCGCTCGGTAAATTCGCTGGTACATGCCCGGCTCGCGCATCAGTTCGTCATGCGAGCCGCTCTGGACAATCCGGCCATGTTCCAACACCAGGATCTTGTCAGCTGCCATCAGGCTCTGGATGCGATGGGCAATGACAAAGGTCGTCCGACCTTCCATCAGCCGCTCCAGCGCTTGACGGATCATCGCTTCGGTCTCGGTGTCGACGGCGGATGTCGAGTCGTCCAGAATGAGAATGCCCGGATCCTTGAGCAACGTACGCGCAATGGCCACACGCTGCTTCTGTCCGCCTGAGAGCGTCACGCCGCGCTCGCCCACTAGCGTGTTATAGCCATCAGGAAAGACATCCATGATCACGTCGTGGATGGCCGCAGCACGGGCCGCGGCCTCGATCTCCTCGTCGCTCACGTCGCGGCCAACGCTGAAGCGGATGTTGTCGCGAATTGAGCGTGAGAAGAGGAACGGTTCCTGTTCCACGATGCCGATATTGTGACGCAGGAAGGCCGGCGGATACTCGGTCAACTCCTGTCCGTCGAGCGTGATGTGGCCACCGCTGTATTCGTAGAAGCGGGGCAGCAGATTGACCAGCGATGTCTTGCCGGAGCCGGTTGCGCCCAGCAGTGCAATGCGCTCACCCGGCTCAGCCTCGAAGCTGATGTCGTGCAACACGGGATCGTCGGTGCCCTCGTATGTGAAGTCGACGCCTTCGAAGGCGACTGCGCCCTTGATGTCTTCCGGTGCAATGAAGTCACTGTACGCGGTCACCTCGCGCTCCTCGGCGACGACCTTGGAGACGCGCTTGAACGAGACCAGGCCGGTCGACATCTGAATGATCAGGCGGCCCAGGTTGCGGATGGGCCAGATCAGCCAGATGATCATGCCGGAGTAGGCCATGTAGGTGCCGACGGTGATGGCGCCGTTGATGGCCATCATTGCGCCGACGGCAAAGCCGAGCACCATCTGCAAACCGCACAGCGTGTCCGAGATGGGCCAGTAGAGCGAGTGCATCCAGAGCAGCCGGCGTCCAAGCCGATACTTCTCCTGGTTCACGCCCTGGAACTTCTCTTCCTCGTATTCCTGGCGGGCAAATGCTTTGACCACGCGTACGCCGCTCAGGTTCTGCTCAAGCGTGCTGGAGAGCACAGCCTCCTGCTCCTGATAGGCTTCGTAGCGGGTCGAGACCTTCTTGAAGAAAAAGACCGACATGACCAGCACAAAGGGAATGACAACCACGGAGATCAGTGCCAACTGCCAGCTGATCAGAAAGATCGCTGTGAAGTTCACAACAAAGAGCATGAGGATGCGACCGCTCTCTATTGCCTGATCGGCAAAGAAGCGGCGTAGTGCATCAACGTCGGACGTAGCGCGCTGGATCAGTTCACCGGTCTGGTTGTTGTCGTGGTAGGTGAAGCTGAGCCGTTGGATCTGGTCATGCAGATAGTCGCGTACGCGCTGGGTGATGCCTTCAGAGGTGCTGGCAGCCAAGCGCCCGCTTGAAAAGGTGAAAATTCCTTGAACGACGGCCAGCCCGACAAAGCCCAAAACGATGAGCCATAGGCCGTACTGTCGCTCGCCCTCGCCCAGGTACGCGTCGACGAAGTAGGCGAGCAGTAGAAATGTTGATGTGCGCGCGATGGTGGCCAGTCCCAAACTGATTGCCGCGCCTAGGTATCGCAGACGGTAGCCCTTCATCAGGAGCCAAAGACCGCGGAAACGATTTTCTGTCACCGTCTCCTTCATGTCGTAGGGCATCTGTTGTTTTGGCGGGATTGCTGTAATCGCCATGATACTGTTTTCCTCAGAGTTACGGATAGAGTTTCATTCTCTGATGGTTTGCCCGGATCCACTCGTCTGGTCGACATCACATGATGGGACGGTTTTCTTACCCGCCGAACCATGTCGGCCATGAGTGGCGGGTAAGGAAACCCGCCCTACGCGAAATCCTGCAAAACCATTCTGTTAAGCCTTCATCAATCCCCGGCCAGCAGCTTGTCGGAGAGAAGCAGAATAGAACGCTGATCATGCGGATCTGGCTGATATTCGCGGATAAATACGGGAATAATCCGGTCTTTTTCCGCCATATCCGCTCAATCCGCGTCCGATTTCGTGTCTCTCCGACAGACTGCTAGGTTTGGTGCTGCCATCGATTGATCTGTTCCCCAACGGCGGTCAGCCGCTCTTCCCTCTTGGTTCAGACGATCCTGTGTCAAGTTGATGCACGCTGCCCCTCCTTGGTCGTTCAAACGTTGTCCGTCCAATCACCGATATTCCGGCAATAAAAAAGCGTAGGCATTGAACTCAATGCCTACGCTTGGTGTCATCGTGTCCCGGCAGGTCGCTCAAAGACCGGCATGGGCGCACAAACAA
This sequence comes from uncultured Chloroflexia bacterium, assembly GCA_963765875.1. Classification (GTDB taxonomy): domain Bacteria; phylum Chloroflexota; class Anaerolineae; order Caldilineales; family Caldilineaceae; genus JAWKOK01. Next base: position 176,751 of record CAVXYK010000021.1, read on the forward strand.
AAAAGCCGCAGGCATCGAGGATGCGCTGCGGCCTATGGTTCTAGCTACAATTGCTAACCAGCGGCAGACGCACCTCTCCCAGAGTCAAATCCAGCATATCCGATAAACATGCGGATACTCTTATGGTTAACCACAGATGCGTCTCCTAAAAATCGAACTGGTTCGTTACGTCTTGCGTGTCTCACAATTGACTCGCACAGATTGCTTCCAATTTGTGCGGAAGACCGTATGCAACTTTAGCATACGCATGGACCCTTGTCAAGGGTCTTTTCAAGATTTTGACTTTCCTCGTCTGATGTCGAACGGCGAGGTGACGGCCACTGGCACATGAAAGCTTGTCGTTGGCAATCGTTATGCCAGTGGCTGCCGCCTCGAGAATTATATCCCGGTCTCGGCAATGATCCGCCCGGACTCGACTGCGGCGACCAGTGAATCGTAGTCCTTCTCCGTCTGATCGGCGTAGGCGATGGCAAACTTGGTCATGGCCTTGGCAAATGTGTCGTTCTTGCCAATGTAGCCGGCAATGGCCGACGAATCGCCTGTGCGTGCATGGGCCCGGGCTAGGCACCACGTGCAGAGGTTGATGTAGGTTTCGAAGTCGCCAGCGTCCATCTTTTCGATGTCGGCTGAGCCCTTCATGTCTTTGAGTTGTCGCCAGTAGAAGTTGCGATACGTCTGGTCGCTCTTATGCCAACCCAGGAACATGTCGCTGTTGGCCTGCATCAGCCGCTGTGCAGTGACGACCCGTTCCGCCGGCTCTCTCTGCGCCGTTCTGGGATGGTAGGCCTCCAGAACCGAGGGTCCGGCTTCCTTTAGCTGAAGTATGATGGCATCATCTTCGTCTCGCGCTTCCAGCAACAGGATCACACAACGGGTCCCTACGCTGCCCACGCCGCCCACGCGCAGTGCGCCATCGATGATGTGGTAACGCTCCAGCAGGACGCGCCGATCATCTGAAAGGCTATCCAAGTACTGGGACCAGGCATCTTCAATGCCCTCCTGTGCCAGTCTTTTTGCTTCTTCTTCGCCGGCAATCTCTATGTTACGTGCCTGTTCTCTAAAGGGTACGACCAGCGGGGGATCGGCGATGATTCTGCGCCGGCCATCCTCTACGACCGTGAGCTTGTCCAGTGTCTGTTTCTGGGTTCTTCTGCGCGCCTTCGCGATCATCCTTTCTGCGCCTTTGATTCCCCGCTTGGAAGAGGCCTCGTCGAAGACGAACTGCACGGCCTCGGCATCCACATGGTAGTACCACATGTCCAATGTTGAAACGGAAGCAAAAAGATCCATCGCCTCTCCATAGACTGTGACGACCTTTTGGACCATGCGTCGGCACGCCTTCTCGCTGTAACCGTTGCCACGGCCGGCCACGACCACGCTGGCGATCAGCCGTTTGAGATCCCATTCCCAGTGACCGAGATAGGCTTCGTCAAAATCGTTCATGTCGAAGACCAGCTTGCGCTCAGGGGTTGCAAAGATTCCGAAATTAGATATGTGCGCGTCGCCGCAGATCATTGTGTCAATGCCTGAATCGGGTGTGTCCGACAGATCGGAGGCCATGACAATGGCTGAACCCCTCAGAAACGCAAACGGTGACTCCAGCATGCGTCCATACTTGATGGGGATCAAATGTTGAAGCCGATCCTTGTCCTGCTCTTGAAGTAGGTCGAGTGGGTCTCGACGGTCTGTCGCTGGTGCCCAATTACCATGACTGGAGCGAGGCACTTGTTTTCTTCGATCCTTGCCAATTTTCTGATGCTTGGAACGATGATTGTCCATAATAAATCCTTAGCTTCTGGGTGGCTGTTTCTTTGCTCGCCAGGTCTGGGTTTGAGTAGCGTTCTCTAGTCGACGAAAAGCTGAGTGAGGAACCAACTGGATCTAGCACGACAATGTCAAGTATGGCTTGAGTTACGGGCGTATTGTAGTACCATGTGCCGATCACGCCGGCAACGCAGACCTCTAGCAGTCTGTCGGAGAGACACGAAATAGAACGCGGATTGAGCGGATATGGCGGAAAAAGGCCGGATTATTCCTGTATTTATCCGCGAATATCAGCCAGATCCGCATGATCAGCGTTCTATTCTGCTTCTCTCCGACAAGCTGCTAGGACGATGACACTGATCACCATGCCGGCGTAGAGCAAAATCTTCTTGAATGTTCTCACTGCTGTTCTCCATGTGATGGGCTGAAGATGACAACCTGCCGACGATATGGCCTGAAAAAAATCAGCTTGCCGAAACGCAGCTTAACTTTGTTTGTTGGTAGCCTGAATTGCCGTATAGGTCAGGGTCTTCTGAGGCTCCGGCACGACTGCTTCTGCATTTTCGTGCACATTCGGAAAGTCTGCATAGACACCGCGGCGGTCAGGCGGCAGGAGTTCGGCAATTGCATACATGATTCTGCTCGTTTCGCGTCGAGCTTCGGCGCTCTTGTGTGCGTCACCATGGAGTTGAAGCGGCTTGCCGAATTTCACCGTGATGGTTGGGCGTCCCCACTTGAGGATGCCGGTAAAGAGGTGCTGCCCGCCCAATGACATCACCGGGACGACGGGAACGCCGGTTGCCATGGCGATGCGGGCAGCGCCAGTCTTGCCACGCCCCAGCTTCCCGTTACGGCTTCGAGTCCCTTCAGGGTAAATGCCAACCACGCGCCCAGATTCCACGAGTGACACGGCCTGTTCCAGCGCTTCGAGGTCAAGCCGCGTCCGGTCAATTGGGAAGACACCGAATGTGGGAAAGAACCACGCTGCGATGGCGTTGATTTCGAAAAGATCTTTCTTTGCCATGTAATGGATCTGGCGTGGGCAGGCGAAGCCTTTGACAACTGTGTCCAGGCCGGCAAAATGGTTGGACGCCAGCAAGAAACCGCCGCTCAGCGGCACATTTTCAACGCCATCGATATGCAACTTGCATAAGAACGGGCGCAACAGCCAGGCAAACCACCACATCAGTCTCCACTGAATTGAACCGTCAACCGGTGCTTTCGGCATGGGAAATCCTCGCAATACTGGTTGGGCTGTTGGTAAGTGCGCTTCATGGTCCACACTCGGACATGGTAGACGCCGCGAGATACAGGCCCTACAATAAAATAAAGGGGCTGAAATATGCAACCCGCGCGCAGACCTTGTGCGTCGTTCGGGCTCAGTTCCCCGATCTATTCATTTGGATGACTCCGCTGAAAAGGCCATTTTTTGACACGAATTTTCACGAATTGTGTCGTCGTCCCAGAGCCAAGATTCGCATAGATTGCCTACAGCAGGGGCCGGCATTTGGATTGTCTGCAACGGATAGAATCCGACTACGAATATCAGTAGTTCACGAATTCAAGCAACACAAGATTCTTCGCTGGTTATTTCCCAGAGCGAGGAGGTTCTGTAACCCCGCTCAGAATGACCGATCGTGGAGTACTGAATATCGAAAAGCGCCTTCAGGCGCTGAGAGTTGAGCCGCTGGACCAGGACGGTTCCCCTGCTTCTCGATGTCAGCGGCGGGTTTCAGCCCTGCCGAAACAAGTTCGCTCTCTGGAATTCAGACGCGACTGCCCTACGGTGGAGGCGATGCGATATGGCATGCAGCGTGCCGGCATGGTAAAATATACGATTGAAATCGCGGGCATTCGTGATGTTTTTCGGGCTTTTCACTGTTGCCGGTTGAGTATCGCGTTCGCTGCCGATCGTGGGTCCGCGTAACATTTGGGGAAAGGATAAGGACTGTGAGCATGTTGGTAATTGGCGTGGACCTGGGCGGAACCCAAACCCGTGCTGTATTGGCCAATGAAGAAGGCCGCATCATCAGCCAACGCACGACACTGACCCAGGCCCAAGAAGGCCCGAACGCTGTGCTGGAGCGAATCTGCGAGCAGATTGAGCTTGCAGCAGAGGACCATGAGTTCGCGGCCATCGGGATCGGCGCGCCAGGCGCGACCGATCCTTTCAACGGCGTCGTGATCATGGCCCCAAACCTGCCTGGCTGGCGTAACATCAATTTGACCAGGGCGCTCGGTACGCGCTTTGGCGTGCCCATTTTTGTCGGTAACGACGCCAACCTGGCCGGTCTTGCCGAGCACCGCTATGGCGCAGGCCAACAGTGCGCCCATATGATCTATATCACAGTCAGTACCGGGATTGGTGGCGGCGTCATCGTGCGTGATCGGATGTTGTTGGGTCGACAGGGTCTTGCTGGTGAGATCGGCCACGTCACCGTCGATCTGTCGGCTGAGGAACGGGGCGAGGTCGCTATCGGCACGCTTGAAGGACTGGCTTCGGGACCCAACATCGCCAGGCGGGCACGCTATGCACTGCGTGAAGGCGCCGAGAGCAGCGTGCGCCAGCGCATCGGCGATGACATTGACGCACTGTCGCCGGAAATGTTGTGCGAAGCCGCCGAATCGGGCGATGCCTTTGCGCTTGAGCAGTTTGCCGTCACCGGCCGCTATCTTGGCATTGGGATTACCAATCTGCTGCACACATTTAACCCGTACCGGATCGTCATCGGCGGCGGTATCTGGATGAACTGTCACCAGTTTTTGGAGCAGACCACGTGGGAGACCATTCGCACGCGCTGCAATGCACCCGAATACTGGCGAGATCTTGAGATCGTACCTGCCGCCCTGGGTGGGCAAGTCGGGCTCTTGGGCGCTGTCGCACTGGCAGTCGGCGGTCTCGAAGACATGCGCGATATCTGACCACATTTTCTCTATTTTAGGAGTATTTCTATGCAGATTGGCATCATCGGCCTGCCCAACAGCGGCAAGACGACGATATATAACGCACTAACACGCAGCGATTCTGAGACCGAAGCCTTTTCCAGCGGCCTGGTCGAGGTCAATACAGCCGTGGTCAATGTGCCTGACCAACGGGTTGACGATATGTCAGCCCTCTTCAAGCCCAAGAAGACTACGTATGCCCAGGTCATCTACAACGATATCGCCGGCTTCGGCAAGGGCGCAGCGAAATCCGGTATCGCCGGTCCGCTGCTCAACGCCATCGCTGCTAATGATGCGCTCATGCTGGTCGTTCGTGCGTTTGAAGACGAAAATGTTCCTCACCCAGACGATTCAGTCGATCCGGCCCGAGATCTTGAGGCCATGGAGACCGAGATGATCCTCAACGACATGACGATCATCGAGCGACGGCTAGAACGATTGGCTGCCACAAAACATCGTGGCACGCCGGAGGATCGCAAGAAGCTGGAGTATGAGGACGGCGTCATGCATCAGTTGATGGCTCTTCTGGAGGAGGAGACGTCCCTGCGAGACGTCGAACTGTCCGATGATGACCAGAAGATCTTGGCCGGTTTTGGATTTCTCTCGATGAAGCCGATCTTGCGCGTGATCAATGCCGGTGACGATGCCGATGAAGCCGAGTTCAGCGATCTCCTGGATGAGCGTACGCTCGTGCTGCGCGGTCAGGTCGAGGCTGAGATTGCGCAGATGGAACCTGAGGAAGCAATCGAATTTCTGGCCGACTTTGGCATTGATGAGCCTGGATTGAACCGGGCGATCGCGCTCTGCTATTCGATGATGGGTTTGCAGAGCTTCTTCACGGTTGGTGAGGATGAGGTGCGAGCGTGGACCGGCAGCGTCGGCATGACCGCACCTCAGGCCGCAGGCGTGATCCACACCGATCTACAACGTGGCTTCATCCGCGCCGAGACCTTTACCTACACAGATCTCATGGCGGCCGGCAGCATGGCAGAACTGCGCAAACAGGGCAAGCTACGCCTGGAGGGCAAAGAGTACATCGTCCAGGATGGCGATATCATGAACATCCGCTTCAATATCTGATCAATAAAAGGGACCCGAAGAGGGCATGCATGCCCTCTTCGGGTCCCTTTTCGATCTTTGCTAAATTCCTCTCTATAGCTCGTATAGCTCCCCATATTTCGTTCTCAGATAGTCGATGTAAGGCTGAATTTTCAGCGGCCCGCCGGTGGTTCGCGCTATGAGTTCTGATGTAGTGTACTTGCGGCCGTGGCGATAGATGTTTTCACGCAGCCAGGCGTGCAGTGTGTTGAACTTGCCGGATTCAATCTGGCCGGGAATCTCCGGATGTGCCTCCAGGGCCGCGGCATAAAACTGTGATGCAAGGATATTTCCCAGCGTGTACCCCTGAAATGCGCCGCCGATGAAGCCATCGTACCAATGGACATCCTGCAGAACGCCGTTGACATCGCTGGGAGCTGACATGCCCAGGTTTTCCTGATAGCGGGCGTGCCAGGCATCCGGCAGGTCGGTGACGCTGAGCTTGCCGTCGAGCAGGTCAAGTTCGAGGCCGAAACGCACAATGACATGCAGGTTGTAGGTGATCTCATCGGCATCGGTCCGGATCAGGGATCTTTGTACCTTGTTGATGGCCCGGTAGAATTCCTCTAGCGTGACGCTGCCCAACTGTGATGGAAAAGCCTCCTGGATTTCAGGATAGAAATGTCGCCAGAAGCCGCGACTGCGCCCAACAATGTTCTCCCACAGCCGTGATCTGGCTTTCGTGCACTGTCGATGAGGTTCCTGATGCCAATGGCGTGCCATCGTAGGCCATGTCGATGCCCTGTTCATAGAGTGCATGTCCACACTCGTGCATGGTGCTGAACAGCCCTTCATCCAGCCGATTTTCGTCGACTCGGGTGGTAATGCGAATATCGCCCAATGAGAAGGTAATCATGAACGGGTGAAGGGTCAGGTCCTGGCGGCCGCGGTCGAAGTCGTAGCCGAGGCGCCGGATGATCTGTTCTCCAAAGACCATCTGCTCTTCTTTGGGAAACCCCAGGTGCAGACAACGGTCGTCGATCGGTTTCTGACTGCCTATGGCCTGCACCATGGGCGCCAGTTCCTTCCGGAGCTCCTCGAAGAGCGGTTGTATCGTTGCAACAGACATGCCATAGTCGGAGACGGCGATGTGTGGATCGGCGAGGTGCTGGTATCCGGGGAAAAGATCTGCATAACGTCGACTCAGATCGAGCGTCTTTTCGAGAAACGGCTGCACACGGGCGAAGTCGTTTGCAGGCCGTGCTGATGCCCATGCATTGTAGGAAGCCGCTCGATGCTGGGCCACTTCAGACATGAAATCTGTTGGCACCTTGGTCGTTCGATCGAAATCTATACGTGCGATGCGTACGAGCGCAACATCATCATCGGTTACTCTCCCATCACTGCCCTTTCTCGAATCTACGGCTGAATCTACCGCATCGAATTGAGAGTTGAGGCGCTGTTCTAGTCTGTCCAGCAGGCGGCCGAGCGCTGGATCGGTGGATCTGGCATGAATGATGGTGGTCAGCGTCGCCAGCTGACGTCCGCGTGCTTCGGCTCCGCCCGTAGGCATTTTCGTCGCCTGATCCCAATATAGTGTGGCCTCGGCGGCGTTAAGGTCACTGATTTCGCCTAGTCGTCGGCGTAGTTCGGTGAAGTCGTCTGACATCTGCTTTTTCCTCTGCTGGATTTTTCTGCGATTGACCGATGGGCACTCGTAGTTGTGTGCGTATACGGATGGCCAAATTATACGGCAGACAACCTGCGGCTTCAAAGCGGGTGCACCCCCCCGGGATTCCGACTTCTGCCGTTTACAAACCTGACGATCTTTGGCATTCGGCTAGTGAGAAGTTATAATCGGGAGAGTTTAGCAATTGTGAACAGTAAAGCAGCATATCATGATGTATATGCTGGTTGTCTAGGAGGCGATCATGAGTGAGAATATTGAAGCAGCGATAGTCGACGAAGCGGTGACGGACGCTGCCGAGGAGAACACAGAGGAAATTACCGAGGGGAGCGAAGCAACCCTCGTTGAAGATTCTGAGGCTGAAGTAGTCGCCGAAGCAGTTGAGGCTGAAGTGGTTGCCGAAGCCATTGAGGCCGAAGCGGTTGAGGCCGAAGTGGTTGCCGAAGCCATTGAGGCCGAAGCGGTTGAGGCCGAAGTGGTTGCCGAAGCAGTTGAGGCCGAAGTGGTTGCCGAAGCAGTTGAGGCTGAAGTAGTCGCCGAAGCGGTTGAGGCTGAAGTAGTCGCCGAAGCAGTTGAGGCCGAAGTGGTTGCCGAAGCAGTTGAGGCCGAAGTGGTTGCCGAAGCGGTTGAGGCTGAAGTAGTTGCCGAAGCGGTTGAGGCCGAAGTGGTTGCCGAAGCGGTTGAGGCTGAAGTGGTTGCCGAAGCGGTTGAGGCCGAAGTGGTTGCCGAAGCAGTTGAGGCCGAAGTGGTTGCCGAAGCAGTTGAGGCCGAAGTGGTTGCCGAAGCAGTTGAGGCCGAAGTGGTTGCCGAAGCAGTTGAGGCCGAAGTGGTTGCCGAAGCAGTTGAGGCCGAAGTGGTTGCCGAAGCAGTTGAGGCCGAAGTAGTTGCTGAAGCCATTGAGGCTGAAGTGGTTGCCGAAGCGGTTGAGGCCGAAGTGGTTGCCGAAACGGCTGAAACCGAGTCGGCAGAGACTACCGACGAAGCGGACACAAAAGCGACCGACGGTTCAGACAAAGTTGTGCGCGTTTTGAGCGTGGGTATGGAAGTCCCTGGTGTGGTTAAGCGGACGACCGACTTTGGCGCCTTTGTTGATATTGGTGTCGGGCGTGATGGCCTTGTTCATATTTCTGAACTCTCAGTTCGCCGAGTCGCCAAGGTTTCCGATGTTGTCAAGCAAGGCCAGGAAATAACTGCCTGGATCAAGGAACTTGACCGAAGCCGCAATCGTATCAGTTTGACGCTGATTGCTCCTGGAACCAAGACGATCCGTGATCTTGAAAAAGATGAGATCGTGAACGGTACGGTCAGTCGTATCGTACCCTATGGTGCATTCATTGACATCGGCGTGGGCCGGGATGCGCTACTTCACATTCGTGAGATGGCCGTCGGCTATGTCAATAAGCCGGAGGATGTCGTTCAGGTTGGTGAGGAAGTTGAAGCACGGATTATTGAAGTCAGCCGTCGGCGTGGGCGCATTGACCTGAGCTTGAAGGGGCTCCGTCCTGAGCCTGAGACTGAACAGGCCGCTGGGGGCGAAGCCCAGGTCGTCGAGGAAGAGGAAGAGATCGAGGATCCGTTTGCCAACATGGAGGTGCTTTCACCCATGGAGCTGGCTTTCCAGAAAGCCATGAGTGGAGAGACCGAAGAAATTGAAGGTATGACGAAGAAACGGTCCAAACGTGCCCGCCGTGATCAGATGCGAGCAATTCAAGACGAAATTGTCTCACGCACGCTGGACGGCTCTGACCGAAACAAGTAGGTCAGATTCTCAAAAATTAGTAAGGCGTCTGAGGGTTAACCCTCGGGCGCTTTTTTTGTTTTCTGCGATAGTTTCTACTGCGCTCCACTTGAAATACCGGATTGACCTCCCTGATCGGGCCAGTCCGTATGGTACAATGGAGCTACAATCGTCGATTAACTGAGCTGCAGGTTGCTGATGAATATTGCTGGGAAAATTGCGCTTGTCACCGGGGGAGCACATCGCGTGGGGAAGGCGATCACGATGATGCTTGCCAACCAGGGTGCGCATGTTGTTGTGAACTACCACACCTCCGCCCAGGCCGCCGCTGATACCATACAGGAAGTGCAGGCGACGGGTGTTGACGGCATGGCGATACAGTGCGATGTGGCTGACTGGCGAGCGGTCCAACAGATGGCGGGCCAGGTTCGGGCACGCTTTGGGAGAGTTGACATAATTGTCAACAGTGCCAGTTCTTTTCTGCGGACACCCTTTCCAACAGAAGATATCGAGTCGTGGCAGCGTGTGATCTCGGTCTCGATCGACGGCGCCTTCTACGTCTGCAATGCCCTGGTACCCATTATGCCTGACGAGGGTGGTTCGATTGTCAACATTGTCGATGCTGCGGCCTCTCAGCCCTGGCCCAATTTTGTCGCCCATGGTGTTGGAAAGGCTGGCCTTCTGGCGCTGACGCGACAGCTTGCGCTTGAACTAGCGCCCGATATTCGGGTCAATGCAGTGTCTCCGGGCTATGTGCTGCCGCCTCCCCACTTTTCGGCAGAACAGGTTCAAGCGTCTGCCGAACGGACGTTGCTGCAACGGTGGGGTGGGCCGGATGATGTTGCCGGTGCCGTCAACTTCTTGCTTGAGGCGGATTACGTGACGGGCGAGGTCATCGTGGTCGATGGCGGCGAGCGCTACGGACGGCGTCCGAAGACGCCTCGACACAAGATGCCCCGTAAGAAGAGTTAAAACAATCTTTGAATCTGGAGGAATGATGCTGAGACGCGAAGAGTTCGAACAGCGGGAAGATGTCTGGCTGGCCGCATACGCCATGCGCAGCAGTGAGAGCCGGGGACGTGCGTTTCTGGAGGATGAGCATCCATATCGTACAGCATACCAGCGCGATCGTGACCGGGTCATTCATACAACGCCGTTTCGGCGACTGGACTACAAGACTCAAGTTTTTGTCTATTCAGAAGGTGATCATTATCGAAATCGACTGACCCACAGCATTGAAGTCGGGCAAGTCGGGCGTACCCTTGCCCGGACAATGGGCTGTAACGAAGACCTGACAGAGGCCATCTGCCTTGCTCACGATCTTGGCCATCCTCCTTTTGGCCATGAAGGCGAGCATACCCTGAATGAACTGATGCAGGAACACGGAGGGTTCGATCATCAGAAGCAGACCTACCGCATTCTGACTGAACTCGAACGACGGTATCCTGACTTCAATGGGCTCAACCTGACCTACGAAGTGCGCGAGGGTGTCGTCAAACACGACACTGACTACGACGTGGTTGACGCCCTGGAATACTGCCCGGATGAGCGCGGAACCTTGGAGTGTCAGCTGAGCAATCTGGCCGATGAGATCGCCTACAATACCAGCGATCTGGATGATGGTTTGCGCAGCGGCATCTTGCACCCGGAGGCTGTTGCCGAGTTGTCCATTGCTCAACTAGTCTGGGATACTTTTGGGAAAGGTGAGATCAATCGGGATCTGTCGGATGACATGACTCGCCACCGATTTATCCGGCGTCTCGTCGGCATACAGGTTACAAATGCCGCCAATGCCACACAGCAGACGATTGATGACGCGGGAATCAAGACGCTGGAAGATCTGCGCTCTATGCCACACAATGTTGCTGGATATTCGTCAGAATTTGCCCAGAAGAACGATGAGCTGAAGAAATTTCTGTTCGCGAATTTTTACCGGCACTACAGGGTGGTGCGGATGGCTGTCAAGGCGGAGCGGCTTATTCAAGAGCTCTTCAGAGCGTATGTCGACCAACCACTTCAGCTTCCTTTTGGCGTTCAGGCACGCATCGCCGAATCTGACGAAGGTCTCTATCGTGTGGTCTGCGACTACATTGCAGGCATGACCGACCGGTACATCATCCTGGAACACAAGCGGCTTTATGATCCCGAAGTGCGTGTATAGCAACCGCTAGAGCTTTCGGCTGACGACTAGACTGACCTCAAGTCCCTGGAAAACACCCTCTGCCGGGCCGTCTTTCATGTAGCTAACACTGATGACTTCACCGTCAATCAGAAGATCCGATCCAACGATCTGGAAGTGGTCGCCGGCCTGTGCGGGTTTCACATCGGTGGTCGGTTGGACATCCTCCGCCGCATCGTCGTTCTCATCCTCATCGTCGTGGTCCTGCGCGTCGGCAGCGGCACCGTATTTGCTGACGAATGTCTGTGAATGAAAGGACATGGCCCCTTCTTGGACGAGGTCGATTAGCCACACATCCAGTGCCGCAACCTGTTCAGGGTTGTGTTGGACGAAGCCGTGTTTCATATTAACGCCCATTCCGCAGTCGCCAATGTATCTGCCGCCATCCTCACCTGTGCCGACATCAACAATGCGGAATGCTTCTTCATATTCATCCAACATCGGGTAGTAGGTGGCCGTATATCGGGCGACTTCACGACCGCTCGCCAGAAAGCTTGATGTTGAAACAGGTTCTGTCGCTGATTCAGCTTGCGGCGAAGGCGTTTCCTCTGAACTGGTATCAGACGTCTCATGTGTCTCTTCGGCTGCCGATTCCGGCGTTGTATCCACGATCACGGTGGTGCTGCCCGCGCCTTCGGGCAAGTCTGTCTCCGGACCGAAGCCATACCCCTCGTGATCTTCGTAGTAGGTGTTGTCCGGTGTCGCGCCCGCTGTTCCCGAACGCACTGCGATACTTGGGCTCTCTTCTCCACTTTCTATCGGTGCATATTCTATCGCTGCGTCATCGGTATCATGTGGAGATGCCGCTATCGCGCTGCCGGCAATCACCTCTTCGGTCTCGCCCTCTTCTACACCGTCAGCCGCTTGCTGATTCGCGTCTGCAACGACAGTGACAACTTGTTCCAGAGTCGAGGACAGGTTCCTCAGATCGTTCGAGATCCAGATCGCCAAAATCTTCATCGGTGAACTCGTCGATATCGTCTTCGTCGTCATCCTGCGGGTCGGACGCCTCCGGTTGAGGACCGACGAGTGCGCGCAACACCCAGATACCACCGGCTATCAGGATGAACGCCGCCAGGAGCCACAGCGCCAAACGCAGCCAGCTTGAAGAGCCGGCAGAATCGGACGTTTCAATCCCGCCCTGGCCTTCTTCGGTTTCCGATTCATCTGTCACATCTGTGGGGAGATCGGCTTCGGGTGCTTCCGCTTCCGGCACATCCGCTTCCGGGGCCTCAGCCTGCGGTTCGGGTGCGGCGGCCGGTTGCATCGAGGCAGCCAGTTCCTGGATGTTGTTGATCCGCAACGCACTGTCGCCAGCCTGGTTGTCCTCGAAGTATTCCTGGGCCCAGGCGAGTTCTTCCGCCATTTCTTCGCCAAATGAACTAAGTCGTTGATAGGCGATATCTGCTGCATCGTCGCTTCTCGCTGCAACAAAAGCATCTGCAACGGCGGCAATGTAATCGGCCTTGGCCTTATCCGCCAGGTCCAGTGGCCAGCTTTTGTTCCATTGGACGGGCCAGACAACCCAGCCGATGAACAAGCCCAGAAGTAGCCCGATTAGGACGCCGACGATCAGTGGTTGTTGATTTCGCCGTCCGTAGTCCTCCACCTTATGCATGCTGTCGGCACGCTGTTCCGGATCGCGGATGCGGTTGCTGTATGATTGCTTGCTCACGTGCGTCTCCTTGCCGTTGAGACGATGGGTGGATCATGGATTGCAGTAGGTCAAAGGAGATCAGTACGGTTACTTGACCGCAAAATGTTGACGGCGTCTTTTACTTTTTGCATCTGCTTGCGATGACCGACGAGGAGCACATCGCCGGTATCGACAATGACAAGGTCGTCAACGCCGACCATCGCCACCAGTTTGTCATCACAGAAGACGATATTGTTGAAGCTATCGACTATCAGGGTATCCGACTTCGCGCTCAGGTTTCCCTGTTCATCGGGCATCAGCACGGATTCCAGTGCATCCCAACTCCCGATGTCGTTCCATCCTGCGCGTAGCGGAACCATGGCCAGGCGTTCAGCCTCTTCCATGACGCCATAGTCGATGCTGATGCTAGGCATTCGCGCCCATGCAGACGCCATTGCTTGCTCAACGGATCCGCGCTCCATGCCTTCGGCGATTTCCATCAGACATGCGTAGACGTCAGGCGTCTGGCGCTTCATCTCGGCCAGCATGCGGTCCGCCCGGCAGACGAAAATCCCGCCATTCCAATAGTAGTCGCCTGAGCGCAAAAACGCTTCTGCGGCTTCTAGGTCGGGCTTTTCCAGAAACCGCTGCACAGTGTACACCGGGATGTCATCGGCGCCGCCTTCTGCAATCATCTCGCCCCGCTGCACATATCCGTAGCCCGTATGCGGATGGGTTGGCTCGATGCCGAGGGTGACGAGATAACCCTGGTTCGCCGCAACAGCCGCACGGCTCATTGCAGTGCGAAATGCCTGGGGATCGGCGATGACTTGATCCGCGGGCAACGCTGCTATGACGGCATCAGGGTCACGGTGCAATAGGTGAACACAGGCAAGACCGATGGCCGGAGCCTGTGTTGCGACCGCTCGGTTCGATGACGACGTTCTCTGCTGGAATTTGTGGAAGCTGTTCATGTACCAGATCGGCGTATTGCGCACCTGTCAGGACGAATACCTGCTCCTCATCAGCGATTCCGGTTAACCGCTGGACTGTTTCCTGTATCATTGTCTGGCCGCTGCCGGTGATGTCCGAAAACTGTTTCGGACGATTTTGTCGACTGCGTGGCCACAAGCGTGTTCCCGCTCCCCCGGCCAGAATTGCTGCATATAGTGTCATAGAATATCTTCATTTTTGTGGTTTCGCTCCAGCCAGTGAACTCGCCGGTCTCAACTAGAGTTTGGCATAGCGTAGTCTGTCGAATTGTCGTACCAATCCTTTGAGTTCCATCACGGCCAACAGACCACTGATCTGGGCCGTGGACATTGTCGAACGACGAGCAAGATCATCGATATGGAGCGAATCTGTCGAGAGTAGATCAAGGATTTCTTGCTCGGACGGATCCGACTGGACGCTCTGCCTCACCATTGTCGCCTCGCGCATCCTGTCAACCTGAAGCTGATCTAACACGTCGTCAATTGAAAGAAGCGGCGTCGCTCCCTGCTGAATCAGTTGGTTGCAACCGATGCTGCCGGGATGCAGAATGCTGCCGGGAATGGCAAAGACCTCGCGCCCTTGTTCGGCGGCAAACGTAGCTGTGATCAGTGCGCCGCTCCGTTTTCCCGCTTCAACAATGATGACCGCCTGGCTCAGGCCGCTAATAATGCGATTGCGCGGCGGGAAATTCATGGCCTCTGGACGGGTGCCGAGCCAGTACTCGCTGATGATGGCGCCCTGATCGCGGATGGTCTCGGCCAGTCGTCGATTCTGGGTCGGATAGATCTGGTCCACACCGCTACCCAGCACTGACAGTGTTCGGCCGCCTGCTTTCAGCGCTGCGGCATGGGCAATCGTGTCAATTCCTAGCGCCAGGCCACTGACTACGGTGATGCCGTTTCGGGCTAGCTCTGTGGCAAGCTGGTGTGCGATCTCGCGGCCATATGAACTGGCACGACGAGTGCCGACGATTGCAACGGCCAATTGATCGGCTTCGTTCAGTGTTCCATCAACATATAGAACCGGCGGTGCACTGTCGGTCTGTCGTAGCGCCTGCGGATACGTGCTGTCATCCCAGGTGAGGACGGTCGCGCCGCTTCGTTGCAGTCGTAGCCATCGTGTCTCCGGATCGACCTCGTTGACGTGCGCGTAGCAGGTTCTCAAACGTACGCTTGTCGAGCTTGGCCATTGCCAGTCGCTCGACCGGCTCTGTCCAAACGGCCTGTGCCGAACCGAATCTTTCCAGCAATGCTGCAAAACGGGCGGGGCCAATGCCACGAACCGAGCTTAAGGCTATCCAATACGCTTTTTCATTCATATTTATGCCGGGGGCTGCATTTGTATGACCCATTTTCCAGACGGGTCAAGGATTCGATTGGATCCGGCGAGGCCTGACTGGTCTAGCCGGCCCTAGCTGGATGAATGTCTTGTTTTACTCTTCCACTAGCCCTGATGGCAGATCAATGCTCATGAGGCCCGCGTCAAGGTCTACCGACTGAACGACATCTGCGATTGCGGGTATTAGCAGATCCTTGCCCTTGTTGAAGGGCGCCTGCGTGCGTACGATGTAGACATCATTGGCGCCGGTCGAGAGTACGTCTGTAAGGGTGCCATAGTGCTCGCCGGATGTTGATTGCACCGTAAGCCCGATCAGGTCATGGATCCAGTAGATTCCCTCGTCAAGCGCCATCGCATCGCTTTCACTGACGAAAAGCCAGTTGCCGCGCAAGGCTTCAGCTTCACTGCGTTGATTCACGCCGACAAAACGGATCAGCATCAGACCTTTGTGCGGTCGAGACGACGAGATTTCGACCTCTTGTCGTTGGCTGCCCATGGCCAGGATCAGTCCCGGCTTGAATCGCTCCGGGAAATCTGTATGGGGCTCCACTCTGACCTCGCCGCGCAGGCCGTGAACACCGGTGATGAGCCCGACTGCCATATAGCCATCAGGAATATCTACTTTGCGATTGCGGTGCGTATAGGCGGGCTTGCGTGCCGCTGCTCTGTCTGCGGGCGTTCTGTCTGATGACTATCCATTTGGGCTTCTACTGCTTTGTCCATCCGATTATAGGGTTTCGTATTGATGTGCGCAAACGCATTTCAAAAAGGCGCGTTGCAAAAAGGCCCATTGAAAAAGGTAGAGTCATGCAAAACAGCGGAAGACTAAGCTTCCGCTGCAATACAGCTCCGACTGCCGTTGTAGTACGCGAAGATACCATGGTCACTACCGGTCGTTTGCCTTGAGCTTTCCGCCCGGGCAGAGTTGACTGTCCGGACAGATGCTCAGTCGATTTCCAGGATAATGGCCCGGTCACTCTCGCGTGACGCTGTCCGCAACAGTGTACGCATTGCGTTGGCAACGCGACCATTCTTGCCGATGACTCGTCCAGTGTCACCGGATGCCACACTCAGCTTCAGAATCGTAGACCGGCGCGTCTCTTTCGTGTAGACTTTGACCTGGTTCGGTTCTTCGACCAGCGATTTGGCAATGAATTCTACAAGGTCTTCCATACGCTTTGCCTGCCTATCTTAGGCGGCCGCCTCGTCTGCGACCTCGTCTGCGATCTCTTCTACTACGGCTTCTACAACCTCTTCTACAACTTCTTCTACAACTTCTTCCACGGCAACTGCTTCCGCTACCTCAACCGCTTCCGCAACTGCTTCTTCAACCTCAACCGCTTCTTCTGTGAAGGGGATCGGCTTACCGTCGTCATCCAATAGATTCTTGGACTTGAGGATCAGGACCAGCGCATCGGTTGGCTGGGCGCCTACACTCAAGCCAGTGAGCAGCGCGATCCAATTGAAGCTCGACCGTTGCCGGCTCGGTCATCGGATCATAGGTGCCGATGGTCTCGATAAAACGGCCATCGCGCGGTGATCGTTTGTCCGCGACCACGATGCGGTAGAATGGTTTTTTCTTGGCGCCCATACGGCGCAATCGAATACGAACCATGTTGCAATCTTCTCCTTGCTATTAGTCGGAAATTGTCAGTCGGAAAATATCAAACAAGATACTATCGGATCGATCAACTTATCCCATACCAAGCCGACCCATCATATCTGAAAGAGCGTTGGCGCCTCTGCGACCTCGTCGGCCCTTCTTGCCGCCGCCCATTACACCCATCTGCTTCATCATCTTCTGCATTTCCCTGAACTGTTTGATCAGGGAATTTACGTCCTGCACTTTGGTGCCGCTGCCTAAGGCGATGCGCCGCCGTCTGCTCGCATTGAGCAGATCTGGATTGCGCCGCTCCTGCCCCGTCATGCTGTAGATGATGGCCTCGGTCATCTTGAGGCTATCCTGCGCTTCGTTGGGATCGACATCCTTCATCATTTTTCCCATACCGGGAATCATCCCCATGATGTCGGTCAATGAACCCAATTTCTTGATCTGACGCAGTTGATCCAGGAAATCTTCGAAGTCGAACTGACCCTCCTGGAGCTTGCGTTCCATGTCGGCTGCATCTTCTTCGCTAATCGAAGATTGAGCCTTCTCGATCAGGGTGAGCATATCGCCCATGCCCAGAATGCGTCCAGCCAGACGATCCGGCTGGAATGGTTCAATGTCGGGCAGCTTTTCTCCGGTACCCAGGAATTTGATCGGCACGCCGGTGACCTGACGAACGCTCAACGCTGCGCCGCCACGGGCGTCACCATCGATCTTGGTCATGATCAGGCCGGTGATAGGCACACGTTCGTTGAACCCAAGGGCCACGTTGACGGCTTCCTGGCCGGTCATGGCATCGACGATAAGAAGGATTTCAGATGGGCGTGCGACCATGCGCACCTGCTCCAACTCCTGCATCATCTGGTCGTCAATCTGCAAGCGACCGGCCGTATCGATGATAACGACCGTATAGGCCTTCTCGCGGGCGAAACGCAGCGCGTTCTTGGCAATCGTCGACGGAGCGACATCTGTGCCTTCGCTGTGGACGGGCACATCGATCTGGCCGCCCAGCACTTCAAGCTGCTTGATGGCAGCCGGGCGATAGATGTCGCCGGCGACCATGAGCGGACGCTGGCCCTGTTGGCGCAGTCGCAGTGCCAGCTTGGCGGCCATGGTCGTCTTGCCGGCGCCCTGCAGGCCAACCAACATGATCACGACAGGCGGCGGTCCGGACAAGTTGAGCGGCTCGGCTGTGCCAAGCAGTTCAATCAGTTCCTCGTTGACGATCTTGACCACCTGCTGGGCAGGCGTCAGACTATTCATCACCTCAGAACCAATTGCACGTTCCTTCACACGCGCAACAAAATTCTTGACGACCTTGAAATTGACGTCAGCCTCCAGGAGCGCAAGGCGAACCTCGCGCATGGCGGCATTGACATCAGACTCGCTCAACTTGCCCTGACGGGCTAGCTGGTCAAATACGTTCTGTAGTTTATCTGAAAGACTCTCAAACACGGCTTAACCCGGTCTTCTTGTGAAATGGAAGCCAATAAAAAATTTGCACCCGGAGAGGGGGCGTGAACGCCGGCTCGTCCAGGAACAATATCTACGTGATACGTGAAAGTATACTCGTTGTGGCGCTGCTGGTCAAATAAACAGGCTGCCAACCATCACTTCTCAATGTGGCCTGTTGTTGTCCACCAACGACCACTCTCTATCCTGCGGAAAAATCGATTTGCACCGTCCCGAACTCGATCGGGACAGTCGCTACGGCGAACTTGTATCGCTTGCGCCGGCATCGGTAGTGCCTGATGAATCGTCACTGCCGGACGAATCGGATCCTTGGGCCGAGGATCCCGTGCCTGAACCGGATGTTGATGAAGATCCGGATTCGCTCCCGGTTCCGGGAGACGATGTCGTCTGTCTTCGTTCTGTGCCAGTCGCCGGCGGTGTGCCGATCGGCGTCACCACAATGCCGGGTGTGCCCAAGGCGTCACTCCCTGATGTGCCTGAGCCGGCACGTCGGCGCGGGCCCGTCTCTGAGGATGATGAAGAATTCGAGCCGGTCGTGCTACGTCGCTCGGCACGTGGCGGATTGCTGCCGCCACTGTCGGAAGACTCAGACGAAGATTCTGATGAAGAAGACCCGCTCGTGCTCCGTCTTCCAGCCCGCGGTGGACTGGCGTCGTCAGATGAAGACGATGAAGACGACGATGTCGTTTGGCGTCGTTCTGCGCTGGTTGACGACGATGTTCCCTCGTCATTGGCAGACCCGCGAACTGGTTGAGAGGACCCGGAACTGCTCGATGACCCAGACCCGGATGTGCTGGATGAACCGGATGGCGATGCTGTTGACGGTTGTGCTTGGCGACGCTCCGGCGAATCCGACGATCCTGAACTTGTCGGACCAGAATCCGATGAGTCGGATTGACGTGACTCTGACGGCTCGGCTGATCGCCGCTCGCTGGGTTGGGCCGACGAAGCTCCGTCATTGCCGGCTGATCCTGAGTTAGATGTGCTGGACGAACCGGATGGCGATGCTGTTGATGGTTGCGCTTGGCGACGCTCAGTAGATTCCGATTCTCCAGAAGTTGTAGAATTCGGCTCCGATGAGCCGGATTGACGCGGACTCTGACGGCTCAGCAGATCGGCGCTCGCTGGACCCGGTCGACGAGGCGCTGCCATCGTCAGCTGATTCTGAGTTCGAGGCGCCGGATGAAGCGGATGGCGATGCTGTTGATGGTTGCGCTTGGCGACGCTCAGTAGATTCCGCATCTGCAGACGTCGTAGAATCTGAATCCGATGAGCCGGATTGACGCGACTCTGACGGCTCAGCAGATCGGCGCTCGCTGGATCCGGTCGACGAGGCGCTGCCATCGTCAGATGATTCTGGGCCGGATGAACCGGACGGTGACGCTGTCGACGGCTGTGCCGGCCGAGGTTCAGCTGATTCTGTCGAACCGGAATCCGACGTCTCTTGTCGGGACGAGCCTGAAGACTCGGCCGGTTCGGAGGATGTCGAAGACTGAGTCGGACGCTGCTCCGATGTGCTCGACTGCTCGGCTTCCGCTTGTCCGGCCTCTGACTGCTCCGTTCTGGTCTGTTCAGACGACGATGAACCGGAAGAGGGCGAAGCCGGAGATTCAGCGCGGTCTGACCGCTCAGAACCGGACGGGCCGGACTGATTGGTCGATGGTGTCGACGGTTGGGCCGGTTCGCTACCATCTGTGCCGGACGGTGACGTGGCGCCACCTTCCGATGATGAGAATGGAAGATCTGGTTGAGACGGCGCGGACGAGTCTGAATCAGATGAATCTGAAGCAGCCTGGCCGGATGACGAAGGCGTCCTGATTCGTCGTTGGCCGCTTCTGTGGATTGCGATGTCTGCCCAGCAGACGTTGTAGAACCGGAATCTGATTCTGGACTGCCGGATTCGCCATCTGTTCCTTCGGCTGTAGACGGTTTCGGCGTGTTCGGTTCGTCTGAAGAATTGGGCTCGTCCTGGCTGCCGGCGGAATTGCTGTCCGTCTCCTCACCTTCTGCCGGTTGGGCGTCGGCGGGTTTCGCTCCATCCGGGTTGCTACTGGCAGATGAACCTTCAGGCTCTGCAGAGGTCGAGCCATCGGTCGACTCGCTGGTTGACGCTGCGGGTTTGCTCGACTGCGCTGCTTGCTCGCTTGCGTCGTCTTGGTCCGAAGGACTGTCGATTTCTGTCCCCGACGCTTCGTTTGGACTCGACGCTCCATCGCCGGACGCGGCCCCCTCTACCGTGGGTTGCGAAGTCTCTCCCGCTGTTGCCTCTTCTGTTGATCCCTCTTCTGACACTCCGGTTTCCTCGCTTGCGCCTGTAGAAGGCTCTACCTTCGTGCTAGCGGCTTCGGTTGCTTTTCTTGCAGCCTGCTGGGCAACATAGCGCGAGTAGCGGCTTCCACCATTGTCGGACGCGGTTGATTCTTGCCCCTCTTCGCTCACTGTCTCTTCTTCAGCTGTGCCTTCTTCGGCGGTTTCTTCTTGAGACCGCGCCTTCTGCGGCTGTGCCTTCTCCAGCTGTGCCTTCTTCGGCTGTGTCTTCTTCAGTCGCTGTATCGGCTGGCGTAGACTCTTCGGACGTCCCTACGTCATCTACTGCTTCCCCACCATTCGTTTCGTCGCTGCTCCCATCCACCGTCTCGCTCGTGTCGGAATCTTCAGGCGACTCTGATGTGGAGTCCTCCGCGCTGGAACCACTCTGCTCTTCCTCAGTGGCCGGCTCTTCTACCGAGCCTGTATCGGTTGGCGCGGGCTCTGCGGAGCCGCCATCCTCTTCGGTTGCTTCCCCTTCACCTGCTTCCCCTTCACCAGTGTCCTCGCTGCCTTCCTGTGAAGGCTCACCTGCGTCATCTCCGGCGGCAGATTCCGGTGCGATTTGCTCCGGGTCTTCTTGATCCTGATTGCTCTCCGCGCCGAGAGTCTCCGCGCCGAGAGTTTGTGTGGTGGGCAGAGATGTATCATCCGGCTGCTCCTGCTGGGCTTCGCCACCGGCTGTGCTGTCGGCATTTTCCTCTGTACCGGCTGCTTGCGCATCGGTTGCTTCTGTGCCGCTTAATCCAGAGGGTGTGTTCGTCTCTTCATCCGGTTTGGACTCATCTTCCTTCTTCTGTCCGTCCGCCTGGCGGCGGTCCTGTGGTTCATCTTTCTGAACGCCATTGGAGCCGGCGCCTGGACCGGTGTTGGAACCTCCAGCATTGGACGATCCGCTGCCTTGATTAGGCTGTGGTTTAGCAGGCGGAGGGGCCCAAATGGTTTCGCCGGCGATAATCTTGTCGTCGTCAAGACAGTTGGCTCTCTTGAGTTCACCGACGACGGTTCCATCCTTCGCAATGCCGCTCAAAGTATCGCCCCGCACGACGGTTCGAAGCTTCCAACCGGCCGGAATACTGT
This sequence comes from uncultured Chloroflexia bacterium, assembly GCA_963765875.1. Taxonomy (GTDB): domain Bacteria; phylum Chloroflexota; class Anaerolineae; order Caldilineales; family Caldilineaceae; genus JAWKOK01. Next base: position 198,536 of record CAVXYK010000021.1, read on the forward strand.
TACCGCAACTTGGTCCGGCAATTGGGCCACGGCCGGGCGGTGTCGATTGTCCTGGTCGTGCGGTGGACGCAGAGGGTTCAGGCGTATGATCCGCCACCTCAGCAACGTTGGGGTTTTTCTCGTCCTCTGCCGTCTGTTCCTCTGAGGCTAACCCATCTGACGAAGTGTCATCCTCAACATCATCGTTTAATTCCTGATCGGTCAATTCCTGAGCGTCCGAGTCAGGTGCGGCTTCCGGCTCAGGCTCCAACGCCGGCGCATCGAGCACCTTCATGGATACACCCTGGACAAGCGCCGGCCCTTCCCCGCCGGTCTGTCCGGGAAGGATGCGATAGACCAGTAGAACGACTGAGCCCTCTTCGAGATTGCCTTCGATCTCCATGGGCGAATATATCTCGACGTTGGCATTTTTTTGATATTGCGGTGCAACCGAGATCTCTCCAACTTTATACCGTCTCATGCCAATTTCGTTCAGCCGCAGCACTGCAGACGCTTCGATCACGGCGGAGTTGTTGTCGGCCTCCCGATCGGCGACAAGCATGATCTCGCGAGCAATCTCCCTGGCCTGTCTATCGAGGATCTCGTCCTTCTGCTCCTCGCGGGCCATTTCGTACTGCTGATATGCCACCCACTCATTGATCGGATAGAGCAGATCGCCGGGGAGACCGCTTCTCAGTGTGTCGATGATCGCGGCAGACGAAACCAAGGCAATGCCCAAGGCCAGACCGATTGGCGCCAAGCGCATGCCCGGTCGATCGAAAAGGCTTTGCAGGCCGATCCAGAGCGCCGCCAGCAGGCCAATGATTGGCCCCTCTTGTTTGGTTGTCTCGTTGGCTGACTCTGTGCGCATGACGGCGGCCGCGGCCAGGAAATCCTGCCTGCCCTGGGCGCTCGCTGTCGGTGAAAGCGGTGGAATCGGGGCATTGCGAATCTGCTGCGTGACGGAAAAGACGTCGAGCATTTCGCTCATCTCTTGTCGCAGCGATTCAGGAATCGAGATCAGTACGTCACTGATCGATTCTCCCGCTTCTACCCGTTCGATTGCATCCGCAAACAGTTCGTCTTGGTTGCCGTTCATAAGGTTTGGATCGTTATCCATCGTCATAATAGGATTGCCCTCTCGCCGGCACTACTGCATCTCATATTGCAGCAGTTGCCGCAGGGAGGAGACCGCTCTGTACTGAAGCGCCTTGATGGATCCCTCAGTCTTGTCCATCACTACGGCCACTTCGGCAATGCTATACCCTTCCAAAAAGCGTAGACTGACGACTTGCGCTTGTTCATCTGTCAAGCGCTGGATGGCCGCACGCAGTTTTTCAGCATCCATATTCTGTTCGGCAGTCTGCACCGGATTGTGCTGGGTTGCAGTCAGTGTTGGCGTATCTTCGATCGATACCTGATTATGACGTTTGCGACGACGATAGTAGTCGATCACTACATTGTGTGCGATCCGGTAGAGCCACCCGGAAAACGAACTTGTCCAGGCTTTCTCTTTCCGAATCGCTTCAAGCATTTTGATAAATACCTGCGCGGTCAGGTCCCTAGCGAGATCCGGCTCGCCCGTACGCCGATAGATGTAGGCGTAGATCTTGCCCTCATAGCGATCATACAATTCGCCGAGGGCAACGTCGCCAAAATCTAGGGCGCTTGCCAGCAGCTCTTCTTCTGATAGGCGTTCATTCGTTGTCGCAGCGTTGCTTTGCAAAAGCCTGTCACTCATGTTGACGTCGGAAGACGCGAAAAATTACGGCAGATTTATATCGGGTGGGAAATTGGCTCTGTTTGAGGAGAAATGGGTCTGGCGTCACTGTCGCATCCTGGCGTATTGCGTCTCGATTTGAGGCAGGCAACACGTAGGATCGCAGATCGGCGGGGTAATTTGGTTGGTCCATCGTCCATTCTCATCAGTGAATATCAGCAAATATGGAGTCGGGTCTTGGTCGTGCCTGTCAGCTGCCCAACGAACCCGGTTCTGAAGGCACTGGCTGGTCGGCCGGTTGAATGAGCGGGTCAGGTGGCGTTAGTGGCTGCCCAATCGTTTTTTTGTAAACATCGTAGATCCGTTGAAGAACCGTTACATTGGTAAGAATGGCAAGCAACCAGAGAACAGGGACCATCCAGCCCGTCAGCAAGCCGATGATTAGCAGGATGACACGTTCAGGCCTCTGCAGAATGCCTACCTTGCATTCTACGTCCAATGCCTCTGCACGCGCCCGGGTGTAGCTCACCATGATCGAGCCAACGAGGGTAACGGCCAGCAGGACCGGCTCCAACGGGCCGTTGCCGATATTGCTGTAATAATAAATGAGAGCGACCAGAATCACACTCTCAGAATAGCGATCGATCGAGCTGTCGAAGAATGCGCCGAATTTGGTAGACTGTCCAGTGGCTCTCGCCAAGCTTCCGTCGAGCATATCAAAGACGGCTGCGATGATGAGTACAAAGCCGCCTGTGATGAACCACCCAATCGCAAGCAGAAGTGCGGCTGTCACTGTCAGCAGAAATCCAATTAGGGTCAACCCGTTTGGGGATACCCCCGTGGCCTGCAACAGTGGAACCAAACGGTTCAACGGCTCGGCAAAGAGTTTACGTCCCAAGTTGGAGATCATGAATGTGTTCCTATGACGGCTGACCAGGGTAGATTGGTCTGTAACGGTTCAACTTGATTTCGGACAGCCGTAGCGTCCAAGAGTACCCGGCCATCAACTATCAGCCATCTTACACGCTGGTACGATGATAGTCAAACAGATGACCAAAACTGGAGAGGATGCCTGTCTTTTCCGAAGGTGAACGGACCGCGAACGCTGTCTCTGCGAACTTATCCGAGACGCCCTATGCTGCAAAAAGGTCCCACTCACCACAGAGGCACGGAGGGGACACAGAGGTACACAGAGGAAAAGCTCTTTTCATCTGCGCTAATCTGCGTCCGTCCGTGAATAGTTGTTTTTGCAGTGAAGCCACTATGCTGAAACGGGAAGAGGCAAGCATCGGCGATAAGACCGATGCTTGCCTCTTTCGAAAGAGCATTTACGTGTTGTCAATGAGCCTGGCCAGGAACAATCTATGGAACTTGTGTTGGATCGATTGGACCGCTGCCAGGTCTAGCGCGCCATTGCGCAAGTCTATTTCACAATGTTCGGAAGATAGGCGCGCCCATTGGAGCAAGTCAAATTCAAGGGAATCAACTTGACATTGGTCGGGCTGTCGCCAGCCCGTTCATCGCCGACGAGTACCAGGACGGCTTGCTGACTATCGGCTCCCCGTTGGTTCGGGTCCACCGTGACCGTGAGCGTGTCCGGAATCTGGCTGGTGCGCGACGAGGCTGTGGCCCAGGCGGCGCCACTCGGCCAGGTGGTTGAAGCAACGGCGCTTGCCGAAATCTCGGGGGCCGGTAGATCGATGGTCGCACGATCGCCTGTGGCTCCTTCGAACGTTACCAGACCGTCAGCGCCGATGCTGGCTGCAGTGAACTCTCCACCCACGGCTGCCTGTGCATCTGCAATGAGCGGTCGATCCACGATGGCTGCGTTATACGTGAGACCGACAGTGCCGCCGATTGAGATGTTGAGCGTCGACGGTTCGAGCGGGTCAGCACATGGATAGAAGTCGAAGTAACCAGTGGCCGGGTTTGGCGTGATCTGCGCTGCTCGGACCGTAAGCTCGATTGGGACACTGAACGGACTATTCGTCGTGGCCGGCGAGATGGCGCTGAAGACAACGCTGGCCGAGTATGTTCCAAAGGTCAGACCTGTGGCGTCAAACGAGACAAAGATGCGCGCCGGATCGGCGGCAGAGGCCTGAAGTGAATCGTGGGTAATCGTGACCCATGACGGCGCATTGGGAATCTGGTAGGTGAAGCTGATGATATCCTCGGAGCCGCCATTCGAGAGCGTAAAGACGCGGTTCTGCACTGCGGTGTCCGGCTCCAGTGACTGTGTAATCGTCTCTTCACTGAAGACAAACTCGGCCCCGGCAACGGCCGCGCCGCCGCCGTCGAGATCGCCGGTACGCAGGACCTTGGTCTCCGCGCTGACGACGAATTCCTCAACGGTCCAGCGGACCTCTTCATTCTTGTAGATACGCAGACGGTCGTCACGAATGATCACGACTTCATCAGTACCGTCACCGTCAAGATCACCGCCCGCACCCGCACGGTACCCGTTGTCCTCATCCAGATCTGCTTCCAGGGTTGGCATTGGATCGGGGCCATGGTTTCGTGCAAACAGGCGGGGACCCTCGTCTCTTCGCAACATGAATACCTCGTCATCACCACTGTTATTGACATCGGCCACGAAGACAAATCGTGGGTAGGGAGAGATGATTTCAACCTGATTATCGGCGTGCTTCAGTTCATCTGCTTCGCCGGGATAGTATTGATAGTAGAAGAGCGAGGGGCTGGGGAATTTTTCATTGCGCGTAATGATGACTTCATCGTATCCGCCGGTGAAGAAATCGCCGATGACGACAGATCGATAGGGGTTGGAACTTGAGGATTCGCCCAGAATTCGCTGGAAACCGTCGGCCAGGCGGAAGACGTTGACCTCGCCGCCGTCTTCATCGAGCAGCGCAATTTCATCCGCCCCGCCATCGCCGAGATCCCCGATTCAACGTAGGTCCATTCATTGCCGTCGTCTTTGGCCTTGATATGATCGACCCAGTTGGTACCGTCCGGGTTGGGCGTGCCTGACTTGATGATGGTGGTTCTAAATTCGTCATCATCGTCCGGCTTGATCTCATCTAGCATCTTGAAACCATAGAGAATTTCGTCACCGGGGATATTGGGATCGAAGTTGCCCGCCTTGACAATGTCCGGCCGGCCGGGAATCAGTCGCTGATGCAGGAGTTGCCACGGAATGCCGTTCACGGTAGGCAAGCCGGGCGATCCAGTCTTGTCGACCGGATCCCAGACTGCCAGTTTTCCGTCGTTTTTGCCGCCGCCGACGGCAACGATCTCCATGTCGCCGTCGTTGTTGAAGTCTCCAACGTCAACGCTGCGCCAGTCGCCGTCCGGGCTCACCCACTTCACCAGTGGATTGTCGTCGACCTGATGGGTGTCCAGCACGTAGATGCGTTCATCTCTGCCGACGTAGACGATTTCCTCTTCCAAGATGACGTCGTCGGCAACGACTGCGCTTTGATCGATCTCCGAATGATCGCTTGCAATGATGGGGCCGGCATGGTCACGTAGAACGGGGCCGACTGCAATATCGACTTCCGGAATGTCGGTCGTGGAGGTATCCTCCGCGAAACTGTCATCCGGGCTCTGTGCTGCTGCGGTATGCGGTGTTCCTACCTGTGCCGGCAGACCCGCAATCAGCATCATGATCGTGGTCAGAACAGCAGACTGACCTTCGTACACTATGTTGCTTCATTGATTCAAATACTCCTTACTGTCATGGCTATGCTGTCTTGACTCTGCTGTCCTGACAATGTGCATAGTACGTACTGATTGTTTGGACGCTGTTGTTGGAACCTAATGTTCGACTCAAATGTCGGGCACTGACTGTCGCATCCTAGCTCATGCGAGTCAAGATCTGCCCAACCTCTCCAGGCACCTGGTCTCATGGTAACATACGAGCATCTCGGCCAACTCCTAGTTCCATCGCCTTCTGTCAAATGGTTGCACAACTCGTCTGTTCTGCGGGAACCTTGACATTGCCCAAATCGCTGAAACGCGTTATGCTACGGGGCGAATTTCAAGCTCAAATTGTACATCAAATGACGTGCAACTTGATAACCGAATGGGTCGTCCAATCGTTCCCAAATTAGTATTTTCTCACAATTGGGTTCTATTTTTATCTGAATCTGTGGTGAAAAAGGCCTTTTGCAGTGGACTCACGGAACGCTGAGGAATCACCCTCAATTAAAATGAATCAGGAGAATGTTTCATGAAAACACCAATCCGAGTTGCAGTTACAGGAGCCGCCGGCAATATCGGCTACGCTTTGCTCTTCCGGATCGCCAACGGTGATCTCTTTGGCCCTGACCAGCCTGTCTCCCTACAGTTGCTGGAAATCACGCCGGCCATGAGTGCGCTTGAAGGCGTGGCCATGGAAATCGTTGACTGCGCCTTCCCGCTCGTGCAGGATCTCGTATTGACCGATGATGCCAACGTGGCCTTTGACAGCGCCAATTGGGCGCTGTTGGTGGGCGCACGCCCGCGCGGCAAGGGCATGGAGCGGGGAGATCTGCTCAGCGCCAACGGCCAGATCTTCAAGCCGACCGGCCAGGCGCTGAACAACAACGCCGCCTCAGATATCCGTGTGCTGGTGGTCGGCAATCCGGCCAATACCAACGCATTGATCGCCATGAACAATGCGCCGGACATCCCGAATGAACGCTTCACTGCCATGACCCGATTGGACCAGAATCGGGCCGCCTTCCAGTTGGCGAACAAGGCCGGCGTGCCTGTGACCGATGTGAGCAAGGTCGCCATTTGGGGCAACCACAGCGCAACCCAGTATCCTGACGCATACCATGCCGAGATCAACGGCAAGTCCGCCGCGGCCGTCATTGATGATGACGTCTGGGTTCGGGACACGTTCATTCCCACCGTCCAGAAGCGCGGCGCTGCCATCATCGAGGCCCGTGGCCAGAGCAGCGCCGCCAGCGCTGCCAATGCCGCCATCAACCATGTCCAGAGCTGGTATCATGGCACCGCAGAGGGCGAATGGGCCAGCATGGGCGTTCCCAGCACCGGCGCCTACGGCACGCCGGAAGGCGTCATCTTCAGCTATCCGGTCACCATCAAGAATGGCGAGTACTCGATTGTTGAGGGCCTTGAGCTGAGTGACTTCGATCAGGCGATGGTCAAGCGCACCGGCGAGGAACTGCTCGAAGAACGTGCCGCCGTCGAGGACATGCTCGGCTAGGGCGACGCATTCCCTCCGATCCACGTGCTAAATTCTACAATAAGAAGCGGCCCCTGAATCAGACCGATTCAGGGGCCGCTTCTTATTTTTTTCGATGTTCGCTCTGACCTATCCAGTTCGAGATTCAGCCGAGGAACTGGGATGCCGACGCCCGTGTATGTCGCATGAGTACCTCGTGGGTGCCCATGGTCGCTTCTGCACTATCTGCACCTCAATATTTGTACTGTCATTCGTCTCTGGGAGCCGCTGGCGGTAGCGACCGTCCGGCAGCATCTCCCAGGCGAGCCGGCGGTCGTTCAAGGAGGCTGCCAGAATCACATCGAGCTGTTCCTTGATGCGTGGATCGCTGATGGGCACGATTGCCTCGACGCGATCGCTGAGGTTGCGGCTCATCCAATCGGCGCTGCCGATGAAATAGAGCGGCTGTCCGCCGTTTTCGAAGTAGAAGATGCGCGAGTGTTCCAGAAAGCGGCCGATGACGCTGATGACCTGTATGTTGTCGCTAATGCCGGGTATTCCCGGGCGGATGCGGCAGACGCCGCGCACCAGTAGATTGACCTGGACACCGGCCCGTCCTGCCTCGTATAGCTTGCGCACTAAGAGCGGATCTTCAAGACCATTCATCTTGGCGATCACGCTGGCCGGGTGTCCGGCCAACGCGTTCTCGATCTCGACGTCCAATCAGGTCGAGGAAGCGTTGGCGCATGTTGACAGGCGCAACCAACAGTTTGCGGTACTCGGTTTGGCGGCTGTAGCCTGTCAGGTAGTTGAACATATCCATCAGGTCGGCGGCGATGTCCGGCTGGCAGCCCAGAATGCCCAGATCGGTGTAGAGCGATGCCGTCTTGGGGTTGTAGTTGCCTGTTCCGATGTGGTAATAGGCGGCCAGGCCGTCTTCTTCCTCGCGGATGACCAGCGACGTTTTTGTGTGCGTCTTCAGGCCGACCAAGCCATAGGCGACATGACAGCCGGCATCTTCCAGCTTGCGCGCCCATTCGATGTTCTGGGCTTCATCAAAGCGGGCCTTGACTTCGACCAGAACGGCAACCTGTTTGCCTTGTTCGGCAGCGTAAATCAGCGCTGCGATGATCGGCGAGTCGGCGCTGGTGCGATAAAGGGTCTGTTTGATGGCCAGCACCTGCGGGTCGCGCGAGGCTGCTTCGATGAACTGTTGCGTGCTGGCGCCGAAGCTGAAGTACGGATGATGGAAGACCAGATCGCCCTGCCGAATGATCGAGAAGATCTCGCCGGGGCGTTCGCGCGTGTCTAGGCCAGAGAGGCGTGGCGGCACCATGGGGGACCACGGTCTGAACTTGAGCTCAGGCAGGTTGACATCGGTCAATGAGAAGAGGTCGACCAGGCAGATTGGCCCACGAATGGGGTAGACGTCATTCTGCTCCAGGTGGAGCTCTCGTTGCAGGAATTGCATCATGCTGGGGGGCATGGCCGCATCCACTTCGAGTCGCACACCAGGGGCGAAGCGCTGTTCGCGCAGCTCTTCCGCGATCATGACAACCAGATCGTCGGCCTCTTCTTCGTTGCGCGTCATCGAAGCATTGCGCGTCACCCGAAATGGGTAGGCCGCCACGACTTCCATGCCTTCAAATAGCGAATCCAGGTTGTGGATGATCACCTGTTCCAACGGAACAAAATGCAGCGGGTCGTCCAGGGGAACCCAGCGCGGCCGGCTGGAAGGCACTTTGACGCGGGCGAAGAAAGTCTCCTCCGTGGCTGGATCACGCAGCACGACGGCCAGACTCAGGCTCAGATTGCTGATGAACGGGAATGGGTGCCCGGCGTCAACGGCCAGCGGGATCAGGATCGGGTAGACCTTGCGCAGGTAGTACTCTTCAAGTTTGGCGCGTTGCAGGTCGCCCAGTTCCGAGTAATCCAGAATGCGCATCCCGTGTTCGGCCAGGGCCGGCAAAATGTCATCCAGCAGGCAGGCGCTCTGCATGTCGATCATGGGCCGCACGGCCTTGGCGATCAGATCGAGCTGGTGCTCGGGCGTCAAGCCGGAATAGTGAAGATTGGCAATGCCGGCCGCCTTCTGACGTTTGAGTCCGCCGACACGTTTGCGGAAGAACTCGTCAAGATTGCTCGATGTGATGGCCAGAAACTTGAGGCGTTCAATCAATGGAGAACGTTTATCCGTAGCCTGGTGAAGCACGCGCCAGTTGAAATCGAGCCAACTGAGTTCACGGTTGTAGACCAGGTCTGAGGTGCTCAGTTCATCCAGTGGAAGCGTCGACAGGTCGACATCAGGAACGAAAACATGTTCCTGGGGGACGATGACTTCAGGGGGGCGACGCACGGCTCGGGACGCAGGTGCAGATCAGTTCGGCAGACGGGATACGAGCTGAAGATCGCTCATCTTGTTCGATTGGCGGGGAACCAACAGGCGCTGCGGAGCCTTCGATCGGATCCGGATAGACGTCGCAGCGGTTCAGTACTCGACTGTTCACTGACCGTCCAAGCGTCCAATTTTCCTGTCTTGCTTCCGGCCTCACTTGTGGGGCGCTGTTGATGTCATCGGGTTCCCTCTGTCATGTCATATTGTCCGGCGGCGGTACAATTCAGGCAGCCGGTTCTCTTGCCGTTTTGCCCTCTGCCATCCAGATTCCGGGATGAAATCGGAAACGTTTCCGAGGCATCCTGTCGGAACAGGTCATGATCCGGCCTGGTTCCGGCCTGCTGACAATTGTCCCGATCGGGATAGACCCGGTAATTGGCGGACCGCTTGCTGTCACAATCGTTAGGCAGTAAACTGAAGGTATTGGCCTGAGCCAGGACTGCCAAAGTTGATTGTCGGCGCGACTTGATACTGTTTCCTGGCGGCAGAGAAATAGTATACCATATCTTTTTAGGAGCCCTTGATGCCGGATTTTGCTGGACTGATCTTAACCTTTGCGCCGCTCTTTGTGGTTCTGTGGTTGGCCAATATGTCGGAGCGGCAGCGACAGAAGAGCGATGCGTCGCAGGGCTTTGCTCTTTTCGCCTACCTTGCTGTGGTCTCAATCTACGTCGGCATGATGTTGGTTGGGCTGCTCTTCCAGGCGTTCACCTTTGCCGTTTCCCGTCAGCCGGATCTCTTGGACGTCATAGGCGATGGGCTGATCGATCCGGCAGTGCTCGAACAACTTGCTTCGGCTGCCGCTGCTGGGCTTCGGCATCTGGGCGCCGGCGATTATGGGCATCCTGCTTCTGACCCCGCCGGTGCGTCGCCTCTGTGCACGCTTCCTGCCTATCGATCCGTCAAGCCCCGTGCATGCCGTGGCGCTTTCACTGACCATGCTGATTGTGATCAACATGCTGATCACGTTGGCCATCGGTCTGGACACGCTCGCGGGGCTGCTGGCCGAGCAAGACGATCTGGGCGGCAGCATCACAATGGGCATGTTGTGGGGCCAGCAGATCCTCATGCTTCTGATGGCCATGATCGGCGTGGGTTGGCTCAGCCGACGCTCGCTGGGCGAGACAATGCAACGGCTCGGTATCGTCGCCGTGAGCGGCAGGCAGGTGCTCATCGGCATGTCTGCGGCATTTCTCATGCTGCCGATCAGCGTCATTCTCCAGCAGGCCGCCATCTTTCTCGGCTTCGGCGCAACCCCCGATGTCGAGGTGCTGACCGACCAGTTGCTGGGTTCGCTCTTTCAGTCGCCGCTGGGCATTTTCACGTTGGGGTTGGCTGCGGCCATCGGCGAAGAGCCGCTCTTTCGGGGGGCCATGCAGCCACGCTTTGGCGTGGTGCTGACGGCGTTGCTTTTCGCCGTTGTGCACTCCAACTACGGTCTTTCCGTCTCCACACTGCTGGTCTTTGTCCTGGGCCTTGTCCTGGCCTGGCTGCGCATCCGCCACAACACGACCACGGCGATGATCGCGCATGCGACGTACAATAGCACGATTGGGCTGATGGCGTATTTG
>CAVXYK010000022.1:0-86367 GCA_963765875.1 uncultured Chloroflexia bacterium
TCTTTGCGTTCTTGGCCGGGTTGTAATTACACAGCCCTACTTCCGATGGAACGCGGATCGGGCGGATCAGGCTGATTCTCGCGGATTTCTCTTGAGTAGATCCGCGGGAATTAGGCCAATCCACTTAATCCGCGTTCCATTCTTTGCATAGTCTGTATAGCTACGCAGGGTTGTAAGTAAGCACAATGATCTGCATTCAGGCAATGGAGTAATGCTGATTCATGAAGATCACTAAAATCGAACTATCGATCTTTGAAGTCGCGGGCAATACTCCCCGTTTCGATTTGATCGAGCAGAACACCCTGGCCAAGCAGCGCTGGATTGCATCCCGCACGCTAATGCAGGGCGCTGCCGATGCTACGGGCGAGGAGGTTCACGTTCTCCATGTTGGCACTGACGAAGGCATTGAAGGCGTCTGTACCGTCGGGGACGCTCGCTACACTACCATGCGCGTGGATGAACTGGAGCAACTACGCATTCTGACCATCGGCGCCAATCCTTTTGACCGGGAGCTGCTCTACGCCAAGCTGCATGCGGCAACGCGCTCGCTGTTCACGCGTCCGGGCTGGTTCGGGTCTTTCGACAACTGTTTGTGGGACATCGCAGGCAAAGCCGCGGGGCTGCCGGTCTATGCATTGCTAGGACGGGCACGAGAGCGCTGTCCTGCCTATTACAACACTGGTGGGAAGACCGTAGAGGCGGTCGTTGAAGACTCGCTCAAGGCCGTCAAGATGGGCTTCCCGGCGGTCAAGGATCACCTGACCAACGGGGCCGACGAAAACATAGAATGGTTCGCCGCCATCCGTGAGGCCGTCGGGCCGGAGATCACACTGCTTCACGATGCAGTACTCAGCCACTACAACTATGACGAGGCGCTGCGTGTAGGGCGAGCGCTGGAGGAATTGCGCTTTCTCTGGCTGGAGGAACCGCTGCAAGATCGGGACCAGCAAGGCTTGCAACGGCTCTGCACTGCGCTCGATATCCCGATCCTTGCCCCTGAGACGCTCATGCACGATGTCGATCTGAGCGCGCAGTGGCTGATCAGTGGGACAACCGATTGGCTGCGCGCTAACGCCCGGGTCGGTGTCACCGGCATCCTCAAGTTGGCCCATCTAGCCGAATTGCATGGGGCGCAGATTGAACTGAATGGGCCCGGCGGCCTCTTCGGCCTGGTCCATGCCCACATGGTCTGTGCGCTGCAGAACACCAGCTACTATGAGTACTTCCCCGGCGGCACGCGCGATGAGTTGGGACGAGAGATCGGCCTACTCAATGCGCCGCTTCCCAAGAATGGAATGATTGCGCCGCCCGATGGACCGGGCTGGGGTGCGGAATGGGATTGGGGCTACTTCAAGAAGAAAAGAGTTGCGCTGCTGTAAGGCCGCTGCAACCAATTTGTTCCCCAAATACTGACGTTTCCGCAGCGCCTTCAAGGCCGTCAAATAGGGATTCATTTTCTTGGAACGGCCTGACGTCGGTCGAAACGAGTAGCACAATCGAAAGCCGGCCTGCTTCAACGTGGGAAGTGTGCTCGTCAAGCCATACCATTTTGCCACGGTCACCTGCCGCGACGATCCCGCGACGGCGCTCTCCTATACTCTGGGTATCCGGCGGTTGCACAACGCCATTTCACACGGAGTCAAAAGGAGAACGTCATGAACAGAATGAATCGGGTGAGTCTGATTATCGGCATGTTGACGGTCCTCGTGGGCATCTTCAGTAGCGCCGGTTTGGCCAAGAATCTTGAGCGTGAGAGCAGCGTTGATGGCACCGTCGTACAGATTGGTCACTGGCAAGCCATGAATCCAAACGTCATCGACTCAACGGTGACACAGGTAGTCCACTGGCAGGCCATGAACCCAAGCTTCACCGACTCGACAGTGACACAAGTAGCAAACTGGCAGGCCATGAATCCAAGCGTCACCGACTCAACAGTGACACAGGTTGCACACCGGCAGACCATGAATTCCGAATTCACCGATTCGACGGTGACGCAGGTAGCGCATTGGCTGGCCATAGCAGGGCTTCCCGACGCAGATGAAACAGTCAACATTGACAGTGGTTCCGTAGCAGAGGTCATCGTCCAACGCTGAGAATTCTCAGCCAGATGGTGAGTTCAGCGTTGCGCAACAGACCAGGCCGGTGCATCTTCCTGAATAGGGAATGATGTATCGGTCTTCTTTGTTGCAGGGATGCTACAATCGTGAACCTTCGATCACACCCTCTCTCGCTACGTTCTCGCTACGTTCGTCCAATAGACTGGAAACGCAGATAGAATCGGCAGCTAATTCTATCCTGTGCCCACTGCCGCTCTTGCCGGGCGACTGACCATGGGCGATCAGCATTGCCCGCGATGAGCCCGCAACGGTTGTCGCTGAAAATCCATCTGCCGAGTGAACGTACGTAGCCGGCCGCCTTTCCTATTTCACCCACTCGGCTCACAAAAAGGACAATAACATATGATCCATGTGCCTGCCCCTACCCGTTCAGTTGCTCATCGTCTCAGAGCAAGGAAGTTAGCCAACTCATCTCTTGTCCCCTTCATTATTCTATGTATTGGCCTGCTCTTGTGGTCACCCGGCAGCGCACAGGCCGCGCCTTCTGCCGAGACGGAACAGGTCAATGGGACGCTATTCCCGGTCGCGATTTTCGACTTTGTCACCACCAACGAAGACACATCTGTTCTGATCGATGTATTGGCCAATGATCGGATGGATGAACGGCCGAGCGATAGCACGCCTCCTTCTCGATCATTGCTGCTGTTGACGGGCGCAAGCGGCAACCTCAGCGGATCGAGCGCCGAGGTCGAGGACGGCAAAATTCGCTACGTACCCAGATCCAATTTCACGGGGCTGGATATTTTTCGCTACGTTGTCGTGGCCAACGACAACAACTTCTTCAACCGGTCGATCGGCTTCATCGTCGTGCGCGTTGTTCCGGTTGCCGACGGGCCGACCGATATCGGCATCAGCACAACCACGATCCCGGAAGGGACAAGGGGACTGGTGGCGACCTTCAATGTCGTAGATCCAAACGGCAGCGGCCCGCATGTTTTCAGCCTGGGATCGAGGCAAAGCCATCCGGACAATGACTTCTTTGTCATCGTCGGCAATCAGTTGGGTCTTGGCCCTGCGGCCGACTTTGAACGAAAGAGCAGCTACACGATCGGCGTGGAAGTGAGCAATCGTAGCGGAGGGGCCTTTGCCAAGGAATTCATATTGAATGTGCTGGACGGCAATGACCCGCCTACCCGCGTTCGGCTGAGCAACACGCGCATTGATGAGAATCAGCCGGCCGGTACACTCGTTGGCAGACTCTCCTCAGATGATATTGATTCCAGTAGTCATACCTATGAATTGATTCAAGCCGGCATCTTTGGCGCTGACAGTAACCGGTTCACGGTCGTCGGCAGTGAACTGCGCACAGCGGAAGTGCTCGATTTTGAGGAGAAAACCAGCTATCGCGTGATAGTCAAGAGCACCGACGATGCCGGCGGCAGCGCCAATGGCCTTATGAGGATCAGACTCAACAATTTGCCTTCGCCGCCGGATGAAGTCCAGAACGGACTCAGCTTCTGTTCGGGCGACGCGATCACGTTGATCGAGCGAAACTCAAGCCGATCAAACGAGCGAGTGCGTGTCACCATTGACAATGTCACCGTCAGTCAGAAGACATCAAGAAGCTGTCAGGTTGAGGGCACGATGTCGATCCTCACCAACGGTCAGACGGTGAACGGCCTGGCCTTCAGCGGCAGGGTCAATTCACGCAACCAGTTTAGCGATGCATCGATGACCAACTTCTCGGTCGGCGTGGCCGGCATTACGCTCGAAGCGCGTGACGTCGAGGTGCAGTACACTGACGAGCAACCCAGCCTACATATCACACGGCCACAGCTCAGAATGCCGAGAGAATTCGGCGGTCTGACTGCCAGCCTGGCTGTACCAAGTGTCATCGATGCCGATGGCGTGCGCTTTGGCACAGGCAGCATCGACCTACCGACCATCAGTACGAAGAGCGGCTTCGAGTTGGATCTCTCCGGCGAACTGCAACCGGTGGCAGACGGCTTCGAGATCGTTGCCGACGGCACCATCGGTCTTCCCAACATCGGCAAGAGCAAGTCAAGCGGCTCCAGGGGACGCACCTGCTCGATCAATGCAGGCGTGACAATCTTTGCCAACGACAAAGCGCAAACAGTGATGAGAATCACTTCGGGCAGTACGATGGTGCAAGCGCACACCTCGCCACACATTGAGAATGCAGGGTTTTTTGCATCCGCCAATGCGATGAGCGCTGCCCAGTCCACATCCCCCGAAGCAGCCGAAGACTTCGGCCTCAACGCCGTGCGCGCAGGCGCAAGCTGTGATCCGGGTTTGGCGATCGGTACGACGGGTCTCTTCCTCACCTCAATCAACGGTGAGGTCACCGTGGAACCGGGCGAGGAACAGGTTGACGTCGAGGTCACGATTGAGGCAGGCAAGAGCGTTCCCGGTCTTGGCCCGATCGTCGCTCTCGACGGCGGCATGAGTCTGCGCCCCAGGCCATTCAAACTGGATGTAGGCGCGGCGCTCAGCGTACTCTCATTCGAGGTTGCGGACGCTGATGCAACGCTCACGACCCGCAAATTCCGCACGTCCGTACGCGTGACGGGGCTCTTCTATACAACAAGCGCAAAGGTCCAGATTCGCACAAGAAGCGGACGCGTCATCTTCACCGGTTCAGGGCGGGCAGCAATTGAGGTGGTGAAAGGCTCTCTTGGCGAGAAGTGCTTCATCTTCTGCGTGGACGTACCGCCCTTCGGCATCGGGCCCTTGGCCAGCGTACGCGTCGATGTGGGCGAGTTCAGGACAGGAGACTTTGGATTCAAGGGCGTGGTCAAGGTACTCGGTATTTCCACCGGCTTCTTTGTCGATGCCAGCGGCAGGCTCAAATTCGGCGACGTCAGTCGGTTCCGACTCGTTCGGGCGCAGCAAGTGGCAGCGGCCAAGGCCATCCAGGGGGCAGCATTGGAGAACGGCGATACCGGCGAAACATCGGCTGTTTCGGCCAGTGATGTTGCCGCCCATGAAGCGGCCCTCCGCGACTTCGTTTTCCTGGAAAATGAACAAGGTGAAAGTGAGGGCGTCATCATTCGTGCGCCCCTCGAAAAAGCCACGGCCAGCGCAGAAGAAATTCGGGCCAGTGACGTCATCACGCAGATCAACCTGATTCGTCACGGTGATGTTGTCTTTGACCTGATGGCCACTGGACCGATCGACTTGACGTTGATCTCGCCTGAGGGCAAAGAGATTACGCCGGCCAACTACAGCGACGAAGCGACACTTGGCTACACGGTCGCCTACACCCAATCGGTGGCCTTCGAGATGGTCAGGAACAGTTTGGAAGATGGCAACAGCCCAGATGCAAGTATTCCAAACCAGGAATCGCAGGCAGCAAACGGCGAAGGATTGCCGCGACTGCATTTTATCCCGCTGGCAACCGCACCGGCCCTCAACGGCATCGATCTGCGCATCGACGGTCTGAACTTCTATGAAAATCTCACCTGGCAGAACAGCGCCCAGATCGAATCTCTTGCGCTGAATGCCGGTCAACACACGGTCGAATTGCTCACACACGGCACGGAAACCGTCTTGCTCTCCACAACAATTGATATGGAAGCCGGCCACAACTACACCTTGATCAGCGGCATCGGCAATGCATCAGTGCTGAAAACGATTGAGGATGATCTTGGCCCGCCGGAAAATTTCGGCATGAGCAAGATACGCTTCTTCAACGGGTCGAGCACATCTATCGACATGCGCATCAATGGCTCTTCGGTCTTCCCCTGGACATCGTCGGCAACGGCAACGGGCTATGTCGACGTCAACGCCGGCGCCTACACGGTCGAGTTCTACAAGCAGTCGGACGGTCAGCTTGCCGCTGCCTCAATTCCGGTTGACTTGGCCGAAGGCGGGGTCTACACCTTCTTTACCACCGATTACACGGAAGCCGGCTATAGCGCAGCGGCCGTGCAGCGAACGGACATGCTCTATACAACAGCCTATCAAACCTCCTACAGCATCGATCAGGCGGAGATGGGCCAGAACTGGCAGATGAAGCTCGTGGGCGACACCGACAACATCCCCTATCAGGTCTCTATCTGGGGGCCCAGCAACCCGCCGATTCTGGGCAGCGTCTCCTACGATGCCAGCGACCTGGCGGCGACGCGTGTGAGTTGGCAGCTGACATCTGATGTCCGCCCGACCAAGGTGACTGTCTTTGCCACCACAGAAGAGATCAGCGCCCAACTGCCAATTACGGAGACAGACGGCGGCAGTTCAGGCATGACGACGATCTTTGAGGGCATTCCAGTCGCCGAGTTCGAGATCTCCGACATGAACGAACTGGGCGGCCAACTCGTGACCAAGATCGTTGATCTGAGCGGGCTGGCTTCGGGAACCTGGCATCTATGGATACGCGCCGATGATGGCGTCAACCCAAGCGTGAGCGTCTACGCCTCGGCCCCGAGTGTGGTTGCCGCAGGCACACAGAGCGTCTACGGCAGCAATGCAGTACGCTTGGCCAAAGATGACTTTGATCTCGATGCAATGTTGGCCGACGCCACGCCGTTGGTCATCGATCGGACGGGCGACTTCCCAACCGAATGGACGGCAGAGATCAGCCCGACCTTTGACCCTGCCACAAACTCACTCTACGTCGAGTGGCGCATCAACAGCCATCCGGACACCGACAACTATCGGTTGCTCTGGGGCGACACGCCGCTCAGCCCGACGCAGGTGATCACTGCCGGCGGCAGCATCTCCGAGTTCGATGAGAACGGTGTGGCGACGGGCGTGGAGGTCGGATTCGCCACGCTGCATGATATTCGCCCTGACGTACCGTACTTCATCTCTGTGGAGGCAGTAGACAGCGAGACAGGCAACAGCGTGCGCTCACAGGAAGTGGAGTTCAAGGCGACGTCGCCTGCCTTTGCGCTGACGACCAGTCTGCCCAATGTGAATGTGAAAGCGGGCGATTCAGTGAAGGTTCCTGTTACGCTCAGTGCGGAAGAGGCGCTCTTCTTCAACAACGTCTGGCTCTCTACCGATCTCGGCGGCACGCCCCCCGGCGTGACGGCTCAGTACGTGGACGATTCTGATGGCTTCAACGAGCTAAACGCTGAGACGCCGACACTCGAACTCGAGATCAGCGTCGATGCCAGCGTGCCCGAAGGGACCTATCCCGTCAACATCGCCGGCTACAATGGCGACAAGAAAGAGGAGATGATCTTCAATCTTGTGATTGGCGATTCAGGACAGTCGGCAGGGACGCAGATCTTCTTGCCGCAGGTCATGAAGTAGCGTTTGAACTCCAGCCAGAACCGGGCTGACCAACAAAGACGAAAAGGCGCACCTGTACTGCCGACAGAATGGCAATACAGGTGCGCTTTCTCGTCTTAGGCACGGATAGATCTCGATTGTTGATTTGGCTAGATTTCGCCGCCAATCCAGGGCGCTATCACGCCAAGTGGAGGCAGTTTCAGGCAGGTGATCGCTGGTGTATACTTGACTGAACTTTCGCCGCATCCTCAAGGATTCAGGGCAACGAGAGCACCGATGAAATCAAAAGGGACCGTTTGGAACAATACCTTCGCCAAAACTCAGGTCTTGAGGGCAGCAGATCGGCGATGAATGCTGCCCAGACGCGGTGACGATGCGGACGATCTGGTCAGAAATAAAAGACGAAGGGCGTTCGGGCAACAGATTTAATGTCTCGATAGCATATCTGCGGCCCCGGAAGAAGCTCTTCAAGTCCAGGATGCCCGCCTTCGCATCAGTTTGCCGCAGTCGCTTCAAAATGGACGTGTGATAGGTTGACCATAAAGAGCGAAAGACTGACGGCATTGGCGATCTGGGTCTCCTTGACGTTCATGAAATCTTCCAGCCCCCAGTATTGTTTGGCGTCTCTGAAGTTGAATTCGATCTGAAACCGAAGCCGATAGTAGTCGATGAGCTTGTCATAATCCAGTTCCAAGTCATCGCTGAAGAGGACGACATGGGCACGAGCGCCGGAGACCAAATTGAGTCTTGACGATGATAACGACATTCAAGAGGCGCAGCAAAGCACTTGTGCAGCATGGTGGCCTGGTAAATCTCGGTCTGGATATTGCCTTCCTGCTCTATGGCTCTTTCGATACTTATTCGGAATCGCTTGATAGTCGATTTTGGCGCCATAGCGACGGCGTTTGCCGAATTTCTTCTGCTGACCATCATAGACAAAGTAGAGTGCCGCATTGTTGCGCAATTTGCTGACCAGATGCAGCGACGTCGATTGCAGAACCATCTGCAAGGCATTGTTGTTGCCAAAGTGACCATCCAAGACCAAATATGAAACGGGACAGAAGTCGGCGATCAATTTCATCACTTTCTGGAGTAGCCCCTGGACGAAGAGCAGTTCAGGCGTCCACTCCACTTGGGTCTTGTCCTTGTTCTTGCTGCCCTTGGGACGCCCTCGTTTGCCCTTCCCTTTGCCTTTCTTCTTGGATTTCGTTTTCTTTTGTTTCGCCTTCTTGCGAGCCTCTTCCTTCTCTTCTTCGCTGCGCACCCGCTGTTCGACTAGCAGGGGATACGACTTTCGCTCCTGTACACTCACCAGCGAGATAGCAAAGAAGGCCAATCCTGGGATCGGCTTACCGTAGAGCGACGAAAAGAAGCGATCCAGCCCATGTGTCTGTTTCCCGGCCTTGGTCACCACCGTCTCGTCGCCAGCCAACAAGTATTCATCTTCTGGATTCAGCAGATGGTGACTCACGAAGAGCCAACTTATCTGCAACCAGGGCAGCATCTTGCCGAAGAAGCGTTGGATCGTCCGATAGCTGCCGCCCTTTTCCGTCCATCGGGAGATGCCCAACATCGTGACTCGACCGCTCATTGTCAGCATCGCCACTATGATTCGGCTCAATTGCCTGACGGTTGTCTTGTCTACACTTTGGTCGAAACAGGCCAGTAGGGCGATAATGTCTGTCATGAGCGATTGACCCAGATGATGATCGGACTTTGGTCGGTTTTGATCTCATCTTAATCAATCGCTCTTTTCATTGCCAATTTTGGCGAAGGTATTGTTTGGAAGAATCGATGTTGATTCAGTATGCCGGAATCACATGCCCCAAGATGGGCAGCACCCAGAACGAGGATTGTCTGTTGATGCTGGATCTCCTCCAACAGTCGTCGCAGGAGGTCGCCTGTGGTCAGGTTGAAGTCGCTTCTGGCAATTCAGTACGCTTTGCCATTGCGGATGGCCTTGGAGGAATGCCATCCGCTGACCGTGCAAGCTATCAGCTACTTGCTGAATTGAGTGGACTGGATGGACAAGATTTTGCGCTCTCACCATGGCAGATAGCCGAAAAACTGCGTGATAGAGCTGTCCAACTGTCGTTCGCAGATCCCAGCCTGGAAAATGCAGCAACGACGTTGATCACCGCTGAGATCTATCCCGATCACATTCGATTGTGGCATGCGGGTGATTCTCGGGCTTACCTGCGGACAGAGACGGAATTGACGCAACTTACGCGCGACCAGACCATGCTTCGAACGATGCGCGACAGAGGGGAGCTAACCGAAGAGGAAGCCGAGACTGTGCGAGGAACAGCCTTGTTTGATTCGGTGGATGAGTGCTTCGTCTTTGCCGCCTTGAGCGATATTCCTGCGATCCAGACAAAGAAGCTCGAATGCCCTCTTGAAGGCGTACTGCTGTTGGCAAGCGATGGGCTACACCGTCACCTATCCCACGAAGAAATCCACGTTTGGATAGATCCTTCCGAACTGGGCCGAAGTGCTCAACACCTGATAGACCAATGCCTTGTGCGTGGCGGGCAGGATGATGTGAGCCTGATTTTACTCTCTATCGATCCATAGTCGATTCCCCGGCTACCGGACACTTGGCAAAATGTCATTCTGAACGGGTGCACCAGAGGGTTTTGCAGTCGCAAACCGCATCGGCACTTATGCAAGATTCTGTAGCGCGAGTGCCGTCAGTGAAGAATCTCTACAGGTTGTGAGCGTAGAGACCCTTCGCTGGAATCTCATCGGCCACGAAAGACGTCGAATGACCCACTCAGGGTGACAGGATCGAAAGTGTATGGTAGCAAGGTGAATGCCAAGGAAACTGGTCATGCACGAAGATCGCAAGGGATCAGGATGGGGGTAAGCCCTCGTGCAATTTTGTAATCCAACGTCGATAGTCCTTCTCCCAGGTCAGTCTGAGAACGAGCAGTTGAAGTCAACATACCACCGGCTAAAGCCGGTGGCTTGATGGGACGACTGAAAGTCGTCTAAAGGGGTTACTGTAACTCTTAAGGGGAGCCGATGCTGAATTCGTCATCGTTGTCTGCCAATTCTTGCGTCTCGATGTATTGCTTGATGATTTCATCGGTTACGTTGCCTGTGCTCGCTGCAAAGTACCCCCTTGCCCATAGGTGCCGCCCCCAGAATTGGCGATGCAACTCGTTGAACTCATCCATCATTCGCCGACTGCTCCTACCCTTCAGCCGCTTGACCAGTTCACTCACCGATATTTTCGGCGGCACCGACACCAGCAGATGTACATGGTCTGACGACACATGGCCGCTCACTATGTAGACATCCAACGTTGCACACGTCTGCCTTACCAACTCTCGCAGCCGTATCGCTACTTCACCTCGCAGCACCGGCTTCCGATACTTGGTGATCCAGACAATGTGATACTTCAAGTCGTATACTGAATGGGATGTTTTTCGATAGCTCATACCAACATTCTAAGCGATCCGGCCGTACCTGTTAAAACGGCCTGCCTGAAAGGCAGGGGTTTCTACCCTATTTACAGACAATGAATGAAGCCGTATTTGTAGTATTCATCGTCATCGTTTTCCTTATCGTGTTCCCACTCTTCTGGAGCGGGATCGTCTTCATGATATCGCGTCTTGGCGGGTGGTCAGATTTGGCCAAGCACTACTCGATTCAGGAGCCGTTTTCGGGAACGACGTTCCAGATGCAGAGCGTCACGATCTGGCATCTTGGGCAATTACCGCAGCGTGGTGACGATCGGCGCAAGCGATGATGGACTCTATCTGAATCCCCTGGTCTTCTATCGTCCGGGGCACCCACCGCTACTGATCCCATGGCACGATATCGAGCCTAGACAGGCTCGTGGCTTGTCCTTCGTGGAGATGGTCTCGTTTTCTCCTCGAAAGACGCCGAAGCGGACGGTCTCGATTTCAAAGAAGCTTGCCGGCAAGCTGAGCAATGCCTCTGGCCGAGCATGGCCAGGGGAATAAATAGAGAAGGAATGTAGATGTCCATTGTCCTCCGTCCCGCTCTGCCCAAGGATCGACAGCAGGTTCTTGAGGTCGAGAAAAAAGCCACGCCCGGTCTCACCTATCTTCCCCACGTCTTCGACCAGTTTGTCGCCGACGAGACCGGTGAATTTATCGTCGCCGAATTTGGCGATCAACTTGTGGGCTGCGGGAAATTCACGCTTTTGCCGGACGGTTCAGCATGGCTAGAAACACTGCGGGTCATTCCCGAAAGACAGGGACAGGGGATCGGGAAGCTGTTCTACCAACGCTTCCTTGAGATTGCCCGCGCCAAAGGCGTCTCAACATTGCGCATGTACACCGGGGTCAATAATCGAGCCAGCAAAGGACTGGCTGAACACTCGGGCTTTTCCACTGTCGGAACTTATCTCGGTCAAAAACGCCCCTGCGGGCAAATCCTTTCCAGATCTGTTCCATCTGCCTTTCAGGTTGTCACCGACCCCTTGCTTGCTACAGAACTGTTGCTCTCCTATCGTGAGCAGTGGCAGGGCTTCCTGGTGATCAATCGTACGTTCTATGCCATCACACCGGCCCTTGCGGGCCATCTGGCGGGCCAAGGACAGATCTACCATGATGCAAATACCCGGAGTACAATGACGCTGGGCGCTCGCTTCCTGCCGCACCAGGCACTCCATATCGGCATTCTGGGTGGAGACTTGTCCGCCTGCCTGCCGTTCGCCATCCAGAAAGGCATAGCGCTCGGAGCCGAGAGCCTGAGTTGCTATACGCCTGCCGGGATTGTTGAGTGCCAAACCGAGATTCAAGACGAGCTTTCACGCTACGATTTTCAGGCTGAACCATCACACCTGATTGTCATGGAGACGCGTCTTGCGACGTGATTCTGAATCGAAAGTTCCACAGCCCATAGAAAGGGTAGAAAATGTCCACTGTCCAAGAAAACCCACTCATCACTGCGCGCAGAGAGCGGACCCGCTGGTTCTTATCGGACCGGTTTGGGATGTTCATTCACTGGGGATTGTATGCCATTCCGGCAAGAGGCGAATGGATCAAGAGCATTGAGCAGATCGACGATGAGACGTATCAAGCGTATTTCGATGAGTTCAACCCGACAAACTTCCAGCCCAAAGTCTGGGCCAAGATTGCCAAGAATGCGGGCATGAAATATGCCGTCCTCACGGCCAAGCATCACGATGGCTTCTGCCTCTTCGACAGCCAGTTGACCGACTACAAATCGACGAATACTCAGGCCGGACGGGACTTGGTCCGGGAATATGTGGAGGCGTTCCGTGCCGAGGGGCTGAAGGTGGGTCTCTACTATTCGCTCATCGATTGGCATCACCCCGGCTACCCGGCCTACGGCGACAGAATCCATCCCATGCGCGACAACGAGGCATACAAAGACCAGTCTCACGATTTCCCAGGATACCTGGATTACATGCATGGCCAGGTGACCGAACTGCTCAGCAACTACGGCAAGATCGACATTGTCTGGTTTGACTTCTCGTATGATGATCTGATGGGCGAGGCCTGGCGCGCCACCGAATTGGTGAAGAAGATGCGCACATTGCAGCCCGATATCATCATGGACAATCGCCTGGGCGCCAGCGGAGAGGGCAATGACCGGTTCACAACCAAGAACCCCGAAATCTACGCCGGTGATTTTGCCTGCCCGGAACAGATCATCCCGCCGGCGGGCTTGGTGGACAAGGATCAACAGTCAGTCCCCTGGGAAGCCTGCATCACGCTCAACAAACATTGGGGCTATTGCGCGGCCGATCGGGATTACAAATCACCCCAGCAGGTGGTACGCGCTCTGGTCGAGTGTGTCAGCAAGAACGGCAACATGCTGCTCAACGTGGGCCCAAATGCCAAGGGCGAGATCCCGCTGGAAAGTGAGGAGATTCTGGCAGAAGTGGGTGCATGGATGCAACAGAACGGCGAGAGTCTCTACGGCTGCGGGCTGGCGGATCTGCCCAAACCGGAATGGGGGCGATATACGCAGAAAGGGTAATCGGCTCTATGCGCATGTCTATGAGCGAGGGATCGGGCCGATCAACTTCAAGGGACTGAGCGGCAAGATCAAGCGGGCGCGCCTGCTGGCCGACGGTTCTGAATTGAAGCTGGACAGATCGTGGGTGACGACCGATTATCCCGACGATGCCTTTATTGATTTCGAGAGTTCCAGGCTCCCGGATGAACTCGACACGGTGATTGAGTTGGAGTTGAACTGAATCGTGTTGGGTAATGATTGATCCACGAAGAGCACGAATGGACACGAAGAATCTCGGTTTCATGACGCAAGTCCCCGGCACGGCCCAACTAAAGTCTGGCTAGACGATCCCGCTTGTGAGCAGTGCCGGGGACTTTGGGAAGCCACTGCCTTGAGTTGATATAAATTCAGTAGTTCACAAACCGGTGAAAGCGAGATTCTTCGCTGGCCCATTGCCAGAGTGATCTGCTCGAAAATACTCGCTCAGAATGACAAATCGTGAACTACTGAATATGCGCTGTCTACCCTATGTGCTGCGCCGGGCGTTCCACTCGTCCATGTTCCAGGCTCGGCCTGGTTCGTCGTGGCTGCGCACGAATGCTTCGCCAATGACGTCGTCGCCATAGTTACTGTCGGCTGCCAGGTGTTCGCAGAGATCATTGAACAGTCCGCACAGCGCCTGAACACGTTGCATGTAGCCGGCATAGTCAAGCGAAGTTGCATTGGCTGCGTCGAAGACCCGGGCGGCGAAATCCTTGGGCAGCCAGGGCAAGGCCAGCAGCGCCGGCATCTCTCGATTGCGCCAGGGCTGCCAACAACGGTTAACTGCGAACAACGCCCGGACCAGATAGACATATGCCGCCTGCAAGCGGTCATGTGCGACGAGCGGTTCGAGGCTCTCCCATCGCTGCTGTGGACCGTCCTCGCTCAGGTGTCCGTCCAGCCAGACAAGTGCCTCATCCAGCCTGGCCAAGCGCGTCTGCTCATCGTAGGTTGTGCGCTCAGCAATTAGTTTCGCTATCCGACCATCCCGATCGTAGGCCAACCATCCGTTGGCCATCTCGGAACGCCGACCTTCCGGCCAGTCAAAGGCTGGATCAGACCAATCTCGCAAGTCGAGCCGCGTCAGGTCAAGCTGAAGGCCGTCAACATCGGTGAAGATGCTGTGAAAGGAATCATCCGACGGCCTCCAGGTCGCTTCGGCGGGCACGATGTAGAGATCGAGCGGATCCAGGAAGAGAATGGCGTCGATGTCGGAATCGGGCCGCGCCAAGCCATTGGCAATGCTGCCGATGCCGACCAAGCCCTGCACCGCCGGCTCTTGAACCAGGACCGTGTCAATGAGCAACTGCAAGTCCGCCCTCTTCTGCCGTGTCACTTCGTTGATCAAGGTCATGTTCCTTCCTATCCCTACGCCATTCCCTCGGCACTATCTTGCGGGACAAAGCCGACGGTCTGGCGCGCATGCTCCAGATCAACCCAGCGCTCTCGATTGTCGGAGGTCACGTAGAAGATGTCGAAGATCGGTTGCCCGGTTGCGTTCAGTGCCAGCTCTGCCATGTTGGTGATGTCTCGATGGCTGCACCAGACTGAGTTATAGCGGGGCTGCTCACAGTAGTTGTGGCTGTTGACATAGCCGATGCGCAGACAGATGGTCGAAATGTCATAGGAATCGAAGTAGGTGCGGCAGTAGGACTCGGCCCAGACCTTGCTGGCCGAATAGGGCTCGGTCGGACGCGGCGGGGCCAGATGGGTGACTTTGGGGACCTCTGCCGGCAGATCATCCAGGCGCTCTTCCCAGATCGACAGATAGGGTTCCTGAAACATGAAATAGCCCCAATTGACCATGATCGAGCTGGCATAGACCAGCCGCCGTACGCCTGCCTTGCGGCACGCCTCCAACACATTGTGCGTACCGACAATGTTGCTGCTGAGCACATCATCGAACGAGGCCCCCGGATCGGGCACAGCCGCGATGTGGATGACGGCGTCCATGCCATCGATGGCCGATGCCATGTCTTCAGCATCGCTGAGGTCGGCAATCGAGAAATGGTCGTCGGGCAGGCGTGAAATCGATTCCGCGTCGGCGCGTTGCGAACTCATGGTTCGTCGTCCGCTGCCGTAGACGTCGTAGCGATCCGGCTGCTCGCTCAGATGCCGATAGACCAGGTTGCCGATCAGGCCGTAGACGCCGGTGATGTGGACTTTCAGTGGGGCTGGTTGAGTCATAGGATTCTCCATGTTCTAGAGTGTTGATAGTTGACATTGTGGCTCGCAGCGACGGCTAAAGCCGGCTGCTAACAGCGAGAAGCGCCCTCAGGCGCTTGGCCATAGCCCCAGGCCCCAGAGAGCACCCCGGCTTTTCATCGTTGATAGCGGAATTTATCCCAGCAAGAAACGAGATGTCAACAGAAGCTAAACTGAAGGCACTATGAAAACATGAGTTTCGTAGGTCCGACTTGCAGTCGGACGAGTTTGGTGACCTCTGGATCCGTCTGGTATGTGTACCTTGTCACGCTGCAAGCGTGACCTACAAAACCCATGATCCCGTTGCACTTTCAGTTTAGTGGTCAGTTAAGGTGAATTTTGTCATTCCGTTCACGAAGTGGGCGCAAAGCGCCATGAGCGAAGCGAATGCCTGTTCTGAGCTTGCCGAAGGAAGGAATCTCAGCGCCGCATACAACAGATTTCTCGCTCCGCTCGAAATGACAGAAATCACCTTAACGATGCACTGGTGCTCTGTGGCGCACCATTTATCCTTGAGGGCTAGATCGCGTTTTACCTGAAGATGCGATTGCACAGCCCGATCCAAGAAGTCGCGCACGTTGACGACCTCCGCAGCATCAGGAACATTCTCTCCAGCGATCTGCGGCGCCCCCGTATCCGATCGTAGCACGGGCGGCGACTCAAAGAGGATCCAGCGCGATATCGCTTCTCTGAACTCAGCGATCTGCGGCTGCGCAGACGGCTCGGCGATGAGGTTGTTCAACTCGTACGGGTCGTCGTTCAAATTGAAGAACTGGCTGCGTGACGGATCCTTGTCCCAGATCAGCTTGTGTGTCCTTGAGCGCGCCATGTAGAAACCGGCCGGGATGTTCTCCAGGAAAGCAACGTCCCGGCTATTATCGCCATCGATCAAGTCGAAGCCGACCATGTCGGCAGGCGTGGCCACATCGGCCTGAGCCAGAATCGTCGGCGCTACATCGATCAAGCATGAGAGCGTTTCACTGTGCGTGCCGCCACCGGCGTTGCCAGGGTACTTGATCACCAGCGGCACCTTGGCCAGTGGCTCATACGGATGGCCTTGCTTGAGGACCATGTGATGGAAGCCCAGGTATTCGCCGTGGTCGGAGAGGTAGACGACCATCGTGTCGTCATATAACGCACGACGGCGCAGTGACTCCACTATGCGCCCGACATGGAAGTCGATCTGGCTGATCGACGCGTAGTAGTAGGCCATGATGCGTTTGAGCGAGTCTTCGGTCAACTGCTCGTTGTCGAAGTAGGCGTGGGTCGGATCGTGCTCGGGCACTGCGTCCAGCCAGCCGGGCAGCAGGTCGAGCGAGGCCGGATCATAGCGGTCGATCCAGGCCGGCGACGGGTCGAAGGGATGGTGGGGCTTGACGAAGCTGCAGACCAGCAAGTTGGACTCGTCGGACCAATTCTCCAACGCGCTTACAGCCTTGTCGCCGATCCAGGTGGTTGAATGCCATTCCTCCGGCAGGTCCGACGAGAGTGCTCCGAAAGTCTCCCAATATTCCTGCGGCGCACGTTGCCGATACTCGCGTCGTTGGTCGTAAAGATCGATGGCGTCGATGAGCCCGGCCGCCATCAGGTCACGATGGTAGTCATCCTCGAAGCGCCCGTCGCCGTCCTGCTCGCACAGTTCCATCTCGTCGAAACCGACATCGAGGTAGGTGGGCGTGAAGTGCATCTTGCCAACGGCCTTGGTGCGATAGCCATGCTCGCGCAGCAGGCGCGGAAAGGTGGGAATGTCTGGATCAAGCGTGCAGTGGTTGCTCCACGCTCCATGCTGATGGACATACTGCCCGCTGAGGAAGGAATAGCGCGACGGCGTGCAGACTGGGAATGGGCAGATGGTCTCGGGATAGACAATGCCGTCGGCGGCAAGCTGATCCAGATGCGGCGTGCGCACCTGCCGATTGCCGTTGAAGCCGGCGCAGTCCCAGCGATGCTGGTCCGCCATGATGATGAGGATGTTGGGTTGCCGCAAATCTGAGCTCATAGGAGTTACTCCACAAAACAGTTGCGGCCTGATTTCCGGCTCGGAAATCAGGCCGCAACTGTTTCATTCTTGCTATCGAAGTCGCGACTTGGTCCGCCACATGTCAGGGTTCGTTCCCAACAACTGCTTGACTTCATCGGTGGCCGCATCCAGGCGGGCGATGTCCTCCGCACCCAAGTCAATCCCTGTAGCGTGGACGATCTGCTCGATCTGGTCTACGTTACGCGCCCCGGCGATGACGGCACCGACGCCCGGCCGGGCCATCAGCCAGGCCAGGGCCACTTCGATCATGGGCTGATCCAGGTCCGCGGAGATCTGACGAATGGCCTCGACGGCGGCAAAGGTCTCGGCTTCGCAGCCAAGCGAGTCATGCACGGTCATGGGGCGATCGCTGGAGAAGTGGCGTGTGCGCGCCCGCTCGTCAGGAACCTCGTCAGCGTTCTGGAACTTGCCCGTCAAGATGGCGTGCAGCAGCGGGCTGTAGCAGAGGATGCTCATCTCCTGCTCCACACAGATGGGCTGGATCTCGTACTCGATGGCCCGCGCCAGTAGACTGTAGGCCAGTTGGTTGCTCTCGGCACGGCTCAGCGAAAAGAGTTCGGCCATGTCCAGCGGGCCGAAGTTGGAGACGCCGATGGCCCGGATCTTGCCGTGCTCTTTCAGGCCTTGCAGCGCCTCCAGCGTGTCGCCCATGGGCACGACCCGGCTGGGCCAGTGGATCTGGTAGAGATCGATATAGTCGGTGCCCAACCGTGTCAGGCTGCGTTCACAGGCGGCGACCAGATCGTCGGGCGCCAGATTGGCGTCGCTGACCTTGGAGGCGATGACGGCATCGCCGCGGCGGCCCTTGAGCGCCCTGCCCACGACTTCCTCTGAGGCGCCGGCGCCGTACGCCTCGGCCGTATCGAGAAAATTCACGCCCAGGTCCAGCGCGGCGTGAATGGTGTTGATCGAATCTTGCTCGGCCTGGTCATGCCACATGAAGTCATTTGAGAATCCCCAACAGCCCAGGCAGATGGCGGAGATGTCGATGTCGGTTCGTCCGAGTTTGTTAACTCTCATGGAAAAAATCCTTCAATCTTGATAGACCGCGGATTCGGCTGATTAGGCGGATGGCCACGGATTTTTTTGATAATATCCGCGAAGATCCGCCTAATCAGCCGAATCCGCGGTCTATTTTGTCATCTATTCGTAACTCTTCAACCCCGTCCGATGCGCCTCGATGAAATCCCAGTCCAGCGTGATCCCCAAGCCCGGACCGTTGGGCACCGGCACGTGGCCATTGGCGTCGATGGCGTCCAGCGTGTCGGGATAGTCGCTGCATGGGGGCGATGAAGCCGGCGCCAGGGGATGGATCAGGCCCAACTCATAGTAGTTGGTGTTGCGGATCGAGGCCATGCAGTGGCGCTGGGCCGGGCCGCCGCCGTGCAGTTCCACATCCAGCCCGAAGCCCTCGGCCGCGTGGGCGACCTTCATGGCCCCGGTGATGCCCATGTCGTAGGTCGGGTTGACGCGCGATGTAGTCGGTGGCCCCGCCCACCACCATGTCGACCTTGGGCTCCAGCGTGCGCACATGCTCGCCCATGAGGATCGGCGTACGAATCATCTCGCGCAGGCGACGCTGGGCGAAGACCGAGAGGCCGCCGTCGTGGTAGGGATCCTCGTACCAGAAGAAGTTGGCTTCGTCACAGGCACGGCCGACCGTCAGGGCGTCGCCGAAGGTCTCGTACTCGCAGGCCGGATCGAGCATGAGCGCCATGTCCGGACCCACAGCTTTGCGCACGGCAAGCACATTGGCCACCTCGCGTGCGATGGGTGCGTTGCCCCAGCCGTGGATCTTGAAGGCCGTGTAGCCCATCTCCTGACACTCGACCGCGAAATCGGCGAAGGCCTCGGGCGAATCGAGGCCGCCGTTCTCATCGCCATGGTAGGTGGAGGCATAGGCCGGCAGCGTACTTCGATAGCCGCCCAGCAATTCCCAGACCGGCGCATCGTAGAGTTTGCCGGCGATGTCCCACATCGCGATGTCGACCAGGCCCATGCTCATGCGATCATACTTGCGCAGCGCGCGCTTGACCTCGTTGTAGAACTGCTCGCGCTTGAGCGGATTGCGTCCCAGCAGATAGTGGGTGTACATCTCCATCTGTGCGAATTCGCCGGCGCCGCCGGACATGTACTCACCGGTGATGCCCTGATCCGTGTGGATCTGCAACACATACCCCGTCCGCGTGATCTTTGAGCCTTTCTCGTAGACCAAATTGAACTGGTTGTAGTCGTAGCCTAGATTTTCGGATTCCCATTGGAATTGATGGACTTCGATCTTCGTGATTTTCAGGTTGTTCATGAGCGATCCTCAGTAAGGGTTGAATTAGTGAGCATCCAGATATTACGTGCCAACCTTCCTGGAAGCTGAATGCAAAGCGTCCTCTCCGATACGGAGCTTCCAGGAAGGTGCAAACCGGGAACTTGTTTTTGGACGCTCACTTAGTTGCGATCTTCGTCTATTGACGCACTGTATTCTTGATCTTGCCAACCACATGGCTAAGCAGCGAGCGGAGCTGCGGCGCTATTCAACCGCAAGTGCCTGACTGTACAACGCGAGAACGAATTTGCAAAACGAGAGATCACCGCTCGTCAGCTTGAGCCGATGTTGGGCTGCCGTTACATCTTACAGATGATTTCTTAGCAAAAACGAGTCGTTGGGTGACCGGACAGCGGCTTTGTGACCGTAACGGGCGTGGGATTCGGGGCTGCATGTTTTTGATCGAGCAGTTCATGCTTGGATATATTGGGGGGAGGAATTGTGTGCCTTATAATTGAGTGATGTCCCTACCGATCTTAAACACCAAGCTCTATATCCCGCCGTCACGACCCTATTCTGTCCTGCGTCCGCGTTTAAGTGAACAGCTGACTGTGGGGCTGCAAGGCAAACTGACCCTCATCTCTGCACCTGCTGGCTTTGGCAAAACAACATTGCTCAGTGAATGGGTTGCGGCATGTGAAGAACCTGTGGCATGGCTGTCGCTAGACGAGGAACATAGCGACCCGACTCGCTTTTTCGTCTATTTTGTGGCGGCATTGCGCACAATTGCCCGACCGACGGTTAGTGACCTTCCACAACTCGGTGAAGCCGCGTTGAGCGCATTGCAATCAAACCAGCCGCCTCCGCTCAACGCGATTCTGACCACCTTAATTAATGAACTGACGGCCATTTCCGAAAACTTTATCCTCGTCCTTGATGACTATCACCTCATCGAATCTCAGGCGGTGGATCAGGCCCTCTCTTTTTTGCTCCAGAACCTGCCGCCGCCCATGCATCTTGTCATGGCCACCCGCGAAGATCCGTCCCTGCCTCTCGCGCGACTGCGCGCTCGCGGCCAGTTGACCGAACTTCGTGCCCACGATTTGCGCTTTACCCAGCACGAGGCAGCCGAATTTCTGAACCAAGCGATGAGCCTCAATCTCTCGGGTGAAGATATTACCGCCCTTGAAAATCGCACAGAAGGCTGGATTGCTAGTCTGCAATTGGCGGCCCTTGCTTTGCAAGGCATTTCCTTGCAGGGACATCAAGACACGGCCGGCTTTATCCACTCTTTTTCCGGCAGTCACCATTTTGTGCTGGATTATCTGGTGGAAGAAGTTCTACAACAGCAGCCTGAACCTGTCCAGCACTTCTTGCTCTGTACATCCATTCTTGAACGCCTATGTGGATCGCTTTGTGAAGCCCTTCTGCCCCCATCGGCTCAGAGTGGACAAGAAATTTTAGAATATCTCGCACGCGCGAATCTGTTGCTCATTCCGCTCGATGAACAACGTGAGTGGTATCGCTATCATCATCTTTTTACGGATGCGCTGCGCGTACGTTTAACGAAGGCGTACCCCGATGATATCGTGAATCTACATCGTCGGGCATGTGCATGGTACGAGCAGAACAATTTGTATAGTGAAGCAATCCGCCACACGCTGGCCGCAGAGGACTTTGCGCGCGTCGCGACCCTCATGGAAGTGGCCTGGCCAGCCATGCGTCGGAATCGTGGAGAAGCCACATTGCTACGCTGGTTCCGTATGCTTCCAGAGGAATTGATCCGTGTGCGACCTACGCTGAGTATGATCTATGCTTGGGTGCTGTTAGACGGCAATCAACTGGACGCGGTTGAGCGTCGTCTGCAAGATGCGGAACAATGGTTACAGAGAGAGACAGAAGCGGACGTGGTGGCAGAGATAATTGTTGCCGACGAAGCACAATTGCGCGCGCTGCCGGCTTCGATTGCCAATGCCCGTGCCTATCTTGCACAGGCGCGCGGCAATGCCGCCGACACCATCAAGTATGTCAAGCAGGCACTGGAACTCTTGCCGGAGGAGAACCACTACGAGCGTGGCACATCGGCCGCGTTTCTCG
This sequence comes from uncultured Chloroflexia bacterium, assembly GCA_963765875.1. Lineage (GTDB taxonomy): Bacteria > Chloroflexota > Anaerolineae > Caldilineales > Caldilineaceae > JAWKOK01. The sequence goes on from CAVXYK010000022.1 coordinate 21,923, forward strand.
GACTTGCCTACTGGACCAACGGTGATCTGGAAGCCGCATACCGCACCTTTGCCGATGCTTTGGCAATGCTCCAACTGGGCGGCGGCACCCTTAGTGCAATCGGCGGCACATCGATCCTCGCCTATATTCGGGTTGCACAAGGTCGTCTACACGCGGCCGCCCAGATCTCTAAGCAATCATTGCGCCGTGCAGCGGCTCTGGATGAGCCATTGCCCCTAGCAACGGCGGACCTCCATCGCGGACTCAGTGAGATTTACCGTGAGTGGGGTGAACTAACCGCCGCCGCAGAAGAGTTGCAACGAAGCCAGGCGTTGGGCAGGCAAGCAACCACACCGAGCGATCAGTATCATCGGCTCGTGGCAGAAGCCCGCCTGCTAGCTACACAAGATGACCTAGATGGTGCGTTCGACCTGATTCAGCAGGCGGAACAACTCTACTATACGCTCCCCATCCCCAATGTGTATCCTGTAGCGGCGTTGAAGACGCGCTTGTTGGTGCGTTTGGGGAAGTTGGCTGAGGCGCAGGGGTGGGTACGGGAGAGTGGTCTGTCCCCAGGTGACGATCTTGGCTATCTGCACGAATATGACCATATCACGCTGGCGCGCGTCCTCATTGCCCAGTATCAACATGACCGTCAAGAGCGTCTGATGCAGGAGGCATTGGGATTGCTGGCGCGTCTTCTATCGGCGGCGGAAGCCGGGGAGCGGATGAGCAGCGTGTTGGAGATCCTGCTGCTGCAGGCCCTCGCCCACGAAGCGCAAGGTGATATCCCTGCCGCACTGGTGCCACTGGCGCGCGCCCTTGCGCTAGCTGAGCCAGAGGGCTATGTTCGCACCTTTGTCGATGAAGGAGCACCGATGGCACGTCTCTTGAAAGCATTAGCAGATCAGGAGATAATGCATGAGTACGTAGGCAAACTACTGACCGCATTTGAAGCTGAGCAACTGAAGCCGACGGTCGATTCCTCACCCCTTCCTTCCCAACCAGCGCAATCACTCATCGAGCCGCTCAGCCCACGCGAGCTTGATGTTTTGCGATTGCTTAAAACCAAGCTTTCAGGACCAGAGATTGCCCATGAGCTTGTGGTTGCATTGAGCACCATTCGCACCCATACCAAGAGCATCTACAGTAAACTGAACGTCAACAATCGCCGGGCGGCCGTTCAACGGGCCGAGGAGCTGAATCTGATTTAGACTCATTTGAAACCGGCATCCTTCTTGTACATCCCCATCCTCCCATCCCGCCATCTCCCCACATAAATCCCCACCTTTCTCCCCACATGTGGGGATTACAGCTCGCCACAACACCTATATACTTTGGTCAATGGAAATAACCTTAGAGCAAAGAGCGAAGTGGTGCTTGATCCACATAGTGATCTACGAAGGGAAGACTGTACGAGGCAGAGCATGAATGAAACATATACGGGGCATCCTGAGTCTGCACTGACCGAAATTCGCGTCCAGGGACACCTTGATGAGCGCTGGTGCGACTGGTTTTCGGGGCTCACTATCACCCATGAAGAAAACGGCGATACATTGTTAATCGGCTCAGTAGTCGACCAGGCTGCACTGTATGGCTTGCTCAGAAAAGTGCGTGACTTAGGCATGCCCTTGCTTTCGGTTAATCTCCTCGAACTTGGTCAGACAGATGTAGCAGGCCTCAATCAGAGAATGAACGGGGAATAGACGATGAATTCAGATAGACAAGCAATGACCAGAGAAGAATATGGGGCCTCCGAGCTGCGCCAGCCCCCCAAAATGAAAAGACCAACGTCCGAGAAATCTTCAGCGTCGGCAAATAGATTGCCAGTAGAATGGCTCATCCCAACCGGCCTGATCTTCCTAAGCCTCGTTCCTGCAGTTGGCGGGAGCGTCCGCTTGGCAGAACTAGGCAGCGGCACAGAGTTTATGTTTCTGCCGGATAGTGGGCGCATCGCGTTCAGCCCGTGCCAGTGGTGATCCATATCATCAGCGTGATCATCTATTCCATTCTCGGGGCCTTCCAATTCGCGCCAGGCTTTCGTCGCCGTCATCATCGTTGGCACCGAAGCGCTGGTCGCATCTTGATCCCCGAGCGGCCTCGTGGCGGCTCTCTCTGGCCTGTGGATGACCCAATATTCGCCTTTACCGTGGCATGACATCGGCCCGCTCTATTGGGTTCGCCTCGTGGTTGGTCTCGGCATGACTGTCTCAATTGTCTTAGGAACACTTGCTATTCGGCAACGGAACTTTGCCCAACATGGCGCGTGGATGATTCGTGCTTATGCGCTGGGTGTGGGCGCAGGGACACAGGTTTTTGTCCTTCTTCCTTGGGCGTTTTTCCCATCGATTCATAGCGAGTTGACGCGGGCCATTCTGATGGCGACAGCCTGGATCATCAACCTTGCCGTAGCCGAATGGGTCATCCAGAAACGGCGATCCCATCGGGCAGACAACGCCGCAAGCAAACGCAAGTTAAATTCATCTGTAACAATTAGGCCCTAAACAACTTTGAAACAGAACGATAAAAGGAGAAAAAATGAAAGCCGATAAAGAAGTCATGCCAGTAGACCGGAGAATACTACTCTCTGCTTTGTGGATATTCGTGTTGTTTAATCTCTTTTGGGCGGATTTTCACGCGTTTATAACGCCCGGATTTTTGCAGGAAATAATGTCTGGCACCGTGAGTGGCTTTCAGATAACTGAAAACCTGCTGCTCTTTGCCGCACTGGTACATGAGATTCCTGTTGCGATGATCCTGCTATCCCTACTCTTGAGACGAAATGTTAATCGTTGGGTAAACATTGCGGCAGGTGCATTAAATTTGTTTTTTACGATTTCGGATGGTCCGACCGATCCTGATCACATATTTTTTAGAATTGCAACTGCTCTCGGTCTAGTGCTCATTATCTGGTACGCATGGCGGTGGAAAAAAGAGGAAGTGTAGAGGAATCCATTATGCAAGTTCAATTTTTGACTTGGCAACTCTCGGTTAAGCGGGTTAGGCCAACGGCGCAGGAGCTGGTCGAAAAGTATAATTCCATTGCCGATCAGTGGCAGCAAAAGATTCAGCGGTTTGGTTATGATAAAGCGTATGCGAGTCTCATTTCGCAGCTGCATGATGATTTGCGCAACAACTTTGCCAAGTGCCGCGCGTTGTGCCGCACAATTAGCGTTTTGGATTGCGGTGTTGGGTCGGGTGCGTTAAGTGCCGCTCTCTTCAAGGCTGGCGTTGGCAATCTAGTGCTACATGGTGTGGATACGTCCCCGACAATGGCAGCCGTTGCGCGCGCCCATTTGGCCCAGCAGGGCATTCCCATACAGACGCGAACGCAAGATGTACGCAGCCTCCCCTATGCCGACAACGCGTTTGGCATGGTCATGGCGGCGCATACGATCGAACATTTGCCGCAGCCACAGATCGGGATACGGGAGATGGTTCGCGTCTTACAGCCAGATGCCCCGCTGTTGATTATCACGACACGACCAAACTTACTGGGGTCGCTGATCGATGCACAGTGGGGCTTAACCTGCCTAGACGAAGCCGCGCTCGTCGAAGCATTTGTGAGCGCCGGTCTGCGTGATGTGCGGCCCGTGCAATTCGGTGGTCCGTTCTGGTGCCGCCACATGAGTTACGCAGTAATCGGCTGGAAAAGCTAGCCTACCTCGCCGTGAACCGACACCCTTTATTTATCCATCATTTCAACAGTGGCAGAAATCTAGAATCAAGACGATGAGGACAGGATTATGAAAGCGATACTATGTACAAAATATGGCCCACCGGACGTTCTTCAGCTTCGAGAGATCGATAAACCGGTGCCCAAAGATAGTGAGGTGTTGATAAAGGTCCACGCCGCAACGTCAACCGCGGCGGGCCTTACGGGTCGAACCGGCAAGCCCGCTGTTGCCAGATTGTTCAGCGGCCTAACCAAACCCAAAAAAGAGATATTAGGGATAGAGTTAGCTGGCGAAATTGAAGCTGTTGGCAAAGATGTAACATTATTTCAAGCGGGTGATCAAGTTTTTGGTATGACCGGTGCAACCACGCCGGGTGCTTATGCAGAGTTCAAGTGTATGCCTGAAGATGGAGCGCTGGTTACGATGCCGACCAATATGGCTTTTGAGGAGGCCGCAGCGGTTGTGGAAGGCGGGATAACTGCCCTGAATTTTCTTAAAAATCGGGCAAACCTGCAGCTTGGACAGAAGGTTCTGATCTATGGCGCTTCTGGATCGGTGGGTACTGCGTCCGTACAGGTTGCCAAAGCCCTTGGGGCGGAAGTAACTGGCGTATGCAGTTATAGAAATTTGGACTTGGCAAAATCGCTGGGTGCCGATCACGTTATTGATTACACAAAAGAAGACTTCACCCAAAATGGCGAGACCTATGACGTTATTTTTGACACGGTCGGCAAACGTTCCTTTTCACAATGTAAAAACTCGCTAACGCCAAAAGGACTCTACCTAGATTCGGGCAACGCGGCCACAATTTTGCCCATGCTATGGACATCACTATTCGGTCGCAAAAAAGCTATTCTGTTGGCATCCTATGTACGGTCAACAAGCGCCATATCGAAAGATCTTGTTGCCCTCAAAAAATTGGTTGAGGCGGGGAAGGTGCAAGCGGTCATTGATCGATGCTATCCATTGGCAGAGACAGCCGAGGCACATCGCTATGTCGAAACAGGGCGCAAAAAAGGAAACGTCGTCATCACTTTGGAGCCTCACTGAGCCGCAGGGCAGCCCAACGACTGAGGTAACGCGCCACGAGCCGCAGGCGAGTGGTCACGTTGAGCGATTTGTTAGGTGTCGGGATGGAAATGGTCCAGTTGTATACAATCATCTGCTATTTGGCCTTCTCGACTGCGCCTTTGATGTCGGCAAGGTCTTGGTCTATTGTTTTGCGAAGAGATTTCTTGGCCATCCAACCAGTGAGTGCCCATAGCACCTTGGCGCCGAAGGTGACAGGTTGCCCGCTGAATCCCATTGTCAATCGCGTCCCGGTCGATGTAGTCTCAAGTTCGATTCGCGATGTGTAGATGGAGCCGTGGCTCTCAGCACGGGTCTCATAGTATGATGGTTCGCTAGCATCAGTGACCCACATCACCTCCACAGCGTCTTTCCCCATCCATTCGCGAGTTTCTCGCCACTTCAAGCCGACAATTGACGGTCCCGTAGCTCGCTCAAGAATCTCGACTTCCTTAATCCCAGAAATCCTAGAATCCGCTTTCTCGATATCCGACACAGCGGACCATACGTCCGAGAGGGACGCCTCGATTTTTGTAAACCTGGTGACTTGCATGACCTTCTCCTTGCAGGGTCCATTAATAAGCGTTCCGTGAAGGCGATTTCACTCACATCAGGCTTATCGCTCGACCAGCAATCGACACTTAACGTTTGAAATCAGCGGGCCGGGATTAACCTTAGCAGAGCGAAGCGAATCAGCCTGGCATTTTCGGCTCCGCTGGATTACTTTGTTATGCCGCGAATCTGGGTGCGTCCTCAACAAGACAGGAGGCGACGGCCACCTTCAGTTATCTCCATTTTGGATACAATTTCCAGTATTACAGAGCCCATTATCAACGAGCCCAATCAGAAAGAGTATTGAGCATTGCCATTGCAATGTCCGCGTTCACCTGACGCGAAACCAAACTACGTCAGCCAACCCTTATTCACACCGTACAGCGCGAATGGAACCAAAGCAATCGCACCCACAATGACGAACGGTGATGCACCGACACCCATGATTTCAACAGTGTCACTCAGAAAGTACATATACGTATTCTGCACTAGCACGCCCAGCAGCGAAATAATCAATAACGGGATCGCTATCCTCCTTTTAATCACCAAGGCGATGCAGCCCAATACGCCGAATATGACAGCAACTCCAAACGCGACATTTACCCAGGTCGGTGTCGACAATGTCAATCTGATTTGTTGTTCGTTAAGGCCAGAACTTTCCAGCGCCTCTTTGGTTCTGAATACCGTCATCCCCATTGCAAACACTGCAAGTCCAAACAGGTTCCAGACTAGAAATATTGCGCTGACGACCATGAACCATTTTGGCGCAACTGTGTCGATTTTCTTATTCATCGATTTCCTTTCGGTTGACATGTGGGTAGTAAGTGAATCTCCATGATCGTGGAATTCTTAGCGGCCTAACGCCAAGTTAAGCAGCGAAGCGGTTCTGGCGCAGCTTTTGCTTACGCAAAAGCTGTGACAGGTTCCTTTGCCTGCTTCGACTTCATGTTTCATTCTGACTTGAGTTTAGTCTGGGATTTCTTCCAGAAGTTCAACAAAGCCGCCGGCTTCATACAGTGGATTTCCCGCCAAGAGGATCCTGGCCTCATCGATATCAGCAACATCGAGACGAATATACCCTGTGACGCTGCACTCACTATCAATCATCCCTTTAGAAACCCTGGCGCCATTTGCCAGCGAACTGCCTCCGCGGAGTTTACCCGATTCGACTAGCTTCCCAATATATGCTTCCCAGTCTCCACTTGATGCAGATCCCATCATAATCATCATAAACTGAGCCATGTGCGCACTCTCGGTAAACTAGTTCTTCCCCAAGCCGCCCAACGTTGGCTTCACCTGCAAGCGTTTGTTAGGCGGTGAAACCCTTTGTGCCTATAATGAATGAGACAACTTGCGGAAGGAAATTAGTGTAGAATTCCAACCGACAAGGAGTCGAAAATGCAGGTCAAACATGGGAATCACAAACGGAACCAGACCGACGATGACAACAAGAACCTGACCCACAAGTCGTGCCCAAGGCAGAACGACGCCGATTCAGTGCCGAATACAAGCTGAGCATTCTGGCTGAAGCGGACCGATGCACGGAACATGGCCAGCTCGGTGCGCTCTTGCGTCGGGAAGGGCTCTACTCATCGCATCTGACCACGTGGCGCCGGCAGCGGGAACAAGGCACATTGGGTCAGAAACGTGGACGCAAGCCGGACCCCCAGGCGGCCGAGATCAAGCGCTTGCAGCAGGAGAACGAGCGGCTGCGAGCCCGACTGGAACGGGCTGAACACATCATCGACGTGCAAAAAAAGTTAGCCCAGCTACTTGGGACGAGTCCAGACGAGACGCCGAACAACGAGAACTCATGATGTCTGCCTGTACGGAACTGGCCACCGTCACCGGTGTTGCCGAAGCATGCCGCATCTTGGAAGATGCCGAGAAGCAGCCTCTATCGTCTGCGCAATCCTGTGGTCAAGTCGCCGGAAGCGGCACGAGCGACGGCCCAAGCCGCCTCGGGCACTGGATGACGCTGAAAAGGAAGCGGTCCGTATCTGTGCTCAACAGCGAGCGTTTTCAAGACCAGAGTCCACGGGAGGTCTATGCCACGTTGCTGGATGAAGGCGTCTATCTCTGTCACTGGCGTACCATGTATCGGATATTGGACGAGCACAAGGAGGTGCGAGAGCGACGCAATCAGCTGCGTCACCCAGCCTACAGCAAGCCGGAACTGCTGGCCACTGGCCCCAACCAGCTCTGGTCATGGGATATCACCAAGCTGCGTGGACCGGTGAAGCTCTGCTACTACTATCTCTATGTGATGCTCGATGTCTTCAGCCGCTACATCGTCGGCTGGATGGTGGCGGAGCAGGAATCGGCGGCATTGGCCGGCGAACTGATCAGTGGCTGCATGCGCCAACCAGGGCGTCGAAGAAGACCAACTGACCATTCATGCTGACCGAGGCGGCCCCATGATCGCCAAGACCTGTTGCGTTGCTGATGAGCGACCTGGGGGTCACCAAGAGCCATAGTCGCCCGCACGTGCCTGACGATTAGTCATCTTGATACTCCAGTGAGAAATCTAGACGATGAAGTTTACCGGCTGTGAGCTTACGAAACATCTCCAGCGTGCTGGGTTCGTCCGGGAATAAGTATAGCCCAGTTTGTGGATCTTTGGCGATCTGGATTCTTCCCTCCTTTATATAGTAGTGGACCGCATTTTCTGTGACGCCGAGAGCTCGGGACACTTGAGGGAGGGTCAAGTAGCCAGGAATCCGGCGTGGGTTTGACCCTTTGCGTTCACGAAAGATGTTGTGCTTGAGGCGGATTCCCCGAACCGTACTGGGCAAAACAGTATCCGGTCGTGTGGGAGAACGATAGCCTCGTGCGGCGAGCTCTTCTGCAATTTGTTCATCACTTTTGCCCTGGCGGCTGAGAGCAACGATCTGTTTTTCCATCTCTTCAGCCTGGGATAGTTCCGCAAAGGAGCCGACCGGAATAGGAACCTGCAGGGTTGTCGTAGCGCCACCCTGCCAAACAATCCGGGTCTCAATGCAGTCTCGAGTCGCTCGATGGATGATCACTTTTTCGATGAGACAGCGAAGGAAGGCCTTTTTGTGCTGGGGTTGCAACATACCTTTCTCCCAAATCGATGGGAGTTTCCGACCCAGATCCTGAAATGCAGCTTTCAGCTCTGTTGGTAGGGCAACCAATGTGGCGGCCTGCTTCTGGTTTTGGTTAGCGTATTCCGATTCTGCCTGTTTCAGTGTCAGCAGAGCTGCTTCCCAGCGTCTTTCTAGTTCGGCTGCCACCAGGCGATTGTCCGGATCGACCCTGTTGAATTGGCGCTGGGCCAACTCTGCTTCGTAGCGTAGTCGCTGTAATTGCTGTTGGTGGGCCTGCTCGGTTGCGGCAGTTTCCTTCGTTTGGGAGGCAACGGCCTGTGCGTAGGCATCGAGTTCAATCGGGGACAGCGCTTCCAGAAAGGCTCTCACTACTTGTTCTTCGACGGGCACGCCAGGGATGAACTGGCAGCCAGCTCCCTGGAAATGGCGCCGACGATAGTCACAGACGTAGCGTAGTCCATGTTGATAATCGACCAGCATCTTGTGGCCGCATTCGCCACAATAGACGATACCAACCAAAAGACCTGCACCCTTTCTGGGTACGCCCCGTGAGTGGGTGTGTACGTAGTTGGCGTGATTATCTTGGAGCATTGCCTGGTTGCTTTCGTAGGTTGTCCAGTTGATGTAGGCAGGATACTTGTCGTGAACCACGATACGCCACTGATCGACTGATAGCCGTTTTTGCCGGGCTTTGCCTGACCCATTGCGACTCGTTTTTGTGCGGCCGTAGGCAAAGGTGCCGGCATAGGCGGGATTCTTGAGAATCTCTACAATGGCCGACATGGCAGGTGCTCTCCAAACTATATCACCGAATCGGTCACTGCGCGGGATGAGAAGTGCCTGGTCATTCAGAAAACGGACGACCTTGCTCGCCGTTTTCAGACGCAGGAAGGAGTCAAAGATTAGCTGGATCCGAGACTGTACCTCCTGGTTGGGATCTTTGACGACTCGACCCAGGGCATCTCGCACATAGCCGGCCGGGAGACGCAGTGATAGCTCTCCTCGTTTGGCCTTGTTGAGTAATCCGGCCGTCAAGCGTGTGCGAATCGTCTGCAGTTCCATCTCGGAGAGCTGGCCTTTCAAGCCCAGGACCAAGCGACCATTCGGTGAGGCCGGGTCGTATATGCCCTCCCGATCGGCAATCAGGCAGTGTTTGAAGGCACAGATATCGAGCAACGGGTACCAGTCTGAGCAGTTGCGCGAAAGTCGGGTGACTTCGGAAGAGAGAATGATCCCGACGTCGCCCAAGGCAACCTGGGAGACCATCTTCTTGAATCCTTCTCGATGTTGGGTGGAGGTGCCAGTCATGCCCAAATCGGTGTCGATCAGATCCAGGTCTGCCTCTCGCCATCCCAACTCAAGCGCTCGTTGTTTGAGGGCGTACTGGAGACGCAGGCTCTCCTGATTGGAAAGCACCTGATGGGGAGTTGACTGGCGCACATAGATGATCGCCTTGCGCATCAGATGATCGGTTGTGATGAGTTCGGATGTAGTCATAGATCACCTCCTGCACGATGGCGGACAACTCGTTGCGGATGCGTTCTTGTTGTTCTGGCGTGAGTTTTCGCCAGACGTCGATGGGTTGGGCAGACATGAGACCTCATTCTGCTCGGCCAAGGAAAGGAGTTCGGTGACGGCTTGTAGCGTGAGTTTGGTAGAAGGAGCAGGCCGAGATGGGGTGAGGTTAGTCGCAGAAATGGGTATGCGCAACCGGATGACGTCGTCATAGGCGACAAGAACGTGAGCGTTTCCTTGTACCGGGTGACTGATAGAGAGGAGAGGATATCGTTTCCCAAACAGAGGGTGTTTGGGGTCCGTGACCTCTATTTCTGACAGATCTTCATCATGTGCGTCATTGATGGGGGCATTTCGTTGATAGGTCGGACGATAATCCATACTCGGAGGCGCAGTTCCGCACGCTCAAATACTGCCCAACCTACCCGGAGCGCTTTGGTTCATTGCTCGATGCTCGCCAATGGTCTCAGACGTTTTTTCGCCTGGTACAACCAGCAGCACCACCATACGGCTCTTTCCTTGCTCACCCCGGCTGACGTTCACTACGGTCGAGCCGACGAGAATTGGCGCTTCGGCAGATCGTCTTGCAGCAGGCCTATCAGAATCATCCCGAGCGCTTTGTGCAAGGAGAACCGACGCCGGCTCAATTACCCAACGTCGTCTGGATCAATCAGCCGACATCGGATAAGCCTTTGAACGAACCACTCGCTCTCTACTATACTCACTACTGCCGGTACAGAGGATAGGGCAACGCTGGAGAGCGACCCGAGCGCTGCTGTCGGTGAACGGTGTAGTGCTGGGCAGAGTACGCGACTCTGCCCAGACCCGGCACTTGAACCACTACATTGTTCTAGCAGTTTGTCGGAGAGAACCGCAATCGGCTCTCTGACAGAATGATGGTAATGTAGATGCATGGCAAAGAGACGGAAGTTCAGACATGCGGATTATGCGGCAACGGAAAAGAGCCAGATCACGCTGGGTGAAGCGTTGCCGGAAGAACATTTGGCTCGATTCATGGTCAGCGTGGTGGGTTTGCTCGACTTGAGCGAGATCTACGGTCAGTACAGCGAACGGGGCGGAATGCCCTATGCGCCGGAAATGCTGCTCGGTCTTGCTGCTGTACGGCTACGCAACGGGGATCTTCAGTTCTCGCAAGCTGGAAAGAGCGACGTATGAATCGATCCCGTTTCGATACATCGCCGGGAATATGCATCCGGACCATGACACGATCAACCAGTTTCGCAAGGAGAATCTGGACGAGTTGAAGGGGCTGTTTGTGCAGGTGTTGATGATTGCCCATGTCATGGCTATGTGAGACTGGGCAACATCAGCATCGATGGCAGCAAGATCCATGCGGATGCATCCAAGAGCAAAGCGGTCAGCTATGGACGCATCTTGCAGATGGAGAAACAGTTGCAGCAAGAGATCGATGACGTTGTTTGCCCTGGCGGAGCAAGCGGAGAGTGAGCGACCAGACGACTTTGATATCGACAACGAAATCGGATTGCGCCGCAAGAAGATGGCGAGTCTTGCCCAAGCCAAGGCCATTCTGGATGAGCGTGCGCGTCAACGTCATGCCGAAGAGCAAGCCGAATATGAGCGCAAGATGGCGGCTCGCAAAGAGAAAGAAGAGAAGACGGGCAAGAAGAGCCGAGGTCGTGATCCTCAGCCGCCGGAACCCGGACCTCGTGACAAAGACCAGTACAATTTCACCGATCCAGAGTCTCGTATCATGAAGAACGGCAACAACAAAGGCTTCGAGCAATCGTACAATGCCCAAGCTGCGGTCGAGCATGAGAGCCGCCTTATCGTTGGCAACACGCTCTCCAATCATCCCAACGACAAGCGGGAAGGTGCGCCAACGGCTCAGGCCATCCCGTCTGAACTGGGCAAACCCGATGCTGCGGCCATGGATAACGGCTACTTCGGCCCCGAGACCATTCAGGCATTTGAAGCCATGGGCATTGACCCCTACATCGCCACCGGGCGTGACAGTCACCATCTTGATTTGCAGACCCTCTTGGCAGGTGAACCAGAACCACCGCCAGAGGATGCTGACCACAAAACCAAGATGCTCTACAAACTGCGCACCCAAGCCGGGAAAGCGATCTACAGACTGCGCAAGAGCACGGTTGAGCCGGTCTTTGGCAACATCAAGGAAGTGATGGGCTTCCGACAGTTTTCCTTGCGCGGGCTGGCCGCAGCCGCTGGCGAATGGAATCTTGTCTGTTTGGCCTACAATTTGAAGCGTCTTCATGTGTTGCATACTGCTTGATTTCGCGCGCCTGCCATTCGGAAGAGCGGGTCAAATGGACCGCAGAAAGCACCCATTTGCGCAATTATGTCTACCTGAAACTTGTTGGCCGCTACGTACTGTCAAAAAAGATTGTCACTGGCCCATCTGCATACACTCAATCCTGTCACTCCGACAGACTGCTAGAAAGCGATAAACTCATCGCCGCTAGGCGGCGAATCTGTCTTCACGAACAACAGATTCGCCAATGACAATCCATATCTACACTAATTTCTTTCACCAATCTGTCTCAAAGCTATTGACACATACCGAAACCCGTCACGCCCTCACTTCTTAAGCAATTCGCCAATTCGCAACAGATTTCCGTCAGGATCAACGATGGCGAATTCCCGAAGCCCCCACGGCTTGTCCTGCAGTAAGTCCATTCGCGGAATACCGCTCTTCGGCAATCGACTGGTACCAAACGCGGTATAGACACTATCGACGTCTTGCACCCGGATGTAGCAACCAAATGAAGATTGTTCCGGAATAAGTTCCTCGTGCCTGAAGAAGTGGATCTCGACTGAGTCTCGCAGCATGATTGCGTACGAGTTGTTGAACTCATGCATCCCGCCTTCGAAGCCAAGCCGTTTGTAAAATGCTACGGTCGCGTCTATTGACCGGCTTGGTAGAGTGGGTATCGCGAGATCGGACTGCTGCATTGTGACCCTCCGATTGAAAGCCGCCTAACGTTGAGGTCAGCCGCCGCCGAAGGCGGTCGGCTGGAGCGATTTGTTAGGTCGATCTTGGCGACCCCGCGATGATCTCCGCCAGATTCTGCGGCCGAGAGAGCATCACCATGTGCCCGGATTCCAGGTCGAAGACCTTGGCGTTTGGTAGCTGTTTGATCATCTTGTCTTGGAGCGCCGGCGGAACACTGCAATCCTTGACCAAGCGAATGTAGACAAACTCAGGCACGAGGCTACCGCGGTCAACGCGGTTCAGGTATAGGCCGGGCCATTCTGCCTCGTAGCGCTCGACCAGCTCAGCGGCATCTGCTTCTGAGAGATCATTGCATAGTTCTCTTCTGAGCATAGCTTCTGAAGGCTTGAGCCCCCACGGATTGAACTTGAACAAGACCCTCAGAATCAGGCCACCAGGAAACCCCACGGCGTCGACGAACCGTTTGCCCGGCCCCGGAACCACCGCCGCAACGAAGATAGTCGTTTGGAGCCGGTCTCCTAGAAGTGTTGCAAAAGGGGCTGCCAAAACCCCGGCGAGACTATGCAGCACGAGGACCACATTGCCGACCCCTTCTGCATCGAGCATCTTGACGAGTTGCTCGGCACAAGACAATGGTGAAGTGCCTGCCTCTCTGCTCGGCACCTCAACGGCTAAACTAGGGCGGTCCAGGTTCGCTTGCACACGATTCCAAATCCAGGGACCGGTCCCCGCACCATGGACCAGAACGATTGTTGCATCAGTAATCATTGATTATTCTCCTCCATCGACCTAACGATTACATCACCGGGTCGGCGGAAGCGTGGCGATCAGTCGCAAACCAGATTCGTCGCAGCGGTGGATAGCTCAAGTTGCCTGAGATCTAGTAGGCTCCGGTGCATGTTTGGTTGGCGTGGAGGCGTTTGCCCTGACCGTTTTTGGGTGTGAGTGTTGACAAGCTCGTTATTGCTTGCGAATTCGAATTGAGCCAGGAGAAATGACACTGAAGGTGTTGAGTAATTCGGTATCGTGTTCGGCTATTGCTGTGGCAACAACATCAACCTTTGTTGACGGGTGCAGACCTGCAAGCCGGATCAAGATGACACCTGCATGGACCAATCCCTGACGAAAGACCAAATTCGCCAAAATCTTTGTCAAGTGTTAGGAGCAGGGCGCCGCTGTCATTCGCCTGCCGCAAGATCGTGTCATCGTCGATGCCTGGTGACATTTCTGCGATGTAGGCCACTTCATGGCCACCTTGTCTCAGTTTGTCAACAATCGGCTTGTCGACGCCCTCGTCGGCCAAGAGGTTCATGCGATTTCCAGCGGAAGTGGATAAACAACATCTGCTTTGAGCGCTTCTGCGGCGAAGGCAAGTGCTGCCGGGATGGCGCCTGCCGGCAGATGCGGATAGGCCTCTTTGATCTGTTCAGCTGTCTCTCCCGCTGCAAGCTTTTCCAGAAGCAGCTCTACGGTGATTCGGGTTCCTGCAATGACAGGCTTGCCCATCATGATCTTCGGATCCGATTGAATTCGTGCTTTTTCCATGTGGTTTTTACCGTTTCATGCTCACGTGGTGAGCAAAATCCATCACTGAATCATCTCGGCTCACTTTATCACGGATTCTTCTATTTGTCGTCGCATTCACGCCGCCAGCCCGCCAACGGTTTGCGTTACCTGCGCTGGGGCGGGGACGGCGAAGCCGTCCAACCAGAAAAAGGATAAGGCGTAGAAAAATGCCTGGGATGTGCGCAGAATCCCCAGCGTCAGGTGCACGCTTTGTTGGGCGGCTTTTGATTTGAAGACTCTTTGAATAAAAAACGGAAACCATATTACAGACTCTAATCAGTAGAGTGACTTGGCATTTTTTATTCTTGAGTTAAGTATTGCAGGCTTCTTCAATTAGTTGCTTAATCTCTAGTTGTTTCAATTCTTCTAGAGTTTTAATATTAATATGTCGCATTTCTTTTCCCGTCCCCTTTAGAATTTTACTTGGATCTTTAAGTGATGCACCTTTTTCGAAACCTAATGTAACGTGATTTTTCGTTATATTGAGGTAACAAAAAAGTCTGCCGTTGTTCGAATAGCATGGGCGACTCCATTTAATTTCCTCTACAACCTTATTGCTTTGAGACATTATTATTCTTCTGAGTGTATCAAGAATTACCTTTTTATCATCTGGAGCCGAATCAAACCATTCTTGAACATTGTTACTTGTCACCATATGGGTCTCCTTCATATTTGCATTACGCGACCTGCCGCCCAACGATCAGCATCACCGGCGCATTCGAGGCGCAGATAGACCTGGCACCGCTCTTCGCGTGCGGTGGATGCGCTTGTTCAAGGAATGGCACGCTATGGAGATTGCGGCGTTCGCCTTCCGCTCAACGTGTGCTGACTACCAATGACAGTGCAGCTACTGCACCGATACGCAGCGTCTATCGATCGCACAAACACTCCGATAAACGCAACAGAGTGGCCAAAATTAGCCCCATTCCGGCAACCAGACACACGAGTCCCGCCCCGATATCCGGGCAATTGGGCGATATCAGCGCTCATGTGGGCGCCTCCCTCGACAGTGACAGACTGAGCAACATCAACAGAGAAATTTGCAACCGCCCCAACGCAGCAAACTCTCCCTCCACACGCATGCGACCCACGCCGCAGAACGGGCAGGCAAACGGGTCTTCTTCGGCACATGAAGTCAGCCACTCCCCCAGATCAAGCGTGGGCGGGTCAGGCAATTCGAACGAGTAGCCGAGAATCATACGCGCCACTTGCAGCTTGAGCCGCATGCCGCTGGCATAGAGACCATAGTGACGAATCCGCACAAAGCCCTTGGGCAGCACATGAAGCAGGAAGCGACGAATAAACTCTACGGCGCTCAAGGTCATCTGCTTACGTTTGCCCTTGTTGGTCTCGTCTTTGTCCCGGTTGTCGTTGTACTCGAAGGTCACCTGACCATCGGTGACTTCGATAATGCGCTGGTTCGATATCGCCGTACGCTGAACGTAGCGCCCCAGGTAGTCCAGCAGATTCACGCTATCCGTATCGGCGGGCGGCTTCTGGATGTAGACTTCCCACTTCTTGGCCCGCATCTTCCGGACCATCTCTTCGATGTCCAACTCGCTACCTGAACCCACCAGGCGCAGTTCGCCTTGACGATACAGATTGAGGAGCCCATTGCAGAAGGCCTCTCTGAATTCTTCTGACAAGGCTACCACCGGAATCAGAAACGTCTGCCCACTCTCCTGCCACTCGTAGCCCTCGGTCGTCTTCACCAACGCACCTGCGGGCACCATGCAGTGCAGATGAATGTGATGCTGTAACGTCTGACCCCACGTATGCAGCACCATGGTTGCACCCGTGTCTCCGCCCAGATATTGCCGGCCATACTGCTTCAACAGCTTGCCCGCCACCCGAAACAACAGATTGTAGATTGCCTTCGGATTGACATGGGCAACATCGTTGATTTGATGGTCAACCGTGAAGACAACTTGAAAGTGGGGCACCGGTAAGAGCCGCGCTTCTTGCTCTGCTAACCACTGCGCCTTTTCGAAGTGGCCACATTTGGGACAGTGACGGTTCTTACATGAGCAATAGGCAATCTGTACGTTGCCGCACGTATCGCACACTCGCATGTATCCACCCATGGCTGCGGTGCGACATCTAAGAATTGCATTGACCGCCTTGAACTCCTGTGCTGTGCAGTGATGCTGCTTCAAGTAGTGGTCAAAATGTCTTCGGAAAACGTCAGCTACCTCCCAGACTGGCTTGGGCGTGGCTGCACCGATATCGCTTTCGAGTACCATACTCGTCTCCGGGGGATGAAACGATCTGGGTCGTGTTTCGCTCTAGCTACACTGGTACATGCAGGACAATTTCCTTGAACGATCTTATTGAGCAGTCTATTACAAAATAACGCCCCAAGTGGGCGTATTATGCCGCCGAACGTTGCGCGAACGCCTAGTTCGGAGTATTATGCGGCCAACGCAAAGATAACTCGTTCATTCCCTCGAGAAAGGGGTGTCTTATGCCGCAAACAGATCCACCTCGCAACGCGCAGAAACCAAAGAAACTACTGGATCGACTCCGCGACCGAATCCGCCTCAAAAACTATTCCTATCGGACCGAAAAAACCTATGTCGGATGGGTCAGGCGCTACATTCTCTTTCACAACAAACGACATACTCAGGAAATGGGGCGAGCGGAGATTGAGTCTTTTTTAACACACTTGGCTGTTGAACGCAATGTGGCTCCATCCACTCAGAATCAAGCGCTGCACGCAATTCTCTTCCTCTACCGCGAGGTGTTGGAGCAGCCGATTCCTGAGCGCATCAATGCCGTGCGCGCGCAGGAACGGCGCCGTCTACCAACGGTCCTAACGCTGGATGAAGTACAACGATTGCTCACCCAAATCACAGGCGTGCCACATTTGGTAGCGTTGCTACTGTACGGCAGTGGCTTGCGCGTGAGCGAAGCCCTCTC
The DNA here is from genome assembly GCA_963765875.1 of uncultured Chloroflexia bacterium. Lineage (GTDB taxonomy): Bacteria > Chloroflexota > Anaerolineae > Caldilineales > Caldilineaceae > JAWKOK01. Next base: position 39,226 of record CAVXYK010000022.1, read on the forward strand.
ACTGCGCGTCAAGGATATCGATTTCGACCGGCGTCAGATCACAGTGCGGGCCGGCAAAGGCGACAAAGACCGCGTCACGATGCTGCCGGAAAGCGCCATCCCTGAACTAGAGGCCCAAGTGCAGGTCGCTAAGGCGCTTCATGAACGCGATCTTGCCCAAGGACAGGGTCGAGCGCCGCTGCCCTATGCGCTGGCATCGAAGTATCCCAATGCCGATAGGGAATGGGGATGGCAGTATGTCTTCCCCTCGTCAAGGCTGTCCAAAGATCCACAGCGACAGGAAAGCCCTCTCTATCGCTTCCATTTGCATGAAAGCGTGATCCAAAAGAGCGTACGCTCAGCAGCACAAGAGGCCGGCCTGAGTAAGCCGGTCACGCCCCACACGCTGCGTCACTGCTTTGCCACCCATCTTCTCGAAGCTGGCTACGACATTCGCACGGTGCAAGAGTTACTTGGACATGCTGATGTAAAAACCACGCAGATCTACACCCACGTACTCAACCGCGGTCCACATGGCGTGCAAAGCCCACTGGATCGATGAGGTCGTACGAGTCACAGTTGACGCCTACATCGGTCCAATGCGCTCTGACCCGACATCCAGCTCCAGCATCGAAGCGTCAAAACTGCGCAAAATGAGGTCGAGTTTGAGCTTCTGGTAATCCGGCTCGTCCCACAGATTTTCGAACTCGTGGGGATCTTCGGCGAGATCATACAGTTCGCCCAGGTCGTGGCCGTGATAGACGCTCAGTTTGTAGCGTCCATCGAAGTACATGGTGCCGAAGGTGCCGTCAGGCTGATCCAACGCGTCGTAGTACTCGCAGCGTACGAAGTCTCGATGATGGTCGGGCGGGGCCTCACCGCGGAGAATCGGCAACAGCGAAAGGCCTTGCATGCCCTCGGGGAGCGGCCGTCCGGCCAGTTCCAGCAGCGTCGGCGCAATATCGGTGAGTTCGACCAGCGCGTTGCTGACTAACCCACTTGCGAAATGCCCCGGCCACGAGAAAACCAGCGGCACATGCACCAGCCCCTCATAGAATCGACAGCCCTTCTGAATCAACCCGTGATCGCCCAGCGTCTCACCATGGTCGCTCATGAAGATGACGACCGTGTTCTCCCGCTGGCCGCTCTCCTCAAGCGCATCGAGGATGCGACCGACCTGGTCGTCGATGAGCTTGATCATGGCGTAGTAGGCGGCCTGCAATGTCTTAGCATCGCGCGCGCCGCCGATTGAGTCGCCCTCCACCAATCCGGCGCTCGGCGGCATAGGAATCACCGGATTCTTGATATCAAGATTGTCCGGATGACGGCCCTTAGACTGAAAGTCGAGGGGCTCCAGTTTTTTCTGCTGGACCAGATCGCTCTCGCGGAAGAGCGGTCCCGGCATGTCGGCGGGATCAAACAGGGCACGGTACTCGGCCGGCGGGTTGAATGGCGGATGTGGATCATAGATGTTGACACTGGCCAACCAGGGACCGTCCCGCTCCTCGTTGAAAAACTCAATGGTCTTCTCGGCGCACCAGGTGGTCTGATGCAATTCGGCGGGGATACCATCGGGATCGAGATTGAGTTCGCCCAGATCGCAGCCTTGCGCTTTGACCCACTCGGCGTAGTCATGGCCTTCGGGCCAGTCATCGCGTGGCGCATGGCTGTACTGCCAGTAGCGGTAGCCGTCATCCACCCGCGGCTCAATGCGTTGATAGGCCCCCGCCAGGTGTAGCTTGCCGATCAGCCCGCAGTCGTAGCCGACGCCGTCGATCTCGTCGGCCAGCAGACGGGTCACCAACGGCGGGCTGTCGGGAAAGGTGTCGTTGCCGTTGCGCGTCGCATGGACCGTGCTGGCATAGCGCCCGGTGAGAAAGCTGGCCCGGCTGGGCGTGCAGATGGGGCTTTGGCAATAGGCCCGCGTGAAGGCCACGCCCTGGGCCGCCAGGCGGTCGATGTTGGGCGTCGAGACAGTTTCGTAACCCAGCGCGCCGATGGTGTCGAAGCGCTGCTGGTCGGTGCAGATCCAAAGTATGTTGGGTGGGTTAGTCATGCTCTTCTCCGATGGGCCGCGGTTCGATGTGATGGGCGAACGTGCTGCTTACTGCTTGAGGGTTTCTATGACTATCGCCCTGTACAATCTCAAATTGATATGGGTGTGTTCAAAACGAGATGGGACCGATGAAGATCGCGCAGGCTGAGCTTGTCGAAGCCGGGTCGACCCGCCTACGCCTTCGACAGGCTCAGGCTGCAGCTACCCGAGTACTCAACTCATTTGAACACACCAAATTGATATCGAAGAAAGCCGTTCGCAACTGTGCGCAGGACGGCTCGACGGAACCGTCACGCAGCAAGCAGCACGTAGCAGCCCCCTACTTCCCCATCGCCCGCAATGCCTGCAAACACTTATCCACAGCCTCAAGCTCCGGATAGGCATTGCTCTCGTACTCAATGATGTACCACTCAACGCCGCCGACGGTTTCGCAGGCGGTGAAGAAAGCTTCCCAGGGGATCTCGTCGTCGCCGATGAGCGGATCGTAGCCTTTTTCGCCGCCCTGGCCCAACGTGCGCGAGTAGGGCTTGAGATGGATCGATTTTCCCTGGCCCGGATAGCGCTTAACCGTCTCGACCACATCGGCCCCTGCCCGGAAGGCGTGGCCGTTGTCGAGCTGGGCAAGTACTTTGTTGCTGGCGTTGTCGAAGAGCGTGAACCAGGGATAGCTGCCGTCCAGCTGTTCGAACTCGACGGTGTGGTTGTGGTAGCCGGTGACCATGCCGTGGGGCTCCAGCTTCTCTGCTACATCGCTGAACCAGTCGGCTAGCTTACGCCAATCATCCAACGTCTGGCGATGTTCGGGCGGAATGCCCGGCACGATGAGCCGGGTGTTGCCGATGATCTTGTTGAACTCGATTGTCTCTTCCAGTTTGTCGTCCTGCATGTTGACAAAGGCCGTATGCCATCCACAGCAGATGGTGCCGGCGTCGTCCAAGGCCTGCTTGTAGACCTTCGCGCTATGCTGCGGTTGGCCGAAAAACTCGACGCCATCATAGCCCATGTCGGCCACGGCCTTGACCGTGCCCGGCATGTCTTCGGCCAGGGCGAAACGGACAGAGTAGAGTTCACATCCTACAGGAAGTTTGGACATGATGAATTCCTTTCTGGTTTAGCCACAGATGGACACAGATGAACGCAGATTTTCCCCATTTGTGTCTATCTGCTTCCATCCGCGGCCGAAAAAAATGCTAATCGTATCGATTTGAAATGAGATTTCCGTTGCTGTCAAAGCAGCCATTGTAGATTGTCGGATCATCCTCCGGCAGGGCGAGAATGAATGGGATCGCCCGCCGCGCGGTGGCTATCATCTGCTCGGACGGCAGAGCGCCGACATCGAAGAATTCAAGCTCGCCTTCGGTGCAAGAAAGATCGTCGGGCATCGCTGTCAACTGACCAGTGAACCAGAGTAACAGCACTTGGAGATCGCCACGCGTGATGAGCGTCGACAGGCGGCATCGAATATCCGCAACCGTCCCCAGCGGGATGTTGTTCTCTTCCTGAAACTCGCGCAGCATGGAAGCGCCTAGATCGTCGCCTTCGCCAAGGGCTAACTCGACCTGCCCGCCGATGCCGGTGATGAGGCCTGGAAAGCGCTTCTTCGCCCGGCTTCGTCTTAATAAGAGGACAGAATCCTCGTGTGGGTGGCGCAACACGATGGCGGTGAAGACGCCCAGTTGCATGGGATCGATCTCGCCGGCACCAGCATTGACGGATTCGGCCGTGCTCACGATGCGTAGACCGCCTCGCGCAGGCCCTTGATGTAGCCGATGGCATAGAGCCGGCCGATGGACGAATAGCCTGGCCGCGTGTTGTCGTCGCCGGTCATGGTGGGCACATGATCGGGCCGTAGCACGCCCTCAAAGCCGACGTCTTTATAGGCCTGGATGGCGGCCAGCATGTCAGTTTTGCCCGCATCGTGGAATGACTCGACAAATTTATCCACATCGCCCTGGACATCGCGAAAATGCACGAAGAAGATCTTGTCCTGCTCGCCGAACTGGCGGATGGCCCCAGGCAGATCGTCGGTCATGAGCGTGAAATTGCCCTGGCAGAGACAGATGCCGTTGACTGGACTGGGCACCAGATCGACCAGCCGCTGGTAGTTCTCAATGCTGGTCATGATGCGCGCCACCCCGCGGATGGGCGAGCGCGGCGGATCGTCGGGATGCATGGCCAGCTTGACGCCCGCCTCTTCGGCCACCGGCACGACTGCCTTGAGGAAATATTCCAGACTGTCCCACAGTTGTTCCTCGGACACCTCGCCGGCAGCTGTCAACGGTGCATTGACCATGAGTGAGTTATCATAGCCGGTCACCTGGGCGCCGCCGCGCGAAGGCGCCGTGGTGGTGGTACGCATCCAATTAAACATGGCCATCCACTCGTAGCACCAGACGCCGATGCCGAGCTTGCCCATATTACGAACTAGCTCGCAGGCCGTTTCGATCTGTTCGTCCCGGCCCGGCAGACCTAGCTTGGCCAGGTTGAGCGGCGGTCGGCTCTCGATGACGTCAAACTTGAAGCCGGCATCCTCGTACAGGGTCTTGATGCGCAGCAGCGACATGTAGCTCCAGGGGTGGTCCTCGCGATCCGACGGATAGGCGATCGGCTCCAGGCTGCTATAGTTGCCCGGTGGCAGGCTGGACAGATCCATGCCGCCGACAACGTGGTCTACGCCACACTGTTTGACCATCTGCCAGAGAGGCGATGGGAAAGGAGGCAGCATTTCTGCGATTTTGATCATTTTATGATTCCTCGTTCTGCTGCAAAGGGGAAGAAGATTGTAGGTGGTTCCTATTCGAACCAGTCGAGCAACGAGTTTCGAAGCAGGCAACCAAAACCCATTATAGCATCGCACATCGAAAAGACACCACGCCCGATTTTGCAGGGCAATCGCGTCGAAATTCCGGAGATGAGCCTCTTTGCGGCAAGGGTAAAACACGCCGCTAACATGGAGAAGGCGGGGAACTCCCTGGGTCCTGCGACTCAGCTCTCAGCGCATGAGAGCGCTTCTCGCTGTTATAGTGACGCGATATTGAGAACTGTGGTTAGAGAGCAGGTTTCGTAGAAGCAACAATGCATGTCATTCCGCCCACTTCGTGAACGGAATGACAAAGTGTCTCTTTGATCCAAAGATCGTATTCCCGATCCGCACCAAGAAGTGAGACGTTTGAATAACGTCTCACTTCTGTACTCCGGGAATCTTGATCAGACTTGCAAAACTGGAGGAGGCGCAGCGAATCCAGAAGCGATAATCAATCCGACTGGCTGTAGCCAACGCAAAGCTGTTGCACCATCTCCTCGTCCATCTCAACGCCCAGACCCGGACCAGTCGGCACGGCGATGAAGCCGTCGACCTGGTCGATGGCCTCGTGGCAGAGATGTTCGCGCACAATGCTTGGCGTGCGATCGAACTCCATGACCGGATCCTGCTGATAGGGGAGGGCATTGCGGGCAGGTGGATTGGGGGCCAGCGTAGCAGCGACGTGAAGCGTGGCCGCGATCATGATCGGCGACCCCCAGACATGGGGATAGAGATGGACGCCGAATGTGTTGGCGATGGCCGCGACTTTGACCATCTCGGTGATGCCGCCGACGTTGCCGATGTCCGGCTGGACAATATCAAAGACGCCCAGTTTGAAGGCGTCTCGGAACTCGTAGCGCGTGCGCAAAGTCTCGCCGCCGGCGATGGAGATGGGCACATTGGCCTTGACCTGGAGATAACCGTCCAGATCTTTGGCGTTGACCGGCTCTTCAAACCAGAGCAGATCGAGGTCGGCCAGACGACGCCCAATGCGAATGGCAGTAGATGCGTTGTAGCCTTGATTGGCATCAACCATGAGCTGAATGTCGGGGCCGATGGCCTCGCGAATGGACGCGACGCGGGCGACATCTTCGTCCAGCGATAGGCCGCCGACCTTGGTCTTCATACCCTTGAAGCCCAGGTCAACATAGCCACGCGCCTCATCGAGCAACCGGTCGGGAAACTCGCCCTCCGTGTAATAGAGGCCGGTGGCATAAGCCGCCACCTTGTCACGCACGCGCCCACCGAGCAGATCGCAGACAGGCGCGTTCAGCACCTTGCCTGCGATATCCCAGAGTGCAATATCGATGGCGCTGATGGCGTTGCCGCCGATTCCAACGGCATGGTTGGCATTGTAGAGAGCGCCGAACATGGACTGCCAGAGGCCGATACGATTGGTCGGGTCGGAGCCGATCAGCAGTGGGGCGAACGTATCGTGGATCAGCGCAGCCGCCGCCCCGCCGCAGCCCTCGCCCCAGCCGACAAGACCTGCGTCGGTGCTGATTTTGACGACGCCTACATTGCGCCGATCAATCCAGCCCTGGGACCAGCCGAAGGGTCGTTCCAGCTTACTCTCCAGTTGAAATGTCTCGATCTTGGTGATCTTCATGATATTGGTTTGCTCACTTGTCTTTCACCACGGAGACACAGAGGGAGCACAGATTTCACGGAGAAAAACTCAAGAAAAATCTCTGTGATCTCCGTGCTCCCTCCGTGTCTCCGTGGTGAGATGTTTTTACCAGAACGGCATTGCCCCGGGTCCACCAGGCGTGGTGCAGGATCAAACGATCCGGCTGCTTTCACTGCAAGGGCGGCGTATCGGCCTGGTAAAGATGGCCGTTCCACGCAACAGCACTGACAGAAGAGAACGCTCCTCAAACAAGATCACCAATCGCTCCCATTAGGCAAGAACATGGCTTTCAGATCTTTCTTTGAGCGTAGGTTGGCAAAGACCGTTTCCCACTCGGCCAGTTCATAGTGTCCGGTGATGACCGGGTCAAACTGAAAGAGGCCGCGCTCCAGCAGATCGACTGCGTGCTCCCAAGTCTCGCGCCCATTCCAGCTCCAACTGCCGCGGATGTCGAGTTGGCCCAGACTGACCTGATCCAGGTTGATGTTGACGCTCTGACCCCATAGGCTGATGAAGACGATGACGCCCTTGCCTCCTGGACCTTCGTAGGCCTTGCGCGCACAGTCGATGGCGTGTTGAACGCCCAGTCCGCTGGCCGAGCATTCGAGCACAAACTCGGCCCCCTTGCCATTGGTGATCTCCATGACCGCTTCGCCCGGACCGTCTTCCGAATAGACAATGTGATCGGCGCCCACCTGTCGACCGATCTCCAGGCGCATCTCGTCGCTCTTGAGCCCGACGAGGATGACCCGCCGCGCCCCGCAGATCTTGGCATACTGAACGACCATGATCCCCATAGGCCCAGGCCCAACGATCACCACATCGTCACCGACCTTGACCTGGCCCCGCTCCTGGATCAGGTGATGCGTGGCCACGATTAGCTCGGTCATGCCGGCGTGGATCAGGGGCACATTGTCGGAAATGCGGTAGATCACATGCTCCGGCACGCGGATGTAAGGAGCAAAGGCACCGTCGATGGTCACGCCCAGCCAGTCGCCGTCGCCGCACTCGATGTCGGCCACAAAATGGTCACCTTCCTGCACACGCGTGACGTTCTTCCCGACTTGATGGGCAATGCCGGAGAACTCATGGCCCTGGGTCATGGGTGAGCGGTAGAAATGGCGGTCTTCCTGGATGAGCAGATCGCTGCCGCAAATGCCGGCGGCCGCGACTTTCATCAATACATCATTGGGGCCGATTTCCGGAACTGGCACCTCGCATAGCTCGACGTGGCCGGGGCCATCGGCTGTTTTTCGGACCGCTTGCATATTCATCTGACGATTCTCCGTTTTGGCGGAAGGATTCTTGATAGCTCCGTATGCGTGTAAAAATTGCCCTTTGACACGCCAGCCACGCACACGGTACAACAACCATGGTTCAGTATCGATCTGCCAGCCAATCCTGTCAATGTCGGGTTCATTGCAACCACTTTTGCGCCCATTCTGAGATACTATCCTTGACAAAGAAACATACAGATTGCACAAGAAGAGCGATAGGCATGTGTCGCCGAATGACCAAAGACATTGGTCTGCAAGATCGATACAATGGACTATGCCCACGGACCAGCGACCAATCACGCTCTTGAGACTGCTTCATCTTGCCGACAGCGCACTGCCCATAGGCTCGGCTGCCCATTCCTACGGGTTCGAGACCTTGGTCTATGACGCGGATCTCACAGTAGAACAGTTAGACGATTTTTTCAAACGCTATTTGACGGAGGCGGCTACCGTAGAAGCGAGCTATTGCCGTCAAGCCTACGCAATAGGGGAGTCGCTATTGGACTCAAGAAGCACTGCTATCAATATGGACTGGGGGACATGGTTGGCGCTCAATCGACGCCTCTCTGCACGCAAGATGGCCAGGGAAAGTCGTGATGCCAGCGCCACGCTCGGACGGCGTCTGATGCGCCTCATCCTGTCATTCGGAGACTGATGATCTGCTGCATCAGGCACTGGATTCGGCGAAGGGCACTGACCTTCACCATGCGACCGTATTTGGTCTTCTTGGCGGCCACTGGCAACTTGGCGAAGACGATACCGTGACCGCTCTCCTGCAGCAGATGTTGACAGGCCTTGTCTCAGCGTGCCAGCGGCTGATGCCATTGGGGCAGAACCGTGCTCAATCGATTATCTGGTCTCTTCAACCTGTGTTGTCCTCCGTCATGCAACGCAGTGCATTTGATCCGGAGAGTGGTGATGTCGTCGCGACTGACTTCGAATTTGCTTCGTTCACGACATTGATCGACGTGGGCAGCATGCGCCACCCGACACTGCCCACCCGGCTCTTCATCAGTTGAAATCGAAATGCGCGTGATTCCCAATTCTGCTGACATCAAACCGATCGGGAAGCCGGCCCTGGATATCGTAGCCGATGCGTCCTCTCACACGGGCATGGGATCGACACAGGAGTTGGTAGGGTTCCTGAATCTGCGATTCCGCACTACTGAACGGGCTGGCGGATCGCATACTGTTGTCGACACTCTCGGTCAGAATCCGCCGCTGCGAATGGTCCGCGCGTTTTCTCAATCGGATACCAGCGCGTTGGTTCATTTGCACAACATCTCCGGCGGTGTCCTTGGCGGCGACCAACTGGCGGTGACAGCCCATGTTGGACCTGGAGCACGCGCGCAGGTCACGACGACCGGAGCGACGCGCGTCTACCGCCACCGCATCGGCCGCCGCGACGCGCAACAGCTCACGCAATTCTCTGTCGCTGCCGGCGGGTTGCTGGAATATTTGCCGGATCCGCTTATCCCTTACGCCGGATCCCGCTATCGCCAGAGGACGAGTTTTGATCTGGAAGAAGATGCCGGCCTCTTTGCGTGGGATATGGTCACGCCCGGCCGCGAAGCCAGCGGTGAAATTTTCGACTATGAGCATCTGGAGATTGAAAGCCGTGTCACCGTCCAGGGCGAACCGATAGCCTTCGAGAAAATGCGCCTGGCGCCATCGGAACACCCCCCTACTTCGCCGCTGGAGATGGGACGTTTCCGTAGCTTTGCCACATTGCTGATTTGTCGGGCCGGTCACCCTTCGACAGGTTGGCGCCTGCTCGAAAAGCAATTGACCGCACTGGCCGACGAATATACCGTTCAGAACGAGACTATCTGGGGGGTCAGCACATTGGTTGCAGATGGGCTGATCGTACGCGGACTGGCTCGTGAAGGCCGCAAATTGACCACAGCGTTGCCTCACTTCTGGCGTTACGCCAAACGAGGGATCTACGAGCTTGAGGCAATTTTGCCGCGCAAGATCTATTGACAATGTTCCAGGAGATAACTACCGATGCACCTAACCGATCGTGAGCAAGAAAAGCTATTGATAAGTGTCGCCGCCGACCTTGCCCGAAAACGGAAAGCCCGTGGCCTCAAGCTCAACTACCCCGAGGCAATGGCCGTCATCACGGCAGAGATTCTCGAAGCGGCACGCGACGGAAAGAGTGTGGCCGAGATCATGACCTTTGGCGAAACGATCCTAAGCCGGGACGATGTGATGGACGGTATCGAGTCGATGATCCCCGAGGTCCAGGTCGAAGCTACATTTCCCGACGGGACAAAGCTGGTCACAGTCCACGATCCCATTCGCTGAACCTCAACAATAATCCACGACGCATATAGAAAGGAAATGCCATGAAACCGGGGGAAATACTCGTCGCTGAGGGTCCACCGATTGACGCGAACGCGGGGCGTTCGATGGTGACATTGCTGATACAAAATACAGGGGATCGCCCAATCCAGGTTGGTAGTCACTTTCATTTCTTTGAAGCCAACCGGGCGTTGCACTTTGACCGAGCGTCGGCCTACGGCATGCGACTAAACGTTGCCGCGGGCACCGCCATCCGTTTTGAGCCGGGTGAGGAGAAGGAGATTACGGTCGTCTCGCTGGGCGGAACCCGCGAGGTCTACGGAAACAACGGACTGGTGATGGGCGTTTTGGATGAACCTGTGAACAAGGCGAAGGCGCTGGCGGCCATAGCCGACCAGGGGTTTTTGAATCAGGAAACGGAGTAAAGAGTCTATGACGCTTCCAATCGACCGCGCAACCTATGCCAGTCTATATGGGCCGACCGTCGGAGACCGTGTACGCCTGGCCGACAGCGAACTACTCATCGAAATTGAAGCAGACTACACAACCTACGGCGACGAGATCTCGTTCGGCGGAGGCAAAGTCATCCGTGACGGCATGGGGCAAAGCAGCACAGCCCTGCGTGAGACCGAGCAGGGCGCCCTCGACTTGGTCATCACCAACGCAGTCATCCTTGACCATTGGGGCATCGTCAAGGCCGACATCGGCGTCAAGGACGGGCGCATTGTCAAAGTCGGCAAGGCGGGCAACCCGGCGACCATGGATGGGGTCGACCTGGCGTTAGTGGTCGGTCCGGCAACGGAGGTCGTCGCCGGTGAGCATCTCATCGTCACTGCGGGCGGCGTTGATGCCCACATTCATTTCATTGCTCCGCAGCAGATCACCGAGGCCATCAGCAGCGGAATCACCACCATGCTGGGCGGTGGAACCGGCCCGGCAACCGGAACCAATGCAACGACGTGCACACCAGGTTCGTGGAATATTGCCCGCATGTTGCAGGCGGCGGAAGCATGGCCGGTCAATTTCGGCTTTCTGGGCAAAGGCAATGCATCATCGCAGGATCCACTGGTCGAACAGCTTATCGCAGGGGCCTGCGGGCTCAAACTGCACGAGGATCTGGGGCACTACACCTGCAGCCATCGATACCTGTCTTCGTGTGGCAGACCTATATGATGTCCAGGTCGCCATTCACACAGACACGTTAAATGAAGCCGGTTTTGTCGAGGACACCATTGCCGCTATCGCCGGACGGACAATCCACACCTACCACACCGAAGGGGCCGGCGGTGGCCATGCGCCGGATATCATGCGCATTGCCGGATATCCATATATATTGCCGTCATCGACCAACCCGACTCGCCCCTACACGGTCAACACGATTGCAGAACATCTTGATATGTTGATGGTCTGCCACCACCTGAATCCTCAGGTACCCGAAGATGTCGCCTTTGCCGAAAGCCGCATCCGTGCAGAGACAATTGCCGCCGAAGATATTCTGCACGACATGGGCGTGCTGAGCATGATCGCCAGCGACTCGCAGGCCATGGGACGTGTGGGCGAGGTCATCATGCGCACGTGGCAGACCGCGCACAAGATGAAGGTTCAGCGTGGCGCCCTCTCCGGCGACTCGGCGCAGAACGACAATCAGCGCGCCAAACGATATGTGGCCAAGTACACCATCAACCCTGCGCTCGCCCATGGGATTGGCCATGAGATCGGCTCAATCGAGCCCGGAAAACTGGCCGACCTAGTTCTGTGGAAGCCTTCCATGTTCGGCGCGAAACCGGAAATGGTGATCAAAGGTGGGTTTATTGCCTGGAGTGTGATGGGCGACGCCAATGCCTCGATACCAACGCCTCAGCCTGTCCTCTATCGCCCCATGTTCGGCTCATTCGGCAAAGCGATTGCCCCGACCAGTCTTACTTTCTGCTCGGAGGTGGCCTGCGATGCCGGCATTGGCGAGCAACTCGGTCTGGAAAAGTCAGTGGTTCCGGTACGCGATTGTCGTAGCGTCGGGAAAGCCGACATGATCCACAACGATGCCATGCCCACGATAGAAATCGACCCCGAGACCTACGAAGTGCGGGCCGACGGTGAGCTACTCACCTGTGAACCAGCTGAAGTGCTCCCAATGGCTCAACGATATTTCCTCTTCTAGCAGGTTATCGGTGACACGATATGCCAGTTCATTTATACGACGGTTCCCTCAAGCCAAGAGATGAGTTTAAGCACCCTTTGGAGCCACAAAATGCCCGAATTTTCCGAATTTCGCCCGCTACGTTTGGGTGTTGCCGGACCGGTCGGCAGCGGCAAGACTACGTTGGTTGAATGCCTGAGTCGATCCCTCTCTCAAACCTACGAGGTCGCGGTCGTAACTAATGACATCTACACCCAGGAAGATGCTGAATTCCTACGTCGGCGCGGCGTGCTGCCGGAAGACCGGGTGCGTGGCGTGGAGACAGGCGGATGCCCGCATTCGGCGATTCGCGATGATGCCTCAATGAATCTTGAAGCGGTGACCGCGCTGGAGGAGCAATTTCCCCAGCTTGACCTGATTCTGCTGGAAAGCGGCGGCAACAATCTAGCCGCTGCGTTCAGTCCCGAGTTGGTCGATGTTTGGATCTATGTGATTGACGTCTCAGCAGGTGACAAAATTCCCCGCAAGGGCGGACCCGGTGTCACCCGCTCCGACCTGCTTGTCATCAACAAAATCGACCTGGCGCCCATGGTCGGTGCCTCCCTGGAAGTGATGGCACGTGACGCCAGCAAGGCACGTGGTGACCGTCCCTTCATCTTCTGCAATCTGCGTGACGACCTGGGCCTGGCCGATGTCATCGCCTGGATCGAACCGCAGCTTCAACCGGATGCAGTTCGCCAGCCCCGCCAATGGGATGGACGTCTCGAGTTCACGGGCCCTGTCGAGTATCTCTCTCATGGCCATCTGCACAGCACTCAATTTGAACGACGTCTGGCCCAGTTACTACCGGATCGCTACCGAGATCAGCCGGCGTCGGCCAAACCAATGCCCGGAGCCGCCGAGATCCAATTGGCCGAGGATGGCAGCGTAGCTTGGGATCACATGTGGGGCAACTTCTGCGACCTTGCACTGGCCGGCGGGCCGGCACACCGTGACACCCTGCTGGAACCGGTGACCCCAGAGGACGTGGCGGCCAACCCGGCGGGCTATGCCAGAGTTGTCGACGAACTGAAGCGAGGCATTGAGCTGATCACGCGGTTAGAAGTCAAACGCGATGTCGAATTGGGCTGGATCGGTCTGGTCTGTGAAAACGAAGAGATGGCGCTGTGGATGCTGCGAGCCATCATTGTGGAGAACATTTGCGTGCGTCGGTCCGGCGCCGTGCTCTTCCTGCCCGCCGGACCCGACTTCCGCCTGCATCATGAGATCAAAAGCGTAATCACGGTCGTGGCCAAGACGCATCACTATTGGACGGAGCATGTCAGCGCAATGGCCCAGCGCGAGATGGTCACCGCCAGTCCCTGATGGTCAAAATCCGCCAAAGCTACATACGATTGTGGCGCTTTGGCGGATTTTTAGCAGATTTTGACTCTCGAAGCAGGATTCAGCTATCGTTACCAGCTTTCCCAGTCGCTCAATGCCGCCCGGGCAACAACCACTTTCTCACAGAGATGGGCAAGATTGTCGTTGTCCCCTTTTTGAAGGCATTGACTAGGTCACCCTCCAGTTCAGCAACCTCTAGACGTAGATAGAAGTCCAACATCTCCTTGAGATGAACCAGCACATCTTGCCCTTCAGGGTGGAATGGTTGTTGGTGGCGTTGGCGTCGGGAAACTCAAGACCCCGCCGAAGCCAGGCAACCGGTATTTTCAGCACTTCAGCGCGGAACGCAGACTGAATGATCTTGGCTTCATCCGCCTGGACATTTGCTTGTCGCATTCAGTTTCGATCTGGTGGCCGAGGCTGTCAACGTCCGCTTCGAGATCCAATTTGTCTACGATTGGTAAGTGGATCAGCGAACGCGTAGACGTCTGACTTCTGCAGAAGTCAGACGTCTTTCCCTCGGGACACGAACCACTCAGCCGATCTCTGGCTGAGCGACGATTCGATTCAACAGTTCTGCCAGTTCGTATGGATGGCTTTCCATCGGGACATGGCCGGTGTGCAATTCATAGTAGTGCCATCCGTCATCTGTTTGCGCCGATTGGGCAGCATATACGATGGGCTCGCCCAACAGAAGCAGATCCTTCTCCTCCGTGCAGAAGATAAACGTTCGGGGCAGAGACAATGCGGAGGGGTTGTTTGACTTAACGGGCTGCAGTCCGGTTTTGAGCGGCTGATACGTGTACCTCGGATCGGGATCCTCATCAGGATTTGGAATATGTGGCACTTTCCAGCCATCGCCGTCCCCTTCAGCCAGTGCTATGAGCTGCGTTGTGAGCGCTGTACCCAAGAGATCGACAAGTGACTCTCCATCTTTGGGAACATAGGCATCGAGATAGACAAGACGGGAGAGACGCTCAGGAATTAGGTCGGCCACGCCGGTGATGACCATGCCGCTATAGCTGTAGCCCACCAGAGTCACATCGGTCAACTCCTCAAATTGAATCACATTGACCACATCGGTGATAAACGTATCCAAGTCAACATCCGGATGCGCCAGATGCACACGTTCGCCGAGCCCAGTGAAAGTCGGTGTGTACACTGTGTGTCCATTGGCGCGAAGCAGATCAGCCACCTGCTGCCATTGCCAACCGCCGGCAAACCCACCATGACAGAGTAAAAATGTAGCCATCGAGCACTCCTCCTTGCAAGGCTATTTGGCCTCATCTGAATCCAAGCGCAGTAGTTTAACCGCGCCTATACGGCAAAAGGGATCTTGTGTCTGCTCGGCAAGCATCAATCAGATCCACAACAAAGATCGGAAAATCCAAGGGCATGGATTTCACCATACAAGTGGCTACAAAATGTCCACACGAAACGTCCCTATCGCACTTCCCGTTAATCCGACAGGCTCCTGGCCAGGGCAATCGAATCGTCGTCTGCGATGCCGTAAGACTCGGCGGCGTAGCGCGCGAACATCCAGAGACGAACGCGCTCGGCGTCGATCTCAAGCAGATCGGCAAAACGGCGAATCGTTGCGTGTGGATCGGCATGCATCCGCGCCGGGCAATTCAGCAGGTGTTGGGTGGCATCATAGGCGGGATCGCCGACAAAGGGCTTGGGGTCGATGACAAGCCAAGGCTCTCGCCGGGCACGCAGGACGTTGCCGGCATGGAGATCGGTGGCCAGCAATACGTTGGCCGGGGCAGTACGCGGCAGTTCATCAAAGAGATACAGGCCCTCTTGGACCAGGCCTTCATCCACCCAGTTGGCCGATTCAGCCATCGTCTCTTCGGCCCAGCTAGCGGCCATCACCGAGAGCGGGCGAAAGGGATGCGGGGTTGGCGGCTCGCGCCAGAGACGGGGCAGCAGCCCGGCAATGACGACATCCTGTTCCGGCTCAGGCAATTGGCGCAGCTCCGTGCCGGGCTCGCAACGCTCCAACAACATGGCATTGAGCGATTCATCCGCTTCGAGCAGATAGACCGACGGGTCGCCGGCCCAGAAGCGCAGGGCGTGGATCTCGTGGATCGCTTCCATGTGGGGCATGCCCATCTTGAGCACGGCCTGCGTCCCGTCGCTGCGCACAACAGGCGCAACCCAGGCGCAGCTCCCCTCATTGTGCGCAAAGGGATCGCCCACTGTCAGCGACCATCGCTCCTGCACTTCATGGACGGCGCTGAGCAGTTGCTCCAGCCAGGCACGGCGCTCCGGCGTGGCACTGCATGTGACGGCCAAGCGTTGGGGGATGATCAATGTCACGAAACAAGCGCCTTTCTCGATCAAATCGCCATTAGTCGATCATCTTTGTCCGGCTCGGTTTCCGGCGCATTCGAGAGGATCTCCAACAGGCACTCACGGCTGCCTCGTTCAGCCCTCTTCTTCAAGTGCTCAGCCGTATCGATCGAGGCCAGCTTTTCTGCAACCGCCAACATAACAAACTGGTTGATCGATCAATACCTTCGCCAAGACTCAGGTCTTGAGGGCAGCAGAATGGCGATGAATGCTGCCCAGTGCAGTGACGATGTGAACGATCTGGTCAGAAATAAAAGACGAAGGGCGTTCGGGCAACAGATTTAATGTCTCGATAGCGTATCTACGCCCCCGGAAGAAGCTCTTCAAGTCCAGGACACCGGCATTGGCATCCGTGTGCCGCAGTTGCTTCAAGAGAACATGTGAAAGGTTGACCATAAAGAGCGAAAGACAGACGGCATTGGCGATCTGGGTTTGCTTGATGTTCATGAAATCTTCCAGGCCCCAGAACTGTTTGGCATCTCTGAAGTTGAACTCGATCTGGAAGCGAAGCTGGTAGTAGTCGATGAGCTTGTCATAATGCCAGTTTCGAGATCATCGCTGAAGAGCACCACATGGGCACGAGCGCCAGAGACCGTGATTGGTCTTGACGATGATGACGACATTCAAGGGCGCAGCAAAGCATTTGTGCAACATGGTGGCCTGTAAGATCTCGGTCTGGATATTGCCGTCCTGATAGATGGCCTTTCGATACTTGTCCGGGATCGCCTGATAGTCGATCTTGGCGCCGTAGCGACGACGGCGGCCGCTTCTTCTTCTGCTGGCCATCATAGACAAAGTAGAGTGCCGCATTGTTGCGCAGTTTGCTGACCAGATGCAGCGACGTCGATTGCACGACCATCTGCAAGGCATTGTTGTTGCCAAAGTGACCATCCAAGACCAAATATGAGACCGAGACAGAAGCCGGCTATCAATTTCATCACTTTCTGGAGTAACCCCTGGACGAAACGCAGTTCAGGCGTCCACTCTACTCTGGGTCTTGTCCTTGTTCTTGCTGCCTTTGGGGCGCCCCGTTTGCCCTTCACCTTGGCCATTCTTCTTGCTCTTCGTTTTCTTCTGTTTCTTTTTCTTGCGAGCCGCTTCTTTCTCTTCTTCGCTGCGCACCCGCTGTTCAACCAGCAGCGGATACGACTTTCGTTCTTGTACACTCACCAATGAGATGGCGAAGAAGGCCAGCCCTGGAATCGGCTTCCCGTAGAGCGACGAAAAGAAGCGATCCAGCCCATGCGTCTGCTTTCCCGGCTTTGGTCACCACCGTCTCGTCGCCAGCCAGCAAGTACTCGTCTTCTGGATTCAGCAGATGGTGGCGCACGAAGAGCCAACTCATCTGCAACCAGGGCAGCGTCTTGCCAAAGAAGCGTTGGATCGTCCGATAGCTGCCGCCCTTTTCCGTCCAAC
This sequence comes from uncultured Chloroflexia bacterium, assembly GCA_963765875.1. Taxonomy (GTDB): domain Bacteria; phylum Chloroflexota; class Anaerolineae; order Caldilineales; family Caldilineaceae; genus JAWKOK01. Next base: position 56,569 of record CAVXYK010000022.1, read on the forward strand.
GGGAGATGCCCAACATCGTGACCCGACCTGTCATGGTCAGCATCGCCACTATGATTCGGTTCAGTTGCCTGACCGTCGTCTTGTCTACACTTTGGTCGAAACAGGCCAGTAGAGCGATAATGTCTATCATGAGCGATGGATTCTGATGATGATCGGACTTTGGTCGGTTTTGATCTCATCTTAATCAATCGCTCTTTTCATTGCCACTTTTGGCGAAGGTATTGTCGATATGTCCTCTTTCATCGCCATTTCTCGCACCTGATCGTGCATCGAATTGGGCAGTCTTAGGCTCAATACGCTCATCGGCCAACCCCCATCTCCCTCAGAAACTGATTCGGTCTCATTACTTGAATCCCGAATCTATGAGCGCCCACGAAGTCTCTTGTGTTGAAGGTGACAATATGATCACATCCTGCAGCACTAAACTGAAAGCACAACGGGATCATGAGTTTTGTAGGTCACGCTTGCAGCGTGACAAGGTACGCATGCCAGACGGGTCCAGAGGTCACCGAACTCGTCCGACTGCAAGTCGGACCTACGGAAGTCATGTTCTCATACCGTCTTCAGTTTAGAGAGCCAAACAAGCAGCGCGATCAATTCATCGAATCACTCTGCCGACGACGCAAGACCCGTCAGCAGGCCAAGCGCCCCGCGTGCAGACGGCGATAGTCGGTCCCACATCTCCTCTGGTATCAGCTCGTGCTCAAGCAGGGCCATGCCAAACATGCTCATTCTCGAACGCCGCCAATCGTCAAAACAGTCGGCTACGATCTCATTGGCGTCGTGGATATGGCGATAGAGTTTGAGGAATTTCTCGTACTCGGTTTGGTCGGCATCAACGAGAATCGCGCTTGACTCCTCGTTGATGCGGCCGGTGAGCTGTTCGAGCATGGCTTTCTCGTAGCGGCGAAAGAGTTTCCAGTCGGCTTCGGTGAAGTTTGAGTTCATGGGTGTCTCCAAAGCAGTCTATCTGTTTGCGGCAACAACTGAATGCAGCATGTAACCTCACTATAGTATCGATCCGAAAATTGCACTTGTCAATGTCGATTTTGGCAAGATGCAGTGGACAACAGGTGAACCGACGGAGTGCTATGTCGCTGCTGAAAGTCGATACTACTGCACCTTCCCTAGTTCTCTATCTGCTCACACCCATCTCCAAAAGCAGACACTCAGCCCAACCTGTGATAGAGTCCTCTGGTTATTGGCGTCGCCCATCAAGTGGATACCTGCGCTGATTCTGGTCGTAGGACCGTAGCGAATCAGCCGTCCCTTAGGCAAGCTTTGGGGGCGGCTCTTTTTTTTGCGGAAAATCGAAGTGAATAATTTGAATAGGAAAATGAATGTCTTACGCTAATCTTCGAACCGAATGGTTCGGCAACATCCGTGGTGATCTGCTGGCAGGCATGGTGGTGGCGCTGGCGCTGATCCCGGAAGCCATCGCCTTTTCGATCATTGCCGGGGTTGACCCCAAAGTGGGCCTCTATGCCTCCTTCTGTATTGCCGTCGTCATCGCCTTTGTGGGCGGACGGCCGGGCATGATCTCGGCGGCCACCGGCGCCATGGCGCTGGTCATGGTCTCGCTGGTCAAGAACTATGGCCTGGAATATCTGTTGGCCGCCACCATCCTCACCGGCGTGCTGCAAATTCTGGCCGGAGCCTTCAAGCTGGGTGTGCTGCTGCGCTTTGTCTCCCGCTCCGTGATGACCGGCTTTGTCAATGCACTGGCCATTCTGATCTTCATGGCCCAATTGCCCGAGTTCTACGGCGCCAGTTGGGTTGTCTATGCAATGGTTGTAGTGGGACTGGGCATCATCTACCTCTTTCCTTACGTGACCAAGGCCATCCCGTCGCCGTTGGTCTGCATTGTTGCCTTGACCGGATTCAGCATGTTCGTGAAACTCGACATTCGCACCGTGGGCGACATGGGCGCATTGCCCAGCACCCTGCCCATCTTCATGCTGCCCGACATCCCGCTGAACTTTGAGACGCTGCGGATCATCCTGCCCTACTCGGTCACGCTGGCCGTGGTCGGGCTGCTGGAATCACTGATGACGGCCGTCATCGTCGATGACCTGACCGACACCCCCAGCGCCAAGAATCACGAGTGCACGGGGCAAGGAATCGCCAACATCGTCGCCGGCTTTTTTGGCGGCATGGCGGGTTGTGCCATGATTGGGCAGTCGGTCATCAATGTCAAATCAGGTGGACGTGGGCGGCTTTCCACCCTCTTTGCCGGCGTCTTCCTGCTCTTTCTCATCCTGGTGCTGGGGAATTGGGTACAGCAGATCCCCATGGCGGCGCTGGTGGCGGTCATGTTCATGGTCTCGTTCGGTACCTTTAGCTGGTCATCCATCAAGAACCTGACCGTCTATCCCAAAAGCTCCAGCCTGATCATGCTGGCGACGGTGGCGGTGGTGGTCCTGACCCACAACCTGGCCCAGGGTGTTGCCGTGGGTGTCCTGATGAGCGCCCTCTTCTTTGCCAACGAGGTCTCGCGCGTCATGCCGGTGGAGTCGGCGCTTTCCGACGACGGCAACCACCGGGTCTACACGGTCCAGGGCCAGATCTTCTTTGCCTCCGCCGATAAATTTGCAGCCGGTTTCGACTTCAAGGAAGTGATTGATCGTGTGGTCATCGACGTGAGCCAGGCCCATTTCTGGGACCTGACGGCCGTCGGCTCGCTGGACAAGGTGGTGCTCAAATTCCGCCGTGAAGGCACAGAGGTCGAACTGGTGGGCATGAACGAGGCGAGCGCCACCATTGTGGAGCGGCTCGCCATCCATGACAAGCCCGACGCGCTTGATCTTCTGACGACCCACTAGAGACGAAAACGCTGACGAAGAGCATACTGAGGAAGAAAATGACGAATTCAACCGAATCAATCCTAGCCTGTGTCGATGGCTCCTTCTACACAGACAGCGTCTTTGCCCATGCGGCTTGGGCCAGCAAACGGCTTGACGCACCCGTGCGTGCCCTGCATGTACAGTCGCCAAGCTCAGACTATGCCGCGCCCACAGATCTAAGCGGGGCCATCGGCCTGGGCGCCAAGAGTTCCTTGCTCGACAATCTGAGCCGGGTCGACGAGGAACGTGGCAAGCTTGACCAACAGCGTGGCAAGTTGATCCTCGATCATGCCATGGAGGAACTCAAGGCGTTGGGGGTCAAGACTGTCGTGCCCATGCACCGCCGTGGCTCGCTGGTCGATTCCATCACCGAGTTGGCGTCCACGACCCTGATGAATGTGCTTGGCAAACGCGGCGAACATGCCGACTTCTCCAGCGGCCATCTCGGCTCCAACCTGGAACGAGCCGTACGTGCCGCCCACAAACCGGTGCTAGTTGCCTCGCGGGCATTCAGTCCCATCGAACGCTTCGTCATCGCCTACGACGGCGGGCGCAGCACGCGCAAGGCCGTGGATTATGTATCCACCAGTCCCTTGTTCAAAGGGCTGGCGTGTCATCTGCTCAAAATTGGGTCGGACAATGAGGGAAACCGGCACAGCTTGGCGACGGCCGCAGGGCAATTGGAGGCGAGTGGTTTCAGCGTACAGACGGCCCTGACCAAAGGCCACCCGGATGACGTCCTGGCCGACTACGTGAAGGCCAACGAGATGAACATGTTGATCATGGGCGCCTACGGCCATTCCCACATCCGCACGATGATCATCGGCAGCACGACCAGCAGCATGTTGCGCTCGTGCCCGATTCCGGTGTTGATGTTTCGCTGAGCGGGAGATAGGGCGCTGGTGAATTCATTGTATTAAAAGAATTTGCCACAGATTCACACGGATAGAAAAAGGATGGGACACAGATTGTTCTGCGGGTTCTCTGGACACCCAAAAAATATCTGTGGAAATCAGTTCCTCATCCGTGTGAATCTGTCACAAAAAAGGCTTTTTACATTCGGCTCACGGCTCGGCAGGAATGTGACACAGTCCCACAAGTTCTCAGTACCCTATCTCTCCCGGCCTTCTCGAATCATAGTAACGATCTCTTCCGTCGTAATCTCAACATCGATCGATGGCACATCCAGCGGCGAAGTAGCATCCACTTCAGGAGTCAACGCGAACGTTCGACCATCCTTCCTACGAATCAATACCTTGCCCGTATTTTCAGCCTGCTCAAGCACCCAGGCAAGCTTCTGTCTGGCCTCTGAATACGTGTATACCTGCACGTTAAACCTCCAAAATCTCGATATCGATGTCTTGAGCAGCCGCCTTCAACCTCCGGTCCAACGTCAACAGAGGCGCTCGATAGCGAATCGCACATTCAAGGAATTAAGCACTGTACAACAGCAAAATCGTTTGTCAAGTGTTTTGGATCAGTCTCAATAAGCAATAGCCTTCCAAATGTACCGGCGATAGCGGGTACAAAGGCCGTTTGCAGTGCCGTGGCTCTGGGAAATCTGCTCCAAGACCGGGCGCATCTCTGTAAAAGTCGGGATCTCATCGGCCGCCTTGCCCCAACTCAACCAGATGTAGAGCTGCTCCAGATCGGGAAAGTACTGGGGCACATCAAAACTCCACCAGCTATCCAACTCCAGACCACCTAGCGCCAGCCGCTGTTCGATGGTGGGTCTTGCCCAGTTGGGATTTCCGTGTTCCTGTCGACGTAGTGATTCGGGCAATAGCGAATTCCACCCGAATAGAAATTCGGCATCAGGAACCAGCATCAGCAGGACAGCGCCTGGCCGGGCAACCCGACGGGCATCCTCCATCCAGTGGAACGGTCCCTTGCTGCAGATCAACAGATCGTATGAGTCGTTGTCTCCAGGCAGACGGGCTTGGCTACCATTAGCTTCCAATGAAGAGTCGTGACAGAGAAAATTGACGTTCGTAACGCCCTGCTGTTCGGCTGCGCGTTGCGCTCGATCAATCCAGGGCGGTATCCGATCATAGCCGACAACGGACCGGCACAATGGAGCCAGTTCGAGCGTCAGCTCACCATGTGCACAGGCCACCTCAAGCACATCCGATGTCGGCGAGATGTGCTGTTTGACCATCTGGCGAAACAGATCTTCGCCATGCCAGGGCGGCAACTGCGATTTCCACGGATAGTAATATCCTTCCTGCGTCTCCGACAGATCATCGTACCAAGCCGGCGAATGCGGATTCGGATTCATGGCGATCCTTTCATGAACATTTAGCCACAGATGAACACTGATGAACCCAGATGGGTCACGGATGGGCCACAGGTAGGTCTTAGCTGATCAGATACTCAGAGATTACCCCCTCTTTACACACAAGCCCGTCCCAAAACCCATCTGTGCAAATCACTCTTTTCATCCGCGTCCATCTGTGACAAGATCTCTACCCTTCCGACAGCCCCCGCAACTCCCCATCAACCGCATCCAACGTCTCTGATGAAAGTATGTGGGGCACGAAGCCGGCAATGGCCTCCAGCGTCATGTCCATGGCCATGCCCACTTGGGGCGAGTCGACCATGTCGGGCAGATGCGCAGCCAGGATGGCCTTGCCCGCTGGGTTGGCTAGGATTTGACGCAGCGTGCTCTGCCGGCTCAACGGTTGAACCGAGGCCGCGGCTTCGCCGGCAGGTGACTCAGGCACTGTCAACGTGAAGATGGTTGACGCGTGGATTTCCCTGGCCGAACTGCCGACCATCACTTCAAACGCACCATCTTCGGCGACCCAGGCGTGTCGAGCATCGTCGTAGAACATAAGATCGTCCGGACCCAGCGTCAACGTGACCGTCTTGGTTTCCCCAGGAGCCAATGACAACTTGGCAAAGGCCTTCAACTCCTTGGGCGGTCGCATCAGGCTCGATTCAACGTCCGACACGTAGAGTTGGACAATCTCCTTGCCGGCCAAGTCACCGCTGTTGGTGATGTCGATGCTGGCCGTAATGGTCTCCCCCAGTTCATACGCCGCCTTATCCAGACGTAGATTATCGTAGACAAACGAGGTGTAGGAGAGACCGTAGCCGAAGGGGAAGCGCGGCTCGATGGCCTTCTTGTCATAGTAGCGATAGCCCACGAAGATACCCTCGCCGTAGACCACCTTGCCGTTGTCGCCCGGATAGTTGATGTAGGCCGGGTTGTCCTCCAGCCGCATGGGGAAGGTCTGGGGCAGCTTGCCGGAGGGATTGACGGCGCCAAAGAGCACGTCGGCGATGGCATTGCCGCACTCCTGGCCCGGGAACCAGGCTTCCAGCAGCGCCGGGACGTGGTCGATCCACTCCATGGTCAACGGCGAGCCGTTGTTGAGCACGACCACCGTGTTGGGATTGGCCGCAGCCACGCGTTCGATCAGCTCGGCCTGTCGACCAGGTAAGTCCATGTCCGGTCGGTCGAAGCCCTCGCTCTCCCACTCTTCGCTGGTTCCCACAAAGACCAGGGCCACGTCGGCGGCTGCCGCCAGCTGCTCAGCCTCAACAATTGGATCGCCAACCTCTTTCTCCATTGCACCGACGACTAGCGCCGCCAGCGCCGTGGCCCGCTCACGGCTATATTCGACCACAATTTCATGGCTCACACCGCCGGTCAGCGCCAAGTCGGTCGTGACTTCGTAGCTGCCCATACCGAAGAAGGAACCACCGGGCCGCATGGTCTCCCAGTTGTCGAGCACCAACTCATCGTCGAGATAGAGACGGCTGACGCCGGCGCTGGTCAAGGCAAAGGTGTAGTCGCCCGACGTCGGCGGCGTGATTGTGCCGCTGAGCCGCGCCGAGAATTCCTGTGGATTGATACCGGGACCGACTTCACCGAACCAGAGCGTCTGCAAGCGCTCCACGCTCTGCGTACGAACCGCCTCGCCCGAGAAATCTAGGCTGTTGAAGAACTCGATGGTCAGCGCGCCCGGATCGCCGCCCGAGGTCGACAACCAGGCCGGCTCGATGACCGGCACCGCCTTGTGGTTGCTGCATCCACGGGCAAAGTTGATCTCTACGCTGTCGCCGCACCGGGTGTGAACACCATCCAGCGGCGAGACGAAGTAGTGGGCATTGACCTGGGCGCTGCCGCCGCCCATGGCTCGCGCAACCGGTGCGTTGGGTCCGATGACGGCGATGGACTCAAGTTGTCCACGTTCAAGGGCAGCAGGCCGCCCTCGTTCTTGAGCAGCACGATACCCTCGGCCGCGGCCTCACGGATCACAGCGCGGTGCTCGGGCCGGTCGACGGCCTGCTCCGGTGCTTCAGGGTTCTCCATCAATCCAGACTTGAGAACCACGTCGAGAAGACGCCGCACCTTGTCGTCGATAATCGACTCAGCGACATCACCGGCTCTGACCGCAGCCAACAGGTTGTCGCCCAAGAAGCGCGCCGGGCCCGGCATCTCCAGATCAAGCCCGGCGTTGGCGACCTCGACGGTGCTGTTGGTACCGAACCAATCGGAGACCACAAAGCCCTCAAAGCCCCACTCATCGCGCAGGATCTCGGTCAGCGTGTACGGATTGGCGCTGCAATAGTCGCCGTTGAGCTTGTTGTAGGCCGACATCACCGACCATACTTCGCCATCCTGGACCGCGGCCCTGAAAGGCGGCAGATAGATCTCGCGCAGCGCCCGCTCGCCCACTTCGGAGCTGATCGACATGCGCTGGAACTCTGAGTCGTTGCAAACAAAATGTTTGACGCACGCGCCCACGCCCTCGCTCTGCACGCCCTGGATGTAGGCCACGCCCAATCGGGCCGTCAGATAGGGGTCCTCAGAGTAGCACTCGAAGTTGCGCCCGTTAAGCGGCGAGCGGTGGATGTTGACCGTTGGCGCCAGCAGCACCTGGGCCCCTTTGGATCGGGTCTCCTGGCCCAATGCGGCGCCGATTCGTTGTACCAGTTCAACATTCCATGTCGATGCCAGTGAAATGCCAACGGGAAAGCACGCCGACGTCAGCCCCGCGCCCACGCCGGGCAACCCGCCTCCACGTGCGCCGTTGGGCCCATCTGACATCTTGAAGGGCGGTATACCCAACCGCTCTACCCCCGTGCTGTGCCACATATCCGAGCCGGCAGCCATGGCCACCTTCTCCTCCAACGTCATCTGGACTAGCAGTTCTTCAATCGCCTTGTTCATCGTTGTTCACTCCGCTGTGGGTAGATCGGACAACAATTATATTGGATCAGATGGTACGCTGGTCGCTACACCTGATTCGAAAAACGAATCGAGTGAGGCAAGATGCGTAGGGACATGGCATTCCCGGTCGGCCCTGTATCAAATCAGCCAGTTCCAAATTGCCAAGTTCCTCCGCATTAGAGACATCGTCCTAAGGAATGCTCTGTCCGCATTTGGCACTGTGTAGGACTCAGCGATCAGCGGACAGGGCATTCCTAGTAGCATTTCGGTCAACGGACATGGTCTCGAAGTTTGAATCTGCTGTCATCGACGACGGTTTGATGGGGAATGCCCTGTCCCTACGTATGCATCATCATCCAATTCTGTTTTCAGAGCAGGTAGCATGGGGCCGATAGGTACACTTGAGACATCTCGGAGAATCTCACCACGAGGGCATGGGTTTCTTGATCCCGTCTTCGATCCAGAGAAATTGACCGTTGATGTCATCAAAGGCCGGTTCGAGCATCCTGAGCACCAGATCGGCGGCCTTCTGGGGCGGATCACCGCCGCTCTCCTCGACCATTCCTGCCCAGCCCAAGGCATTGCGCCCCTCGCCGGTTCGGCTCTCGGCATCCGCCTTGATGGCGGCCCACATCTCAGTCTTGACCTCGCCTGGGTGGATGGCGTTGGCAGTCACGCCGGTCCCGGCCACCTCGACGGCCAGCTGGCGCGTGAAATGGTTGAGCGTGACTTTGCTCAGTTGGTAGATCGACCCGATGTTGGTCGGTTCGCCCAATGAGGCGGCAGACGAAACATTGATGATGCGTCCCCAGCCCTGGTCGACCATGCCTGCGATAAAGGCACGGCTCATCAGATAGGGACCGGCCACATTCACGCCCAGCGTTTGGAGCCAACTGGCAGGCGTTGTTTCGGCGATCGGCAGCAATTCGCAATGCAGACCGGCATTGTTAACCAGGATCTGAGCCGGCCCGAACCTGTCGAAGACGGCATCTCGCGCCGACTAACCTGCTCGTGATCGGACACGTCACAAGGAAAGCACTCGGCCTTCCCGCCGGCCGCACGAATTTGCGTCTGAACCTGCCTCAACTTGGCTTCGGTTCGACCAAGGAGTGCAACGCAAATGCCTTGCTGCGCCAGCGTATGTGCGATCGCCTCGCCGACGCCGCTGCCGGCTCCGGTCACAACGGCGACGCGGCCGGCATATTGGTTGGACTGCTGCATAGATTGGCTCCTTCAGAGTGAATGCAGATGATGATAGAGATAACGGAAACGTCATCGACTGTGACGCTGAGCGGTGATGATGGACGGCAAGATCGGGCCAATGTTATGTCACCCCAACTGTTCTCGTATTGCCGATGCCGTCTCTTCCAGATCGGACCGAGACGGCATGGTGAAATAGCTATCGGCAAACGTCAGCCCAAAACCATCATCTTTGAACCGGGGAATGACGTGAAGGTGCACATGAAAAACCTCCTGCCCGGCGGCTTCACCATCGGCAAGAAAAAAGTTGACCCCTTCACAGCGCAGACCAGACGAACGCAGCCCAGCCGCCAATCGCTGCGCCACTTGAAAGAGGCGCGCGCCGGTTTCCTCAGAGACGTCGGCCAAATAGGTTGCATGTTGGTTGGGGATGACCAAGATGTGCCCGGCGTTTACCGGCTGGATATCCATGAAGGCAGAAACCAGCTCGTCCTGGTACACGAACGTTATCTCTCCTTGACCATCGAGCAAGTCGCAGAAAATGCACTCATCCATGATAGTCCACCATTGTCCTCAAAAGGCCACTCAAGTCACACGCTTAGCAAACAAGATGCCGGGTCTGTCCAACCCTTCCTCATCCGGTATCACCCCAACCAACGAAAAACCCATCTTCAGCCAGAAGTTCACGGCGTGCCCCGGTGCGGCCTCGACGTTCTCCATGGCTCTGGCCGCTTCCCGGTAGAGATCGAACTTCGAAAAGCTGGTCGACTGAGTCTCATCGGAAGTGCCGGCCCAGACCGCGACGGCGCCGCTGGCCTTGGCAAGCAGAACGATATCGTTGACGAGTCTTGCGCCGTATCCATTTCGCTGCGCTTGCGGCGCAACGGCAATCGGATGGATCTCCCAGACGTTCTCATCCACGATCGCACCGATCCACCCAAGCGCTGTCCGATTTTCATCGATCAGAACCCTGCTGCGCCTTCCGCCTGACAACGATTCAAACACTTTCTCCTGGGCGATCTCAATAGTCGGCACCCATTCCGGTGAAAATCTACGAAAGCAGTCAGGCAAAAAGCCGGCGATCTGATCGATGAGATCTTCGTCGTTCTCAGTTAGGTCAACAATTGTGGGATCCATATTCGGTTCTGCCTTGCGTGAACGGTTCGACTGCCGGGAGAGAATGGCCCGGGAGAATGGCCGGATGGAAATGGCCTCCAACGAAAAAGTGTCGGGTCAACTGAAGCGAGGTACTCACTCATCCTACGCAACCACTGAATCGATGTCAAGCGTGATTTTCCCCCTGCCGAACGTACGCAAACAGACCTTCTCTTGACTGGGCTGCATCTTCTCGAAGCTGTTCACTTCTCTCGACGGCTCAAGGTTATTGTGGCATCATTCACAAAGGCAGCGGCATCCGGCCGGCAAAGTGACTCACAGATGAAAACACGCACACGTGCAAGCAAAGAGTAGCGATACGATGGCGTTGAACGCTCATGACGGAGCCTTATTCTTATGATACCCAATCAACGGCAGGGCCTGGTTCTGCTGGGCGACCGAAAGTCTGAAGTACGCACGCTACCGCTCACCACGCCGGGGCCTGGACAAGTCCTGGTGCGAATCCTGGCAGCGGGCATCTGCGGCAGCGATCTCCATTTCTATCGCAGCACACCCGCGGAGCTTGGCATCCGAAAAGGCGTGGTCATCGGCCATGAGCCGTCGGGCATTGTCGAGTCGGTTGGACCCGGCGTCACCGGCTTCGCGCCGGACGACCGTGTCACAGTGAACCATACGTTGGGCTGTGGACAGTGTGAATATTGTGCCGCTGGGGAGACGGTCCTTTGCACGGAGGATCTTGGCATTGCCGCGTCCGGCTACGGCGGCGACGCCGACTTCATCATCCTGCCGGCCGATGCCTGTTTCCATCTGCCGCCCGAATTGAGCTTCATCGAGGGCGCATTTATCGCCTGCACCGGGGCCACAGCCTACAGCGCGCTGCGCAAGCTCAACCCATCTGGACGCACGACGATCGCCATTTTCGGCATGGGACCGGTCGGGCTGTCAGCGTTGATTCTGGCCAAGGCATTGGGCGCACGCGTCTTCACCACTGACCTTCTAACGGACCGACTCAACATGGCAGCCGATCTGGGCGCAGACGAGATCGTCGATGCGTCAGCAGTGAACGCAGTTGACGCCTTGCGTTCGTTGAGCAGCGATGGGCGTGGCGTTGAACTGGCGCTGGAGACCAGCGGCTCATCTGCCGGTCAGAGCGACGCCGTGGATGCACTACGGCCCCACGGCAAGGTTGCCTTCGTCGGCCTGGGCAAGGGCGCGGCGAGCATCAGTCCAGAACAGTTCATCCACAAAGAGGCCACGCTCATCGGATCCAAAGTTCTGTCCAGCCCCCTCATCTGGGAGATGACGCAGTTTATGGTCGAACGCAACGTGCGCTTCGAGCCCATCGTCACCCATCGCGTGCCACTGGCCCAGGGTCCGCAAGCCTTTGCCCAATTCGACGCCGGCTCGGCAGGCAAGTTTGTGATCGTGCCGGGGGAGGGTGACAAGGTGAGGGGGTGAGGGGGTGAGGGGGTGACAAGGAGACAGGGCAGCATCTTGCGATCCCAGCCATCCGTCTTTTCATCCGTGTCCTATCCGTTTTCTATCTGTGTCCATCTGTGGCAAAAAGAGCCACCAAACCCACATATGTTCCAATTCTCGCAGGAGCGACTCATGATCGAAAAGTACGGCCCAATCAATCCGAAATACCCCCACATGTTGCATGGCGGTGACTACAACCCGGACCAGTGGCCTCAAGCTATCTGGGACGAGGACATGCGTCTCATGAAGCTGGCCCATTGCAACACCATGACGGTGAGCATCTTCTCGTGGACAAAACTTGAGCCGGAGGAAGGTCGGTTCGAATTCGGCTGGCTGGATAAGGTCATGGACATGCTGGCCGAGAACGGGGCCTACGCTGTGCTGGCCACGCCGACCGGTGCGCGCCCGGCCTGGATGTCGGCCAAGTACCCGGAAGTGTTGCGCGTGCGGCCGGACGGCGGGCGCAATCTGCATGGCCGTCGCCACAACCACTGTTTCAGTTCGCCGGTCTACCGCGAGAAGACGCGCATCATCAACACCCTGCTGGCCGACCGCTACAAGGATCATCCGGCGCTGCTGCTCTGGCATCTCTCCAACGAGTACGGCGGCGAATGTCACTGCCACCATTGTCGCGCGGCCTTCACCGATCGGCTGCGCAATCGCTATGCCTCGCTGGATGAACTCAATCAGGCCTGGTGGACCGCGTTCTGGAGCCACACCTATACCGACTGGAGCCAGATTGAGCCGCCCAGCGAGATCGGCGAGACCGGCGTCCACGGCCAGAACCTGGATCTGGAAACGCTTCATCACCGACCAGACCACCGACTTCATGCTCAACGAGATGGTCCCGCTGCGCGAGATCACGCCCGATGTGCCCATCACGACCAACTTCATGGGCGTCTATCCCGGCCTCAACTACTGGCGCATGGCCCCCCATCTCGATGTCATCTCGTGGGACTCCTATCCACTGTGGCATCAAGAGCAGAACGACTGGGATCTGGCTGCCCACATCAGTTTCCTCCACGATATCAACCGTTGTCTCAAAGGCGGCAAACCCTTCATGCTCATGGAGTCGACGCCGAGCATGACCAACTGGCAGCCGGTGGCCAAGCTCAAGCGGCCGGGCATGCATCTGCTCTCTTCTTTGCAGGCTGTGGCTCATGGTTCAGACACAGTCCAGTACTTCCAGTGGCGCAAGAGCCGCGGCGCTTCAGAGAAGCTCCATGGTGCGGTCGTCGACCACGCCGGTCACGAAAATACCCGCGTCTTCCGCGATGTGACGGATGTCGGGCTGGCGCTGGAGAAACTCGACCCGGTAGTGGGCACGACCACTCGCCCGGACGTGGCCCTGATTTACGACTGGGAAAACAACTGGGCCATTAACGATGCTCAAGGCCCGCGACAGGAGGGCAAGGACTATTTGCCCACGGTTCTACGCCACTATCGACCCTTCTGGCAGCAGGGCATCCCCGTCGATGTCATCGATATGGAGCAAGATCTGTCGTCCTACAAACTGGTCGTCGCGCCCATGCTCTACATGGTCCGGCCAGGCGTGGCCGAGCGTATTGAGGCATTTGTAAGGGCGGGCGGAACCTTTGTTGCCACCTACTGGAGCGGCATCGCCGACGAGACCGACCTCTGCTTCCTGGGCGGTTTCCCCGGCCCACTGCGTCAAGTTCTGGGCATCTGGGATGAGGAGATCGATTCACTCTACGACGGGCAAGTCAACGCCGTGGTGGCCAACAAAGACAACCGGTTGGGGCTGTCTGGAATCTATGAAGCCAGGCAACTCTGTGCCCTGATTCACGCAGAAAGCGCTGAAGTGCTGGCCACCTACGGTGAGGACTTCTACGCCGGTCGTCCGGCACTGACAGTTAATTCCTTCGGCGACGGCCAGGCCTACTATATCGCCTCACGTAATGATGAGCGCTTCCTCAGCGATCTCTACAGTGGGTTGGCCAATGGGCTGAATCTGCAACACGCCCTGGATATTGACTTACCCGAGGGCGTCATTGCGCAAGTGCGCAGCGATGGAACACAGCGTTTCGTCTTCCTCATGAACTTTGCATCAGACGCTCGACAGATCGATCTCGGCGCGCGGGAGATGACCGATCTGCTGACAGGTGAAGAGGTGAGCGGGGTTGTGGAGATGGCGGGATTCTGCGTGAAGGTCTTGGCTTGATGTGACATGATGTCTGAACGCTTTCGGCGTAGGGACAAGGCATTCCACGGCGATTCGTTCATACCTGCACCCAATCAAAATCTGGTGCTCCGCTCTATACTCACGTAGAGCAAAGGAATGCCGTGTCCGGCCCCATCACGCCATATGGTTCGCGGCGGACAGGGCATTCCCAGCAGCGATTAACATCAGAAGCCTGTCTGCATGGAATGCCCTATCCCTACGGCGGCCTGGCGTGGCTGCTACTGTCTGCCAAATGACCAAAATCGTCCTGAAGATTGCACCACTATATTGCGAAGCAGACAGGGCAGTCCCAGCAGCGACTGACATCAGAAGCCTGTCTGCATGGAATGCCCTGTCCCTACGGCGGCCTGGCGTGGCTGCTACTGTCTGCCAAATGACCAAAATCGTCCTGAAGATTGCACCACTATATTGCGGAGCAGACAGGGCAGTCCCAGCAGCGACTGACATCAGAAGCCTGTCTGCATGGAATGCCCTGTCCCTACGGGCTGCGGCGTCACTGCTGCCGGTCACCAATTGACCAAAATTGTCCTGCAAATTGCACCACGTATATACTGCGAAGTCGAAACCCCTTGCTAGATCGTTCATGCAGTTGGTATTTCTCTTGACAAACTCGCCCTCAGCCAACAAACAGGATAGTTCGAAGCTAACGCAGGTCAACGTTGTCCGTTGGGCCATTCCTGTGCTGGTCGGCGGCGCTATGTTGGTCGGCTTTGCCATTGCCCTGCTGGTGCAAGGCAATGCAGCGTCCGGCGGCCTAGGCACTTGGCTGAGCAGGCTAACGCTGGGCTTTCTGCCAGGCTGGTTGCGTCTGTCGCTTCTGCTGATCGTTGGCCTTGTCACCATGGGCGCAGCTTTGCACAGGATCGGCCGCGGGGAATCGCCGATCCAGAACCGACCTGAGCCGTCCCGTAGCGCCCAACCGTCGCATGCCGAGGCTTCTACTGCGCCGGCCATCCATGCTATCGACAGTCAGGAGACGCCGGCTGTGGATGGCCAAGCCAACGGCATCAAGATCGTTGCCATCGGTGGTGGCACGGGCATGCCCCAACTGCTGCGCGGCCTCCAGCGCTACACACACAACATCACAGCCATTGTCACCGTGGCCGATGACGGCGGCAGCAGTGGTCGACTGCGTCGACAGATGAGCACGCTGCCGCCGGGAGATTTTCGCAACAACATCGCCGCACTCAGCCAGTCTGAAGATCTGATGACGCGATTGCTCCAATATCGATTTGCCGATCAACAGGGCATCTACGGCGAAGACGAGGTCTCCAGCGAACTGGCCGGCCACAGTTTCGGCAACCTGTTCATCTCGACCATGGCTGCCGTCACCGGTAGCTTTGACAGCGGCTTGGCGGAAAGCAGTCGCGTGCTCAACGTGCGCGGCCAGATTCTGCCCAGCACGCTAGAGAGCATCACACTCTGTGCAGAAATATCGCGCATCAATCAAGCCGGAGAAGAAATCTGGCATATCGTCGAAGGCGAAAGCAATATCCCCGAAGCGGGCGGTCGGGTCCAACGCGTCTTTCTCAAGCCGGACACCGTCCACGGTTATCCCACAGTCACCCGCGCCATCCTCCAGGCCGATCTGATTGTGGCTGCGCCGGGCAGTTTCTTCACCAGCGTCATGCCCAATCTGCTCGTTCCATCCGTACGTGACGCCATCTGCGCCTCGCAAGCCCTGCGTATCTACGTTTGCAATGTGGCCACTCAGCCGGGCGAGACCGACGGTTTCGACGTCTGTGACCACATGCGCCAGCTGCGCCTACATGCCGGTGATGCCTTCACGACCGTGCTGGCCAACGAGAACTACGATCTGAATCAGCAACTCTCATCGGCGAGCCATTGGGTTCCCTTGCCCGAGCCCGGCAGAACGCTCGACTACACCCTCTACACCGGCGACGTGATCGATAGCCAACGTCCCTGGCGTCACGATGCCGACAAGTTGGCGGCCCGCTTGCTGGATGTCTATGCCGAGCATATGCGCAAGAGTTCGCAAAAATCCCAAGGTGTTAAAAATACACACTTAAATCCAGTTGTGTTAGAATGACATTTAGTATGTAAATGAAGCACTTTTGCTGCTCTAAATTTGGAAATACTGTCGCGTGTTGGGCAAAATCAGCTGTCAAACGCCGGTATTCATAAAAAGTCTTTCGAGCCTAATTAAAAGGAGAAATTCAATGGCTACAAAGGTTGGAATTAATGGTTTCGGTCGTATTGGCCGCCTTGTTTTCCGTGTCATGGCCGAGCAGCCGGAACGTTTCGACATCGTCGGCATCAACGACCTATCCGACCCCAAGACCCTGGCCTATTTGGCCAAGTATGACTCGACACAGGGTCGCTTCCCCGGCACAATCGAGGCCGGCGAAGGCAGCCTGATTGTCAACGGCAAGGCCATCAAGGTCTTTGCTGAGCGCAACCCTGGCGACCTGCCCTGGGGCGAGTTGGGCGCTGACGTCGTCATCGAGTCGACCGGCTTCTTCCGCGACAACGCCAAGGACGGCAAGCCTGGTTACGACAGCCACATCGCTGCCGGCGCCAAGAAGGTCATCATCTCTGCACCGGCCAAGGGCACAGCCGAGACCGTCGTGCTGAGCGTCAACGACCACGTGCTGGATTCCGGCGACAACTGTGTCTCCAACGCTTCCTGCACCACCAACAGCCTGGCTCCCGTGGCCAAGTTGCTCAACGAGAAGTTCGGCATCGTCAAGGGCCTGATGGTCACCGTCCACGGTTACACCAACGACCAGAAGATTCTGGACCAGGTTGCCGGCGATCTGCATCGCGCCCGCGCCGCGGCCGTCAACATCATCCCGACCAGCACCGGCGCCGCCGCTGCAGTCGGTATTGTTCTGCCCGAACTGAATGGCAAGTTGGACGGCTACGCCCTGCGCGTGCCGGTTCCGACCGGTTCCATCACCGACCTGACCATCGAATTGGGCCAGGATGTGACCGCCGAAGAGATCAACGCCGTCATCAAGGAAGCTGCCGAGGGCGAGTACAAGGGCATCATCGAGTATGTCACCGACCCGATCGTCAGCAGTGACATTGTGCACAACCCGCACAGCTCGATCTTTGATTCCGGCAACACCATCGTCATCGGCGGTAACATGGCCAAGGTGACCATGTGGTACGACAACGAGTGGGGTTACTCCAACCGCACCGCCGACTTGGCCGAGCGCTTGATGCAGCTCTAGGCTAATCAGGTAATGCACTTGAAAACGTGAAACGTGAGAACGTGTGTTTATCTGCACGATTCACGTTTCACGTTTTTTGTTTTAGCGAGATAGGAATCATGAACAAGAAAACAATCAAAGACATCAATTGGTACGACGAGCAGGCACTAGTTCGCGTCGACTTTAACGTTCCGCTGAAAAATGGCGTCATCACTGACGATGCACGCATTCGCGCCGCATTGCCGACTATCGAATATCTACTGGATCATGGAGCCTCCGTGGTGCTCATGAGCCATTTGGGGCGCCCCAAAGGTGAGCCCGATCCTGAGTTCAGCCTTGAAGTTGTCGCTGAACACCTGGCCACGCTCGTGGATGGACCGGTCAAATTCTGCCCGGAGACCATTGGTGAAGAAGCGGAGGAGATGGCCGACGAATTGAAAGTCGGCGAGATTCTCGTGCTTGAAAACACACGGTTCGACCCGCGCGAGAAGAAGAACGATCCGCGCATGGCCGAGACCCTTTCAGCGATGGGCGACGTATTTGTCAACGATGCCTTCGGCAGCGCACATCGTGCCCATGCCAGCACGACGGGCATCGCCGCCTATCTGCCTGCAGTCGCCGGTTTCCTCATGGAAAAGGAGCTGGAATACCTGGGGGGAGCACTGGAAGATCCACGTCAACCCTTCGTCGCCATTCTGGGCGGGGCCAAGATCAGCGACAAGATCGGCGTCATCGAACAGTTGCTGAACAAGGTCGACACCATCCTCATCGGCGGCGGCATGGCCAACACCTTCCTGGCCGCCCAGGGCTACGACATGGGCAACAGCCTGGTCGAGACCGAGTCGCTTGAGATGGCCAAGAAGATGATGGCCAAAGGCGGCGACATTATCCAGATTCCGGTTGACCTGCGCGTGGCCACCACATTCGCAGCCGACGCCGAAAACAAGGTTGTCAGCGTCGACGAGGTGCCGTCCGACTGGATGGCGCTGGACATCGGCTCGGCCACCATCGCCCATTTCAGCAACCGGCTCGCCGGCGCCAAGACGGTGGTCTGGAACGGCCCCATGGGCGTCTTTGAGTTCCCGGTCTTCGCACAGGGCACTGTGGCCATCGCCGAGATTTTGGCCGGCCTATCTGATGCCACCACCATCATCGGCGGCGGCGACAGCGCTGCGGCCGTGCGCCAGGCGGGCTTGCAGGGGAAAATTTCCCATGTCAGCACCGGCGGCGGAGCCAGTCTTGAGTTCCTGGAAGGCAGGGAACTTCCGGGTGTGGCTGCACTGAACGACGTAGAGTAGGGATTGAGGGCTGGTGATCGGGAACTGGGGATTTGGGATTGGGCGAATCAGCACCAATTCCCGATCACCAATCCCAAATCCCCAGTCCCCTCTCCCCTTTTTCACCGAGGTACCATCATGAACTTCCTCAAAAGACTCTTTGGCGGATCTGCGCGTGGCGATGATCGGATGACATCGATCTATGTCATGAGTTATCGTTGCAAGGAGCCCATCGAAGGCAAGGTTGATTTTTTCAACGAGCTAAGCAAGGACGACGACGGCAAGGGCTACTATGTGCGTAAGGTACTGCACACGTCCGGCCGTGACCGTTGCTTCGCCGAGGTTGAGGTGCAGCTTTGGTTCGACAGCAAGAAGCAGATTTCGGATCACGAGGTCTCCGGCGGTCGCTGGTTGACGGCTGATGAGTATGCTGAAGAGTTGGCCATCTTCAATGCACCGCCTGAAGAAGACGAAGAGGCGGACGAGGCCGATGACGAAGAACTGAACGAAGAGGCCGCTGATTCAGAGGAAAAGGTCACTGTGAGCGCCAGTGAAAAGACCGAACCGGTCCCCGAAGACGATAACACTGAAGAAAAAACCGGCGACAACAGTGACGTCAAAGACTCGTGATGTTGTTTCGGAAAGGCAGACGTCTGGCTTTTGAAATCGCCTGACTTCTTGATCCATCGTCTATCCAAAAGCGTCACGCCTGGGGCGTGACTAGAAACCCTCATACATACCCTTTTAAGGAGCACAAACCATGCGTAAGCCAATGATGGCCGGCAACTGGAAGATGAACAAGACGCCCAAAGCGGCTGTTGAGCTGGCTCTGGCCATCGACGCCAAGGTCGGTTCGGTCGACGCCGTTGACCGCGTCGTCGCCCCCACATACGTCTGCCTGCCTGCCGTAGCCGAAGCACTGGCCGACTCATCGGTCAGCGTCGGTGCGCAGAACATGCACTGGGAAGCCAGTGGCGCCTACACCGGCGAGATCAGCGCCGACATGCTCGAAGGCATGGCCGAATATGTGATCATCGGCCACAGCGAGCGCCGCCAATACTTCGCCGAAACCAACGAGACCGTCAACAGCAAGGTCAAGGCAGCCCTGGCTGCCGGACTCAAGCCCATCATGTGTGTGGGCGAGAGCCTGGAGCAGAACCAGGCCGGTGAGACCGCTTCCTTCGTCGGCGAGCAGGTGCGCGCCGGCTTGGCCGACCTCAGCGCCGACCAGGTCGCCGGCCTGATCATTGCCTACGAGCCCATCTGGGCCATCGGCACCGGCCTGGCTGCCACCTCGCAGCAGGCCCAGGACATCTGTGGCGGCGTCGTGCGCGCCGCAGTCAAGGATGTGTACGGCGAAGCCGTTGCCGAGCAGACCCGCGTCCTCTACGGCGGCAGCACCAAGCCGAGCAACATCGCTGAAATCATGGGCATGGCCGACATCGACGGCGCACTCATTGGCGGTGCGGCCCTGGATGCTGACTCCTATGCCGACATGGTGACTCTGACCGCTGAGGTTTATGCGTAGGATGGAACGTGGATTGCGCGGATGATACGGATTTGCGCAGGATCAAGAGCAATAATAGCGCCCCGAGGACGCGTCCTCGGGGCGCTATTTGTTCTGCAAGCTGTTTCATCGGCCATAGATGAACCCGACCTGATAACGTGACTGCGGACTGAGCCATGAGTCCGAGTGCGACGCACCCGTCCCATGTAATGATCCACTAGAACAAAGCCTTGCGTGGACGCGCGTCGGAGCGCTGTTAGCCGATGTAAGTTCACCCATCGCCTTGACAGTCTTTATGAGTATAACGATATCCATCGAGGAATCCATGAAGTCTCAAAGACCGAACATAGACAGACTGTGAGGAGAGCCATGCGACATCGAACAGCCGCAATAGGGTTGCCGGCCTTATTTTTGCGATGCTCCTGCTGGCGGCCTGTACCAGCGCAGAGACGGTGGAGAGCGTATCGCCCGAGCCACCTGCCCCAGCGGCCGAAAAAGAGTACCACTTCAATCAGATCCTCGATCTGGACGCAATCCGCCCCGTCTACGACCCAGTCTTTGTCGCAGCAGAGGCGGCGGACCTGTCCGATGAGCAACTCGTGCTCGGCGTCGCCATCGATGGTCAGGCCAAGGCCTACCCGATTGCCGTGCTCAACGGCCGAGAGATGGTCAATGACGAGTTGGCAGGCATCCCGATCTTGGCAACCTGGTGACCACTTTGCTACACGGGCATGGTTCATGTCCGCACGGTGAACGACGAGGAAGAGGTTTTCGGAAACTACGGCGCGCTCTTCATGAACGCCATGACCTGGTACGACCACACGACGGGCAGCGTCTGGTCACAGGTGTGGGGTCGGGCCATTGACGGCCCGCTCAAGGGGAGCGAACTGGAGCTGATCCCGAGCCAGACCGTGCCGTGGGGCACGTGGAAGGAACAGCATCCAAACACGCTGCTGATGACCAATGGGCTGAAACGCTTTCGCCTCTACAAGGAGCGCTTCTTCGACGACTACATCATCGGCATCGAGGTCGGTGGCGCGGCCAAAGGCTATCCATTCGTCCTGGTGGCCAAGAAGGGTGTGGTCAACGACATGTTGGGCGATATCCCGCTGGTTGTGATTGTCGACGGTGAAAGCGGGGCTGTCTCGTCCTATGCCCGCAACGTAGACGGCGAGGTATTGACCTTCTTCTCAGGAGGGCGACGCGCTGGTCGACAACGAGACCGGCAGCACCTGGAACCCGGTCAATGGCCTGGCCATGTCTGGTCCGCTGGCCGGCCAGGCCCTGCGCCAGATTCCCTATGTCCCGGCATATGACGAGGCCTGGCACGATTTCTTTCCGCAGACGGAGATGTACTCGACCAGTGGGTAAATGATCAATTGAAAATTGTCGACGGTCAATTGTCAATTGATCATTTACCATTGAAATGCTCGATCACAGCGCCCAACATCTCGACTGCTTGCTCGGGCTGCGGCCCCAAAGGCGGACCAAAACTGAGGTGCGATGCGCCGGCCGCGACCAACGGTTCCAATCGTTCGATAACGTCAGACGGCTGGCCAACCACGCCGATGCGCAACATCTGCTCATCGACCAGAGCGATGGCCTTCTCCTCATCGCGTTCAACCATCATGGCCTGCTCAATGGGCTTGAACGCCTCGCGGTCAGCCCCAGTCGATCCAGAATCAGCGGACTCAGTGCGTGGCCGTAGTAGGCGATCTTCTGGGCCAGCACGCGTCGGGCCGCCTCCACATCGTCAGAGAGCGAGACCCAGATGCAGACGGCAAAGTCCAACTCGGGCAAACTCGCATCGCGTAGGGCAACGCCTTCGTCCACCAGCGGACGCACGCCGAAGTAGTGCTCGGGCGGGAAGAGCAAGGGCAGGACGCCGTCGGCCAGCTCGCCGGCCAGCTTGAGCATTTTCGGCCCCATGGCCCCTACGTAGATCGGCGTCACCCGCGGCGCCTCAAAGCGGAGATAGGCCTCCCGATTCCAATGCAACACGGTGCCGTCGATCTCGGCATGCTCGCCGGACAACAGCGCTCGGATGGCGATGATGCTCTCGCGCATGGCAGCCAGCGGTTTGCGCTGCTCCAGCCCGATCCAGTTGAGGAAATCGCCTGCCCCAGCCGCCATGCCCAGGTTGAAGCGATTGCCGCTCAACTCGTCCAGGGTGGCCGCCATCATGGCGATCTCGGCCGGATCAATGGTGTAGGGGTTGAGAATGCCGGTGCCGATCTGGATGCGGGTCGTGGCCTGGGCCACAGCCGAGAGGATCACCGGGGCGCTGCGCAGAAAGAGATCGTTGGAGACCCAGAATTGGTCGAAGCCCGCGGCTTCGGCCGTCTGCGCCATGGAGACATATTCGGGCAGCGTCAGATCATTGTTGAGCCGCAGACTGAACCGCATAATCAATCCCTATCTGGATGTTGTTCGGGCCGTCGGATTCGAACCTTGTGTTCAGTCAGGATCAGGAAGCATCCTTCCCAGGACGCAATCTCTTTCATTGTGAACAATCGTATGATGTGGGTGCTCAGCGCTTGCTTTCCTGGCTGACGAAGACGAACCAACAAAATGCCGCAATGGTTGCCTGGCTGAAACTGCCTGACATCGGAGAAGTCGAGATCCTGGGTAATGAAGAACCGCTGCTCACGTTGAGCTGCTTGCCACAAGCGCTCATCGGTGGCCCCGGCCAGGTCTTCGTCAAAAACAGTGTCTGCATCGTGACCAAGCCGGGCCAACTCGGTTGCTAGGCTTTTCGGGAGATTCTCGTCCAGCTTGATTTTCATGCGTAGTCAGGAATTGGCGGCAAGGGGATATCGTCTACTGTCGATGCAGCGGCAAAGGAAATGACGGCTTGAATGTCGGCGGTTGTGAGCGATGGAAAGTCCAGAAGAATTTCCTCTATGGTGGCGCCTTCAGCCAAGCTGGCGAGGATAGTACGCACCGTCACGCGCGTGCCGACGACGGTGGTCTCACCGCCACAGATGTTCGGCTCTCGGACAAATAGATGGTCATAGTTCATAGACGCCCCTCCCGAAATCGAATGAATCGATCTAATCACAAGTTGTGAGACTATCGTACCGATCGTAGGCGGCTTTGTCCATCCAAACGAACTGTCCGCTATTCGGCTCCTGTACCAATCACGGCCTCGGCTTCCATTTCGACCAGAAATTCGTCACCGATCAGACGCGCTTCCACCAGCGTATTGGCCGGGCGGATGTCAGCAAATCGCTCGCCATGCATGCGTGCCACCGGCTCCCAGTTTTCGGCCTTGCTGATGAAGATGCGCGTACGCACGACATCCTCCAGTCGTCCGCCGAGTTGCTCGATGGCATGTGCGATCTTGTCGATGATGAAGCCTGTCTGCGCACCCGGATCATCGCCACCTACCAGACCGTCTGGCCCGGTAGCCGTCGTGCCAGAGACGAGAATGCGGTCACCGATGCGCACGGCCACGAGAATAGCCGGCCATGCCTTCCCAAACGGTGCCGCTGTCGTATGTTTGCTTTGTCATGATAGTCTCCCCGATCCTATCTCGACGACGAAGAGAGGCTGATAGCGTCCGGTCAATGGCTCGCCCGAGCCTTCACGCACAACAACCACATCCTCAATGCGCGCACCCAGGTGGCGCGGCATGAAGATGCTGGGCTCGGCGGTGAAGCACATGCCCGGCTCCAGGACTGTCTCGTCGCCTTCGGTCAGGAAGGGCGTCTCGTGGACATCCAGGCCGATGGCGTGGCCCAGTCGATGGCGGAAGTGCTCGCCGTAGCCGCCGTCGACAATAACAGCGCGGGCTGCTGCGTCAGCCTGTTCACAGGTATTGCCGGCCTTGAGCGCAGCAATGCCCGCGGCCTGGGACTGGATCACCAGGTCGTAGCAGCGACGATACTCCTCGTCCGGTTCACCGAAGAAGAGCGAGCGGCCAAAGTCGTAGCAGTAGCCCTCATAGACCGCACCGAAATCGAAGGAGATCGAGACCGGCGGCTCCAGCGGCACCAACAAACATTCCTCGCGATTGGTGAAGTCAAAGGGATAGTTCACGCCCATGTTGTAGAACGAAGTAACGAACGAGCTGGTGAAGGAGCCGTAGCGTTTGAGCTGGAAGTTGACCTCGGTGATCAGGTCAAGGTTGGTCATGCCATGGTGCAGCTTGTCAAGCGTTGCGGCGTAGGCGGCCTCGGTGATCTCGCCGGCCTTGCGCATGATGGCGATCTCGTCCTCATCCTTGATGCGACGCAACGGCATGATCAGCGGCGAGGCCTGGCTGAACGATGCCTCAGGCCGCAACTTCTGAAGGTTGAGCAGAGCCTCGGCCCAGGCGCGATCACCCGTGGCAATGGATGCTTTCGGCCCAACAGAAAGGGCGGCGAGCACATCGGCCACCATGCCCAGCGGATCGGCGGCGTCGGCCAGGATGCGGATGTCGAAGCCAGTGACCGCACCCATGTGGAACTCGGCCATCATGCGCGGCAGCGTCAGGATGGGCTCGCCGTTCTGCGGGACCCAGGCGCCGGTCAGCCATTCGCCGGGATACATGGTGTTGCCGAAGTTGGGTTCCTCACGGCCAATGCCGGTCAGGTAGCGAAGATCAGCGGAGATGGGCAGGAAGATCAGGTCAATGGCTTGTTCAGTCATCAAAGCCTGTACAGCCTGTAAACGTTTTGAATAATCGGGCATTTTGGTGCTCCTTTTGATTCCTGGCATTTTCAGTGGTTGGAGGCCTGCGGGCAAGCGGGTGCGCAACACTGGTTCGTCTGGCTCCTCCCAGAAGCCGCTTGACGCTCAACTCATTTTGAAGACACCTTGTCATTCTGCACTCTCGTAGTTGCGACGGACGGCCCATGACGGTCAGCAATGCGGGTGCGCAACACAGTCTATACTTGAATACTCGGCCAACGAACTCGCGCCTGCGATATTCCTTTTGTACTCGGTTATGTCGCATCTTCAACGGGTGGAAGGGGCAAGTCCCACAGATCAGTGCCCCGCTCTCCGCGTAGAAAGCTTGCAATGTATTTGCCGGCAGGATGGCGCATGGCATTGATGTTGGCATACACCGCTGCATGGTCGTAGGCAACACGTCGGTGGCGAATGCTGTAGCCACCCTCATCAGCTTCCAGCAACGCGTACCAGGCGCACCCGTCGGGCGTCAAGGGGTTGCTCACACTGCCCAAATTGACCATATGCATCTCACCGATCTGCACGTTCATGGGCCAATGGGTGTGCCCCACACAGATAAGGTCGGCATCACAGCCTTCGAACCGCTCCTGCAATTCAGCGCTCGGGTAGTCGGGTCGCAGCCCCCTGCCATCGATCTGTCCCGGTGATGCATGCACGCCCAGCAGTCGCGTGCCGTCCGGCAATGTCAATCGCTGGTCCAGGGGCAATGCATCCAGAAAGGGTAGCCAACCGGCGGTCGAAACGGCCCCTTGGGTCCAGGAGACGGACGAAGTCACCTCCATGAATCCATCCAGCTTGCTGATATCGGCACGGACATCCTGCACGATACGGACGCGGCCGCTTGCCGTCGCTGATGTAGCGATCGGTATTGCCGTGGGTGAAGCGGGCATTGGGAAGCTCAGCCAGACGTTCCAACACCTGGATGGGCTGGGCGCCCACTGCGACCAGATCTCCGAGGATCCAGATCTGGTCGACGGCATCGAGGGACTGGATGTCGGCGAGCACGGCGTCAAGTGTTACCAGATTGCCGTGGATGTCTGAGAGAAGTGCAATACGCATGATCCTAGACCGATTTTCGCATACGTGGATCGAGCGCGTCACGGATGCCGTCGCCCACGAAGTTGAAGGCCATGACAACGGTGAAGATGGCCAGACCGGGGAAGGCCGACATCCATAGCTGGTCAAAGTAGGAGATGCCGTCGGCGACCATTCGTCCCCATTCGGGCGAGGAGGGTTCGGGTCCCAGGCCCAGAAAACTGAGCCCGGCAAAGACCAAAATGGCGTTGCCAAGGTCGATGGTGGCCAGAACGACGGCCGGGGCCAGACAGTTAGGCAGCACCGTGCGCCAGAGCACACGGCGGCCCGGGGAACCGATGGACTGGGCGGCCTCGACGTATTCCTGGGACTTGACGCTGATGACCAGCGAGCGCACAACGCGTGCGTAGTTTGGCCACCAGACCACCACCATGGCGATGATAGCGTTGATCAGGCTCGGTCCCAATGCGGCGGCAATGGCCATGGCCAGGATGATGGTCGGGAAGGCCATGAAGACTTCGGTCAGACGCATCGTCAGCTCTTCGAACCAGCCGCCGATGAAACCGGCCAGCGCGCCGAGAATGGTGCCGATGACGCCGGCGACGACCACCACCATAATGCCGGCAGGCAGCGACAGCCGACCGCCGTACAGAACACGGCTAAAGACATCGCGCCCCAACTGATCGGTGCCGAACCAATGGTCCGCCGAAGGTGGCTGGAGGCGGTTGACGATGTCCTGCTCTAACGGTCCATATGGTGCGATCCAGGGCGCTGTCAGGCTGACGAAGACCCAAAACGAAAAGATGATCACACCAATCAGGGCCAGCGGGTTGTGGCGCAGAAAACGTGTGACAACCGTGAGCCTGCTGGGCTGGCTACGTAGTGAGGCGAATGTTTCATTGCTGGTGGCAATATCAGAAATCATGACGCTCGCAGACGCGGATCAAGGATGAAATATAGGACATCCACAACCAGATTGGTGAAGATAAAGATCACGGCGATGACCATGCTGACGCCCATGATGGCCGGGAAATCGAGGGAGGTCGAGGCGCGATAGGCATATTGGCCGATGCCCGGCCAGGCAAAGATGCTTTCGGTCAACACGGTGCCTGCCAGCAGGTTGCCGAAAGAAAAGCCGATCACTGTGATGACCGGGATCATGGCGTTGCGGAAGGCGTGGCGCGAGACGACCGCATGTGACCGCAAACCCTTGGAGTGCGCCGTGCGAATGTAGTCTTCGCCCAGCACTTCCAGCAGCGCCGAGCGCGTGACGCGCGTGATCAGTCCAGTTGTGTAGCTGCCCAACACCAGCGCCGGCAGGATCAGATGTGAGACAGCATTGCGGAAGACATCCCACTGACCGGCCAGAATGGCATCGACAGTGTATAGGCCGGTGACATGGGGCGGCGCGGTCATGCCCACATCCAATCGCCCAGGTCCCGCTGCCCAGCCCAGTTCAGCATAAAAAAAGTAGAGAGCCAGCAAGGCCAGCCAGAAAACAGGCACACTGACGCCAAAGAGCGATATGATACGCGCGAAATGATCGATCCAACTGTTGCGCATGAGCGCGGATGTCAGACCCAGAATGAGACCGATGGTCGCGCCAAATAGAATCGCGGCTGTCGCCAGTTCGATGGTGGCGGGCAGAAAGGCACGCAGATCTTCAACCACGGCACGGCGGCTCTTGATAGAGCGGCCCAAGTCGCCCCGTAGCAGGTTCTTCAAATAGATCGCGTACTGCTCGGTCAGCGGCTTGTCCAGCCCCCATTCAGCCCGGAACGCGGCCACGATCTCCGGATCGGACATGGCCTTCTGGCCCAGATTGGCCGTGACCGGATCCGCAGGAACCGCATGCGAAATCAAGAACGCGATCAGCGTCACGCCAAAGAGAAGCGGGATGGTGAGGATGAGCCGGCGTAGGATGTACTGGTAGATGGGCATGGGCAGGGATCGGTGATTGGGGGAAAGGGATTGGCGATTAGGGATTGGTGATTGGGAGGTTTCGGAAGTGAGAGTGATCCCCCAATCCCTATTCCCCTATCACCAATCCCTAAGTTTCTACTTGCTCAACAACGCCACGTCCACCCGCCACTGCGGATTGTAGACGAAGCCTTCGAGCGCGCTGTTCAGGCCGATCTGGATGCCGGGCTGAAGGATCGGCGCATAGGGGCCCTTCTCCATCAGGTAGTCCTGCATCTCGCCGAACATGGCGGCACGAGCCTCGTCGTCCGTCTCGACCTTGATCGCATCGCGCAGGGCCAGGATGTCGGCGTCGGCGTTATCGTCCATCCAACGCACACGTTCGCCGACCACACCCTCGGGCAGGAATTCAGCGTAGTCGACTGAATCACGATAGTCGGGCAGCCAGAGCCAGAGGCCGAAGGGCTCGGTTCCCTGGCGGTAGGCCTCCAGAGCCACCTGGACTTCGGCCGGGGCCAATGATGGCATTGAAGCCGGCTTCGTTCAGATCTGCCTGGACTTTCTGGGCAAAGGTGCCGAAGTTGACGCCGGCAAAGGTGAAGTCAGGATAGGCAATCTCAATGTCCAGTCCATCGGGATACCCGGCCTCGGCCAGCAGTTCCTTTGACTTTTCAACGTCGCGGACAATGCCCGAGTTTGCCTCGTAAGCGCCCAAGAACCCAATGGGCAACATGGAGGCCGGTGTGGCAGCCTGGCCACCAGAGAGAATACGAATGCCCTCATAGTCCAGTGCATAGCGCACGGCTGCCTGGACAATCGGATCGCTCATGGGGCCGCCGACTTCAGGATCCTGGTTGCCCTTGAGGAAGATGAGCGTATCGCTCAGGCCCTCATAGATGGAGACGTTCGGATTGTCCGCCAGGGACGGCAGCTGATCCGAGCTGAGATCGAAGGCAATGTCGATATCGCCGGCCTCAAGCTGGATCTTCTGGGTGGCGGCCTCTGGGCTGTTGCTGAAGATGACCCGCTCGATGGCAGGCGCTTCGCCCCAATAGTTCTCGTTGCGCACCAACACGGTCTCGACAGCCGGTTCCCAGCTTTCGAGAATGTAGGGGCCGCTGCCGGCTGAGTTCTGGTTCAGCCATTCTTCGGCGGTGTCGGCGGTGGCGGCATCTTCACCGGATGCGCCGCCATTGGCCTCGACCTCGGACTGATTGACGACGCTGAAAGCATCGTAGATCAGCTTGGCCAGGATGGCCGGGTCGGGCTGGGTCAGCGTGAGGACGACGGTCTGGTCGTCGGCAGCTTCGACCGAGGCGATGGTCTCGGCCAGGAACGAAGGGTTGCCGGCAATGTTCTTGACGCGGTCAAAGGAGAAGACCACGTCGCCTGCAGTCACCGGGTCGCCGTTGCTGAAGACCGCACGGTCGTCCAGCGTGAAGGTATAGACGGTGCCGTCGTCAGAGATTTCCCAGCTTGTGGCCAGGGACGGGATGATCTGATCGACAGAGTCCGGCGGGAAGCTAACCAGGGTCTGGTAGGTAGCCTTATGGACGATGCCGGGCAGGGTTTCGAATGAACGGGCCGGATCCAGGGAGGCTGTGTCCTCGGCAATGGCGACGACCAGGATATCGGATGCTTCGCCATCGGTCGGCTCAGCTGCGGCATCAGCGGTCTCAGGCGCAGGCGCCTCGGCAGCCGATTCGCCGGCAGGTGCGCTTGCGGGCGCACAGCCGGCAGAGCATGATGGCAAGCACGGCGATCAGGCTTGCCAGTAGAATGAAGGTCTTGCGGTTTTGCATTTGGATACTCCTTCAAGCATGGTAGGTGGATAGAGAGTGGAGGGCATTATCGGTTTGGTTTACACAACGCGAACTCTACTATGGATTGGCGGATGGTGCAACCATTTGTGTAAGAGGGCTGCGACGAGTTGAGTCAGGGAAATTGTCGATCTTCAATTGTCGACGTTCAGTTGTCAATGGTGAGCGGTCAGCGACCTGTGAGATCAGCGAACGGTTAATGGTGAATTGATGATTATGAATTGTTAACGGTTTGACGGCGCTCTAGAGCATCCTCATCCGCACTTTACGCATTACGTTTTACGCAGTATTCTGTTTTACGCAGTACGCAGCCAATCTCCTTCCTCTCATCAAGCACGGAGGCCACAATGCCAACGCTCTCCTC
>CAVXYK010000023.1:0-61700 GCA_963765875.1 uncultured Chloroflexia bacterium
GTGTTGTCGGGGAAACGGGTGGTGAATCACTCATCGATCGCTACTGCGTTCACGGGCGATCCAGGCCATCATTATACACGATGACATGGAAAACAGCGTGAGCGGAAGGCATTGGGCAGGCAAAGACGATGTGGCATGGGGTTGAGGGTCAGGATTAGCCGGCCAGGCTGTCGGGTTTATCATGCTCGCAGAGTTATGGTGTACCCCATATCGGTCAGTGTCACCTTCTACCTTTTCAGTTCTTTCAACTTGAGTTTTGCGTTTCGTCGCCGGGTACGCAAAGATGATGTACAATTGTAGAAACGTTCTGATCACATTTCCATTTCAGCGCAACACCGAGCGATCAAGCGGTTGTTTGTGGCATGCCAACAGCGTGAAATCAGGTCCAGTCAGGCGATTGGGGCCCATAACAAGCTGGATGGCTATCACTTTTGGCCAAGTCAGACTCGATGAATCCGCTCGGAATGGCCAAATGCTCCACATGAAGCGGCATCAATGCGACCAGGGCTCACGAAGAACGGTAGGCCTGGTTCGGAATCGGGCGAGGCCATTTGGTGTTTCGCCTGAAGACCATACGCGTTGATTTGCTCGCTGCTAACCGCAAAACTCAACCTTTCAATTCAAGTGCCGGTAGGTACAGCCTCCAACCCCCGTCTCGCTCGCCTAACAACGGAGCGCACGTTGCCCAGGCAGCAGCTCCCCTGCGGATTGCGGATTTCGCAGGCGCATTGGCCGATCTGTGTGCCTTCGGTCACCGTCTCAACCACGGTGCTCTTACCTGTCTCGGTCAGTTCGGCACGAATCGAGCCTGGTGTGTGCCGGAAACAGTAGCAGACGAAGACATCATCGTCCTGCGGGTGCTTCTGGTGAACAGCAACGCGCAGGTCGGTTTCGCTCAGCGTCTGCTCGCCGTCGAGGGAGAAATAGACCGCCGGACAATCTTCTGTGCGGCAGAAAGCGTAGCCGCTGAGCCGGATATTGTGCAGGCTGATATCGAGCAAGGCCTTGACCGTCTGCGTGTCTACGCCCTGGCCCTTCTCCCCGCAGGTCGGACAGTTTTGGATACGCGTCGCCGGCTGCGCTCTTTCTTCTGAGCCGGGAACGGAACAACAGTCCAAGTTCTCACCCATGATGTCAGTTCCATTCGTACCCGGTGTGCAACAACTAGACATGAGATGCCTCCTTCTGATTTTGATCAACATAGCCAACGGATTAGAGTTTCAGGTTCGGTCCATTCGATCCCGACTGCTGCGGCCGTCGGTTCTGCGGGATTTCGCACTGATCTTCTGTTGCCGCCCGCCCAAGCCAGAGAAAGGCCAAGCCCAAGCCGGCGACAAAGAGGACGGTCGATGCCGCCCAGACAAACCATATAGACTCAGGACCATGGTCCTGAGTCAAGTATGGATTCCTACGATTATCGTTGATTGATGCTTTGCACATATCATATCCTGACTGCCAGAGTGCCACTGTTTTTCCTCATCTTCTCTGTATGGAAGGAAGGAGGAAATTCCAGAGAAAGTAGGCGTAGATGTTCGAGATCGTGCGTAGTTTGTTCTTGTTCGTGGTGGCTGGTCTGGCCGAGATTGGCGGCGGCTGGTTGATGTGGCAGTGGTTGCGCGAGGGGAAAGCATTGTGGGTGGGGGCTGCCGGTGGACTGATTCTGGTGCTCTATGGCGTACTGCCCACACTGCAACGAGAAGCCGATTTCGGCCGCGTCTATGCCGCCTACGGTGGCATCTTTATCGTTCTATCGTTGTTATGGGGGTGGCAGGTCGACGGCTGGCTGCCCGATCGCTACGATATCGGAGGCGCAGCCGTCGCCCTGGCCGGCGTTGCAATCATCATGTGGGGGAGGCAGCTGTAGTCTGTTCAGATACTACCCGCCAAGTTGGACCTGTTCCTGCTGGGCAAGCGCAATACGCGCAACGGTGAGCTTGGCGTATTCGCTGCGAATCTTGTCGATGTCGCCGGCGATGATTGCTTTCAGCAGGTCGCCTTCCAACTCGGCCACCTCAAGACGTTCGTAGTAGTCCAACATCTCCTTGAGATGGGCCAGCACAATCTTGGCCGTGAGGATAGGATGGTTGTTGGTCACATTGGCGTCGGAGAACTCCAGTCCATGTTCGAGTTCGATCTCCAATCCTCGCTGAAACGCCTCGGTCGAAATCTGGGTTGCCTCGGCGCCCATCATCTCTTGTAACACGCTCGCTTCGTCGGGCAAGACGTCGGTGGAACTGAGCGCGGTCCAATCTCGAAAACCGAGTTCTTGACAGACACGCTGTACTTCTTGACGGGTCACGTAATCAGGTACGTTCATGATTGTCTCCTCAAATAAGTGTAAATCAGCAGTTCACGATTTGGAGAAAAACGAGATTCTTCGCTGATACTGTGCCAGAGTGAAGGCTCCAGATCGACCCGCTCAGAATGACAAGTCGTGAACTACTGTAAATGGTTAGCGTTCCCTGTCGGGGGCGGACATGCGGCTTCGGCCCCGGCAATGACGGCGGCCGGTGCAGGCTGCAACTCATGCGCGAAATAGCGTTTCTGGAAGGCCAGCGCCACGTTGACCAGTGCGATCATGACCGGCACCTCGATCAACGGGCCGATGACGGCGGCAAAGGCCACGCCCGAGCCGATGCCGAAGACGGCCACGGCCACGGCAATGGCCAACTCGAAGTTGTTGCTGGCTGCGGTGAAGGCCATGGTAGTCGTCTTCGAATAGTCGGCCCCGACCTTGTGGCCCATCCAGAAGCTGACCAAGAACATGACGACGAAGTAGATGGTGAGCGGGATGGCGATGAGGACCACATCCTGGGGAATCTGCACGATCAGCTCGCCCTTGAGGCTGAACATGACCAGAATGGTGAAGAGCAGCGCCACCAGCGTGATCGGGCTGATACGCGGAATGAAGACGGTCTCATACCATTCACGGCCCTTGGCGCGCAGCAGGAAGAAGCGGGTGGCAAAGCCGGCGATCATGGGGATGCCCAGATAGATGAAGACGGTGCGCGCCAACTCGCCGATGCTGATATCGACCGTCATGCCCGAGCCCTGCAGGCCAAGCGCGCCGGGCAGGAAGGTGATGAAAATATAGGCGTAGACGCTGTAGAAGAGGACCTGAAAGACGCTGTTGAAGGCGACCAACCCGGCGGCATACTCGTTGTCGCCCTTGGCCAATTCATTCCAGACAATGACCATGGCGATGCAGCGCGCCAGCCCGATCAGGATCAGGCCGACCATATACTCCGGGTAGTTGTGCAGAAAGAGCACGGCCAGTACAAACATGAGAATGGGGCCGATCACCCAGTTCTGCAACAGCGAGAGCCCGAGCACCTTGGTGTTGCGAAAGACCTGGGGCAGCCGTTCATACTTCACCTTGGCAAAGGGCGGGTACATCATCAGGATCAGGCCGATGGCGATGGGAATGTTGGTCGTGCCCACTTGGAACTGGTTGATGAAGCCCTCAACGCCGGGTACGAAGTAACCCAGGGCCACCCCCAGCCCCATGGCCAAGAAGATCCAGAGCGTCAGATAACGGTCGAGGCGCGAAAGCTGTTTCGGGGCTTTGGTTGCTTCAAGGGAAGCAGTGGATACAGTGTTGGACATAATCGCTTGGCTCCTTGAAATTCGTATGGTGAGCTTTCAACGAAGGGTCGCCATACGAATGTCTGTTTGGGCTAACTTGTTACATCGCGTCCTGAATCAGTTGGGTCATCTGTTGGGTCGTCGGAACACCGCCGCTGCGCACCACTTTTCCGTCGATCACAACGGCCGGCGTACTCATCACGCCGTAGCCCATGATCTCGGCGATATCCGTCACTTCAAGAACCGGGGTGTCAAGACCGAGGCCTGCCACGGCTTCTGCGGCAACCGCTTTTGTCTTCTTGCAGTTGGCGCACCCTGTACCTAATACCTTGATTTCCATGATTGAATCTCCTGATTTTGATAACGATTGTTGGTTTGTTGAATTGGCTGACTCATCTCGACGTGAATGGCACGACAGAAATCCGGCGGCTTACTGATGACTCTACTGCAGAAAGGGATACGGACACGAATTTTCACGAATTTTTTCTCCGAGGCGACGACGAAATTCGTGAAAATTCGTGGCCATTCGTGTCTAGAAAAAGCGTTTTGCAGTAAAGTCACTGATAGCAACGAACTATACATGGACTTCCGCCGGGATTCACGAGTGAATGGACGACCATTCTGTCAGATAGGGCAACAATTGCTCCCGAATTTCGTCACGCACGCGACGAAAGATTTTCATCTGCTCTTCTTCCGCACCGATTGCATCCGCGGGGTCGTCGAAACCGATGTGTATGCTCTTTTCCTCGCCGAGCCAGACCGGGCAATTCTCAGCAGCGTCATCACAGACGGTGATAACGACATCGAAATTCACTCCTCGAAATTGCTCTACCGACTTGGATAGACCGCCGGCTATGTCAATGCCTGATTCACCCATGGCCTTCACCGCCAAGGGATGGACATACCCGGACGGCGTCGTGCCCGCCGAGGATGCTGCCCATTGGTCAGTCAGAAAGTGGTTGATCAGGCCCTCGGCCATTTGGCTGCGACATGAGTTGCCGGTGCAAAGGATTAGGACACGGTTTGGTTCTGAGTTCATCTGCGACTTTCCCCCGGACGGCGCAAAAGCTGTCCGTCGCTAGATTACAATGTTGAACAGATAGCCGGTCAAGATAATACCAAGTCCAACAACACCGACGAAGAGTGCGATCAGGCGTGGCTTGAGCACCCGACGTAGAATGATTATCTCCGGTAGACTAAGGGCGACGACGCTCATCATGAAGGCCAGCGTTGTGCCAACGGCCGCGCCCTTTTCCATCAGCGCGGCGACCACGGGAATGATCCCGGCGGCGTTGGCGTAGAGCGGGATCCCCAGAACCACGCCGGCGGGCACGCTCCACCAGGCGCCCTTGCCCAGGATGTCGGCCAATGCATTTTCTGGTACAAAGCCGTGAATGGCCGCGCCAATACCGATGCCGACGATCACGTAGGGCCAGACCTTGCCCACGATCTCTCGCGTCCCCTGCCAACCGATGCGAAAGCGTTCGTTCCAACTTGGACGCGTGGCGGTCCCTTCCGTCTGACCGACGGATATCTGCCAAACAAAGTCTTCGACGCCGCTCTCCACATTGGGCATGCGGCCGATGACGATGCCGGCAAGGATGGCGATGGTCAGTCCTGTGGCCATGTAGAGGCCGGCGATCTGCCAACCGAAGAGGCCGAACAGCATGGCCAGCGCGATTTCGTTGACCATGGGGGCGGCGATCAAAAATGAGAAGGTCACGCCCAAGGGGACGCCGCTCTCGACAAAACCGATAAACAGGGGGACTGCCGAACAGGAGCAGAATGGGGTCACGACGCCCAGCACGGCCGCCATTGCATTGCCGACGCCCTGCCGCCTGCCGCCCAGAAACGCGCGCGGTCTGTTCAACGCTAAAGAAGGTGCGGATTGTGGTCACCAAGAAGATCATGCCGGCGAGCAGCATCAAGATTTTGGGCACATCGTAGAGGAAGAAGGCCACTGACTCGCCTAATCGTGAGCCGTGGGCCAAGCCGAGTAGATCATAGGTCAGCCACTCAGCCAATGGTTCAAGCGCTTGCCAGGCAATCCACCAGACAATTGCAACTACGACCACGATGGCCCAGGCCCAAATGTCGGTGTGTTGGTGTGGGAAACGGGTCTTCTGTTCTGTACTATCGTCGTGTTCAGACTGGGAAACGACAAAACCTTCTGCCATGATCGGACTCCTTCGATCAAGAAAACGAATTGGAATGCAATATTCTGCATGTGTCAGCAAAAATAAAAACTATGTCAGTTCAATGACGTTGACACCCTGTGCGGTCGGCTCGTCCGTTTGTGGCGTGCACTTGGGACAAACACAAACGATGACCGTCTTGTGTCGTGTCATCTCAGGCAGGTCGCCACTCACCGTACCAAGGATGGCGTCCAGCCACGCAGCCAGTTGCATGTCGGTCAACCGATAGAAGACATTCTGTCCTTGTTTTTCGTCGGTGATCACACCTGCATCGCGCAGAACGCGCAACTGTTGGGAAACGTAGGGCTGGGGCTTGCCCAGCAGTGCCTCCAGATGGCAGACGCACTCGGCGTCGCGCCGTAGCGCGTCAAGAATGCGCAGCCGTTCCGGGTGGGCCATCAATTTGATGCGTTCGCTCAGTTGGATGTAGTCGGTTTCTGTCGCTGCCATGTCGTTACCAAACCATCTTTTATGCAATAAAATGCATATTCAAAATTATGCATATGGTACACCCAGATCAATTGTGAAGTCAAGAACAAACAAATTCTGATTTTCAGCAATCAACCAATTGGGCGCAAATGGACGCAGATGGAAAGAGCTTTTCCTCTGTGAACTCTGTGCTTTCTCCGTGTCTCCGTGGTGAAATGAACCCCTTCAGATCGAGCACTATTGATGGTGGTCGATGCCTTCATACTGTTCGACGAAGGCCCTAACCCGGTCGACGTCGAACTCGTCAAACTTGTCGAGGCGCTGCCATGCAACGAGCGCTATCCGATTGCCCATATCCTCGTGTAGCGTTTCGCCAGTGTCGGTTCGATACGAGGGATCATTGGGCAAGAGGATGACATTTTCACCGCCATCGAGATACGGCTCAATCACCGTTTCAAGCTGCTCCACAAGCTCAGGACAGCCATCCTCACACTGATAGTAGATGGCCACGCCTCCGTCCTCAAGATTGTGCAACACACGTTCATACGGCAACGGTTCGTCGTATACGCCCCAGCGCGCGATCGATCCATAGTGCGGGCCGGAGGTAGGCGGCGTGCTGTTGTAGTCGATGACCTTCGAGCGCGTCATCGGCAATATGCGTATTCCCCTGGCTGCGCAGCGAGACTTCCTCACCGACCGGCCGATTGGACCAGGCGTTCAGCGCGAACAGACCGATGATGACGAGTACCACCGCAGCAATACCACCCCATAGCATCAGGTTCTGACGGCGACGCTGTCGGGCGGCTTGTTCGCGCATGGCATTCTTGCGCTTCGGCTTGCGACCATCTGTAGCTTTCTTTGCCATATTCGTTACATGTCCTTTGGTCAATCGATTATGTCGTTACGAACGCTTGCCTAAACCCATCGTAGCGTCTGCCGATGCGCCGGCAGCTGGTTCATGCTCTGCGCACGAACGACTTGCCTCTTCCTGTAATAGTACATCCAGACGTGGGAAGACAAAGAATGCGACGCCCCACGCCGCCAGCAGTCCCGTCAGCAAGCGCATCCACCAGTTGAATGTGCCCAGATGATCGCCACCGTAGAAGCCGGGGAATCGGCCTGCCGTCAGCGTTGCAAGCCAAGCGTTGCTGTCTCGAAAGCCGTCTGCCGAAATGCCCCAGATCATGTCATTCATCATGTGGCTGAGGCCATCCAAAAACATGGGCAGCAACAACAGCAACAGTACCTTCCCGGAGACGGGGCGTATGGAAATGCCCAATCGCTTGGCCAGCACATAAACAACGCCAAAGACCGGCGTCATGAAATAGAAGCTCACCATGCGGTCGCTCCATGCCATTTTCCAGCCCAATACCGGTGAACCGTAGAAAAAGCGAAGCTGACCGGCCTCTGCCGTGCCGGTCGCCTCAGTGAGTTCGGCCAACGTGTAGGTGAGTTGCGGCCCAAAGAGAAACCAGCTTCGCTGTGGCAACTGATGGCAGAAGGGTGTGTAGAGCAGATGGATCGCCCGACCGATAGCAGGGTAGCCCCAATGGTACGCTGCAGGTGCAAGAAAGGGCATGACGCCCCAGATGAGTAATCCGAAGAGCAGAAGCAATAGCAGTCTTCGTAGCGACCAGCAGGCGATGCGGTCAGCCAAATTCGATGCTGAGCGTGCGCAAGTGGATTAGTCATGAACCATAACAGTGTCTCGTTGCACAATATTCTCCTGCGCAATGATGCCGTTCATCATGGTCGGCAAATGACCGGATAATTTACGGTGGCTTCACGGGCAGAGCGCCATCACGCATTCGAGTTCATCTCTTCTGTCTGTCCGGCAAATTGCCACAGGACTTCGCCATGCATGTCCAAGAGTACGTAGCCTGGATGACCCGCAAGGAATACGCTTCATCGCCGCTTGCCCGAGATCCTGGCATTCAGTTGACTCGAAAACAACAGTGTCGATCGTATTCAGCTTCCAGCCCATTCACGATGGGCTCCATGGTTGCTCAAGGCGGTCAATTGTCGGTATAGAGAAATAGAAAGGTCGGCTGCCCTTGTGCGATGCCGCTCGGCACAAAAGTCGCGGCCTCCGAAGCGCCACAGGCCGTGAGCAACAAGGCAGATAGCCCCAGCAATATTCCCAGTGTTCTTCCCATCAATTGTTTCCACTTCCGCTATTTTGTTTCGTTACCAATTCCTGAAACTCTCGTTCTTTTTTGCCCCAGAATGTCTTGACATAGGCAAGAATCGCCTCCATCTCAGTCTCTGTCAACTGCTCGCCAAATGCCAACATTGTGCTGTTGGGCATGGAGCCGCCATTGGCAATGGTTTCGAGCAGTATCGAGTCCGGATGATGCCACGTATGGCCATCGGCCGTGTGCGGCGGTGCTGGATAGACGCCGTTTTCGTCCGGCGTTGTCCAGTTCGGTTGCCCCTCGCCGTTCACGCCATGGCATGCCGCGCAACTCTGTTCATAGAGCGCTTTGCCGGCAACGATTTGTTCGTTCTCCCGGGGACTGCGCCCTGGCATGTTGGTTTGGTTGCCCCTCGCCGTCCACACCATGGCATGCCGCACAACTCTGTTCATAGAGCGCTTTGCCGGCAATAACTTGTTCGTTCTCCCGGGGACTGCGTCCTGGCATGTTGCAAGCATTCAGCAACAGCGCCAGGGCGATCATGCCAAGAAAATAGCTGCGCTTCATTGCTTGGGCCCCTTCTTGCTCTCACCATCACCTAGGTTTCGCTCGTTTTTCACTGCAACAGAATAGCAGGGCAGGATCGAGCTTTCCACAGATGAGGCAAAAACGTCGTTTTCTGCGCAGCTGGGTGCGTTGCATGGAGCATATGCTACATGTGTGGCGCATATCGGTGACCTTGCTTTCGTGCGGTGGCCGTGCGGACATCCCAAGTTGATGTTGCCGCCTCGCGATTGTGCCGTCTTCGAGCTTTCGTCAGGAGGAGAACCACTGGCGGGCACCGCTCCCGTCATATCTCGCCCGCATGCCCCAAACAGAGGGGGAGACATCAGCCGATGCCTCCCCTTCTCATTCAAGTCGTTTCAACACTCGTTCAGGGTCAACGACCCATCATGCCGTCGTTGCCAAAACCGCTCATCAGCCCATGCACGCCGCGCATCATGCGGCCGACCGTTCCCTCAAAGCCCTGGTCCATCATGCTGCCATGGCCGAAACTGCCGCCCATCAACCCGTGGAAACCACTCATCATCCCGGCTCCCATCATGCCGTGGCCCATCATGTCTTCTCCGGCACCGTGGCAGTTGCCGCCTTCGTTCATGCGCTGCAACATCTCTGCGGTGAACTCGGCGCCGTGGACCTCAGTCATACGCTGGATCATCTGACCATATTGCTCGGGGTCCATCTGCTCGTGCATGTTCCAGCCGCCGTTTTCGCTGCCGCCATCGCCGGGATCGGCCATCGCCGTTCCGAAGAGAAGCCCAAAAGCCAACACCGTCACACCCAGAGCCACAAGCCATTTCGAATTGCGAACCATTTTCACACTTCCTTTGCTTCGTCTATCGCAGCAGCCTCAGTGGCCGCTGCATGTTTGATTGACTTTCCTGATTTCAGGATAGCGGTCAGTTGTGAAGGAAATGTGAATCAGATCCGCTCCTTTTGTGAACAGTCGGTCCCGAGGACGATTGCGCGTTAGGCTGTTCCAAGAAAATGAATCCCTATTTGACGGCCCTAAAGCCGCTGCGAAAGCGTATATTTGGGAAACCAATATTTTTTTGTAGCGGCCTTACTCGTTGTGGCTGGCAAAGACATCCATATTGCCGTCCACGTCAAACGAGATGACATCGAAAGGCTGGCCCGGGTTGCCAGCGATCTCCATGCCCGGCGAACCCACCGGCATGCCCGGCACGGCAAGCCCGGCCACATCAGGGCGTTCGGCCAGCAATTGGCTGATATCCTCAGCCGGCACATGACCTTCGATCACATAGCCATCCACGATAGCCGTGTGGCAGGACTGGAGCCCGCCCGGCACATGGTTCTCCTGCTTCACAGTCGCCACGTCGCTGACATCATGGGCCTCGACCACAAAACCGGCCTCCTCCATGTGCTCGACCCACCCATTGCAGCAACCACAGGTCGGCGATTTGTAGACGGAGACCACGGGCTGGGTTGTGGTCTCAGCCGTCTGCGGCATCGACCTCCTGGGCTGCCTCAGGCGCATCTACCTCTTGGGTCGATTGTTGGTCTTCCGCCGGTGAAGTCGATGCTGAGGCTCGAACAAGCGGCAAATACAAAGAGGAAGAAGAGCAGAAGAGGTAAAACATTCCATTTCATGGTCGGTTTCTCCAAATGATAGTAACTGAAATTGAATAGTGCTCGCATCAAGTTGCGGTAATAAGAGAGTGATCAGCCTGGCGTTACCTCCAGATTTGTTCGTCTCAAAGTTTGGGCATTGATAGCCACAATGATCGTGCTGATCGACATGAGGATCGCGCCCAGCGCAGGCGGCATGATGATCCCAAACGGGGCAAGAATCCCGGCCGCCAACGGAATCATGATGATGTTGTAGCCGGCGCCCCACCAGATATTCTGCTTCTGCTTACGGTAGCTGGCCCGGCTGAGTTTGACGATCTTCACCACGTCCAGCGGGTTGCTCTTCACCAAAATGAGCCCTGCGGATTCGACAGCGACATCTGTGCCGCTGCCAATGGCGATGCCGATATCGGCACGCGGTAAGCGCCGGGGCGTCATTGACACCATCGCCCACCATGGCCACCAGCTTCCCCTGTCCCTGTAGCTCCATAACCTTCTGATCCTTGTCGGACGGCAGCACCTCGGCAAAGGTCTGATCGATATTCAACTCGCTGGCCACGGCGTTGGCGACATCCTTGCTGTCGCCCGTGAGCATGGCGACCTCGATGCCCATGGCATGCAGCGCTGAAACGGCTGCGCCGCTCTCCTCACGCACCACATCCGCCAGCGCAAATGCGGCCACCACCGCTTGCTCCCGCACCAGATAGACGACAGACTGTCCCTTTGCACCGGATTCTTGGGCAAACTGGACCAGCATTGGCGACCGCTCTGCTTCCAAGTATTCCAGCAGCCGCGGACCACCGACATAGATCGTCTGTCCGTCGTAAGCGGCCTTCACGCCACGACCTTTGAGCGTTTCGAACTCGGTGATCGCAGGTAGATCGAGCTGTTGTTCATCTGCAGAATGCCGGATGGC
This sequence comes from uncultured Chloroflexia bacterium, assembly GCA_963765875.1. Taxonomy (GTDB): domain Bacteria; phylum Chloroflexota; class Anaerolineae; order Caldilineales; family Caldilineaceae; genus JAWKOK01. Next base: position 11,412 of record CAVXYK010000023.1, read on the forward strand.
ACGGGCGATGGGATGCTCGGAATCCCCCTCCACGGAAGCAGTGATGGCCAAAGCCTCATCAGGCTAATATCTCTGCTTCTGTTGTTACTATCGACGACGCCGATCTCGCCCTTGGTCAGGGTGCCGGTCTTGTCAAAGGTGATGATATTCAGATCCTTTGCCAGTTCCATCGCCTGCCGGTCCCGAATGAGAATCCCGTTCTTGGCCCCCAGCGCGGTCGTGTTGGCCACCACCAGAGGGACGGCCAGGCCCAACGCATGCGGACAGGCGATGATCAACACTGTTACGACCACGGCAACGACCTGCGTGTTGACACCGCCAAAGTAGACCGTCCAAACCGCACCGGCAATCAGAGCGGCGGCAACGGCCACGTAGAAGAGCATGGACGCAGCCCGGTCCGCCAGCAATTGCGTCTTCTGACTTGCTGCGTTGCGCTTCATCTACAAGGCGCATGATGCCGGAAAGTGCAGTGCTCATCACCAACAGCAGTGACTCGCACTCGCAGGCTGCCGTTGCCGGTATTGACCGTTCCTGCTATCACAGAGGCGTCGATACCCTTGTTCACCGGTCTTGATTCGCCAGTCACCATGGCTTCGTTGATCTCTGACTCACCGTCGACAATCATGCCGTCGGCCGGCACACTGGCCCCGGGGCGTACGAGCACGATATCGTCCGTCTTCAGATGGCTTACCGGATGCTCCTCCGTGCGCCGTCCGGCATCACCACATCGGCCGTGTCCGGCAACAACTGTGCCAGCGCATCCAACGCGCCCGACGCCTGGCGGACGCTGCGCATTTCCAACCAATGACCCAGAAGCATGATATCGATCAGCGTCACAAGTTCCCAGAAGAAGTCTTCGCCGATGTCCCAAACAAGGGTCGCCATGCTGTAGAAATAGGCCACGCTGATCGCCAGCGAGATGAGCGTCATCATGGCCGGTTTTCGTGTCCGCAGCTCCCAGGTCGCCATGCGCAAGAAAGGCAGCCCGCCATAGAAGTAGATGACCGTGGAAAGCACCGGCACGATCAGCAGACTGCCGGGAAATGCCGGCGCTGTATAGTTAAACCAGCCCTGAATGGACGGGCTGTAGATGATGACCGGAATGCTGAGGACCAAGTTGACCCAGAAACGATTGCGGAACATGATTTCATGTCCCATGTGGTCGTGGTCACTGTGGCCTTCATGCGCGTCATGGCCTTGTTCTTCCGCATGTTCGCTGTGGGCATCGTGGGCTTGATGGCCCTCATGGCCGGCGTGTGTTTCGTGCTCCAGATTGCATATTCGGCAGCAGGCGCAATCGTGGTCCTGGCTATCCGTGTATAGTCTACCTGCCTCAAAATTATCTGCGTCGTGATGATGCTGACTCGATATCTGCCTCAAGAAAAATGGAGCTTGATTGGCTCCGCTCTCGCCTCACCCTGCCATGGCGCTAAGGGCGCCACGGCGGTCCCTCTCCACCCGGTGGAGAGGGAAGCGTAGCCACTCGATCTATAGTCCAGGAGGCGAAGCAGGGTGAGGCAACTGTGAACACAATGCACCTTTCTACGATACCGTCAGCCCGATCCTGGATAACCCCAACGTCACAATCAATAGCACGAATAGCAACGGCTGATGAATCAAATAGATCGTCAGCGAATGGCGACCCATCCATCCCAGCGGGACAGTCAATGCCGGTATCTGCCAGTCCGGCAATCGAAAACAGCGAGTGGCGTTCTGGTAGGCAGAATTGCCAAGCCAGATGCCGATCAGGACGACGCCGAACCAGGGCAACAGCGGGAAATAATCGACATAGAGATGATCAACCGGTTCCAAACCCAGCCAGATCAGCCATGGCCCTGACACCGTGAACTGCTGTGCGATCTTGCCGGCAACGAAGAGCACCAAACCCAGGCCCAAGTTGAACCAACGTCGGCGCAGGAATGGATAGGCCAGGATCACAGAGACGCCGATGAAGTGCAGGATGCCGAATCGAATCGCCATCTCTGCGCCAAGCGCAACGCCTGTTACCAATGTAATCACAAGACCCCAGCCCAGGATGATAAGCCCCCGTCGCAGAAAGGGTCTGAAAGTCACTGGCTCACCTTTGGCTTCTATTTGCTGAGCACGCAGCGCCAGAGAGACGCCGGCCAATACCATAAACGTCGATGCCGTGACCCGTTGAAAATAAAGCCAGAACGGATCTGTGAAGATGACGTCGGTTACGCCGAAATAGTACAGGTCGTACATCAAGTGGTATATGACCATCATGACGATGGCAACGCCACGAGCCGCATCGATTTCCCAGAGACGCCGTGTTGATGCGGGACGAGCGACAGGTTCAGTTACTGGAACTGCGATTGCACCTGTATTCAATGTCATTCGTGCACGACCACGAGCGTTCCTACGTTGGAATCCGACGGAGATTGCCAGGCCGGTCCCTTGAGGTCGTAGTAGGGTCCGGCCCACTCGAATAGCCACTGCGCGTCTGCGTTGGTCATGTTGACACAGCCTCGGCTCATTGGCTGACCGAAGTTATCATGCCAGTAGGTTCCGTGAAAGCCGATCTCACCATCAAAATACTGGACCCACTCCACATCCGGCAGATAGTAGTAGTTGCCGGCCTCCTTGGTACCTCCGTCCATGTCTTGGACGCGTGTCTTGACCCACATGCGAAACTCGCCCACTCGCGTCGGCGTATTGGGTAACCCAGTGGATACGGTGAAGGCACGCAGCGCTTTGCTTCCTTCATAGGCGACCACGCTCTGCTCGCTCAAGTCGACATCGATCCACTTTTCAGTGGTGGTCGGCGTCGTCGCATGACGATGGCTGCCAACCGTCGGGTCCGGGGCAACACGTGGGGATTTCACCGGCAAAGGCGGCAGCCCGGCCACGGATCCATAGGCAAGCCCGCGATGGCTCATGCGCAGCTTTGGCCGGTACGACGCCTACGAATAGGGCCAGCGCAAGTCCAACGAGGACCGCTGCAATTTGTCCAATCTTCTTTCCTGTCATTCGGGTTTGCCTCTACAAATCCATGTGCCATTTTGTCTGTTGTCACTTCAAGCGTGAGATGAACGATTGTCTTGTTCACGCGTCTGCGCCGTCGGTATGGAACCCGAATCAGCCCCTGTTGAGTATATGCACCGGCCTTCGGTAATTCAAGACCAGCCAATATTCCTTATCGAATCGGCCATTCGAGCCATCAAATTGCCCGATATCAGACATCTGTGCAGGATATGAGACGCAGCAGCAATGTCAGATAGCACCCGATACCTGGCTCAGGCGCATTTTACGACTATGGGTAACTGAGGAGCCGCGCGGTGTAACCAGAAGGACTTTCTTTACCCAGATTATCGACAGTTGTCGCCAGCTGCTGCGGCCCAACAATGGTTGGATCATATAGAACGCGCACTAGACCGGATTTCAATACAACGAGCCCATCCAGAACCCCTCCCACTGCCATTAGGCCATCGCGAATCAGAACAGTACATCGTGGAGATCTCATACCATGCACAAGGAGCAAGACCATTGCGGTTTCCACCTGGACCGGGGAATCGGCGGCAATCTCAACCGGCTCTACGACGCCTTCGCCTGGATCAGGATGGCCGGACCTCGATAGGTACACTGCTCACTACTCCTTTCGCATTCACTGCACCGCCCGCAAAGCCGGCGAGGCGTTTCTCACCAATGCATCGATTTGGTGAATGATTGGCGCCTAGTCAAATTGTAGCGGCGGACGTTACGTGCTTGCAGGGCGACGTCGCGTGATGCAACCGGGCCGAATTGCTTAGTTCGGTTCTCCGAGCGTGCAGGATCGCCGCGTACCGCATTCTCGTTTGTAACCTTAACTACTTGCGGCGCCGGGAACGCATGTTGGCCTCAATATACCCCCCCATGGGGGATGGGAGAAGATCGAAACGATGTAGTAGGAGGGGGCACAAAATCATGAATGATGAGACGACGAAAGCCGTGGCGCAGCGCCTGGCCAGCACGTCAGGTCACGTCAAAGGTATCGCACGCATGGTGGACGAAGACGCCTACTGCATCGATGTCATCAAACAGATCCAGGCGGTGCAGGCTGCTCTCAGCAAAGTCAGCACCATGATCCTCGACGATCACCTTCGCACATGTGTCACTGCTGCCATCCAAGGTGACGATCTTGATGAGCGGGAATCCGTGCTCAACGAAATCACCGGTGTCTTCGAAATCTCTGGAAAGCTGTAACCACCTATCGACCATTGTCATCAAGTGAAAGGATGAGACCATGACCACTCGAACCGTAACCGTATCCAATATTAGCTGTGGCCATTGCACCCACACCATCGAAACAGAGCTGGCCGACTTGAGCGGTGTTGAGACAGTGCAGGCAAGTGAAAGCGACAAATTGGTCAGCGTCACCTGGGATGAGAATACTACGTCTTGGGAGTCGATCCAGGGATTGCTTGAGGAGATCAATTACGCACCGTCCTAATGCAACTCGGCATAGATCCATCCGGTCATTCTGTTTTTCAGAACTGCGCGAGGATCTCTGCCCTGTCAATCACGCCCGGCCAAACCGAGCCTGCGAAACGTTGGAGTAGACAATGTCAGAAACCAAACAACTCACCGTTCCCGTCATCGGCATGACGTGCGCCAACTGTGTAGCCGCGGTGGAACGGAATAGCATGAAAGCCGAAGGCGTTGATGCCTCTTCGGTCAACTTCGCCAGTGAAAAGCTGACGATTGAATATGATCCCGAGATCGGCACGTCGCAGGAAGTGCTCGAAGATGTCATACATCGTGTGCAACGGGCCGGCTACCAGATTCCGACTGCTACATTGGAGCTGCCCATCATCGGCATGACCTGTGCCAATTGCGCCAATACGATTGAGCGCCGCCTGAAAAAGGTGGAGGGTGTGATAGCGGTCAACGTCAATTTTGCCAATGAAAAGGCGACTATCGACTACGTGGCGGGATTGGCTACCCGCGCCGATCTGGTAGCCGCCGTGCGTCAGGCCGGCTACGACGTGGTCGAAGTGAGCGGCGATGAAGAGACAATGGAAGATGCCGAAGCTGCCGCCCGCGCCGCCGAAGTACACCATCAGACGAAGCGCTTTGTCGTTGGCGTCATCTTTACGCTGCCTCTACTCGTGCTCAGCATGGGACGAGATCTGGGCCTTCTCGGGGCCTGGTCCCATGAGAACTGGGTGAACTGGCTCTTCCTAGCCCTGGCCACACCGGTCCAATTCTACGTCGGCCGCGACTACTATGTGGGCGCCTACAAGTCGCTGCGCAATGGCGCTGCCAACATGGATGTTCTCGTTGCCCTGGGCACGTCGGTTGCCTATTTTTACAGTGTGGCCGTGCTCATCGCCCTGACCATGGGCTCGACTGTACTGGGCACACACGTCTACTTTGAGACGTCCGCCGCGATCATCACATTGATCGTGTTGGGCAAGCTTCTGGAAGCGCGTGCAAAGGGGCAGACCAGCGAGGCCATCAAGAAATTGATGGGCCTGCGTGCCAAGACGGCGCGCATCGTACGCGATGGCCAAGAGATCGACATGCCCATCGAAGAAGTTGCGGTCGGTGACGTTGTGCTGGTACGTCCCGGCGAAAAGGTTCCTGTGGATGGTTTGGTGCTCGAAGGCCGATCCGCAGTGGATGAGAGCATGATCACCGGTGAAAGCCTTCCGGTGGACAAAACACCCGGTGACGAGGTCATTGGCGCCACTCTCAACAAGCAGGGACTGCTCAAGTTTGAGGCCACCAAGGTCGGGCGTGAGACGGCCTTGGCCCAGATCATCAAGCTGGTGGAACAGGCGCAGGGGAGCAAAGCCCCAATCCAACGCCTGGTCGATCAAGTCTCAGCCTACTTCGTACCCGCCGTGATCGTGATCGCTCTGCCTAACCTTCGTTTTCTGGCTGGCCATGGGCGCCGGTTTGGTACCTGCGCTGCTGCGTCTGGTCGCGGTGCTGGTCATCGCCTGCCCCTGCGCCATGGGCTTGGCCACGCCTACGTCGATTATGGTCGGCATGGGCAAGGGAGCGGAGAACGGCATCCTCTTCCGCAGCAGCACGGCGCTGGAGCAGGCCCACCAGCTCACCGCAATCGTGCTCGACAAGACCGGCACCATCACCCGCGGTGAGCCGTCTGTCACCGATGTGGTGGTTAGCGATCTGTTCAGGCTGCCGACGCCGCAGTTGGCTGTAGCAGGTGCCGCAGTTGTTGCCGACGGTACGATGTCGCCCGCAACCAACGGAGCAAGCAACGGCTTCACCAACGGTACCGGTTCTGACCTGGACCGCGAAGAGTATTTGCTGCGCCTGGCTGCCAGCGCCGAGCGTGGCTCCGAGCATCCTTTGGGAGAGTCCATCGTGCTGGCCGCACAGGAGCGTGGACTATCGTTGAGCGAGCCGGACCGCTTTGAGGGGGTTGCCGGCCGCGGCATTGAAGCCCACATCGATGGGCGCGACGTGCTCGTGGGCAACCTGAGACTGATGCGCGAGCGGGATGTTGCGCTTAATGAGCTTGAGCCCAAGGCTCAGCAACTTCAGGACCAGGCCAAGACGGCCATGTGGCTGGCTGTAGATGGACAGGCAAGCGCCCTGATCGCGGTTGCCGATACCATCAAGGATAGTTCCAAAGAGGCCGTGGCGGCCATGCACGACATGGGACTGACTGTGGTCATGATGACAGGAGACAACCAGGCTACAGCCGAGGCCATCGCGTCCGAGGTTGGCATCGGCCGTGTCTTCGCCGAGGTGATGCCTGGTGACAAGGCCGACTATGTTACGCAATTACAGGAAGAAGGCTTCAGCGTTGCCATGGTAGGCGATGGAATCAACGACGCGCCGGCCCTGGCTCAGGCCGATGTAGGAATGGCCATCGGAACGGGCACGGATGTGGCCATGGAGGCTGCCGATGTCACGTTGATGCGTGGTGATCTGCGCAGCGTCTCTCAGGCGATTCACCTCTCCAAAGCGACCATGCGCAACATCAAGCAGAATCTGGGATGGGCCTTTGCCTACAACGTGGCGTTGATCCCGATTGCAGCAGGCGTTTTGGCTTTTGCGCCCTGGGCGCCCAGTTGGCTGCGTCAACTGAATCCCATCTTGGCGGCTGGGGCTATGGCCTTCAGCAGTATCAGCGTAGTGGCCAACTCCCTGCGCCTCCGTCGGCTCAAGCTGTGACGCACCATACATGACACGGCGAGGAGAAGAGACCATCGATTTCTGCGCTTACATGCAGAAATCGATGGTCTCTTCTCCTCGTGATTCTCACCCCTGGCCTGGAACGGCAACCGGCAGCAGCTCATCCATTTGCTCTAGAGCTTTTCGACAATCCACTCATGTACGCACATATTGCACAGCTTCTATCAATTCTGTCACTATGATGGTCTGCTCTAATCGGTTCTTTGGGATTCCAGCAACTGCTTGAGAGCATCAAGATCTTTACCATCTTGCCTTGCGGCCAATCTGCCGAACAGTCCCTCCATCAGTTTCCCAACACCTGTACCTTTTAGTTTCCCTGTCAGAGTCAGTTGTGTCCCGGTCTCTTTCGGCTCAAACCTCGATTGACTAGTCGCCTGGATACTACCCTGGGAGCCCTTGAAACTATACACTTCGAATGGCTCCCAAGCCGTGATTTCGACTTCGGTCTCCACAACGCTCCAACCGAGTTTGACCAGCACCTTATAAGTTGAACCGACACCAGGGGGGCCTTTGGATGTCCACTTCGCGGATTTAGTAGCACTTGACCACTGAGAATGGTTGGCAGGGTTGGTCACAAAGTCGAAAACCATCCGTTGCGGATGGTTGATGAAAATGCTTTCTTCATACGTATACATGCACAATCTCCCTGTATGGCGTGGAAAAAGCAAATTGCCTCTCGATAATCGGCGCCACCGCGCCGATTTCTGGGGCGAATGACAGATCTGCAATATCCACGCCAAGCTGTTCTCTATCGCTATCGACTGAGCCTTATAGAATTGACCAGATCGACGCTAGAAACGTGGCCAGGATACCTATTAGAAGAACTGTTGCCATTGCGACAATGATGGTTCGCTGTTTGGTGCTTCCCGAACTCCCGTCGTTTGGTTCTTCCTGGGTATCGGTTGGATCGTGCCGGTAAGTATTCGCCAAAGCTGCCTCCCTCTACTATCTCGCTGATCGGCGAGATAGATCCATTTACTTGCGGTGCTGAATGTTATCGGGGAGCATGGGTGTAATGAAGTATAGGGAAATTACGTGGTGGATATCAAGGTTTAGCCGAATTCCGAGGTGGTGAAGCCATTCCCGTGCTGAAATCGCCCTTTTTCAGACAGAGGCGTCGCAAATAGAGAGCGCAGTGATTCAAACCATGCAGCGGCCGAATCGATTCAATAAACAAAAGCCTTGCCGTCCGACGCCGTTGTCGAACCGCAAGGCTTCATACGACCTTTTCCTGACGTTCCGATCGGGCTAAATCGCATCAACCCGATAGTTGCGCATCATGCCCATATCTTCATGCTCAAGATTGTGGCAATGGTAGAGAAAAAGACCCGTGTAATCTTCGAATCGAACCAGGACTTGCACCCGTTCACCAGGCATCACCAATACAGTGTCTTTCCAGCCGTCGTCAACATAGCCTTCGCTAACCGTCTTCCAGTCGGCCTGCATTCCCGAAGCAACTTGTCGACTCAACACCTGAAAAGACTTGCCATGGACATGCATGGGATGGGGAAGCAGCATACCACCCATCATCCCCCTGCCTCCGCCCTGATTGGCAAACTCCCACACCTCGGTGCTGCCGAGCTGTACGATCTCGTCTTTTGCGACATCGGTCATCTCAAAGGTGCGCCCATTCAGTGTCCATCTGCCCTGGTTCATCTGCAGGGCAAAGCGACAGCGGTGCGTCTTCATTGGCGGCGTTTGATGCCGCCAACCGATCGATCGTTGAGAGACGCAGGGGAAGAGCCAAGTTCTCTTCTGCTTCTCGATCGACGCGCACGCGCAAAACGGGGAAGTCGGAGCCGCCCTGAGCGCCTCCCATCATGCCTGGGCTGGAGAAAGGCAAACTCCTCAAAACCATCTCGCTGCCCAAGACGCTGGTCGCCAAAATCCGTCCATAGTTCCACACGTTCACCAGGCGCCAGCATGACGTATGGCCGCTGCACCGGCGCTTCCAACAGCCCGCCATCAGTCCCGATCACGGTTACGGGCGCGCCGTTTTCCCAGGCCAGCTTGTGAGATGCGGGAGTTGGAGCCGTTCAACAAGCGCAGGCGATAGGCGCGTTGTTCAACCGGCAGGGTGAATGCCGGATTGCCGTTGATCCAGATTTCCCTGCCCAAAAAGCCCGTCATCTGCTCCATGTGGCCCCCGGACTGGTAGACCAGTTGATTGTCGTCATTGAGGGTTCGATCCTGGATCACGAGTGGAATATCATATGCGCCGTCGGGCAATCCGGCCGCGGTCTCTTCATCGTCGGAGACCAGAAAGAGGCCGGCCATGCCCGCATATACCTGCGGTCCCGTGCGCCCGTGGGGGTGCGGATGATACCAGTAGGTTCCGGCACGGTTGCGAACTTCAAACTCATATACGTAGGTGTGATCCGTCTCCACCACGTAGCGCGGGTGTCCATCCATTTCAGCCGGCAAGTGCAGGCCGTGCCAATGGAGGATGCTGGGTTCAGGCAACTCGTTGATGAAGTGCAGACGCACCCGCTGGCCTGTTTTTACCCGGATCGTTGGCCCTAAATAGCTGTCCGGGATCGGCTGCAGGGCAGATTCTTCGCCTTTCAGCAGCTCCCCGGTGACCTGCCAGACATGCGTTGGCGTACCGGGTCGAATTTCAATTGAACCGGGTGCGGCTTCGTAGGACAATCTCAACGTCCGGATCAAAGGGGAACTCCTTGTTCGACTGCGTCTCTTGATTGGCGGTCGCGGGGATGACCGCGGCCGTATTGGCGTTCAGGGCATCTGCACAGCGGGTGCACAGCCTGCTACTAGCGCCATCGTCGCACCAATAGATGATAATTGCAGAAATGTTCGCCGATCCATTGACTTCATGATTTGGGATTCTCCTCCACTTTCACACGTTTGCTGTTCTGTTCGGCCGCTTATCCGCGACCGTTCGCTCTCTCCGGCACAAGTATATTCTTGAGTTGTGAAGGAAATGTGAATCAAACACGCAATTTAAATGAATAGCTCGCTGAAGACACCAGAAGTTCACTTTCGTTGGACTGCTTTGCCATCTAATTCATGCCCGCCTTGGCCAACTCTTCTTCGATCAACGGTTGAAACGATTCGTAAGGAAGCGCCCCTTGGATCGGACGGCCGTTTAGCGCAAACGTGGGCGTACTGCGCACACCGAGTTGGCGAGCGAAGTCATTGTCTTGCTCGACCAAAGCCTCCGTCCGTCCTGAATCGAGACATTCGTCAAACTGTTCGACTGTCGAGTTCGAGCTCAACGGCAAGCTGCTTCAAGTTATCTTTGCTGAAAGCCCCTTGATTCTCACCATCCCAGTTTTCAAAGAGCAGATCATGATATGCCCAAAACTGCTCCTGTTCGGTCAGCACATTCGCTGGCCTGCACCAGCCCAAACGGATTCCTCTCCCAAGAAATGCAAAATGCACATACCCGAAACGAACCTTCCCTGTATCGATGTACTCTTGCTGAATCTGACGACCCGCGTCAGTGGCGAAACGCCGGCAAAACGGTCACTGGAAGTCGCTGAACTCGATCAGCGTGACCGGCGCATTCACATCGCCAATGAAGTGGCGTACATTGGGCAGAGATCGCAGCAGCAATTTCTCCTGAAAGATCAGGCGTTGGCGTGATCGAGAACTGGGAGACTGGGACACATTGTCCTTCTCTTCATCCTTCGAGGAGAAGACGAGTCGGGTGTCTCCTCCTCAGCGAGTGCGATATCGTCGGCAGGCTCAGGCGGCAGCGCTCTGTTGGGCATTCGCAGACGGATCGGGTTTGCCACCAATGGCCAACTGATCCGTGAACGGCCGTGCGACGTATCCGATCAGATAGGCCAATCACAAATGCAAGCAGCAGAGACGACCCAACTCATCCCAGATCCACGACCCCGTTGGGCGGATCCTGAGACTCGGTTCGTCTTCGTTCACTGTCAGCCCGTCGGTGATCGGCCCACCCGGACTCGGCTCAAGGGACTCGATTTGGCTCGTTTCATTGACGTCATTTTCGGTCATACCTGGTCACTTCCTATCTGTTTGGCTGTTCGGCCAAAATGAATGTAGTTCAAGACTTCACTTGCGATGCGTCTCGCTGTCGCTGCCCAGCGTAGAACGCGAGTATGTAGAGCGCCAGCAGAACGGCCGCCAGCGCTACGACCTGAGAAACACGAATGCCGGCAACAGCCGTGTTGGATGTGCCGCGAAATGCTTCCAGCAGCAATTCGGTCACGCCAACATAGAGCACTCCATACCAGAATATCTCGCCGGGCAGCGCTGTCGGCATCATTCGCCATAGCACAGCGAGTATCACGGCCAAGGAGATGGCTTCATAGATCTGTACCGGATGTCGACGTACCTGCCACAGTTCGACAGCCCAGGGCAGATCTGTCGCTACGCCGTATCGCTCACCGGTTGCAAACTGGCCCAGTGCCAATACGATCAGTACAGAAACGGATACCAACGCCGCATTGTCCAAAATCGTCGAAGTCGGTATCTGTACGCGTGTGCAGCAGGATCAGCGCCACGCCAACGCCGACGATCAGACCGGGAATCGCCGCCAGCGTACCCGGTCGCAAGCTCAACAGCAGGCGCGGCGTCTGCACATAGATTGGGTAGAATTGGGCGGCATAGGCCAGTCGAGCGCCAATCACGACCGCGGCCAGACCGCCGTAGAGCAGCACAGACTGAACGCCCGTTGCCGATCGTCGGCTTTCCCCGGCACGGCCAGACGACGCATGGTTCGCTCGCCCACTTCGCTGCCAACCCAGATCGCCATCAGAAAAGCAAGCGGCCCCACCGCAAGCGTGAATCCGCCAAGCGAAAGAACCGGCATCATGGCTTGCGTCGCCGCCAGACCGATGCGCTGTCCGCCGTCCATCAGGCTGGCCGCGGTTGAGCGGACCGCCGACCTTGATCGCCTGAATGCGTCCCTCGGCATCGATGAACACTGTGGTCGGCAAGGCGCGACACGCCGTAGAGCGCGCCGACATCCGTCCGCTGATCGAGAAGCAATGGGAAGGTCGTGTCGACGACGCCCCTTGCGAAACCTTCCACGACAGCGCCTTCCTCTCCTTGGTCGATTCCAATCAGCATAGAGTTGATCGGCACCATACATCTGCCAGAACGCCTCAAGCTCGGGCATCTCAGCCCGACAGGGCGGGCACCAAGTCGCCCAGAAGTTGAGAATCACGGGACTGCCGCGTCAGCGCAGAGAGCGTGACTCGATGATCCATCTGTTGTGGGCAGCGTGAAGTCCGGCGCCAAGAAGCCGACCATCGGGCGCCGGTCAGTGGCGCCGCTCTGAACATCAGCCGGCAACCTGCTACAATTGATCCAAGCGACGCCAAGCAACAGAGCCACCAACATCATGCCACGCCAGAACGAGGCAGGCAGCGCTGTTTGCTCGTGCTCGGTCTCTGCTTTCGTGAGATCGCCATCAGATAGTTACTCTGTGCCTCTGATTTGTTCGCCAGCTGGAGGTGGTCAGACGAAACAAATGAGCCGTTGATACCCATTGTTCATTCGTTATACAATCAGGCCAGAAGACTTAATCATTTCCGACTTTCTATTCGGACTGTTTGAGTCTAGAAACGTTGTGTCAGGTATGTCAATGAATTCGGTTGAAATGTCTATTTTGAGGCCCATTTTCAGGCGAAAAGTGTTGGTTTTCACATCGACGCTGTCGGATATGCCTGCGTGCACATCTGAGGCTGCCAAACGCCTGAGGAGAAATTCTAACTCTGGCATTCCCTGTGGTTGCGGGCTGACCGCCCAGGGCTAAGGCCGCCGAGCTAGAGAGCAACCACAGAAAATCGTCCAGAATCAGGAAAAATCGACATGAGTCAAATCACCAATGCCCCCAGAGCTAACAACGTGACCGAAGTCTTGGCGGCCAGCGATCATCGTCGGCGGGCTGTTGCTCATCACCTATCTACACTACTCGACCGCGCCCGGTCTTGTCGGCCTACATGCGGTCTACCGCTATTTCTACTTCCTGCCGATTGTGTATGCTGCGCTGCGTTTCGGCTTACGGGGCGGGCTGCTGGCGGCATTGGCCGCTTCACTTCTCTTCGCCCCCCACATCGTCTTCAAGTGGGGCAATTTCCCGGAAGACAGCATCAACGACCTGCTTGTTGTCGTCGTCTTCTTTGGCGTGGCCGTCATCACGGGCGTCACGGTCGACCGCCTGCGCGCGGCCCAGCAAGCCGAGAGCCAGACAGCGGCGGAGTTGGCTGCATCCCTGCGCAAACTGGAGGAACAGGGCGACGAACTGCGACGGGTTGAGCGACTCAGTGCATTGGGCAATCTGGCGGGTGGATTGGCACACCAGATCCGCAACCCAGTCGGCATCATCCGTGCCTGTGCACAGCTATTGGAAGCCGACAGCCAAGTGGAGGCTCACGAGACGGCTTTGGTGATCGAAGAGGAGACGGATCGAATCGAAACGCTGGTCCAGGATCTGCTGCGCTATGCTGATGCCACTCGTCCGCAATTGGTGCCCACGGATGCCGCGAATTTCCTTGGAGCAGATTGCAATCCGTGTGCAACCCATGGCAAACGCGGCCGGCGTTGAAGTCCAGACCGTGAGTGATGCACGCCTGCCACTTGTATTAATCGATTCGAGGCAGATGGAGCAGGTCCTCTTGAATTTGGCGGTCAATGCAATCCAGGCACTCGATCAAGGAGGGACTGTCGTGTTGGCTGCTCGACAAGGTGAGGACCTGCAACATGTGGAATTCCGGGTCTCCGATGACGGCCCCGGTATTGACGAGGCGGATCGCCAGCGAATCTTCGATCCCTTCTTCTCTACCAAAGACGGTGGTTCAGGGTTCGGCTTAAGTGTCGTAAATCGAATTGTGGAAGATCATGGTGCTCGTGTCACGGTTGTTACCGATCCGGATGGGGGAGCGACGTTTGTTGTCTGCCTGTCTGCTGCGCCTCCGCCGGATGCGTTGATGTAGCAAATGCTACACAGCCGCCAAAAATCGGCGTATTTCCGACATCGGCCCATCGTTTCGCGGCTGCATAGAAGCGTTTTCTCTCTTGCCCTGACAATTGAGATAGGATCGAAGGATGGCACGAACAATTCTAGTAATCGACGACGAACGACAATATGCGCTGGGTGCTCGAACGCGCGCTGGCCAAGGCCGGCTATGACGTAGTCACGGCTGAACGGGGCGAACAGGCCATCCAACGCTTTGCGCGCCATGCGGTCGACCTGGTCTTGCTGGACCTGAAGATGCCCGGCATGGATGGCATGACGGTGCTACGCGAGCTGAGGCGGCGAGACACGACCGTACCCATCCTGCTCCTGACCGCATACGCCTCAGTGCCTACTGCAGTCGAAGCGCTTCAGATCGGCGCCTCGGACTACCTGCGCAAGCCATTCGATCTAGAGACCGTTCTCGCCACCATCAATCGGTACATCGCCGATTCCAGTGACGTTCCCGTGACCGACGAACCGCCGGCGAAAGCGCCTGCATCAGTCGAACCTTTTACCGAGTTCGTCGGCGCAACACCGGTACTGCATGCTGCGTTGACGCGCGCCAGGGCGGCACAACGAGCGCCATATCCCGTGGTGGTGCGCGGCGAACCGGGTACGGGCCGAAGACATCTTGCGCGTTTGATCCACGCTGGATCAGACGCAACGGTAGGCAAGAAGCTTGTCGAACTCGATTGTGCCAATCTGCCGCCGGCAGTCATTGCCCACGAACTGTTGATCGAGCCGTCTGCTGACGAAAGCGGGGGACTTTGGCAACAAGCATTGGGCGGCACGCTCCTGCTATCCAATGTCGAAGCGCTGCACGACAATCTGGTGCAGAAGGCTGTGGACCTGCTTGCCCCATACTTACTCTCCAGCGAGCGCCCGCATGGGTTGCGCCTGTTGCTGACGTCAGAAATGCATTGCAGGAAAGGTGGTCGCAGATTTCGGCGCTCGCTTTTGATATCTTGCTGCCACCGCTGCGCGTTCGTATCGACGATCTTCCTCTGTTGTTGGCACGCTTCGCCCCGGATGCAGTATGGGATCGACAGGTGCTCTTACTGCTGAGTTCCTACGAGTGGCCGGGCAATGTGGGCGAGCTACAGCGTGTCGTCCAGCAGGCAACCTATCTAGCCGCAGGTGACCCAGTGGGGACTGATCATCTACCCAGCAATATTCTGGATACAGACGCCCAAGTTGCCGGCGTTTTTCTGCTACCGCCCGAAGGGATCAACTTGGACAGGGTTGAGGAGAACCTGATCCGACAAGCGTTGGAGATGGCCGGCGGAAACAAGACGCAGGCGGCGCGGCTGCTCGGTCTAAGCCGTGCGACGCTGCTCTATCGGATCGACAAGTACGCAATCCTCGCCGATGATCCGGAGAACCCGGTTGTCGAGCAAGACGAATAGCGCCTCGTTCGCAATTTCTTCACAGATTCAGGGTACACTATGGACAAAATAGGCTGAGATCCGTAGGGGCACTTGGTCGGGCGGGAAAATAGATCCAACTACGACGGTGAGTTCGCCCGCCCCATCACGTGCCCGTCGCCGACGAATCACCACTTGGGACGACGGGCACGTGAACGGGCGGATGGACGGCTCGGAAAAATCGGAGCACCATTCCCGCCCGTCGCCATGCCCCTATGGATCGTCGCCCAACTGAAACCATTGCGAGGAGACTATGCTGTGAGATTGTTGTCTGAAATGAATAAGCGACGCCGCACCCTGTTGGCGGCCCTACTGTTGCTCGCCGCCATTCTTGTGGCCGCGTGTGCGCCCGTCCAGTCTGTGCCCGTCGCAATGGCGCAAGCGACCGACAACGATGCTGAAGCTCCCCACGAAATGGTCGTCGACGGTAAGGTCGTCGACCATGGGTCCATTCACGCACAAATGAGTGCAGAATCGACGGAACTGCCGGTGGAAACGCTTCCGTCAATCCCTCTGACTATGCCGGGCAATGATGCCTTTGGCGCTATTCAGGAGTTGACCGCCATTCTCCTGGTGGACCCGGAAACGGATTGGCGTCGTGTGAACCTGGAAGCGTTGCGCGTACACCTGGCCGATATGGAGAACATGACGCTGCGCGTGGATGTGGTCGAGCAGAGCGAGACGCCGGCTGGCGTTCGTGTCGTCATTGAACCGCAGGATGAACGTACCTTGGCCTCCTTGCGTCGAGTGTTTGCGGCCCATCCGGCTCAGCTCGCCGCCGAAACAGGATGGACGATGTCCGTGCTTGAGGAGAATGGCTGCTTCATCCTCACCATTGAGACCGAAAATCCAAATGAAATCGAAATGATCCGCGGCCTAGGCTATATCGGTGCCATGGCCATCGGTGAACACCACAAGATACACCACCGCATGATCGCCACCGGGGCCAATCCACATGAGTAGTGTTGGACGACGCTCAGCGATGAATACGCTACCATGACGCCATTGATTGTCGTCGTGGAGGATGACGCTCAGATTCGACGCGTTGTCGAAGGCTATCTGCAACAGGACGGCTACCGCGTGTTCACCGCCACCGATGGCCCGTCGGCCTTGGCGCTGATCCAGCGCGAGCAGCCGACGTTGATCATTCTCGATATCATGTTGCCGGACATGGATGGGCTTGAGATCGCCCGTCGCCTGCGCGCCAGCGACCATCCTGCCGTGGCCGGCGTCTACATCATTATGCTCACAGCCCGCGTCGACGAAACGGACCGTGTCATCGGTCTGGAACTGGGCGCAGACGACTATGTGACAAAACCTTTCAGCCCGCGTGAGTTGGTGGCGCGTGTGCGTTCAGCGTTGCGAAGACTGGATACACAGCAGTTGAACGCCGACACAGGGTCAACTAAAAGCCGGCGATTTGACGCTCGATCCAACGTACCGCAGCGCTACGCTAGACGGTACGGCAGTCGATCTGACCGCCACCGAGTTCGATCTGTTGAGTCATCTGATGCGCCATCCGGATAGGCCATTCACTCGCAGCCACCTGCTCGACATCACCCAGCCCGATCCGATTGGCGATAACGCTGCCTACGAACGCACCATCGATGCGCACGTCAAAAACATTCGCCACAAACTGGGCGACGCCGGGCGGAAGAGCCGTTTCATCGAGACGGTTCACGGCATCGGCTATCGCTTCGTCCAGCAGGACCCGAAGCCATGAACCGTCTCTGGATCAAGTTGCTGGGCGCGTTCGCTGTGGTCATCCTGATTGGCGTACTCGTCACGGTATTGGTGGCGCGACAGGCGGCAGCAACCCAGCTCTCCCACCTAATGATCGGCAATCAGATGGTCAGGCCTGCCTCGTTACAGCAAGCCGTGAACAACTTCTATGCGGAACAGGGCAGTTGGGATGGCATAGACAAGCGCTTGCCGACACTCGTGCGCGCTGCCTCGGATGGCGGCATGATGGGGGGATGATGGGCGGGATGATGGGCGGTGCAATGGGGATGTTCGACGGCCGCATCCGCGTCGCCAATGTCCACGGAATCATTGTGGCAGACACCGCCGGACAGATCAATGTGCCGTTGGAAACGCAATCAACCGGCACCCAGTTGCCCCTCATGGACGCCAGCAATCAGGTCGGTACACTCTACATCGACGGCCCGATAATGACGATGCCGATGGCCAATGATACGGCTCTGATGACCGGACTGACCCGCGCGATTCTGACCGGCGCTGTGATCGCCGGGCTGGTCGCATTGATCTTGGCGGCCTTTGTCGTGCGTCAGATCACCCGGCCCGTGGTCGAATTGGGCAACGCAGCGCAGCAGATTGCTGAAGGAGATCTCGCCACCCGCGTGACAATCCGCAGCGGGGATGAACTGGGTGATCTGGCAGGATCATTCAACAGCATGGCCGAGTCGTTGCAGGAACAAGAGCAGCTACGACGCAATCTGATGGCCGATATCGCGCATGAATTACGAACACCTTTGAGCGGCATCCAGGGCAATATCGAAGCGCTGCAAGACGGTGTTTTTCCGCTGACCGCCGAGAATCTGGCGCCGATTCACGAACAGACGATCCTGCTCAATCGGCTGGTAGATGATCTGCGCACGCTGGCGCTGGCCGACGCCGGTGAATTGACGCTGACAATTGAATCGATGGATCTAGGCGAACTGTTGACACGTACGCTTGACAGCTTCCGATCCCAGGCCCACGCGTCGCAGATCAGCATGAAGGTTGGCGATCTTAACGACGGGTCAACCGTCGTGGTTGCCGGCGACCGAGTACGGCTTAGCCAAGTGGCGACAAACCTCATCGACAATGCGTTGCGCCATACATCTTCAGGCGGAACCGTCACGGTTGACATGACCCTTGAAGGAGCGACCGTGCGCTGGTCCGTCACCGACAGCGGTGAGGGCATCGCCGCGGCAGACTTGCCCCACATCTTCGATCGGTTCTACCGCGCCGACGGCTCACGCAGCCGTTTGAGTGGTGGCAGCGGGTTGGGCCTGACCATCGTCAAGCAGATTGTCACGGCTCACAATGGCGTCATTGATGTGATCAGTCCGCCTCCGGGGGCGCCGCGGGGAACACGGTTCACGGTGACGCTGCCCGCTGTGTGAGCCATTTGATTGCCTGCAGCGTTATCGCTATGCTCACACCCCGGAACAATGCCTGAGACCTGATTCGAACTCGAGAGAGATGGATAATTTTGCCATCCGCTCAAGTATGATTTACGATCCAATATGTCTTACGATCGTACAACTCCGATGATGTGGCGAACCCGTCTGATTCTGGTTGGCCAACAATTGACACCATACGATCTTGCTGGTTGTTCCCGCGCCCACACAATCGTGGAGCGCGTTTCAGCGCGTTGTTGAGACAGAACCCATTCACAACATCGGGGTAAGCCTGCTGTCCAGACAGTAGGCGCATTCGCGGAAATCACCTTGATGACAGACTCACTATTTATCGACAACCGAAACCAGCGACCCTCTGATGAGGCCTTACTACGCGCCTGTCGAACGGGCGATGCAGCGGCATGGGAGAAACTCCTGAATCGCTACGAGCGGCTGGTCTACTCCATCGCGCGCAATACCGGCCTATCCCCCGAGGACGCCGCCGATATCACGCAACTCACGTTTAGCTATCTGTTGCAAGGCCTGGACGGCATGACTGATGAAGGCAATCTGCGTGCATGGCTGGCAACCGTGGCCAAACGCCACAGCCGTCGTCTCCTGGTTCGCCAGCTCCGCTATCAGACATCGGATATCGATGATGAGATCGTCAGCAAGCTTGCTGCCAGGCCAGGCCAAGGCCGATGGGATCGAGCGTTGGGAACTGGCTGAATGGCTGCGCAGTGGCCTAGAGCGCATCGACGAACGATGCAGACGTCTGCTTCGTGCACTCTATTTCGATCCGGACGAGCCGTCATACGCAAACATCGCGTCATCGATCGGCATTGCCGAGGGCAGCGTCGGGCCGATCCGCGCCCGCTGCCTGAAACGACTGCGAGACTCACTGACCGATAGCGACGGCAACGCTTGACACCCGTTCGATGCTGAAAGTCAACGTCTGTTCTACGATTGGTGTATTTTTGACCAGCGAATCGTGCAGTTAATGGATAGACATTGTTGTTTCTTGGTAGCTGTACAGCGGTACACTGATAGACCGCGGATTAGGCGAATTCGGCGGACAAAACCAGATTGATTCGGATTTTATCCGCGAGAATCAGCCTCATCCGCCAAATCCGCGGTCTATTTGGATCGCAGCCTGAATAGTTACGATTTTTGTGAGCCGAACTCGATTATGGATACAAATCCGATGCCAACTTGGCAACAATTGATAGACTGGATTGAAGGCAGACTATCGACGGCGGACGCCGCCATCATTGAGCAACAGGTGGCCGGCGCCGACGAAAAGACGCTGGCCGATGTTGCCTGGATACGCGCCTTCCTACGCGTCGGCGATGAGATCGTCTTGGACGAACCGCCGGCCGAACTGCGTACTACTCTGCGAGCAAGTTTTGACGCCTACGCCGGCAAGAAGGTCGCAGAGCGGGAGACTGACGATTCTCCAAATCTACTGAATCGTCTGGTCGCCGCGCTCACATTCGACAGCGGATTGCAGCCCGGCCTTGCCGGCGCCCGCGCCGGCGATTTAGGCGCGGCTCGCCAACTGATCTACTCGACCGATACGCTCGACCTTTCGCTCAATGTTCAGCATGGGACCGATGGCGTGCGCGTCGATGGACAAATTCTCCCGGTCAAAGACCTTACACTTGATGCCTTTCAAGTCCGAATTCAGCAGGGGACCCAGCTTGTGGCAGACACGCCTGTCGATCCATACGGCCTCTTCTCTTTCACAAACGTCAGGCCAAACAGCTATCAGTTGCTCCTGAATATCGAAGACCTGAGCGTTTGGATTGATCCCCTAGATCTGCGTGAATAAGATCGCACATCCATGACAAACCTTCCCATCGTTGACGAAATCGTGGTGGAGCTGCTGGCTCTGCCCTCATTTACGCACCAGATGGAGCTTCTGGTCGCCAACAATCTGGCGGACGAGGCCGGTCTGGCCGAGTTGCTATCCTATGCAGAAAAGGCTGCCCGCCATGATCCGTTGCAGGCGCGCGCGTTGACGCAGCTCTGTGAACAGGTTGCGATCCAGATCGCCACCCCGGCGCTGGTTCCCCGAGCAAACTACCTGAGCGCACAAACATACGTCCTGCGTGGGGATGCAGACACGGCCTTGAAACTCATCAAAATCGCCCGCAGCCAGTTCGTCGACCTGGGGATGACGGTGGATGCACTGCGCACCGATGTCGGAGCGATGAACACGTTGACAGCGCTCGGGCGATATCACAACGCACTGGAAAGCGGCGGCGCGGCGCTCGCCCAGATCGACAACGCACTTGCAAGTGCGGACCAGGAGTCCACAGTCGCCCTGAACCTGATCCGTGCCAAGATCCATGATAACCAGGGGCCTGCTCTCTGCGAAATGGGCCGGTTCGAAGAGGCACTGACCGCATACGATCGCGCTGAATCGATCTTTGAGTCGTTACAGATGACGGAGGATCAGGTACTTGTCCTGAACAATCGCGGTGTTGCTCTCCGCTATCTTGGCCGCGTGGATGAGGCGCTGGACGCGTACCAGCAAGCCGCTGCCCTGTTACCCGACGCCGGATATCTGTATGCGCTGATGTTGAACAACATCGGTGACGCCCACTTGCTTCTGGGCGATTATCAGGCAAGCTTGGCTGCCCTTGCCGAGGCCCGGCGCGAGTTCTCTACGTTGGATGCGGAGTACGATCTACAGATTTGCATCAGCCACATGGCAGATGCCTACCTTGCGCTCAATCTATATCCGGAAGCGCTTGCGCTCTATCGAGGGGCGGTCGAAAGTCTCGAAACAACCGACTACCAATACTACCTGGGCAAGGCTCTCTGGGGGATTGGTTCGATCCATATTGCCCTGCTCGAGTTGGACGAGGCTGACGCTGTCCTCAAACAAGCCGTTGAGCTCTTCATCGGCCTAGACAACGTGCCCATTGCCGCCCAAATCATTCTGGAACAATCCGCTTTGCACGAAGCACGAGGCGATCACTCTACCGCGCTGGATGCGGCACAACAGGCGCTCGACATGCTTGGTGGTCAAGGATGGCCCGTACAACGTGTCTACGCACATCTGCGCCTGGCAGACTTGCTTCTTCCGGACAGTGAAGAAGCCGAGCGCCATCTACAACAGGTGGACACTCTGCTTCAAGATGTCGGTCTTCCTCACCTTCGCTACCGCTTCCTCCAGCGTATGGGGCGGGTGCGCCTGCTGCAAGGCAGAGATGACGAGGCGCAGCAACTGCTCGAAGCGGCAATTGCAGAGATCGAACGACTACGCAGTTCACTCGTCGATGAAGCGATGCTCGTCTCGTTTCAGCAGGACAAGATGGCAGCGTACGAAGCCCTTATCCAACTCCACCTCCAACGATTGGCCGTGGATCAGAACGACGAGCAGGCACTTCAACGCACTTTCGACCTCATCGAACGCACCAAGTCGCGTGCTCTGGTCGAACGCATCTCGGGTGCGGTGCATGCGCAAGTGCCAGAAAAGGGAGACACAGAAGGGGAAGACCAAGAAACGCTAGACCGCCTTCGACGGATACAGAATAGCCTGAACGCGATCTACAGCGATATGCTCGGGCACGACAGCGGCACGCCCGACGAACAGACAATGTCCGGAGACCGGACATTGCGAATGCGCCAACTCGGCGAACGGGCCACCAAGTTGGAACAGGATCTGACGCAGGTTCGTCTGCAACTGGCCGCACATCAGCGTGCGTCGGAACCGTTCGAGCAACCGCTGCCGTTGCCTGAAATTCAGGCAAATATGCCCGGCGATCTCAAGATCGTCAGCTATCACATTGCCGGCGACGAGGTATTGGCGTTTGTCTTAACACATGACACCATTCATGTTGTCCGCAAGATCAGTTCGACATCAACCGTGCAAGATCAATTGGATCTGCTGGCGTCGCAGTGGAATCATCTTCGAGCCCGCAGCGCTGTCGTCGAACGCCACATCGCCAGGTTTGAGCGCAACGCACAACACATTCTGCACCAACTCTATCTCAGTCTGCTGGCGCCGCTCGAACAACTGCTCGGCCTCGACGTGGATGCGTCGGTGGGAAGGATCGTGATCGTGCCCCATGGCCTGTTGCATCAGGCGCCGTTCCAGGCACTCTATGACGGTGAGCGCTATCTGATCGAGAAGGCGGAGATCTCCTTTGCGCAAAGTGCGACCGTACTCGCTCTCTGCCAACAGCGACAACCACGTCAATCAGACCAGCTCCTGGTTTTGGGTGTGTCCGATCCCGCTATTCCGGCCGTGGAAGCAGAGGCACTGTCCATAGCCCAAGTGCTGCCACAGGCCGATCTCTTTTTGAATGAGAAAGCCGGTCTCGAAACCTTGTCTGCCAACGTGTCCGCTTGTCGAGTCCTGCACCTTGCTTGCCACGGACTCTTTCGGACTGACAACCCGATGTTTTCAGCCCTGAAACTGTACGATGGATGGTTGACCGCGGCAGACTCTTCAGGGCTCGATCTCGATGGAGCGATTGTCGTGCTCAGCGCCTGTGAATCGGGACGGGGCGCGGTTCTGGCCGGCGACGAAACGATGGGACTCACGCGAGCGTTCTGGGGGCAGGCGCGGCCACGCTCGTTGTGAGCCAGTGGCTGGTGCAGGACGACACCGGCGCCATGTTGATGGCGGAATGGTACGCAAGGCTTGCGAGAGGGCAAAACGCTGCTGCTGCGTTGAGAGGCGCTCAGTTGGCCATCAAGAGTAGTCATCCACATCCTTACTACTGGGCTCCCTTCGTGTTGATCGGCAGCCGCTCTGCTATTTTTGACGAATAGGGCCTGATCCCAACGATCGGCCCGACGTTGCACGGACTGCCGGTTTCTTATCGGCAAAAGGAGGAAGACGTTGCGAAATATCTACCACAAACTACTACTGGTTTGCGTTTTGATTGGATTGTTTCTGTTTGTAGGGGTTCCGATCGGGCACGCCGATGTCGGAGAAGATGACGATCCGGAGACAACAGAAGTCGTTGTGAAGCTGAATCCGACCGGCGGCACAAACATTGAAGCGATCAATGCGGCATATGGCACCATCACAATCGAAGTGCTTGTCGGCAGCGCGGGAATCTACCGGTTGCGCGTGCCCGCAGCCACCACAGCCGACAAGATCGCCAATGAAATGCAAGGGGACGGACGCCTGCTCTACGCCGAACCAAACTACAGCAGCGAAGCGCCGGAAGGCAACCCACGTCATATCGGCTCGTGGGGCGGGGCGGATGAGGGCGGATCCGCCGAGCAGTACGCTTTCGACATGCTTGGACTGCCTGATGCTCATCAGTTTAGGCGCGGACAGGGCGTTGTCGTGGCCGTTCTGGACACAGGCGTCCAGCTCGACCACCCTGATCTGGCCGGCAGTTGGACGACGGCACGCTATGATTTTATCGACGATGACGACAATCCCACTGACGTGTCGGATGGTCAGGACAACGACGGCGATGGTCACTTTGATGAGGCGTTTGGCCACGGAACCCACGTGTCGGGCATCGTGCATCTCACGGCGCCCGAGGCCAAAATCATGCCGCTGCGTGTGCTGGAAGCCGACGGGCACGGCAATATCTTCGTCATTGCTGAGGCGATTCAGTTTGCGGTCGACAACGGGGCGGATATCATCAGCCTTAGTTTGGGGTCGGCGCAGGAATCAGAGCTGATGGAAGATGTCATAAAGGATGTGATCGAAGCTCACGATGTTGTCGTTGTTGCGGCCGCCGGTAACTTGGGCAGCAATGAAAAACAGTTCCCGGCATCGGAAGAAGAGGTATTGGCCGTCACGTCCATTGATGAGCGCAGCAGGAAGTCCGACTTCGCCAACTACGGCGAGTGGATCGACGTCGCTGCGCCGGGCGAGGCCATCCTCAGCTCCTTCCCTGTGAGCGACCAGGCGACATGGAGCGGCACATCGATGGCTGTTCCCTTTGTGTCCGGCCATGCTGCCCTGATCCGCAGTGCGCTCCCTGCCATGCAGTCCACCGAGGTCATGGCCTACATTCGGGCATCCGCCCAATCACTGGATTCGCTGAACCCGAGTTTTGAAGACGAGCTGGGCACGGGACGGATCAATATCGGCGGCAGCATACGAGCGATATGTACCGAAGACGGCACATGCAGCTTGCCAGACCTGACCGGAGAGATTGTCCTTGAATCGCGCGCCGTCGTCGAAAGTCGCCCAGGCGCCGGCTTTGTCGGCGTTTGGACCATCGGCGGGCACACCTTCGTTGCCGACACGAGTACAGAGATTCGAGAAGAAGATGGAGCCCTTGTCATCGGCGCCTGCGCTGATGTCGAATACCTGAACGCATCACCCTACACAGCGCTGGAAATTCGCAGTCGCGAACGGGATAAATGTCCTGTCGGTCCGACTATTCCACCATTGAACCGAAATCTATACCTTCCGGTCATCACCCGCTAAAATTACCCCACAACTCGGCGTCTTCATATTGCTGCAATGACCCCAAAAAGCAGGCATGTTTTTGTGAACATGCCTGCTTTTTGGGGTCATTTAGTATTCCATTTCCACCAATTTCAGAATCTGGTGTATTTTCGCGCCGCCGGTGGTGCAGTTATAGAGCGGAGGACAGCATTGTCCTGCAACTGTCGGGTTTGTATTAGTCATGAGCTTGGAGGATAGAAATGGAACGTACCACGAATCAGCGCCACCTACCCACTATTTGGATCGTTGGGGGGGCGCTCCTACTGCTTCTTCTGACAATCTTGAGTTGGAACAGCGTATTGGCTGCCCCTGTCAATGAGGCCCCGCTCTCAGACGGCGACGTAGAAGTCTACGGCCGCATCGATAGCTTCCCCGCGGCGCTGACCGGCGATTGGATCGTAGATGGCATCACCTATGTCGCGGATGGCAGTACTGAGTTCAAGCAGGAAGCGGGGCCGTTTGCGGCAAAGAAGTGTGTGAAGGTCGCCCATTTCCCAGGCACGTCACCCTTGACAGCCAGCGAGATCGAAACGGAAAACGACTCGGACTGTGACGGCACTGTGACCGAAACGCCGGAGAGTACTGAAACACCGGAGAACACTGAAACACCGGAGAGCACTGAAACACCAGAGAGCACTGAAACACCGGAGAGCACTGAAACACCGGAGAGCACTGAAACACCGGAGAGCACTGAAACACCGGAGAGCACTGAAACACCGGAGAGCACTGAAACACCGGAGAGCACTGAAACGCCAGCGCCCTCGGAAACGCCTACGCCGGACGATGATGAACGCAAGGTGCGTGGCATTGTCGACCGTCTTCCCGACTCCGGCCTGACCGGCACGTGGGTCATCGACGGCGTCGAATACTTGGCAGACGGCAGCACCGAGTTCGAGCAAAACGATGGACCGTTTGTCGTTGGCGCCTGCGTCGAGGTCGAACTGCACGCGTCAGGCGACCCCGCAGTCATCGATGAGATCGAGACCGAGCATATGGGGCACTGCCAGGGAACGCCGACATCAACGCCCGGAGCAACGGGCACCCCTGACAACGAAGAGGAAATCTACGGTCGTGTCGATAGCTTCCCAGCGGGTCTAGTCGGTAACTGGATCGTAAACGGCACAACCTACGCTGCCGATTCCAATTCTGAATTCGAACAAGAGCATGGCCCATTCGTCGCCGGCGCCTGCATCAAAATCCACGCCGACACGAGCATGTCCCCCCCGTCCATGCCGCGAAGTTGAGACAGAGCATGAATACCGTTGCGGCAGCGACAGTACGCCTCCGACTACGCCGGAAGCGGAGATGTACGGCGCGATCCAGAGCTTTCCCGAAGGCTTGGTCGGAACCTGGAACATCGGTGGTATGACCTTTACTGTTGATGGAGGCACCGAATTTGACCAGGAACATGTCTCATTTGGGATCGGTGTTACAGTGAAAGTACATTTCATCACCCGGGATGATGGTACCCACTACGCACGTGAAATCGAAACGAAATTCCAGACCGACAGCGATGACGATGATGGCGACGGCGAGTTTGAGGGCGCTGAGGGTCATTCCTACGGCGTCATCACTGCTTTGCCGGACAGTTTGATCGGCGAATGGACCGTTGGCGGCATAAAGTACACGGCAACCGCGCAGACACGGTTCGAAGAGGAGGACGGTGGGTTCGCGACCGGCGCTCAGGCCAAGGTCGAATATGTGACGCGCAATGGTGAGCGTGTCGCACGCAAGATCGAAATGACTTCGGCCAATGGCGAAGTCTCGGATGACGAACATGCCAGGCTCTTCGGATATGTTCGGAAGATGCCTGCAAACGGTTTCGTCGGCGCATGGACCATTGATGACACTGCTTTTTCTGCAGATGCAGCAAGTCGCTATCAAGAGGATCACGGTCTGCTGGGGCTGGGCGCTTTTGTATCGGTTGAATATACGCTACAGGATGGCAAACTGCTCATTCACGAACTTGAGACCCATGTGCCCCCTGGGGCGGGAAGTGACGATGCGGTTGGCCGAATTGAGGGTAACGGCGATGGTAGCGTGGTTGCCGCTATGCAATCAGGGGCTTGGCGCATCGGCGGTGTAGCATACCAGGTATCACCGGTAACGAATTTAGATGATGCTGCAGCGCCCTTGACAGTCGGTGCGTTGGTGACAGTCAACAGCTACGATGACGTCAACGGCAACCGAGTCGCCACCCAGATTCGCAGCATTCGTGTCGGCGATCAACGGATATTCTTGCCTGTGGTGATTCGCTAAAAGGCCGGTTTGAGACAGAATCGAAAGAGCGCAGATGCTTTTCCAGTGGTGACAGAAACGATGTCCATCGTTTCTGTCACCACTGGCGCTTACCACTAATCATGCGAGCTCGGCCAAGGATGGTGAATGACCTCAACAGTACGCCCGGCAGACAAGTTTGTCCGTTGGAACACCAGGCCCACATTGACGACAGATCCTCGTTGCAGTTGAAGCAATATCTACAATTTTCGCTGAGCCTGTTCAAGCAAGGTGGTGATGGGTATCCGTGTGTTGATGGTCTGTAGCACCAACTCATCAATGACGGCAGCGATGTCCGCCCAGTTTGCCAGACGCGGCAGCTCGCGTGCATGCTCGTGCAGTGAGGCCATGCGATGGTAAAAGGGAATCTCCGCGTTGACCTCAGCGTCGGTCCAGGTAGATTTTCGGCAACCGATGCCGCCTTCCAGGGTGAGCAGCTTGTCCATCTCTGGCGAGGCACAGTGGCGCAGAAAGCGATAGGCTAGGTCGACGTTGGGACTGTTGGCGTTGATGGCCAGGATCCAGTAGGCATTCAGCGAGACCGGTTCACCGTTGATGCCATGTGGAATATTGGCGATGGCGACCTTTCCCTTGACGCGCGATTCCGAAATCGTCTCGGCCATGCCTGCGAAGCCAAACCAGTTGATCATCATGGCCACCTCGCCGCCGGCAAATGCCATGCCCGACTTCACCGAATCAAACTCGCGTGAGTCAGGATGAATGGCTGAACGATCGTTGAGAATCGTGCGATAGTAAGTGAGACCGGCTTCGGCTTCGGCTGTTTGCAGATTCCACTTGCCTTGCTTGTCAAAGAGATCCCCGCCACGCGTCCACAGTTGCAGGCAGAAATCATAGACCGTGTTGTGACCGTCGGGATAGGCAGCGAAGACAGTGCCGTAGAGCCCCTCTTCCGGCCGCTGGAAGAACCGCGCAACCTGCTGAAATTCGTCCCAGGTCTCGGGCACGCGCAGCGGCTGACCGGCCTCCGAAAGGTATCGCGCCTGCTCTTCCGAATTCTCGAAGAGATCTGCGCGGTAGATCAGGCACTCGGGTCCGTCATGGTAGGGCAGGCCAAGCACGGCGTCATCGAATTGGTGCATCTGCAGGAGCGACGTCGTCCATCCGTCGGGGTAGTTTTCTGGTGGTTCGCTCTGGAAAAAAGAGCCCACATCGGCGATAGCGCCTGACTCATGGGCCTGGGCAAACCAGTCTGAGGAGAGATAGGCCACGTCCCAATTGGATGGCTCCTCAGCCTCAAAGATGGCGCTGTGCAGCGGGTGTAGGTCGAACGGTTCTGCATCCAGCTCAAGCGTTGTCCCCTCGTTGTTTGCAAACAGTCGCCATTGCTCGGCGATGGCACTTTCAAATGGCCCGAATTTGCGAACCAAAATCCGGAACGTGTCGCGTTTCTGTCCCATTTTTCTCTCCTGCTCTACAAAGGCCAAAGGCTTGGTCGCCCCAAATCGTCCATCACGCTGTGGTATCGTCCAAAATAGACGTCGAACCTATGTGGCTGGAACGGCAGACGGCGTCGACCAGCGCCATGGTGCGATAGGCGTCGTCCACATCTGTGATGCCGTCAACGGTCTGTCCATCCATGCGCTGCATGAGGCTTGCCATGGTGCCGATAAAGGCGTCGGGGAACCAGCTGCCGTCGATGGTGACTGTGTTCCATTCGGCATTGCCCTCATCATCCAGCCGACAATACTCAAACTCGTCGGGCACGCCGGTCGGATAGTTCATCAGCAGGCCCATCTTGGTCTTGATGGCGCCCTTTGTCCCTTCCCACATGATGTAGCTCTCCTGGTTGTCGAGTCCGTAGGCATGGAAGTGGTTGGTGCTGATATTCACCCGCACCATGTTGCCATAGTCCAGGATCATGCTGCTGCGTGTGCCGTCCATCTTCGGTGCGCTAGGATGGTTGACGATCTTGGCGTAGACGCCCTGCGGTTCGCCCAGGAACGAGCGGACGAGGTCAAGGTAGTGAATGCTGTGATAGACGACCTCCATGCAGGGCACGCCTTCCAGGAATTTCCATAGATGCCAGGGCGTGTAGACGGTCACGCGCACATCCAGATCGATCACCTGGCCGATGATACCCTGGTCGATAAGGCTGCGTGCTGCCAGCACGAAGGGGGCGTAGCGCAGTTGGAAGTTGACCACCGCATGGAAGTTCTTGGCCCGGCAGATGTCGCGGATCTTGGCTGCCTCGTCTAGGTTTTCGCCCATGGGTTTCTGAAGCAGCACGCCCGCACCGTCGGGCAACTGGCCCAGAATGGCCGGCAATGCCGAAGCGGGCACGGCCACATCATAGACCGCGCCGTCGGGCGCGTTCTCGACCGCCGTTGCCAGCGACGTGTAGACAGCGGGGATGCCAAATGCGTCGGCGGTTGCTTGAGCGCGTTCCTGATCTAGATCGCAGATGCCGGCCACGCTGAAGCCGGCCTTGCGATAGGCCGGCAGATGCGCGTCATTGATGATACTGCCGGCGCCGATGATCATGATCGGGCGCGACATTTGCGGCAGCAGAACGCTTGTTTTGAAGGAAGGTTGCTTCATGAATGGTAGACTGCCTCTCCTCTCTACACTATCGATTTCCGTCTTACTGTTCGGTGCGTTTCCTTGCCAGTTAGTCAGGCTATGGTTTTCAGAACTCGGCGGGTAAGTAAACCCGTCCTTCAAAACTAAGGCGAGTCCAAAGAAATAATGATCCACGAAGAGCACAAAGAGACATGAAGAAAGCTGACTTTTGTGAAAATTCGTGACCCTTCGTGGACAAATATTCTCCTGCATTGGCCTAAGTGACTGACCGCAATTAACCTCTCGGAGGTTGGTCTCGTTTAGTTGTTTGCGGACAATGACCCAAGGCTGCTAAATCCGATTCGCTATGCATATTGGGTATTGCTGAAGCAGAGTAACGTCAATTGTTGGAAGCGTCGAATCTGGTATAATCAGATCTGCACCCGATAGTGACCCATTCTATTTCAATCTCATACGCACAAAGGAGACCCCGACCATGTGCAAAGCCACCCTCGATCTGCTCAGCCCCGGCGGCGTGCCGATTACGCTTGAAGTCAACAACGATGATGATCAGCAGACCATCATCGACATGCTTGAACGCGCCGAAAAGATCGGCCTCTACTTCGGCAGCAGAGGCTGGCGCTATGCCCAGGCCGAACCGACCGGTCCCAGCGCCGACGAGTTGGCCCAGGGTCCGACCTTCGCCGGCTATGCGTGCAGCCCCACCGTCGATGACAATGGGCTGCCGACGTGGATCATCGTCAACGGCAAACAGGCGCAACGTCGCGAAAAACAGGGCGACGTCTGGTACAGCGCCAAACTGTCGGATGGAGCTTACGAACAGGTGCTGCGCATCCCCAAGGGGGAGAGACCGCCGGATGTGAAGGGTCTCTAGGGTCGAACCAGGGAGATCGGAACAACAGATACATTGGGGCAGGGCTTGTTCCTGCCTGGATTCTATCGTACGGTGTGCGGGCGACCACAAGGGTCGCCCCTACCGGGGATCATCCCAATCCCGACCAACTCCAGCACCCCGAAACGATCCGGCTTGTGGAAATCGGCCGGCTGCGTCTGGGTCGATGACCAGCAGCTGAATTCGGGATCTCCGCCCCGAGGACGCTCAATACGTAAGAAATTGGCGCGCCATCGGGTCGGTATCTTGGTAGAGGCGAGACTATCTTGGAGCAACTCGGCTAGCGGCACAACAAGAAGCGCCCACCATCGATCCTGTTCCTCATCCCTTTGCGTTTGCCACTCGATCCCAGGGCAATCCCATTCAAAGTCGGCCGTCATATCTGCGCGGTCGCCGCTAGGATTGTCGATCATCGCGTCCAAGAGGACGGCATTGGGGCTGATCTCAATCTCGGCGTATCGGGTCGGTGTGTCGCCGCCGGGCGCCAAGAACAACTCAACGACCTCTTCATCAAAGAGTCGGGTCGTCGCGTTGGGTGTAGGTTCCCCAGATGTCGTTGTCCTCACAGGTGAAGTGAGCGTAGAGCCGCAGGCCGTCATGGCAGAGGCGTACGGTCGTCTGCTGCTGGGCCTGCGCTCCGCTGCCGTCGGCCAACACGAACGGCGGCAGCGGGTCCAATTCAGACCACACCCAAATGGCCGGATCGGTTTGTCGATCCCAATGATCGGGCAGCGGCATCACAGTTGCCTGTGGTAATGGATTGTTCATGGATCTGCTCCGGCTGATGGTGCGGGAAACGCATCTGGACGATGGTCCCTCCCGCTGGTTGTTGTCTATTTCGGTTCAAGTGTATGCTTGGCGACGAGAATGTCAACATCGATCGGCGCTGCCTGCTGCAGGCCACCGACCGCAGTGAGAGCAATCAGGTCGTCGGTTGGGATCGTCCGGCCGTTTGTGCGAAAATTCTGATGCAGCTAGATTGCTGAAATGTTCTCTGCTCGAACGCTCAACCGAATGGATGCCATATGCGACCCAGCCTAAACATGCTTGATCCATCATTGATCGAGCAGATCGTCCAGGAATCGAAAGCTATTCTAGCCCAAGTCGGGATTGAGGTTCGTGGTGAGGCGATGAGGCAGCGCCTCATCGACGCCGGTCTGCCCACAGATGCAGATGGAAAGCGCATCCTCTTCCCGCCCGAGGTCGTCGACCAGGCGATTGCCGATGCCCCCAACTCTGTGACGCTCTATGATCGTGATGGCCGACCCCATGCCACACTGGGCGGCGACGTAGTCCATTTCGTGCCGGCATCCAGCGGTCTCAACATTCTCGACTTCCGGTCCGGCCAGACACGCCTGACCAACACAGCCGACTTTGTCGAGTATGTACGTCTGGCCGACGGCCTGGAGCATATCGATTACCTGTCCACGGCCTTTTCCACCAATGACGACATCGACGCTGTGGTGTCAGACGCCTGGCGCCTCTATCTTTGTCTGACCAATTCCAAAAAGCCGGTGGTCTCCGGCGCCTTTACGGAACATGGCGTGCCGCGTATGGCCGAAATGATGGCGCTGTTTCGTGCAGACAAGGCCGATCTGAAGGCTCGCCCCATGAGCCTCTTCACCATCACGGCAACGGGCAACTTCCGCTACAGCGAAGACTCCTGTCAGAATCTGCTCGACTGTGTCGAGTGGGGCATTCCGGTCGAGATTGTGCCGGTGACGCTGATGGGATTGATCGCGCCGGTGACATTGGTGGGGGCCTGCGTCTTTCACACCGTCGACACGCTTGCCGGCATCACCATGGCACAGGTGTTGCGACCCGGCACGCCGGTGATTTTCGGCGGCGCGCCAGCCTCGTTCCACATGAGCGAGGCTACATCGCCCATGCTCGGCATTGAGGCGTTGCGATTGGATGTGGCCTATGTCGCCATCGGCAAATATCTTGGGCTGCCGACCCAGAGCTACATGGCCCTGAGCGATGCCAAATCCCTGGATGCGCAGGCCGGCGCAGAGACCTTCGGTAGCGCATTGATGGCCGGACTGGCTGGCATCAACTCAATTTCGGGGCCGGGCATGCTCGATTTTGTGCTCACCTTCAGCCTGCCCAAGCTTGTCTTCGACAACGAAATCTGTGGACAGGTTCAGTCCTTCCTGGCCGAAACCCGGATCGTGGACGATCTGCCGACCATTGACCTGGTGCGGGCACAATTGGCCGAAGAACATCTGATCACCGCTCCGCATACGCTGGCCCATTGGCCGCAGCATCTCACCATGCCCGGTCCGACCTGGGATCGCAGGAGTCGAGACAACTGGATCAGCAACGGCTGCAAGGATCTCCAAACCCGTGCCGTCGAGGAAGTTGAAGCGCGGCTGGCCGCCTATCAGCCCGTTGTGACTGATCCGGCGATTCGGGTCGAGATGCAGCGTTTGATTGTCAGCGGCATGGAGACGGGGCGTCCGCTGCCGGAGGTGCCGCCCGCAGGGACGCCGGTCCCGACGCCATCGCGAGAGCAGATGCGCAGCGAGCGCCGCGCACACAGGCGCGCGAACAGGGGTCAGCGGTGACTTCCAAGAAATAAGCCAGATTTCGGACAGGAGACGCCATCATTCTGAGTGGATTCACGTCGACTGGTTCTTGCTCCAAAATGGCCAGCAAAGAATCTCCACTGCGCTGGACAAGATTCTTCGCTGGCCTATTGCCGTATCCAGTCTGTTCAGGTTGACGTGCCCAGAATGACAGATTGACGGTTGAGCGCACCATGTTTCTTTCAGTGTTACGAAGCCTCGATTCGTCGAGCATCTAAACTGAAAGCACAACGGGGATCATAGGTTTTGTAGGTCACGCTGCATGCGTGACAAGGTACAGATACCAGACGGATTCAGAGGTCATCAGACTCGTCCGACTGCAAGTCGGACCTACAAAACTCATGTTTTCATAGCGTCTTCAGTTTAGAATGACAGGTCTTGGAAAGAACCGCGTCTCATTTCCGCGGCAGACATCACGGTTCTGATCTCACTGTGCCCAGTAATCAAAGACCAATGACTGGCTCAAGATCGGTCGCAGGAGCTGGCCAAAGGCCTTGTGGTCCGGGTGGGGCAGATAGGCGTCCCGATCTTCGGCCGAGCGGAAGGTGACGAAGAAGCAGTGGGTGAATCCCCGCGCTGCGTTTTCGACGCTCACATCCGTGCCCCACTCGAAGTCGTGAATAACATCAATCTTGCCCGGCAGCGCAGCGAAAGCCTCTTCGATAGCCTGCACATCCTCGGCCGTAGCCTCGTCGACAAACGCAAACAACACAACATGACGCAACAATCGGTCTGAATCACTCATCTCAAGCTTTCCTTTACGCATCTGTGCATCTGTGACTCCACTGCAAAAAGCCTTTTTCGCCACAGATTTACACAGATAAAAAAGAGATAAAACACAGATGGAACTCGGATTACTCTGGACACCTGGTAGACATCTGTGAAAATCAGATCCTTATCTGTGGCTATCTGTGGCAACTTTCCGTTTTTGCAGCAGAGTCATCTGTAAATTCAAAAAAGGCGGGATCTGGATACGAGTTTTCGCTCCGGGTCGACGCCACAATTTTCGCCAAGAAGGGAGTCATCTGTTTGCAGACGTAACTGACTTCCCTCTCCTACGCATCATCAAATTCAGTACGCTGGATAATCTCATTCTGAAGTTCGGTATCCAATTCGATGAAATAGGCGCTGTAGCCGGCGACGCGCACGACCAGCGAACGGAAGTCGGCCGGATTGGCCTGGGCCGAGCGCAACGTGTCGGCGTCGACAACGTTGAACTGCACATGCGGAATCTTGAGGCCACAGAAGCCTCGCAACAGCAGCACGAATTTGTCCAGAGCCCCGTCATCGGCAAAGAATGATGGCAGGAACTTCATGTTCAACAACGTGCCATTGGACGCGAGTTCCAGATTGGGCGCTGCGACCGAGTTGAGGACCGCCGTCGCCCCGCGCAGGTCCATGCCCGTCATGGGGGAGACGCCGCCATCGGCCAGTGGCGTGCCCGCGTGCCGGCCGTCGGGCGTTGCCCCCACGTTGGCGCCCATGGGCACGTGCGCCGAGACGGTGTAGAAGCCGGGCTGATAGGTGCCGCCTCGAATGGTGGGATGTCCGGCCACCAGTTCACAGAACCGATCGCCCCACTTGGCTGCGTACTGATCCACCGCCGCTTCATCGTTGCCATACTTGGGCGCACGATTGATCAGTCGCTGGCGTAACACCTCATCGTTTGAAAAGTCGCTGCGCAGCGCGGCCAACAGATCGTCTGCGCTGATCCAATCCTCATCGAAAATCGCCCGCTTGACGGCTGCCAAACTGTCGGCGACATTGGCGATCTGCACCCCCTGCACGCCGGAGAAGTTGTAGTGTGCGCCGCCTGCGGTTACGTCCAGGCCACGCTCAATGCAGTCATCGATGACCAATGACAGGAAGGGCGAGGGCAGCTTCTCGGCGTGGATGCTGTCGACCACATTGCAGCCCTTGACCATGAGCGGCACGAAATGGGCCAACTGCCGGTCGTAGGCCGCTTCTAACTCGTCAAAGCTTGTCAGCTCCGCCAGGGTCGGTGTCTCCGGTCCGATCTGGTTGCCGCTCTGGGGATCTTTGCCGCCGAAGAGCGTCAACTCCAGGATGCGCGTCAGGTTGAACATGGAGGCGTCGCTCCAGCCCAGCGCCTTGCCCGGTGTGGATAGTTCGACACAGCCGACCACGGCGTAGTTCTGCGCGTCTTCGACCGAGATGCCACGGTTGATCTGACCCGGAATGATCACCTCGTCGTTGAAGACCTGGGGCATGCCGCTGCCCTTGCCGATGACAAAGGCCGAGGCTCGCAGGAATTCATCAGGACTGCCCTCGTGGATGCGGATGGATAGATTGGGCTGGGTCATGCCCAGGTCGGCCTGGGCGCGCAGGCACATGTAGGAGAGCAGGTTTGTGCCGTCACGAGGTCCATCTCCGGCATCGGGCAGCAGTCCGCCAATGGCAATGTTGAAGCCAATGGGGAAGCCGGCGAAATAGCGGGCGCTGCTGCTGCTGCGCAACAGGACGACCTCGTTGAACTTTAGCCAAAGCAGTTCCAACAGGTCCTGGGCTTGTTCCAGTGTCAGCGCACCTGAGTCCAGGTCGCGCTGCAAATAGGGCAGCATGTATTGGTCGAAGCGACCGGGTGAAAAACTGGAGGCGTTGGACTCGATCTGGAGCAATGTGAAGAGGAACCAGACGGCTTGCAAGGCGTCCCAAAAATCCTGGGCAGGCTCGGTCGACAGCCTTCGGCAGCGCCCGGCAATGCTTCGCAACTCCTGGCGACGACCGGCATCGTCACAGTCCTCGGCCTGTCGGTCAGCCAGGTCCGCGTAGCGCTGAATGAACAGGCTAGCCGCGTCCAGTGCGATGAGCGCGGCCTCATCGAAGATCTGTTGCTGCGGCGTCGCCAGCGAGCCTGTGCGTGCAGCCACTACCCTATCCCGCAATCCGCCAAGGCCGAGGTGCAGCCAACCCTCTACATCGGGCAGAATGTGGCCCTGGGCATGGTCGGTCTGGTTGAGCGAGAAAGCCTTGGCATCGACCACATGACGCACATCGCCGGGCACACGCTGGGCGACCGTCTCTTCCAGTGCCAAGCTACGCCAGTAGGGGAAGATCTCCTCGCGAAGCTCGCGGATCTGCTCGGCTGTGATGTCGAAAGTGTCCTGGGGCCGGGACGGCAAGATATCCAGTTCCTTGTCGATCCAGTCGACCGCTCCCTCGGGCGCGATGACGCCCATGCGCGGCAGCAACGAGCGATTGCCGACGATGATCTCGTCGGCATGGATGTCGATGCTCAACGAACGGGCCAGATGCAGCAACATCTTGGCGCGACGGATGGGCATAGGCTCGCCTTCGGTGGCGCGGTAGCTCTCGGTGGTAAAGCGTGCGCGTTCAACGTCGACCTGGCGCTCGTTGTCCAACAGCCGGCGCTTGATGCGCGCGGCCCGTTGGCTAGGCTGGGTCGTTCTCCACTCGCCGGCAGGAAATGCGCTTGTCGGATCGGTTTTTTCTGTGTGTATCATTTGCTTGGCACTTCCTTTGATCATGGATGGTACGTCATAGCGTCTTCAGTTTAGTTGGGCCGGCCCGCTGAATCGCTGCGTCTCCGCTTCGATTCTACAGGAGATCGGCAACATTTACCCAACCACCGCTCTCCGCCGACTGCTCTGCCGCGGCCATGACGGCCTGAACCTGCAGCCCGTCGGCCAACGAGGGCGAAGCCGGACGTCCTTCATCGATGGCTTTGAGAAACTGATATTGACATTCCGCGTGGGCGCGCACAAAGCCGGGCGGCATGGTCCAGTCGGGCGACTTTGCGCCCTCGTGGCGTTGGACCGTCTCCAACTTGCGGAAACCGCGCATGCCGCCGAGCGGAGCGCCGTCATCGCGCATGTCGTAGACCTCCAGCCAACTGGGGTCGGCGGCGCTGAAGCGGATGGCTCCTTTGTCGCCAAAGATCTCGAACTGGAGATCGTTGGCGGCTCCCGTGCCCATGCGCGAGATCTCGACTGTGCCCAGTGTGCCGGTCGCCGTGCGTGCATGCAGCAGAGCGATGTCGTCCACGTTGACCTGGCCGGTCTCAGACGAACCCGGGGCCAATGGGCGCTCTCGGATCAGCGTCTCCATGGTCGCCTGAACTGACCCGAAGTCGCCAAGCAGATAGGCAAGCAGATCGAGGATGTGGGAGCCCAGGTCAAAGAGCGCGCCGCCGCCGGAGATCTCCTTCTTCAGTCGCCACGAGAGCGGCTTGTTGGGGTCGATGTAGGAAGCGCGATGATAGCGTCCACGGAACGAGAAGACCCGTCCCACAAAGCCCTCATCCATGAGTTGCTTGGCCCGTGTGATGGCGGGAAAGTAGCGAAAGTTGAAGGTCATCTGAGTGTTGACACCGGCCTTGGCTACTGCGTCGACCATTCGTCTGCCTTCGGCCACGCTCATGGCCAGCGGCTTCTCGCAGTAGATGTGCTTGCCTGCCTCGGCCGCGGCAATAACGATCTCTTCATGCAAGCGATTGGGCACGCAGACATCGACGACGTCAACGTCATCCCGGGCCAGCAACTCGCGATAGTCGGTGGTCCAGACGTCGCAGCCAATCTCCTGCCCGGCGTCCCACGCCGTCTCCGGTCGCGTCGTGGCCACGCCCACGATATTGACAGACCCGGCAGGCAACCCATAGTGGAAGGGGATGGCCCGGTAGGCCAGTGCATGCACACGGCCAATGCCGCCGTAGCCGATCATGGCAATGTTGAGTGGTTTCATGGAAGGACCTTTCTGCTGCGTGCTGCTTGAGGCAGCGTACTGCGTAATTACGTAAGGCGTATCTGGCTCGATTGGAGAAAGGCATGACGCGACGCCATTAACCATTCACAATTATCAATTCAGCATTAACCGTTCACCTGGGCTTTGCCTGGCTGGCCGGAATGGCATTCCGACCTACATAGCGGCTCGCAGCTTCTTCACCGCCGCTTCAATCTCGCCGGTCCCCGGCTGGAGCTTTCCGTTCGGCCCTTTAAGTAGCGGCGACGAGAACTCACCCACGGTCATGCCGGCATCAATGAACTCCTTCACGTTGCCTGCATTGAGCCCGCCGTCCTCCATGATGTCAATCTGTTTCTCAAGGCCGGCAGCGGCCACCATATCGCGCAGGCGTCGGATGTTGTCGAGCATGATGGGATCCATGGTGTGGGGGCTTTTGCCGGTCTCCTTGGCCCAGAAATAGGCCCGACTCTCGTACTCGACGACGCTGATATAGGGCTGGATGTATTGTTCGAAAGCGCTGATGGGCGTGCCCTGCCAGGCCCAAACACCTGCCTTGATGCCCAGCACATCGACGATAAATGAGATAGCCTGCATGGTCAACTCGCCCATGGTCTCCAGCGGCAGCGTGATCAGGTCGACGCCGAGATCGGCCAACTGGCGAAAGACGTCAAAGCTGGGGCGCACCATCTGCAACTGGGCTTCAATCTCGAGATTTGTGCTTTTGCGCACTGCTTCGATGATGTCGAAGCCGCCGCGTGGCATACCGAAGTCCATATACTTGCCGTCGCGCACTTCGATGTGCAGCCAATCGACGCCTGCCTGTTCCAACTCCTTTACCTGCCCGCCGAGCACGGCATAGTCGGCCCAGAAGAGTCCGGCGGCGATCTTGCATTCGTTGGTTACGTTTCCGATCTTGTTTGGCATGTGGTTCTCCTTTTTTTTGTCGCAGATTCACACAGATAAAGAACTGATTTTCACGGATGTTCTTCGGGTGTTGAGAGCTATCCAAGCACTATCTGTGTGTCATCTCTTTTTTATCTGTGTCAATCTGTGACTAATTTCCCTTTGTTTCGATCAAAACCTTCATCGCCTGGCGGGAGCGCATGAGTTTGACGCCTTTGGCCAGGTCAGATAACGGCAATTGGTGGGTGACCAACACGGACGGCTGGACCCGGCGGCTTTCCAGCAGCTTGATGGTCTGCTCGAAGGGGTTGAGGCCGACGAAGGTGCCGTGCAGGGTCAGGTCGTGACGGGTGATGGCGTATTGGCTCAATGATGGGTTGGACTCTGGACGTAGGCCGAAGAGGATCACGTGGCCGCCTCGGCGCGCCAGCTTGATCGCTGCGTCGACTTGATTGCCTACGGCATCCACGACGACGTCTGCACCCAGGCCGGTCAGCGCGTGGACGGCTTCCGGCACATCGGTCTCCATGGGGTTGAAGACGGCATCGATGCCGATCTCACGTGCGAACTCCAGCCTGAAGTCGGCAACATCGATGACGATGATGCGTCCTGCGCCCATGGCACGATAGACCAGGGCAAAGAGCAGACCCATGGGGCCGCCGCCGACAATGGCGACGTTGTCGCCTGCCTCAAAGGGCGCACGCTTGACCGAACCGACGACGCAGGAGAGCGGCTCAAAGAGCGCCGCGTCCTTCAGCGCAACATCGGGGCTGATCTTGAAGAGCGCTCGTTCCGGGGCCGCCAACCAGGGCGCAAACGCACCGTCGATGGTGGTGCCGATGGTGCGATAGTTGGTGCACTGGTTGTCCAGCCCGCGCCGGCAGTAGGCGCATTTGCCGCAGGTCAGCCGCGGCGCGATGACGACGCGGTCGCCTGGCGCCAGCGTTGTCACGCCGGGGCCGATCTCGGCCACGACACCTACGCCCTCGTGGCCGATGACAATGCCCTGTGTTGCCTTGTGGGCAGGCGGCACGGCCAGAATGTTGAGGTCAGTGCCACAGATGCCACAAGCTTCAAGGTTGACCAGCACATCATCGGACTCAATAATCTGAGGCACGGTGCGATCTTCGTAGACCAAGCGGCCCTCTCCTTGGAAGACCGGTACGTTCATTGTTGACATGGTGGATCCTTTTCTTGAGAATTATGGTGTCGCCGGCAGCGGGTAATGCGTAATTCCTACTGCGTAATACGTACTGCGTAAGGTTGCCAGGCTAGTGTCGGGTCCAGCAATTCCGAGTCCCAGATTCTATAGGTTCGAATCATAGAGAACGGCTCTCGCAAGCCTAATTACGCAGTACGCATTACTTCACTTCATTTCATCCCGCTCTATCTCATTTAAGGCTAAAACCGCCCGCGCCGTCCTATCGTCAGTCCCCAGCACATCCACGACGCCAGAGCGAAGCGCGCCCAGAATCGAGGCGGTCTTCTGCTCGCCCATGGCGACGGCGATGGTCGTTGGGATAGCACGCAGATCATCGAGTGAAAGCCCGATTACGCGATCATTGATGTCTGTGGGTTCGCTGCGTCCATCCTGAGTGAAGAGTTGCCCTGCAATGTCGCCTACGACGTCGTCTGCGGCCAAGGCAAGCAACTCCTGTTCGGAAACAAAACCGGTCTTGACTAGGGTGGAGCGGGCCGGATCGACCGTGCCGATGCCGAGCAGGGCCAGGTCTGCGCTGCGCGCGGCATCAAGGGTGCGGCGAATATCACGCTGGCTGCGGAGAATGCGCGCGTCATCTGCGCTTTCGGCCATGAACGGTGATGAGAGATAGCGTACCTCACCGCCGAGTCTGTCGGCCAGCTGACGAGCCAACGCCGCGCTATCCAGCTCGCCCATGGTGGATGGCATGCTGCCCAGCGCCTGGACCACGTTGACATGGACGCGGAAGTTGGGACGAATGGCCTGGATCGCCTCGTAGGTGGTTCTGCCCAGGCAGACGGCCAATGTGGCTCCGGCGTCAAGTCGCTCTTCCAGAAAGCGGGCCGCCAGTTGCCCCAACTGCACCAACGGTGAGACGCGTGCTTGAGATGACGCCTGCAGAACCAGTGCTGCCTGTAGGCCAAAGACGTCGGTCAGGCGAGCCTCCAACTCCTCGTCTCGCCGCAGCGGCCAGTTGATGAAAACTTCGACCACATTCTCGTCGCGAGCCTGCTTCAGCAGCCGGTATACCTTGACGCGCGAGACGCCCAATTCCTCGGCGATCGCATTCTGGGTCATCTCATCGATGTAGTACATGGAAGCCACTGTGGCCAACAGATCGTTCTGTGACGGCTGCATTTTTTGTGACGGGTCAAGCATGAATGCGCAAGGGTTGGGTTTCGTTTGATATCAAATGAGCAAAAGAACATGCCGTGTGCATTTGCTCATTCATTATGGTTGCAAGACAGTTCTTTGTCAAGACCTGGGAGAATCGCTCAGGTCAATCGTGTGTAGATTCCGGAGAAGGGTCTCTCTGCGGCATGGGTGAAGCCCGCCGCTAAACTCATGTCAGGATGAAAAGTGCGGTTTGGGCGTCCGGTAGCGTTGACGGCCACGAATTGTCATTCCGACCGGAGGGAGGAATCTCAGCGTGGCTCACCTTGAGATTCCTCCCTTCGCCAAGCACAGGGCATGCGCTGCGCTTCGGAACGACAATAGGCGTCGGTCATTCGAAACTGCACGTTTTGAGCTAATTTGAGTTTGACATCGAGAAGTCGCTTCAGCGGCTAAACTCTCAGCGCCTGAGGGTGCCTTTCGCTGTTAGCAACCGCATGCCATCCGGTGCAAGCAATTTCGACGCGATGGCCCTGGAAAATCACGGCGTTGCCGGACGTGGAAATTCCAATTGCAATATCGACAGGAGTGAGGAAGAGAGGGAGTCAGCGCCGCTCCCTTTTTTCTGAAATCCCATCTATAGTCCAGTCAAGACTGCTGTGCGAGTGCCACGTATCTATTGGAATGAGCAAATGGGCACGTAAAAATGGAACGGGTGTGTTGGCGCTTTGCGCCTGTTTTGCAAACAGAATGAGTTGATGGCGCACTTCTATGTAGGGACATGGCATTCCGTACAGACCCGTTGTTGACGGAGACAGTTTCGACCTTCAAGACCACAGCCGCCAACCATACGGTGGCCAGGAATGCCTTGTCCGTTTCAGACCGACTGCACTATCAGGCACGGACAAGGCATTCCTAGAATCATGTTCAGAATGCGGTTGATACTTCGAGATTTGGAACCGCCCAATTGGAGAACGGCTCGGCGGGGAATGCCATGTCCCTACGGGTTCAACGCATTTTTAACACGCCCAAATGAAACTCGCACCGATCAGAGAGACGATTTCGTTTGATGAACATATGAACTTGGGAAGCTTGATAGGCGCGCGCCAAATCTACTGTCGTTGGATGACAGCAAGAAGTCCACGGACCCTATCGAATCTGAAAGTGAAGTCTTATCTCGTGACGCTCAGCTATGCAGCGCCTTTGTCCTTGAGCGGGGAGAGTTTCCAGCGCCCGTAGGCCACGAAACCGACCAGTGCCATGATGACGATGTTTCCAAAGATATTCGTGAACTCACCTTGGCTGACGTGATAGACCACTGCGCCGACCATGACGAGTACCAGTCCGAGTGCTGCCAACGGTGTTAAGCGGGTCTGGATGCCGGTGAGACCGGGCAGGATAAGACCCAGTCCGCCCAATATTTCGGCCGTGCCACTGATCCAATGGAGCATCGGGGATAGATCATACATCCAGGCCATCGGGGCGGGTAATCCGGGCGGTACGATGAAGTGGAGGACGCCGACGGCAATGAAGTAGATGCCGAGCACCCATTGCAGAACCCACAGTAGTTTGTTCATTCGCTACTATCTCCTTTCAATTGTTGTGAATTGGTTGGCGGATG
Organism: uncultured Chloroflexia bacterium; assembly: GCA_963765875.1. Classification (GTDB taxonomy): domain Bacteria; phylum Chloroflexota; class Anaerolineae; order Caldilineales; family Caldilineaceae; genus JAWKOK01. The sequence continues at coordinate 54,386 of CAVXYK010000023.1, forward strand.
GAGTATAGCATGCATCGACTGGCTGCAAAATTCAAAAAAAGACAATATGCGGGTCAATCACTTCAGTGAGAATCTAGCCCTGGAAGCAGCATCCTATGAAGCCTTAGCGTTTTCGCTCTCAGGCCGTTGCTTTGTCCGCACACCTGGAGCCGTCTATGGCTGCGGACACAATGCCCCCAGCATAGCCTGCACCTTCACCGCAGGGGTAGAGACCGCGCACAGAGACATGCTCCAGGGTTTCAGGATTGCGCGGAATGCGCACCGGCGATGACGTTCGCGTCTCCGGCGCATGAACGACCGCGTCGTTGGTGACGTAGCCGCGCATTGTCTTTCCGAATGCCACAAACCCTTCCTGGAGGACACGGTAGATGAACGCCGGCAAGACCTTCTCCATTTCCACGGACGTGATACCCGGGGCATAAGAAGTTTTCGGCAAGTCGGTGGAGAGAACACCCTCAACGAAGTCGCCCAACCTTTGTGCCGGCACAGCCTGGGTGCCGCCACCCAGTTCCCACGCGGTCTGTTCAATCGCTTGTTGAAAGGCCATCGCCGCCAGCGGGCCCCGATCGGCAAATGGTGCGAAGTCCTCTGGGCGCAGTTCTACCACGATGCCCGAGTTAGCCGTGGATCTTGATCGTTCTGAAGACGACCAGCCATTGGTGACCACTTCCCCTGGTGCTGTTGCACAGGGTGCGATAACGCCACCCGGACACATACAGAACGAATACACTCCCCGACCCTGAACCTGTTTCACAATGTTGTAGGATGACGGCGGCAAATAGGGCCCACGCTCAGGCAGCTTGTACTGGATCTGATCGATCAATCCCTGAGAATGCTCTACCCGCACCCCCATGGAGAGTGGCTTGAGTTCGATTGGGATGCCCTGTCGGTGCAGCATTTCAAAAATATCGCGAGCAGAGTGACCCGTGGCCAGGATCACCTTATTCGCATTCAGCCGTTCGCCCTTCGCCGTCTTGACGCCACGAATTTCGCCATCGGCGATGAGCAATTCGGTTACCCGTGTCTTGAAGAGAATTTGTCCGCCCTGGGCGATGATCCGCTCGCGCATCGCTCTGATGATCGGAGGCAGTTTGTTCGTACCGATATGCGGATGTGCATCGACCAGGATCTGCCGTGTGGCGCCGAAGCCAACCAGCGTTTGCAGCACGCCATTGACATCGCCGCGCTTTTTTGAACGCGTATACAGCTTGCCGTCAGAGTAGGTCCCTGCGCCACCTTCACCGAAACAGTAGTTGGAGTCCTCATTGACGACGCCCTTTGTGTTGATAGCCCTCAAATCCTGGATCCGTTCGCGGACATCCTTGCCCCGTTCCAACACGATGGGCATGTAGCCACGTTCCAAACAGCGGAGCGCCGCAAACAATCCAGCCGGGCCTGATCCGACAATGATTATCGGCTCTGCACCACCGACCTCCCGGTAATCGGGCAGGGTGATCGGGGTCTCTTCATAAGGACTGCCCACGTAGGCAAGGACCTTCAACTGCAGTCGAATTGGCCTGCGGCGGGCATCAACGGACCGTCGCAAGATTTCAACATGCGTGAGCTTTTGTTTGGCGATGCCCAACTTGTTGGCCACTTTCGCCCGCAGTGCGTTTTCGTCCGCTGCGACCTCGGGTGCGACCGTGATCTGTAATTCTTTTTTCATCTTTTTGAACCACTTGTTCCGCAAACATGACGGCTGGAATAGAGCGCCCGTACCATAAGCACACAGCACTGTGAAAATAGTAGTTCACCGAACTGTTGTTCTCAGTGCCCACACCGGGAGCCTGGCGTTCAGTCTAACATCAACTGGCGTTAGTCATTCTGAGTACACGACGAAACGCGGCTTCGCAAAAACTGCAAGAAACAAGGTGCGCTCAGCGTTAGTCTGTCATTCTGAGCATGTTCGCGCCAATTGGCCGAACATGTTGACAGACCAGCGAAGAATCTGGTGTTACAACGTCAAGACCCTTCGTTGGTCACTCAAGTGAATCAATCCGTCCCCGTAAACCCACTCAGGGTGACAGTGTATCTCTTGCCGCAATTGGGCTTGTTTCTTAGAAGCGTGTTCGCGCCAATTGGCCGAACATGTTGACAGACCAGCGTAGAATCTGTTGTTGCAACGTCAAGACCCTTCGTTGGTCACTCAAGTGAATCAATCCGTCCCCGTAAACCCACTCAGGGTGACAGATTATCTCTCTCCGCTAAGACGGGCGTATTGATTCGAAGCCGGTCAACGCGCCCATCATACACTGGCGTGTCACCAGCGAGGAATCTCGTTCTATCTCAAATGGGTGTGTTCAACATGAGTTGAGCACGCTTTTCGCCTCACCCTGACCTTGCGCTTTCGGGCGCAAGGTCTGTCCCTCTCCACGAGGTGGAGAGATTGTGTGTTGATTGTCAACCCCCAATTTGGTGTTCAAGATAATTGGGGTCAAAGGGTTGGCGGGTTTTGAGGACGCCAAAGGCAAGATGAATGAGCTTGCGCATGACTGCGCCGACGATGACCATTTTGTGCTTGCCGCGAGCAGTTAAGCGTTCGACAAGCGCCTGAACGATCGGATTATGACGTTGTGCGGTTAAGGCGGGCATGTAAAAGGCACTGCGAAGATGACGATTTCCGATCTTGGAAAGAGTAGGTCGTTTGCGCACCGAAGTGCCGGAAGTGGCGTGGGCCGGGATGAGGCCGGCGTAGGCAGCGACCTGAGTTGCCTGTTGGAAGTTGGCGACGTTTACCTCAGCCAGAAAGCGGGCTGCAGTAGTCGGGCCAAGCCCTGGAATTGAACACAAGAGGTCGGCATCGTCTCGTAGATTCGGATCGCTGTCGATGTGCTCCTGGATCATGGTTTCGAGTTGGGCAATTTCCTGCTCCATGAAACGGATCTGACGTGAGACTGTAAAATAGAGTGTGTAAATGGTATGACTCCAATAAGTCAGATAAGATAGGCGAAACTGACAACGAAAGGAGCAGACCATGACACGCAAGAACAGTCGACAAGAACCGGTCCATCTACCAAGTGCGGAGGAGATCCAGAGCGAGCTTGCCCAAGTGGAGTCAATCGATGACTTTTTTGGCAAAGAAGGCGTATTCAGCAGACTGTTTGCCCGCACGATGGAAGAGATGCTGGAAGCAGAACTGAGTGCCCAGCTCGGTTATGAGAAGTACGAAGTTAAAGTGGTCGCAACAGCGGCAATAGCCGGAACGGGAAACGAGAGACCCGACTACAGACATCGGCCGGCGACCAGAAGATTCAGGTGCCTCGGGACCGAACGGCGATTTTCAGTCGCCCCTGCTGGATGAGAAGCGTAGAAACGAACTGGAGCGCAAGATCACGGCGCTCTACGCCAAAGGGACATCGACACGCGATATCCAAGAGATGATCGCCGATCTCTATGGGGTTGAGATCACGGCGGCCACGGTCAGCGCCATCACGGATAAGGTCTGGCCACTGGTGGAAGAGTGGCAAAATCGTCCCTTGGCTGCGGTCTATCCCGTTGTCTATCTGGATGCGATTCACGTCAAGCTGCGTCGAGAAGGCAAAATCGAAAATGTGGCCGTCTACATTGTATTGGCGGTCGATACCGATGGACACAAAGACGTCCTAGGCAACTGGGTCGGTGATGGTGGGGAAGGAGCAATTCTGGCTGAATGTGTTGACCGAGATAGAGCCGGGGGGTTGAGGATATTTTGATTGTCTGTGTTGATGGTCTGACGGGATTCTTTGCAAGCCATGAAGCGCTCTTTCCCCAGAGCAGTGGTGCAGCGTTGTGTGATTCACCAGATTCGACACACATTACGCTACGTGAGCTGGTCGGACCAAAAAGAATTCATGAGTGAGCTCAAGAGAGTTTACCAAGCCGCGACTAGAGAGGAAGGGGAAACCAACTTGCTCAAGCTGGCCGAAACGTGGGGAGAAAGATATCCGGCCGCTATCCGCTCTTGGGAAAACAACTGGACAGAGCTATCGACTTTCTACGATTATCCGGCCGAAATTCGACGACTCATTTACACCACCAACATGATTGAAGGCTACAATCGACAGTTACGCAAGGTCACCAAGAACAAAGCGGTTTTTCCAACCGATAAGTCTATTCGTAAATTGCTCTACCTGGCACATCAGGAGATTGCGAAAAAGTGGACCATGCCGATTGCCAACTGGGCCAAAATTCGCAACCAGTTTGCGATTCGTTTTGAGGGCAGATTTCCACTTTGATGCACAATGTTTACATAAGGTTGAGTTCGAGGATGACCCGCAAACCTTGACAGCAATCCAAAATGTGCTGATTTCCTGCGGGCGACGGATGACCGAGCGGAGGGGAGCACGCACAAGCACCGTCGCTCTCTCCATTTTGGCACATTTTGGACCGCAGTCAAGGTCAAGCCCTACGGGTTGCTAGCCTGAGGAGGCTCGGGAATCACTCACAGAGGGGAGCATTTTCTTTCTATTGTCAATCCGTTTACACACTCAATTTGACACACCCTCTGACGTTGTATAGAACGACGGATTTGCGCCGATGCGAGACCGGATTTGAGTTTGTTGCGCTTGCGCTGACGGTCGCCCTTGAGAGTGGTCAATTCTCGAGTCATTTCCTGCAACTCTCGCATGGCTTCAGAGGGCGGTGTCCAGAGGTCCGGCCGCTGTGTGGAACAGAAATCAGCAATGAGCCAGGCATCAAGAGCATCGTTCTTGTGTCGTTTTAGCTTGCTCTTGCGGTAGGCATGAGTGCGAGATGGATTGACCACGCTCACATCGTAGCCTTGTTGATGCAGGAAGCGGGCCAATTCGTCGCCATAGCGCCCTGTGGCTTCCAGGCAGGCATGCAGTTGCTTCACATCGTGCCTGCGCAGCCACTTCTGCAAGGTGCGATGGCCACTGGGCGTGTTGTTGAACTCTTCAATGATGAAGTGCTCGTTGTCTGCACTCAGTGCAACATCAAACGTAGCTTTGGCAATATCGATACCGAGAATGTGCATGTTCGTTGACTCCTTGATTGTTATTCGCCGTCTGCCTTTCTTCACCCTGGTGAATCCAGGCTCATCCTGTAAGAGGCCTATGATTGTGTCCGAACTTGTGCAGACGACTTGAAGCGGGAGCCAATCTCTCCAGCGAGTTCGCAGACCAAGGGACGCGACGACTTCACCGCTTCTTGCCTTTACCGGTACTTCAGGAACGAAATGGAGGCTACGCCCCCATTTCGTTCCTATAATACAACATACCAGGGACGCGGAGCCTCCGAAGAGGAGGCGGAGCAGGGTGAGGCGGGGAACGTTGCAATCGATTCAGTCTGTCTCAATTTGCTTTGAACACACCCACCTCAAATCGTGAATTGTTGAATATGGATTCTACGACCTTCATCCCTGGTGATGGTCTATCCATACCAACGATGCACGATCGTCGATGCAGCTACGCTCCCCGCCACTGCGGCTTCGATGCCGCCGGACCAACCCTGTACGTCTCCAGCAGCATAGATCCCCTTCATATTTGTCTCCTGCTGTTCGTCCGTCTTGAGGTACCCCATCTCGTTCAACTCCAAGCCGAAGCGGTCGATCAACTTCTTTACAAGGTCGGATTGCTCTTCTGGTGGTGTCCAGAGCAACGTTTCAGCTTCGACACGCTCGCCTGTGTCGAGCAAACCGCCTCAACTTTGCCGTCGGTCTGCTCTATGGTATCGATTTCGCCGCGGTGAATCGAGATACCCAACTCGATCATCTCCTGCTCAAAGGCTGGATCGAGTTCGATGTCGACATTGTTTAGGATGATCTTGATACGTTGCGTCCAGTTCTGCACCATTTTTGGGAAGTGCGTCGCCTCCATTTCATAGTTGGCGACGACGGCCCAAATTCGGTCACGATTTTCATAGCCGTCACAGAATGGACAGGGAATGATTGTGTTGGCCCATGCTTCGACAAAACCATCGATGTCTGGAAAAACGTCATGATAGCCAAGGGTGAGAATTACAATCCTTGTCGTTAGCCGTCCACCCTCTTTCGTAGAAATGACATAATCGCCGTTATCGCCTTGATCTACGTCAGTCACCAACTCACGGCGTAGCTCGGCATGATTGTAGAGGTTGATCTGCTGCCAGGCCTGCTCGCGTATTTCGGCGGGCAGCATCCCGTCAAGGCCAAGAAAGTTGTGAACGCCATGTGACGCTGCGTTGCGTGGCGGTGCCGGCGCATCGAAGACAACGACCTTCTTGCGCGTGCGTGCCAATACCAGGGCAGCCTGCATTCCTGCCGGTCCACCGCCAATAATTGCTACGTCAATTTGCTCGATCGTTTCCTTTGTCATCTTGCACTCCTTTATTGCTCAATACTCCGAAAAACCGCTATCCAGTTCGTACAAAGACGTAGGCAAATGCGGACTTCCGGTATCCTATGCCTCTCTGTATGTTCTCCAAATATTCTTTTGTGACGGCAAGATCCTTGTTGGGCACAAAGTACTGCTCCAGGTCCTTTGTGTTGAAGCGGAAATTTGTCGCTCCGGCGCTTGACCACACCAACAAGTTCGTAGTTTTCATCCAGGTAGGCCATGCCCGCATCCCCATGACTGTTGTTCGCCAGCAACCAACCGCCGATCTTCAAATATCGTTTGCAATGCTGAGAAATGAATCCGGCATATTGCGAGACAAGCAGATCAAACGATTCGTCACGCTCGGGCAATTGCGTAGCGTAGTCCTGATGAACAAACTGAACCTGTGCCTCCTGTGCATAGATCTTGCGTTGGGCGATTAGCTGCTGTAACTCCGGCGTGGCGAAAAACTGTTTGGCCCGCTTCTCCATATCCACATAGGTCACCATTGGAAAAACGAATGAGGGCGTTGCATGGACAAAGCTGCCGGGATAGAGAACACGCTCAACGTCGAAATGTTTGGCTATGCACTCAAACATCCCCAATCGTTCATCGGCTCTGTCGAGATGATATTTGTGATAAAGAGCAAGGGCGTCTTTTTGCACAATTTGTTCCCTCTGTGAAAAATATGTTACAATTGTGTAACGAGGGTGCAGCATAACCCAGCATCCATCGAATGTCAAATATGTTACAATCGTGTAACTTTATTCACGATAGAGCGACGAAGGACCGGCGGCTAAGAAAGTCGGCGATTTGAACGGTCTGCCAATGTTTAGTTCGCACGCCCACGTGCGAATCGCTCATGGCGATTGACGTGATTATTAGCGCAGACCCGTGGGCACGAAGGGCGTGCGCACTAAACAGCTAAATCCATGAGATAAATAATCGCCAGTCCTCTAAGCGACATGTCTCTTTTCAGAAGATCGGGAAAATGTTAGTGAACAAAACGCAAAAAAAGATTC
>CAVXYK010000024.1:0-49831 GCA_963765875.1 uncultured Chloroflexia bacterium
GCCAATGACCCGCCCCTGCTGGTCGGCGATGAACCGACCGGAAACCTGGACTCGAAGACGGCAAATGAAGTATTTAAATACTTTCTCAAGCTGGTCGAAAGCGGCAAGACGATGCTCATGGTCACCCACGACAAGGAACTGGCGACACGCATGCCACGCACGATTGAGATTACCAACGGTCAAATCACGAGCGACACCCGTCCGCGGCAGTCCCGGCACTCGCACCAATCGCCGAATTATCATGTTGCCGCAATGGAAGCAGTGCAATCGATATGAGTGCAATGGTACAGAAAGTTTGGGCAGACCCTGGGGGAACAAGGGGCGAACCCTTCAAGTGACCTTTATCATCGCCATGAGCCTTTTGGCGTTGGTTTGGTGATAGGGGGGAAAAATCTCATTTCGCAGGCAATTACGGGAATGCCTGGCTGCAAGGCAATCCCCCTGCAATCAAGATCTACGTTAATCCGTTCGTCGAATCAGGCCAACTGTTTGCTCTAAAGCACATCGACGGTATTAACGAAGTAGAGGGCTTCCAAACGGCAACCATCGAGTGGAGACACAATTCTGATGAGCCGTGGCAATGCAGTCCTCAACGCCCACGACGACTATCTCAATCAGAAGATCGCCAGGCAGGTGCTGCTAGATGGCCAATGGCCGCTTCGCAAGGTCTTTGCCATGGAAAACGGCTTCGAGTCTACGGATAATCTATCAATTGGCGATGTGATCCAGGTCCGTATTGACGATCAGGGATGCGATGTAGAAATTGGCGGCACGCTCAACGCCTTTGATATCGCCCCGGCCTTTGCTGACGATCTGGTGCATATATGACCAGGAGCCGGTTGGCCGACCTGACCGGACGCGAGGACTACAATGTGATTGCTGCCAAGGATCTCAGTTTCGACTGGCAACGGGCGCAAGCCGCCGATGCCGAACTCAAGGACCGGCTGGACAAGTTGGAGATTGAGTCAACAGGGGCCATTCCACCATTTCTGGATAGAGTAGCCGAGCCTGAACGACATTTCGCTCAAAATATCCTGACGCCTCCTTTACGTTACTGGGCGTCATCGGCGGTCTGATCGTCATATTGGGCATGTTCCTTGTCTTCAACAGCGTAAGCGCCATTATCGTCCAGCAGGTCAGCCAGATTGGCGTCATGAAGGCGCTTGGCGCCGTACGGGCCAGATTCTGCAGGTCTATTTGCTCCTCGTCATCACCTATGGCGTATTGGCCGCCATCATCTCGGTGCCGTTGGCGGCTATGGCGGCCCATGGCATCAGGCTCTTCTTTAGCAGCCAGACCGGCGTGTTGGACCGCAGCTTTGCCCTCGACTCGACAGCCGTGATTGTCCAAATCCTGGTGGCGCTTCTTGCGCCGCTGCTGGCTTCGTTGGGGCCGATTCTCTCCGGCGCTCGCATCACCGTACGCGAGGCGATCAGCACCTACGGTTTGGGAGGCGCTTCCGGCTTGATCGAGCACTTCGTCGCGAACGCGCAATTGCTTCCCTATACACTACTTCTGACCATCGCCAACACGTTTCGAAACAAGCCGCGCCTGGCATTCACCCAAATATCGCTGGTCGGCAGCGGCATTATTTTCATCACGGTGCTTGGCGTGCGAGATTCGACCAACTATACTTTTGGCACGGAGTTGACATCAATCCACCAATACCCGGTCACGCTTGAATTTGAGGAGGACGAACGCATTTCCCGCATCGCGCCGATGACACTGGCACAGCCGGGAGTGGCTGCGCTGGAAATGTGGAACGTGGAGAAGGCCACCGTACGCCCGGCAATGCAAAGAGAATACACGGTAGACGACAGACAAACGCTCCTGTTTGGCTTACCGTCTGACTCACAGATGTACACTCCAAAGATCACCATGGGGCGCTGGCTTCTCCCTGAGGATGGACGTGCGGTCGTACTGCACGAAGAACTGGCGGCCAAAGTTGGCGTGGGCGTTGGGGACTGGGTCACCTTTCGCTATCGCGCCGGCAAGGAATCGAATTGGCAGGTCGTTGGCCTGTTCTTTGATCCGGCCAAGGACAATCTGGTGATGATGTCGCAACCTGCCCTGGCGCAGGTGCTGAGTCAAACAAATCGAGCCAACACGCTCTGGATTCAGACGACGGAAACTGATGCCAAGACCACAGAAAGGATGGCAACTGAATTGGCACGATATTTCGAGGAGAAAAACGTCGGTATCTCACTCGATACCGTCTTCAATGCCCAGACGGTGACGGGCATCGGCGAACGTCGTCTGCACGCCTATGGGGTCATTGTCGGGCTACTCTCCATCATGGCATTGGTCATCGCGGGAATCGGCGGCATGGGACTGAGCGGCATGCTCTCCCTGAGCGTCCTGGAGCGCACTAGAGAAATCGGCGTCATGCGTGCCATTGGCGCAGCATCGAGTACCATCACACGTCTATTTATCGGTGAGGGGTTGATCCAAGCCCTGCTCAGTTGGCTCATCGCGCTGCCCATGGGCATTGCCTTAGCCTATCTAATGTCCACCAGAGTGATCAGCACCATCCTGGATGACCAGTTGGTCTATCAGTTCACACTCCGTGGACCTCTGCTCTGGCTCGTCCTGGTCTCCATGCTCGCTGTACTCGCCAGTTGGTTTCCGGCCCGCAAAGCAACGCGAATTAGCGTGCGAGAAAGCCTTGTCTATCAGGTAACTCTCACCTGGAAATTCTGAAACCTCCAGACAGCTCCATGAAAGGGAAAACCATGATCATTAAAGAGAAGGTCGTAGCCGCAATGAACGCGCAGATCAAGAGCGAGTTTTCGGCTTCAGCCCAATACATTGCCATAGCCGTCTACTTCGACGAAGCAGCCCTGCCCGACCTGGCCGGTTTCTTCTACCGCCAGTCCGAAGAAGAGCATATGCACGCCATGAAATTCGTTCACTTCATGTTGGAGGCGGGTGCGAAACCCATTATCCCAGGTACGCCTGAGCTAAAGAACGATTTTGACGGTGCAGCCGATGCTGTGCAATATGCCTTGACCCAGGAAATGAAGGTGACGGATGAGATCAATCGCCTAGTTTCTTTGGCAGTCTCAGAGGGCGATCATGCCAGCAACCAGTTCTTGCAATGGTTTGTCACCGAACAAGTGGAAGAGGTCGACACGATGACGACCCTGTTGCAGACCATTAAGCATGCCGCCGGCAACTTGTTGCTGGTCGAGGAGTTCGTCCGTCGCAACCAACAGCATGCTGCGGGTGGTGAAGCAGCCGCTGATGCAGCCTGATCTGGCTGCCGACAACACTGGCATCTGAACATTTTCCAATTGTGTCGGACCGTCATGATATGCAATATCAGTAGTTCACGATTTGTCATTCCGTTCAATAAGCATGACCGGAGGGAAGAGGAATCTCAGTTCGCACAGGGGAGATTCCCGTCGCTTCGCTCCATCGGAATGACAATGGCACTGAATTCGTGAACTACTGAATATCTGAAAATCGGGGCTGCTGTTCGATTCCTTGATGTCGACGACGCCAAGATGGCTAAGCCCATTCCAGAAAAAACAGATATCCCCGTGCAAGTGCCCGGCACGGCCCGCAAACAGGATCTCCTGACCGGATTTCAACTGGGCCGTGCCGGGCACTTTGGGAGAACCATTACCTTGCGTTGGCCTCAGCCGCTGAGAACTAAGCTGCCTCAGCCGCTTCTCGCTGTAAGCGGCGGATATCAACCCTGCCGGAGCGAAGCCGCCCGTCTGAGTTTTACGCGATTGCCCTAGGGAATGACTGGTGCTGCGTTGACACTCGGTTCGACTTACAGTAGCCTATCTGTGACGACAACCGCTTCTCAATTGGAAAGAGATTCACTTGTGTCAACACGGATCATAGGCGCCGATGAGGCCGCCGCCCTCGTCGGGACCGGCGACTTTGTCGCCATTCAAGGATCAGGCGGCGGCGTTGCCGAGCCGACCGCGCTCGATCTACGCCCTACGTCAGCGCTTCTTGGCAGAATCCGCTCCCACAGGCTTGACCCTCTGTCATGCCACCGGCCTCGGCGATCGAGACAAGATCGGCACTGACTATCTGGCGATGCCGGGTCTGGTCAAGCGTGATATTGCCGGCCACCTGGCCATGGCCCCCAAGATGGCGCAGATGATCATGGACGAGCAGATCGAGAGCTACAACTTCCCCCAGGGCGTGCTTTCTCAGATGTTCAGCACGGTTGCCGCACGGCGTCCCGGCGTCTTCACCAAGGTGGGACTGCACACCTACATCGACCCGCGCATTGAGGGCGGCAAGATGAACGCCGTCACCACCGACGATCTGGTGCGCGTCATGGAGATCGACGGCGAAGAATGGCTCTTTTTCCCTAGCTTCAAGATCGACGTGGCCTTTGTGCGCGGCACCACGGCCGACACCAAGGGCAACATCAGTTCAGAAGAAGAGGCCGCCATCCTCGAAGGCATCTCGATAGCCCAGGCCGCCAAGGCCTGCGGCGGCCTCGTCATCGCCCAGGTCAAGTATCTGGCCGAGGCCGGCAGCATCGATCCGCGTACGGTGCGCATCCCCGGCGTCTGCGTCGACTATGTCGTGGTCGATCCGCAGCAGAAACAGACGACCCTCGACTTCTACAACCCGGCTTTCAGCGGCGAGGTCAAGATGCCGCTGGAACGGATCGCTCCGTTGCCATTGGGGCCGCGCAAGGTCATCGCCCGACGGGCAGCCAAGGAACTTTTCGCAGATGCTGTGGTCAATCTGGGCGTGGGCATACCCAGCGGCGTGGCCTCGGTGGCAGCGGAAGAGGGCATCCTCGATAGCTTGACCTTCACCGTCGAGCATGGCATCGTCGGCGGCATGCCCGCGGGCGGCGTCATCTTCGGCGTCGCCTACAACCCGGAGGCCATCATTGAAGAGGACGCCCAGTTCAACTTTTTCGATGGCGGCGGACTGGATCTGGCGATTCTGGGCATGGCGCAGATGGACGGTGCAGGCAACGTCAATGCCAGCAAGGTGCCCGGCATGCTTTCGGGGTGCGGCGGTTTCATCAACATTTCACAGAACGCCAAGCGTGTCGTCTTCTGCGGAACCCTGACCACCAAGGGCTTGCGCTGCAAGATGGGCGAGGGCCGGATCGAAATCGAGCAAGAAGGCTCCATCGGCAAATTCGTGGATGATGTCGCGCAGATCACATTCAGCGGCGACTATGCGCGTTCCACCGGGCAGCCCGTTCTTTACGTGACTGAACGGGCCGTCTTCGAGTTGACGTTGACGGGCGTACAGCTCAAAGAGATCGCGCCTGGTATCGATCTTCAGCGGGACGTGCTGGATCAGATGGACTTCCAGCCCATCCTGCCGGATGAGCTGGTGTTGATGGAAGCGGGAATCTTCCGCTAGGTCAGGCGAGCAGACGGCAAAGTTCTGAACGAGAGCGTACGACGCACGCGGCTGAGCGATCAACCCCGAAGGCGCGCTTTTGCCAAAGGCCCAACTTCTTATCCACTACGAGAGGACATCAACAATGCAGACCGACGTTCGCTTGACCTACGACAGCGACATCGCCTACCTCACTTTCATCACCGAACCGCCGGGCAAACCGGCCACGATCGACTACGATGTGCTGACCCAGATGGATCAGGCGCTCGACGAAGTCGAGAATCGGCTGGACGAATTGACGGCGCTCGTGGTCCAGGCGGAGGGCGAGCGCTATTTCGTCGTCGGGGCCAACATCCGCGCATTGGAAACCCTCAACGCCGAGACTATCGTCGAGTGGGTGGGGCGCGGTCACAGAGTTTTCAACCGGCTGGAAGCGCTGGCCCTGCCCGTCATCGCGCGGATCAATGGTTTCGCCCTGGGCGGCGGACTTGAACTGGCCATGGCCTGCGATCTGATCGTGGCGTCCGAGGGCTCGAGATTCGGCCAGCCGGAGGCCAATCTTGGGCTGGTGGCCGGTTGGGGTGGAACGGCTCGATTGCCCCAAAGAGTCGGCGTAGCCAAGGCCAAGGAACTCTTCTTCACCGGGCGTGCCATCAGCGCAGAGACGGCGCTTGGCTACGGGTTGATCAACTTCGTCGGTGACAAAGAGGCAGTCGACGCCTATCTGGACCAACTATTTGAGGAGATGCGACCGCTGAGCGCGTCCGCCATCGGCCACATGAAGCTCCTGGTCAATGCCGGCGCGCAGATGACACAGGAAGAGAGTGGCGCAGCCGAGGCAGAAGCCTCACATGAGCTTCTTTCCAGTACAGATACTCAGAAGCGCATCTCTACATTTTTGGATAGTCGCAAGTCCAGATGAGGCCAATCCAAGGAAATGATTCAGGTGTGTTGGCGAAAAGCGCCTGCTGCGCAAACAAAACAAGTTGAGACGTGTAGGGACATGGCATTCCCTGTCTAGCCGGCCTCTGACAAATCGATTCCCAATAGCTATGCATCGACCCGTTGCTAATACGGGTCTAGGAATGCCTTGTCCATACTTGGTATTGCACGAGGTCTTGGGTAAGCGGACAAGGCATTCCTAGAATCTTTCCAATTGGTAGTAAAGGTCTCGAAGGTCGAATCAGTAACCGTAAACGATGGGGCTGCGGGGAATGCCTCGTCCCTACAGGTGCTCGTTCAACTCGTTTTGCACACACCCAAATGAATCTTCCAAAAGCCCCGGGCGGATCTTCTTCTCTGGAACGGCCGAATAGGATGGTGTGCCATCCTATCCAGGCCTTCCCGAACCTCAGACCAATATGGAAAAATGGTTGTATACGAAGAAACACGAACTCTCACGCAGGGCGCACTGCTTCGTGTCCTTTCAGTGCACCCTCATGGATCAGTATTTCTCTGAATTACATTAGCTGATTTCACCGGTTCTTTTTGAGATCTCGTTTCTGCGGTAAACTGTGCGTAGCGAAACTTCACAGTCGGCTTGAAAACCCTTGGTTGATTGCCGGCTGCAAAGCAGTACAGATCCGACCGTCTAGAGTTCCAGTTGCACCCTTCCTCCGGTTTTGGCAAGTCCCGGCTTTGATATGTAGACGTTCCTGCAAAGCGGGAAGACGTTGAACACTGTGACATTTCCGTTCAGTGACATTTGCATGCGTTCAGTGACATTTCCGTTCAGTGACATTTCCGTTCAGTTATTCGAGGAGAAACCACAATGCCTGCTGCATACAACGGCAAGATCCTGCATGTCGACCTGACCGAAGGTCGCACGTGGGTCGAAGAACCAAGTGAACTTATCTATCGCAAGTATCTGGGCGGCAGCGCCATGGCCAGCTATTTCATGCTGCGCGACATCCCGGTCGGGGCCGAGCCGCTGGGGCCGGAGAATAACCTGATCATCATGACCAGCGTCACCAACGGTCTGCCGCTCTCAGGCTGCAACCGCTATACTGTGGCCGGCAAATCGCCCCTGACCGGCGGCTTTGGCGAGGCCGAGGCCGGCGGCTACTGGGGTCCCGAGCTGAAACGAACCGGGTTTGACGGCGTCATCGTCCATGGCCAATCTGAAACGCCGGTCTATCTCTACGTCTCCGACGGTGTTTGCGAGATCCGCGACGCCACCAAGTATTGGGGCAAGTTGGCAGGCGAGGTGCAGGACAGCATCATCGAGGATCTTGGCGACAAGCGCGCCCGTGTATTGCAGACAGGCGTCAGCGGCGAGAACCTGGTGCTCTACGCGGCTATCGTCAACGAGCTACGTCACTTCCACGGTCGAGCCGGTCTGGGTGCGGTGATGGGCAGCAAGAAGCTCAAGGCCATCGTCGTGCGCGGACGCGAGCGCATCCGCCCCGAAGCGCCTGAGGATGCAAAACAAGTGCTTCAATGGTGGCGTGATAACTACGATCAAGAAGCCGACGGCATGCACCAGTTCGGCACGGCCGGCGGCGTCGGCGGGCTGGACCTGGACGGCATTCTGCCCACGCGCAATTTCCGGGACGGCTCGTTTGAGGAAGCGCAAAACATCACCGGCCAGACCATGGCCAACACTATCCTCGTCAATCGTGGCACCTGCTACTCATGTGGCGTGGCCTGTAAGCGCGAGGTCGAGGTCGAAGAACGGGGCGTCTCTGCCAAATATGGCGGCATGGAATACGAGATCATCGGCGCGCTGGGTTCCTGCTGCGGCGTCGGCGATCTGGCTGCCGTGGCCGAGGGCTCGCAATGGGTCAACAAGTATGTGATGGACGGCATCTCGGCCGGCGTAGCCATTGCCTTTGCCATGGAAGCCTACGAGAACGGCGTCCTGACCAAGGAAGATACCGATGGCATCGACCTGACTTTCGGCAACGCCGATGCCATGCTGGCCATGATCCACAAGATCGGCAAGCGTGAGGGGCTAGGCGACTTGCTGGCCGACGGCGTCAAGATTGCCGCCGAGAAGCTGGGCCAGGGCACTGAAGCCTACGCCAACCACGTCAAGGGCCAGGAACTGCCCATGCATGAGCCACGCGGCAAGGTCGGCGTCGGCCTGGGCTACGCCATCTCACCCACCGGCGCAGATCACATGGAGGCTATCCACGATCCGTCGTTCGAAGCCTTCGGCACCTTTGATGAAGGGTTCGAGACGCTGGGTATGCTGGAGCCGGTCGATCGCATGGATCTCGGACCGCGGAAGGTGCATGCTTTCGTGGTCGCTCAGCAAGTCTGGAGCCTCTACAACAGCGTCGGCATGTGTGACTTTGTGGGCATGCCCATCGGAGCGCTCAAGTTGGAGGAGCTGCGCGACTACATCAACGCGGCCACCGGTTGGAACATGAGCATTTTCGAGTTGCTCAAGGTAGGTGAACGGGCCAATACGCTGGCACGTATCTACAACAACCGCGAGGGCTTCAGCATGGAAGACGACACGCTGCCGCCGCGACTCTTCGAAGGCCTGAAGAACGGCAAGCTCGAAGGCGTCGCCATTGATCGTGGCGAACTAGCCGACTCTCTGCAAGTCTACTATTCCATGGTTGGCTGGGACGCACACGGCGTGCCAACCGTTGCCAAGCTGGCCGATCTGGAACTACTCGATGACGTGATGGAAACTGCATAACGACCACTTGGGGCCAGGCTCTGCGCGGAAGCCTGGCCCTTTTTTTGTTCACTTTCTGCCTCTCCAACTGGACGGAATCCACGACATGATCCAAATACCGTATGATGAGTACTGCCGCAAGGTGCTCGGCTGTTGGCTGGGCAAGGCCGTCGGCGGCACGCTGGGCCAGCCGTGGGAGGGCAAGCCAATTCCCCACGAGCTGACCTTCTACGAACCAGTGCCCGACGAGATGATCCCCAATGACGATCTCGACCTGCAAGTCGTGTGGCTGCAACGCATCCGAGAGGCCGGCCTGCCCATCACCAACACGCTGCTGGCCCGTGGCTGGCTTGATAATATCCACATGTGGCCCGATGAGTACGGCGTCTGCCGGCGCAATCTGGAGCTGGGCCTGAGACCACCATTGACCGGCAGCTATGACAACGGCTTCACACGGGGCATGGGTGCGGCCATCCGTACCGAACTGTGGGCCTGTCTGGCCCCCGGCGACCCTGACCTGGCCGCCTATCTGGCCTGGCAAGACGCTTCATGCGACCACACCGGCGAGGGACTCTATGCCGCCATCTTCTTGGCCGTGGTCCAGAGCATGGCCTTTGTTGAGTCGGATCCTGATACGCTGATCGAACAGGGCCTGGCTGCCGTTCCAGAGGATTGTGAAGTGGCACAGGCAATCCGGCTGGCGGTGGTAGCCTGGCGTGAGCTGGGCGACCGTAGCGCCGTGCTGGCCCGCCTTGAGGAGACCCACGGCAACCAGAACTTCACCGATGTGCCTATGAACCTGGCCATTATCGCACTGGGCTGGTTGGCGGGCGAGGAAGATTTCGGGCGTTCGATCTTGGCCTCGGTCAACTGCGAATATGACACTGACTGCACCGGGGCCAGCTTGGGGGCCATCCTCGGACTGATCGAGCCGGATTCCATCGGCGAAGACTGGCTGGCGCCCATCGGTCGCCAGTTGGTGCTCAGCTCCAGCATGGCGGGCATGGTGCACGCAGAGACCTTGGACGGCCTCATGGCCCAAACGGCTGATCTGGCACAGCAGGTAATGGCCTACTACGGTTCGCACGTTCAGCTGGTCGATGCGCCAGCCGTGGCGCATCCCGTTCCTCAACGCATGTCCCCGGCTGCCGCCGCTGAGTTGCGTCGTCGCCCACTGATTGACTCGATCAGCGTGTTGGCCGACTATCCGCTCTCAGTGACGCTGACCTATCCGCCCGAGGTGCGCTTCTCGCCCGATCTGCCACGTCCGCTGACGTTGGAGATCAAAAACATGACGTCGGACCCTCACGCAGTCGGCATAAATCTACGTGCGCCGGAAGGCTGGACGCTCGACGGAGGAGACGCTGGAGCAGTCGAACCGCTGGAGCCAAACCAGTCAAGAATCGTAGCATTCCCGGCCATGGCGACCGAGCAAACGTGGCGGCCCGACACGTCTCGCCTCTCGATTATGTGCGAAGTCGACGGCCTGCCTATGTACTACGACGCAGGCCTGTTGATGGCGATTCCCTGGGCGCACTGGTCGCTAGACGCGCTGGACAGTGAGGACGAACCAGGGATACCCACCGATGCTCACTTGCTGGAAGCGACGTCCCACTTCATCGACCTGGAACCCCTCTCCGGCGACGACAATATCCAGCTCTTCCAGACATTGGTCAAAGCGCCGATGAACAAGGGCTTGCCTTTCCCCGTGCGACTGGTCGTTCAAAGCCCAGGCGAGACCTGGCTCTGGGTCAACGGCAAACTCTGCCTGCACCACGACGGCTCGTACCAGGTGCCGGCCATCCATCGCCCCGGCCCGGCAGCGGCTGATCTCGATCTGCATGGCGGCGCCAATCGGCTGACCATTGCTGTTCGTAGCGAATCCGCAAACAATACAGCGGGCAGGTTGTTTCACTCCGTCGGCGACGGACCAACCTGGGCGTGGCGACGTTTTATCGAGTACGGAAATCCACTGGCACGCCCTTGAGACAGGTCAACGCTTAAGTATGCATCTGCCAATTGTGCGCAAAAGTGCCGGGGACTTTGGCAACAAAGCGAGTGAGTTGACCCTAATTTTGAGCTTTCAGCATCGGGAAGTCCCCGGCACTTTTTGTAACGACTTACAGACTTCTACTTAAGTGCCACAATAAGCCATCAATGATCAATTAACATCCAACAGGAAACAGATCATGAGTTCAACCGTAACGATCAAAGATATTCAGATCATTCTCACCCAGCCGGGCAGTTCACGCCTCGGCATTGTCAAGGTGATCACATCCGAGCCGGGGCTCTACGGTCTGGGCTGCGCCACCTTCACCCAGCGCATCTTCGCTGTCGAAGCCGCCATCGAGCGTCATCTGAAGCCCTTTCTCATCGGCCGCGATGTCTCGCGCATCGAGGAACTCTTCCGTATGATGATGGTGCACGGCTACTGGCGCAATGGTCCAGTACTCAACAACGCCATCTCCGGCATTGACGAGGCGCTCTGGGACATCAAGGGCAAGCAGGCCAACATGCCCGTCTACCAACTGCTCGGCGGCAAGTGTCGTGAGGGCGCGCACGTCTATGTCCACGCCAACGGGCTCACGCCCCAGGCAGTGGCCGAGCAAGTCAAAGCCTACGTAGCCGACGGCTTCCGCTATGTGCGTGTGCAGTTGGGCGGCTACGGCGGCAAGGTCGACACCATGGTCAAGCCCGAGAACGCACCGGACGGCGCCTACTTCGACCCGCGTGCCTACTGTCGCAACATGTTGAATATGATGGAGTATGTGCGTGCCGAGGTCGGCCCTGAGGTTGAACTGCTGCACGACATCCACGAGCGGCTCACGCCCATTGACGCCGTGCAGTTTGCCAAGGATGTGGAGCCGCTGAAGCTCTTCTTTCTAGAGGACGCGCTGGCGCCCGAGGACAACGCCTGGTTCGCTCGCATCCGTGAGCAATGCGCCACACCGCTGGCCATGGGCGAACTCTTCAACCATCCGCTGGAGTGGAAGCCGCTGATTGAAGAACGCCTCATCGACTTCATCCGCATGCATGTGAGCCAGATGGGCGGCATCACGCCCGCTCGTGAGGTAGCGACCTTTGCCAACATGTACGGCGTGCGCACCGCCTGGCACGGCCCGGGAGACACGTCGCCGGTGGGACACGCGGCCAACCTGCACATGGATCTGTGGGCGCCGAACTTTGGCATCCAGGAATGGTACCGTCCATCGGAGTTGGACTACGCCATGTTCCCCGGCCTGCCTGAGATCCGCAACGGCTATCTCTATGCCAACGACAAGCCCGGTCTGGGCATCGACATCGACGAGAAGCTGGCCGCCGAGTACCCCTGCGGCGATATCATCGAGCAGTGGACGCAGACGCGTCTGCCGGACGGGACACCTGTGCGGCCGTAAGGTGAAGAGGTGACAGGGTGAGGGGGTGACAAGGTGAGCCTTTTTGCGCGGCAATCATGAGGATGCGGCTTTGTTTACCCCCTTGTCAAGTAGATTGAGATGTGTTATCGTTTTATCAAAAGTGATTACACACTGTCGAGATTCATTGATTGAGGTGACTTATGATTCGTACACAGATACAGCTAACAGATGAACAGTCAAAGCGACTCAAGGCAATGGCGTCAGATGAAGGTGTGTCAGTTGCCGAGCTGATTCGACGAAGTGTCGACCAATATACTCAGGGCCATAAGCAGCCTGATCGAGAAGAATTGATACGCAGATCGTTTGCAGTCATTGGCAAATACAGTTCTGGTTTGCCTGATGTCGGCGTGAATCATGACAAATATCTGACCGACATCTATGCGGAGGTCGGGGAATGACTGTATTTGTCGACACGTCGGCATACTACAGCTTACTTGACGTAGACGAGGAAAACAACGAAACCGCTCGTCACATATGGCGAAACCTACTTGTGGAAGGCACAGTCCTAATCACAAGCAACTATGTGGTAACGGAGAGTGTTGCCCTAGTTCAGAGGCGGCTGGGGGTGACAGCAGTCGCTGATTTCCAGGAAATATTGCTTGCACTGACTGAAGTCGTTTGGGTCGATCAAGCAATCCACAATGCAGCCTTCGCCGCGTTGCTTACGGCGAATCGACGTCAATTGAGCTTGGTTGACTGTACCAGTTTCGAACTCTGTCGAGGACTGAGTGTTCATTCGGTCTTCGCGTTTGACAAGCATTTCAGAGAACAAGGCTTTCAGTTGTTCGGTCAATGAAATGGCATGTTATGCCTTGCCGAAGATCTGCGCCAGTCGATAGCGGGGATGTGCCGAGAAGGCATGGCAGATCGAGCCATCGGGAAAGTCGACGTTCCAGTTCTCCCAGGTCGTCGGCGAACCATCTTCGACCCAACGCCCCCAGCGCAGGCGGATGATGTCTAGAACTGCCTGCTCCCTGCCGTGTTTCCGCAATGCCTCGAAGATGTAGTGATGCATGAAGGGGCTGGCCAACACCATTTTGCCCGGAGCGGGATCATCGTCCGGATCGAGGGAGCGGGTCGCCAAGGCATCCAGCAGTGCCGGAAGCGTGTCAATGTCAGCGCAGCCGGTAAGCAAAGCGAAAGCAGCGCAGTGCTGTGAGAATGTGGTCCGCTCTAGGTCATCGTACCAGGCGCCGTCAACGAGGAAGTGTGCTCGCAGCGCTGTGGCCAGGCCAGTAGCCCGTTTTCTCCATTCCACTGCAACTTTGGACTCGATCCCCAACGTATCGGCCAACGAGGACGCAATTTGCAGGGCCAACAGGTAACGAAAGTTGTAGAGCGCACTCGGTTCGCTGCGCGAGAGCGGAGCCCAGTCGAGGAAGAGTCGACGCCCAGGCTGGCTACGAATCAGGCCGTCGTCACTCAAGTCAGCGTGGAAACGGTCCAGCAGACGGTCCAGCGTCGACCAGAGTGACAACAGAAAATCTCGATCCCCTGTTAGATCCCAGTAGACACGTAGCATCTCCACCCAGGAAAAATTGTAGTCGACCACGGCGTAGGCGTGGACCTCGCCCGGCAGAATGCTGGGCAGCACACCGTCCGGGTAGGCGCCCTGGGCTGCCATCACCAACGCCTGACGCAGCGGGCGAACGTCATCGTTCATGGAAGCCAAAAGTAGTGCTTGAGGCAGCGTATCGCCCAGCCACTGAGAACTCTCTCGCCAGCAACAATCGACAAAGGTCTCCTGCATGCAAGCGCGCAACGTCGTTTCGCAGATTGAGACCACGTCGTTTAGGACGGGGTCCGTGCATTCGAGCGGCCGCGTGACCTCCAGCGGATATTCAGCCACAGTCACATGGGGCCGAAAGCGCAGCCTGTGGCCGGTTGGACCGACCACCTGGACGAGGAGATAGCGCCCGCCGCGCATGGTGAATCCCTGTGCAGTCTGGTTTCCGGGACGAAGACGGAAACGATCGGTCAGACGCACACGACAGTAGGTCTGCGGATCCGAAATGACGAGATCGCCGTCCCGGAACTTCTCTGCGTAGCTGACAAGCAACTCTTCCTCTCCAGAGGCCCCCTCCACTTCAACCCAACCCTGGCAGGTGTAGTTTCGGCCCAGATCGTAGAGCAGATAGGCGGACTCATTTGCGCTCAGATTGAGGATAATCCAAAAATCTGCATTGACGATCTGAGCCTCGCGACTACTTGCATACCAACCGGTTTTCAGCCGTTGGTGTATATCACGCTGGGCGTCAGTCGGGCCGCGACGCATTTCTACCAGCCGCATATCATGGTCTCGTTCGGCAGGCGTAGGCACGGCGCGTTCATGCAACCCGGTCCAAAATCCGCCGGTAGACGGAGAAACAATGAGTGATCGTGCCCAATAGCCGTCGTCGTAGGCCGGCTGTTGCCATGCTTCGGCTCGGTGCAGGTCGCGTTCCTCTACGCCGCTTCCGTAGATAGAGACACGATCAACCAAAGATCTGTACGATTGGTCTCGGCGTGTTCGCCACTCTGCGTCTGTGATGAGGAACGGGTTATCGTCGGCAACCAGCCATGCCAAAATGCCGGCAGCCCCTCGATGGACATACGAGAAATGGGAATAGCCGGGCTGGTAGACCTGTACAGCGATCACGTTGCCCGTATCGCGTAAAAGGGGCGCAATGTCGATGCGGTCAACAGCCTGGTGGTTGGGCCAACAACGCGCGGGGCCGCGGGTAACGTATTCACCGTTGATCCAAAGTTTGTAGCGGCTGTCGGCCGTGATGAATAGCTCAATGTCGGCTGCTTGAGGGCGATCGAAAACCGGCGAGCGAAAGCAGAGATAGACCTCATGCAGATCAAAGGCGTGATCGGAGCCGATCCAGAGGGCCGGCGCTTTAAGTGTGTGGGTAGGCCTCATTGTTGTGGAGATAAGTGTCTTTCATTTCTTGCCACAGATTCACACCGATGAAAAAGTGATAAGCAGAGATGGCGCATTAGACCAATCTAAGGAAGTGATTCTCCCAAAGTCCCCGGCATGGCCCGGTTCAAGTCTATACTCATGTCAGATTGAAAACTACGGTTCGAGAGCAGGTTTTCCAGAAGCAGCAATGCATGTCATCCGTTCACGACATCGGCGCAAAGCGCTAACGGAATGAGGAATCTTGACGCCACCGATCTCAAGATTCCTCACTCCGTTCGGAATGACAGAGTGTCTTTTCGATCCAAAGGTCGCATTACCGAACCGTAGGTTTCAAATTGATCTCAGTTTAGTCCGGGGACTTGCGCTGGGGCATCCATTTCTCTGGAACTGCCTTAGGTGAGCCCTGCTTCAACGAATACAGCTATCGCCCTATCTGTGATCATCCAAGACAACTGTGTCAATCTGTGACATAATCCGTTGATCCATACTGCACTGCCAATTCATTGGCCAGCGTGTAGGCCTGAATCAGCCGCGCCGGCGGCACATCGGGCATGACGAAGTGGCCGGTGCAAAAGATGAAGCCGCCGCCGGGTGCGTAGATGCCGAAACGCTTGCGAATATATTCGTCGAGCACGTCGCCCTCGAACTTGCGCAGGCCGTCGACCACATCCAACGAACCGTAGAGGGTCAGCTTGTCGCCATAGGCTTCCTTCACCGTCTGCGGATCCATGCCCGAGCTTTCCTGGATGGGATGCAGCATTGAGTAACCCATCTCGACGATGTCGTCCATGATCTGCATGATGTAGCCGTCGCTGTGGAGCATGACCGGCTTGCCCAGGCTGTTGGCATACTGGACCACGCGCTCTGTGTAGGGCCGGACCTCGCGCCGCCACATGCGCGGCGAGAAGAGCATGGTCTTATTGCTGCCCCAGTCGTCGGAGAGCGTGAACATGTCTACACCAACCTCAGCGCAGCGGTCCATCAGCCCACAGAGCCAATCGGCATAGCGGTCAAACCAGGCCATCATCTCGTCGGGATATTCGCCCAGAGCGGTCCAGCATTTCTCAATGCCCATGAAGGTGCTGGTCCCTTCGACCATGCCCCAAAGATGAGCGCGTACCATGCGCTTATCGCCATGTTGTTCAACCGCCTCGATGACATTGACGCCGGCAAAGTCATAGTTCCAGTCGGAGAAGCCGACCCATCTGTCAGAACGTGGATCTTCGAGTGGAATGTCAGCCAGTTCGTCGGCGCGGAACTGCCGATCAAATTGATTGGGATACGGGACAAAGCCGGCGAAAATATCGATGTTGAACTCATCGAGAAACTGCTCTCGCGGGCCATATTCGGCGGCCAACATCTCTACGAATTGTTTCTGATAGAGCATACAGTCGAGCGGCGTGCGATCAGTCGGTTCTCTGTTGATGGTCGCGAGGACCCGTTCTTTTCCATTCATTTGAGTTCCAGACATCCAATTCTAAAGTGTTGCACTCTTAGGCCAATGCAGTTAGATATTTATCCACGAAAGGTCACGAATTTACACAAAGATCAGCTTTCTTCGTGTCTCTTTGTGGTCTTCGTGGATCGCGATTTCTTGAATTCGCCTATACAGTCTTTCGTCCAAGGAATACGTCACGCTCATAGGGATCGATAACGACTTCAACTTCAAAGCCGACCGCTTCCAGTAATTGGCGCCATTCGTCACGCCCGAACAGGCCAATCACATGTTCCTCCGCCTGCATCCGAACCGGCTGATCCTGATCGCGCATAAGATAAGCAAACGATACCCGGTACGACGAATCATCGGTCTCTGAGGCATATGTCCATTCCAGGTAGCGCAGTGCGCGCCCATTGCCATCGTGACCGCCGTGTTGTGTCGACGGCGAAAAGGTCTCACGCACGCAGTCCGGCACGAAGAGCGCAACACCGCCGGGCCTGCAATGGTCGTAGGCGGTCTCCATCGCACTGCGGAGTGCGTCCCTTGTGGCCATGTACATGACGGCATCATGCACAAAGACGGCATCGAATAGCCGATTGAGCCGGACAGTGCGCATATCGCCGACCCTGTGTTCGCATTCAGGATTCAATTGCCTACTGACATCGAGCATTGCCGGCGATAGGTCGACCAGCGTCATCTGAAAGTGCGTTTTCAGAAACGATGCGCTGTTGCCACCGCCACTACCCAACTCCAGCAGCGTCCCCCGCGATGGCATGCCGGCGTCCTGTAGCACGGACCGGAAAAATTCTGCTTCCTCGACATAGTCTTCCGGTTTCGAAAGCAGCGGCCACCACGATGCAAATTCTCCGTACAGCGCATGGAGGCTACCGTCCAAGATTACCCTCCATCGCTTCCATCGTCCTTCAGTTGCAGCATTTCATCCCAGGTGTCTAGCAGGATACTATCTACGAATCTGCTGTGGAACGATTCGAAAGGAATCTGGTCCCAGATGGGAACGGCACCCTTGAGTTCGTCGGGAAGACTCTGGATGATTTCGGCATAGGCATGCTCAAGCACACGATAGCCGGAGGTAGGCGAGGGCGAAAATTGGGCGTGCGGTGCGATGATGCCATCGACAACCAGAAAATGGTCCAGGATGTCGGACAGTTCGTGCAACAACTCAAGCTTGCGTTCCCAGCCGGTTGACAACTTAACTGCTTCATCAACCAGCGGCTTCATTGGCCCGGCCAGGCGTGGCAACTGCACGAAGTAGGCGTAGGTCCACTTGTCGTAAGGGAAGTAGGTCTTCTCCAGCAGAAAGGCCAACTGCATGGTCAGACGAATGGCGCGAGTAAAGGTGACGTTGGCGTAATAGTCATTGTCACGCAGGATGGCGCGCTTGAGCGCATACGCGCCCATGCCGGAAATATATCGGCACCAGTGGGCAATGCGTCGCAGACGAACCGGCTCAGGATAGTAGTCGTCAAATGCGGCGCGGATCTGCGTAAACTCGCCGGTCGGATCGTGCCAGACCTCGCCATTGATGACATGGGTGATGTCTTCCTCGGGGATGCCAAGCCACTCAAGATCGGTTGCGGGCGAATGGTCGATGCCGATAGTGCGCAGGAGAAAATCACGCAGACTTTCCGGCGCCAGGCCGGCTCCAGCCACATGGGCTTCGCGCAGCGAGTGACCGGCATAGCTCGACGGCAGCAGCGACGAAACGACATCGCGCATCTCGTCTCCACGGGCAAGATAGACGTCATGGGGAAAGAGCGCATCAATGCGCAAGCCCCAATGGTGATCGCTGGAGTATTCGTCATCCAGTCGCAACGCTTCCGAACCGTGGCCAAAGATGCCGATGGCGCCTTGGGCCAATTCGTCCGGGAAATGTTCAAACAGAATCGGCTTGACGATCTCCAAGAAGAAATCGCGGCTGATGTCAACGATCGATTCGGACATGGTGGTGATCTTTCTAGGTCGATGACAAATGTAGGGACAGGTCTGAGACCTGTCCCTACATCACATACTGTACGTATGATCGAAGCTAGACGGTTCTAGTTCGCAGCAGCTTCAACATTCTCAGCGTTGTAAATCGTGAACGGCCCCATGAGCACGCGCAGACCAGCGTCGCGTGTGGGGTCTTCTTCAATCGTGAAGGAGCCCATGCGGCCGGCGTCGAAGCTCTGACCAGCCTCTGCCGTGATCTGGCCGGTGGCCAGGGCATAGGCAGCGTGATAGGTCAGATAGCCCAGGTCCACGAAGCTCCACAGTGCGAACTCAGGTGCGCAGCCGTTGAGCGTGTAGGAGACCATCTCCGCGGGCAAGCCCAGACCGGAAACCTTGACATCTTCACACAGTTCTTCATCCTGCATGGCCTTGGCTGCAGAGGCGATACCTACCGTCGTCGGGGCCATGATCAGCTTGAGGTCCGGATACTTGTCGGTCAGTGCCAGAGCCTGGTTGTAAGAGTCCTCGGACTGGTCGTTACCGTAGACGGTGTCGACCAACTCGAGTGCGGCATATTTCTCGTCTGTCAGCGCCTCTATCATGGACTCGATCCAGGCGTTCTGATTGGCAGCATCAGGCGAGGCTGAAAGCACGGCGAACTGGCCGCCCTCTTCACCCATGATGCTCAGGGCCATGTCAGCCATGACTGTACCGGTTTCATCGAAATCGACCTGGGCGATGAAGAGATCTTCACCCTCGCTCGACGGAATCGGCGAGTCCCAGGTGACGACAGTCATGCCGGAATCTCGGGCATCCTGGGCCACAGGGCCGATCTGGTCGCCGGCGTTGTTAGAGATCATGATGGCGTCCACGCCTTGGGTGGCCGCAGTGGTGACGATCTCAATCTGGCCTGCCACACTGTTCTCGGGTGTGGGCCCAAGGAATTCGAGGGTGCCGGTGTTGCCCAATTCTTCATGGGCTTCCATGGCGCCTGTGTGGGCCTGGTCAAAGACCAGGATGCCCAGGAACTTGGGCAACAGCACCATGTCGATGCCTTCACCGTCATCGGCCATTTCCTCACTTGCTTCAGCGGCTTCTTCTTCCGCCGGGGCCTCGGTCGCTTCGGCCGCAGCTTCTTCCTCTGCCGGCGCTTCAGTCGCTTCGGCAGCAGGCTCTGCGGCTTCGGGGGCCGGCGCCGCCGACGGTGCACAGGCGGCCAGCGCCATCACCATCACCAGCAACAGACCGACAATTTTCAGATACTTGGTCATCTTTCTCCTCCTATGTTCAGTAAAAAAGTGATGGGACGCGGAGAACACAAATGCAACGGATAACGACGGACTCATTTCTAAAGATCAGTAGAAATCTGCTGAATCCGTGCCACCCGCGTCCCTTTAAAAACGAGTTACGTGGCGTCCTCCGACTCCGTGACGGGAATTGCCTGAGCGAGTTTCCTCTGCGTCCACTGGTCCTGCACAAGCTGTGCCAGATTGGGTACCAGGACCGATAGAATCAACAACATACCGATGACACCGGTCTGGATATGGCCGCTGATGTTGGAGAGGGCCATGCCGTTGCGCAAATTGAGGATCAACAGAATCGAGAGACCAACGCCGATCAACGAACCACTGCCACCGAAAATACTCACGCCGCCGAGCAGGACCATGGTAATGATATCCAGTTCAAACCCAAGTGCCAAGTCTCCGCGCACGGCCCCCAATCTAGCTGCGAAGAGGATGCCAGCCAACGCAGCCATGAAGCCGGATGCGGTGAAGATGATGAACTTGACCCGCTCGACCTTGACGCCCGAATAGCTTGCCACATCTTTGTTGTTGCCGATTACGTAGGTGTGGCGGCCAAAGCCCGAGTATTGTAGCACGATCAACGTAATGATGAATAGCGCCACAAAGAGGATCATAGCTAGGGGAAACGGACCGATGAGCGGTTCCTGCCCCAGGCGGTCGAACCACTCGGGAAAGTCGCCGATGGAATGATCCTCCAGCAAAATGCGCGCCAGACCACGAAAGCCGATCAGCCCGGCCAATGTGACGGCCAGCGAGGGCAGGCCCACGCGTGCGATCCAGAAACCGTTGAAGGCCCCTGCCGCTGCGCCCGCCAGCAACCCGACGACAATGCCGACGCCCATTGGCATGCCCAGTTCCCAGAGAAAGGCCAGGATGCAGGCCGCCAATCCCATGATCGATGCCACCGACAGATCGATCTCAGCGTTGATGATGACCAACGTCATCACAAGCGCCACAATGATCTTCTCGATGGAGAGCATGAAGAGGTTGATGATGTTGTTGACGCTCAGATAGTAGGGCGTCATCAACATGTTGGCCACAATCGACATCAGCAACAGGATGAGCAGAAGCCCTTCCCAACTCTTGAGCCAGCGCAGGCTACGCTGCATGTTGCGCCTCCTCTTCCAGACTGCTGCGATCACTCTCTTGTTGCTGTTGTAACCGTCTAGCCCAGTGGGCACGCAGCCGGTTGAGCACGACCGCATCAATGGCGACGGCAAAGAGAATCAACAGGCCAAGAATGGCATCACGCCAGAATTCACTGATCTCTAGCCAGCGGATCAAGCTCTGTTCCAACAGGTCGATGAGAATCGCTCCGAGCATGGCGCCGACGACCGTACCGGAGCCACCAAAGATATTGACGCCGCCGACGACAACTGCAGCCACCGACTGCAATTCAAGACCCAGTCCGGCGACCACAGTGATGTTCCCGAAGCGGGCCAGGAACATGAAACCGGCCAAGCCGGCCAGCGCGCCACAGAGCACGAAGGCCGAGAAGACCGTCCACTTCACGGGCAGGCCGACAAAGTCAGCGGCTTCCGGGTTGGAGCCGATGGCGTAGAGCCGCCGTCCCCAGGGGAAATACATGAGTATCAGTTGGAACAGCACCACCACGACCACGGCGACAACCACCAACAGGCGGACATCCAGTTCGCCAATGGTGAAGACATCGAAGCGAGGCAGATCGACCAACCACTGGGGTAGTGATTGGGTAGTGACGGTCTTTGCGCCGGAGATCTCGACCAGCAGTGTGCGATAGATGGCCAATGTGCCCAGCGTCGTGATAATGGCCGGTACCCGGCCATAGGCAACCAGCAGTCCATTGACAGCACCCATTGCAGCGCCGACGCCGATGGCCAACAGCACCGCAGCCAGTGGCCACATCTCGTTGTGGTTGGCCAACTGCGTTCCCACAACGTAGGCAGTGAAACCGACAATGGAGCCAACCGAGAGATCAATGTTGCGGGTCAGCACCACCAGCGTCTGACCGACGGCCACGACGGCAATGATGGCCGAGCTGGTGGCGATACGATTGAAAAACCGTGCCGAAAAATAATTATCGATCTGCGTGCCAAAAAAGAGCATGGCCATCAGAATCAACAGCAACAGGATGAGTTCACGAACCTGCTCCGGGCGAAACTTGCGATAGAACCAACTCATGCGCTCACCTGCTCAGATGGTAGCTGTTCTGTGCTCACCGGCTCTGTGCTCTGGCTCTGGCCCATGGCCGCAGTTAGTACCACCTCTTGGCTGGCTTCGGAGCGGTCGAAAATGGCCATCTGCTTGCCTTCACGCATGACCAGAATGCGATCACTCATGGCCAACACCTCGGGCAGATCCGAGGAGATCAGGATGATGGCAATGCCATCGGCGGCCAGATCACCGATCATGCGGTGGACCTCGGCTTTGGCCCCCACATCGATGCCGCGTGTCGGCTCATCCAGGATCAGCAGCTTGGGTCGTGTGTTGAGCCACTTGGCCAGCATCACCTTCTGCTGATTGCCGCCCGAAAGCTTGGCAGCCTCGACCTGGACAGAAGGCGCCCGAATATTCAGCTGTTGCTGGAAATCCTCGGCCGTTTGATTCTCTTCATTCTTGCGCACTAACCCGAGGCGTGAAAGATATTGGCGCAGCATGGGCAGCGTGATGTTTGTGGCAATGGACATTGGCATCGTCAAACCCAATTGCCGACGATCTTCAGGGGCATATGCGATCTGCAAATTGACTGCCTGCTGGGGCGACGTGATGCGGACTGACTTGCCCTCCAGCTCGATCTCGCCCTCATCGGCAGGCTCAATCCCGAAAATCGACAGCCCCACATCGGTCCGTCCTGCGCCGACCAGCCCGGCAAAGCCCAGCACCTCGCCACGATGGACATCAAAGTTGACGCCGGAGAAGGCGCCCTCCTTGGCCAGCCCTCGCACCGACAACAGCAGATCACCTTGAACATGTTCGCCGCGGGCAAAGAAATCATCCACCTTGCGACCGACCATGTCGGCGATAGCGCTCTCAGTTGTGTAGTCGGCCACCGGCCCCGTCGAAATGAACTGGCCATCGCGCAGAACGGTGATCCGGTCACAGTGTTGAAAGACCTCTTCGAGGCGATGACTGATGAAGAGCAAGGCCACGCCCTGCTTACGCAAATTATCGGCCAGCAGGAAGAGTTGGTCGACCTCATGGGCCGAAAGCGAAGCAGTGGGTTCGTCCATGATCAAGACACGCACATTGAGCGAGATGGCCTTGGCGATCTCGACGGCCTGCTGTGAAGCCAACGTCAGCCCCCGGGCCTGGCTGCGCACATCCAGGTTGATATCGAGCGTGGCCAGAATTTCCTCAGCCTCACGATACATATCGTTCCAGTGAACTACGGCGCCCCGATTTTTGTGGCTGATAAAGATATTTTCAGCCACATTGAGATCAGGGAAGATCATGGGTTCCTGGTAGATGGCGGCGATGCCATAGGTCTGGGCATCGATGGCGTTGGAAACAGTGACGGGTTCACCGCCCAGCCGCATCTCGCCCCGATCCGCCTTGTAGACGCCGGTCATTACCTTGATCAGCGTGGACTTGCCGGCGCCGTTCTCGCCAAGCAATGCGTGGATCTCGCCCGGATAAAGGTTGAGGGAAACATCATCCAGCGCCTGGGTCATATCAAAACGTTTGAAGATGTGTGACATCTCCAAAATGGGCGTTGTCATAGGGTATTCCATTTTGGGTGGTATTGGTTGGCAGACGAAGGATACAACAAGAATTGGGCAATGCCAAAATCGGCAGGAAGATTTCGAAATGGTTTGTGCTCCGATTCGGTTGCGAATGGGGTTCGGTGGTCGGGATGTTTCGGGCGGGGGTTCGCATCGAATGGAATTTGGCTCCCAACAGCGAGAAGCGCCCTCAGGCGCTTTGTGTTGAGCACCGGTTGCCGCGTCTCGGTATGCCTCGGGTATGGGGGCCAACGTTCTCGAAAGCCCTGCCGCCCGCACAGCGCCTGAGGGCGCTTTTCAGTGTTAGCCGCGGAATTTATTCCCGCGGCGTGGCGCTTTGTGTTGAGCACCGGCTGCCGCGTTTCGATATGCCTCGGATATAGGGGGCCAACGTTCTCGAAAGCCCTGCCGCCCGCACAGCGCCTGAGGGCGCTTCTCATTGTTAGCCGCGGAATTTATTCCCGCGGGCTGAGGGGCGCTTTGTGTTGTGCACAGGTTACCCCCTCTCGATATGCCTCGGATATAGGGGGCAACGTTCTCGAGAGCCCTGCCGCCCGCGCAGCGCCTGAGGGCGCTTCTCTTTGTTAGCCGCGGAATTTATTCCCGCGGCGTGAATGTTGTCTACTCATCAATTTCGGGGCCAACGTTCCAATTCTCGATTTTCTCCCAATCCATAACCAACGTATTGCCAGCGTGATGCGCCCTCTGATTGAGTACATACGCCTTCACAGCATCAAGACGTTGATCAGACACACTGAAGACACCGTATCCTACTTGCCATTCGAATGCTCGATCATACTCCAGCGAAATGAAGCGAGAAGAACTGCCTTTGAACTGCTTCACAAACGCGGCCGGTGCAATGCTAGGGCGCAGCGCGGCCAAAACATGGATATGATCGGCCAGGCCACCAATGTAGCAGAAAGGACAATGAAACTTGTTGGCTTCGTGATAGAGCCAGCGGTAGAGACTGGGTTCAATCCCTGGTGTAATAAGGGGGCGGCGAGCCTTCGTCGCCCACACAAAATGGTAGAACAATCGCCAATAGGCCATGACAACCTCCGGGGGAATAAGAGTTGCTTTGGATATTCAGAATATCGTTCGGACAATGCAATCCAACGTAGTCGAAAGCCCTATTGCCCGCGCAGCGCCTGCGAGCGCTTCTCATTGTTAGCCGCGGAATTTATTCCCGCGACGTAAGGGTCGCGTTCGTCGCCTTTCCGTCGAATGGGATTCCGCTCCCAACAGCGAGAAGCGCCCTCAGGCGCTTTGTGTTGAGCATCGGTTACCACGTTTCGATATGCCTTGGATATGGGGGCCAACGTTCTCAGAAGCCCTACCGCCCGCACAGCGCCTGAGGGCGCTTCTCATTGTTAGCCGCGGAATTCATTCCCGCGGCATGAGCGTTTACACGAATGGATCGTATCGGATCAACACCTTACCCGTGCGCCCGGCAGCAAATTCCCGAAACGCCAGATCGGCCTCATCCAACGAAAACTGATCGGTGATCAGACTCTCCACCGGCAACCCATCTCGATAGAGCGCCAGCATGGGCGTGAACTGGGCGAAGTGGTAGAACCACGAGCCCACGGCCGTGATGTCGCGGCGGATAAAATGCTCGGACGGCGACAGCTCGACGGCAGGCTGTTCGCCGTTCATCACCACCGTGCCGCCGGTACCCACGGCGCCAAAGCAGTGCAGCAGCGTCTGCGGACGACCCGCGGCCTCAATGCAGACATCCGCGCCGTGGCCCTCTGTTAAATCGGCGATGGCCTGGACAGGATCGACGCCACCGGCATCGATGGCGTGGTTCGCGCCCAATTCACGGGCTAGTTCAAGCCTTGTGGGCGAAATATCGACTGCGATCACGCTTCGCCCCAGATAGCTCTGCATCATTGTGTTGCCCAGGCCAATCGGGCCGACGCCAAAGATGGCAACGGTCTGGATCGACGGGTCGGCGATCTTGCGGGATGTGTGGTAGGGCACGCCCAGTCCGTCGCCCGCCAGCAGCACGCCTGCTTCCCAGGAGAGATCGTCGGGCAGGGGGTGGCAGGCGTTGGCCGCGATCAGGATGCGCTCGGCGTGCATGTTGCCGTAGAAGCGCCGATCCGGGCACCAGGTGTAGCGGCCCTGCTTGCATTCGTCGCATACACCGCAGCCTGCGATGGCACTCAAGCCCACACGTTGACCTACGTGGAGCGTGGTCACACTGGAGCCCAGCAGGGCGACCGTACCCGCGGCTTCATGGCCGCCGTTGCCGGCTGATCCGTCAGGTCCGCGATAGCCGTGCAACTCGCTGCCGCACAGGGCCGAGACCGCGGTTTCGATCACAACTTCGTCAGGGCCGGGTGTTGGGTCGGACGCTTCGGTCACGGATATGTTGCCGTTGCCTTCCAATTTCACCATGCGCATAAGGTTGACTCCATTTTTTGTTACTCGACAATGATGCAGGTGCGGTTTACAATCGCACGATCTGCGGAATTTTTGTTTTTTGGGGATCATGCCGTCGCTTGAACATTGGCGGATGGGTCGGGTAATGGCGTCGGGCGGGCACATGATCGGCGGCGGCGGCGGTCGCCTTGGTCAATTGGGATGGTCTTTGCGCCGCCGACCATGTGCCCCTACGAGAACGCGTCGATCTGCGGAATATTTGGTGTTTTTTTTCGGGATCAAGCCGTCGTTTGAACATTGGTCGATGGGTTGGGTAATGGCGTCGGGCGGGCATGTGAACCCGACGATTTGTTCGTTCTTCAACAGGCCGCACCGACAATGCCCACGCCCTATCCGTGTCCCATCCTTGTTTCATCTGTGGAAATCTGTGGCAAAGAGGGCTGCGCTCAACCCAACAGAAACGCCTCATCCAACACCACCGGCGCGCCCGTCGCAATCGACCGCTTGATCCCGGCCTCAAACTGTAACTCTTGCAACCCGGCCAGGCCCGGCACCGGCGGCGGATCCCCAACCCGGATCGAATCCAGGTAGGCGTTGATCGAACTGCCGAAGGAGGCCCGGTACTGGTCCCAGCGCGAGACATCTCGGGGCAGATCGTAGACCTCATGCAGGCCGTTGCGATAGTCAAGCACCTCCATCGATCCGTCCAGATCGCGCATGCGGCAGCGGCCATGCTCGTAGGCAAAGGTCAACTCGTAGAGCGGCAGTTTGAAGTCAATGCCACACGTGCCGACGATGGTCCCCGTTGCGTCGTTGGCCATACGCACAGCCGCGGTCACGGCTGTCACGTTCTCGCTGCCCATGCATGGCCCCGGTTGTCCGCTGGCCAAGGCTGTGATGACCTCGGCCGGCCCCATGAAGTCGAGCACCAGGTCGATGCAGTGGCTCCAACAGGCGTAGTGGACCAGACCGGTGAAGTGAACCGGTTGCCCCAAGTCCCGCTCGGTGATGATGGCTTTCGCGCGTTGTGTCTGCTCAAAGAAGCGATAGTTGAAGACCATGGCGGTCTCAGTTCCGGCAGCCTGGGCGCGCTGAAGCAGTTCTTTGCCTTTGGCGAAGTCGTCCTCGCTGACATCGGCCTGGCCACGCATGGCCACCAGCGGCTTTTCAAAAAAGACGCGCCTGGGCTTGTGGGCCAGCAAGGCATCAGCGGCCTGATAGCGATCGGTCTCCATGGTCAGAACGAGCACGGTGTCGGGGTCGCCGGCCATCAGTTCGCCAATTGACCCGGCAACGCTGCCGCCGTACTTGTCGGCCATGGCCTGGGCCTTGGCCTGTGTGCGGTTGTAGTAGCTGAGGACGACATCATCGTTCTTGACGATGTGGGGAAGGTAGTTCTGATCGGCCACCTTGCCGGTGCCGACGACGGCGACGCGTATCGTCATGATGGGACTCCATTTTGCGAGCTTTGGAAGGGTCAAACGATTTACGCTTCACGATAACCGAGTAATAGAAGTATAGGGAACCTTGCCGATACATGCAATCGCAATGACAGAAACAGCCCCGTCCAGAGCAGACGATACTCCATCACCCCTTCGACGGGGCTCAGGACAGGCCTAAGGCCGCTGCAAGAAATTGAATCCCTGTTTTATGATGCTTGCGCAGCGGCTTGCATGCCGTCAAATAGGGATTTGATTTCTTTGAACGGCCTAAGTGGGTTTACCCGGACGGATTGATGCACTCGAGTGACTAACGAAGGGTCTCGACATTGCAACAACAGATTCTTCGCTGGTCTATCAACATGTTCCCCTATTGGCGCGAACACGCTTCTAAGAAACAAGCCCAATTGCGGCAGAAGATGCTCTGTCACAATGATTGGGTAACCGTTGACAGATCGGGGCGCTCAAGAGGCCAAAGAAGGGTCTTGACATTGTTGTCCAGATTCTTCGCTGGTCTGTCACTATGCTCGAACTGGCGAAGTATACCCACTCAGAATGACAGGCAGACGCCTAAATACACCTTGTTTCTTTTTGTTTCTGCGAAGCTCCGATTCGTCGGGTACTCAGAATTAGCAGGTGCCGATCCAGCTAGCTGGATCGGCACCTGTTTCGCTTCAGTTCTATACCAACTCATTGTAACGGGGACAGGGTGGATTCAGGGACCGTCGACAGGACGAATAGCATTGCTGCTCCTTCACCCTGTCACCCCCTCACCTTGTCAAAACCACCTACACTCCCGCGCCATTCCTCTTCAGAATCTCCCCTGTCGCCTGGTGGGTTGTCGGCACGTGGCCGGCCAGGGGCAGGATACGCTCATGCAGCGTATCAATGATCCACTCGGTCTGGGGGAAGAAGCCTTCCTCTAGTTCAGCAGCCGGCGTGATCCAGTTTCGTGCGCCGACCACGGCTACCGGGCCGTCAAGGTAGTCGAAAGCCAGTTGGGTGAGGTTGGAAGCCATGGTGTGCATGAACGAGCCACGCTCACAGGCATCCGAGGCCAGCAGAACCTTGCCCGTCTTCTTGATCGACTCGACGATGGGACCGTAGTTGAGCGGGTTCATGAAGCGGGCATCGATGACCTCGACCGACAGACCGTGCTTTTCGGCCAGTTTATCGGCGGCCTCTAACGCACGGTAGAGCGTGGCGCCGATGGTCACCATGGTCACGTCACTGCCGGTTCGGCGCACAGCGGGCTCGCCCTCGGGAACCTCGTAGTACTCAGTGGGCACGCCGCCTTCGACCAACGTTTCCGGTTCGGGGTAGAGACGCTGGCTCTCAAAGAAGACCACCGGATCGGTGCCGCGCAGGGCCAGGTTGAGCATGCCCTTGGCATCGTAGGGTGTGGCCGGGAAGTAGACCTTGAGGCCGGGAATGTGGGCGCAGATCGATGTCCAGATCCTGGGAGTGCTGGGCACCGTATTTAGAACCAACCGAAACGCGCAACACCATGGGCATCTTGATCACGCCGGCCGACATGGACTGCCACTTGGCCATCTGATTGAAGATCTCGTCGCCGGCGCGGCCCATAAAGTCGCAGTACATCAGTTCAGGCACGACGCGACCGCCGCACATGGCGTAACCTACGCCCGCACCCACGATGGCGCCCTCGGAGATCGATGAGTTGAAGAGACGGTGGTAGGGCAGCATCTCGGTCAGCCCGCGGTAGACGCCGAAAGCCCCGCCCCAGTCCCGGTTCTCCTCACCGAAGGCGACCATGGTCGGGTCCTCGTAGAAGCGGTAGGCCATGGCCTCGAAGAGGGCCTCGGCGTAGGTCAGGCAGCGCAGACGCGGCAGGGGCTTGCCGCTTTCGTCCAGGCCGAAGCGGTTTTTCTTGAGCGTCACGCTCAAGCGGCTCTCCTCGGCCGGGATCAACACCTCCGGCTCACGCTCATCCATGCGATCCTGAGGCGTGTTGGAGAACATAAGATCGCCGATGGCTTCAATGCTGCCGGTCTCGACGCTCATGTAAGGCGATATCTCGGGCGAGATGGCTGTGGTCATCACCTTGAGCAGCCGCGCCACTGTTTCCGACGAGACCGTTTCGAGCTGGTTCTCATCGGCCAGATCGTTATCAGCAAGGAACTCACCGAAGCCGATGATCGAGTCCTGGCCGCGCCAGAGGTCCAGCTCTTCTTTGGTGCGATAGGCCATGGCGTCGGAGGGCGAATGGCCGGAGAAACGATAGGTGATGGTGTCGAGCAGCACCGGACCGCGGCCCTCAGCTAGGATCTGTTGCTTGCGCTCGATGGCATCGGCCACGGCCAGCGGGCTGTAGCCGTCGACACGCTCGGCGTGCATGGCCTCGGGGTTGACGCCCAGGCCCACGCGTGCCAGCACGCCAAAGCCCATGGTCTCGCCCACAGGCTGACCGCCCATGCCATAGAAGTTGTTCATGAAGTTGAAGAGTATGGGCGGCGCGCCGCCGATCTCCTCGGGCCAGAGCGTGCGATACTGATCCATGGCGGAGAGCATCATGCCCTCCCAGACGGGACCGCAGCCCATGGAGGCGTCACCGATGTTGGCGATGACGATGCCCGGCTTGCGGTTGATGCGCTTGAAGAGCGCCGCGCCCACGGCAATGTCGCCCGAACCGCCGACGATGGCGTTGTTGGGCATGACGCCGAAGGGCGGGAAGAAGGCGTGCATGGAACCGCCCAAGCCCCGGTTGAAGCCGGTGGTGCGGGCAAAGATCTCGGCCAACGTACCGTAGAGCACATAATCGATGGCCAATTGCTTGACCGAGTCGCTATCCGAGAATTGCTCGACCACGCGCAACG
The DNA here is from genome assembly GCA_963765875.1 of uncultured Chloroflexia bacterium. Lineage (GTDB taxonomy): Bacteria > Chloroflexota > Anaerolineae > Caldilineales > Caldilineaceae > JAWKOK01. Next base: position 30,353 of record CAVXYK010000024.1, read on the forward strand.
GCGCGCCGTCCATGTAGGTCTCCATGATCCTGGTCAACGCGTCGTCATCCAGCTTGGCAATGGCCGACAGGCTTTTGGCCAGGATCTCACCGTGGCTACGGTGCGAACCAAAGATGAAGTCGTCGGGCGTCAGGTTGTAGGCCTGGCCGACCACCGCTGCTTCCTGGCCGATGGAGAGGTGGGCCGGGCCACGGTGATTGTACTCGACACCCTCGTAGACGCCTTCTTTCTTGATGCGATCGAGCATGGTCTCGAACTCGCGGATGATGACCATGTCGCGATAGATGCGGCGCAGATTGTCGCCGCCGTACTTGGCGATCTCAGCCGCCGGATCGGAGACGTAGACGTTAATGGGAATTTCAGGTGCGGTCAGAACAGCGGATTTTCGAATTTCAGTCGGGTCGATGGTGATTAGCTTGGTCATTGATTATTGGTCCTTTTTCTGGTAGTTCTTGCTGCGTGCTGCTTGCTGCGTGAAATTTTGCTCGGGAAGTCGCTTGCAGAATCGAGTCCTCTTGATCTGAAGGACACTCGAATCACGATGCCACATGCTTCGCGGCAGCCTCACGCAGCAAGTAGCACGCAGCAAGCAGCGCTTTTCTACACCGCCAACAACAACTCAATCCCCGCGATCCCATTCGCCAGCGCCTGCAAGAAACGCGCGGCCGGCGCGCCGTCAACGACCTGGTGGTTGATGGTCAGGGAAAGGCCGATGTGGGGGACAAACTCGACTTCGTCACCCTTTGTTTGGATTGGCTTAAGGTTGATGTTACCCACGCCCAGGATGCCGACTTGGGGCGGGTTGAGCACCGGCGTAAAGCTTTCGACGCCGAAGGCGCCCAAATTTGTGACCGTGAAGGTGCCGCCGGTCAGTTCGTCAGGCGTGATACGGCTTTCGGCGCAGGCAACGGCCAGCCGCCGGGCCTTGGTCGCCAGGTCCCGCAGGGTAAGGGTGTCGGCATAGCGCACGGTCGGCACCATCAGCCCCCGAGGGGTGTCCACAGCGACACCGAGGTGGACGTGGCCGTACTGATGTAGCATCTTGTCTTCGTAGAGCGCATTCATCTCCGGATACTGGGTCAGCGTACGCGAGACTGCCAGGAGGATCAGGTCGTTGATGGTCACCCGCTGCAGGCCGAGTGCTTCCGGGCTGGCCTTGAGCCGCTTGCGATAGGCCAAAATGGCCCGTGCATCGGCCGTGGCATTGAGCGTAAGCTGGGCGGTGGTCTGGAGCGAGTCGAGCATGCGCGAAGCGATGACGGCGCGGATGCCGCGGACGGGGGTGGATAGGACTTCGTCGGTGGGCTGTTTGCTGCTTGCTGCTTGCTGCGTGACAGTCTGCGCCGGTGGCGCCTCTGGCACGCCAGAAGCGGATTTCGACAGGAGGTCTCTGGACATGACACGACCACCCGGTCCACTTCCTGCGACCGGCGTCTCGAATTCGCCGCTGGAGACCATGGCTTTGGCCACAGGCGTCAACCTGGGCATGGAGGCCAATGCGGCTTCTACGTCGCGCTCGATGACGCGGCCGCCGGGGCCGGAGCCGGCCAGAGCCGCCGTTTCCAGTCCCTTGCGTTCAGCGAGCTTGCGGGCACGCGGCGAAATGGCCGTCGCTTCACCTACTGCCGGCACTGCCTGCGCCGCTGCCATAGCGTTCGCTTCAACCGCCGACACTGCAGAGTAAGCAGAGGCAGAATCCGATTCCTTTTTCTCCGTGCTCTCTGTGGTCCTCTGTGCCTCTGTGGTAAAATTGGGATCCAACTCCCCAAAATCCTCGCCCGGCTCACCGACCGCCGCGATGTTGACCATCACCGGCACTTCGTCGCCGACCTCATAGAAGAGACCCAGCAGCGTACCTGCGGCCGTGCTCTCTACCTCCATGACCGCCTTGTCGGTCTCCACTTCGCAGAGCGTATCGCCCTCCGCGATCACGTCACCGACGGCCTTCTTCCAGCCGACAATGATGCAACTTTCCACACTGTTGCCCATCTTGGGCATGATGATTGGTGTTGGCATGGTTGGTCTTTTTGAGTCCTTTTAGCGAATGAAAAAGTAATGCGTAATTCGTACTGCGTAAGGTTTTTGATTGCTGCTTGCTGCGTGAGATTGGCGTTGACGAACTAATCGGCCGATGGGCTACGCTTAGCGTTGATGGAATGCCGCCGGTGGATGTCTTGCCATCGATTTGAAGGTCCCAATCGTGACGAGTGTTCGTCTCCGGAGACCTTACGCAGCACGCAGTACGCAGCGCTTCACAAAGCCAATTACCAATGCGAAATCCAGATCGTCACCCCGCCACTGCCCCCGGCGCCTCAACATCCCGGATCGACTCCAGAACCCTGGTCGGTTGGTAGGGAAACTGGGCGATGTCCTCGCGCTGGGTGACGCCGGTGAGCACGAGGTAGGTGCGCATGCCAGCGTTGATGCCGGCGACGATGTCGGTATCCATGCGGTCGCCGATCATGATCGTCTCTTCGGAATGGACGCCCAGATAGTTGAGCGCCGTGCGCATCATCAACGGATTGGGCTTGCCCACAAAGAACGGGCTCTTGCCCGTGGCTGCCTCGATGAGCGCAGCCATTGCTCCGCAGGCAGGCACAATGCCCCCTTCGGACGGACCGGATGGATCCGGGTTGGTGGCGATGAAGAAGGCCCCATTCAGGATCAAGCGGATGGCCTTTGTAATCGTCTCAAAGCTGTAACCATGGGTTTCGCCGAGCACCACGTAGTCCGGCTCGTGATCGGTCATGATGTAGCCGATGTTGTGGATGGCCGTTGTCAGCCCGCTCTCGCCAATCACAAAGGCTTTGCCCTCGGGCCGCTGTGATTGCAGAAACTGGGCCGTGGCCATGGCCGAAGTGAAGATGCGTTCGGTGGGGATGGCGATGCCCGTCGACTGAAAACGATGCGCCAGGTCGCTAGGCGTATAGAGCGGATTGTTGGTGAGCACCAGATATTCGACGCCGTTGGCGTTCAACTGGTCGATGAACTCGGGCGCGCCGGGAATCGGCGTCCGCCCGCGCACGAGTACGCCATCCATGTCCATGAGGATATTCTTGATAGATGTCACGACTTCTTATTCCTTCGGTGATTGTTTGGGCACAGACGCAATGGAACGCGGATCGTGCGAAGCAGGCTGATCATCGCAGATTAAGTGAACGTCCAAAAACAAGTCCCCGGTTTGCACCTTCCTGAAGGCTCCCTGATGGGGAGGACGCCCTACATCCGGCTTCCAGGAAGGTCGACACGTAATATCTGGACGCTTGCCGAAAGAAATCAACAGAGAGCCGCTCAATCCGCGTTCTGCCATTTTAGACAATCTTTATCTCAATGCCGGCATCCCGAGCACGCTGCACCAAATCAGATGGTGCGTCGGCGTCCGTAATGACGGCGTCGATCTCGTCCAGGGCAGCGAACGAGGCCAGCCCGATCTGGTTCCATTTGGTCGAATCGAGTACCGCGACCACGCGGCGGCACATGGCCACCAGCGGGCGTTTGAACGCAGCCTGTTCGGCGCTGACGTCGGTCAAGCCTTCGGGATCGCTGATGCCGTGAGCGCCGAAAAAGCCGGTCTGGATGTTGTACTCTTTCAGCCAGGCCAATCCCTTAACACCGACGAGTGAAGCCGTCTCCTTTTGCAACGCACCACCGGACATGACGACATCCACGCCGGGTGCATCCAGCATCTCCTGGGCCACGGCGAGCGAATTGGTGAGAATAGTGACATGGCGGCGAGCCTTGAGGTGCCGGGCAATGGCCAGCGAGGTGCTGCTGGAATCCAGATAGACGGCATCGCCATTAGCAACCAGCGCGGCGCCGGCACTGCCGATGCGGCTCTTCTTGGCTACCTGCTGCTGGCGTCGCATGGCCAGCGCCAGTTGGGACAGGCCAACCGTGGCCGGAACCGCACCGCCGTGGGTGCGCACGACCAGATTGCGCTCGGCCAACGCCTGGAGATCAGCGCGAATGGTCACCTCGGAGACGCCAAACTGGCCGCTGAGTTCAGCCACCGATACACGCTCTGCTCTTTGAACCAGATCAAGGATGGCCTGACGTCGTTCTTCGAGGTAAAGATCCTGGGCTATCTGCACGGCCATTGGTTTCTTCTCACTTCGTTGACTTTCGAATACTTTCATTTTAGCGTCATATAAAACCTGTGTCAAGCGCAGAGTCAGCGAAAAAAGAGATCCACAGCAGAGCGCCACAGATACCGATGGGATGGAACACGGATTGATGTCTTCATGAGATTCGGATGTATCTGTGCCAGGTTCGTCTGCCACCTGCCCTGTTTGTGATCCACTGGCAGGGGCGCGTGCATCTCAATCTGGGGGATTGCACTCTTCACCAAGAATTGCCCCCCAATCTGAGATAGACCCATAGCAGGGTTGCCGTGTGACAATGACCGCCTATAATGAGTGAGATCGAAACATCAACTTCAGGACGATCTCAGACAAAGGAACGATAAAATCGATGATCAAAGTTATGAGCTTCAACCTTCGCTACGGTGGCGCAGATGACGGCGCCAACAGTTGGCCCAATCGCAAGGAACTCGTTGTCGAACGGATCCGCCAGTTCGACCCAGACCTGCTCGGTCTTCAGGAATGTGTAGACGGTGAGCAAGCGAGCTTCATCAAAGCAGAATTTCCTGACTACACCTTCTTCGCCCGCCAGCGAGGCAACGCGGACCGGCCGGATGCAGAAATGGCGCCGCTTCTCTACAGACGGTCGCGGTTCGAGCGCATCGATCGTGGCTATTTCTGGCTGAGCGAAAGCCCCTACCAACCGGGTTCCGTGAGTTGGGATGCCCACTTCGCACGCATGGTTTTGTGGACCCAACTGCGCGACAGGCAAGCGTCCGACCACGTGCTCACCTTCCTTAACACGCACTTCGACTATGCGCCGCTCTCTGCCGCCGAATCGGCCAAGGTATTGCATAGCCAACTTGACCGCCTCAACTTTGACACTGCGCTCATCATCACCGGCGACTTCAACGCAGAAAAGGATTCATCGGCCTACCGTACGCTAGTCGGGGACATCGTCACAGCCCCTGGGCTCTTCTACGACACCTTCCGGGACGTGAACGGCTATGATGTCGACGAAGGCACCTGCCACGACTTCGGCCGGAGAGACCGCGCAACGGCCATCGACTGGATCCTGGCCACCGACCACTTCACCACCCTCGAAGCAGGCATCGATCGCCACCAACAGGGGGAGCTTTATCCGTCAGATCATTATCCGATTTGGGCGGTGGTAGAGAGGAATGATTGATGGTATTGAGCGCTGCTTGCTGCGTGCTCTTTGCTGCGTGAGGTCTCGCATGACAAGTGGTTGCAAAAATCAGACTCTATACGATGAGCACGTTCAAATAGCGCTAGAGCATACGCTGCAGCAACCTCACGCAGCATGCAGCACTTCGCCAATCCAAAACTCAAAGAGAGGAAACCATGACCGATCATCAACTCCGCATCGGCATGATCGGCGTCAGCGGACGCGGCGGGCTATGGCGACACTGGCATGAACCGGAAGGACGCTCGCTTGTGGTGGCAGGCGCGGATATCAACCCGGTCTATCTCAAGGCATTTGCTGAGGAGAATGGCGGCGATCCGCTCGTCACCGACGACTATCGGGCGCTGCTGGCAAGGCCGGATATCGACGCCGTTGCCATCACCACACCCGACTACTGTCACGAGGAGCACGCACTGGCCGCGCTGGAGGCGGGCAAGCATGTCTTCTGCGAAAAACCCATGGCCATCACCATCGAAGGCTGTGACCGTATCCTGAATGCGTGGCAGACCTCTGGCGTGCGGCTGATGATCGGCTTCAACATGCGCTACATGAACATGTTTCGCGTCATGAAGGAGATCGTCGACTCGGGCGCCATCGGCGAGATCAAGGCGGTGTGGGTGCGCCACTTTGTGGGCCGGGGCAGCGAGTTCTACTACCATGACTGGCACGCTACCCGCGCCAATGGAACCTCGCTGCTGCTACAAAAGGGCTCCCACGACATTGACATGATCCACTGGATCACTGGGCGCTATACAAAGCGCACGGCTGCTTTCGGCAGCCTGGACTTCTTCGGCGGAGACAAGCCCAACGACCTCACCTGTCCCACCTGCCCGGAACGCGAGACCTGCACCGAGTACGTCGACTCGGCGCGGCGCAACCAGTGCGCCTTCCGCCAGGAGGTCGATGTCGAGGACAACCAGGTGATGATCATGGAGTTGGAGGGTGGTATCAAGGCCTCCTATCTGCAATGCCACTTCACGCCCGACTACCACCGCAACTACACCTTCATCGGCACCCAGGGCCGTGTCGAAAACTCGGAGCCGGAGATGAAGGTCTGGGTCAAGACCCGGCGCTCCAACAGCGATCGGGACCTGGCCGACCGCACCTATGATGTCAAGCCCAGCAGCGGCGGCCACGGCGGGGCCGATCCGGTCATCTGCCGCGACTTTGTCGACATGTGCCTGGACGGCAAGGAACCCGTAGCCACGCCGCTGGCCGGCCGCATGAGCGTGGCCGCAGGCGTCTGTGCGGCAGAGTCCATACGCAACGGCGGTATGCCGGTGGATGTGCCTCCGCTGCCGGAGGGGTTGCATCTGGAATAGAACGCGGATCATGCGGATTGGGCAGATCAGCGCGGATTTCTTAATAGCTCACAAACTGTCATTCTGAGCGGGTCACCTCGAGCAAGTTGAACCTGACGACAGACCAGCGAAGAATCTTGATCAGCGGAATCAAGACCCTTCGCTGGTCTGTCAGGATTGCGTCGTTTTGTGGTAGACCCGCTCAGGGTGACAGTGCATCTCTCGCCGCGACGACGAACTTGTTCATTAGAAGTCCCTCAAGTGCGTGGAACCCCCTTCTTACGGGAAGTAACGACGCCAAAAGAGGGCTTGTTACTTGATAGCGTGTTCGCGTCAATAGACCGAACATGTTGACAGTCCAGCGAAGAACCTGTTGTTGCGACGTCGAGACCCTTCGTTGGTCATTCGAGCGCGTCGATCCGCCTCATCCGCACGATCCGCGTTCTATCCTATTCAAAGACCATAGCCACAAGCTGGAAAGACAAACACCACCATGAAAACAGCAATCATCGTCGGCGCGGGACACCGGGCATTGATCTATGCAGAATATGCCAAGCGGCATCCCGAGGCATTTCAGATCGTGGGCGTGGCCGATCCCAGTGAGGGGCGGCGGCAGCAGGCTGCTGCGCTGTTCGGGTTGAGCGAGGAGCAGTGCTACGGCTCGGCTGAGGAACTGGCGGCCTTGCCCAAGCGCGCCGACGCCGTGATCAACGGCACCATGGATCACCAGCATGTACCCACGTCGTTGCTGCTGCTGGAAGCGGGCTACGACCTGTTGCTTGAGAAGCCTTTCGCGGTCAACGAGGCCGAGATGTGGCAGCTTGTGGACGCGGCCAAGCGCAGCGGGAGGAAAGTCGTCATCTGCCACGTGCTGCGCTATGCACCTTTCTACGCCGCCATCCGCAAACAGGTGATCGACGGCGCCATCGGCGACATCATCAATATCCAGGCCGCCGAGCACGTCTCCTATCACCACATGGTCGTCGGCTACGTGCGTGGCAAGTGGAACCGCCTAGATCGTTGCCATTCCAGCATGTTGATGGCCAAGTGCTGCCACGATCTCGACCTGATTGCATGGATGAAGAGCGGCGTACCGCCGCGTTCGGTGGCCAGCTTCGGCAGCACCATCTTCTTTCGACCCGAGCGTGCGCCTGAGGGCGCGGGTACACGTTGCCTGGTCGACTGCCCCATCGAGTCCGAGTGCCTCTACTCGGCGCGCAAACACTACATCGACCATCCGGAGCGCTGGGCCTACTACGTCTGGGACTCATTGGAGCATACCGAAAACCCGACCGTCGAGCAGAAGATCGATTCTCTGAAGGGAGACAATCCATATGGTCGCTGTGTCTGGAAGTGCGACAACGACGTGGTCGATCACCAGTCGGTGGCCATCGAGTTCGAAGATGGCAGTACGGCAACGCTCAACATGGTCGGCGGCACGGCAAAACCATCGCGCTCGATCCACCTCATCGGCACCCATGGTGAGATCGAGGGCAGACTGGAGGATAGCCGCTTTGTGATCCACCGCATCGATCCGCGACCGGGACATGAGTTTTGTGAAGAGATCGTCGACCTGCGCGCCACCAGTGATATGACGGGCACGCAAGATGGTCACGGCGGCGGCGATCTGCGCCTGGTCGAAGATTTCGTGCGCCTGTTGAACGGCCACGAGCCGTCCCTGAGCAGCACGACCATTGAGGACTCGGTCAGCGGGCATTTGATGGGCTTCTGCGCTGATCGGGCGAGAGAAGAGGGGCGGCTGGTGGACATATAGCCTACTTTACAAGGACAACCAATTCTCCTGCCGCAGTTGCTGAATTGGCTCAAAATCCCTATCAGTGGTCAGTAGCGTCAAGCCATAGCGCAACGCCACGGTGGCAATCAACGCGTCGACTGTCGCCAGTTGGCGACCACGCCTACGCAGAGCGACCTGTAATCGAGCGGCTTCGTGGGCGTCTGCTCGATCCAGTTTGTAGTAGATAAAGCTGTCCTGTAGTCGATTCCATTCGGCTAGATTGGCCTTGACCCTAGGGAGGACCTGAATGCCATACAAGAATTCGGTCAGGGCTGGAAGTGGAATGGCAAACCTGTCGCCGAATTGTAGTCGTTTGAGCATCCGGCCACGCAGCTCGTGACCAGGCGTCACAAGGGGTGAGAGGTGATTGGCATCCAACAGATAGTCTGCCACCGTCCTACCGCCGACCCTCTGTCCGGTCATCTGCGAGATCGCGTGTCTTCATCTCTCCCTCTATAGCCGCCCATTTTTGATTCCAAGCGGCCGAATCGATGGGCGTTTCAGAGGCGGCATCTGCGAGCAAACTAGTGAGGGATTCAGTCGGTTGAATCACATTTCCCGGATTGGAATCCAGTGAACGAATCTCGGCCACAACCTCTTCCAGGGTCGGATCGGTAGCATCATCTCCCTCATCGAGTATTGTGATCAACACCTGCTGACCTTCCCATCCGTTGATGGGCTCCGACAGCATCACTGAACCGTTCTGAATGGTCCCCTTCATCGTATGCATAGCGAACCTCCCCATACCTCAGTTCAAACATGCAGAATTGCCGCCATTGTACCACAACGCGTCCGTCACCGGCGACATGGCCAGCGCGCACGGCGGCAGCGATCTACGCCTGGTCGAGGACTTTGTGCGCCTGTTGAACGGCCACGAGCCATCCCTGAGCAGCACGACCATCGAGGATTCGGTCAGCGGGCATCTGATGGGCTTCTGTGCTGATCGGTCCATGGAGGAGGGGCGGGTAGTGGAGATCGTAGACCGTAGCACGGCATTCATGCCGTAGCCGCCCGGTTCGGCTGGAAAAAGAGGCTACGACATGAATGTCGTGCTACAACGAGTGCCGACACCGGATTGACGCCACAATAGAATCACGGCAAAATAGAGAGACAATCGACCGTCCGAACCCACACGCAGCGAAAGCGATCCCCTCATGGACTGCTTTAACGCGCCGCCACCTCAATTCCAAGTCTGGCTCCCAGCTGCGACAGTAGCGACCGCGGGCGGGCGGGCCGTCGCCCTGGCGGGTACGATACTTTGATGAGAGCCCACTTGTCCGTTCCGTTTTCGCCCAAGAGCGCGTGGATCTCATCAGGAGTGAGCACTACTCAAGACCATTTGGCGTATCTCAAAGAACTCTCGGGCGTCATGTTATTGGGAGCGGTACGAAGTCAGCTTTACCATATTCGTGGTTCGCGTTCAACCGTCCCATCAACCGTTGATGACGTATTCCGCACGGTCACAATCACTCAATAAGGCAACGGGTTTCCTCGACTCATGGCAGAATCATCCATCCATAGCGCCGGTTACTATCCGCAATTCTTATGGAATCTCCGAAAAGAGTTAAGCGACCGTGCGGGTTTTGATATTCAGCGGGTTCTGCGTACGCTTTCATGTTTCCATATGAGGCAGCTGCAATCATCTTTGACTGCAAGTCAATATCCTCCTTCCGAAGTAGAACAGATCGTACAAATCTACCGTGGCATTCTGGTTCGTGGTTTGCCAACGCTCGCACCGATTGCCGTCGAACGAGCATTGCTTCAGCCGTTCATCGATGCCCAACTGGTGCACGAGGACATCGAAGACTCCAAAACGATTGAATTTCGCGCTATTTCCCAGCAACAGACTCCGGCAAACGATTGGTTGGATTTGGTAGCAGCATCGCACGCCACCGTCGATCCTCGGCTTTCATCGGAAGAGATGGACGATGCTGCCTTTGACAGTGAGCAGGAGCGACAATTCTTTACAGAGTTACTTCCAACAGTAATCGGCATCGGAACTCGCCAGTTCTGTCAGTTGCAGACGCCGTTCCATGCGCTGTTGCCGGTTCCGGAAGCTCTTGAGTTTGTGGAGAATCGAGTAGACTTCTCATTGGAATTGCCAACCGTGAAAGACGCGCCGGATCAGAAAATCATCTATGAGGTAGATGGGCCAGAACACTGGTTTTCGCCACAATGTGACTATGACAAGGTTCGCGACAAAGCCCTCGTAGCCGAGGGCTATTCAGTTGAACGTGTCCCCGTTGAATCTGTCGGTCATCCGGCCACAATTGAGGGGCTACGTGAGCGATTTGGCCAGAATCGATTTAGCGAGCAGGCTGAAAAAAATGTCGCTTCGCCGATTTGGGATGAGACGATGGGACCGAGTGCCTTGAATGCAGCGCTGTCTGGGTTTGGTGTTGCTCGCATACAACATGTCTTGTTGCTTGCACTTGAAACCTCGGCCCTTCGTTTGGAACAAAGCCAATGGAGACTTGCAATTCTGGAACGGGACGTGAGTTGCGCAGAAATCGCGGTCGTGGATTTCGTAGTCCATCTGAAGCAATTGATTCGTCTCCTTGACATCGACTATCAGATTCCCCAGATTGACTTGATGATTTATAGCACTGCAGAAATGTTCTACTGTGCGGTGGTGGCTGATAGCAACGCCCTGGAGATTGGCGAAGTCCGTATCGAGCGATGTCTATTCGAGGGTGATATCGATCAAGAGCAGGATCTTGACTATTTCATCGACATCGCAGTGCTGCAACGTGACGGCTACAGCAGATTGTTACCAAGCATGATTCCTGGCCATTCCCCAGCCGTAGAGATCCGTTCAGCCTACACATATCAAGATACGCGACAAGTGTCACCGATTGCACCAATTGCATATCCCATCACCGAAGATTCCGCGGATTGCCTCAAGTTTTTTCTTAACAACATCTTCCGTAAACAAGACTTCCGTCCAAAGCAGATCGATATTCTTGAGCGATCGTTAGCACTTCAGCCGGTCATCGGCCTGTTGCCGACTGGGGCCGGAAAATCGCTTTGCTATCAGCTTTCAGCACTATTGCAGCCGGGCATGACCGTCATCATCGATCCGATCATCTCGCTCATGATCGATCAATCCGACAATCTCCACGACAAGTTTGCGATTGACTGGCATGAGACGATAAGCAGCCAAAAGGATACTGGTGAAAAAATAGAAGTGACGCAGGCGATGACCGAAGGCAAACTGAAGTACATTTTTCTATCACCCGAACGACTGCAGATCGCCGAATTTCGCCAAGCGTTGAAACGATTTTGCTTCAGATTCCCGATATCTTACGGAGTCATTGATGAAGCGCACTGTGTTTCAGAGTGGGGACACGACTTCCGCACCTCGTATCTTAGGCTTGCAGATACCCTTCGAGAAAACGGCAGGCGCGAAGGCTATGAGCCAATCATCGTTGCATTGACCGGGACAGCGTCCCCAGCCGTGCTTTCCGAACCTCAGCGAGAAATCGGCATTGATGATACGGGGGCACAGATTTATCCTGACAAATTCGATCGCCCAGAACTGCGTTTCCGGATCTGCCAGACGCCTTCGAAGAATAAGTGGAATGAACTGATGGCATTGCTGTGGAAGCATCTCCCTTCCGACCTGGATACACCTTGGAACAAACTTTATGTCCCCCAAGGACCAGCAACTCAAGCGGGTATTGTCTTTACGCCATTCGTCGAGGACGATTATGGTGCGAAACGTTTGAGCACTCAATTGTCCAGCGAACTGAATCGACCCGTCAAGTACTTCGCAGGATCGCTCAGTCCTCAGCAAAAAGAAAACGTGTTGCGCACCTTCAAAGAGAATGAGTTTTCGTTGTTGGTTGCTACCAAAGCGTTTGGGATGGGAATTGACAAACCAAATATTCGCTATACCGTACACTACAATATTCCAGCGTCGCTTGAAGCTTTTTACCAGGAAGCCGGACGTGCAGGGCGAGACAGGAAACCGGCGTATTGTTGGTTAATTTTTTCGGATGACGCGAACGATGGCGATGTGGATCGCCTTATGTGGTTTCATCAGCAGGCGTTCAAAGGGATTGAATACGAACAAACGAAGATACGCCAGATATATCAAGATTATATCGGGGCGGCCCTCGCTGAAATTCAGCCTGGTTCCACAGTTGATGCTCATGTGCCGTTTTTCACGAACGGCAAAGATAACAAGGAACAGGCTAACCGAGACAAAGCCATCTATCGCCTAGCGCTCCTGGGTCTTGTGAAAGACTACACGTTGGACTACAACAGAAAACATTTCGTCGTGACTGCCAATCGGCTTTCCGACACAGAGATCGTCGAGAACCTACAAGCTTACGTAGGACGATATCGGACGCGAGAATATGTTGAGGCGATCCCCAAGGAACTTCAAGGCATTGATGGCAGCACGATGCTTGGCAAGTGCTCAGCGCTGCTTCTGCAATTTGTGTATGATGAAATCAGGTTGAAGCGCGATGCCGCCATGCGATCAATGGCAGAAGTGGCACGCACAGCTTCACGTATTGCATCAAAAGACAAACAGGATGAATATATTCGTCAAGAATTGCGTGCCTATCTTGAGGATTCGCCATTTTCAGAACCCTTGCGGATGATGGCAGATCGAATAGAGCCAGATGAGTGGTTGCGGATCTTGGCGTTGACAGACATTGATGATGGTTCGCTTCTCCTGTCGTCCGTTGACGGCGTTCGGCAGTTGTTGGGCGGCTGTCGACGCATGCTGGAGCGCTCCCCTGAACATCCAGGTCTGCTGTTTTTGAGTTCAATCTGTCGATTGCTGTTGCCCGAACGAGAGATCGACCTGTCATTGGAAAATGCCCGCGATGCGTTTCGAGTCATTGTTCAGCTATCTCAACGGAATAGTGCGAGCATCATATTCCGGCTACTGCAGGACGGATTCCAAAATGAACTTGCCAGAATCGAAGATATGTCCGGGGCCTTCGAATCAATCGCCATGGTTGCCCTGGAGCAATATCCGCATCGAGACCTGGCCCGCCGCCTTGTATCGTATGTCCCTGACATGTCTCAAAGGGTGATCGTAAATGAACTGTTAAGCGAGATTCGTCAAGTCAACCATCGACTGCTTCCCGAAAGAGAGTTACACCATGACGAGTAACCTGCTAGAAACGGACCAGGCTCTTAGCCAGCTACTGGAAGAAGTAACAACTCTGAGATCTGCCAGCCAACAACTCAATTCGGCGGGGCACATGGCGAGCGATGCTATTCACGCTGCCGAACGTGTCACTGAACTTTCCGCCCAAGTCATGCAAAACAGCTCCGTACAGCTGAATAGCTCGACTGAGTTGACGACATTGACGAGGGATCGCATGGCCGATGTGATAGCCGAACAGAAAACATCTGGCGAGCGGATGACTGCGATGACACAGGAAGGGCTCAACAAGTTCAGCGTTGAGCAGAAATCTTTCGAAGAACGGATGAGCATCATGACAAAGGATGGATTCGCTGAGGTCAGTAAAATGCAGAAGTCTTATACTGACGAAATGCGACAGTTCATCCAGTCTGAGCTACATCCCCAACTCTCTGAATATCAGCGGGCGACCAATATCAACCGTTGGCTCCTGATCGTCACGCTCCTTCTCGCCGCCGCCAATTTTGGATTTGTCATCTGGAGTGTGCTGGGCAGCGGTTGAGCTTGCTAAGCTATTTTGCCCTACTGGCTCGCGTCCTTGACGAGGATGAGAATGAAGAGGTCCGGGATGCGGCGTACGGGGCGTTGCTACGGCTGGCGGCCGCGCCGGAAGAGAGGCGGGCGGTGGGGGCTACAGTGGATTGAGAGTGGAACGAGTTTTGTCTCGCCGATGCGAAGTTTTTCATACACTCACGAAGGCAGGCTCATCGATCAACAAGATGGCTGAGGAAATCTGCCGCAGTCAAAACGGGGATGGCGGAATATTCGGCCAATGTGAGTAGGTGGCTGTCACCCGAAACTATGAACTCCGCCTTTGCCGCCGCTGCACAGGCGAGCACTGCATCATCATCTGGGTCATCGAGAATCGTTGGCGGAATATACTGCGGTTCAACCCGTGTGGCAAGCGCTTGGATACCAAGAATCAGCATGTCGGCGCTCACACCGGCCTGGCTCAGACGAATGGCGAACTTCTGCCGGCGGAGGACATCGCTCAATTCGTCAAGCAACACCTGCGACATGAAGAGCTGGATTTTGTCTCGCCTAGCGGCATCCAAAATCTGACGCGGAGCCCCTGACTAAAGCAGTCCCGAGACGAATATATTTGTGTCAAGAACGACGCGCATCTCGAACAGCCCGGATCTCAGCTTCTACTTCCGCATCACTCAGTGGAGAACGGTCCAAGGCCGCTAACCTATCTGCGGCAGCGAAGAGATCTTGTACTTGTTGCCGCCGCTCAAGTTCGGTTTCGATCAATTGCACAACAGCCTCAGCAGAAAGCAATCCTTCGGCTTCGGCTTGCCGGGCAACAGCATCGGAAAAGGTCAGCGTTAGTTCTAGTGAGGTCATTTTGGACTCCTTTCCAACTACGCTACGGACGCGTAGACCGCATCATCGGCTGTCCATGCCGCGTACAACAATACCTGGCGAATGTCTTCCGACTCCAGGTCCGGATAGTCTTTGGTGATTTCTTCGACCGTCATGCCATTGGCGACAAGATCGACAACGAGAGAGACTGAAATACGCATTCCGAGAATGCACGCCTTCCCGTCCAAAATCATAGGGTCGGCGGTGATGCGATCATAACCAAACATAACAAGGTCTCCCCGCATACTACAAAAAAAACAGACGAAGCCGCTCCAGTATATCAACATTGTATCACAGCCTGGCGGCTGCTTCCTTTAGGTGAATCAATCTCAATTTTGAGGTATTCGCGCGAACCAATGTATACGAAATTCGGCCAGTCATCATGCTGCCCCTTCCAGACCATGAGTTATAAATGGAGGGTTTATAACTCATGTGTCGCGCCATCTGTGAGCTATGAACAATGCTGCTATCGCTCATCCAATTCCTTGACTGACTGCCCATCACCCATCGACCGTCATCACCATCTTGCCCATTGTGTGCTCAGTATCAATGAGGCGATGCGCCTCCTGCACATCGCGCCAGGAGAGGGTACGGTGCAGCGTGGTTTGCAACGTGCCGTCGTCGATCAGATCGGCCACCCGGTTGAGGATCTGCCCCTGCTTTTCCGGCTCCACGCCGGTGGCCGGGCGCGTGAACATCAGTTCGTAGGAGAAGATGCCGCGCTTGCCCATGAGCAGGCCCACGTTGACCGACTCGGCCGTCGGGCCGCCTTGGATGGCGCAGATGTGGCCCAACGGATTCAACACCGAGGCAAGTTCGGTGAAATTGTCGAGGGTGGCTGTGGTGAAGATGTAGTCCGCGCCGGCCAGACCCAGCGTCGCCATCTGCGGCGTGAGCGGCTGCGTGTGATCGATGACCTTGTCTGCGCCCAGATCGAGACAACGGTCCCTCGACTCCGGGCGTGAGGCAGTGGCCACCACGTGAAGCCCGCACACCTGCTTGGCAATCTGGATGGCGATGGAGCCGACGCCGCCGGCCCCGCCCACGATCAACAGCACCGACCCCTTGCGCACACCATCTTCCCTGGGCGCTCCATCTTCTTTGGACACTTCAACCGGCGCGATGCCCATGTTCTCGACGATGGCTTCCCATGCGGTCAACGCGGTCAGGGGAATGGCAGCGGCCTCTTCGAAGCTCAGCGAACGTGGTTTGCGCCCAACAATGCGCTCGTCCACCGCCACGTATTCGGCATAGGATCCGGGCCGGCCGATGTCCCCGGCAAAGAATACCTCGTCACCCACAGCAAAGAGACTCGCATCCTCCCCGACCGCCTCGACCACGCCGGCCGCATCCCAGCCCAAAATCTTGGGCGCACCGGGCACGGGTGTGCCAGTTTGGCCGCCGCGGCGTACCTTGCTATCGACCGGGTTGATGGCGGTGGCGGCGACGCTCACCAGCAAGTCGCGTGGACCTGGGACGGGCCGCTGCACGTCGGAAAAATGCAGCACTTCCGGTCCCCCGTAGACGGTCTGGACGATGGCCTTCATGGTGAAATGTTGCATGGTTGGCGTCCTCCTATAGCAGTCAAGTCGAATTCGACGATTCTCGGATCTGTTCGCGCCGACGGCTCACGCGAGGCGGATCGTCAACATCTGTTGCGCCAGTTCCTCGATCGACCGATCTTCATAGATCCGCTCCTCCGCCCCGTCCTGTAAACAGAACGTCTCGTCTTGCCACTGACGGAGTAGATCGTTGGCGCGCTTGCGCGTGTCGGCTCGACAGTCGTTGTAGGTCTGGAGAAGCGTGACGATTTCCAGCGCACCGGGGATTCGGTCTTCACGGGATAGTGGAATCGCATCCTCCACCAAAGGCCCCTCTCGTTTCAGCGCACAATCGCTCATCAGCAGCATGGCCCATGCGATCAGGTAGGAAGCAAGATCGTGGCGATTGTTGGTCGCCAGCATGGCTGCGGTCTCGTGTGGCAGATAGCGCATAGCCTCTGCGTAAGCCCCTGCACCAACTTGAATTTGCGCGGTCCAGTAGGTGTCGCGCATGTCCGGACGGTCATCCAGGAGTTGTTTGGCTTCGGCATAGGAGCCTGCATGCGCGTGGATGCCGCAGAGTAAGTTCACGCTGGTTGAGACCTCCGCCTCATAGCCAAGATCCTGCATGCGTACCATACGCTCTACCATCAACTTCATAGCCCGCTCCAGGTCGCCTTGAGATCAGGCCACCAGGCCGAGGCCGCCGACGCCCTTCGCAATCACAAACTGATTGTCGATGTCGCGTGCGATGGACAGGCATTGCTGATAGCACCGCTCTGAATCATCAAGCCTGCCTAACTTCCAATAGATAGATGCGGTTCGATCGAGCGCCTCTGCTGTGCTGGATAGATCACCGAGACCACGGAAGAGATGTAGGCTCTCCTCAACAAGTCGCTGACCACGCTTATAGTCGCCGGCCAGATAGAGATAGGCATACCCAAGAACGGTCGCTGTTTGGCCAGCCCGCGGCATCCTCCAAGTTCTCGATAGATCGAGAGCGCTGCGTTCAGATTTTCCACCGCGCCGTCGGCATCGCCCAAATAGTCGGCGATCGTACCGATCGCAAAGAGACAGAGCGCCTGCCCAGACAGGCCCCCGACCCGTCGGGCATCGGACAGGGCCGGGTCCAACAAGGCGAGCGCCTCTTTTGGCCGCCCCGGGCGGCAGCAAACTGGGCTCTGCGCGCGACCAAGGCAATTTTCCCGCCACTTGACCATTCGTCAGCGTTGTTTCGTCCAGTTGGTCCAAAGCCTGGGCGGTCATGCCCGCCGTCCTCGTAGCGACCTCGTGTCCAGAGATAGCGGAAGAGCACAGTCAACGCCAGGTTCAATTCCTCCAGGCGGCTATGCCGACTTGCGTAGGCCCAGGCGATTCGGATATTGTCCATCTCGTCCTGAACCTCGGCCAACACACGCTTCTGGTCCGGCCCGGCGGCGGCCAGACGACGTTCCCGAAGAAATGTCATATAGACATCGCAGTGCCGCGCCTGAGCGGAGGCCAGTTCGGCAGGATGGCTGGCGAGCTTCTCCGCGGCCAGTTGCCGCAACAGCGAAAGGATATGGTAGCGCCCGTCGTGCATGTGTTGCAGGACCGACTTCTCTACCAAGGAAGCCAACATGCGCAGTGAAGCTTCTGCCACTTGCTCGGCTGCCTCTGGCGACATCCGCCCGCAAAGATGGAAAGGCGGCGGAAAGTCTGTTGCTCCTTGCTTGACAGATAGTGCCAAGTTTGGTCAAGCACAACACGCATACTGCGATGCCGGGGCGGAATATTGCGCAACGAGGTCGAGAGAAAGTCCAGGCTCTGCGCCAGTTCCTGTGCAACCTGTTCACAGGAGAGGGCCTTCAACCAGGCGGCAGCAAGCTCGATCCCCAGGGGTACGCCGTCGACAAGTCGACAAATCTGCTCCAACATGCACGCGATCACGTGCGAAGCTAAATCCGGGATTTGCCCGACGTGCAGACTGCTGAAATAGCTGAATCGCATCCGCGCAAACTCGTCCTTCATGGTACCGTTGAGGGATCCGTCCGACTCTGTTGTGCCCAGGCCATCAAGCGGATGAAACCATTCCTGCTGGAAATTGAGCGCCTCACGCGATGTGGCCAAAATTTTGACCTGGGGCGCTCGCGCCAGGATCGCCTCTATGCTATCCCCGACCAATATTTGATCGGCGTTGTCCAGAATCAATAGTAACTGCTTGTTGGCCAAATAGCTGAGTAGCTGGTCGGTCTCATCCTGTTGCTCCTGAAAGGCGAATTGCAGTGCGGCCGCGATGGCCGGGGTGACCAGTTCGCCATCGGCCAGTCCGTCCAGTGCGACGAAGAAAACCCCGTCCGCAAACAATTCGCTCTTTTCCAGCGAAAGCTCTCCGAGACGCATGGCCAGGCGCGTCTTGCCGAATCCGCCCAATCCGACCAAGGTCAGCAGCCGGCAAGCGGGATCTTCCAGCTGTGCCGACAGATCGGCCAACTCTTGCCGCCGAGCCGATGAAGGGCGTTGGCGGCACCGGCATTTTGGAGAGGCGTGCGCAGTTGGCTTTCTTGCGCCGGCGACTCAAGTGGTTGTGTGGGTCAACGATATCCGATCGGTCGCCTGTTCGCCCAGTGCCGCCGCCAAGAATTGTCGACGTTCGTCGTCGTGGATGGCCAGATTATCAGCCAGCAGGCCGGCCATCTGTCGAGAGGGTCTTCGCTCATCTCGCTCGATCTTAGAGATGGTGACGGTGGCGCAACCCACCTGGCGCGCCAAGCGGGCCTGGGTGAGATCAAGGGCCATTCGTTGACGTCGGATCCAATAGCCAAATGAGGCAGTTGTATCGGCAGGGGGCATGCACTTCGCTCCTGTATCGAAAACTGTATCAATCCTGTATTAGTTTATCGTACCCATGGGAAGACCCTTTGGATTTTAATAGACTCATCCCGATTGCACAAGCGATTCGCAGGAGCCGGGGGCTGGATGAGGCGATAAGACAGACCGTCCCAACCGGCAGTGAGCGTGGGTGCAGCACTAGCTACAAGGAGAAGA
>CAVXYK010000025.1:0-268964 GCA_963765875.1 uncultured Chloroflexia bacterium
GAATCTTCCTAGTGAATGCCGGCAGAAATCTTCATACAGTTGCTACCAGAGGTAGAACGGCTGGATTTCTGTCGTAGTATTCACGCCGAACTGAACTAGAGGTACCAACTTGAGCGCGTTAATCATCATCGTCGTTGCAGCATTGCTCGGTGGTTTTGTAATCTGGGTTGTCGCCAAATTCAACCTGGGTTTGGAGGTGGACGGCTTTGCCACGGCGTTTGTTACCGCGATCTTGATCGCCGTCATTGGAGGCGTGGTCTATTCGTTGCTGGGAGCCCTGGGCATCACTATCGCCGGCAGCTGGTTGGGGGCCATCATGAACCTGATCATCTCCGCATTGCTTTTGATGGTCGCCGGCAGGATCTTGCCCGGCTTGAAGGTTGTCGGCTTTGCCGGCGCCCTGGTTGCCGCCATCGGCATCGGCATCGTCACCTTGATTGTGGCGTCGGTGTTGGCGTTGTTCTCCTAACAGTACGCAACAGGGTGGGCTCATACAGTCCCATGATGACATTGAAGCGGGTACGGCAAACGGTACCCGCTTCAATGTCATAGGGAGGAAGATGCCCGACATCGACCGCATTGCACGCGCAGGCGTCGAGTTTACCGACTACTACCGCTAGCAGAGCTGTACGGCCGGACGCGCCGCCTTCATCACAGGCCAGAATCCGGTGTGCACCGGGCTGACCAAGGTTGGCATGCCAGTTTCAGATCTGGGTGTGCAGCCGGAAGATCCCACTATCGAACTAGGCGATTTCTACAACATGCTTGTTCAAGACGACTGGTGGGCGATTCGTTACAATGTCTTCATCACGAACAAGCAAACAATCGCTTTCGGCGGTCGCTACAGAGACGTCTTCTCAGTATCTCGTGGTGTTTTGCGAGAAAGGACGCAAAGTCATGACTAGGCAAATGTCTGTAAGGAATGCTTTGCTATTTCTTATCCCTATCGGAGCTTACCTCCTTCTATTTACAGCCACACTCTCCTTGCTGGGATTCGGCCAGCAGATATGGTTAGGATTTCTTCTGTTATGGTATTGGGGAATGGAAAAAATGGCCAGTTTTGATGCCTTGGTAAAGACTATTTTCCCTGGGGCATTAACCGGTATTGCAGCAGCTTATTTGTTGCATACACTACCTCAGTTATTTGGGACAATTGGAACTGTTTTTGCTTTTGCCCTGGTTGCATTCCTCGTTGTATGCAAACTGACCGGATCGCTCAAGATGTTCGCAAACGGCGCCACATTCCTCCTTATTATGGTATTGAGTGTGCCTGCCATCGCAGAAACAGCCCATTATTTGGAATACATCGGGGTAGTTGTTGTTGGTAGTATCTTTATTGGTGCATCGGCCTGGTTGAGAAACCGGTTGAGCGAGTCCAGGTAAAAGGAATTGCCTGCTAACCAATAGCGATAATTTCAGCGCTTTTGGATTTGTCAACTGAGGGACGACCTATCGCCCTCACCAACTAGATATATCATACGGAGGAGTTTATTGTGGATCTGCTGTTAGGAATAGTCGGTGCTTTGTTCATTGGTGGTTTGGCTGGTTGGTTGGCCGGGCTCATCATGAAGACCAGCTTCGGCATTGTCGGCAACATCATTGTGGGCATGATCGGCGGTTTCATCGGCGGCTGGTTGTTGAGCCTTGTGAACATCGGTATGTCCGGCCTCATCATGACCATTATCGGTTCAGTATTGGGCGCCGTTCTTCTGCTGTTCATCATTGGGCTTTTCAAAAAGTAGCCGGGCGGCACGACTGGATAGGTGTCCTGAGGATCTCCCCGAAATTGAATCCCTCAAGCGTCGCCGGCACTGACCAGAGTAAATCTGGTCAGTGCCGGCGACGTGAAATCTGAGATCGGCCTAATAGGTTCGTCAGGTGCTCGTCAGAGTCTAGGGCCGACCCTTGACTCCGCCTGTGTACGAGTTATCGTCACCGAAAATGGCGTGGCCACAGACGACGATTCACAACACATTGAATAGGATCGTCGCTCCCGAAACCGCGTCGCCAATTGTCTGTACGATGGCTTGAATGTACGCAGTGAATACGCCTGGTCGGCATTCGATAATTCTGAATGAATGCTGCGCTATCACATGAAGTTCGGCCTGATTGGCGTCAGTCGGGAAACACAGGAACGACGGGCAGAACCCAGGGTATGTTCGTTAGGCCAGGTAGCCCGAGCTGGAGGTATCTGATTCTGAAGGGTAAAACAGCGCCAGTTACAGGTGCGGGCTCGGGAATTGACCGCCATGCCCGAATTAGCTGACCGCTAGACAGATCAAATCCCCATGGGGCACATGGGACAGGCCGAACACATCGCCAATGCAGTCATCTGGTTATGTTCCGACAACGCGAATTTTGTTACCGGACAAGTCATCATCGTAGATGGCGGCGAAACAATTGCCTAGATACACACTGCAAAAAGCCTTCTTCGCCACAGATTTACACAGACAAAAAAACGGGTAAAACACAGATGGTACCGGGATTACTCTGGACACCTGGTAAACATCTGTGAAAATCAGCTCCTTATCCCTGGCAATCTGTGGCAAATTTCCGTTTTTGCAGTGGAGTCACTAAAATACTGAGAGACGACCTATCGCTCTCGCTAACGATAGATTTCACACAAGGAGTTCGCGATGGATCTGCTGTTAGCAATTATCAGTAGGCTGTTGATTGGTGCTGCGGCTGGTTAGCTGGCCAGTCGCCTCGTGAAGGGCAGCGGCTACGGCGTTATCGGCAACACCATAGTGGGCATGACCGGCGGTTTCATCGGCGGTTGGTTGTTGAGCCTTGTGAACGTCGGTATGTCCGGCCTCATCACCATCATCGGTTCAGTATTGGGCGCCGTTATTCTGCTGTTCATCATTGGGCTTTTCAAGGCATGGTTCGAAAAGTCGCCGAGCGACACGCCTGGATAGGTGTCCAGCAGTCCGCCAATGGGAGACACGATACGATTATGCCCCGTAACGACACTTTAAATCAGAAGTGGCGCACTATCATTGTTTTCGCCGTCACCACAGCGGTCGTGCTGCTGCTGGCTTGGTTGGGCTTCCGCCTTGCACCGCCAACGGCCATGCGCTTGGCCACTGGACCAGAGGGCGAACACGAGTATCAGACGGCCTTGATCTACAAACAGTACATGCAAGAGCAAGGTGTAGACTTAGAGCTCGTGCCGACAGCCGGTTCGCTGGAGACAATGGCACTGGTCCAATCCGGTGAGGTCGACGCCGGTTTCATGCTCAACGACGCCAATGTGGAGCTTGATGCGTCTCGTCAAATCTCAGAATCTGAGTCGAGCGAAAGCCTGGTTGCGCTTGCCGCAGTGACGCACATTCCCATCTGGGTCTTCTATCGCAGTGAGCTGGAGACCGACGGTCCGCTGGACGAGCTTGCCGATCTACAGGGCCTCCGTGTCTCCCTAGATGAGCCCCAAAGCGGCACACGCGCCGCGGCCCGTTTTTTGCTGAGTTATGCTGGTGTTGCGGAGGACTCTTTCGAGGTCGTTGATGCCTCGCCCAGTCAAAGTGCCGAACTGCTCTACGCCGGTGAGATCGACGCCATGTTCTTGGCGTCTGGCGTGCTGTCACAGAACGTGCGGGACCTGTTGCTGGCGCCGGGCGTAGAGATCCTCAATCTTCGCCTGGCTGCGTCCTATGCACGTATGGTCAGCCATCTGCATCACGTAGACGTGCTGGAAGGCTCCATCCGAGTCGCCGAGCACAAACCGCCCGAGGTCAAAAACCTCCTGACCGTCGCCAGCCTGCTGATCGCCCGGGAAGACTTTCATCCGGACTTGCAGTTGTTGCTCTTGCGCGCTGCCACCGCTGCCCAGAATACGACGATTGACATATTTTCGTCCAAAGAGGTCTTCCCGAGTGTGGAGGGTCTCTCGCTGCCGGTCAGTCCGGTCACAGCACGATTCATTGCCGAGGGGCAGACCATGTTGCAGCGCTATCTGCCCTTCTGGATTGCCTCACCGCTGGAGCGTTTCTATCTGGTCGTGCTGCCGATTGCATTGCTCCTCTTTCCGCTCGTGCGCGGTACGCCCACTCTCTACAGTTTTGCCATGCTGCGCCGTATCAATGTCTGGTATAAGCGGATTCACCAGATGGAACGGAAGCTGGATCAATATAACATTGCCGAAGTGGACACCCTCATCACGGAACTGGAGGCTATGGAACAGGAGGTGACAGAGACGCTCAGCGTGTCAACCAACCACCTGGCATCTGTCTATAACCTTCGCTACCACGTCCGCTTCACCACTGACTGTCTGCGCGAACGCAGGGAGTACTTGGAGGCAAGTGAAGCGAAAGGCGATACTGAGATTGACGACTCCGCATGAGGTCCGAGTGGTAATGCGGTAGCGACTTTAGTTGCGGAAGAACACCCGCTCCCTTACGGATGCTGCGATCATTACTTCAGGAGATCGCCAATATTGCGATGGGTGTAGGCTTCTCCGCCTTCGTAGCCCTGCTGATCCCGCCCTACGTGACCGAGACCACGGGCAACGCGGCCGCAGCCGGCATCGTCATGGCCATCATCAGTCTGGCCGCGGTGCTGGGACCGGTGCTGGGCGGGCTTGCCGACACGTATCGCGCCCATCGGCTGATCATGAATCTGGGCGTGTTGGGCATAAAGGTGGCCTTTGCCATGTACGCGCTTTCGGCTGAATACAATTCGCTCTTCGCCATCGACGCCATCAACTGGATGGCTGCCATTTCTGCCGGACTGGGCGCGCTGTTGCTCTTCTTCATCGTCTGGCCGGCCGAACGCAAAAAACGCGTGGAAGAGGACGCAGCAGTCTGACAAAGCCGCCTATGAGCGGGGTGCCGGAAACTGTCAGAACTGGCGCTGCCGACACCAAAAACGCGATCGGAACTGGTCGCACGACAGACAAAATCTTTTCATTCGTAGAGCAACACCAAACCACAAGGAGATCACCATGCCAAACGGCAAACCCAATATCCTCATCATCTGGGGTGATGACATCGGCTGGTATAACATCAGCCACAACAATCGTGGCCAGATGGGCTATCGCACACCCAACATCGACCGTATTGCCAAAGAAGGCATCGAGTTCACCGACTACTATGCCCAGCAGAGCTGCACCGCCGGCCGCGCCGCCTTCATCACCGGCCAGAATCCGATTCGTACCGGCCTGACCAAGGTGGGCATGCCGGGCTCCGATCTCGGTCTGCAACCTGAAGACCCCACCATCGCGGAATTGCTCAAAGAGCAAGGTTACGCCACTGGACAGTTCGGCAAGAATCACCTGGGCGACGGCAATAAATTTCTGCCCACTGTCCACGGCTTTGACGAATTCTACGGCAACCTCTATCACCTCAATGCCGAGGAAGAGCCGGAGCACCCCGACTATCCCAAGGACCCTGGATTCCGAGAGCGTTTTGGCCCCCGCGGCGTGATGCACTGTAAAGCCAGCGATGTCGATGACCCCACGGTGGACCCGCGCTTTGGCCGCGTCGGAAAGCAGGTGATCGAGGATACCGGTCCGCTGACCAAAAAGCGCATGGAGACTATCGATGACGATGTCACGGCGCGCACTATCGAGTTCATCAAGCAGGCCCACGCCGAGGGCAAGCCCTTCTTCATCTGGTGGAACTCCACACACATGCACTTCCGCACCCACATTCCAAAGGAAGCGGAGGGCATCAGCGGCCAGGGCTTCTACAACGATGCCATGATCCTGCATGACATGGCGGTTGGTGAGTTGCTCGACATTCTGGACGAGCTGGGCATTGCCGACGACACCATCGTACAGTACTCAACCGACAACGGCCCCCACTATAACACCTGGCCGGATGGCGGCATCACGCCCTGGCGCAGCGAGAAGAATTCCAACTGGGAGGGCGCCTATCGCGTGCCGACATTTGTGCGCTGGCCCGGCAAATTCGAGGCCGGCAAGACCCTCAACGGCATCGTCACCCACCAGGAATGGCTGCCCACGCTGCTGGCTGCGGCCGGCAAGCCAGACATCGTGGAAGAGCTGAAACAGGGCTGCGACGTTGGGGACAAGCACTTCCATGTGCACATCGACGGCTACAACATCCTGCCCTATCTGCTGGGCGAAGCCGATGAAAGCCCGCGTAACTGGTTCTTCTACGGCAATGACGGCGGCCAAGTGACGGCCATCCGAATCAATGACTGGAAGATCGTCTTCATGGAGCAGCGGGCCAAGGGCATGATGGTTTGGGCCGAGCCATTCGTGGAGCTTCGCCTGCCCAAGATGTTCAACCTGCGCCGTGATCCCTTCGAGCGAGCCGATGAGAACTCCAACACCTATTGGGACTGGGTGCTCGACCATGTGCCGGCCATCTATGCGGCCCAAGCGTTAACGGCAGAGCAGATTCAATCATTCGCCGAGTTCCCGCCGCGCCAGAAACCGGCATCCTTCAACCTCGACAGCCTGATGGAAAAGATGCAGGAGGCTACAGACGGCGGTTTACACTGAGGACGGTTCGGGATAATCACAGAAAATTCGGCCTCGCGAGGGTGCAACGTCATCTAGCAGCTAGATGACGTTGCACCCTCGCGAGGCTTCGCCGCAGACCAACGAGATGTACATGAGCCAAGACTTGACTCAAATGCAACGACTTGTGTGTTCCAAGCCTTCATGGGTCGCTGCGTGGCCGGCTCAACTCCGAAGACCCGGCAGCCGGCGTCAACCGCGAGCTTCGTTTTGCCTCCAGTTTGGGCAGTCAGGTCGCTCGGCGTAATGGCCATCTAAGTCATTCGTAGTCTAGAACCGCTCAAATCTAGCGACTTATTCTCATGACTGACGTTTCCTACCGTGACTTGGCACGTCTGCCTGTGTAGATTTTCGAAATGATAGGGCAACGATGATCGACACATCGAACCTTCATGGCCGCCTAGATGGCCGTCTAGATGTACGGAATTGCAGCACAAGGCTGCTTCGAAGCTCCACAAAAAGGGTCCTACTCCTCATGTATCACCCCAACCTCAACCCTAGATAGTAACGTTGGCGACTCCCCGTTCTGATCCGGGAATGCAGCCAATGTCTCGGCGTCATAGACTACGGCAGAAAGTACATAGGCGCCCGGCCTGGCGTCGATGGGCACGTCGAGCGAGTAGCGCAATGCCGGCGCGATCGCCTTATCTTGCTGTGCCTGGGTATTGCCTTGAGAGTCAACCAGCCGGAGTGACAGTGCGGATGAACCTCGATCTGGCCCTCCGCAGCCATATCAACCAGCAATATTTGGCCCGGACGAATATCGGGTACGTGGGCGATGGCTGTGACACGAACCGATTCCCAGACCGCGTCGACGGCGATGGGTTCCGGGGATTGAACGTTGATCGTCGTCACCGGGTGATAGCCATCCCGCGACGACATGATCGCCGACTGAATCGGAAGCGGCAGATCCGTATCGGGATCGACCAGTGCATATTGAACGACGTATAATCCTGGTTCGGCATCGGGTGGGATGGCCAGATCGTACGTGTCTGGTCGAATCTGCTGCTCCGGCCAATCCGACGTTGCCGACCCTGACGGCCAGCGTTCCTCCTGCCAAATGATCTGGTCGGCCGGATCGAGCAAACGCAATCGCACATGGTAGTTATCATTCATCGACGCAATCGCCTTCAGAAAGAGCGTCATCTCGACCGACTCGCCCGGTGAAGCGCTGCGGGTCTCAAGTCGATAGGCAGGCAATCGTAGCTGTTGGTTGAAATCAGCGGCGCTATCCGCATAGATTCGGGTAAATGACGGCGGCGCCGCTTGGCGATTGTCGTAGACTTTGGCAAGTTCAAGACCGCCACGGTCGACTGTGAAGGCCGGCTCCTGGTTGAGGAAATGGTTTATCATGTCCGGATCAGGGTTCTCTCGCTGCCACTGATTGGCATAGAGCACCGCGTAGTCGGCATCGAACCAGTAATTGTCGGACTCGATGAATGACATGACCTGGCTGTCGCTGGGCAGATAGTAGGAAAGCGGCCCATCTTCATACCAGGATACAACGTGAAGCTGTTCCTCACCTTGCTGACCGCTGAGCCAGGCACCCACCTCATTGAGCCCCTCGCCCCAGCCGATCATCAACGCGCCGGCGCCAGCCGATTCCCACCCACAAGCGGATTGAACGACAGCGCATAGTAAGGGTAACGGGAAAACGCCTGGATGCCTTGCATGAGAAGAACAGAAAGAACTGCAAGCCCGATCAATACGGCTACGCGCCGACGCGCCGGCTCATTCGCCTTGGAGTTTGGACTCCATCCGGTGACAGCGCCGATGGCGCCCAGCCAGCCGGTGACAGCAATGAGATCCAGTGCCAGTGTAGCGGGCAGAATATAGCGATCGAGTTTCTTTGATGAGATCGCCATCATTGAGATCAGGGAGATGGCAAAGAGCAGACTGCCAAATGAAGCCCAGCGCGCTCGTGCCGTATCGAGGGGCCATAGGCGACGCCATAAGATCCAGATGGCAAGCACAAGTCCGATTGTCGTCATTGCGCTGAGGCGAAAGAGCAGCGTCACAGGGTAGAAAAATGGGCCCTGGTCGGCGCCAATCCTGCCCATGAAGTAGCTGGGAAGGCTGTGTCCCTCGACAAGATAGCCCTCCATCTGTCCAGCGATAATCTGCAACGTCTCAATCGGGCGCACCCACATTGTCGGCCAGAGCAGCACAAAGAGCAGGGCCGCCCCCATCCCCCAGAGCAGCAGACCGATCCAGAGCGAGCCGATGGTTCCAGTCCGCTCTCGCCATAGTCGCATTGACTCAACCAGCAGAAGCAGACCACCAGTCAGAATGATGGCGACAGCCGGCGTCTTGGTGAGCAGGGCCAAGCCCAGGACCAGCGATGAGGCAATCAGATATCGCCACTGTCTCCCGGCATAGATCCAGGCCATGAAGAGGGCCAGGGCCAGCAGGCTCAAGAATGGCCAACAGGCCGTCCGGGTGCAGTTGATGGGAGAGGCCAAGAAAGAAGGGCGACCATGCGAGGTAGAGCGCGCCGACTGCCGCAGCCTGTGGACCGTAGAGCTTGCGTAGGGGAAAGTAGAGCGCCGCAATCGCGAGCGCGATGGCTATGATCATCCAGCGACGCCCGGCCGCCAGCAGTTGGAGCGGCGTCACCGGGCCATCTGCCCAAAGAAGCGACTCAAGCTTGTCATCGGTGATGGGTTCAGACGTCACGCCGACGAAATCCGGGAACTCTTGCAGGTAACCGAGCATCCCCAGCCAGGTTACGCTGACGCCGGGATGGGCCTTCTGCAAGGTCGATGCCCAGTCGCCCTGAGAAAGGGCAAGGTAGAAGTTGCCCGATCGATTGAGCCACTTGCGTTCATCTGCGGTAACATAGGTGTCGAGCACCAAAAGGCGCGGCGCCAGGGCGGCCAGAAAGAGCAAGAGCAGTATCACCGGTGTCGCAATCGTACGTCTGTCCATAGACGGCCATTGTACCACGAGTCCAGGATGCACCGGATACAAAATAAGGTGAATACAGCATTTCCAAACGAGGCGCCACGAGTCAGCTTCAGCCGGTGCAACTTGCCCGGTCAAACCGGTGGCCGATTCCACATAGATCGTTTCTATTCTGTCGTATGGCCAGATCGGACACGGATCATACTGAGCAGGCGGATTTTCACGAATTTTTCTGGAGCAATCCGTGAAAACCCGGATGAATCTGCGTCATCCGTGTCCTATCGCACCATGGCCTGAAAAGTTGCTCGTAGATCCTGGATCGATATGTATGGGCAAGGATACCCGCCCTACAGTATGATAGACCTGAGTCTGATAGGGTGCTGGGAACGGTGACCAGCCGACTGTCGTTTGCTTTTGGATGAACTGGATGTCGAAGGAACAGAGTGCAAATCAAGCCGAGATTCTGAGCCATGCTCCCTCAATGGGGGCGGCCGGGTGTGCGCGCCCTGCTTGTAGCGATGGTGGCATTGCTCTCTCTGGCCGGCTGCAATCAATCAACCGAACCCGATCAACGCATGATCGACCTGGCTGTGCGGGCCACCGTGCATGCCATCCAGACACCGACACCCAATCGCATAGAGGTGACAAGGATAGTCGAGGTTACGCGCATCGTGGAAGTGACACGCGTGATTGAAGTAACTTCCACCACAACACCTACACCGACGCCCACCGACGCCCCGGAGGCGGCTGCCGCGCCGCAACCGGACGCCAACAGGATCAGCGGCGCTTCCCTGGCCCTTGTCCCGCCCTCGGAGGCGCCAGAGCCCGTTGCCGAGGCTCCGCCTGAGCAGGCGGCCTTCTCAGGTTGCCCGGCAGCCTCCGGCCACGCGTTCACGGCCGTCCCCATCGAAGGACCGGTTACCGATCACCCAGACAGCTTGCACGGCGACCTGAATCTTGCCTTGCGCGGCTATGCGCCAACCGAGGGCGACCTATCACTGCTCAGCATCAACGGCCCGACTGCCCCCGATCCGCCTCAGCTCTATCATCTCTTTGGTGATGCACGCACGCCCCAGTTCACAGGCATCTTCCGACCCCGTTACTGGAACTGGGAATGTGGTGACCATGGTTGTCGCGGCGAAGAAATCAAGCAGCCCTCCATGGTCGGCATGGCTACATCGCCGGGCGAGGGCATCTACACGCCGGTGCGATCGTCGGAGATCTACGGCGGCGACTTCCGGGCGCTGGTGCTCTACGCCGAAGAACAACGGATCACGCTCGGCTATACCGCGAGGACTCAGTGGCCAACGGCTACGCCGTGCATGTGGAGCAGATCTGCGTCGACCCCAATCTACTTGCCCTCTATCGAGAGGCCAACCGCAACGGCCGCGGCTCACTCCCCGCACTGCGCCACGGCGACCCCCTGGGCACGGCCATCGGCAGTCAGATCGTCGTCGCCATCCGTGACCGCGGCGCCTTCATGGATGCCAGGTCGCGCAAGGATCGGTGGCGCGGGCGGTAGGTGATATTTCATGACCTCAAACATACGCAGGGGTTAAGCGTTGCGTCACGAACTGCACCGACATGTCGCCATTCATAGATTGTATTGCTGGCCTCAAGTTATTTCGGGCAGATAGTTGCAATGGAAAAGTGCCGGGGATTTCTTTGACCAAGAAGTGGCTCTTGCGCAAAGGCCCCCAGCACTTTTGAGTACTGTTAGTTCACGGCCGATCCAGGCCCCTGGATGACCGGCAAGAATATACGGTTTGGAACGTCATCAGTCGGCTCAGCGTAGAGCGCGAAGCGACTAAGGTGACAAATGGCTACTGCCAGCCAGTTTTCGGCCGGGTGTCGGTCATAGGCGCCACAGGCTGCATCCTCCCAGCCAGTCCCATTCCAGTACAGCAGTGCCATTTTTGTCTCGTCCAGCCCATTCAGATCGGTGTCGCTATATTCGATTTTCAGAGTCACGGGTTGGTCGAACAGGAAACCTCCCATTGGCAGACCATCTTGGAATGCCTCTAAGGTGAAGGCCCTTCCGGCGAAGGCGAAGCCCGGGGGGCTCTCTGTTGGAGTCGGTATGTCGGTGAGCAGCAGCTCGGTTGTCTCGTCCACCGCGCCTACGGGCAGACGTACTTCGATCGTGCCGCTCACCGGATCGGCGTGAACAAGCGTTGCTTCGGTACTGCCGTCGATCGAAACCGAACGATGTCCCACATGAACCACCGTGGAGAACACCGTTGTTCCCTGTCCGTTGGCCGCTGTCACTGTGGCCGTATACATGCCGCTTGCAGCATAGATGTGGCTCAGTGTTGCACCGGCTCCGCCATTGCCGTCGCCGAAGTCCCACGAATAGGCCACATTTGTGCCCGCGGACACCGATGCTACATATTCAGTCGCGTTGCCAAGCTCTGTGGGGCCATCGTTGGTCGCAATGAGCCCGGCAATCGGTACATCCACGATCTGCACCACCGTCGTGGTCGTTTGTGAACCCGTGCCATTGGATGCCGTGGCCGTGGCCGTATAGGTGCCGACGGCTGCATAGGTGTGGCTTGGGTTTGCGCCGGCTCCCGTGCTACCGTCACCGAAGTCCCAGGCATAGGCCACATTGCTGCCGGACGAGACCGACGCCTGGAAGGTCGTGATAGCGCCAAGCTGGGTCGGACCGTCATTGCCGGCGCTGAGGCTGGCCAACGGGCCGTCTGCGACTTGCACTGTCGTTTCCGCCGTCTGCGAGCCGACGCCATTAGTGGCCGTCACTCGCGCGGTGTACTTGTCGACGGCAGCGTAGGTATGGCTTGGAGTGGCACCGCTTCCGCTAGCGCCATCACCAAAGTCCCAACTGTACGAGATGTTGCTGCCGGCCGTTGTTGTTGCCTGGAACGTTGTGATACTGCCGACTTGCGTCGGGCTGTCACTACCGGCGCTCAGACCAGCGATGGGGACGTCCACGACCTGCACCGTCGTCGGTTCCGTCGATGAGCCAGCGCCATTGGTGGCCGTGACCTCTACTGTATATGAACCTACAGCAGCGTAGGTGTGGCTTGGTGTGGCACCGCTTCCGCTAGCGCCATCACCAAAGTCCCAACTGTAGGAGATGTTGCTGCCGGCCGTTGTTGTTGCCTGGAACGTTGTGATATTGCCGACTTGCGTCGGGCTGTCACTGCCGGCGCTCAGACCAGCGATGGGGACGTCCACGACCTGCACCGTCGTCTGTGCCGTCTGTGAGCCAGCGCCATTGGTGGCCGTGACCTCTGCGGTGTACGTGCCGATCGAAGCATAGGTGTGGTTTGGTGTGGCACCGCTTCCGCTAGCGCCATCACCAAAGTCCCAACTGTAGGAAATGTTGCTGCCGGCTGTTGTTGTTGCCTGGAACGTTGTGGCACTGCCAACTTGCGTCGGGCTGTTACTGCCGGCGCTCAGACCAGCAATGGGGACGTCCACGACCTGCACCGTCGTCGGTTCCGTCGATGAGCCAGCGCCATTGGTGGCCGTGACCTCTACTGTATATGAACCTACAGCAGCGTAGGTGTGGCTTGGTGTGGCACCGCTTCCGCTAGCGCCATCACCAAAGTCCCAACTGTAGGAGATGTTGCTGCCGGCCGTTGTTGTTGCCTGGAACGTTGTGATATTGCCGACTTGCGTCGGGCTGTCACTGCCGGCGCTCAGACCAGCGATGGGGACGTCCACGACCTGCACCGTCGTCTGTGCCGTCTGTGAGCCAGCGCCATTGGTGGCCGTGACCTCTGCGGTGTACGTGCCGATCGAAGCATAGGTGTGGTTTGGTGTGGCGCCGGTTCCACTCTGGCCGTCACCGAAGTCCCAACTATAGATAACGTTCGTACCTTCAGTGATCGTTGCGGTGAATGATGTTGTGTCACCGAGCGTGGTTGGGCCGTCATTTTCGGCCACGAGGCTCGTGATCGTAACATCGGCGACATTGATGTAGTTGGTTCTGGTGAACGTATCGCTGTCATGCGGGCTACTGACGGTCAATCCGATGGTGTAGGACCCTGGTTGATCATAGATATGCGACGGATCGGCGTCGGTGCTGGTGGCACCGTCACCCAAATCCCATAGCCAGGCCGAGATCAGTCCGACGGATGTATCGGTGAATCTAACGGTCAGAGAGACTGTGCCAGCCAGAGGATCACCATAGAAGTTGGCGCCGATCGCTAACCGGCGTCAGCTCAATATCCAGGTCAGTAACAGCCGGAGGTACGCCGACGACAGGGCTCCACAGCGACTCATATCCATCTGCCTGCGCGTGCACATACCAGCAACCTTCCGGCACATCCCACCCGTAGTGGCCCTCAGCATCAGTGAGGAGAGGGCTGGCCGCCGGGCTGAAGCCATCCAAATTGGGATCAGCCAACACGCCTTCATCTGTGGGCGCAGGCTGATTCCATGGATCCTGCTCATCTTTGGAAAAACCGGACTGACACGTGTTCACATCATCATCGGCAAGACCGGTTCTGGCACGCCAGCCCGGTACCCGGTAGAGATGTATGGTTGCGCCTTGGATTGCCGCACCCGTGTTGGCATCGGTCACGTAACCACTTGGATCGTAGAGTTCGATTCTGGCCACTTGTGTCTCATCCTGCGAGCCGCCACAGTTCTTGCGTACCGAGATCGAAGCACTGTCGGTTATATCTGCCTCCGGTATCGTTGCTTCGTAGTCACTGCTACCGGGACTAATGGGTGTCATCGGATAGGTACTCGTATTGCCGTCAAACTCCACCATCAGCACAACATCGGTCGGCACCGCCCCACCGTCACAGATAACCGTTCTAACGATATTGACATCTGAGCGATTACCCCGGGTCATCGAGACGATGACCTCAGCCGTTCGTGAATCGGCTGTGACACTGCCGGTGGCCGTCGTCGCCTCAACCGCAGGTGGTGCCGCGGGATCCAGGATAGCATTGATGTCGGACACTGTATTACCTGCAACCACTGAGACATCTTGCCCACTATCTAGGATTGTGGCGTCATCGTAATACTCATAGGCATAAGTATTGCTGGGGTCAGCGAAGCGAACGCGATAAGTATCTGTACCCAGGCCGTCAATAGTGTAGCTGCCTGAGCCGTCGGTAGTGGTCTTGCTGACCCACTCCTGCGCTCCATCGTGACGATAAGCGGTCACCTCGATTCCTGACAGTGGACCGCCCAACGAGTCAGCAACAGTGCCGGTGATTTCTCCACCTGGAAGATCAAACTTGGCGTTGATACCGCTTACTTCGCTTCCCCTAACCAGTGGAATGTCAGTCGCATTTTCCACATCGGCCACGCCGTTGTAGAAGACTGGCCGATAGACGCCACTCAAGTCGTAGAACCCAACGCGGTAGGTGCCTGCCTCGGATACGCGGAGGTCGTATTTTCCGTCGCTTTCGGTCCGGGTTGCGAACAGTGACTGCCAGTTGCCCCATTCGTCCTCACGATAGAGACGCACATCGACATTGTGTAGAAGATTGTCAGCCGGATCGGTGACCGTGCCGCTGACGTAGGCCTGAGGGGTAGCCCACCACACGGTCGTGATGTCACCATCGGCGTCACCTTGCTGCGACCCGCCATCTGAATCGTAGGTGAGGTCAGTATCCCCTGAGAAGTCTGCCGTCCAGTTCCCCGAACCGTCGGCAGTGACGGTGCGGTTGCCACCGTCATGTACCCATACATCCACGGTCGCACCGGCATCGGCCCGACCGGACACCGTGTCGGACACCACATCGACACTGTCTACGAACAGACCGACAACCGTATGCTCCTTGGTCGTCGCACCATCCGTCACGGTCACCAAATGACCGCGTTCCAGATCAATGGCGCCTCCAACATTGAATCGGAAGTTACCGCCGACATCGGACGTTCGTGAATCAGAATGGACCACACCGCCACCGTCTTCGATGCTCAACAAGACCGTTGCCCCCGGCGTCCATGGACTCCACGCCTGCACCCAGTCGCCAACGGGCGACACCTGGATACGGGGGGCAGCCCACCACACGTCCGTTACGTCGCCATCGACGTCATTCTGCTGCGACCCACCATCTGAAGCGTAGGTGATGTCGGTATCCCCAAAGAAGTCCGCCGTCCAGTTCCCCGAACCGTCGGCAGTGACTGTGCGGTTGCCGCCGTCATTTACCCACACATCCACACTGGCCCCGGGATCCGCTCGACCGGATACCGTGTCGGCCGCCACATCAACACTGTCCACAAACAGGGGGAAAACCGTGTGTTCCTTGGTCGTCGTGCCGTCTGACACGATCACCTTTTGACCTCGTTCCAGGTCAAAGTTGCCTCCAAAGTTGAAGTGGAAGTTACCACTGGCATCGGTTGTCTGCGTGTCTGTATAGACCACACTGCCACCGACTTCAATGCTTAAATCCACAGTAGTCCCCGGCACCCAAGGGTTCCAAGAATTCACCCAATCGTGAACAGGCGATGCCCCAAATCGGCGAACAGCCGACCACCATATACCAGTAGAGTCGCCATCGGCGTCATTCTGCTGCGACCCACCGTCTGAAAATGCGGTGAGGTCGGTAATGTCAGGGCCTACCGAGAAATCGGCCGTCCAGTTCCCCGAACCGTCAGCGGTGACAGTGCGGCTACCACCGTCATGCACCCACACATCCACGTCAGCGCCGGGATCGGCCCGACCGGACACCGTGTCTGACGCCACATCGATAGTGTCCACAAATAGACCGACAACCGTATGCACCTTGGTCGTCGTGCCGTCGGACACGGTCACCACATGACCGCGTTCGAGGTCAAAGATGCCTCCAAAGTCGAAGTTGAAGTTACCACCGCCATCCGCCGTCTGCGCGTCTGCATAGACCACACTGCCACCGCCATCTGCGATACTCAACGAGACCGTTGCTCCCGGCATCCATGGACTCCAGGACTGCACCCAATCGTCAACCGGGGCCACCTGGATTCGTGGCGCAGCCCACCACACACCTGTAGAGTCGCCATCGGCGTCATTCTGCTGCGAGCCTCCATCTGAATCGTAGGTGATGTCGGTGTCCGCTGAGAACTCGGCAGTCCAGTTCCCCGAACCGTCGGTGGTGACAGTGCGGTTGCCACCGTCATGCACCCATACATCCACACTGGCTCCGACTTCCGCTCGACCGGATACTCTGTCAGACACCACATCGACACTATCTACGAACAACCCGATAACCGTGTGCTCCTTGGTCGTCGTGCCGTCCGACACGCTCACCACATGACCTCGCTTCAGGTCAAAGGCGCCCCCAAAGTTCATGTGAAACTGACCGTTGGCATCGACAGTCTGCGAATCTGAATAGACCACGCCGCTCCCGTCCTCGATGTTCAGCAGTACGGTTGCTCCCGGCACCCATGAACCCGTTGACTGCGCCCAGTCGTCAGCCGGCGCCACCTGGAATCGGGGACTCTTCCACCAAACGTTTGTAATGTCGCCATCGCTATCGCTCTGTGACGCTCCACCTTCGGAAAGGTAAGTGATATCGGTATCCCCTGAGAAGTCTGCCATCCAACTCCCGGAGCCGTCGGCGACTACGGTCAGATTGCTGCCGCCATCCCCCCACACACTCACGCTGGCGCCGGGATCGGTCCGACCGGACACTGTGTCGGCCGCCACGTCGACATTGTCGACGAACAGGCCGATAACCGTGTGAACCTTGGTCGTCGTGCCGTCGCTTACGGTCACTACATGACCTCGTTCCAGGTCAAAGAGGTGCCCGAAGTTGATGTGAAAATTACCGCCGGAATCGGCAGTCTGTGAATCCGTGTAGATCACGCCGCCGCCGTCTTCGATGGTCAGATCAATGGTTGCGCCCGGCATCCATGGACTCAACGACTGCACCCATTCGTCAACCGGCGATATCTCAAATCTAGGTGTCGCCCACCACACAGCAGTAGAGTCACCATCGGCGTCATTCTGCTGCGACCCACCGTCTGAAAAGACGGTGAGGTCGGTAATGTCAGGGCCTACCGAGAAATCGGCCGTCCAGTTCCCCGAGCCGTCAGCGGTGACAGTGCGGCTACCACCATCATGCACCCACACATCCACGTCAGCGCCGGGATCGGCCCGACCGGACACCGTATCTGCCGCCACATCGATAGTGTCCACATACAGACCAACAACCGTATGCACCTTGGTCGTCGTTCCGTCCGACACGGTCACGATGTGACCGCGTTCCAAGTCAAAGATACCACCAAAATTAAAGTGGAAGTTGCCGCCGGCATCGGCAGTCTGAGAATCTGAGTAGATTACGCCACCGCCGTCTTCAACACTGAGCGAGACCGTTGCCCCCGGCGTCCAGGAATTCGACGAATGCACCCAGTCGTCTACTGGCGACACCTGGAATCGGAGGACAGACCACCATACACCTGTAGAGTCACCATCGGCGTCATTCTGCTGCGACCCGCCATCTGAATCGTACGTAAGGTCAGTCTCCCCAAAGAACTCGGCAGTCCAGTTCCCCGAACCATCTGCTGTGACCGTGCGGTTGCCGCCGTCATGTACCCACACATCCACATCAGCGCCGGGATCGGCTCGACCAGACACCGTCTCCGACACGACATCGATAGCGTCCACATACAGACCGACAACCGTATGCTCCTTGGTTGTCGTGCCGTCGGATACGATCACGTTTTGACCTCGCTCCAGGTCAAAGTTGCCTGCCATATCGAAATGGAAGCGGCCGTCCGCATCGGATGTCTGTGAATCCGAATAGACCTCGCTACCGCCGACTTCGATGCTCAACATGACCGTTGCGCCCGCCGTCCACGTATTCTGCGACTGCACCCAATCGTCGACAGGCGCCACCTGGATTTTGGGGGCTCCCCACCACACAAACGTACTGTCACCATATGCGCCGTTCTGCTGCGACCCACCATCTGAATCATAGGTGATGTCGGTGACGTCGGGGCCTACGGAGAAATCGGCCGTCCAGTGACCCGAACCATCGGCGATGATAGTGCGGTGGCCGCCGTCATGAACCCATACATCCACACTGGCTCCGGCATCAGCTCGCCCGGACACCGTGTCGGACACGACATCGATAGAGTCCACATACAGACCGATGACCGTATGTTCCTTGGTTGTCGTGCCGTCTGACACGATCACATCCTGACCTCGCTCCAGGTCAAAGATATCCCACAGATTGAAATTGAAGTTGCCGCCAGCATCAGCCGTCTGAGAGTCCGAATAGACCGCAGTGCCGCCGAGTTCGATGGTCAGATTGATGGTTGCACCCGGCGCCCAGGGATGCTGAGACTGCACCCAGTCGCCATCGGGCGACACCTGGATTCGGGGGGGCCCACCACACGTCTGTAACGTCGCCATCGGCGTCACTCTGCCCCACCCCGCCATCTGAACCATAGGTGATGTCGGTAACGTCGGGGCCCACTGAGAAGTCGGCCGACCAATTCCCCGAACCGTCGGCGATGACAGTGCGGTTTCCGCCGCCGTTGACCCACACATCCACGCTGCCGCCGGGATCGGCCCGACCGGACACCGTGTCGGCAGCCACATCGATGGTGTCTACATAGAGACTGGCAACCGTGTGCTCCTTGGTCGTCGTACCGTCTGACACCGTCACCACGTGACCTCGCTCCAGGTCGAAGTTGCCTCCCAAGTTGAATTCAAGTTGACCACCTCCGTCAGCGGTCTGGGTCTCTGAATAGGCCTCGCTGCCGCCGACCTCGATGCTCAGCAAGACCGTCGCGCCCTGCATCCAGGAGCTCCACGACCGCACCTGGTCGCCATCGGGCGACGCCTGGAAGCGAGGAACTTCCCACCACACACCAGTTGAATCACCATCGTCATCACTCTGCTGTGACCCGCCGTCTGAATTGCCGGTCAAGTCGGTGATCCCCCAGAAGTCGGCTATCCATGTGCCTGAAATATCCGTGGTTGCGGTCACACTGCCGCCGTCGTGTACCCACACATCGACAATGGTACCGGGCTCGGCCCGGCCGGACACCGTGTCGGAGACCACATCGACGTTGTCCACGAACAGATCGAGGACCGTGTGCTCCTTGGCCGTCGCTCCCTCTGCCACGGTCACCACGTGACCACGCTCCAGATTAAAGACATCAAAGTAGAAGTTGCCGTCACCATCGGCGGTCTGTGAATCCGTATGGAGCACTCCACCGCCGCTGTCTGCGATGGTCAGATTGACCGTCGCTCCCGGCGACCAGCCCCCCCACGACTGCACCCAGTCGCCATCGGGCGCCACCTGAAACTTGGGGATGTTCCACCACACGCCGGTAGAATCACCATCGTCATCACTCTGCTGCGACCCGCCGTCTGAATCGCCGGTCAAGTCGGTGATCCCCCAGAAGTCGGCTATCCATGTGCCCGAAACATCCGTGGTCGTGGTCACACTGCCGCCGTCGTGTACCCACACATCGACAATGGTTCCGGGCTCGGCCCGACCGGACACCGTATCGGAGACCACATCGACGCTGTCCACGAACAGATTGAGGACTGTGTGCTCCTTAGTCGTCGCCCCCTCTGCCACGGTCACCACGTGACCATCGCTCCAGGTAAGGGCTGCCGCCCAAATTGAACTCGAATCTGCCATTGACATCTACCGTCTGTGAATCCGAATAGACCTCGCTGCCACCGACTTCGATGCTCAACGAGACCGTTGCATCCGCCGTCCAGGGATTCTGCGACTGCACCCACTCGTCATCGGGTGCTACCTGGAACGTAGGGGTAGCCGACCACCATACGCCGGTAGAGTCACCGTCGCCATCAACCTGCTGCGATCCACCGTCTGAATCGCCGGTCAGGTCGGTGATCCCCCAGAAGTCGGCGATCCATGTGCCCGAGATGTCGGTGGTAGCCGTCACGCTGTCGCCGCCATGCACCCACACATCGACAATGGCCCCTGCATCAGCTCGACCAGATACCGTGTCGGAGACCACGTCGACAGCGTCCACAAACAGATCGACTACGGTGTGCGTCTTGGTCGTGGATCCGTCTGACACGATCACCTCGTGACCTCGCTCGAGGTCAAAGACGTCCCACAGATTGAAGTTGAAGTTGCCGCTGCCATCGGCTGTCTGCGAGTCCGTATGGAGTACACCACCGCCACCGTCTGCGATGGTCAGACTGATCGTCGCACCCGACGCCCAGGGGCTCAATGACTGCACCCAATCGCCAACCGGCGCCACCTGGAACGTAGCCGGTTCACTAATCATCTTTATCTGAGACAGATCATCCATTTTCCCCTGTTCGAGATCTGCACTAGAGGCAAATAGAACGTCCATATCTGCAATTGGAGCCGCCACAGATGTCCCTACTGAGCCTACCAATAAATAGCCGGTCACCATCAGCATAATGACAACGAGTTTCCACATTGACTTTCTCAAGTTCTGGTTCATCGGAACGCTCCTTGGCGAGGGTTGACAAGTGAATATTCTCTTGGCTGGGAAAGGACACATTTGTCTATTGTCTGTTTCACATTTTCTGGATTGGTCAAGAACATGCTGACATGAAATAGGTTAAGAGACTGAGCCTAACGTGGGGTGGCGCCTCTACATCATCGTCAAGTGCGAACACTCTATCAGTAGATGCGTTGCGATTTGTCCCCGAAAAATAGAGAAAAGATGGAATCATCCATCGTATTTCATTGCTCAATACATGCGTGGGTCGACACGTCGAATGTGGATGGGCGGGGCAACCGATATGGTATATCAGGTACTCCTCAATCAGGGTTAGAGAATTTTGCACCAGATAACACGGATTCTTCTAGCTTATCCAACAGTTTGCGTACACACCAGTGTCAGATGTCCCAGAATTCTTGGGACATTTGACACCAATTTCAGCTTTGGATGCCGGACACAACTTTGTTGCATCGCCAGCAACAGAATGGTTGCAGGCATTTTCGAGAGTTCAACCCTGGCCGTCGCAAGAGAACGACGGCGAGCCCCAATCCAGGCTTCATGCGCTACGTCTGTAGAGTCCTGCACTTGGCGATCTCCGTCGACGAGCCAGAAGATCTGTCGATACAATTCTTCCAGCGTTAGAAAGTGAATGAGATGGCTACACTCAACCTGGCTGACTGTGCCGCGCCAGACATGCTGCTGTTCATCGCTCGACTCCTCCCATAGCCAGATATGAGTGAACGCGTTGACATGACAAACCTCTGCCAACGATGCTCCCCGCAGATGGATCTCCAAAAGGGACAACCGCTCGTCGCAACAAATGGTAGGGCATATCCTGATGTCGGAGCGTCTACTCTACTAAAGTCTGTGACGCACATCCAGTAACGTGTTAATAACGAGCATAGTCCTCTATCGTTGTCTGCCGCGTTGTCTGCCGTATTGTTTGCAATGAGATTGGCCACGCCATCACGTCTAAATTGGGCCACCAGTGGTGGACAAACGCATTGACTGGCGTATTCGGCCGAAAGTTGCGTCCATACCTGATAGCGCCACACTGGTAGGTAATTAAGTCCCGATGGCCCTGTGAGATCGGCTCAAAAAGGTTGCAATTCAGTCCGCAATCACTTATGCTGGATGGCATCCGGAGAAGCGCCGCCACAAACCCATCAGCAACTCTTTCTCCACCGCGCTCCTAGCAAGAAACACGAGGCTTACATGGTCCTCGACATCCATCTACTGGGACCACCCGAGGTTCGGCAAGACGAAAACCCCTTGCCACTGAGCGGACAGCGTCCCCTCGCCCTCTTGGCCTACCTGGTTGTCACCGGCAAGGCACATACACGCACCCACCTTTCGGATCTGCTATTTGAGTCTTCTGGCCGATCCCCGGGCCGGTCTGCGCTGGACGTTGAGCAAGCTGCGCCAAGCTGTAGGTCCTGAGTTTTTTCTGGTCAGTCGCGAACAGGTCGCGTTCAACGATCAGGCCGGCTATACGTGCGATACAGATGCGCTGCTCGATGGCGATCTCAGTGTCGTTCGGGGTGTTTTTCTGGAAGGATTGCACGTCAACCAGGCGCCGCTGTTCGAGGAATGGCAATTGATCACAGCGCAGCAAATAAGGCAGACCTACCAGGATAGCCTGCTTCGCCGCATCGCACACCATGAAACACGCGGCGAGCACAGTGAGGTTGCAAGCCTGGCAGCACACTTGGTTCAGATGGACAACCTTCGGGAGGAATGGCGCCGCCTGTTGATGCGGGCCTACGCAGCGATCGGTGATTGGGGCGCAGCTCTTGAACAGTACGAACAGTGTCGCCAACTATTGGCCGACGAGCTTGCTACAACGCCCGCCAAAGAGACCGTCGATCTCTGGCACCAACTAGGCCGCAGAGAGGCGGTGGTCGCTCCGCTGCCTGCTACCTCACCGTCTCCAGCAGACGTGCGGACGACGGCAGAGCCATCCCAGTCCATCAAATCCGGCCCTCCAGCCAAACTACCATTCTTCCGAACGTCGTTCGTAGGTCGCGGGGCGGAAATTGAAGAAATCCAGGCCACGTTAGCCGAACCGGATTGTCGGTTGCTTACAGTAATCGGGCCCGGTGGTATCGGCAAGACGCGGCTGGCCGTGCACGCTGCAATGAACTTGGAGCGGCTCTTCGAGCATGGCATCTGCTTTGTGCCGTTACGCCAGGTAACAGCCGCCGATGGGCTGGCATCGGCCATCGCCCGCAGTCTGGGCTTGACCGCCTACAGCGATGAGGGCCTGCGTGAACAGTTGGTGACCTATGTGAGACAAAGATCCATCCTGTTGCTGCTCGACAATATGGAACATCTGTTGGTTTCACCGGATTGGGACGCCGGGGAGGCTCTGCTGGCGGAAATACTTGTCTTCGCGCCGCGTCTGCATATCCTGGCCACGTCACGAGAACGACTACACATGGCCGAAGAGTGGCTTTACCCCTTGGGCGGACTCACATTCGCACCCGTTCAGAGCGAGGCAGAGCGCGATCTGCGCGACTTATGCGGCCACACAGCTCTTCCTGCAACGCGCCCGCCAGATCGATTCCAACTACCATCCAGATCGTGTCCGTATCGAAGACCTTCGTGCAATCGCGGCCATCTGCCGACGCACTGCCGGCATGCCGCTTGCCCTTGAGATGGCCGCGGCCTGGGTAGACCATGTGCCCTGCGTTGAGATTGCGGCTTCACTCGACGACGATCTGGCGATCTTGACGAAGCCTGGTGCCAAGGGCCCGGATCGGCATGCAAGTATACATGCCGTCTTCGAACACTCCTGGCAACTGCTTGATCTTGACCTGCGCAGACTTCTTGCCCGGCTTTCGATCCTGCGTGGCCGTTTTGATCGGGAAGCGGCTGCGGCTGTGGGCGGCGGCACCCTCTTTTCCCTATCTGCGTTGCTGGACAAATCTCTGTTGGAAGCGACCGGCGACGGTCGCTATCAAGTTCATGAGTTGCTGCGTCAATTTGCCGCCGAGAAATTGGCAGCAGATGCTGCGCTCGCCTCTGCAACCAATGAGGCGCACAGCATCTACTACTGCCGGCTATGCCGCACCCTAGAGCATGATTTCAAGGGCGGTGCGCAAACCAGGGCCGCAGAACGAATGCAGGAATCGCTCGGCAATATTCGGGCAGCCTTCGCATGGGCGGTTGAGCAAGCCGAGTGGACGCGGTTGGCAAACGCCTCGTTTAGTCTTGGTTACTTCTGTAGTCCTACATGGCCATATCGAGGAAGGACGCGCCATCTTCAAGGGGGTGACCGATGCCCTGAGCAAGAACCACCTGTCGGCCAGCGCAGCGATTGCCGGGGCACATGCATCCTACTGGCTGGGGCAACTGTCAGACGGCAGCAACGCCATTCCTTTCTGGATGGCAGGCGACTCCTATTTTGAAACGGCACGCCGGCTGGGATCCGGATCGGATTTCGATGAGGCGCTCTCTTGCGGAGGCGCTGGCGTCGGCGTCCGATCTGATAGGGGACTACGCCGAGCAGGAGCGACACTATCAGACGGCCCTTGTGGCAGCCAAACGTGCAGGCGACAACTGGATTGAAGCCAAAATGTACTCGACGCCTATGCCGGCCTGCAAGTCTGGAAACAGGCACGATACCACGATGCATGGAAGAGCGCACGAGCAGCGCTGCGTTTACAGCGCGCTATCAATGACCAGACCGGAATGGTCGAGACCCTGGGTACGCTGAGCGCCATCGAGACGTTCCTGACGTCACTATGCGCAGGCAATTCATATCAGCAAAGAAGCACTAGCCGTCAGCCAAGTACTGGGCAATGATCTGCGTACTGCGATGGCCCACCGCCATGTAAGCTGGGCGCTCCTCTTGGCCGGCTCGCTTCGACGAATGCATCATCCACCTGCGTCATGCATATGC
Organism: uncultured Chloroflexia bacterium; assembly: GCA_963765875.1. GTDB lineage: Bacteria > Chloroflexota > Anaerolineae > Caldilineales > Caldilineaceae > JAWKOK01. The sequence goes on from CAVXYK010000025.1 coordinate 24,669, forward strand.
CATCTACACCCACTACGGACAAGACCGTTTAGTGGCTGAAACACTGCAAAGTCTCGCCTGGCGCAGTTGCATGGGCGGCCATTTCGATGATGCCCATCGATATGCCGACGAATTAGACAGAATTGTTGGCGGGAAAAGGAGGACACCGTATTATTCGTGCCTTTCTGATCTGTATCCGCAGTTTAATCGCATTTCACGAAGAGCGTTATGCCGCCGCCCTCGAACTTGCTCAGGAGTCGGTCCGTGCGCTGGCGCCTATCGGTGAACACAACCAGGTGGCGTCGGCGCGCACGATACTGGGATTCTCCTACCTCGCCCTCAATGATCTTGAATCCGCCACCATCCAGGCCAAGCTCTTTCTGAGCCAGGGTACAATGTATGCACTGTGGGGACTTAGCGTCGTGGCGCTCGTACTGGTTTGGCAAGATCCATGCGAAGAACGGTATGCACAATTCTACGAGCTGTTGGCACTGCAAAGCGTTGCCAGTCCTCTGTGGGACTCACCATTCTATCGAACAATCATCCGACGGCTCCAGCCTCCCGGCCTTGCGGAGTTCTCGCCCGAACAGCGTGCGGCGGCCGAAAGACGCGGGCGGTCCTTGGACCCGGATACGACCATTGTGGCCCTCGCGCAACAGATCCAAACGCTCCGCTGAACGGCAGCGGCGGCACATGTGCGTCCTACTACTCACGACGATAGCGGTGCTTTCGCCGGCTGGCGGCAACAAGCCTGTCGAGCCAGATCAACGCTTGACGGTCGCGACTCGCTGCCGACCCTGCGCCACGGCAAGCCACAGGGCATTGCTATCGGCGAACAGATCCTGGTTGCCATCCGCGACCGAGGCACTTTTATGGACCCGAGATCGCGCAAAGACTGGTGGCAAGGGTGGTAGGGAATTGTCAATTGTCGAGGGGTCAACGACAGATTGATAGCGGCTGTGTCCTCTAGCCGGGCATCACAAACTCCTCTGAGAACGCTGCCCACCCTTCCGTTGAATCGGTGCGCAGCTTCTTGATTGGTTGGTACTCAGGCGACTCATACCACTTCAAGGCCGCCTCCATTGACTCAAATTTGAGGATGAGAATGGTGGGATAAGGTGCTCCCTCGGAACCCACGATGTTGTCATTGACAACAACAAATTCACACCCAAATTCAATCAACAGAGGGATGACGTTGTCCCGATAGCGCTGGAACATTTCTCCATCCACAATCTTGAAGTTTGCGATCAGGTATGCAGCGGTCATGGTTTTCTCCTCCAAACAGAAAAGGATTTTCAAGAAATCGACACAGTCTATGCTTCCATTCTTCTCACCGCAGGGGAACGGCGAGAAGAACAATTCAGTTCTCTTGCGTCATCTCGATGCGGTCCGGCCGATTGCGGTCCCCATCGACGAACAGAGCGATCTGTCGGTAAAGGTCGTCCAGCGTTTGGAACGAAACCACATGTCCGCTCTGAACATGGCTGGCCGAGCCTCGCCAGACCTCTTCCTGCTCGCTGATCGATTCCTCCCAAAGCCAAATGACAAGCGTATGTGTTGACATGACAGAACCCCGCCGTCGAACTTTGCTATTGATGGGTCCACCATGACGAACTGGCTTGTCCGTCATGGTGGACCCATTGGCTACGAACGCTGAGTGAGGCTTCCCCAAGACAGCAACTATACGGGAGCTAGCAAAGCCTCACGCCATTCCAGACAGAGAATCACGATACGCCATCTTCCTATACGCATCATATTTCCTCCAGAGTGGTAGACGTTTTTGCCCATCGTTCGGCTCGGTTTTAGCATAATCGTCAACCGTTGTCGCCCGCGTTGTCTTGAGCGTTGTCCTCTTCGCCAACTGGACAGAAGCAAATGGATCTGCAAGACGGTTTATATTTTCGGACGCTACCCCGCGGGCCCATTTCGAATTCCGGGACTGCGGATTATGCCAAGATTTGCGCAAAATCTGAGATGCATCCGCTGCCGCGAAGGGCTTGAGTTTCGATGGACAATCCCGTATGATAGGAGACAGGCTTTCTACTGTAGTCACCGACCGTTCGCAGTAGACAGCCAGTCTTTCTCCATCCAATACGTCGCAGGAACACGAGGCTCTCATGGCCCTCGATATCCATCTTCTGGGACCGCCCAATATTTTCCATGAAGCAACGCCCGTACCTCTACGCGGACAGCGCCCTATCGCCCTCTTGGCTTACCTGGTCAGACAAAATCCCTGCGACGAGAGTTACGAACACTTCCACGAACTGCTGGCGCTGCAACGCTCCGCCGCCCCCATGCGTGATTCCCCGTCCTACCGCGAGATCACCCAACGACTCCAGCCGTCCGAACTGCCGAGCTTCTCGTCTGAAAGGCGTGCGATAGCCGAGGCTCTGGGCCGGAACTTGGACCTGGAAGCTACGCTTGCAGACCTGAGACAACGGTTTGAAAGACAGGTAAAATGATCGGCGGTCAATTGACAATAATGACAGATCACTCCGCCACAGGCGAAGAAAGGAACTCTATGCCTCAACGTCCAAACATCCTCATCTTCATGACCGACCAGGAGCGCGGCGATGTCGTTGCGCCGGGCCACCCATGCCAGACGCCCAACGCCGACCGACTGGCAGCCCAGGGCATCCGCTTCACTCAGACCTACACGCCCTATGCCCACTGCTGCCCGTCACGCGCCACCTTCATGACCGGCCTCTATCCCAGCCGCCACGGCGTCTACAACAATCTGCTGACGCCGACGGCCATCAACCTGGGCCTCAACGAGGGCGTTGTGACCTTCTCCGAACTGATGCGCGACGACGGCTACAAGATGACCCTTTGCGGCAAGTGGCATGTGAGCGCCGAGGAGAATCCGTCCGACCGGGGCTGGGACGAGAAGGCGGTGACCGCGGTGAAGGGGACGCGCCACAGCGCGAACCCCATCGACAGTGGCGGCAGGGGCCACGCACGCCGGACAGCGGTGAAGATCGGCCACGCGGCCATGTGCAGCGCCCGGGCTGGGGCGACTTCGTCGTCTACGAGACAGCGCCGGACGGCGGACCCAAGGGCTACGAGGAGATCAACGACTACAAGGTGATCCAGGCTGCGATCGAAACGCTGGATGAATATGCGAAACAGGACGATCCCTGGTGCCTTTTCGTCGGGCCCATCGGTCCCCACGATCCCTTTGTCGTGCCGGAGAAGTATGTGAACATGTACGATCCGGCCGAGATCGAATTGCCTCCCTCCTACAGCGATACGCTGGAGGACAAACCGCGTCTCTACCAGCGCCATCGCCGCCAACTCTGGGATCAACTGAGCGAGGACGAAGTGCGCGAATCCATCGCCCACTACTACGCCTACTGCACCATGGAGGACGACCTCTTCGGCGAGGTGCTCGACGCGCTCGACGCCTCCGGCCAGGCCGACAACACAGTCATCATCTTCATGTCTGACCACGGCGAATATTGCGGCGACCACGGTCTCTACCTCAAGGGCGTGCCCGCCTTCCGTGGCGGCTACCATGTGCCCTGCATCGTGCGCTGGCCAGACGGCATCGCCAATCCCGGCAGCGAAGTTCGATGAGTTCGTGACCCTGGCCGACTTTGCGCCCACCTTCCTCGAACTGGCCCAGGTCGACGCGCCGGACGATCTGACCGGTCGCAGCTTCGTCCCCTTCCTCAAAGGCGACAGACCCACAGATTGGCCCGACACCTTCTTCACCCAGTTCAACGGCGTCGAACTTTACTACACGCAACGCTCTGTGATGACCAAGGAGTACAAGTACGTCTACAACGGCTTTCGACTTCGACGAGCTCTACGATCTGCGCACCGATCCCCACGAGATGGTCAACCTGGCCGACGATCCGGCCTACGACGAGGTCAAGCATGATCTGGTGCGCCGCATGTGGAAATTCGCGGCCAAGGAAGACGACATGATCTTCAATCCCTACGGCACCGTGGCATTGGCGCCCTGGGGCCCGGCGGATGCGTTGCAGGAGTAAAGAACCTCACCACAGAGGCACGGAGGAAACACAGAGGTACACAGAGTTTTTTTATCTCTGTGATCTCTGTGCCCCACTCTGTGTCTCTGTGGTGAACCTAATAGGGAGACGCAACATTCCATGTTTGAATACAAGCCGGACTACGAGCAGTCCAAGGCGCGCATCGACGCCTTCTGGGAACGCGAACTGATCGACCGGCCGGTGGTTCAGTTTGTCCTGGCCAAGCCGCCGGACGAGCGCGTACCGGAGCCGGCCTCGCACCACGCCACGTCGGATGAACGCTGGCTGGATACGGAATACCAGGTCGAATTGCATTCGGCCCGGCTGGCCAATCAGCTCTTTCTGGGCGATTCCATGCCCGTCGCCTATCCCAATCTGGGGCCGGAGGTGCTCTCCAGCTTCTACGGCTGCCCCATCCACTTCGGCGATTTCGGCACCTCCTGGACCGACCCGATCCTGGACGACTGGTCTGAAGCCGATCAACTTCAGCTCGATTGGGAAAGTCCCTATCTCAAGAAAATCGACGAGATGACGGACGCCTTTCTGGAGGCCGGCAAGGACAAGTACATCGTCGGCATGGCCGACTGGCATCCCGGCGGCGACGGCATTGCTGCGCTGCGCGAGCCACAGCGGCTGGCCATCGACATGATTGAGAATCCAGAGGCCATCAAGGCTTTCCTGCCGCGCATCACCGCCGACTACATCCAAGTTTACGACCGCTTCTACGACAAGCTGCGTGCCCATGGCCAGCCCATCTCCACCTGGCTGTCGCTGGTTAGCGATGAGAAATACTACATCCCCTCCAACGACTTCTCGATCATGATCAGCAAGCCCATGTTCGACGACGTCTTCCTGCCGGCTCTGGTTGAGGAGTGCCGCTTTCTGGATCGCAGCATCTATCACCTGGACGGTCCCGGCGCGCTGCACCACCTGGATTCGATTCTGGGCATCGAAGAACTGGACGCGCTGCAGTATGTGCCCGGCGCCGGCAACGAAGGCTTTGCCCAGTGGGTCCCCGTCTACCAGCGTGCCCAGGCCGCGGGCAAGGCCATCGAAGTCTTCTGCACCCTCGACGAGATCGACCATATCATCGACGTCCTCGATCCCCGCGGCCTCTATCTTTGGGTGGACGGTGTGCCTTCGGTTGAGGCGGCGGACGCTTTGCTGACAAGTTGGAACGGTGGGGACGGTGAAAGGGTGAGAGGGTGAGGGCGTAGGGGGTGACAGGGTGACAGGTGAATCAAGATAGCCCTTCGGTATCCGAGCTCACCTTGTCACCCACTCCCCCACTCACCCTCTCACCTCTTACGAAAGGCCATCACAATGAACTTCATCTTCTTCATTCCCGACGAACTGCGCGCCGAGAGCGTGGGCTGCTACGGTCATCCGCTGGCGCCGACGCCCAATATGGACGCACTGGCCGCGCAGGGCACGCGCTTTGATCAGTGCCACGTCCAGCACACGGTCTGTACGCCCTCGCGCTGTAGTTTCATGACGGGCTGGTATCCACACGTGCGCGGCCATCGCACGCTCTGGCATCTGCTGCGGCCCGACGAGCCCAATCTGCTGCGCTACATGAAACAGAACGGCTACGACGTGCGTTGGTTCGGCAAGAACGATCTGCTGGCCGAAGAGTGCTTTGACGACTCGGTGACTTCTGCCGAGTTCCGCGGCAGCGGCATGTTCGGCCCGCCCGCCTTCAACCCCGGCCAGCCCGGCTACAATAGTTTCCTCTTCAAGCCCTACGAGGGCGATATCGAGGAACAGGGCGACTATGCCAATGTGCAGGGGGCCATCGACTATCTACGTGACAAGGCAGCGAGACAGTCTGAAGATGACGAGGACGACCAGCCCTTCTTCCTCTACCTGCCACTGATCTTTCCCCACTGTCCCTACAGCGCACCTTTGCCCTGGCATGATCTGATCGATCCCGACGATCTGCCGCCGCTGCGGCCGGCCGATCTGCCCAACCGGCCCGATTTCCATGAGCTGATCCGCAAGACCCGCCAGCTCGATCAGGTAGACGAGGCCCTGCTGCGCAAGATCCAGGCCGTCTACCTGGGCATGACCGGTTTCATCGACATGTTGCTGGGCCGGCTGATGGAGACGCTTGAAGAGACCGGTTTGGCCGACGACACGGTTCTTTTTCTTCTCGGATCACGGCGACTACGCCGGCGACTACGGTCTGGTGGAAAAATGGCCCAGCGGCGTCGAGGATGTGCTGACGCGCGTGCCGCTCATCGTACGCCTGCCGGGCGGAGAAGCCGGCCATGTGGTCGACACGCCGGTCGAACTCTTCGACATCATGGCCACAGTGCTGGACCTGGCCGGTATTGAGGTCAGAACACGATCACTTCGCCTACTCGCTCAAGCCGCAGCTGGCGGGCGAAGGCGGCGATCCGGATCGGGCTGTCTTCACCGAGGGCGGCTATGCACGCCACGAGCCCCACTGTTTCGAAGGCGACCCTGGCCGCGACCAGTTTGCGCGCAACAAGTACCACATCTACTACCCCAAGGGTCAGGTTCAGCAGCAATACCCTGACAGCGTCGGACGCACCGTGGCCATCCGCACCCTCGACTACAAGCTGGTCTACCGGCCGACAGGCGTCAACGAACTCTATGAGATGACCAGTGATCCCAGGAGCTGGACAACCGCTACGATGATCCGGCGCTGGCCGGCGTTCAACGGCAACTGGAAAAGCAGATTCTCGAATGGTACATCGACACGTCGGATGTGACGCCCTTTGTGCAGGATGAGCGGGGGCTGCCGAAGGGGTGACAGGGTGAGGGGGTGAGGGGGTGATCAGAATGGGCAGCTTTCGGTTGGGGAATCATCTGTCCTGTAGGGTGGTTCTGATTCGCCGATTTTCTTGGAAGGGATTGTCCAGGTTTCGGGGTAGTTGATCATGCCGACAAGTGTGCCGATGATGCTGTTGTAGGTTTCATAGAGTGGCCGACCTACATCACTTGTGAGGTAGCCGCAGTGGACAGCAAACTCAATCCAGACTTGCGTCTCCGCGGCCTCACCTTCGGCAATTGAGAGCTTGTGAACGAAGGTGGCCGTATACCGGCGGCCACGCCATGCTTCTGCCAAATTGGCACACACAGAGCGCAAAGAGCGTCGGATTTGATCGGTAAGCGCATACCGCTCTTCTTTTGGAAAATCCGCACTAATTCGGAATATCTCCATCGCAGCATCAAATGCCCGATTATAGACTTCCAAATCCCGATGTGTCACAACCCTACGCGACATTTTCGTCTCCATTCACCTTGTCACCCCCTCACCTTGTCACCCCCTCACCCCCTCACTTCTTCGGCAGATGATTCTGAATATGATGGCGCACCGCATAGGCGGCGGCTTCTGCGCGTGAGGTGAGGTCGAGCTTGTTGAGGATGGAGCTGACGTAGTTGCGCACGGTCTTTTCGCTGAGGAAGATCTGGGCGGCGATCTCTTTGTTGGTCAGCCCTTCGGTGATGAGCGAGAGGATGTTGAGTTCCTGGTCGGTCAGGGCGGCGAAGGTCTCGTCCTCGGCGCGGCGGTTGCTCTCGCGCACGTGCTGGAAGATCCGCTGGGTCACGGCAGGGTCGAGCATGGAATCGCCACGGCCGACCGTTTCCAAGGCGCGCACCAGATCCTCGCCGCCGATCTGCTTGAGCACATAGCCCGAAGCGCCCGCCTCGATGGCATCAAACAGCATGTCGTCGTCGGCATAGGAGGTGAGCATGATGATGCGCACGTCAGGGTTGTCACGGGTAATCTGTCTGGTGGTCTCGATGCCGTTCTTGACCCGGCAGGCGGATATCCATGACCACGATATCCGGCTTGCTAGTACATGGCCAGGTCGTATGCATCCTGGGCGTTGTCCGCCTCGCCCACCACCTCGAACTGAGGATAGCGCTCGAGCAGCGTCTTCAGCCCCATGCGGACAAGTTCGTGATCGTCGACCAGTAGGATGCGTAGTTTCATAGGAGTGAGCCAGAGAGAAACGGGAATGGACACGGCTGAAATCTGTGGTACGCTGTGCCCATCTAAGACTGGAATTGAAGGTTCTACATTGGGTCATTTTGAGAATGCGCCCTATTGTATCATAGGGTACGGGTTTGGCTAAGAGGTTGCGGGGCCACGTACCATTGAGGACTCTACTGCAAAAAGCCTTTACTTGACACAGATGGGCACGAGTTTTCACGAATTTCGTCGTCGCCCTAGAGAGAAAATTCGTGATAATTTGTGTGAATTCGTGTCTGGATCCCTTTTTGCAGTAGCGTCATTGAGGCATAGAGTCACAGGTTCGTGAAAGGTTTCCAAGGAAGATCAATGACCGACCACCAGACCACCCAGGATAATGCTCGCTCCCACACACCCACCATACGCGCCGCAAAACTCGATGCCATGCGTGCCGCATCGTCTGCACTGACCAGCGAGCTGGACCTGAGCGCCGTTCTGCAAAAGGTGGTCGACCTGAGTCCGCGAGTTGGTCAATGCCCGCTATGCCGCACTGGGCGTGCTCAACGTCGAAGGGACAGAGATCGAGCAGTTCATCACAGCCGGCATTCCTAGCAAGATGCGTGCACGCATTGGTCCGTTCCCACGTGGTCATGGACTGCTGGGAGCCATCATCAAAGAGGGTCGGGCCATTCGCGTCGACAACATCGCCGCCGACCCGCGCTCAACCGGCGATCCCGGCCACCATCCTCACATGCATACGTTTCTAGGCGTGCCCATTGTCTCCAAGGGACGGGTATTCGGCAATCTCTATTTGACGGATAAACAACCGGTGTCGAGGGAGTGGGGAAGTGGGGAAGTGGGGGGTAGTACAGAGTCACGCAGCACGCATCACGCATCAGAAGCGCCAATCCATCCGCCCTTCACTCAGGAGGACCAGGAGACGCTAGAGCTGTTTGCCATGCAGGCGGCAATCGCCATCGAGAACTCGCTGCTGCACCGGCAGAGCGAGGCCCTGGTCATTGCCAAGGAACGAGAGCGCATCGCCATGGACCTGCATGACGGCATCATCCAGTCCATCTACGCGGTGGGGCTGACGCTGGATGATGGGCGCTTCTACCTAAACCAGAACCCGGCGCGCACGAAGGAGCGCATCGATCAGGCCATCGACGACCTCAACGGCGTGATCGGGGACCTGCGCAACTACATCATGGACCTGGAACCCGCGCGCTTCCGCGAGCGAGATCTGGCCACCGGGCTGGAAGATCTGGCCCGCGAGCTACGTGCCGGTTCGTTCCTGGCGGTCAGCACCCAACTGTCGACCCAGGCCGCGGCCCGGCTTGGCCACGAGCAGACACGTGAGGTGCTTCTTTTCGCCAAAGAGGCGCTGACCAACACCCGCAAACATGCCCGTGCCACAAGCATCAAGATCACACTGACCGGTGACGAAGACCGCGTACGCCTCGTTATCGAGGACGATGGCGTGGGCATGGACGCCGCAACGCGTGAGCGTGAACATGGTCACGGCCTTGCCAACATGGGTCAACGTGCCAAACAGCTGGGCGCTGCTCTGAAAATCGAGAGTGAGATCGGCCGCGGGACACGGGTTGTGGTGGTCGTTCCGGCACCGTAAATGCTGAAAATGAAGTGAGTCTCGTCACAATAGGCGCATGCACTGTCCTGCCGAAACAGCCCCTTGTCCCAACATTTTGGGATATTTGTCACCCCTACCATGGGACAAACGACCCTATTAAAAAGAACGGATCGGCGCGTACACTAGAGACACAGGCATCGCGTTGCGACCAAAATGCCTGGCTGCACGTACGAATATTTGAGCCATAGGAGCCGACAGTGGCTGAATTCGCCATCCGCACTGACAATCTCACATATAACTTCGGGGACGCAAAAGCCATTGTCAATGTGGACCTCGCAGTGCCGTCTGGTGTTGTCTTCGGGCTGCTCGGACCCAACGGCGCCGGAAAATCCACCCTGATTCACTTGTTGCTCGGCCTGCTTGCACCTTCCAGCGGCACGGCCAGCGTCCTGGGTCTTGATGTACGCATCCAGGCCGATGAGATACGCCGCCGAACAGGTGTGCTCTTGGAGCGCAACGATCTATACGATCAATTGACGGCCCAGGAGAATCTTGACTACTTCGCGCCGCATTCAGAAAATGGCCCCGGACGCGCGGGCCGAACGCATCCATGATCTGCTGAGATCCATGGGGCTCTGGGAACGGCGCAACCAACCGGTCGGCACCTGGAGCCGGGGCATGAAGCGTAAGTTGGCCATTGCCAAGGCCCTGCTCAACCACCCGGATCTACTGCTGCTGGACGAACCGACAGCTGGGCTGGATCCGGCAGCCGCCGCCAATCTCTACGACGAGTTCTTCGACATTGCTGCACTGGAAGGCGTCACCGTCTTTCTGACCACCCACAAGATCGCCGAAGCTGAAAACCTGTGTAGCATGGTGGGATTGATTCGTCAGGGACGACTCCTGGCTGTTGGGCCCACGGCCGAGATACGCACTGTCGGCGCGTCGCCAAGCCTGGAGATTCTGGGCAGCGGCTTCACAGAGAATATGATTGCGCTGTTGCAACGGAGGCGTGAAGTGGTCGCGATTGAGGCCCACAAGGGACGGCTTCTGGTTGAGCTGCGGGATAGCAATGCCCACACATGGCCGCTGATCAACTTACTGGTGGAATCAGGGGCCGACATCGAAGAGGTTCGCAAAGGCCGGCTCGACCTGGAGTCGGTCTTCAGGCATATGATCGAGGATGACGGCACAGCCCAAGATGATGAAGATGAGTGCCCTCCGGACCATCATGTCATCAAGAACGGCACTGCCCATTGAAGGACCGGGCTTCAGACAGCATCAACCCCCGATCACAAGTGTCAATTTCGTCATCGACCCACAGGCCTATCGGCCACCAGACTGAAATCGGATGAATGCCATGCATGGATTACGTTGGCGATATGTCTGGCGTGATCTGCTCGCGCATAAGATGCGCACGCTATTGGTGATCCTCTCAATCGCCATCGGTATCTTTGCCTTTGCCATCATCGCCGGCACTGCGACTACGCTCAACACAACCCTGCCCGAGACCTACCAGGGCGTTCGCCCCGCCAGCGCCACCATCCACACCTCCCATTTCGATGACGAACAGGTTGCTGTAGTGCGCCACATGCCTGAAGTCGCCCTGGCCGAAGGTCGCAGCCATGTTTTGGCCCAGTATCGCAATGCATCCGGCGAATGGCATGACATCGAACTCTTCGCCCGCGAAGAATATGAGCGTGATCCGGCTGCGGGTGAACAAGGCAACCAGATCAATATTGTCTATCCCAGTCAAGGAGACTGGCCACCCAACGAACGAGAGATGTTAATTGAGCGCAACTCACTGCGCTTGACCGACACGCGACTGGGCGAATCTCTCCTGATCGAGACCAACCAGGGCGACCAACGGCTGGTACCTATCACCGGGCTCGCCCATGACATGAACCAGCCGCCGGCCCAGATCACCGGCGTCCCCTACGGCTATGTGACCCGGGACACCATGGAATGGCTGGGGCTGAATCCCGACTTCAATCAACTGCAGTTGGTGGTGGCTAAAAATCGTTATGACAAAGCTCACATCACCGAGGTGGCCCAGGAGATCGCCGACAAGCTCGAACGCAGCGGCGTTACCGTCCTCTGGGTAGAGGTGCCTAATCCGGGCGAACATTTCGTCATGGACTTTCTGCCCACTATCGTGTTGATCCTCAGCTTCCTGGGCATCCTGGCGCTGGTCCTGAGCGGCTTTCTGGTCATCAACGTCATCACCGCCATCCTTACCCAACAGACGCGTCAGATCGGCGTCATGAAATCCATCGGCGGCCAACCCATGCAGATTGCCGGGATCTACCTGCGCCTGGTGATCGCGCTCGGGGTCTTGGCCCTGGTTATGGCTGTTCCCCTCGGTGCGCTTGGGGCCTACGCTTTCTCTCGCTTCATCGCCGGTCAGCTGAATTTCGACCTAACCCAGTGGACGCTGTCAGCGCCGGTTCTGGCTGTCGAAATCGTTGTCGGCCTGCTGGTGCCCATCGTCGCCGGCATCTTCCCCATCAGCCGCAGCGCACGCATGACGGTCCGGGAGGCACTACAGGACCAGGGGTTGGGCACGGAAAACGCAGCAGAGGGGCGCGTCGATCGCGGCCTCCGCTCTCTTCAACAACGGCTGCCCATCTCACGGCCCATGCGCCTTTCGCTGCGCAACACCTTCCGGCGTAAAGGTCGGCTGATTCGTACGCTGATCCCGCTGATGCTGGGCGGGGCCATCTTCATGACGGTGTTGACCGTGCGAGTCTCACTCTTTCAGACCTTGGAAGAGACGCTTGCCGCCCAAGGCTTTGATGTCCAGATTCTACTCAGCGAGCCCTATCGCATTGACCGCGTGGCCGAAGAAGCCATGCTTGCGGAGGGCGTGACCGCCGTGGAAGTTTGGACATCCCGTGAAGGTGCACCCGTCCATGCCGACGGCAGCCAAGGCGACAGTGTGCGCGTCTACGCCTTGCCGGCTGAAACCCAATTATTCGAGACCGAGATCATCGCCGGCCGCTGGCTCTTGCCGGAAGATACCAACGCCATCGTCGTGCCCAAAACGCTGTTGCAGGATGAGCCGGACGTCGAGTTGGGCGGCGAGATCACACTGACGATTGACGATGTGGAAACGACATGGCGTGTGGTCGGCGTCAATCAAGTCTTCACGCCGCCGATTGCCCCCGGAATGGTCTACGTCAATCAGCCCCACTTCTGGCATGAAATGGGCAACCACAATCGGGGCGACACGCTGCGAGCGCTCACCGCAGACCATGACCTTGATGCCCACATCGCCGCGTCGTCTGCGCTAGAGCAGCGCTTCGACGTCGCCGGCTTCGACATCCGCTCCATCCGCAATGCCACCGAGGATCGCGACATCTTCACCGAACGTTTTAACCTGATCACCGTGATCCTCATGTTCATGGCCACGCTGCTCGCTACGGTTGGCAGCTTGGGCCTCATGGGTACAATGAGCATCAACGTGCTGGAACGCACACGGGAAATCGGCGTCATGCGCGCCATCGGCGCATCGAGCAAGACCGTACTTCAGATCTTCGTGAGCGAGGGCGTGGTCATCGGCGCACTTTCCTGGGTCGGTGCGGTCCTGCTATCGCTGCCCCTGAGCCGGCTGTTGAGCGACAAAGTCGGTATGACCTTTGCCCAATTGCCACTTTCATACGTGTACGATCTGCGCTCGCCAATCTTCTGGCTGCTCATTGTCCTCATCGTTTCCTCGCTGGCCAGCCTCATCCCCAGCGCGCAGCGCCGCCGGACTGAGTGTCCGAGAGACGCTGTCGTATGAGTAGAGCAACATGCCATACCGTAGGGACAGGGCATTCCATCCCAACAGATCCTTGCCGGCAATCGCTTCATCTGCACAAACAACACCACACGCCCTGACCGTCGTATGAATGCCCTGTCCCCACAATGCGAGATCGCCTGTGTGCGGACAAGGCATTCCCAGATATCGATTGGTTAATGGCCAAGTCATCGCATTGGAACCGTTCTGGTTTATCATGATCAGATTGGGGGAATGCCCTGTCCCTACGGTGGTCTGCCGGCAGGACACAGAGAAGGACAGGTCTGAGACCTGTCCCTACGGTTTCTCTTCGCTTCATGTCACCTTGTCACCCACTCATCCCGTCAGCCCGTCCCACCATCGCTGGACGCGAAGGGGGCGCAAGATCCAGCACCCCCCAGTACCAAGACGATCTTGCGCCCCTTCTATATGTTTTCAGGTGATATCATTGTTAGGGGGGATTGGTGATTGGGGATTTGGGATTAGGTATTGCGTCTCGTGCTCACAACCCAATCCCCATCCCCTAGTCACCATTCCCCAATTCTCACGGCATGCGCAGCTGTTGCCCCACGTAGAGGAAGTTGGCGTTGCTGATTCCGTTCATCATCGCCACTTCATACGGGTTCGCTCCGTAGCGCAGACTGATGCCATTCAGCGTCTCGCCTGCCGCCACTCGATGCATCATCTCTTGCATCGGCGGATTCTGCATCGGGGCCATCATGCCCATCGACCCTTCCATCGGCATTCCAGATTGAGGCATGCCTTGCTGGGGCATCTGCTCGTGGGGCATGCCGCCCTGCGACATCTCGTTCCCCATGTTCATGCTCTGGCCCATGTCTTGGGGCATCATGCCCTCAGCCACATAAGGCGTCGGCTTCATCCCCATCTCGCAGCCCGGTATCATCAGCTTCTGACCCACGTAGATGATGTTCGGGTTGCTGATGTTGTTGGCCTTCATCAGCGCCTGCACTGTCGTCCCATACCGCTCGGCGATGCCGCTCAGCATGTCGCCCGGCTTCACCACATGCTCACACATGTTGGCAATCGGATGCTCCGGCTTCATCGGCGGCATCGGCATCATGCCGCCCATGTCCGGATGCTCAGGCTTCATCTCACTCGACTCGCAGGCCCGCAGGCTCAGCTCGTCATAGTTCAGGTCCATCTCCAGGTTCGTCTCGCCCCACTTGAACCAGCCTTGCAGGAACAAGACCATGCTCGGCTCGTGGGCTGTGAAGCGCACCTTGTAGGTCCCGATGCTGGTCGGCTCTGTCCGTTTCTGGATGCCGCCCAGGTCCATGCCCTGCCAGTTGCTCACCTGCTGCCAGTTGGTGTCGCCGCCCCAGTTGTACCCAACCTGGGCTTCCCACCGGTTCGGGTCTCCGGCTTCTCCGCCGGTCCCTCGCAGCACGCCTCGCACCGTCAATTCGTATGTCTTGCCCACTTCCAGCTTGCCGATGCGCTGATAGATGCCTGCGTAGCGGTCGCCGTCTGCCGGCATGATTCCCTTGGTGTTGATCTCAATCAGCTGGGCGTGCTTGCCGTCGGCCACCACCGGTTCCCACATATCGTCGTAGAAGCCGTAACTCGCTGCGCCGCCGTTGGTATAGCTGCCCCAGCCTTTACCCACATGGCCGATGCTCGCCGGGTTGAAGCCCTTCTCAAAGCTGCCGTTGTAGAGCAGGCTCGCTCCGCCGCAGCTTTGGGGCATGGAGCCCATCTTCATCTCGTCCATCGTGCCGCCCATGGGCTGCATCGGATGGCCGGACTCAGGCATCATCTCGCCCTGCATCGGCATGGGCATCGGCTTTCCCATCGGGTCTACCATGCCCACCAACGAGATCGCATCCAGATTCACATCGATCTCTTCGTTGGGCACGCCCCACTTCTTCCACACTCGCACGTAGAGCGTCAGCGATCCTTCTTTGGCCTTGATCTGGCCCATGAATCCGCTAAACCCGCCCGGCTCCGTCCGCGGGTAGTAGGTGTCCCAGCCCACGTCCTGCCAGTTCTTGACCTGCTTCCAGTCGGCCTTGGGTCCATCCGTGTACCCGACTTCCACCCGGTACCGCCATGGATCGCCTTCAAAATTGGTCGTCCGGATCATGCCGGCCAGGCTCAATTTGTACGCCTCGCCCGGCTTCACCCGCACCGTCTGATAGATGCCCGAGTAGCGATCCGCATCGGCCACCACCAGCCCCTTGGTGTTGATCTCCAACAGCTGGCTATGCTTGCCGTCCGCCACCACCGGTTCCCACATATCATCGTAGAAGCCATACTCGGCCGACCCGCCATTCGTGAAGCAGGTCCAGTCATTCCCGACCATCCCACAACCAGGCTGGCTGTAGAATCCACCTTCGAAACTTCCGTTCTTCACTACATCCATCACATCGGATGCCCCGGCATTCTGTGGCACTGCTCCGACCATTGCCGCTCCGGCTAGGATCGATATCACTGCTAACAGACTCACTACCGTTCGCATCCAGGGGTGCTGTAGATAAGTTCGGATTTGCTTTCGCATCTCAATCCCTCCTCAACTTATCGGTCTCGTTCTGTGCGCAACATTCCGCAACTTAGCGCCGCTTAATCCGCTCTGTTCCATAGACCGGACGCTGGGCGGCGTCTTCTGCATTCACACTAGCATGCGGCCAATCGCAAAGCAAGGACGAGTTTATTTTGCATTTTATTATGAAAAATGACTATGCGATTAACGATTTTTGGAAGAAGGCGAAGAAATTGGGCCCGCTGCAGCATCACCTGGATAGCAGTTGCTATCTGTTGCACGCCGTCTGATAGACGCCTCCTTGAACACGTCTACCAGAGGAAATTGGAGCGAACTCGATCCGATCACTATCCGAAATGGGCAAATTCAGGGCATGGGCGATGTGTACCTGGGCGCCAATGAATGAGTAGGTAAATGCGCGTACCAATGGGTGAGGTTTGGATCAGAAGTGAGTGGGGAGAGCAGGAGATGCGGGGTCGAAGCGAGCCAAGCCGGCACACATTCACACAATATGTTGCGGCTCTTTTGCGATATCGGTTGATAGTAGCGAACACGGCGACTGGATGTTAACAGCAACCATTCACGCCCTTGACTCATGCACTCAACTGGCCTACGTCAGCGCCCTGCTGCAGACCAATTGCGCAGTGCTTGTTCAAGCACTTGCACCGCCAGCCAGTATTCATCCAGATGGATATGCTCATTGGGCGTGTGGTCCAAGCTGCTGTCACCCGGGCCATAGGCGAGGATGGGGCATTGCCATGCAGGGCCGACAACATTCATATCGCTGGTGCCGGTCTTGACGACGAATCCCGGGCGCGTGCCGGGGGCGACCTCACGCACCGCGCCCAGGAAACTCCGAACTAGACTGTTGCTGCGGTCGCTGCGCCAGGCGCGCTCATAGCCGCGGAATCCCAACTCAATGGAACACGTCGGACCAACGAATCTCAGTGTCTCATCTAGATCAGGGGAGAGAGTGGAAAGGTTCGCCCCATGCTCGGAGCCGGATCGATCGACAGCCCAGACTGCAAGTCCTTCGACCAATCCAACGGCGTCAAAATCGAGCGGCAGGCGAATGCCCGACTCTGCCGTGACCGTGTCATGAAGCTGTTCATCGGTATCGCTATGGAGCGCGCGCAAGCTGGGCAGTAGACGGTCGAAGATTTTCTCATGCTCGGCATTGAACAGGTCGCAATAGTTTGTGATCCAATGCCAGAAATCGACGGCGACCGTTGAGACGCCGGCATCCGGCCCCGCAGTGTGAGCCATGGGCTGACTGGCCTTGAGACTCACCAAGAGACGCCCCTTGTAGCCCAACGTAATCCGCCGCCAGCTGCTCGGCTCGCCGATAATGCAGGCGTTCGGCAATGGCTGATTCATCCCGTCGAGCTGGTCGCGGATGAAGCGTGCGCCCTTGCTGGTGGCGGCTTCTTCCTCCACCGCGCCCACAACCAATATGCGCACATCTTGCTCGCCCGCCCCGCGCTGCCGACATTGGCTACGGCTGCCACAAACGTAGCCAGCGGCCCCTTGGCATCAACGCTGCCACGCCCGTAGAGGACTGGCCCAGCGCTCTCGTCATGGCCATCCGATGACTCAATGCGTACCGGGATGTCACCCGGCACTGTGTCGATGTGACCCAACAGAACGATTGTCCGAGATGCATTCTGATCGCCCATTTCGCCCACGGCATTGCCGGCCGCATCGACGTAGGCTCGATCATAGCCAAGCCGCGCCATCTCGCCGACCAGCCAATGGCCGGCGGCTTCCTCGTGGCGAGAAAGCGAGGGGATCGCGACGAGGCCGCGAAGTAAATCGACCGCAGCCTCCTTAGTCAATCGTCCGTCAGTCATAGTCTATCCAATACTCGCAATGGGTGATTAGTCGAAGCGTGACAGTCACTTGCAAAACTGTCCAAGGCCAACGACGCCATATCTGCCAGCGACTGTCATACGGCCTAAGTCACAATTGCTTAACCAGCCAACACCGCGGCAATGGCCGCAACCGCAATATCGGCCTCTTCTTCCGACAGGGTCAACGACGGCAGCAATCTCAGCACATTGCTGCCGGCCGGCAAGGCCAAAACGTGCTGCTCCTCCATTAACTGCTTCAAGTAGCGGCCGACTTTTTGACGCAGCTCGATGCCGATCATCAGGCCAACGCCGCGGATCTCGCGAACGATCACGTGGTCGCTCAACGTTTCCTCCAGCCGATCTCGGAGGTAGGCGCCCATGCGCTCAGAACGTTCGATCAATTGCTCGCGCTGGTAGGTCTCAACGGCAGCAAGTCCGGCCGCACAGGCCAGCGGATTGCCGCCGAAGGTAGTCCCGTGTGCGCCGGGATAGAGCGACTCGTGCACTTGATCCGTGTAGGCGATTGCCCCCATCGGAAAGCCTGCGCCCAGCCCCTTGGCCAGGCAGATGATGTCCGGCTGCAAGTCAAAATGCTCAAATCCAAACCATCTTCCGGTGCGTCCAAAGCCGGTCTGGATCTCATCGATGATCAACAGTGCGCCCCGTTCGCGGCAGAGCCGCTGCGCGCCTTCCAGGAACGCAGCCTCCCCCAGGTTCACCCCACCCTCGCCCTGCACCGTCTCCAACAGAACGGCCGCTGTCTCGTCGCCGATTACGGCATCCAGTCGCTCCAATTTGTTGTAGGGCGCATGGTCGACGTCGAGTAAGGGCATGAATGGCTTGCGATATTTTGGTTCCCACGTCAGTGAGAGTGCGCCGATGGTGCGGCCATGGAAGCCACGCATGGCGGCCACGATACGCGGGCGTCCTGTCGTCAGCCGCGCCAACTTGATGGCTCCGTCAATGCTCTCCGCTCCGCTGTTGGACAGAAAGGCGTGGCTCAAATGAGCCGGCAACACCTCGACTAACTTAGCGGCAAAGGCAGAACGGGTATCGTTATAGAAGAAGTTGGGGCAAGAAATCAGGCGCTGCGCCTGCTCGGCAATCGCCGTAGTCAGCGCAGGGTGGCTATGCCCCAACATGGCCACGCCTTGTGACGACGTCATATCCAGATAGCGGACGCCTTCGGTGTCCCACAGCCACGAGCCTTGGCCGCGGGCCATGACGGCCTGTCCACGGCGGGCGGTTGTGCCGCCCAGGATCGACTCTTCAACGGCCGCCAGATTCGGACTTGTATGCGTTTCGCTCATCGATGCCTCTTTCGTTACTATTTAGCCGGCGACCAGATAGGAGACGGATAACACAGACTCATATTGAATTTGGGGCTCGGCCCCGACTCAGCGAATCTGTGTGCCTGACCCGTTCAACGCGGCGGTCACCGGCGTTTCGACACGGCCATCAGCGAAGATGACCGTCTCCACGCCTTCGTCGATGGCCTCCACCGCGCCCATGACCTTCTTCTTCATGCGCCCTTCGGCATACTGCATAAAGCTATCGGCCTTGGCTTTAGGTATTTCGCGAATCAGAGTCGATTCATCGGGGAACTCGCGCAGCAGCCCGGGCACGTTGGAGAGAATGATCAGCGCTTCGGCATCGAAAGCGGCAGCGACCATGGCCGCCGCTCGATCGCCGTCGACATTGATGGCCTCGCCCCGATCGGAAGATGCCGGCGGCGTCAACACCGGCAGGTAGCCGGCGTCGAGCAAGATGCGTAGCAAGTCAGTATTGACGGTCTCAACCGTACCCGTCCAATCATCGCGCAAGACCATGCGACGGCCATTGATGCGCACTCGCAGCTTATCCTTGCGTTTGCCCTCGAAGATGCGGCCATCGAGACCGCTGAGGCCCACGGCGTTGACGCCGGCACGCTGGAACTTCTCCACCCACATTTTGTTGAGCTGGCCGCAATAGACCATCTCGAAGATCTCTAGCGTTCGCCGATCCGTGCGCCGACTGACATAGCCGCTCTCGCTGGTGACAAATTGAGGCGGGTGGCCCAGAGCCTCGGCGACCTCATTTGTGGTCTCAGCGCCGCCATGGACCAACAGCACCTCCTTGCCCGCTGCCCGCAACGCCGCAATATCTTCAACAACGGCATCGATATTCAGATCCTTGCCGCCGCCCACTTTGATGACAATCATGATAGCACTCGCTTTGTTCGATTTGGTGATTGGGGAATAGGGATTGGTGACTGGGGAATTGGCACAAATCGGGACAACTGGTTGCAGAACAAACCCAATCCCTATTCCCCAATCCCCGATCACAAATCTCCTACACCGGATGCAATCCCGGAAAGGTTAGCCCCATCGTTTCGTCCCAACTATGCATCAGATTCATGCATTGAACGGCCGTGCCAGCTGCGCCTTTCATCAAATTGTCGATGGCGCTGATGGCGACGATGCGACCGCTGGCTTCATCATAGTCGAAGCCGACATCAGCGTAATTGCTGCCCGCCAGAATCTTCGGTTCCGGGTAACGATAGACGCCGACACGCTCCTTCACTATGCGAACAAAGGGTTCGTTGCGATAGGCTTGGCGGTAGGCCTTCCAGAGATCACGCTCCGTAATACCCTCTTTGGCAAAGAGATGGGCCGTAGCCAACACGCCGCGCACGTTGTCCACAGCGGTGGCGCTCAGGTGCACCTCAACTTCAGCGTCAGTGGTCCGCATGGCCTGAACGATCTCGGCCGTGTGGCGATGACCGGTCGGGGCAAAGCTACGCATAACCCGCGCACGCTCCGGATGATGAGTGGCATCGCTGGACTTGTTGCCGCCCTCGCTGCTGCCGACCTTGACTTCGCATATCACGCCCCGATTAACGTCGACGAGACCGGCAAGGAAGAGTGGCCAGATGGCCAGATTGGTGGCTGTGGCGTTGCAGCCAACGCCGCTCACATACTGCGCCCCGCTGATCTCATCACGATGCAGTTCGGGCAGCCCATAGACGAATCGTCGCAGCCACTCGACGTCGGCATGCTCGTTGCCGTACCAGCGCACGTAGTCGTCCGGATTGCGCAGCCGGAAGTCAGCGCTTAGGTCGATGATGCGCGTACCCAGTTGACTGAACTGCCCGATGCGCCCCATGGCCCCGCCGTGAGGCAAGCAGAGAAAGAGCATGTCGCACGGTTCCAGATCATCAATCGACACAAACTTGAGCTTGGTCTGCCCGCGCAGATTCGGGTGTGTGAAATGGACAAAAGCGTCGGCATTGCGTTCGCTGGTCACCTGTTGAACTTCAATGTTGGGGTGGGCAAGCAGGAGCCGCAATAATTCGCCCCCCACATAGCCCGATGCGCCCACAATTGATGCACGTATCTTCTCAGCCATAATTCCTCATTTTGATGATAGCTTGTGCTGATAGAACGCGGATCTCGCGGATAGGGCGGATGAAATCCGGATCTTTTTCATCTTTGATCCGCGGATATCCACCCAATCCGCGTTCTACCTTGACGTTGGAGCGCATCAGTCCCCGCCCGCCAACGAGACGGGATGATACTCGGGCGCGCCATTGTCCCATCCATTGGCTCCGGCCCAGCCTTCCTCTGCCACGCGCAGCGCAAAGTCGACCATCCGATCCGGAATATTGACGCCAGTGGGTAGAATGCTATTACGAAATTCCATGGTGTAGTTGACTTCGTTGACCAGCAGACCCCGATCCGGATCCTCCAGCACATCAATGGCAACGACACCGCCGCCCACGGCCTTGGCCGCGCGCACACAGATGTCGTTCAGCTCAGGCGTGATGGGGCAGTTGCTCGATGTACCACCGCGAGCCGTGTTGGTGATCCAGTGTTCCGAGTCGCGATAGATGGCGCAGATTGCCTCATCGCCGACGACAAAAGCTCGGATGTCGCGCATGGGTTTGTCGATGTATTCCTGGATGTAGAAGATGGAATGGTGATAGGTGCCCAGGACTTCCTTGTGCTCCAGAACGGATTCTGCTGCCTCGCGATCGTTGAGCTTGCTCAATAGGCGACCCCATGAGCCGACCGCAGGCTTGAGCACAACCGGATAGCCCAGTTGCTCAATTGCCTCCAGTGCACTGTCTGCGGTGTAGGCGATCATGGTGCGTGGTGACGGCACGCCGGCCGCGGTCAAGGCGCTGGTGGTCTGCAGTTTGTTGCCGCAGACATCGGCGACATGGGCGGTGTTTACAGTATGAACGCCACGGTCATTGAGCATGCGCAGGCTGTAGAGCGCTCGACTGTGATTGATGCAGCGCTCCACGATCACGTCGTAGTCCGTGAAGATGGCGTCATCGCGCTGGCCTTGGGTGATCTCGAAGACCAGTTTTCGGTCATCAAGCAGGTCAAAGTCAACGCCGCGGTTCTGAAAGGCCTCGAAGAGCAATTTCTCCTCGGCGCGCACTCGGCTGTAGAGGATTCCAACTCGCATTATTCGCCCCAATCCTCTTCCTCTTCGGGCGCGGCTTCAAGCTTGAACGGCTCAAGACTCACCACTTCGAGGTCAGCGCCGCAATCTGAGCACTGGACGATCTCGTTCTGCATCACGTCAGTCAATTCGATTTCGCCGAAACACTCGGGGCATTCAGCAACACCACTTGCAGTTTGGATGGACATGGTTGGCTCCTTTGAAAAACAGTCTATTTCCAGTACTTCACGATTTGTCATTCTGAGTCGGTCTACTGAACAACTTCACTCTGGAAAGTGACCAACGAAGAATCTTGTCTTGCTTGAAGTCGTGAACTACTGATTTCAATTTTGTTGTGACCATAAACGGGATCTAGGAGTAAAGAGCGGTGCTCGAAACACTTTCATCGCGCCGGTTTCCACCCAATCCCCTATCACCAATCCCTATTCCCTGATTCTCTTCACGATTTCGCCGGCAACCTCTTCCGTCGTTCCTGTGCCGCCAAGATCGCGCGTCCGCGGTCCATCGGCAAGAACGCTGTAGACGGAGCGGTCGATGGCATCGGCAGCCTGCGACCGACCAAGTGACTTCAGCAGCAACGCAGCGGCACGAATCGTGGCGACCGGATTGGCAACGCCCTGCCCCGCGATGTCCGGTGCGCTTCCATGCACCGGCTCAACCAACACAAAATCCTGGCCCACATTGGCGCTGGGAACAAGGCCCAGGCCGCCGACCAAGGCTGCTGCCGCGTCGCTCAGAATGTCGCCGTAGAGATTGGGCGCGACCACGACGTCGTAACGCTCCGGCTCAAGATAGAGACGATAGGCCATCGAGTCGACCAGTTGCTCCTCGGCCTTGACACCAGGGAACTGCTTGGCCACCCCCAGGACCGATTCACGAAAGAGCCCGTCGGTGATGCTGAGAACGTTGGCCTTGTGTACGATGGTGACCAGCGGCGACCTTTTTTCTACATCTGTAAGGTCACGAGCCGCTGTGCGGTGCTGCGCCTGGACAAAGGCCATTTCAGCGATACGTGTTGAGGCGCGACGGGTGATGACCCGTTCTGCCACGGCTCGTTCGCCATCAGGGTCCAGCCGCTCCTGCTTGACGTACAGACCTTCCGTGTTCTCGCGCACGATCAGTAGATCGACGCCGGGTCGACTGCCGGCAATCGGCGCAGAGATCACGGGACGCAGGTTGGCGTAGAGATCGAGCGCCCGACGCATGCCGATGATTGGGCTGCTGTATCCGTCGACCCGTTGGCTCGGCGAGCTAACGGCCCCAAAGAGTGCGCCATCGCAGGTGCGCAATGCAGCCAGTGTTTCGTCCGGCAATGCCGTGCCCTGACTCTGAAAAGTATCCCAGCCCGCGGCCAATTCTACAAAATCAACCCGACGCGATTCCAGCGCCAGCGCCGCTTCCATCACAGCTGCGGCGGCTGGCACAACCTCGATACCGATGCCGTCTCCGGGAATCAGCCCGATGCGTAGCCTTCGAGCTTCGTTATTTTGGTTCATATCAGTACGCTCATAATCATTAGGACGTTTTCAATATGGGTCGACTGCGTGCCTTGTCCGCCGACCAACAAGCCTCAGAAATCACCTAGCACGGACAAGGCATTCCTAGGGCCATTTCAGCAAGCGATCGATGCCGTGCAATTTGGAATCTATCGGTCGAAGGCACGCTCGACGGGGAATGCCATGTCCCTACGCGTCTCAACTCGTTCCGTTTGCTCGGCAGACGCAATGCACCAACACACTCATATCAACACACTCAACAATGCATAGATGCCAAATGCCCCGATGACGACGCCGGCAATTCGGTTGATCCATTGCATGGCCTCAGGACCGATGCGGCGCCGAAAGAGCGAGCAACCGCCGCTCAGCAACAGCCACCAGAACGCCGACCCGCAAAATACACCGGCCACGATCAATATCGCCGTGCGGTAGTCGTTCTCGTCTGATGCCAACCCCAACCCGGCAAAAATAGCCACAAACGACAGGATCGTGATCGGATTGGTCAGCGTAAGCACGAATGTCGACAGGTAGGCCGCCGGCAGTCCCCCGCTCCGGGCACTTGCCGCTTGATCCGCGGGTGGCGTAAGAAATGTACGCACTGCCAAATAGCAGAGAAAGAGCCCGCCGACAATGGCCAGCCAGAATTGATGTTCGATCAGAAAGGCCGAGACCAAGACCAGCCCAAAGGCGGCGATGCAGCCATAGACGGCGTCGGCGGTTGCCGCGCCCAGGCCGGAGACCAGTCCGGTCACACGTCCATCATTCAACGTACGCTGAATACAGAGCAGACCGATGGGGCCGACCGGTGCAGCAATGGCAAACCCGATGCCCAATCCACGTCCAAACAAGCCAATGTCCACAATCTACCACTTCCCTGTTGTGACGCCTTCACCTGTAGAATACTCTCCAATTCGCCTGGCAGTCGCCGGCGAAACATCGACGGGCAATGCGTCCAGGTCAAAGGATCGACAGGCTTCGATCTCCCAGCGGTCAGACCGATCCCCTTGCTCAAACTGTTCACAAACAAACAGAACGATATGGTCACTCTTGTGCTCGATGAAGTTCGAGAAGAGACCGGCCAGTCGCAGGTGCTCTCCCACCTCCGCGCCGACTTCCTCCATCACCTCGCGCCGGGCCGCTTCAATTGGCATCTCGCCCTTCTTGACTGCACCGCCGGGCAAGTACCAGTGATCCTGATAGGTATGTCGCACCAGAATCACCTGCCCATTCTGGATCAACAACACGCGAACACCCACGATCATCGGCCGTGTGAACCACCAGTATATGGTCGCCAGCCGGTAGACCAGGCGCATCAGCAACGACTTCATGCCACGGCCAGCCTGGCTTTGACATAGTCAACCAGGCCGCCCGCCTGCACAATGCCCAGCACGCTGGGGCTGAGCGGTGGGAAGCCAAACTCGCCTGCCCCACATCTGACCAGATTGCGTTCCAGATCGATTACGACTTCCTCTCCGGCCACGATCTTCGGGACAGCCGCCGGGCAAGCAATAACCAGCAGGCCGTTGTTGAGTGCATTGCGATAGAAGATGCGACTGAAACTCTCGGCAATCACTGCACCGATGCCGTTGTAGACCAGGCAGGTCGCGGCCTGCTCCCGGCTGGAGCCGCACCCCCAGTTGCGCCCGGCCACAATCAGATCCCCGGGTTGTACGCCTTCTACAAAAGTCGGGTCCAGGTCCTCCAAAGCGTGCGCGGCAATTTCAGATCGCTCCGTCAATGTGTAGGTGTATTTGCCGGGAAAAATGACGTCGGTGTTGACGTTATCCCCGTATTTCCAGGTTCGACCGGTGATTTGCATGATGTCTCCAGATAGGACGGCGATGACACGGACAAGGCGGATGCTGACGAATCTCCTGTCACTATCCCTGCGTATCCGCTAGACCTGTGTCATCCGTCGCCTATCCAATAATCTCCCTCGGGTCAGCAATTTGGCCCGCGATGGCCGAGGCCGCGACCACGGCTGGATTGGCCAGATAGATCTCGGATTCGGGCGTGCCCATACGCCCACGGAAATTTCGGTTGGCGCTGGAAATGGTCACTTCGCCAGGGGCCGGGATGCCCATGTGATTGCCCATGCAGGGGCCACAGCCGGGCACGCCGATAATGGCGCCCGCGTCTACCAGAGTCTGGATATGGCCGGCGGCCAGCGCGCTCGACAGCACCTGGCTCGACGCTGGAACAATCAGGAAGCGCGTGCCCTTCGCCACCCGTTTCCCACGCACCACCTCAGCCGCTGCGGCAATGTCCTCCAGCCGCCCATTGGTGCAGGTCCCCAAGAACGCCTGCTGCACCGGCGTACCCGCCACCTGCGACAGCGGCACAACGTTGTCGACCGTGTGCGGGCAGGCGATAGTCGGCTCCAGGTCGGCCGCGGTGTAGTGGTACTCTGCGGCGTAAGTTGCGTCTGGGTCAGGGAAGAGCGAAGAGCGAAGAGCGAAGATTTGGTTCGCGCCAGAGCCAGCCTCAAATTCCGTCGATAGATCGTCGGCCAGATCGTTGATCTTCGTTCTTCGATTCTGGCCCTTGACCAGATATTCCATCACCCGTTCATCCGGCGCGACATACGCATTCTTGGCCCCAAACTCGGCCATCATGTTGGGCAGCACCATGCGCGAGTCGATGGATAGGGCTTCAATGCCCGAACCTGAAAACTCGATCGAGGCATAGAGTCCGCCGTCCGCCCCCAGGTCGCCGATGATGTGCAGGGCAAAGTCCTTGGCCGTCACGCCAACCGGCAGCTCGCCGTCAAGTATGATGCGGATCGACTCGGGGACACGTAGCCAGAGTTCGCCAGTGGCCCACAAGGTCGCCACTTCGCTGCGGCCAATGCCTGCCCCAAACGCACCCATCCAACCAAAGTGGGTCGTGTGCGAGTCTGCGCCCAGGATGAGCTGACCGGGCAAAATCACAGCCTCTTCGCTCAACACTTGGTGACAGATGCCGCGGCCGACCTCGAAGAAATTCTTGATGCCCTGCTCAGCCACAAACGCCCGAATCTCAGCGTGGTTCTGCGCATGCTGCGTGGTCGGCGCAGGCACGGCATGGTCCAGCGTGATGGCGATGCGCTCGGGAATGATCACCTGTTCTTGACCGAACTGTTGCCAGATACGCCGGATGGCCGCCGTGTTGTCGTGGGAGAGCACGACATCGGGCCGCGCATCGACGACCTGGCCGACTTCGACGGCGTCTAGGCCGGCGGCGCGGGCCAGGGCTTTTTGGGCGAATGTTTGTGGAAAGGTTGAATCGCTAGTCATTTGGATTTCGTCTCAAAAACTTCACCACGGAGACACAGAGATTGCACAGAGATCACGGAGAAAAGACAATTCTCCATCAGTGATGGCATGCACACTGAACGGTGAGGTTGGCAAAAGTACTGAACTCGTCGTGCCTTCAGTTTAGATCAGTTGATTAAGCACTAGATAGGCGACGGCGGCCACGGTCGTGCGCTCTTTGATCTCGCCCGAACGCACTGCTTCCTTGAGCCAATCGACCGAACACCAATGCAAGGCGATGAACTCGGTCGGCTCCAGCGCGGCGGCGGCGCTGGGCACGACATCAAAGGCAGCAACAACATGGCTGACCGTAGGCCCCAATCCCGGGTTGTCCCAGACACCGCCCAGATAGCGCACGGTTTCATCATTGACGGCCTTGGGCGCGTAACCGGTCTCTTCAGCCAGTTCGCGCAGCCCTGCTGCGATCAGATCCTCGCCTTCATCAACCAGACCGCCGGGCAATTGCCAGATCACCTGGCCCAGTCCATGCCGGTACTCACGTTCGAGCAGGATGCGTCCTTCGCCGTCAAAGGCCGCTACGGCCACGCCGACGCCGGCTGGCCGAAGGCGAGTGTACTCGTACTCGACGCCATTGGGCAGCCGTACCTCGTCAACATAGATGCCGGCCCAGCGATTGTCGAACTCGACCCGGGTCGAGAGCGTCTGCCATGGCCGAGGATCAGAGACTCTGTTTTGGTCACCCATCAGTCTGTCCTTTGCACCTGGGTAAGAACATCATCGGTCTCAACCACGGTGGCGAATTCGCCATGCAAGCTGGCCAGAGCCAGGTCGTGCACCTGCTCAGCCGGATAGTGGCGACCATCATGGCCGGTGCGGTCGAATGTTGCCGTTGCATCGGCCACGAGATACGTCTCGAAGCCCAGATTGCCGGCCATCCTCGTCGTCGTCGAGACGCAATGGTTGGTGGTCAGCCCGACAATGACAAGCGTGTTCAGATCGTGTTTCCGCAGATAGTCCTCAAGATCCGTACCGATGAACGCGCTGTTGACGCTCTTCCGGAAGATGGGTTCATCTTCGATCGGCCGGGCAAATTCCTGGAACTCAACGCCAGGCTGATCCGGCAGCAGCGGCGAACCGGGTGTGACCGAGCAATGTTGAACATGCAGAATCGGGCGTCCGGCAGTGCGCCATTCTGTGAGGAGGCGAGACATGTTTGCTTCGGCGCCCGGGTTGTTGCGACGCCCCCAGACCGGATCGCTGAACCCCTGCTGTACGTCGATCATCAGCAACACGGCATCTTGC
Source organism: uncultured Chloroflexia bacterium (assembly GCA_963765875.1). GTDB lineage: Bacteria > Chloroflexota > Anaerolineae > Caldilineales > Caldilineaceae > JAWKOK01. Next base: position 52,815 of record CAVXYK010000025.1, read on the forward strand.
GGCAGAGCGTTCATTCTGATTCCTTGTTCAATTCTTGATCACAACTCCTAGTCACGACATTTCCAGACTTGACGGAATGATACTGGGATAGCGCAGGTGTGGTTTGCAACCGCACGATCAATGACTGCCTCTGAATTTCATGAGCATTGTGCGGTTACAAACCCATGCGCATCAAGCTAAGCGTTATGTCTAGCGTTGCCATTGATTGCGGCAGGGATAAATCCCGCCGCTAACAGCGACAAGCCGCCTCAGCGGCTGGAGTTAAACGCCTGTGGGCGCTTTTCGCTGTTAGCAGCCGGCTTCAGCCGTTGCTGCGTGCCGGTTCAAATCGGTGCGGGATTTAACATAATCCTTAGCTTGATGCCTATGGGTTACAAACCGCACCTACAATGACGGCGCTAATTCATCAATCTTCAAGATATCGAGATGCCAATCTATGCCACATCCCCGTTCAGCGAGCCGTTCAACATCGCCTCGGCAATCACCGCATCCGACGCCGTGGTATGCACATCCTGGCTGTGATAGTGGCGCAGCAACACATCCACATCGTCCAGGCTCAGGTTCTTCTGATCGGCCAGCGCCTTGATCTGGGCGGTGATGATCTTGATCTGCTCATCGGTCAGATCGAGTTGCAACTGCTCGGCCCGCTGCTTGATGGCGTTCCAGCCGGTCAGGCGATGGGCGACGTGCACGTAACGGGTCAAACCAAAGTCGGCTGGGTCCAGGATCTCGTAGGTGCTCGGGTTGTTGAGAATGGCCTTGGCATGAATGCCTGCCTTGTGAGTGAAGGCAGTGTAGCCGGTGATGTAGTTGTTGAAGGGCACATCGACGCTGACCAACTCGGCCACAATGTTCTCCACCTCGCGCAGCAGCGGCAGATCGTAGCGACTGCGAATGCCTTCAGGATCGTCGGCGTACATGCGGGCGATAAAACCGCCCAGCGGCGTGATGCCGTTGCGCTCGCCGATTCCCAGCACGGACGTGTCAATGTGGGTGGCCCCGGCCGACAGCGCGGCATAGGCATTGGCGATGGCGCAGCCGGTATCGTTGTGGCCATGAAACTCGATGTCACAGCCGACGACGCCGCGCAGCGTCTTGATCAACTCGTAGACCTGCATCGGATGGGCGATGCCCACCGTGTCGGCGATACCGACACGGTTGATGCCGATGGAGTCGACCTGGCGGTAGATGGTGAGCAGATCGACCAGATCGCTGCGGAAGCTGTCCTCGCTGCTGAAGCGCACCTCGATGCCCTGGCTCTTGACAAACTCGACGACCTCGATGGCCGACTCGATGATGTGGGCGATGTCCTTGCCGTGGGAGAACTCGCGCAGCAAACTGCTGGTGCCAAAGAGCACGTCAATGCCGTCGACGCCGGTGTCGATGGCGACCTTGGCATCGTCCATATGGCAGCGCACATGGGTCAGGATCTTGGCATTGAGGCCAAGCCCGGCAATGCGCTTGCAGTCAGCCAAACTCTGAGGGCTGGCCACGGGTGATGTGACTTCCAGATATTCAACGCCGAAGGCGTCGAGCAATCGGGCGATTTCCGCCTTCTGATCGCTGGTGAAGAAGGCGTTGGCAAACTGCTCGCCCTCGCGCAGCGTCGATTCAATGATGGCAAAGTTCTCAAGGCTCATGGGCTGGTTCTCCTGAAGGTCCAAACTCGTGTCGGTCCAGTTTCAGCGAGTCTTTGGAAGGGCGTTTTTGTCACAGATTTTCACGGATGAAAAAAGATAGGGCACAGATAGGGTTAGGAATATTCTGGGATCCCTGGAACATCTGTGAGAATCCACCCTTTATCTGTGGCCATCTGTGTCTCGCTCTTCCTGGCATCGTTTTACGCCAAAACTGGGTTTTCATACCGGGTCTGCGTCCATGCAGGAGGCCATCGTTGGCAGTCGATTTGGGAAGTATGGTATGCACAAAAAAACCGGCTCATCCGTCTGGATGGCCGGTTGCTATCTACTCAGAAGTGCGAGCAAGCACGGATATCCAGACTTAGTCCGGGTTCGACTTCTTGCTCTTCTTGTTGATGGAAATGCTGCGTTCAAAATGCATGTTGGTTGCCATTGGTCTGCGACATTGGCGTCAAGAATGTGCGGAATGATAGCAGCGTCACCAATGGCTGTCAAATTCATACGGCTGCGCGCACACAGGGAGGCAGGGTTCAAACCCGCCTCTAGCACCGACCCGTCGCCTCAGCGACTGGCCCATGGCGCAAATGGCATGCTCAACACAAAGCGCCTGAGGGCGCTTCTCGTTGTCAAACTGAGGTCAATTTGAAACCTACGGTTCGGTGATGCGACCTTTGGATCGAAAAGACACTCTGTCATTCCGAACAGAGTGAGGAATCTTGACGCCACCGATCTCAAGATTCCTCACTCCGTTAGCGCTTAGCGCCCACTTCGTGAACGGATGACATGCATTGTTGCTTCTGCAAAACCTGCTCCCGAACCGTAGTCTTCAATCTGACATGAGTATAGCCGCGGAATTCGTTCCCGCGGGCCATGGTCAGGCCATCATCGATGCAGGGTTGAAAACCCGCCTCCAACATCGACCCGTCGCCTCAGCGACTGGCCCATTGGCGCAAATAGCACGCTCAACACAAGCGCCTGAGGGCGCTTCTCCCTGTTAGCCGCGGAATTCATTCCCGCGTTCATGTATGCGTCGGCATGATTCCTATTGCCCCCTTTGTAAGCCGATTTGCATAAACCGGCCCATTCTTCCGCTACGATACGGCTAGACTCGGGTATCTCGCATCTCGAAAAGGAGATCGCATGGTTCAACGACAACGCCGCATTGTAGGCATGGCCCTGTTACTGGTTTTCCTGGTACTGGCGCTTGCCGGCTGCCAGCCTGTTCTCCTATCTGACGAGACCGCCGGGGCGGCAATGCCCTTGCCCGGAGAACTGTCGACAAGGACATCTCCCAGTTCTGAGAACCGTCTGCTTGTCCTCGGCTCTGACGGCAACATCTACACTGTCAACCCGGACGGCACGGAGCGCTTCTCGTTGACCAACGACGCCTCCTCCAGTAAGCAATACTTGCAGCCGACCTGGTCGCCCGACGCAGAGCGTATCGCCTGGACCGAGATCGAGCTGACCGATGGCGACCCGACCAGCACGATTATCACGGCCCAGTGGGACGGCAGCGAACGCGTCGATGCGGAGGTGCCCTTTGCGCCTTTCTACATCTTCTGGAGCCCGGACAGTTCGAGGCTTGCCTACCTAAGCAACTGGCTCAACGGCAGCCTCCCCTCAATGGCGCTGCGCCTGGCTGAACTACCCACTAACCTCGATGGTTCCGAGCCATTGGCCACGTCCACATTGGCCCAGGGACAGCCACTCTATTTCTCCTGGTCGCCGGACAGCCAACGGCTGTTGACCCACACCGGCGATGACGAGTTGGCAGTCCAGGCGCTGGACGGCAATCGGGAATCGATCGATGCCCCCGCAGGCGCGTTTCCAGCGCCTCAATGGGCAACCAATGGTAATGAATTGGTCTATGCGGTGACCGAGGAAGACAGACAGCGTCTGATCGTCACAGATCTCGAAGGTGATCTGTTGGAGGAAGTCACGGATTACGTTGATCGCATCACCTTTTCGCTCAGCCCCGATGGGCGTCAGGTTGCCTATGTCGTAAGCGAAAGCGATGCCAGCATGGCCGCACTAGGCCCGCTCTTCGTCTACGAGTTCGAGTCGCAGCAGACGCGGGAGCTGTCGTCAATTCCGGCGATCGCCTTCTATTGGAGTCCCGATAGCCAGAAACTGGCCTACCTGACACCCGACTCGGGGGGACAGCGCATTGATTTTCTCTGGAACGTCTGGGATGGAGAGCAGAAGATCGAATATGCCGATTTTTTGCCGTCGCGCACCTTCTTCCAGTCGTACCTGGCCTTCTTTGACCAGTACGCCCAGAGCATGTCGATGTGGGCGCCGGACAGTAGCGCCTTCGCCTATGCAGGCACGGATCGGGGCAGATCGGGAATATGGGTGCAGCCGCTCGGAGAGGGTGAGCGGCCGGTTGCAGTCGGTCCGGGCGTCGTGGTGGCGTGGTCGCCCCGGTGATGTTCGATCTATTTGGAAACCATGTCAACGTATGACCCTACTGCAAGAAACCCTTTCTTGACACGAATGGCTACGAATTTTCACTAATTTCGTCGTCGCCCCAGAGAGAAAATTCGTGATAATTCGTGTGAATTCGTGTCTGGATCTCTTTTTGGAGTAGAGTCACGCATCACGTTTCGATTCACCACACGAAAATTTCAAAACTCGCGATCGCGCAGTTGACCTTCTAGTCGTCTTCCGGCCGCGGCAATGCATCCATCTCGTCAGTCTCATCGTCGTAGCGGATGACGGTTGCTGACTCTCCGGCGTCTTCCGGTCGCAGCATGGTTTGTGTGGCCGGCTCTTCCCATGCATCACTGAAATCAGAATCAACTTCATCCAAATTGGGCAAGGGCCAGCGGCTCGTGATGGAGGCCTGGACAATCAGATCCTCCAACTCTACTATCTCATCATCGCTGCTGTTGGCATCGACACTCGGTGCGTCATCGGCTGTGAGCAGGCTGCGATCGGCGGCCTGGAGACGCGCATAAAGCGTTGCCATCAACTGCTTCACTTGCATTGGCGGTACCTGTTGGCGCACCGGCGTATCAGACGACTCCCAAAGATCGCGTAGTGCCTGGAAATCCCACTCCGCCGTCAGTACGCCTTCACTGCGCTGGTTGCCCATCTCGACAAGCACGCCATTGTAGCGAGGCGTCAGTTCCTGAGGTGCGAAGATGGCGGACTTGCCGACAAAGGGCGATCGTTGGCGACGACTCAGTTCATTGCCGCCGACAAGAAAGCTGACCAATCCGAAGAGTTGATTGTCCTGCATGCGGGCCAACATGCCGGCACGCACCTTGTTGTAGAGGATCGGGTCAGGGCAGGCGCCCTGGCAGATCAGCACCTCTGCGCCCTGGTAGGCCAACAGACGACCCACTTCAGGGTAGAGTACATCGCTGCCAATCATGATTCCCAACCGTCCAACGTCGCTCGGTACCACCTCCCAGCCGGAACCAGCCCGGGCCAGATCTTCATCTTCAGGATGCAGCAATACTTTGGACTGGGTGCCGAGCAGTTCGCCGTTGGCCCCAAATACACCGGTAAGGTTGCGAATGACACCGTCGAACGGGTCGGGAAGATAGGCGGACGGGGCAACAATGGTCACGTTGAATTCGCGCGCCAGTTCACCGAAGACAGTCGTATAAGAATGCCAGAGCTCGGTGGCCGAGGCATCGAGCAACCCGGCGACGCTGATGCGCAGGTCTGCACGCATGGCAGAGGCCACGCTACCAGCAAGGACACCATTGACCCGTTGCCAAAAATTAGCATGGCGACGCCGACCACGATCCGCTTGTTTTAGCATGCTTGAGCGGACATCGCCCAACAGGGGCAGAGCCGCCATCAAACCTGCCAACTCCGGAAAGACCACCAGTCGCGCATTCTTATTCTGAGCAGCGCGCATAAATCGAGTCAAGTCGTTTCGAAAGTCATCGACAGTATGCGGCAGCCGCATGCGCTGTTGTACACAAGCGACGACCAGTTTATCCGCCATGCTTCCTCCATCAAATCTTAGAACCGAACTCGGGTTGTTGAACCGTACGAGCACCTTGAGTCTACCATAGCGTAGAGATTGGGAACAAAGAGGATACCAGAATCGACATTGAGGCCCTGGATGAGACCCTGGTCGAGACAGTAGAAATGTGTTCACAGCCAGATGGGCGCTCGGCGCCATGAGCCTCAAGCCATCGAATCTCTACCACTTTTTCGAACCTCGAATTTGACCAACTTTCCACCCCCTGTTATACTACCGCAAGTCCTAGAAATGGCTGAGAGAGATGACAGTCAGTTCGGGTTTGTGCCCCCATCGTCTAGTGGCCTAGGACTCAGGCCTTTCAAGCCTGCAACAGGGGTTCGAGTCCCCTTGGGGGTACCAAACAGAGAAGAGGCGTCGCCTAGTGCGACGTCTCTTTTTTTGCAGTACCGCAAAACTTGCTATGAGCCCAGAGGTAGCATCTGGAACGGTTGATCTGCGCTACAGGAGTGTTCGTAGCAAGTTTTGCGGTACTGCCTTTTTTTGTTTGCGCCTCTTGACGCCACTGCGAATCTTGGCTCCCTCCACCTTCGAGCGAATTCAGTAGTTCACGAGTTCAAGCAGAACAAGATTCTTCGCTGGTCATTTGCCAGAGTGAACTTCAGTACTTCACAAATTGTCATTCCGATCATGTAGTGGGGTGGGCGCAAAGCGCCATGATCGGAGGGAAGAGGAATCTCGGGTTCGCCAAGGAGAGATTCCTTCCTTCGGCAGGCTCAGGACAGGCAGTCGCTTCGCTCTGTCGGAATGACAGTTGCGACCAAATCGATAACTACTGAAGTTGTTCGGTAGACTCACTTCTAATGACACAACCTGTTTGTCATTCCAGTTAGAGCGCCGGGAACCCGGCGAGGAATACTCAGAATGACAAATCGTGAAGTACTGAAATTCTTTGTTCGCACCTTTCTCGGATGGTACAATAGCCAAGCCAATACAAAACAAGTGTTCGGTTCTTGAATGGATAGCAACAGCCAACCATGCCAGCCAACCAGCGCCAAAGAGCCTATCGAACCCATGCAGTCATTCTGCGGCGTCGCGACTTCAGCGACGCCGACCGCATTCTGACTGTCTACACGCCGTCCATGGGCAAGCGCGTGCTGATTGCCAAAGGAATCCGCAAAACGACCAGTCGCAAAGCGGGCCATTTGGAACTCTTCGCACACACGTCGTTGCTGGCATCCCATGCACGAACCTGGGATATCATCACCGAAGTCGTAACCGTTGAGAGCTTCCGCCACCTGCGTGACGATCTGGAGGGCATCGGTCGTGCCGCCTACGTTTGCGAGCTGGTGGATAGCTTCAGCGAAGAAGAGGACGAAAACCAGCTGCTCTGGGATCTGCTGCTGTTTGCCCTACGCCAAATCGACGCGATGGGCGCACAGGCGGAGCAGCAACGGGCTGATGTACTACTACGCTGGTATGAGTTGCGGCTACTGAGCGTCACCGGATTCCAGCCAGAGTTTTTTCGCTGTATCGGCTGCGGCCAACCACTTGAGCCGGTGACCAACTTCCTGGTTCTTGCAGAAGGCGGCGTGCTCTGCCCTCAATGCCAGGCAGAACGTCGCGACGCCGAGCCAGTGACGCCCGACGTGCTGAAGGTGTTGCGCTATTTACAGAGCCGGCCGTGGAGTGAAGTAGAGGCGCTTGTCGTGCGCCCGGCGATCATGCAGATCGTCCAGAATGTTCTCCACCGCTACCTGCTAGCGGTTCTGGAACGGCATCTCAAATCTACCGAGTTTCTGCGACGCCTGCGAAGCCCGTAGCGTAGAACGTACGCTTGTGGAACTCGAATCAAAGATCTTGCCACAGATGACTCCACTGAAAAAAAGGATCCAGACACGAATTCACACGAATTATCGCGAATTTTCTCTCTGGAGCGACAACACAATTCGTGAAAATTCGTAACCATTCGTGTCAAGAAAAGGCTTTTTGCAGTGGACCCACAGATTTACACAGGTAAAAATAGGATAAGACAGAGAAGGTACCGGGATTACTCTAGACATCTGGTAAACATCTGTGAAAATCAGCTCCTTATCTGTGGCTATCTGTGGCAGAAATGGCTAAACAAGGAATATCCAATGCAAATTCGCGAATATCAAACTTGGCTCAAAGAGTGGGATCAGGCCCGTGACTGGGATCGGGTGCTGCCCAGCCACACATTGTTGCACGCTGTGGAAGAGATGGGCGAAGTCAGCAAGCTCGTGCAGATGATCGAAGGATACCGTGCGCCCGATCCCGACGATCTCGAAACCATCCGCAATGAGCTGGCGCTCGAGCTGAGCGATCTGCAGGTGATGCTCTTCAAGCTGGCCTATCTGTGTGACATCGATATGGAAGAGGCCATGATACGGGGCCAGACCAAAGCCGATCAGCGATTCCCTGACCCGACCACGGGACCCAAAGAACGAGATGAATACTGGCAACGCTTCAGGTCCTTTGTCGAAAACAGCGACCTCGATATCTGAGTCCCCCTACGCCTTTCCTGAACCGTAACCGCCAATTATCCCATTTTCAGAACAAACGTGCGTTTTGGGTATTGACACAGCACAGATGTTCTTGTATACTTGGGATAATTTGGGAAACAAGTGTTCGCATTGGGAAACTTTTGGGTTAACGATACACCCTACCGGTGAACCTTACTGGTGGGGCCGTGAACCCAACAGCGCAACCGCTAAATGGAATAACATGGCGGACCGGCTAGAATCCAAGCATCGTTTGGCGAATCACGACAAATCGGTGACGAAACAAAAGGAAAGGCAACGCATGGTGTCGCTCTCGGAACGTCAGCAGAGAATGTTGGAATTTATCATATCCTTCTATCGAGAAGAGGAGTTCCCACCGACCATTCGCGAGATTGGTGAGAAAGTTGGGATATCCAGCACATCGGTCGTGAACTACAATCTGACACGGCTCGAAGAGTTGGAATTGGTGACACGGCATCAGAAAGTCAGCCGCGGCCTTTCTCTCAACTGGCCCAAGCTTATCGAAATGGATTTTGTTGACGATTCAGATGTACCGCCTATCCCCGGCAACCACTCAGCAAAGACATCGGCGCCCTCTGCCGTCGACACCCATATGCGAGTGCCGGTACTTGGTTACATCGCAGCCGGTGAACCGATACAGGTTGAACCGAGCAGCGATGCCAATCCTATCGATTGGATCGATGTTTCCGAGGCCATGCTGGAACCGGGCAAACTGGGCGCCATCAACGGCCTTTATGCACTCAAGGTGCAAGGGGACTCAATGATTGACGCCAGCATCCGAGATGGCGACGTGGTCGTCCTGCGACATCAACAACGTGCGGAAAATGGTCAGATGGTTGCAGCATGGATCGATGGAGATGAGGAGACGACGCTGAAGTATTTCTATCCCGAAGGAAAAAAGGTGCGATTACAGCCGGATAACCCCGCCTACCAGCCAATCGTACGTGATGCGAGCAAAGTTCGGATCATGGGCCGAGTGGTCTCCGTCATTCGATACTATGCCTAGCGCGACTTGGAACAGGAACCATCGCCGAAGGCAAGAACGACAAGCAAAGAGCGGGAGCGAAGATACTTTATCTTCGCTCCCGCTCTTTGCTTGTCGTTCTATTTTTGAAGTAGGAACGCGAACGAACTCTTTCGGATTCAATCCACTTTCAGAAGCGTTCGCGTTACCTAGGCTGCCTGGCTGTTGAGATAATTTACGACATCGCCGACAGATGTCAGATTTTGTGCTTCATCGTCACTGATCTCACCGCCGAATTCCTCTTCGAACGCCATGATCAGTTCCACCAGGTCCAAGCTATCGGCTTCGAGATCGTCGCGGAAGCTGGCCTCCATGGTAACTTCGTCCGCCTCCACACCCAGTTGCTCGACAATGATAGCCTGTACGCGCGCAAAAGTGTCATTTGCCATAAATCGTTTCTCCTTGATGCCAATATGGAAATTGAGTTCTTATCTTTATCGCTATTTCAGTCTGTCCCGGCGGCCTTCCTCACAGCCTTGCGGTCAACATCACACAAGGCTTGCCTCAGGAATCGACGCACGGGCTATTGTAGCTAGTGCACTGTTGCCTGTCAAACATCGGGGACAACACAGTGACACAACACGCGCACAACACGCCGCCCCTACAATAGTACGTAACTGTTAGCGAGAGTTCAACCAGTTGCTCCATCGGTCAATAATTGGGACCGACGACTCTGCCCTCTCCCAACAGAAAACACCTTCAAAATGGATAAGTTGCGGTGAACTTCGCGATCAATCCGAATCTGCAAGATGGGCTGGCGCCTGCGACCATTCCGCATAGCGGTTGAGACCAAGTTAGTCACGCTGGAACGCTGCGAGCAAGCTTGACGCTTCCACCAGAGTTTCGACCTTTGTGCGGAGTTGTGAAGTTTGAGGGGAGCTTACTTCACGACATCCAGAACCAGCACCTCCTTTGGTTCCTCCTTTGTATGGGCCCATCGACATTTTTATGTCGGTGGGCCTCTCCCATTCTGCAGCCAATATAAAAATAGGCGTACTGGGCCACACCCCGTTTCTCGACGGACAGCCTCGTCTTATCGCCGGGCGATCGCCTGGTGTATAATTGCGCGCAACCATGAAACAATCTACCGACTTTCCAAACAAAAAGCTCTTTTACCCCTTGTTCATTGCCCTGTATAGCGTGCTGTTTTCCGGTTGTATCGCCGCCACGCCAGGAGTAGAAAGCCCCGATTCCAACACAAACGAACACCCGACTCTAGACGATTATTGGGACGGAACGGCAGAGTTCGCGCTCGAAGCGCAATCAACCGGGCTGCCGATGGGCGAATCGGATACGCTGGGAATCGAGGACGGCCGCCTTCTATCCTACATTCATGCAAGCGAGCAGTCGGCCGGCGTCATCGACCAATGCGGTGATCCCGTTGCGTTCCCAGGCTGTGTCGTGTTGCTTGCGAGCGAAGACGGCGGCAGGACGTTTGCACCATGGCGTCCAACCGGGCCGGAAACTGGCGGACAAAAGACAACCTGTCTCATCCCATGCCGCCAATGCCCGTGTGACTCGCAGAACGACCACATCGATCAACAGCAATACCCACAGGTTGTCCGTCATGTCGATAGACATGGCGAGAAATGGTTGATGGTCTATGAGTATCGAGCCAACAATTTCCTGCGTCGTTCAACCAATGGCGTGGACTGGTCTTTGCCTGAAGAGGTACCCATGACGGGTATTTGGGCGGACTGGCTGATGCCCTGTCGACCGGAGGCAAGAATTGGGACGCATCCATACGCCGGCCAGACGTATGATTGCCTGGTCGGTAGCCCGCCGGGTCTGACAGTGGCGGACAATGAATTTGGCGAAAAAGAGCTCTTTCTATTTGTTGGAACTGGACAGAACCCAAGCAGCATGGGCTGCTACCGCGGGGATCCAGGCTCACCGGCAGCATTATTGCGAACGTGCAACCATAACCCGCTGTTCACCGGTTCAGAGACCTACGGCCCCGCCGACACATCCGGCCCTGAAGCCAATACGACCTTCGATTTTCGGACCATCAGTTCGGCGGATCTACTCAGGGTCGGGGAGCGAACCTATATGTTTTTTGAAGGGGTGCGCGGCCCCGGAGCAGGCGACGCAGGTGATACCCAATTTGGCCTAGGCCTGGCCCGCAGCCTCACCGACCAGATCGATGGTCCATGGGCGCTCTTCACCGGGAACCCGATACTGATCGACCTGCCTGGCAACGTAGGCCTCGGCCATGCAGATGTCGTCGTCATCGATGGCCGGACGACGCTCTACACATCACTTGACGGCAAGATGCGAAGCCGACTCGTACTCCATTGGAAACAACCAATGGAATGACCCATGGAGCATCGAAGTTGATACCGCCAATCCTGGGATCGGCATTCAGAAAACTGTGAGGCGTAACAAATGAAACGGGAGGATCGCCAGACCACTCATTTCGCTTCACTCGTCACGCCTCACAGTCCAGACGCCATCGATGCTTCCTAACAAAACTCAACGCCTACTCTGTTGAAACGGCCGGCATGAATAACTTCTGATCACACAGAATGTTGGTCTCGCCAGGTGTGGCGCACACCAGAATCTGTTTCTGGCCATCCGGCCCATCAGGATAGCGACCGTAGGCAACATCCACGGTGAGTCGACCATACTTCAGCCGATCGATCTCAACGCTGCCCTCCGCCCCAAATAACCCTACCGTTTCGCCTTGGTCATTGAGTCTGAAATTGGTATGGAAATCGCCCTGCTCCTGCTGCTCATCTGCATAGAAGAGCACGTAGGCGCCCGGAGCAATGGTCACCCCATCGGTGATTGCAAACTTGGTCGGATTACTCATTTTATCCGTCAAGAAAAGCCCATCCAATAGGACCGTGGATGATCCCGCATTGTACAGTTCAATCCAGTCAGGATAGTCGCCAGGATCTTGCGGATCTTCAAGCACGCTCTTGTTGTCGGCCATGATCTCGTTGATGACCAGATTTGGTTTCACGTAACCGATGGGGACACGATACGAAGTGAGTCGCACCAGATCCGGGTCCGGGGCCACTAAACCATCGTTGTCGCGGGCTGTGACGCGGTAGAAAACCATCGCGCCGCTGGACTGGGGCGGAATCTGTGCAGCATAGCGATTGCCTGAAACCAAGGTCATTGACACCGTAATGGGCGGCAGCACGGTCGTATTGCCTCGAACCCCGGTAACACTATAGGTCAGAGATGCCTGCACAATCTGACCATCGTCACTGATCACGGCCGTTACCTCAATCACATCGTCCGAGCTTGGAAGCTCCGGCGAGTGTGCCACATCGGTGATCAATGGCGGCGAGACGGTGTTGGTGCGCCCCGGTGTTGGGCGACTAAATAGCTGCCAAGTGCTGCCGCCATCAGGGTTTCGCCCCTCAGAGGTATTAGTAGCCTGCGGACCATAGAGCCGCGTATCGATCGGTTCAGTGGCGTCCAGATCAGCATAAAGACCGATCTGGCCACCGTCTTTGTTCAGACGAAAATCCGTGTGTAGCTTTCCTTGCGAAGGATCGTCATCAGCATAAAAAACCAGGAACCCCTGTGCAGGAATCGAAAGACCCGTGCTGATGGCAAAACTGACGGATTCGGCCGGATCACCCTCCACCAGATAGAGCCCATCCAAGCTCACTTCGGAATCAGACGGATTGTATAGCTCGATCCAATCGGGAAACTCACCCGGCTCGTCCGGATCTTCCAGCACCTTACTGTTGGAGGCCATGAATTCATTGATCCGGATCTGGCCTTGGGCGGGCGAGGCAGAAAGGATCTCTCCAGCAGCAGCCACGGATCGTAGCGAAATCACTAGCGTCGCTGTCAACACAATTCCGATGAGTACCATCAAGCGTATTTTCATAGCGTATACCCTGTTCATAATAAGAAGCGGTCCGAGAAGTATCGGCCAATAAACGGTACGACGGACTGACCTTTCTATCAACCGGCGATCAGCAGGCAATGATGTGCCCTGGCCCATAAAGAAACGTCTAGAAAGATCAATCCTGTTCCAACTTGATCGGCTGGCGCTGCAATCGATAGCGAAAGTCACAGAATGGGGCGCCGTCCATGATCGTTTGAGTCCGTGTCAACGCAACGTCAGTATTGAATCCTTCGATCAATGCGTTGTCCCGATTGCAGGAGAGTAACGCGCCCAACTCGGGGATACCAAGTGACCGATAGAGTTCAGCATACCGGCAACGGGTTACGTTGAAAGAAAATGTCTGCTCATCGCGTGCGATCAGGTCGATCTCCAGCGCATCGTCTTTTGTCCAGAACTGTAGCGACTCGGCAAAGGCATCGAGCGAATCACCACCCATGGCCTCAACGAGCTGCGCACCTTGCTCATGTGCGATGCGGATGATGGCGTCGCGCACGACATCATGGACGGCATCTCGTCCAAATTCGTTGGACAGCGCATCCAGAATCGGCGCAAGCACGCGTGCTTCCACCTCGCGTCTTGTCAACACGCCGATCAGTGCATTCAAGTTGTCCGGCTTCGACACGCTCTCCCCTGAGTCCTGCACTTGTTCTTCCAATTGATACCTCCCGCGGGTACTTCTGTCAACGCACCGACAACAGCTTCTGCCGGTCATATCATGGGTACCAGAATGTGGCCTGCTTCGAGAGAGCCATAGATCTGTGTACGTTTCGGTCCATGATGCCACAGATAGCAGGCAATGTACGCACACGAAACTGCATCAAGTCGATCTTCATGGGCTTTGAGCGCTTTGCCGCGCATGGCAGACAAGTCACTGCTCAGCAGTTCGTCAAGCCCGGCGGCAATCGGCGGATCACCATCGCTCAACTTCGCTAGATAGCTATGGTATCGTTCAAACTCAACATGTCGATCGGCAAGCGACCTGCCTTTGCGCGCCTTGTACTTCAGCGTCTTCGCCAAGCCAAAGAGCGTGACGTGGGCCGGATGGGGATAGACTTCGCAGACGATTCGCCGTCGAGTACGCTGCGGAATCTCCGCACTTTCATCAAACCCGCAACACGATCGCAACATGGCGACAAGGGCTTCGCCACGAACGTTTCCATCGACCGTCAGCAGGTTGCGGTTGGCGGGCAACGCGCCGGCATCAAAGCGTCGCCAGTCGGTCGACAGATCGCGATCGCACTGCCGCGAACCAGTTTCATTCGGCACACGCAACGGCGCGTCAATGCCGATGACAGCAGGCGCTCCATCCGACACCCACTGTTTCACGAAGCCGACAATCTCGTCATCCGATCCCAGATCGCCGGTCGATGCCAGCAACGCACCGTCTCGAATGACCGCGCCGCCGCTGGCATTGCGATGGCTCCATGCCAGATCAATGCCGACAAAGGTAGCAGAAGGTGCAGTCACAAGCAAGACCTGCTTATGCTGAGGCCCAGAGGTGGGCATACTTCAGACCAGACCCGGTATTGAAAAGAACGACAGTCTCATCGCTCTTGATCCAGCCACTTTCGAGCAGATGCACCTGGGCTGCCAGACAGGCGGCGCCCTCAGGCGCGGGGAATATGCCGGTATTCCGGCCCATGATGCCGGCATAGTCAAGCATGGCCTCATCAGGCACAGAGAGGGCCGTACCCTGACTGCTGCGCAGGGCCTTCAGAATGAGGAAATCGCCCACGGCAGCAGGCACGCGCAGTCCATCGGCGACGGTGGCCGCGCCCACCCACGGCTCTGCAAACTCGTCTCCCTGATCGAAGGCACGGACAATCGGCGCACAGCCGGTGCTCTGCACACTGACCATGCGTGGGCGCTTCGCCCCGATCAGCCCCATTTCTTCCATCTCATCGAACGCCTTCCACATACCGACAAGCCCTGTACCGCCGCCTGTGGGATAGATGATCACATCGGGCAGCGTCCAGTCCATCTGCTCGGCAACCTCGTAGCCCATGGTCTTCTTGCCTTCGATGCGATAGGGTTCTTTCAACGTGCTCACATCGAACCAGCCATGAACCTCGACGCCCTCGCGCACCTTGACGCCACAATCGGTGATGAGTCCGTCGACCAATGTCACCGTTGCGCCGAGTTGGTCACATTCCACCTGAAAGAGGCTGGGCACATCTTGCGGCATGTAGACATGGGCAGGCAGACCGGCGGCAGCAGCATAGGCGCTCATGGCCCCGGCAGCGTTGCCGGCACTGGGGATGGCAAGCTCTTTGGCCCCAAGCTCAAAGGCACGGCTGACAGCGATGCTGAGCCCGCGGGCCTTGAAGCTGCCTGTCGCATTGACGCCCTCGTCTTTGATGTAGGTATTGGGACAACCAATCTCTTCGCCCAGGCGTTCGGCACGACGCAACGGGGTCCAGCCCTCGTGCAGGCGCAGCATCGCCTCTGTCTTGCGGATCGGCAGTACTTCCTCGTAGCGCCAGAGGCTCGGTTCGCGCGAGCGAAGGGCCTCCTTGGTCATCGTCTTAGCAGCGTTTGCCAATTCATATCTGGCCAGAAGCGGCTTGCCGCACTCGTCGCAAAGATTGACCAACTGATCGGCGTAGTGGTTTTTTCCACAGTAACCACATTCAAGATGAGTGAGCGTTGACTTTGTATCCATCCGGTTTGGATCCTTATCGGAATCTAGATGATCGGTTGACAATGGCAACGGGCTAAGAACAGATCGGCATGATAGCAATGGTATAGTGTTCGCACTGCGTTTTGAAGTGAGTCATTGTCCGCATACAACTTAGCGACACCAACCTCCGGGAGGTGGTCACGAAATTCCAGGTAAGCGAACTGGTGCTGACCACCTCCCGGAGGTTACTTGCGGGCAGTCACTATACATTTGCGCCTTCGCTGGTGGCTCAGGACGGCGGCGCAAATAAGGCCTTCGGCAGTATCGACGAAGATTCGAGCGCCTATCGACACTTTTTTGTCGATGCCATTTCGTAAGCGCCCAAGTGTTCAGATAGAATCTCTAGCTCATACAACAATGACGGACATCCAACCAATCGCATGAAAGGCATTTCGTTATGGACAATCCTCAACTAGACATTCGTATCGGCACCATCGTACAAGGCACGGCCACAGCAGGTGACTACGTTGCACAGATCATTCCCCATGGCTTCGAGTCATTCCAACTCTTCTTCTGGCAACAGATCCCGGATGATGTCGATCTGCCCAAGATAGCCGACGACATCCGTACCGCCATCGGCGACCGGGATATCACCATCTCTTCGCTGGAGATCTGTGGCAACCCATTGGACGACAGGGAGATTGATCGTAAATCGCTGGAGGCGTGGGAGCGGCTGATAGATAACGCCCACCACTTTGGAGCCGGCATCGTCGCCGGCTTCACCGGCCGACTGCGAGGCAAGTCAATCCCCGATTCCATGCCCCGTTTCCAAGCGGTCTTCACCCCGCTAATCGAACGAGCGGCGGCCAAGGGCTTGCGCATCGCCTTCGAAAACTGCCCGATGGACGGCAACTGGCAGAGCGGCGACTGGAATCTGGCCCATAATCCGGCAGCCTGGGCGTTGATGTTCGATGCCGTTCCGGCTGAAAACATGGGCCTGGAGTGGGAACCGTGCCACCAGATGACCCAGTTGATCGACCCCATGCCCCAACTGCGTACCTGGGGTCACAAGATGTTCCACATTCACGGAAAGTGCGCCACCATCAAATGGGACGTCGTACGCGAGTACGGCATCGGCGGGGCCGAGCCCTTCGTCTTCCATCGAACGCCCGGCTTCGGCGACTGCAACTGGACTGATATCATCAGCGATCTGCGGCGTGGCGGCTTCCAGGGAGAGATCGACATCGAGGGCTGGCACGACCCGGTCTACCGCGGCGATCTGGAGATGACCGGCCAGGTCCACGGGCTCAACTACCTCAAACTGTGCCGCGGCGGGGCCTACGTGCCCAATCCCGTGGTGGACGAGGGATAGTGAAAAAAAGCAATTTGCCACAGATAAACACAGAATTCCACAGATGATTCGCAATTTTCCCGGCGGTACAAAATCCTTCTAGAAAACATCTGTGAAAATCTGAGCCCATCTGTGTTTATCTGTGGCTGATCCCTTACTCTTTATCAATACTTCACATCGACGTGTCGGCGGTTGTCCGAGGACTCCAAGATCGCATCGCAGACCACGGCGGCGCGATAACCGTCGTTGAAGTCGGCTCCGTGGGGCGCGACCTCGCGGTCGTTGACGATACAGTCCAGCAGATGAGAGATCTCGTGGACGAAGGTGTGCTCCCAGCCGATCATGTGACCTTGGGGCCACCAGTTCTCCCACCAGGGATGATAGGGCTCTGAGACCAGCACCTGATGGAAACCACGGGTCTCCTTGGGCTCATCGTCGTTCCAGAAGACTTCCATCTCGTTGAAGCGCTCAAGATCGTAGCGGATGCTGCCCTTTTCGCAGTTGATCTCGAAGCAGTTGGCATTCTTATGGCCGGCTGCAAAGCGAGTCGACTCCAGTGTGCCCAACGCCCCATTCTCAAACTCAACAGTGGAGACGAAAGCATCGTCTACATCGACCGTGCCCATGGTGCCGTCGTCCCAGGGACGTTCGGTGACGAAGGTGCGGGCCATTGCGCTGACGCTGGAGATGCCGCCGACCAGGTAGTGAGCCAGGTCAATGATGTGGGCGCCGAGGTCGCCGAGCGCACCGCTGCCTGCATTCTCCTTGGTAAGCCGCCAGATCATGGGCATGTTGTAGTGAGGCATGATCCATTCCTGCAGATACGATGCCCGGAAATGATAGACCCGGCCCATGGCCCCGCTATCGAGGAGATAGCGAATCTGACGCACTGCTGGCACGAAGCGGTAGTTGAAAGCGACCATGTGCTTGACGCCGGCCTTGTTGACCGCGTCGAGCATGGCCTTGGACTCCTCAGCGTTTCGCCCAAGCGGCTTCTCGCAGAGGATGTGCTTGCCGGCCTGAGCGGCAGCGATACAGGGTTCGGCATGGGCATCGTTGGGGCCGCCGTTGTCAAACAACTGGATATCATCGTTCTCCAGCATATCTCGCCAATCGGTGTAGTAGCCTTCATAGCCGAAGCGCTGGGCTGCCGCCGCCACTGCGGCCTCGTTGCGACCGGCCACCGCCACCATCTTCGGGATCGCCGGCGGCGGATACATCATGTAGGGAATCGTCTTGTAGGCGTTGCTGTGGGCCTTGCCCATGAAGGCATAGCCGAGCATGCCAACGCCAATTTCAGGGATATCTTCGCCGACTGCGCCGGCAGCCATTGAGGTGAATCCACCACCTTCAGCCATTGTTTGTGCTCCTTTGTGTTGGGGAATGGGAATTGGGGATTAGTGATTAGGGAAGTGACGAAGCAGTCGCCTACTCTCCCGATCCCTAATCCCAATTCCCTAATCCCTTTTTGTCCACTATCCTTCAGCAAACGCGGCATCAAAGGCCACATTCGACGGATCAAAGTCCTGGCTGCGAACCAGCGCCAGCGATTCCTGGGCGCCGAACTCGCGGTCCATGCCGCTGTCCTCCCACTCAATGGAGAGCGGGCCTTGATAGCCGACACGATTCAACGCCCGGATGATCGGATCCCATTTGACGTCGCCATGACCCGGCGAGACGAAGTCCCAGCCGCGTCGATAGTCGCCGAAGTCCAGATGAGAGGCCAGGATACTGTTGCGGCCAGTCAACTGAATGCGCGAGTCCTTGATGTGGGCGTGATAGATGCGATCCGGGAAGGCGTTGATCAACTCAACCGGGTCCAAGAACTGATGGATCAAATGACTGGGATCAAAGTTGATGCCGAAGGCCGGGTGAAAGTCGACGGCTTCCAAGGCGCGCTGCATGGTGATGATGTCGTACGCGATCTCGGTGGGGTGAACTTCCAGCCCAAACTTGATGCCGTCGGCCTGGAATGAGTCGAAGATTGGCGTCCAACGCTCGGCGAAATCGACATAGCCTACGTCGATATCGGCCTGGCTGGTCGGCGGGAAGAAGTAGAGCTTGGCCCAGACGCTACTGCCCGTAAAGCCGTTGACGACGTCAACGCCAAAGAGCTTGGCGGCCTTGCCCGTGTTGATGATCTCCTGGGCAGCACGTTGGCGCACACCTTCGGGTTCACCATCGCCCCACACGTACTCGGGTAGAATGCCCTTGTGGCGGTTGTCGATGGGGTCGCAGACACACTGGCCCACGAGATGGTTGCTAATCGACCAACAGTTCAGGCCATTCGCCTCCAGCAGATCGCGTTTTTCGCGGACGTAGCTGTCGCTTTCCAGCGCTTTGTCTACTTCGAAGTGATCGCCCCAACAGGCCAGTTCCAGGCCGTCAAAGCCCCACTCGCCGGCCATCTTGGCCAGGGTCTCCAGCGGCAAATCCGCCCATTGTCCGGTAAATAGAGTTACGGGTCTTGCCATGATAATGTCCTTTCAGTCAGTTGCGGTTGTCTATTTTTCACCACAGAGACACGGAGGGGGCACGGAGGACAGAGAGAAAAGCAATTTCAATCCCTGCTTTTCCTCCGTGTCCCTCCGTGGTTCTCTGTGCCTCAATGGTGAAAGCTTTTGCTAAACTACAATCCCAAATAGTCATCCTCGATGGTTGTGATCTCGATCAGATTGCCGAACGGATCACGGATGAAGTAGCGCGGCCGGCCTGGCACCGGCGTCGTGCCCACAACTGCGACGCCTTCGCCCATTAGCCGTTCACGCAACGCCTCCACGTTTTCCACAGCGATACAAAAATGGCGGCCGGAGTGATCTTGCCCGGTCGATTCTTCGACCAGCAGATGCAGTTCAGTGCTGTCGAGCTGATACCAGATCAAGTTGCTCTCCGCCAACGAACGAGGCGGCTCGATCTCCTCAAGGCCCAACAGTTCGCCGTAGAAATGGCGGGCAGTGTCGTCACTCCCCGGCGGACGAGGGACGCTCACATGTTGAATTCGGATACCCATGGATCAACGCTCCTCATTGAGTGATACAATTACCTGTAGCACGACATTTATGTCGTAGCCTACCGGCTCATCTGATAGTCGGCACTGCGACATAAATGTCGCCTTACAAAGTCAGCCGTCTAGCATGCTAGCGCGCCTCAAACACATCAGGATTGACCACATCCTGCGGGCGCGAGCCGCTGAAGAAGGCCAGCACCCGCTCCACGGCCATGCGCTCCATGCGCAGACGTCCGTCCATGGTCAACGAGGCGATGTGCGGCGTGGCGATGATGCTGGGGTGATCACGCAGGCGCGAATTCACCGGCGGCGGCTCCGACGCGAAGACATCCAGCCCGGCGCCGGCCAGTTTGCCGCTGTCGAGCGCGTCCAGCAGCGCGGCCTCATCAATCAGTGGCCCGCGCGCCATGTTGAGCAGATAGGAGCCGTCCTTCATCTGAGCGAGCCGTCTGCTGTCCATCATGCCGATGGTCTCCGGCGTGGCCGGCACATGCAGGCTCAGGAAATCAGCGTCGGCGATCACTTCGTCCAGATCGACCAGCGCCACACCCATCTGGGCGGCGTGCTCTTCCGTCACAAAGGGGTCGCAGCCGATGATCGTCATGTTGAGCCCGAGGCGGCAGATCTCCGCCACCCGTCGTCCGATGCGCCCCAGGCCCACCAAGCCAAGCGTTTTGCCCATTACCTCGGTGCCAATGAGCGGGGCCTTGCGCGGGCCAAATTTGCCGGCGGCCAAGTTGTTGTTGCCATGCTTGAGACTCTTGGCCAGGCCCAGCAGCATGGCCACAGTGTGTTCAGCGGTCGATTCTGTGGGCCCGTCAGGCGTGTTGGTCACAACGATGCCGCGCTCGGTGGCGTCGGCCAGATTCACATTGTCGACGCCGATGCCGGTGCGTGCAATCATGGCCAGATTGGGCAAGCCATCCATGGCAGCACCATCATAGTCCACACGGGATGAGGCGATGATCACCTGAGCTGCGAGCGCGTTGTCGAGGGGCGAGGCGGCACCAGAAACAGCGTCAATGACCGTAACCGATCCGGGCAACATAGCCAGTGTTTGAGGAAAAAGCGGCGCTTCCAGCCAGAGATGGGTCAGGTCATCAAGGGTGCGTTTGGACTCCACAAGGCGTCTCCAACAGGCTGGGTGGTTCGATGAATAATAATGGCGCCGGAGCAAGAGCCTGAAACAGAAGCTCCAAAGGCGGCACAGTCTTTCGGGAGCGCTATCCAGTCAGGATTATATCATGATTTTTGGGTCGCACGAAAAGCGTCTGGCAGGGCAAAAGTGTGTAGAAGAATGACGGAAATGAAAGGGAGGAGACCAAATTGACAGCCACTGAGGAATGAAATATAGTTTACATATTTGCTTGGCAGAGGATTTAGGTTTCTCGGTTATGCCTGATAGTCGGACCTTCAGATTCGGCCTGCACGCATTTCCCCAAATATCCGATGGAGGATGAACATGCCAACGTCAGTGACTGCTTCAATGTCCACCACAGAGGCGTGGACGCAACTGACCTACCAAGAACGATTGGATCTGCTGCGCGAGAAGAAGCTGGCGCAGACTGAGGAGAAACGTCAGGTCATTGGGGCCATGGATCACGACGACTGGGCGCTGATCTTGCCGCCGCCGGAGTTGCGCAAGACCGTCCAGGCCGTCAGCGGCTCAGGCGTGCCCATCACCGATGTGCTCATCGACGGCGTGGAGATGGAGAGCAACCATGCCAACGGCAGCTTCTACGGACCTTCGGCCTGCGGTCGTAACTTCCGACGCCTGCTCGATGCACACCCGCCCTACGTCGATCCGCTCTGCTCGATTGCCGGTTCGGTGATGGCCAACTACTCTTCCTATCGAACGGTGGGCTGGAATCCGGACTACGACTTCTCCCACCTGCAGGACGAGCAGGAAAAATATGGCCTGGTCCATGGCATTGGCGGCTCGCAACACTTCTGCCCCGATCTCACGATTGGCTTTCAGCTGGGCTGGGCGGGTCTTTTGAGCAAGATCGCCTACTATCGCGACGAAAACGGGCCCTCATCCGACGAATTTTACGTGGGCCTGGAAGAGGTCATCTACGGCATCCAGGATTGGATGCGCCGCAATGCAGACGAGGCGCGCCGATTGGCCGGGCTTGAAGAGAACCCCCAGCTGCGAACCAACTTGGAAACCCTGGCCGACATCAATGACCGGCTGGTGACCGAGCCGCCGCAGACCTTTCACGAAGCCTGTCAGTGGATGACCTGGTACCTGATGGCGGCACGCATGTACAACGGCAGCGGCGCGCTCGGTCGCCTGGATATGCTGCTGCAGCCCTTCTACGAAGCGGATGTTGCGGCCGGACGTCTCACCGACGAAGAGGCGACCTTCCACATTGCCTGCTCACTGCTGCGAGATACAACCTACGCCCAACTGGGCGGTCCGGACAGCGAGGGGAACGACGTTACCAGCCGCATCTCCTACCTGGTGCTTGACGCCGTCGACCAACTCAAAGTGCCGGCCAACATCGGTGTTAGCGTCGGTCCCAATGTGGATCCAGGCCTGCTGAGCAAGGGCGTGGAGATCCAGTTCGAGCACAAGATGGGCTTTCCCAAGTTTCTTGGCGTCGACAGCACGGTGCAGGGCCTGATCAAGAACGGCTATCCTGCAGAGATCGCGCGGCTACGCGCCTACTCCGGCTGTCATTGGTGCGCCGTGCCTGGTCGTGAATATGCCATGCGCGACATCATCAAGATCAATTTCGCCACCATCTTTCAGATCGCACTACGCGAGACCGTTGAAGCGGCCGATGAGTCGACCACGGTCGACGGCCTCTGGCAGCGCTTTGACCGCCACTTGCGGCGGGCGGTCGAGGTCACCGCCGAAGGACTGGCCTTCCACCTGGAGCACATGCACAAGGTCTTCCCTGAGTTGGTCCTTGATCTGCTCTGCGATGGCCCGCTTGAAAAGGGTGATGACGCATCCCACGGCAGCCTTGAGATCTACAATATCGGCATCGATGGCGCGGCGCTGGCCACCGTAGCCGACTCGATTGCGGCGATTGAGCAGCGTGTCGAAGACGAGGGTCTCCTTTCGTGGCAAGAACTCATGGACTACCTGGAAAACGACTGGGATGGTCCTCAGGGTGAACGCGCCCGGCTGATGATGAAGAGCGTGCCGAGTTATGGCGCAGGTGGCACACGGGCTGACGATTGGGCCAAGCGCATTGCTCGCTCCTTTACGCAATCCGTCCGGGAGGTCTCCAACGAGGAACTCCAGTTGACGCCCGGCCTCTTCTCCTGGGCGGCTACGCTGAGCCTCGGCCGTGCTCTGGGCGCCACCCCCGATGGCCGTAATGCAGGTGATCCCATCTCCCACGGCAGCAACCCCAATCCGGGATTCCGTGAAGACGGCGCCACCACAGCCATGGCCATCGCCATCGCCGGCGTGCAGCCGGGGCTGGGCAACAGCGCGCCCATGCAGCTTGAGCTTGATCCGGGTTTGTCGCGCAGCGACGAAGACTTGCAGAAGGTCGGCAGCCTGATCCGCACCCACTTTGACCTGGGCGGCACCCAGATCAATCTGAACGTGCTCGATAAGGAGAAGGTGCTGGAGGCTCACGCCGATCCGTCCAAACACCCGGACCTGATCGTGCGCGTCACCGGCTTCAGCGCCTACTTCGCCAGCCTCTCGCCCGAGTTCCGGCAGATCGTCGTGGATCGGATCATCGCGGAGAGTTAATAGCGGCGAACGAAAAAAGATCTGCCACAGATAAACTCAGATGGGCTCAGATTTTCACAAATACTTTCTGAGTCAATTCTGTGTCGTCAGAGACAAACGACGAGGCCATCTGTGTCTCATCCGTGGAAATCTGTGTCTATCTGTGGCAGATCCCTTTTTACTGTTATGAGGTTTCGAATATGCAAGGACTCATCACCAATATTCAACGCTTCTCCGTCCATGACGGGCCGGGGATCCGCACGACCGTCTTCCTCAAGGGCTGCAATCTACGCTGCTTCTGGTGTCACAACCCGGAGGACATGAATCCATATCCGGAGATCCAGTTCTTCGCCGAGCGCTGCATCCTCTGCAATGCCTGCGTAGAGACCTGCACCCACGGGGCCCATACGATTAACGGCAACGGTCACGAGTACAACCGCGCCCTGTGTGAGACCTGCGGCGATTGCGTCGAGACCTGTTATGCCAAGGGGTTGATTCAAGTGGGCGAATGGATGGACGTTGAGAAGGTCGTCACAGAAATCCTGGCGGACCGGCCCTTCTACGAGCGATCCGGTGGCGGCGTGACGCTTTCGGGCGGCGAGCCGCTTTTGCAGATCGATTTCGTACGCTCGATCTTTGAACGTTGCAGAGAAGAAGGCATCCCGACTGCCGTGGAGACAGCGGCCAACGTACCCTGGCAGCGCATTGAATCCGTGCTGCCTCTGCTGGATCTGGTCATGATGGACGTCAAGATGATGGACTCGGACAAGCACCAGCGCGCGACAGGCGTCCCAAATGCGCGCATTCTTGACAACGCAAGCAAGCTCGGTCAAGGGTCGCTCCCGCTCATCGTGCGCACGCCCATCATCCCCGGCCTCAACGATACTGTGGAGGATATCGGAGCTGTGGCCGAGTTTGTCGCGACGCTGCCCAGCCTCGAATACTACGAGTTGCTCCCCTACCACCCCATGGCGACGAGCAAATATCGCAGCCTGGAGCTGGAGTACGACGCCGCAGATCTGAAACCGCCACCCAAAGAGCAGATGGGCGAATTGGCCGATGTGGCGCGGCGGTCAGGGATTGAGGTTCGCACTGGATGAGGATCGATTGTTGCCCACTAGGCTGGGCGGATACCCAATCCGCCCTACCCGATTGGGTATCCGTCTGGCCGAAAGGAGCGATGCGGGGCAAAGGATCCTCGCTGACAACCAAAGGGAACACTCTAAACTGAATGCACGACGAGATCACTAGGTTTGCCAACCATTGTGCTAGACCCGGCTTCGACGCTTCGGCAGGCTCAGCGCACTGCAGGCTCAGCCTGCGCTCCTAGGTAGCCGTCGCCTGAGCTTGGCCTGTACTGAGCCTGACGAAGTATCGAAGGCAAAGGCGGTCGCATCAGTGTAAGTCATGATCTCGTAGAGATTGCAGTTTAAACTTGAGCCATACGCCCAACCAATTGCGGTCGCTCCGTCGGGCCGAACGATACGTTGAGTGACGAGTCGAGGGTCAGGCTGTCGCCACTATAGCGACAGGTGAACGTCAGATAGTAGGGCGTCTGGATGAAGTGAACTCGCATGCAGTAGGTCTCTTCATCCACCCAGGCGCCTGCCGCGGCAATCGCACTGGGGACCTCATTCTCCAGGGATGTGACGCCTTTCCTCCAAGTCTGATTGCCCGCGACGATGCGATGCGCTGTCCCTTCCTTCTCGAAGGTCAAGACAGATTTATCACCAGCGAAGACAAACGAAAGCCCATTGATGCCTTGTTGATTAGGCTCGGTTTGATAGTGCTGACCGGACACCTTTGCGGCCAACGCTGACGACTCAGCCCCTTCTGGAAAAGGCAATGTCAATCCGCTCAATTTGGCATGCAGAGCCTGTTGAGCCGCAACATCTTCGGGCAGAGGATCATCACTCATGGCCGTCAACAGGTGCACCCACACCTGGTCAAGCACCGACTGCATAACCTCAACGCCGCTGGTGATGGCCAACACCGCGTCCTGATCGGGCATGACGATACAGAACTGGCCGAAGGCGCCGTCGCCGCGGTAGACGTTGTGGCGACAGCGCCAGAACTGGTAGCCATAGCCCTGCGCCCAGTCGTTCAAACTGTCATCATCGTTGTCGCCCATGCCGGATCCGGCGTTGGGGACCTGGAACGATGTGGCAGCGCTTACCCACTCGGCAGAGAGAAGCTGTTGTCCCTGCCACTTGCCCTGCTGAAGGCAGAACTGGCCAAAGCGGGCGATATCATCGGTGGCGAGGCTTAAGCCCCAGCCACCTGTGTTGATTCCACGCGGACAGGTCTCCCAGACCGGATCCTGGATGCCCAGCGGCTCGAAGAGGCGCGGCGTCAGATAGTCAACCAGCGTCTGGCCTGACAGCTGCTGAACGATGGCAGAGAGCATGTAGGTAGCGCCGGAATTGTAGAGGAAGTGCGTTCCCGGCTCGTACTCGACGGGTAGCGAAAGAAAGGCTCTCGCCCAATTGCCGTCTTCTTGCTCACGCACATGGATCAGCGTGTCCTCTGCATGGCCGGTCGTCATGGTCAGCAGATCATGTACGCGCATAGCGGCCAGATTATCGCTGATATCAGGCGGCAGGTCATCAGAGAAGTAGTCGATCACTCGATCGTCGACGGTTAGCAGGCCTTCGGCCACGGCAAAACCGACGGCGGTCGATGTGAAGCTCTTGCTCAACGAATAGAGCATGTGCTGCCGATCGGGTTCGTATGGATCCCACCATCCTTGAGAAACCACATTCCCGTGGCGCAGCAGCATGAAGCTGTGGATATTGCCGGGATCTTTCTCGACGGCATCAACAAAGCCAAGAATTGCTGACGATGGTATGCCCTGTGCCTCCGGTGTACTAACCGGCAGTGCAGTGATCTGATTCACAGAGTCGCTCCTCATGAGTACATGTTGAGTACAACAACAATCTTTTCACCTATCCGGCTCAGCATCCCTGCGACGTTGCCAGTCGACAACATCTCGATAGGGAATCTCACCGCCGAAGATGTCGAGCGCGCTGCCGATGGTCAGATCGACACGGCCCCGGCCGAGTTCCTCGACTTGATCCAGGTCGTCAAAGGAGCGAACGCCGCCCGCGTACGTCACAGGAATCGGCGAGTACGCACCCAACAGATCAACCAAATCGGCTTGAATGCCCTGCATCTTGCCTTCGACGTCAACGCCATGGACCAGGAACTCGTCGCAGTGGTCAGCCAGCAGCTTGAGCGTCTCGGCACGAAGAGGCGCCTCGGTGAAGCGCTGCCAGCGGTCGGTGACAATCCAGAAATCGCCCTTTCGCCAACGACAGCTCAGATCGAGCACCAGCCGCTCTTTTCCTACGACATCAACGAGTGCATGCAGGCGTTCCATGTCGATTTGGCCGGCCCTGAAAACGTAGGAAGTCACGATCACATGACTGGCGCCCGCATCCAGGAAGCTGCGTGCATTGTCGGGATTGATACCGCCACCCATCTGCAATCCACCAGGCCATGCGCGCAGGGCCATCAGTGCGGCTCCCTCATTGCCGGGCCCCAAGGCGATGACGTGACCACCCGGCAGGTCGTCAGCCTGGTAGAGGCGTGCATAGTCAGCCGAGGAGCGCTCGGTCGTGAAATTGGTATGGGGCGCCTCGTTCGTGCCGTCGGCTAGTGAGCCGCCCACGATCTGAACGACGCGCCCCTTGTGTAGATCGATGCAAGGTCGAAAACGCATCAGTCAAGCCCGCTGGTAAAAGGCCGGCCACCCATTTCGGCCAGCGCATCGGCATGGTGACTGCGTCCGGTGGCGCGCAGCCGTTCCAGGTACGTTGCCCAGTCCGGGCCGTTGATGTTGGCATGCAGCGGACCGCCCTCGGCGATGACGCCCCAGAACGGGTCGCCGCGCTGGGAGCGGTACATCTGCTTGGCAAGCCACTGGTCCATCAGTCGCAGCCCCTCGCCGAGCACATCCGAGCGCTGACCGGCCAGATTGGTCGTCTCATGCGGATCGGCGTCGATATCGAAGAGCATGTACTCGGGGAAGGCCTTCATGCCCGTGTGGTAGGTGCGAATGAGCAGCCACTTGTCCCAACGCACGCTGCGCTGGCAACTCCAGGCGCCCTGGCTGATGACCAGATAGTCGCGACCGGTGTCTTGATCGCCCAGGTCAGCGGCGAAGCCCTCAGAATCCCAGTTGTCCGGCTGCTCACCGCCCACCAGTTCCAGAATGGTCGCAGGCAGATCGAGGCCATAATGGAATCCGTCACGCGCCTGGCCGGCACTGCCGTCGGTCACGCCGGGCCAACGCACGACCAGCGGAATGCGGTTGGTGCCTTGATCGGCGGTCTGATGATCGCCCCAGACGTTGAGCTCGCCCTGGTTCTCGCCGTGGTCGGCGCTGATGATGATGGCCGTCTCGTCGTAGATGCCCAGATCTTTGAGATCTTGAATGATCTTGCCGACATAATAATCGGCATAACGGATGCCAGTGTCATAGCCGTCCAGATGCGCTTTGGCATCGTCCAATGTGCGGATGGCGCCGACGCCCATGGTCCAACGCGGCGGCAATTGGTCGCCGTAGCCCGGAATCTCTGTGGCGCTGTGAGGACCGAAGCTGGCATTCTGTTCATCGATCAGTTCCTGGGTGATCCAGTCCTCGATGGGCTCGTCCTCGAACGGGTTTCCAAATTCTTCCGGATGGTCATAGGGCGTGTGAGGGTCCCACATGTTGAGGTGCAGGAACCAGTTATCGTCTTGACCATTAGCCGCCAGCCAGCGTTTGGCCGGCGGATACATTTCGTCGGCGTTCTCCTGGCCGCCTTTGCCCGTGTCGTAGGTCTCAGTGAAACCATACCAGATCTGGTAGGCCGTGTGGCGATTGGGAAAAGGGCTGATGCTGGCTGTGTGATAGCCGGCCCTGCGCAGCGTGGAAGCGAACGATTCCATGGCGACGGTGCCACGAAACGCCCGACTTGGACCTTCCAAGGCCAGATCGGCGTAGACGCCGCCATGGTTGACGACGCCGCTGTGCGCGCCGAACATGCCGGTAAAGAAGGCCGTGCGGCTGGGCAAGCAAGGCGAATCGGAACAGTAGAAGTTGTTGAAGCGAACGCCTTCATCGGCCAAGGCGTCGATATTGGGCGATGTCTGACGATGATAGCCGTAACACGAAAGATGGTCTGGTCGCATCGAGTCGATATCGATGTAGAGGATACGCATGGTTTCTCCTGGTGTGGGAAAAATATAACCACAGATGAACGCTGATGGGCACAGATTTTCACAGATTTTTTTCAGTCAAATATCTTCTGACGCGCTCCTCTGCATCCCAAAAGACGCAGACTAAACCGAAGCCTATCTGTGTCCTATCTGCGCCTATCTGTGTTCATCTGTGGCAAAGCTCTTAATGGCTACGCACCCGCAACGCGCGGCATACGCGTCGGCTCACGCTGGATCTCAGCCTGGGCGAATTTGAGCAGCATGTCGGTCTTGATTCCGGCGTAGTCCGGGTCATCCCAGTGGTTGACCAGCTCGCCCGGATCGGCGACCAGGTCGATGAGTTCGCCGTAGTCGGCGTCGCGATAGACCGTGATCTTGTAGCGGTCGGTGATCAGCGTACGTAGATCGACAGTGGTCGGGTTGTGACGGTTCTCGACCATCACCCGGTCACGCGCCTCTTCAGCCTCTCCATACCAGACGTCGAGCTGATCCATGCCCTGCATGGAGCCCGGCGCCTGGATGCCCGCAGCGTGCAGCATAGTCTGCGGATAGTCGACCAGGCACTGTAACGCCTTCGATGTCTCTCCGGCCGGCACCTTGCCGGGGTAGCGCACGATCATCGGCACGCGCAGCAGGTCCTCGTAATGGAAGGCCCCCTTGGCAATCAGACCGTGCTGGCCCAGAAAGTGGCCGTGATCTGACGTGAAGACGACTAGCGTATTCTCAGCCAGCCCTGTCTCGTCCAGATAGTCAAGCATGCGCCCGATCTCGTAGTCGATAAGGCTCGTCATGCCGTAGTAGGAAGCGATGCTGCGACGCATTTGGGCATCTTCGTGCAGATGGGAGTGGAAGCCGTGGAGGCCCTGGCCGCCCTCCTCATCATATTCGGACCAATCAGGGCTTTCCTCGCGCGATTTGGCGAACTGGGGCGGCATGTCATCGAATTCGCCCTCAGTGAACTCACCGGGCTGCATCTCTTCCGGATCGTACATGCTGGCCCACGGCTCAGGGACGACGTAGGGCGGATGGGGATCGAAGAAGCTGGCCCAAAGGAAGAAGGGCTTCTCTTCGTCGACGCAGCGCTCCATGTTGGCGATGGTACGTTCGCCGATCCAGTGGCTATGGTGAAATTCCTCAGGCAGATCCCAGGTGAGCGCGTCGCGCATGTAGTAGGGACCGGCGTACTTGTCATCAGGATTGGGCGGCCACTCCTGGAAGTACTCCTCCCAGTTGGTGAACCCCTTCTCCTCCATCCAAATGGCATAGTGCTGGCCGACATGCGATTCATTGCCATGCATCCGGCCCGTCTCGACGTGATTGAAGCCATACCATGGGCCATCAAAGTTGCGCCAGAAGTCAAGGTCACGCATCAGCGGCTGCGATTCAATCGACTCGCTGCCTTCCACCGAGACCAGCGGCTGGAAGTGGGCCTTGCCGACCAAGATCGACTCATAGCCATTTTCCTGGAAGATGTCGCCCACGGTCGGCACGTCCTCCGGCAGTTTGACGCCGATGGCCCAGCAGCCATGGTGAGATGGATAGAGGCCGGTGATGAGCGAGGCCCTCGTCGGCGAGCAGGTCGGATTGGGGCAGTAGGCGCGGTCAAAACGCGTGCCTTCAGCCGCCAGTCGGTCCAGCGCCGGCGTCTTGATCAGCGGGTTGACCGACCCTAGTGCCGTGTGGTGCTGCTGGTCGGTCGAAATGAAGAGGATATTGGGTCGTGACACGATGTGCCTTTCTGTGGAGTGATTGTTTGTCAAAAAAATCAGCCACAGATGAACACGAATAAGCACGGATAAGACACAGATGGCGATAGGCCAGGTTCAGAACCCCTGGAATCTACCCCGCCCGTATCTGTGAAAATCTGTGGCCATCAGTGTTCATCTGTGGCTAATCACTGTTACTGCTTGACCGCGCCCGCAATGCCCTCAACAAAGTAGCGCTGCATGGCCAGGAAAACAAGGATGATCGGCCCCAGACTGATGGTGGCCGCGGCGGCCATGCCGCTCCAGTCGACGTAGAACTCGCCGCGGAAGGCATACATGCCGACCGCCAGCGTGCGCAGTTCGGGTCGGGACAGAGTAAGCACCAGCGGCAGCAAAAAGTCATTCCAAGAGGCGATGAACTGCAGAATCACCACCGTGGCCATGATTGGCATGGCCAGCGGCAACATGACCTGGGCAAAGACGCGTACAAAGCCCGCACCGTCGATGATGGCCGCCTCCTCAAGCTCGCGCGGCAGCTGGCTGAAGTAGCCGGCAAAGAGCAGGATGTAGAGTACGTGGGCGGCCCCGCTCTGAGCAAGGACCACGCCCCACAGTGTATCGGCCAGTCCAAGTCGATTCACCATTTCGAAGACAGGAATGATGGTGTAGCCGGTGGGTAGAAAGACGGTCGCCACAAAGAGGGTGACGACGACCTTCTTGCCGGGAAAAGGATAACGTCCAAGCACGTAGCCGATCATCGAGGTGGTCACCACCACCAGCAGCACGGACGAGACTGTGATAATGACGGTGTTGAAGAAGTAGCGTCCGATGTGGGCCTGTTCCCAGGCTCGGCTATAGTTTTGCCATTGGGGCGTTTCCGGCAGGAGGCTGAGGCCCGCAAAGATCTCGGCATTGGTCTTGAGGGAGGCAGAGACCATCCAGAGCAGCGGATAGATCCAGAGAATCGCAATCGGCAGCAGGATCACCGTCACCACGATGTTGCGTATGGTTGCCCGGTTCATCCGTCGACTCTTTCGTTTGGAGCTGCTGACGTTGGCTTTGGTCGAACTTGTCTGTACACTCATCAGATTACCCGTCACTCATGTCGATGGAGCTTCGCATGTCACGCATATTGCGTACGCCCACAGCCTGCAACAACGCCAATGCCATGATACTCACGCCGAAGACGACGCCAGCAGCCGAGGCATAGCCCAAGCGGGGTACGCCGATGCCGCCCATATCGCTGCCGAAGGCCGTGCGATAGATGTAGATCTCCATCACTTCCGTGGTAAAGAAGGGACCGCCGCCGGTCATGGTCTGCACCAGCGGGAAGACGCGCAGTGTCCCTACGGCCGTGATCAGGATGATGACAATGCCGAATGGCACCAGCAATGGAATCGTGATATGCCACAACTGACGCCACCAATTGGCCCCATCGACCTTGGCCGCCTCGTAGAGCGAGATTGGGACAATCTGGAGCGCAGCCAGCCAGTAGATCATGGGCTGGCCCAACCATTTCCAGATCTCCACCGCAATCACCGTATAGAGGGCCAAGCTCGGATTCCCCAAGAAATCGACGGGCGCACTGGTGAGATTGACGGCCATCAACACCTTGTTGAGTGGGCCGTTGAAAGGGCTGAGCACAAAGGTCATCATGATGCCGATAATTGCTGCGGTCGTCACCACCGGCAGAAAAAAGAAGGTGCGAAAGGCTGATGACATTTTGAGCGCCTGATCGTTGAGGATAATTGCAAGGATCAGAGAGAGGGTGAGCTTGATGGGCATGCTCACAAGCATGAACTTGAACGAACGAAAAAAGGCTGACCAGAAAAACTTATCCTGAACCACTTCCAGATAGTTGTCGATGCCGAGAAAGTACTTGTCTGCCGTAAAACCAGACCACTGAAAAAGCGAGTAGTACCATGACATGAAAATCGGATAGAACGTGAACATGGCAGCCAGGACCAGAGCAGGAGCCATGAAAATATAGCACCAGCGGGCATCCCAGATGCGAGTCCCCAAAGACTTCTTCTTCTCGGGCGCGATCTGGGGCAGCTTCGTCGTCTGGGCTACAGAGGCTGAGTTCACAGCCATAGGGTTGTCTCCTTCATGATCGGACGAGAATCACAAACTTTGTAGCACGATATCTATGTCGCATGGATTATGCCCGGAAAGGCAATCCATGCGACATAGATATCGCGCTACAATTTGAGGGCGTTCCAAGAGAGTGAATTCCTCAAACGTCCCCGGCACTGGCCAGATCTACTCTGCTAGTGCAAATTTCCGTGGCCAGTGCCGGGGACGCGATATATAGGATCGGCCTTAGGAAGCTGCGTAGTCGGCTTCCGTGTAGTCGGCGGTCGGATCCCAGTTGTTGAAGACATAGTCATCGCGGCTCACCTGCGCGCCCTTCTCCTGGGCGGCCTTGATGGCACGATCGAATTCCGCATTGGCGCGCTCAGTCAGATCCTCGAACTGGGCCTTGGCGTCGGTCAGTTGACCGGCCATGAGGCCCTGGATCACCTCGTTGAAGTTGGGCGTGATCGCCTTCATCTCGGCATTGACCTTGGCGGTCTCAGGATTGCGGATCAGCGGCGACGGGCCGACCTTGAACATACCGTTCTGGATGCGCAGGGCGTTGAGCTCGCGCTCGTCATCGCTGGCCGTCTCCATGGCACGCGGATCGTAGCCTGGGTCAGAGACGCCGGCCACCTTGTTCCAGGCGTACTGGCCGTCCAGCGAGACCCAGTAGTGCATGATGTCGGCGGAGATGCTCGTCAGCTCACTGCCGGAATAGAGCCACATTTCATTGCCCGTCGCCGTGCTGACGTGCAACGAAGAGATGTTGGCCGGATCCATGGCCGGGGTCTGTGCGGCGTTCCAGTCGAAGTCCGGGTTTTCGGCCTTCCACTGAGGCAGACACCAGAGACCCTGCAAAATCATGCCGGCTGCGCCCTGCGCAATCTGAGCGCGCGCCTGGGGAGCGTTGATGGAGAGATAGCCGGGGAAGAAGCTGCCATCGTCATTCATGGCCAGCAGCAGTTCCATGGCCGCCACATAGGCATCGCTGTTGAAGGAGAACTCACCGGTCATCAGGTTCAAATCATCGACAGTGCCGTTGACCACCGACTGGCCGGCGAAGCGAGCCAGATCACGCACCACAGCGCCCCAACGGTTGAGTTGGTTGCCGCCGAGGATGATGCCGTAGTACGAGCCGTTCCCGTTGGCCGTCACCTTAGCGGCGGCATCACGGAAGTCGTCCCAATTCATGATCTCGGCCGACGGATCGTAGCCGGCTTCTTCCAGGTAGCCCTGGTTGTAGAGATTCATTGTTGACGTGCGCTTGCTGGTCGAGTGAGGCAGACAGTAGGTCTTGCCGTCAAACATGTTGACACCCTCGACGAACGTACCCGCCGGGTATCCGGCCTTGACCTCATCCAGGTCATCCAGGAGGCCATCGTATGGCTGCAGCCAGCCTTCAGAATAGGCCTGGGCTGCGGTGATACCCTGCGGAATGCTGAAGACGTCATGCAAGTTGCCGCTGGAGATGGCCAGCGGAACGATCTTGCCAATCTCATTCCAGGGCAAACCGTCATACTGTACGGTGATATTGGGGTGGGCTTCCTGATATTTCTCGAAGTATTCGCGCCAGAAGACGGCCTTGGTATCGCCGCTGTCCAGCCAGCGGAAGGTGACATCGTCAGTCGGCAAATCTGTGACCGCCTGCGGAATACAGATGTCGCCTATCTCGCAGGTGACAGGGCCGGCAGCCGGCGCTTCTGCAGCCGGAGCGGGCGCGCCGGTTGGAGCACAGGCAACCATGGCGCCGGCCGCCGCCGCCATTGACGCAAAGCGCAGGAAGTCACGACGTGACATGTCAGAATTCTTCATTGGGTATCTCCTTCGAATGTCGAAAAATTGAATTGTCAGTGTAGGGATTGTTACATAGCAAGGATATCAAAAACGCGACGAATGGGCAATGATGACGTCCATCTTGTTACCTGCGTTACTTCATCCCCGTCGTCGCGATGCCGGTCGTGATGAACCGTTGTAGGAAGGCAAAGACAATCGTGATGGGCAGCAGCGTCAGCACGGTCATGGCCAGCACGTAGTGCCACTGTGTATTCAGCTCGCCCTGGAAGGCGTTTAGCCCGACCTGAAGCGTGAAGAGTTCACTGTGAGAGAGCACGATCAGCGGCCAGAGGAAGTCATTCCAACGCCACATGATGGAGAAGATGGCCAGCACAGCCAATGCCGGGGCCGAAAGCGGCAGCACGATCTGCCAGTAGATGCGCCACTCCGAAGCGCCGTCGATCCGCGCCGAAGCCAGCAGTTCATCGGGCAACGTCAACATGTATTGGCGCAACAGAAAGACACCCGTGGGCGTGGCCGCGCCGGGGATGATGACGCCCCACAGGTTATTCACCCAGCCAACCTGGGTGATCACCAAAAAGACAGGAACGAGCACAACGGAAACTGGGATCATCAGCGTGCCGATGATGATGATCAGGATCGCATCTCTGCCCCGAAACTCGTACTTGCTCAGGGCAAAGGCGGCCATGCTGTTGATGATCAACGTGATGGCCGTAGCCACAACCGTCACAATCACACTGTTCTTGAGATAGGTCAGGAAGTTGAAGCGCTCCAACGGCTCGATATAGTTGCTCCAGGAGAGCTTGATCTCCTCCACCGGCTCACGATCATTGATGTTGACCTTGATGATCACATCAGGGTACTCCGGATCGACCATCTGCGCCTCAATGCCCACGCGGCGCACCTGGGCCAACTCGGCGGTGGAACCATCCTCTAGCGTCACTGTATAGAGTGGCAGCGGTTCGTCATAGCCCTCGACCTCAACCGTCTCCTGGGCATAGGGCAAGATCGATGGCGGAAACCGAACCAGTGCAGCCGGCGTCTTGAACGACGAGAGCACCAGCCAGATGACCGGCGCAAACATCAAGAGCGTGCCCAAGGTCAGATAGGCATAGGAGAGGATGTCGGTGAAGTGCAATCGGCCGCGACCGCGGGTCCGGGTCAAGAAGCCGCCGACGTTGGTTGAGAAGAGCATAGTCTATTCCTTGGTGTTGAAAGAACTTGCCACAGATAGACACTGATGGAAAAGGATAAGACACAGATAGCAGTCGATATCGTCCTGAATCATAAAACCAGCTGTGGAAATCGGTTGTCTATCCGCGTATATCTGTGACAAATCTCGTACCTACCGGCACAACGAGATCTACACGGCTTCGGACGAGCGACCGACACGCAGCTGGATCAAGGTAAAGATGAGCAGTGTGATTCCAAGCAGCACCGAAGCGGCAGCAGCAAGACCGAAACGCTGGGGCTGGCCTGAGAAGCCTGTATTATAGATGTACTGAACCATGAACAATGTTGCCGTGCCTGGCCCGCCATTGGTCAGCACGTAGACCTGGTCAAAGACCTGAACGGCACGGATGAGCGACAGCACCAACACAACGAAGAGCGTCGGCATCAGCAGCGGCAACGTGATGCCGCGTAGGTCCTGCCATGCATTGGCACCGTCCATCGAACTGGCCTCGTAGATCGAAGCCGGAATGGCTTGGAGACCGGCCAACAATATCAGGGTGTAGAAGCCCATCTGCGCCCAGACACTAATAAAGATGACCCAGTACATAGTCCAGTCTGCGTTGAGTAGGAAAAGCACCTTCTCTTGGCCCATGGCGACCAACATGGCATTGATGAGTCCATCGCGTTGAAGAATCCACTTCCAGATGAGTGCAACCACCACTGGCGAAAGCAGCACCGGGTAGAAATAGACGCTGCGAAAGAAACCGCGTCCCTTGATGCTGCGGTTGAGCACCAACGCCGTCATCAACGAGAAGAGCACCGTGCCCCCGACCTGGAATACCACAAAGAAGCCGGTATTCCATACGGCGCGCCAGAAACGATCTTCCACACAAGTGTTGGGATCAAAGATGCTTTCACAAGAAAAGAGGATCTTGAAGTTGGCCAGTCCGATGAAGGGGCGATCCTGCAAGAAGAGCGCCGTCCCGCCGGTCATGGCGTAGTAGAGATTGAGCAACATGGGGAAGAGGACAAAAATACCGAAGATAAGCAGGTTCGGCAACACAAAGATGTAGGGCATATTCTTGCTACCGATCAGGCGCTGGAGTGGATCAAGCACCAGATCGAACGCATTCATGATAACGGCAAAAACCGAATAGAGGATATGATTGATTGCGCCCCCAATGCCACGCCGTTCAGGGCTGGGAACTGGAACAGGGGTTTCGGCCATAGTACATCATCCTCCGGAGCGTGGCGGACGGTATGAAAGTACGGGCACGATATCGAGATACCGTGCCCGTACTACAGCGTTCAATTGACACTTACAGACTTACGTGGGCCAGAGACTATTCACCGGTTGCTTCGGCAATCGCCTTGTCCACATCTTCCTGCATGCGGACCATGGCATCATCCAGTGTCAGTTCACCAACCAGCACCTGGGTCAGGCGATCAGCGATGGCGGTATACATGGCCCGATTGTAAGGGTAACTTATAAACGCGTAGGCAATCGGATCCAGCCTAGGCACACCGGCTGCAAATGTCGTCAAGGCATCAGCAGTCAGCTGTGAATCAGCCTCAAAATCAACGCCGCTCTCGGCCAGACCGATGTGGCCCGGAATGAAGAGAGAGCGACCGTAGAATTCGCTCAAAACATCTTCCTGAGCCAGATAATCCAGCACACGGGCGACTTCTTCAGGATGCTCGGTGCCGCCAATCGCCACCAGGGCAGCGCCGCCGGGCATGCCGGTACAGGCGGCCGGGCCACAGGGATTGGGTACGGCGACCCAGTCGAAGGCATCGCCGATCTTCTCATCAAACTGGCCGATCTGCCAGGAGCCGCTCATATACATGACGACCTGACCGTTGATAAACTGCTCGTTCCCTGCGGCATAGGAGCCACCGGCGCCCATCCACACATCGGGAATCATGGTTCCGTCTTCATGCCAGTCGATCAGCAACTGGGCCATGGTGCGGAAGCCTTCATCGTCCAGTGCGGGGTAGCCGTCGGCGTCAAAGAGCTGGGCGCCTTCGCTGATGGCCGGGCCGCCGAAGCGATGACCAGTGCGGTCCATGGCCATGGCGTAGGGGGTCTCTGTGGCTTCGGCAACCTGGCGGGTTACCTCGGCCCACTCTTCCCAGGTCACATCGCCAGTCGGAACCTCAATGCCGGCCTGGTCAAAGAGGGTCTTGTTGATGTAGGGGCCAGTGACGGTCAACTGGGTCATGAAGCCGGGGATGCTGCTCTCATCACCTGCAGGGCGCAACCAAGTGAGGAAGGGGCCGAAGTTTTCTTCCCAGATCGGCCGGATCTTCCAGATAGGGCGTCAGATCCAGATAGTACTGGGAAAGACCGCCCAGATCGGTGACTCGGGCCATGTCCGGGCCTTCTCCGGCAGCCAACTGAACCGGCAGCGTTTCAAGGATGCCGGTAGCGTAAGGCAGTTCGTCGACGATGACCTGGATGTCAGGATTCTCTGCCTCAAAGCCATCCAGCAGGTCACGAAGGACGATTCCTTCGTTGCCGTCACTGTACCAGGTCATGCGTAGTTCGACGGCATCGCCATCATCGGCTGGGGCCGCTTCTTCGGCGGCTTCCTCTTCCGGCGCCGCGGTCGCTTCTTCTGCTGGCGCGGCCTCTTCCGCCGGAGCCGACGGCGCAGGCGCACATTGGGTGAGAAGCAGCGTCAATGCCAGTAGTAATGCTAGAACGAGCCAACTTCGTGTTCTCGCCATGATCGATCCTCCCTGGATACTATGGTGGTGATTTGGGTGCTTGTTTGCAATTGACATTGAGTTCGCAACATGTGAGCGTTGCGATAGGCTTGCAGTTAGGAGAGCAAAATACTGTCTGCGGATGATTCGATAGGCTGGACCACTCCTTTCTATGCAGTGTGTCTCAACAACTGTTGACTATAGCAGAATCCGGTTTCAGGTGCAACCGGATTTCGTGCTACAGGCATATCTCAGATTGCGGTTATTGCCACCATTCGAGACAAACCCTCCGATCTACCCCTGCCGCATGGCTTCCCGGATCTCTCGATAACCGATGGTCGTGATCTGTTCCATGGCCAAGAACTCCGTCGCCCGCTCAGATCGGAAATAGTCATACTCAAACGTGCGCCAGGAGGCAATGTCCGGGCTGATCATTTCGATGTCGCCGGGCGTATTTGGATGCAGGCTGAAGTAGGTAACGCCCGGGCTGAGGTTGTGCAACAGATCTTCGTAGAGTTGGGCTGACGGCTCACCAGTTGCACCACCATAGATCGGGGTGATGCGGAACCAGTCCGGGAAGAGCATTCCCTTGGCTTCCAGAGGAGCGATGGCACGCGTGAGTTCATCCTGGGTGGCCCTGTCGTAGCCCATACGACGCATATGCTCATCGATGCCACGAAAGAGCAGCACCGGCACTTGATACTCGAAGCCGAGTTGGACGTAGTACTCACGCAGTTCGGGCACCATTGGGGCACCCATGTGCCCGTCGAGATGGGTGAAGCCGACGCCGGCTGCCTTGACTCGCTCAATTTGGGCCCGCATTTCGGCCTTGGCCGCCTCAGCATCCAGTCCTTCACAGAATCCCTCGACGCTCGTGAAGAAGCAGCCTTCTTCATCAAGCAGGCCAGTGGCTGCCTCTCGTGTCGAAATCGGTCCCCAACGGTAGTTTGTCCACTCGCAGGTCAGCGTCAGGTGCACGCCCAGGTCCAGGTCAGATTGAGCCGCAGCAATCTGCAAGATCTCAGGCGCCCAGGGACAAGGAACCATGACCGAGCCGGTGCGGATATTGCCGATCGGCAGCAATTCCTGATACGCGAGGTTACTTCCGTGACACATGCCGACATCATCGGCATGCAGAATGACCAGTCGATCTTCAGGGCTGTAGCCCAGTTTTTCCAGCAATGGATTTGTCATATCTGCTCCCAGAAGGTATGTGGATGAGCTTGTACCTCGACATTTTGGAAGTTAACGAATCAACACTGGTATAGCGTAGGTGCGGTTTGCAACCGCACGATCCACGCGATCTCCATAGGTGGCCGGAGTTTGTGCGGTTACAAACCCATGCGCATCAAGCTAAGCGTTGCGTCTCGCGTTGCCGTCGGTTTCGGCAGGGATAAATCCCGCCGCTAACAGCGAAAAGCCGCCTCAGCGGCTGAGTTCTAGCGCCTGAGGGCGCTTTTCGCTGTTAGCGGCCGGCTTCAGCCGTTGCTGCACGCCGGTTTGCACCGGTGGTGAATTTAACATAATCCTTAGCTTGATGCGCATGGGTTGCAAACTGCACCTACGAAACCTTTGCTATTTTGTTCATCTTCAATATGTCGTGGAGTCAACTCCAACACATCCAGACCGACCAGGCGCGCGAAATCACGCAGTTCCTGGCGGTAGTCTCCGTACGTGATATTGAAGTGGTGCTCCAGCCCCGCACCCATGACCGTGTCCAGCACATTGGTGGCCGAAACATCGAAGCGGATTACACCGCTGGTGCCGGTGAAGCTCTTGTTCGCACGCTGCATCTCGCCGCCGCCGATCACGAGGCGATAGGCGTCCGCCCCCGCCACACCCTGGGCGGCAGTGCGATGCAGCCGCGCCAAGGTGACACGCCCCGGCTTCAGCGGAAATTCGAAGAGCAGCGGCAGTTGGCGGTTGCTGTGTACGGTCGCCAGAATCTCGGCCTGAGGATCGGCCATGCCCGCCGGGGCCAGCCCGCAATGCCAGAACACGCCGGTGTCGCTCTCGCCGTCAATCGAGACGAGGTCCGTGATGAAGGCCAGCCCGCCGCTGATCGATTGCAGCAGGAGCGACGTCACGGTGCCGTTGACATCAGCTTCACAGCTTGCCGGACAACGCTCGTCGTTGAGCATGCTCATGGCCCCGCAGGCGGCACAGCCCAGCTCCGTGAAGAACTCGGGCCAGCAACGCACAGCAACGCCGTCCAGCCCGTGCTGATCAGCGGCTTTACGCAGCGCCACGTAGACACCGGCAGTACCGTTGACGCCGTCGGCATCCATCTCAGAAAGATTGTCGGCAAGCAAGGCGGCCCGTTCGACGACTACTTGACGAGCCTCAGACGGGATTCCGGCGGCATCCTTCAGCAGCGAATCGAGCGCAAAGGGCACCACCTCTGTGCCGAACAGCGTATCGAGATCCTGAGCGTTGTAGTCGCACGTGTCAAAGCCATCAGGATGTTCGCCCATCAGCCCGATGCGCGCGCCTTGCAGCGTATGTATCGCCCGGCCAACACGAGCCAGTCGCTCAATTTGCGCCAGGGCCAGTCGATCATCAGCCGCCATGTGTAGATAGTCGTAGGCTATGCCTCGTCGGGTCAGCGCATGGCCAGCCAAATTGATGCCGCACAGGCTATTGAGGCGCAGGCGTCCGCCGTCTCGTTCATCGGGCACGGCCCACAACAGAACCGGCACATGGCGACTGCCAACAGAGGCTGCAATCTCAACAGCCATCGTGCTATCGGCAAAACTAGCCTGAAAGATGACTAAGAGATCAAACTCGGCAGAAGCCAATGCGAAAATTGCCTGTGAGGCTGCATCGGCGTCCATGAGTAGCTCTGCGCCGGTACCGACGACCTCAAATCCGGCATCGGTCAGCAGTGCATTGGCGCCATCGGCAACAGATT
This sequence comes from uncultured Chloroflexia bacterium, assembly GCA_963765875.1. Taxonomy (GTDB): domain Bacteria; phylum Chloroflexota; class Anaerolineae; order Caldilineales; family Caldilineaceae; genus JAWKOK01. The sequence continues at coordinate 94,085 of CAVXYK010000025.1, forward strand.
GCGCCAATGGGAGATCAAATGTTGGTCGGGCAATGGAGAGTAGGGCGACAGATAGATCCATAGTGAGTTGTGGTTCCAAGCTGGAATGAGAAAGCGGTGGTCACAAGGGCACGCGCCTACGTGTTTTACGCGCCCTCGTTCAACGCGCCCTTGATGGGTGAAATTCGCTCATTGATGAATGACTGCATGCCAACCACGGCGCCGGCCTCAGCGGAGTGGTTGGCGGCCAGGGTTGCGGCGGTTGTCAAAAGTCCAGAGCGCAGTGGGGTCGATATGCCGCTCATGTCATTGTGGCGCACGGCATCGACAAAGGCCCGGTTCACGCCCAGGTGGAATGGCTCACGGTTCTGCCAAGTCTGGATGCCCTCTGGCGTGTAGTGGGTGACACCCTCCGCGGTCACGCGCACAAGCCGATCGCGCAACGCAAAGTCGGCGACAGGGCCAAGCTGGATCTCGGGAAAGAGCCCGTACGTGCCGGCACAGTTGCCCACTGCGCCGTTGACAAAGCGCAGGGTCAGGGCATACCCGTCCCAACTGTCGAAGCCTTCGTCGAAGTTGACCTGCTGCCGGTTGTAGGCGGCATAGACAGTATCGATCTCGCCGGCCAATCCTCGACCCAGATCGATGAGATGGATATTCTGATCCACAATTTGCCCGCCGGCCTGAGTACGATCCCACATCCAAAGCATGGGTGGTCGAGTCCAGTACCAGCGCAGGTTGACCAAGGCAATTGGTTCATCGCCCATCAACGCCTGGGCACGGTGGTAGGCCTCGGTATATCGCCAGTGAAAGGCTGTCACATTGATCAACCCTCTGGCTTCAACCGCATCCACAAGCTGCTTCGACAGTGCCAGATCGAGGTCCAAGGGCTTCTCGACAAACATATGCAGACCACGCTCTGCACATTCCAGGCCGATCGAAACATGGATGAAGGTGGGCGTACAGATGTAGACGGCGTCCAGCTCATTTTCGTCAAGCAGGCGTCGATAGTCGGTGTACGGCTTCGCGTTCCACTCTGCCGCGGCCACATTTGCATGTTCCTCAGTCCGGCTGAAGACGGCCACGATTCGGGCGTCCAGTTCATCCCCGGTGAGATGTTCGGCATGTATGTGGGCCATACGACCGGCGCCGATCATGCCAATGCGTAGTTTTGAGGCCATGGGATCCCTTTTGTAGATAGATCGTAGGGGCGACCCTTGTGGGCGCCCTCACTTCGTCCGATCAAATCCGGGCAGGGACAAGCCCTGCCCTTAGGTGTTGGGCTACGGGTTGAGCGGGAGTTCCTTATATCGGATCAATCCCGTTTCACCTCACCCGACTCTGGTGCGATTCGGGTGTTTCACTGGAATTGGGTTCAGTGGCTCACGCTCGTTGATCGCACCCTGGCTGTAGGGATAAACGGGGCCGTCGACCGGGGCGGCCCAGGCGACGGCATTGGCCAGCACCTGGCGCACTTCGGGCATGAAGTAGATGGGATAGGTCTCGTGGCCGGGTCTGAAATAGAAGACCTTGCCGTTTCCTCGATGGTAGCAGCATCCGCTGCGGAAGACATTGCCGCCCTGGAACCAACTCACAAAGACCAAGCTATCAGGAGCCGGAATATCAAAGAGCTCGCCGTACATTTCCGCCTCGGGAATATCGATGTACGGCCCCAGCCCTCTGGCAATCGGGTGCCCCTGTTCAACCACCCAGATACGCTCGCTCTCATCGGCCTCCCGCCAGCGCAGGCTACACGAGGTGCCCATGAGGCAGTGGAAAATCTTGGAGTGGTGGCCTGAGTGAAGCACAATCAGCCCCATGCCTTCCCAGACTCGCTTCTGCACTCGCTCCACAATCTCGTCGCTCACCTCTCCATGGGCCTTGTGCCCCCACCAGGTGAGTACATCGGTCTGAGCCAGGACCTCTTCGGTCAACCCGTGTTCGGGCTCGTCAAGCGTGGCGGTGCCGACATCGAACCCGGCTTCACGCAGTCCTTCGGCAATCGCCACATGGATGCCGTCAGGGTAGATGGCAGCGATCGACTCTTTCTCTCGCTCGTGACGGTACTCATTCCACACGGTCACACGGACCTTGCTCATCTGAAATTCTCCTTTGCTCAGTTGATTTGGTTCTGTTCAGGCGGCAGATGGCGGGCGGCCAGATGGGCACGCCCCTACGTCGTCAACGTATTTGTATTGCACACCCGTTCAATTTTGTTATGTTCCACCATTGACAACCGGACGCCGGCCGTAGAAAAACTCGTCAAATGCAAGCACAGCCGCGCCGATTTCTCCGGAGTGAGCGCCAAAAGTCGCGGGCAAAATCTCCACCTGCTTGCCCAGTCCGGCAAAGGCAAACCGACGCATCGTGTCGGCAATCGGATCATGCAACAGATCATACCCTTCTTCCAGCAGCCCGCCAAGCAGGATCAATTCGGGATTGAGTACATCGACCAGGTTGGCAAGGGCGACGCCTGTGAAGTAGGCGACCTCGTCCAACAGATGCAGGTAGCGCTGATGGCCATCGCGGGCAGCCTGGAAGATCGCCTGAATGGGGCGGGAAGCATCTGTCAACGGTTTCGGATCCGTCGCTTTCGCTCGTTTGACGATCTCTCGCTCGGAGATCAGATCTTCCAAGGTCACGGGCGAACCCGAGTCATCGTCATGGGTACTGGAGACGACCCAGTGGCCGATTTCACCGGCTCCATATCCCGCACCATGATAGACATGCCCGTCCACAACCAGACCCGCGCCAACGCCGATGCGTGCATAGACAAAGGCCAGCGCGCGTACGTTCTGGCCGGCACCGTACATACTCTCCGACAGGGCCATGCAGCGGACATTGTTGTCAACAGCAACCGGTAGGCCACAGTATTCACCAAGGAGTTGGGGAATCGGCACGTCATACCACTTCAAATTGGGCGCAATTAGGTTGACGCCGGCATGCACATCGACAAGCCCGGAAGCGCCAACGCCCATGCCGATGAGACGTGGACCCTCTGCTCGATCAGCTGTCTCCAGGCCATGAGGTCCGATTGCCGCGCCGGCAGTCGGCATGGCTGGCGCCTCATAGCGCAGCCCATGCTTCTCTGCCAGAGCCATGGCAGTGTCTGCAGCCCGCAACAGGTTACCCGATGCGCCCTGAGCGCGATCCACGTCGAGCAGTGCCGAATCCAGGACGTTGCCGCCCAGGTCACAGAGCGCCACGCGCATCCAACGGACGCCCACATGGAGGCCAAGGCAATACGCGCTCTCGGGCACAAGGCAAAGCGCCAGTGGCGGTCGACCTGCACCGCTGGTCAACGCTTCGATATCAGTGCCCACTTCTTCAACATGGCCGTCGGCCATCAAGTCGCTGACCAAATTGGTCACAGTGGTGGTCGATAGGCCGATCTCACGGGAGAGGCGCACGCGGGAGATGGGCTGCCGTCGCAAGAGTTGCAGCAACAGCAGACGGCGATTGTGTGCCCGGACGGTCAGTGCATTGCGTGCACTCTGTGATGCGTATGCCAAGATAGCATTCCTTGATCGTGATTCCTGAACATGAGTGGCATCAAGTGAGCAGCAAACGAAGGGACTGCCCGAATTAATTTTTCCGTGGGATTAATCCAGAATATCAGGGGGAACACTGCCTGTCAAATGAAAAACTCGGCGGGCAACAGCAAGCTTTACTCCCAGGTGAAGGTACGAGTCAGGCTCGGAGGACTGGCGGCCTCCAGCTCTCGGCGACCATCAGGCATCGGGTTGACGCGTACCACGGAGACCAGCCAAGTATAGCCGGCGCTCTGACCTTCTTCGGGCGCAAACTCCGTGCCCAGTCGATAGCTGGTTCCCTTGGTCCAGATGGTCGGCAGGTCCTGTGCAGTGCCTTCATTGGGGTAGATCAACAAGACATACCATTCATTGGGCGCCAGCAAGTCGACACTGACCCAGCGCAGCAGGACAGGCTCCTCCCGCGATATCGTCGCTCGATTGGCAGGCCCGGTCAACCGCGGTTCAATATAGATTGAGCCGCCGGCGTCGTTGGAAGCCAATGCCGCCGATCCGGTTGCAGACCCAGTCGGATCGGCGTCCGGCAGCGCCTCGTCCATCCATCACCTCATCGGGTACGCCGCGTACGGGCACGGTGAGTTCATCATTCGGTCGAATGATATCAGTAGCCGACAAGCCGTTGGCCTCAAGGATATCCTGAATCGTACTGCCGAAGAGCGTGGCAATGGTGACAATCGTATCACCCTCTTTGACCTTGTAGGTGAATTGGTCAGAGATCGGAATATCCGACTCTGCCAGGCCTTCACGAAGGACAGGGATGACCAGTTCGTCGCCAATCCGAATAAGCACATCATCCAGGTTATTGGCACGCTGAATGTCCTCAACCGTGACGCCGTAGATGCCGGCAATCGACAGGAGCGTTTCGCCCGATGCAACGTCATGGGTCAGAAAAACTTCTTCAGCCAAGATCGGCGTGGCGGTCGGTTCAGGCTCAGGCGTGATGGTCGGCGTAGGGGACGGGGCCAGCAGCGGAACGTTGGTAGGCAGGATGCCGGAGACGGCAGGATCACGTACTTCTTCAGCGCGCGGCTGCCCGCCTATCTGCCACCAGAAGAGGAGGACGGCCAGCACGGCCAAGACAAGCACGGCATCGACCCACGAAACACGACGGGTTCGACGAGGCTGAACACGCAGATCATTGCCGCATCGAAAACATGTCTCAGCATCCTGTGCGACACGCGTGCCGCAATTTGGACATCTACGCTCGGGGCTATTCTGTTCGTCGGGAGCGAACTGATCCTGCACCATGGCAAAAATTATAGCACCAAACAGGGTTGGTTGCGAAAGCCGTTAAAGTGCTCTGCAACATGCGCGTACAAGCATACTTGACGCCGGAAAATGCAAATGGCGGGTGTAGTACACCCGCCACATACTTTACGGTTTCTGAGTTGAAGTGCTATTCGAAATCGCGTCCTCGGGAATGGTGTCTGGGACACTCATTCGCCAGCGGTGACCTGCTGCTGCGAGAGCAAATAGGCTACCAGATCAGCTTGATCATCAATGCTGAGCGTCTCGCCGTAGTTCTGGGGCATAACGCCTTGGGGATAATCCGGCACGATGAAGTCGTTGGTTGCAATAATACTGTTGTGGATATAGGCTGCCGGGCTCACACCCTCGATACGACTGACGGCAGTATTGCCGAGGTTATACCAGGTTGGTCCCGTCATTGTCGCCTCCGGATCCAGCGAATGACAGCCGATGCAGCCATTGACCAAGGCCAACGTCTCGCCATTGGTCGGGTCTGCCTCACCCAGGGCCGCCATAAACTCATCAGACAGGCCTGCGAAGATCTCATCGTCGGAAAGATCGGCAAGTGTCGCGGCAACTTCATCTTCGGGGACCGCCTCTACTGCACTCTCCATTTCAGCAGCGATCAAACGTTCGCCCAATTGGGGCGAAATAATCTCTGCCGTGGCGTCAGGGGCGCAACCGGCCAATACGATACTGAGGATCAACAGTGAGCCGATGATCCAGGTGATGTGGACCCTTTTCGGAGAGACCATCGCAACCTCCAAACCTGTACTTTGAGGGAGTCATATCACGACCAATAATCCGGTCGTAGATTGTTCAAGTGAAATTGTGGCTAGTTTATCATAGGGCATTGGACATAGACAATTTGACTTCTGTCCGCGCGATATTTCACAAGCGAATCGTTGGCGCGTTTCCTCAGGTCCCCAACTATGATACTATTGGCAATCATAGTCGGATGTTCCCGAATTTTTCCAGCTCGTTTCACCAGAGTTTTTCGTTGCATTTCTGGACAATCAAGAAGCAAAACAAGTGCACATGCAAGCTGAAATCCCGCGCGAACTTGAGGCAAAATACACGATCGCCAGGCAAGAAGAGCTACAGGCTCTCATTGACGCGCCCGAACTGCCCGATGGATTCTCCGTGCACGATTCACGTGTGATTACAGTGGACGATGTGTATGTCGATACGCTGGACACGCGTCTGCTGCGCCACGGTTACACCTTACGTATTCGCAGACAGGCCGACAAGCACCTGCTTACGCTCAAATCGCTGGAGAACCTCCATGGCGGACATATTCAAGACCGAATGGAGATTGAAGAGCCCGTCGCAACAGACTCGCCGGCCGGCCGGATGCCCAACCAGCAAGAGTGGCCCGAAGCGATCCGACGTATTGTCATAGCGATCGCCGGCGAAGAACCCCCAGTTGCGCCCGATCTGCCACATCCATCAGACTCGCCACAAGCAGTGGATTCACAGCGGGGCTTCCGACTCACCGCTGGTTGAACTGTCGATTGACCAGGTCGCTGTGAGCGAAGACGGCGAAGGTGAGCAGGCGGAGTCAAGAGCGATGAAGGGAGCAACTGGACCACATCGGTCAGCAATCGCGGGGCAGCCGGGTTCTTGGAGATCGAGCTTGAACTCCTCGACCTAGAAGAAGAAGCGCAATTTCGAACGATTCTCCAGTGGCTCGAAGCCAGCGTCGAATTGGCGCCGGTTCACACGAGCAAACTGGTGAGCGGGCTGCGCGCGATCGCGGCCCGGCCTCCAGGCGCTGCTGATGATGAATCGATCAAAGCGCACGGCGCACGCCTAGGGATCCAGCCAGAGATGCAGATGGCCGATGCCTGTCGCCTGATCTGGCGACAGCAGATGACCGAGATCAAACTCAACGAGTCTGGCGTACGAGCCGACCAAGATATTGAATATGTACATGACATGCGGGTGGCTACTCGACGCGCCCGTGCTGCACATGTGCTGTTCGGCGAAGATCTCAGGCAGAAGCAGGTCCGCAGGCATGTCAAATTCTTCAAAAAGACGGCTAGAAGTCTTGGCGCCGTCCGCGATCTCGATGTTGCCCTGCACAAACTAGAGCGCTATCGAAAGCACCTGCCAAAGGAAGAGCGTGGCGCGCTGAAACCCGCCGCCAAACATTGGCAACAAGAAACGGCGCAAGCGATTGGCGAATCTGTGCCGATGGCTCGACACGGATTCCTATGCAAGAGAGATCATCGAGCTTGACAAGTTCTGTCGCACGCCGGGGCTGGAAACAATAGACCAGACCGCTACTGCCTGCGAGCCGCCGGCCTTGGTCCAGGTTCGCCATGTCCTGCCCAGCCGTATCCTTGCCCGCTTCGAAGCAGTTCGTCGCTATGAAGTTGTTTTCGCCCAAACTGAGCAGGCGACGCTGGAGATCCTGCACGCATTGCGCATCGACTGCAAATATCTGCGCTATGTCCTGGAGTTCACCAGAGAACTTCTCGGTCCTGAGGGCGGAGTCCTCATTGCCCAACTCAAGGATCTCCAGGATGTCTTGGGCGACCTCAACGATGCTGACGTCGCGCGTGACATGTTGCTGGATCTGCCCAAATCCATGCGCAACGAGGCAATTACGGCCTACGTTCGGGAACAAGAGGCCATCAGCAACAGCTTGCGGGATCGCGTACCAGCCTCATTCACGGCCTTTATTGATTTCGAAAACCGTCATCTATTGATGGCCGCTTTGGCCCACCTGTAGTCGAATGGAAGAACCGAAGCAGATATTCAGGTCATGGTGAGATAGGACACGGATGACGCAGATTTATCCGAAAAAATATCCGTAAAAATCTGCCCGATCAGTTTGAACCGCGTCCTATCTGGTCGCTGGCTGAATAGCAGCCGTGCCAGAAAAAACCATCTACAGCAGACTCACGATATTAAAAAGGGTTGTCCATTATGACCGAGAGCACCGTTCTTCTCTCCTGCAATCAATACGCTTGGCGAATGTTTCTGGAGCGAGACGATCAAACTTGGGTTGACCAAGAAGCGAATGCCCTGATCCAGATGGGCGAAATCGGCTTTCAGGCCTATGAACCGGCCGTGACTTCCCCCGAGGAGATTGACACCCTAGCCCCACGGCTGGTCAAGGCCGGACTTTCCCTGCCTTCAATTTATGTCAACAGCACCCTGCACGATGAAGCACAGATCGACGCAAGCATCAACGAAGTGCTTTCTATCGCTTCGGCTGCGCAGAAGATAGGCACCCGCATCATCGTCACCAACCCGACGCCGATTCGCTGGGGTGGAACAGAGAGCAAGTCTGACGCCGAATTGGCCCGTCAGGCAGTCGCGCTCGAACAGCTCGGCACAGCTCTGGCCGAGACGGGCATGATCCTGGCCTATCACATCCACGGTGCGGAGATGCAGAGGGCACGCGTGAGTTGCACCACATGATGCTCTCTACCGATCCTGCACACGTCGCTTTCTGTCTGGACCCTGACTGGATTGTACGCGGGACCGGCGGCTCGGAGATCGCCATGTTCGACGTCGTCAAGCTCTACGGAGATCGCATCGTCGAGGTGCACCTGCGCCAGTCAGAGAACGGAATCTGGTGCGAGACCTTCGGTCCGGGAGACATCGACCATCCGCGGCTCGTCGCCGAACTGAATGCGCTCGATATTGACCCGCTCTGGGTGCTTGAACAGGCGGTTGAGGCCGACTCGCCTGACACCATGGACGCGGTCACCGCGCATCGAATCAGTGTCAGGAATACCATTGAGTTGCTGAGCGAGCGCTAGTCCATCGTTGGGCAGTGTTGGTCGTGGGCATGCTGCGCCAACAAAACTGGTCGAACAAGGCGTAACGAACAGAAGCAACAGTCAACGGTACGCAATGACGGGCACGTGAACAGGCGGATGGAACGTTCGGGCAAATTCGAACATGGACTTCCGCCTGCCCAAATGCCCCTACGCATCCAAACAGATCTTTTTTCACGCAGAAGGCGCTATGCGCCAGCACATCATAACCGATTGAAACCTATTCTGAACGAGATACAATAAAACTGACCGGTCTCTAATTGACCGATCCTTTATTGACTGACCTTGAGGAGAGTTATTGAAAATGAACGTCTATCAGGAAAAGGCGCAGCAGGCGCTTTCGCTAATGTCCGAATTCGGCCTCGATATGTGGATTACCTACGTACGCGAGACCGCCGAACAGACTGATCCGGTACTGAAGCTGCTTGGCCCCTTCTCCATCACATGGCCCGCCACGCTCATCTTCACCGCGGATGGACGCAAAGTCGCCATCACCGGCCTGGGCGATGATGAAGCTGTGCGCCGAGAGAACATCTTCGACGAGGTGCGCCCTTACACCCAGAGCATCCAGGATGTACTGCTGCCCTTCATCCAGGAGGTTGATCCCCAGACCATCGGCATCAACTTCAGCCAGAGCGACGTCAGCGCGGACGGGCTGAGCTATGGCATGTACCTCAACCTGCGCAAGTATCTGGCTGACACGCCCTATCTGGACCGATTGGTCTCGGCCGAAGACTATATCGAGGCGCTGCGCGGACGCAAAACGCCGCTGGAACATGCGGCCATGCGCAAGGCGACCGACATGGCCATGGAAATCTTCGATGAAACAACAGCCTGGCTCAAGCCCGGCGTTTCTGAAAAGGAGATCTACGCCTTTGTCCACGAACGAACCGACGAACGCGGTGTCGGCACCTCGTGGGAGGCCAGCCATTGTCCCGGCCTCAACGCCGGTCCAGGGTCGCCCTTCGGCCATGTCGGTGTCTCCGACGAGACCATCGACCCAGGTCAGACGCTGAACATGGATTTCGGCGTCGTCGTCGACGGCTTCTCCTCCGACAACCAGCGTGTCTGGTATTGTCTGCGCCCCGGCGAAACCGAAGCGCCATCTGAGGTTGCCCATATCTTCAATGTTGTGGCAGGCGCGCTTCAGGCTGCCGCGGACGCCATCGTGCCCGGCATCAAGGGCTGGGAGGTGGATGCGGTGGCACGCGAGTTCATCGTCGACAACGGTTTTGAGGAATACCCCCATGCGTTGGGCCATTCGGTGGGCCGCTACTGTCACGACGGCGGCACCGGCTTCTATCCTCGCTGGGAACGCTACGGCAGCAAGCCCTACGGCACAATCATGCCGGGCAATGTTTTCACGCTTGAACTTGGTATCCGTTCCGAATTCGGCTATATTGCCCTGGAAGAGGAGATCATCATCACCGAGAATGGATACGAGTGGATGTCGCCGCCCCAGAAAGAGTTGCTGTTGATCGGTGGATGAGGCCAGAATACGAATGAGTATCACGCTACACGCAAGCGGCATTTTGAAGGAGCAGATCCCGACTGAGGTGCAGGTCGAGGCCAGTACAGTCGGTGAAGCTGTGGCACAATATGATATGTCGGCGGCCGGAGATGTGCTTATGCTCGTCAACGGGCGCATGGCCCACTGGAACACGGAGCTGCATGATGGCGACGTGCTCAAACTCGTACCGGCCATCGGCGGTGGTAATGGCGCACGACCAAAGAGATACAAACAGCATTCAGTGGGCACGGCCACCTGAGGACCCACAGAAAAACAACCAGTACATCGGCATCGATTACATCATCAGAAGAGTTTGATAGGAGAGTACGATATGAGTGTTGGCGGAACATGGGGAAAGCTGCTACATGTAGATCTGACTGAAGGGAAGTATTGGGTGGAAGAACCATCCGATGATCTCTATCTGAAGCTGGCAGGCGGACGCGGTCTGGTCGCTTATCTGCTGTTGCGTGACATGCCCGCAGGGGCCGATCCGCTGGGGCCGGACAACCTGTTGATCTTCGCACCGGGACCCCTTCAGGGATCCAACCTGCCGGGCAGCGGTCGCCACGGCGTGGGCGGCAAGAGTCCCTTGACCGGGGCCATCGCCAGCGCAGAGGCAGGCGGTTGGTGGGGCCATGAATTCAAACGTGCCGGCTATGATGCGCTCATCGTGCGCGGCAAGTCGGAGAAGCCGGTCTACATCTGGATTCAAGACGGCGAGGTTGAGATCCGTGACGCAGCCCATCTTTGGGGGAAGGACACGGCAGATGTCGAATGGGCCATTCAGGAAGAGTTGGACGACCAACGGATCCGAGTCTCCCAATGTGGCATTGCCGGTGAAAACCAGGTGCTTTACGCCAACGTGATGAACGACATCAATCGCGCAGCCGGACGAGGCGGCCTGGGTGCGGTCATGGGCAGCAAGAACCTCAAAGCTGTGGCCACACGCGGCACGATGCGCGTGCCAGTCTCGGAGCGCAAACGCATGGGCGCCGTCTCCAAGTGGCTGGCCGATAACTATCAGACCAAGGCCAAGTGGGCCATCGACATCGGCACCATCGCAAACGTAGCCTCACTGGGCCAGATCGGTGCGCTGCCGACCAACAACTTCGGCGAGCCCATGTTCGAGGAACGAGACGGCATCACCGGCCAATTGATGCAGGAGACGCTCCTCATCAGTCGCGATACCTGCCAGGTCTGCCCTATCGAGTGTAAGAACGTGGTCGAGTTCGGCGACGAACGGGACCAATTCGCCGACAATCCCTACCTTCGCTCCGATCTTCTCGACAAGCTCGTGATCGACAAGGCCTACGGCGGTCCCGAGTACGAGACACTCGGCAGCTTCGGCAGCGCCTGCGGCGTGGATGACCTGGTCGCCGTTGCCAAGGCCAACGAGCTTTCGGCACGCTGGGGCATGGACTCCATCAGCCTGGGCATGACCATCGCCTATGTCATGGAATGTGTCGAGAACGGGCTGCTGACCTACGAAGAGGTCGGTGAATCGGTCTCTGGTTGGGGTGATGCAGCGGGCATGTTGAAGGCCATCGACCTGATTGCTCATGGTGAAGGCTTCGGCAAGATCATGGGCGAGGGCAGCAAGCGCATTGCCGCAACCCTGGGTGAGGAAGCCGAGCAGTATCTGGTCGAGGTCAAGGGCCAGGAACTGCCCATGCACGAGCCACGGGCCAAGATGGCGCTGGGCATCGGCTACGCCACCGCCCCGGTCGGAGCCGACCACATGATGAACATCCATGACACCGGCTACACGAAGCCAGGCGATGCCCTGGAGAAGGTGGCCGAGGTGCAGCGCTTCGAGCCCATGGCCTTCGATGATCTGGGTCATCAGAAGATGGAACTCTTTTACCACGAGGTCAACTTCAAGCACACGCTGGACAGTGCCATCGTCTGCCACTTCTATCCGTACAACTATGTCCACGTGGCGGAAGCGCTCAGCGGCGTTATGGGCCACGACTACGACGCACGGGCCATGTTGGCCATCGGCGAGCGCACCCAGACGCTCTGCCGACTCTTCAACATCCGTGAAGGTTTCACTGCCGACGATGACAAGCTGCCCAAGCGCATCATGAAGGCGTTCGAGTCCGGCCCGCTGGAAGGCGTCGAGATCACGGATGAGGCCTTCTACGGCGCACGCAACTACTGGTACGGCCTGATGGGCTGGACCCAGGAGGGCGTGCCGACCGCGGAACGAGTGTCTGATTTGGGTCTTGACAGTCTGCTGGAGGGTGTGGCGGTTCCGACAGTTTAGTCCAACAGATCGCCATTTCAAGATACAAGTAGAGATACCCGTAAGGAGGGTAAGTATCGCCGTGCCGGCGATACTTACCCTCCTTTTTTATCCTTCGGCTATTCGGAAGATCCTTGGCTCTCTAGAATTTCAGGGTTGACAGATCTCGTCCGAACCGATACAGTAATCATATATAATTATATTAACACCATATAACCAAATCAAAAATAGGCAACACATTCCCATGTCAGCAACCCGCCGTGAGCGCCAGCGAGCCGCCACCGTCGACGAAATTAAACAGATCGCCTGCCGGCTGATGGCCGAGAACGGCGCTGCCGCCCTCTCCTTGCGCGCCATATCCCGCGAAATGGACATGACCAGCCCCGCCCTCTACCGCTATTTCTCCAGCCGCGACGAGCTGGTCACGACCTTGATCCTGGACGCCTATACCTCGTTAGCGGAATCTCAGGAGGCGAGCTACGACGCCCATAGCGCCGAGCCATTTCCAGATCGGATGATGGCGCTGGCCGAAGAGTATCGGCGCTGGGCGTTGCATTATCCTGAGTTGTACAGCTTGATTTTTGGCACGCCCATCCCCAACTATCACACGCCGACCGAGGTCACCAGGCCGGCGGCTCTGCGAGCCCTGGCCCCGATTATGCGTTTAATGGGTGAAGTCCATGAAGCGGATGCGATCGACTATCCGCAGGCATATCAACGGATTTCCCCAGAATTCGAAGAAATATGGGAGAACTCAGCGGCCAAGGAGATATACGCCGAGCCACGCGAAGTTGTCCTGCTCACACTGACGCGCTGGTCTCACCTCCACGGGATGGTCTCACTGGAGCTCTACACTCACCTGCAGCCATCCATCACGGATCCGAACGAACTTTACCGTTTGGATATGTTGAGCTGGTTGCAGAGTATCGGGCTTGACTGATCGAGCAGCGGGCATTGCATGCAATCATTTAGGCCAATATGAGAACGGTTCGCGACATCGAGTTCACGCGCATTACGCCCGTCGATCTGAGGCCAATACAAAAACCTGTTAGCCACGAAGAAGCACGAATTCAAACAAAGGTCAGCTTTCTGCGTGTTTCTTTGTGCTCTTCGTGGATCATGATTTCTTCGGGTTCGCCTGAGAGAAATGACCTACGACACATTTGACTTCAAACGTATGACTTCAAAGGAGACAAACATGCAACAGACAACGCCTGATTTTGCCGTTCCGGATGGCTTGCCACAATCGAAACGCCACGATCACATGCAGCCGACCAACGAACTGCATGTCGTCTACGGCGCGGGCGGCGGCGCAGGGAAGGCCATCGTTCGCGAACTCGTCGCTCGAGGCCTGCCTGTGAGGGCCGTCAATCGATCGGGCGACGCCGATGTCCCCGCTGCCGCTGAACGCGTAGCCGGAGACGCCATGGACCTCGCCGCCACGCAGGCAGCCTGCCACGGCGCTTCCGTCATCTATCATGCGGTGAACGTGCCCTATCCCCAGTGGCAAGAGACGCTGCCCACGATCATGGATAACTTCATCGCAACGGCCGAGGCCGAAGATGCCTCTCTGGTCTATGTCGACAACCTCTACATGTATGGGAAAGTCGATGGACCGATGAGCGAAAGTACGCCGGTGAACCCCTGTAGTCGCAAGGGCCGGCTCCGCGCCGACCTAGCCGCGACGTTGTTGGCGGCAGATGAACAGGGCCGGGTGCAAGCCGTCATTGCCCGGGGCTCCGATTTCTACGGTCCCGGCGTGTTCAACGCCGGTTTGGGCGAGCTTGTGTTGGCCCCGGCGCTGCTGGGCAAGACCGCCAATGCCTTTGGGGACCTGGATATGCCCCACACCTACACCTACATCGATGATTTCGCCAAGGCTGTGGTCACCTTGGGCACGCGAGATGAAGCGCTGGGCAAGGTCTGGCATACGCCCAATGCAGAGGCGCAGAGTACGCGTCAGATGTTGGAGATGATCTTCGAGGAGGCCGGGCAGAAACCCCGCTACCGCACCGCACCCGGCTATATTCTCACGGGAATGGGGATCTTCAACCCCGTGATTCGTGAACTGAAAGAGATGGTCTACCAGTTTGAGATCCCCTTCATCGTGGATAGCAGCAGATACGACCGTACCTTTGGCGACGTGACGCCGACGCCGCAGCGCGAGGGCGTGGCACAGACAGTGACGTGGTACAAAGGCGTCGCCGCATAGGAGTGGATACGATGAGGCTGTCAGCATTCTGGTCTACACCTTTCCCAACCCGATTTTCAATTTGCTGCGCTACCTGTTCATGTTTTTGGGTCTGACGTTCCTGGCCTGGTACTACCATCTACGAACAAAGAGCAGCGCTCCGCAACCGTCGAGTCGATATGACCTACAGAATGATCGCAGTCGCGGACAATCTCAACGAGGCATTTTCATGCAACAGATAGCGCCTGACCTCTACCTACTGGATGGCTTTCCGAAATACGCCATCAACATCTACCTGATGGGCGATGTGCTCGTCGACGCCGGCATTCGTACCAACAAAAAACGCATCCTGCGCCAATTGCAGGGGAATAATGTCACCACCCATGCGCTCACCCACGTTCATTCAGACCACCAGGGTGCCAGCAAGGCCGTCTGCGAAACCTTGGACATCCCCCTCTGGTGCGGCGAAAAGGATGCGCCGGCCATGGAATCGGGCGACATGTCCACACAGGTTCCGGACAATCTGATCACCCGGTTGCAGGGACGATTCTGGACGGGTCCGGCCCATCCTGTCGTCCGTCTTCTTCGGGAAGGAGATGAAGTGGCGGGCTTTGTGGTTCTAGATGTACCCGGCCATTCGCCGGGACACATCGCCTTCTGGCGCGCAGAGGATCGGGTGCTCATACTGGGCGATGTGCTGACCAATCAGCAATGAAGCGGGGCGCGTCCGTCTCGCCGAACCCCGCCGGGTCTACACGCCGGACCCGGTGTTGAACAGAGAATCCGCCCGGAAATTGGCCCAGCTCCAGCCGGAGATCATCTGCTTCGGACATGGTCCGCCGCTGCAGGACGGCGAGAAGTTCCAGGAATTCGTTGCCCAACTGCCCGACTGATGGCCGGTGCCAATGGGGGCATAACAGAATCATGAAGGAGCTAATGACAAGAGCAACCAGTTTTCTTGTCGCAAGCGAACTCGCCGCCAAAATACGCACAGGCAACCTTTCTTCGAGGCAGGTAATGGAGCGTTCTCTCGCCCAGATCGAGAAGGTCAGCCCCGCATACAACGTCATCATCCCGATCTTCTGACGGAGCAGAAGCAGCCAATGACCAACAATGCGACGATTGTCCTCGTTCTTGGAGCGTCCGGCGGGCTCGGAAAGCATATTTGCCGTGAAGTTGTCCGCCAATTTGGTCCCAATGCGCTGGTGGTGACGGACTATAAACCAGAGCGGGGACGCCAAACCGCCCGCAGCCTAGGGACGGACATACCCTTTGCCCAGGTGGATATACACGATCTCTCCAGCCTGCGTGCTGCACTCAGCAACGACGTGAGTGCAGTCATCGTATCCGTCCAGCAAGAGCAGCCTCTGGCGCAGATCGCTTGTATCGAGGCCGGCATTCCCTGTCTGGATGTGACTGTGCAATCCGGCCTGCTTGCCCAGATTCGCCGATTGGACGCACAGGCCAGAGCTGCGGAGAGCGCCAGCATTGTGCTTGCGGGGATGTTTCCGGGGCTTTCAGGATTGATGGCAAAACGGGCGGTGGAAATGCTCGATCATGTGGAGACGCTGGACGTTGCCCTGTGCCAGAACAGCCAGTCCTCGACCGGCGTCACCGGTATCGCTGACATGTTGGGGTTGCTTGCCCAACCGGTCGAGCAGAGAACCAGCGATGGAACCAGAAGCGTACCAGGGTTCACGCAGACCCGTTCTATTCAATACCCTCCACCTTTTGGCGAGAAAAACCACCGTCTGGTTCATTTCATCGAACGGGAGCTGGTCTCCGAAGCTCTGGACATCCCCATTGTCAATTACTGGACCGGCTACGACAAGGCCAGTTTCGACCGGCTGTTGGCGACATTAAACCGTCTCAAGATCCTGTCTCTGTTCAATCGCCCCAGCGTGCGATCCCGTCTCGCCCGTTTGATAGATGCCGGGACGAAGGCCAGCGCCTCCGACGATGAACGTTGTGCGGTCATCGCTGAAGCAACAGGCTTCAAAAATGGGCAACCGTATCTGACCCGTGTCAGCATCCTCGCCCCCTCCGATTACGGGGCGACGGCCTTGAGCGTGGTGGCGATGGCGAAGTTGCTGACAGAGAATGAAATGATTGGGACTGGTGTTCATTTTCCTGCGCAGGTTACGTCGCTCCAACCGTCATCAATACCATGGAATCCGACGAAATGAAGTTGACTGAAATCGGTGTGGGACGTGAATAAGTGTCACTGATGCACCAAAGGGCAGCCATGCCGCCAAAGAGTACTAGCTCCTTGCCCGTTCCGACTTGACAGCGATACCGAGCCGCCCTTCCGACGAGCACCGGGACACAATCGGTCATCGTTGGCAAGGGGGTGACCACACAGCAACTGCTACAGTAATTGTTTGATTTCACTGTCCAAGACTATTGACACATTCCGGGTGTTACCCTGATTTCTCAATTCCTGTCAATTATCGGCAGATAATTTGACCACGATCGAAATTCTTGACAAAAATATAATTCTATATATAATAAATATTAAGTTAATTTAGTTTTCGGATTATTATGACCTATTCATTAGCATTTTCTCAAGCAGTGATGATCGTTCTCTACGTTGCGGATAAAGTTCGCCAAGGTATGTATGACTTTGTGCCGACGCAGGAATTATCACGCGATCTCAATATCCCGCGTCCAAGCGCTGTAAAGATCCTCAACAGCCTGATGCGTACTGAGATTATCGAAACCCGTGAAGGCGCCAAGGGCGGTGTTCGATTGGGTATTGATGCATCTGAGATTACCGTTCTGGATATTTTTGAAGCAGTCGAAGCGGGTCGTCCTCTTTTTCATAAGAATTACCAGTTTGGCGTGATCGGTGAAAAACCGGATCAGGCTCGTCAAGCTGTAGACACAATTTTTAGCGCTGCTGAAAATGCGATGAAAGCAGAATTGGTAGGAGGCACTATTGAAGATTTGCTAAGCGCTTTGAATCGTTAGTTTTTTTTGGCATAACTATATATAACAAATATAAAGAATATATAAAAAGGGTTTTGAAAATGAAGAAATTAACAGTCTTATTACGCCTGATCGGTGTCGTGCAAATCGTACTCGGTTTGTTCTATCTCTTCGCCCCGTTGCGCTTTCTCTTGATGCAGGGTCTTTCCATGCCCGAAGCGGACATCGCTTACCCCTTGGGGATGCTGGCTGCCCGTTTTCTAGCTTATGGTATCGGCATGTTCCACATAGCCAATGAGCCGGAAAAGAATCTCTTCTGGATCAACAATATGATCCTGATCCAAGCCGTGGATTTGGCAGTGGGAATGTTCTATACAGCAACCGGTGTTGTGGCGCTTGCCCATTCTGGCTTCCCAATGTTCAACGCCAGCCTCTTTATCATCCTTTTGACGCTCTGGCGTCCCAAACCGGAGCAAGCCTAGTTCTCTGCATCCAGCAAGAAGAAGCATATCGGTAAGATCGTTCATGTCGGTATGCTTCTTCAATAAGGAAAAACAATGCATCATCTGCTCAATCTCAGTCAAAAGCTTCAGCGTTTTGCCAGCCTACGGAGCTTTCTCATTCTCACCCTCGTCATGTTCGTTTTAGGGGTTCTGATGATCTCCTCCGTCAGCCCATCCAGTGAGCTGAAAGCCCTCTCAGGTGGACGAGACGTGCCCGACACGCAATTCCGGCGCGCTCCCGAAATGCTTTATCAACAGCTAACAGATTACGGAGAAGTGGGCCGTCATCTTTACTTGACACGGGTTTCGCCTGTGGATATTTTCATTCCGCCTGCACAGATGCTATTTCTCTCAGTGGCGATATCGCTCCTGCTCCCTGTACTTTTTTCTCCTGTGAAAAACTGGCAGCTTCTTAACTTGTTACCCCTCCCCGCTATGTTGGGCGACTATCTCGAAAATTGGAGCATGATCACTATCATGTTTGCTTTCCCCGACCGATTGGACCTCCTGGCATCTGCCGCAACCTTCTTCACTGCGATCAAGTTCATTTTCTCGTTTGCCAGCATTTTCATCATTCTGGTAGGTCTAATTTTCTGGCTTGCTAAAGGGATTCAACGCGTGCTCGCATGATGGAAAATATCCGATGATTGTAGAACTTTCAACACTAATTCAACGAATTTCCACGGGGAGAAGAGTCCTCTTTCTACTGGTGGTTTTCATCGGACTGAATATATTTTTTGCACTTTCTCCCGCTAACCCGATTGCGAGGATGATGACATTTTCAGGCGGGAGCCTTCTGGATATGGAGTTCAACTACTCCCCAGATAGAGCTTATCAAGTACTGCAAGCGTATGGTGCGGATGGAAGAGCATTTTATGCATCCACATTTGTCATCATTGATTTCTTTACCCCGATTTTGATGAATCTATTTCTGGCGATGACGATTTCCATTCTTTTCCGGCAAGTTTTTCTGCCGGACAGCCCTCTTCAAAGGCTCAATCTGCTACCCATGATAGCGATGATTGGAGATTATCTTGAAAATCTTGGCATCGTGTTGATGATCCGTTCCTACCCAGATCAGCTGATCGGTTTGGCTCGCTTTGCAGCTTTCTCGACCAATCTGAAGTTCGTTTTCACAATAGCCAGCGGCGTTTGTATTTTGGCAGGCGTGGTTATTTGGATGATGAAAAGGAGACAAGGGAGATGAATTTCGCCCGGTTTTTTCGCAATGTTCAGGATGCCCCCTGGTACGCACATTTTCTGAATCCCGTTTTACAGGCTTTGCAACCCTTGCCTGAAAACGCAACGATTCTCGATATAGGCACGGGCGCAGGCAAACTGATCGAGATGGGACAAAAAGAACTCAATTTGCAGTGGGTTGGCGCTGATACGGACGAAGCGATGCTCGCCGCAGCACGGCAAAGACCTTCCATCCGAGACGTGCCACTAGAACTTCTCAAAGCCGGCAGTCCACTGCCTTTCCCTAATCAAAGTTTTGATGCGGTCACCTTTTGCTCGGTCTTATTCCTGATCTCCGATCCCGCCCCTTTGCTCCAGGAAGGTTGGCGCATTCTGCGTCCAGGTGGCATGCTGGTCGCCTTGACACCCGCAGGTAAAGGTCAGGTGCGTCCCGCCCTCCTGCGTCAAATCGGTTTTTCTCCCGCCAATGCGACATTTTTTCTTTGGCGCTCGATGACCGCATCCAGTGGACGGGCATGGTCGCAAAGGGATACGCTCGAAACCTTTGCGCATTCTCATCAAGCAGATTACCGCCGTCAGGATGTTTTTAACGGTCTCGCGTTACTCGAAATTGTACAGGCCGGCTAATATTTAGCGACCATTTTCCCCTTTTGCAAGATATCCAACACAAAAATTTCTCGCCTCGTCCACTCGTCCACCACGGGGCGGGATTTGATTCTGCCGGAACTTTTCTATTTTTCTCGAGCGCTTGCTCGATACTCACCCAAATAGGAAGGAACTCACGCCACAAAGCTACAACGGTCTTTTCCCCGCAAAAAATCAAAACCCCCCCCCCACTTAACCCTTACACCTAAGCCTGGCCCGCCCTCTGATTTCTGCCGTGGTTTCGGGCTGCCCGGGACACCTGCTCAAGCGCGCATATTGTAGCCAATGATCGAGCCGACAGTAAGAGAGTCAGATGCAACCCATAGGCCAATCGCGTCTAAATTTGTCTCGGCAATTGGAGGGATTTTTGCCAAGTTTTGCAGCATTCTGCGATTTTTCTAGCGATGCCAGGTCGGTGTAACACTGAATGTTGCATAAATCGTTGCGTCAAAAGCGATACTATGCCCCTGCTTTCTTCACAATCACAATGCGATACTGTCCGCGCAACAGGCTGGGCTCGTCATGCACAATCGATAGATCCGGCCGGTCCGCAATCAATTCATCCAGACGGCGATTGGGGTCCGTGCCGAGTTGGCTGATGACATGTCCCAGCAGTCTTCGCCATGGTGTCAACCTTTGGCCCGCCGGCAAGAATTTGTCGAAGATCACGGCGCGGCCGCCGGGCTTGAGCGTGCGCCAGCCCTCGTCGAAAGCTGATCCGGCGTCAGGGACCACAGAGAGGATCAGATTAAATAGCAGGGCATCGAAAGTAGCGTCCTGCAAACCCATGGCCTGAATATCCATTTCCAGCAGAGATACATCACGAGCGACGATTTTGGGACGGGCTCTGGCGAGCATATCCGGACTGAGATCCGCGCCCACCACCGAGACATGATCTGGAACATAGGGTAGGTCCAAACCCGTGCCGATACCGGGGATCAGCAGCCGTTCGCCCGATTGGAGATCGAGCAGTGTGATCGCCCGGCCTCGGGCACGCTCGGAAAAAAGCGGAATGAGCGCATCGTAGACTCGGGCCCAGAGCCGATAGATCTGAAGGTTCTGTTGGGTATCCAAGATGCGCTCCCTCATTCACAAAGTCGGCACCTCGCAAGGCCGGCTGTCGACACCACTGAACCCAAGACCATTCAAATAAGTCGGGATGATCGTTTAGTAGGCACACCCACGTGCCGGTCGCTCTCGGGTAGAGCCGCATCTGGGCGTGCTCACTGGACGCTATTTGCATGGTCTTGCCATTAACCGCCATTGTCGCTCTCCATGTCAGACTGTATCAGAGCGGCCACCATCCAAATTATACGCCAAACGGCAGCCGTGCCGCCAAAGGATATCCAATCCTTGCCCGTTCTGACTTGACAGCGACCAAGAACACAATTAATATATGATTAATCCTATATAAGACTGGTCACATAGTAAGGGACTTTACCTCATGTCGCTCGAACACGCCATACTTGGATTCCTGGACAACCAACCCTATTCGGGCTATGACCTGAAGAAAGTCTTCAATACCTCGGTACGTCACTTCTGGCCGGCCGACCAGAGCCAGATCTACCGCACGCTATCACACATGACGGACAAGGGATGGACCGATATTGAGACTGTTCGCCAGGAAGCGCGCCCTGATCGCAAGATCTATCACATCACAGAGCACGGTAGAGCGGAACTGCACCGTTGGCTGACAACGCCTCTGCCGCCGACTCAGCAACGCAGCGCCGACATGATCCAGGTCTTCTTCGCCGGCGGACTCTCGGACGAGGAGGTGTTGGAGATGTTGGAACGCGCTGCCGAAAGTATGCGCGCAGGATTCGCCCAATATCGTATGATTCCGCCGCGAAATCGACGCCTACAGTGAGTACACAAGCTCACAGCGAGAGTTCTTCTTCTGGATGCTCACCCTTGATGTCGGCGTACATACGCTCCGCGCCAACCTTGAGTTCATCGAGGATTTCATCCGGCACGTCCGCAATGGAGCGCTTCCCAGTCAGTAATACACGCTATTGAGGAGTCTGCTATGGTCCGCCAGTTGCCCATCCGCCAACGCATTCGCAAGGCCCTTGTCATTCTAGCTTTTCTCAGCTTCCCGGTGACCATGAACTTCCTGTCACCCTATGTCATCATCGACGGCGCCATGAACGGCATCGTCACCGGTAGCCTGATCATGTTTGGGCTAATGTTCGTCTCATCACTCTTCCTGGGCCGCGCCTGGTGCGGCTGGGTTTGCCCCGGCGGCGGCATGCAGGAGATCGTCGAACCGGTCAACCGACGTGCCGTCAATGGTCGCAAGGTGGATCGGATCAAATGGGTGATCTGGGTTCCCTGGATCATGCTGATCATCTGGATGGTATGGCAGGCAGGCGGCTTTTCCAGCGTGGACTTCTTTCACCTGACCGACAGCCGGGTCTCGATCGACGAGCCGGTCAAGTATATTGTCTACTATGCTGTCGTCGCGCTCTTCATGGGCGTGGCCATGTTCGCCGGACGCCGCGCCGGCTGCCACACCATCTGCTGGATGGCTCCCTTCTTGATCATTGGAGGCTGGATTCGCAACCGCTTCGGTTGGACTTCCCTGCGCCTGCAACCGGACAAAAACAATTGCATCAACTGCAAAAAGTGCACCACGGGCTGCCCGATGAGCTTGGATGTCAACAGGATGGTACACGCCGGCAATATGGAAAACAGCGAGTGCATCCTGTGCGGCAGTTGCGTTGACGTCTGTTCCCACGGGGCCATTCGATTTTCGTTCAGCAGATCAAAATAGGGAAAGCCACCTGTCCGGAATTGGCCCTAGATTCTATAGACATTTCAGAACGTCAGGATAAATCCTGCCGCTAACAGCGAGAAGCTGGGGTACCCTTCGGGTCCATTAGATGATACTGATATTTCCAAAAAAGGGAGAGATCCAAATGACCCCAACGTGGATCGACCGAAACGAGTACCCTTTCACACCGAAACAGTTCTCTCTGCCGATGGGCGTAATGAGCTACGTCGACGAGGGCGAAGGCGAACCGATCGTGATGGTGCATGGCAATCCCACCTGGTCCTTCGAGTTCAGAGCGTTGATCAAGCACTTCTCAACGACCCACCGCTGCATTGCGCCCGACCACATCGGCTTCGGCCTGTCCGATAAGCCGTCGGACTGGGAGTACCTGCCCCAACAACACGCCGAGAATCTCGAGAAATTGTTGGAAGACCTCGATCTAGAGAACATCACGCTGGTTGTCAACGATTGGGGCGGCCCAATCGGGCTCTCCTATGCAATCCGACACCCAGGCAAGATCAAAAACATCATCGTGACCAACACTTGGCTATGGTCGGTCAAAGGCGATTGGTACTATCAGGGTTTCAGTCGCTTTATGGGCGGGGTGATTGGGCGCTGGCTGATTCGCAAATACAACTTTTTCGCCAACAACATCATGAAGACGGCCTACGGCGACACGAGCAAGCTAACACCCGAAATCCATCGCCAATATTTGGCGCCGCTGGCCGTACCGGAAGAACGAAAGGGCTGCTGGGTCTTCCCCCAGCAGATCATTGACTCATCCGCCTGGTTGGGCGATCTGTGGTCTCAGCGTGAAGCGCTCGAAGACAAGATCGGTTTGATAGCCTGGGGCATGAAGGACATCGCCTTCCGCGAGAAAGAACTCAACCGCTGGGTCGAGGTTTTCCCGAATGCGAAGGTGGTACGCTTTCCTGATGGCGGTCATTTTGTGCCTGACGAGAAGTCGACTGAGTTAATCGACGAGATGATGGCTCCGTCCATCTAGGACGGAACGGATTGTGCAACCAGAGAAAACGTCGGAAGTAGGAGAAAAAAGTATCGTGTTGTGTAGGGGCGGCGCTCGCCGCCGCCTGCACTCGGTCCGGTAATGAAAAGCAGCGGCAAGGGCATACCCTTACAACGTGATACATCTCTTGACCGGCGCACACGCCAAAGGCCAAGAACCTCACTGCCAACAGAACGCCGCCGATCACATTATGTGCATTGATCAGCGGAGAAGCGGTCTCCACGACAATATACGGCATAAAGAAGCTGCTCAGCAGGGCGAACCCGGGAATGGAATCTATCAATCCCCGGAGATCCCATTCAGCCAGAAGATCAAAGAACGGTCAACGATGTCGTTGACCGTTCTTTGATCTTTCCTTAGCGGGAAATCCTGTTCGCTCAGAGCGACTATTCAGACTCGTCTGTCTGGAAGAACCCGACGGTTATCGTCTGGTTGCCGCTCTCTTCCAGCGCCAGTACCTCAAGCTCGTAGATCGTGCCCGATTCAAGAAATTCGATGGGTACGGCCAAGCTGTTGCGGTCTGCCGGCACGTGGACATCAAAGGTCGGTCGTGAATAGCCATGGGGATCGTCATGTTCAACTTTGGTAACGATGACCTCGTAGCCGCTGATGACGAGCGGGTCGCCGCTGACAGTCTCGGTGACGTCAGCCCACTCGATGGCAAGGTCAGCGGCAGAGACCAGGGCATCGCCCGCCATCTCCTCATCCTCGGCGAGTGGCGGCGCCGTGATTTCAGGCGGATTCGGCACATTTCGGGTAAATACCGCAGCACCGGTCAGACCCGTGCCGTCGTAGGAAACGGCACGAAGCGCGTAGTCGCCTTCAGCAAAGCTTGCGGCCAGATCTTCGAAACCGAATTCTTCGGTGGGCGGCTCTCTCGACTCGAAAAAGATGCCGGCCATGGTCAGATCGGCCAGCGGGCCTTGCGGCTTGACCGCCAGGATCTGCGCACCGGCGGGATCGTAGACGCAGAGTTCAGACCAACCATGGTCGTCGAAGGCGCCGTGAACGCCAAGATCTTCGTCAGTGGCATTGTATTCGATGTAGAGCTTGGCCTCTGCGATCTCGACCGCCTCGCCCTGGCCCATCGCACAGTCTACCGAACCAGCGGACACGTCACCTTCGCCCTCTGGCTGATCGTTGTCTTCCTGCTCAGCATTATCGGCGCTGTCATCATCCTCCCCATTCTCGTCCTCCCCATTCACATCGTCATCACTGTCGTCAATGTCATTGGCCTGAGCCAAAACACTACTTGCCTGCACCGCCCCAGATTCCACCATGGTCGTGCAAGCCCCCAGCAGTCCGACCATAAGTAGCAGCGTAAAGAGCCAGGGCAATTCTCGAATCGTACGTTTCATCGGTTCACCTCTCTAGATAGCTTGGGACAGAAAAGTCGTTGTTGTTGAGTCAAGTTTTCATGCAGCGAGTCTGGTCCGGTCAATCAATTGTTCAATAGCGGCATCGAGAAGATGGAAACGCTGTTGAAGTGTCGAGTTGTTGTCAGGAATGTCGGGCATGATGAAAGCCATGCCGGGACGCAAGATGCGGCAGTAGGTCCGGTTGAAGAAGAAGGCAACGCGAATGCCCTCTTGAGTCAATCGGTAAGCGTGAGTGCCATCAATGCGTTCAATCAATCCATGCAAGCGCAGTCGTCGCAGATGATAGGTCATGCGGCCCGGGGTCATTTGTTCGGGTGGTTCCCCGAGAAGTGCAGCGAGATGGCTGCGAAGGTCGCGATTGCGAAACCCATTGGGCAGCAGACAGAACATAACGAGGAGACTGAGAAGCGCATGGACAGTTGGATCGGCGTAGCGCAAGGCGGCGGCGCGTTGGCCGTTGACCTCGACCGGACGGTTCAATTGTTGGAACGCATCTTCGCCGATAGAGCAATCATGGCTGAGTGATTGGACGTCCAGCAGACGTCGGTTGGCGGAAAAGCCGACCTGTCGCAAAGCAGGCAGGTTAGGCAGCCGTTTGCCGATGGCGAAGTCACGGGTGTTGTTGATAGTGGTTTCCGTGCGTAGGGCACGGCCCTCCTTGAAATACTGCTTGATGCGGGACTTGTAGTCGACATACAAGGAAGGGGTCACATCTTGGGTGATGACGCGAGTGCGAAAACGACCAGGCGTGCGCTTGGTGACGCGTCGGTTAAAGATGAGCTGCACCTGGTCGGGACGCCCAAGATCCAGATTCTCACGGATGATATCTTCAAACAAGATGCGGCCGCTGAGCGGTCGATCCAAGACCTGAGTCAAGGCGAACTCGGCTTGCAGAATCGAGATGTCATAGCGATAGCCGGCGGCACGGTCTTCCGGCGTGAATGGATGGGGCAAGAGCGCCAACCACTTGCGAAACAGATTATCGATCTTGGCTGGGCTAAGTCCGTCACAGATGGCCTGTAATTGCTCAGGGTCTTCGCAGGTGAGAAAACCGTTGTCCAGCGCTTCATAGCCGATGCCGCGTTGCTCAGTTGGCGTTTGGCATATTCGTGACCGTTGATGCAGAGCTGCCGTTGTAGGGAAAGTAGGAGCAGAACTTGAGAAAGAAGGGGCCAAAGTCCTGGTCGACGGCATAGAAGTAGTACTGGTTGACCATGGCCGTCGAACGCACAATCCAAGGATAGGTCTGACCTGTATCCGGATTGCGCCGTTTCTCGGTCCGGAAGACGCTGGCTTTCTCTTGAGCTATGCCGATGAAAAGGACACCTTCTTCTTGGTCGAATCGAGCCAAGTACTCGGCCGCCACATCGTCCTTGCGCTGACCCTTGGCAAAACGGACCAGCGGGATCTCATTCACCTTGGCATAGGATTTGATGGCCGCCACAAACGCTTCCGTCATCGGCGCCATCAGCGAAGATGAGGCAAAGATCATGCCACGATGATAGCGAAAAAACGAGGCGATACCCCCTTCGTATTGCAGCTTTGGCACATAGAGATTCAGGTACATCCGGTCGATGCTTTCCACTTCAAGCGTCACATGGTCACGCAAAATTTCGGTCACCGTTTGTGGTATACTCATTGTAGGCTCCAGTTGGGAGTGCCTTCACGGCAATCGACCGCTAAGCGGTCTAACTCAGGAGCGGTTCTACCGCATCCGACTTGTTCTCACCAACTGGAGCCTACCTCTATTGGCGGCACTCGTCAACCTACATCTCGTCGGTCTGAGGCGGAGCCTCGCTAGGTATCTCAGCGTAACGTCTTCTCATTGTCCGTCAAAATGGCCATCAGTCAGGACATGGAGAGCTTACCATCTAAGATTAAGATGTGGATGAAACGGCGCGATTTTAATGAAATGTGCGGCTCAATTGAGGGGTAGCCGTACCACAAGCGTTGTACCCTTGGCAACAGCGCTCTCCGCGGTCAACGTGCCGCCATGGACCTGCACGATCTCATGCGCAATCGCCAGCCCGAGACCTGTTCCGCTCCGGCTATCGCCCGAACGAGAGCGATCCGTTTCCACGCGGTAGAAGCGTTCGAAGACGCGTGAGAGATGCTCGGGCGGGATGCCCGGCCCGCTGTCACGGATGGCGATCACGGCCATGTTGTCTTCAGGCAACGTGGATACATCAATCTGTCCGCCGGAGGGCGTGTAGGCGACGGCGTTGTCGAGCAAGTTCAGAAAGAGGCGGATAAGCATGTCTACATCGCCGTTGACGGTGATGTCCAAGGAAAAATCGTGGCTCACGGTGATGGACTTCTGGGCAGCGACGGGCGCGATCTGATCCAGCAACGTGCTGATGAATTCGCCGAGGTCGATCGGCTCTCGCTCGGTCCGCTGCCGGCCCTCATCCAGCCGTGCCAAAAAGAGCAGTTCCCGTGTGAGCCGGGTTAGGCGCTCTGCCTGGCCCTCAATATCATCAAGCGCCTCTTCATACTCGATCGGTTGCCTGCGCTGGCGACGCACCACGTTGATACGCGCCTTGAGCGCGGCCAGCGGTGTGCGCAATTCGTGCGCAGCATCACCGGTGAAACGGTGTTGGCGGTCGAACGCGGCTTCAAGACGGTCCAGCATGCCGTCAAACGTGAACGCCAGCCGCCCCACTTCATCGGCCGGCCCATCGTAGTCAATGCGCTGGGCCAGATCGGTCTCGTCGATGGACTGGGCCGTGCGCGTGATACGGTCGATGGGGCGCAGCGCATAGGCGGCCAAATAGAAGCCGCACACGCCGGCCAGCGCCAACGCTAGCGGGATGCCAATGCCGATCTGCGCAGCCAGGCGCGCCAACGACTGGTCGAGACTTGCCAGGCTCTGCACCACCTGGATCCAACCGCTAAATTCACGTTCGGGGACCAGATAGGCTTCGGTGTAGACCCGCCGGCGCTCGCCGCCAACCGAGTACGTATACGCGCCGGGCAGCGTCGGGCCAGGCGGCAGATACGACGCCGCGCCGAGGCTGTCGAGGATGGCCCCTTGTTCGTCAAGCAGGTAGATGGCGTAGTTGTCCAGGCGCTCGATGGGCGCGGGCTTGTCCTCAGTGTTCTCGAAGGCCAGATTCACTTCATCCACATCGATGACGGTGACGGCCTGAACTGCCGCCAGTTCCAGTGCGGCATCGACCTGGGCCAGCAGATCGCGTTGCACTTGGAAATAGACAAAGGCGGCGAACGCGATCAAGATGACAGCAAAGGCGAAGAGATAGGCCAATGCCATGCGCGTACGAATCGGGAGCCTGCGTATCCAGTGATCGAGGCGGTTATCCACAGTCCGGCGCTCCCATCCGATAGCCCATGCCGCGTACAGTGTGGATCAGGGGTTCGGCGCCTGTCGGATCGATCTTGCGCCGCAGATAGCCGATGTAGACGTCGACCACGTTGGATTCCGCGTAGAAATCCAGGTTCCAGACGTGCTCGCCGATCTGGTCCCGGCTCAGCACCTGGTCGGGATTGCGCATGAGGTACTCCAACACGGCGTACTCACGTTGACGCAGGACGATGGCCCTGTTGCCACGCAACACCAAACACTTGGCCGTATCCATGGTCAGATCGTCGACCTGCAAGATCGTGCCGTGTTGCAGCGGAGGACGGCGCAGCAATGCACGCACCCGTGCCAGCAATTCGTCAAAGTCGAATGGTTTGACCAGGTAATCGTCGGCCCCGCTGTCCAGCCCTCCGACCCGATCTTCGACCGTGTCCGCGCCGTCAGCAACAGCACGGGCGTGCGCTTGCTCTGGTCACGCAGGCGCGCCAACAACTCCAGCCCGTCCATGCCGGGCAGCATGATGTCAAGGATTAGCAGATCGTAATCGGACGCCAACGCATAGTCCAGGCCGTCTCGGCCGGACAGGACCGCATCGACGGCGTAGCCGGCCTCGCTCAGGCCCTGGCGCAGCGACGCATTCATGCTGGGATCGTCTTCAACCACTAGTAGGCGCATAGGGGAGTTCCTCCATCCTGCCAGGATAGCATCTGTTCTTAAGCGGCAGATGAAATCGAAACCGTCCAAGGCTCCGCTGCAAAAACAAAAAGATCAGCCACAGATAAACAACGGATGGGCCAGAACATAGCGTTTGAAGTTGGTGACGATCCACCTCCGGTGCATTGCCAGATGTACGACGACAATGACAATCACGGAATTGGCGCTGAGCAGATGAACCTCCAGCCAGAACGGTTCGACATCAACAGCAATGCCCAGCGCCGGCAGTACCGCTTCGGAGATGGCGATCCCGGAGAAGAGGGCGATGGCCATCATCACAAAGAGAGACCAATCCCAGAAATAGTTGATTCGTGTCCGCCTTGGTTGTCGCCCAAATAGACGCTTTGTCACGGCGACAATCCATCGCCATTGGAGCACGATGTGGATGAGCAGGGGCACAAGAAGCAACAGGCTGCCCCACTCGTGCAGAGGAATGCCGGTTGCCTGCGGCATCAGCACCCACACAATGCCGATGAACAGCACCACGTTGACGACAAACCGTAGATCTCCGCCACCCCGCTCTTGTCCAGATAAGCTGGCGGTCATGCCAAACCTCCCTTCCGCACGCCAGTGGTAGTCCCTGCCGTGAGAACAGATTTCGCGTTGACGCAGGCTCTTCCTGAGTCAGCAGTTCTTCGACATTATCGGGGACGAAACCGTTGACAATTTTCAGGGATCTTCCGGGCATTAGCCGCCCTAATGCGAACAACAGGCCTGCTGATTTCACCCGGATCTCATCTTTCCCCTGATTCAGCCCCTTCAGCGCGACGGCGGCAGCGACGTCCGGTGATATGGCATTGTCCGGCGCATGTCCATTCTGAAACGGCGTATCCACGGCGGGGTAGAAGATTTCAACCACCCTGATACCCAGCTCGGAGAAGCGGATTCTCATGCTCTGTGTCATGGAATGCAGGGCTGCCTTTGTGGCGCAGTAGTTCGGCTCAATGGACAGCGGAACATAGGCCAGCCCGGAGGTGACATTGACCACTGTTCCATGATTCTTGACGAGAATGGGCAGAAACAGCTCGGTGAGCAGCACCGGAGCCAGGTAGTTGGTCCGCCACTCATCGGTGATCCGCTCCTCCAAATCGACGGTCTTCTCCAGCAAGAAGCGCTTCACGATGGCGGCATTGTTCATCAACATGTTCATGCCCGGGTATTGGTCAGCGATTCTGTCGTACAGTGCCTCACGATCCTCGGCGATGGTGATATCGCACTGGATGGTCTCCAACTGAGGGACTTCACGCTTGGCACGATCCAGCTTCTCCTGCGATCGTCCGCAAATGATGACAGTCGACTGCTCTGCCGCGATCTGCTTGGCCATCTCAAAGCCGATTCCAGAGCTTCCACCGGTGATCAATACAACTCTCTCTGCTTGCCTATCCATGGGTACGCCTCCTTGGCTAAACCTACTTGGTCAAACCTATCTTGCCGCGGAGGCGTCCGATTTGCATTGATCTAGGTCAATTTGAGCTTCCGTCTGATTCTGCTCAGTGCTTCCGGCGTAATTCCAATGAAGGAGGCGACATGATAGAGTTTGATCTGATTCTCCAGACCAGGGTAATCTCTCCGAAAGTCCAGGTATCGGGTTGTGGCATCATCGAGCAGGAACGATTTTTCACGCATCTCCTTCATGATATAGACGGACTCTACCAGCTTGAACATGACGGGATACCAGCGAAGGTCCTCCTGCACCATCTGCATCCAATGGCTGAATTTGAAGAGCAGTACATCTGCCTCCACCAGGGCTTCGATGAAGAAGTAGGAGGGACGCTGCTGGACCATGGCGCTGTACGAGACCAGAAACTTGCCGGGCGTACAGAATCCCTTTGTCAGGTCATTGCCGTCATCGTCAATGTAATACAGTCGGAATATGCCGTTGAGATTTAGCCCCATGTCATCCGGCACGTCTCCGGCCATCAGAAATATCTGTCCGGCCTCGATATGGACCAACCTACAAATGCCATACAGGCTCTTGACCAGTTCATCCGGGATATCCGCAAGGACCAACATCGACTTTCTAAGTAGATCGTATGCGTGTTCGCTTTTCATTGTTCCGCTCTTCCTCTCTTGTCGGCATTCCGATTCCTCATCCTGACGCCCTCCTATCAGTCTACTCGCAGATTTCGAGCGCAAAAAATCCTGAATACGCGTTATGCGTTGCGATAGTTTGTCGCGTCACCAATCCTTAGTCTCCAACAGACCATACACTTACGAAACGAGCATTCTCGCCTATAAATATAACAATCCAGGCAAGCAGTATTCTGAAAGAGCAGAGCCTGAGCGATCTGCAAGGTGATACGAGCATCGTGAGCGAAGCCTTGGCGGGGTACGATCTTGGGCCAGGGCAGCAAGTGCATTGCGGCGACCCTGGGTGAGGAAGCAGAGCAGTATCTGGTCGAGGTCAAGGGCCAGATACTGCCTATGCACGAGCCACGGGCCGAGATGGCGCTGGGCGTCGGCTACGCCACAGCCCCGGTCGGAGCCGATCATATGATGAACATCCACAACCGTGTACTCGTTCGCCGGTGACTATCTCACGACTTCAGAGCCCAGGTTTCCGATTAACATTCATGCCCACAATAAAAGCGCCCTTGGCGATCTGCCAGGGCGCTTTTCAATTGGGTTTGTTCGAACCGTACGCGTGTTCCGACAGTCAGCGCTTCCGGGAAAGGAACGATTTGGGAACGCTCCATCTGCTATGCTCCTCTCAGAGCACAGCCGAGCGCTTTACGTTGCCTGTCGCAACCCGTGAAACGCTGACGAAACGTTTGTGAAACGCACGGCATGGTATGGTCTTCTCAACCGACGGATCTGCGAGCCATTGCGGTCAGGCCCATTGCTGACCCGTGAACGGTGCGGCAGATCGGTCGGAAAGATGTGCTGAATGCCGGGGCAAGTCTCCGACCTCGCCGTGCTCGTGTTCTCCAGTGGTGAAGGCCTATGTCGCAGCTTGAAGAAAATCTAGATTCTTCCCAAATCGAACAACTATCGGCTCACAGAGAAGACTTGGAATCAGATGTCCAGCAAGACGAAAAAATCGTACAGGCGACCATCAAGAACTTGGGCAGCATTGTCCAGAATTCGCCCGACTTCATCGCGTTGGTGGATCGAGATCTAACGATTGACTACTTGAATCGGTCGGTACCAGACCTGGACCCCGAGGAGATGGTTGGACAGAATCTTCTCGACTTCATTCTGCCTGAGTTCCACGACCTGGTGCGAGAACGCAACGATGCAGTCTTCGCCACCGGCGAGGGTACACAGTTTGAGATAACAGGATTCGGCCCCGACGGTACCATCGCATGGTATGCCAGCCGACTCGGTCCCGTCATAGTAGATGGACGGGTTGTCTCCGTCGTACACACAAGTAGAGATATCACGAAGCGAAAACTGACTGAAGAGGCGCTCCGCGAGAGTGAGATGAAGCTCAGGTCGTTGCTCAATGCGATGCCGGACACGATACTACGCTTCCACAAAGATGGAACCTGCCTTGAGTTCAAGCCGGCACGCGGCGGAGGGCGTGCCGGCCTGCCGCGGGATGCCGTCGGCAAGAAACTATCGGAGATATTGCCCGCCGGCGGCGTCGACCAGGGACTAATCTGTTTCGCCTCAGCGTTCGATGAAGAGAGGCCGCAGCAATTCGAGTACCAATATGAACATCGGTACTCTAAAGTGGTACGAGACTACGAGGCTCGTTTCGTAACCAGCAGCGATGATGAAGCGTTGGTCATCATTCACGACACAACACAGCGTCGTCAGGCAGAGCGAGCCGCGCTAACCACGGAGAGTCGATTTCGCCAACTGATGGATAGAGCGCCGGTCTGCATACTGCACGTCGACCTGACGACTTCTCCGCCGATCATCCTGTCCGCCAATCGGCGTACAGAAACCGTCTACGGGATAGCGCTGGACACGTTCAGATCTCGTCCATTGTCCAGACTGTTTGCCACCGAGAACATCACAGATCTCACCGACATGGTTGCCAAAGTTGCTCTCGGCGAGACAGTCACGATGGAATCGCGTCATCTCCGTGCCGATGGCACTCGCTTTCCCGTACGCATCAGCGCCGCGCCTGAAGCGGAGACCGGGACAGAAGAGCGAATGATCGTCACAGTGCAAGACATCACGGCCGAGTGGCAGCGCAGGTCTGAAATCGAAGCGCTGGACCAAGAACGCCGTCGCATCGCCCACGAGATCCATGACGGGCTGGCCCAGGATCTTTCGGCGCTGCGCCTCAGGTCTACACTGTGGCACGAAATGCTCGACGAGAATCCCGGTCAGATGCACGGTGAGTTGGATGAGCTAAGTGCGATGCTGAAGACATGTATCAGCGAGGTGCGTCGGTCAATCTTTGCGCTGCGCCCTGTCGTTCTGGACGATCTTGGATTCGTACCGGCCATTCAGCAACTGTTGGTTTCATTCGGCAATCTGTACTCGCTCCAGCCACTTCTGAAAATAGATGGGCCGGCAGAACGTCTTTCTCCACAATTCGAACTGCCGCTTTTCCGAGTGATCCAGGAATCACTCAACAACATTGGTCAGCACGCCGATGCGACATCCATGTCGCTCACCTTGGACTTCCGGGAAACAGAGCAGATCACGTTGACAGTTGTCGACAATGGTGTTGGCGCCCAGAAGGAGGTTGAAGATCAGCCGTTGATGAATGGGCGCTTCGGGGTACAGGGGATGCGCGAGCGCATTGAAAGCCTTGGTGGCTCATTCTCAATCGAGAGCGAAGCAAACCAAGGAACACAGGTTCACGTGATCTTGCCGGCAGGCACTAAGGCTTTCGCAGAATAATAACTACACGAGAGTTGGCAAAGCCTCAAGCCATTCCAGAGCGAAATTCCCTTGCAGCGAATATTTATTTCTCTGGATTGGCCTAAGGCCGCTGCAAGCAATTGACTCCCCAGATGACGACACTTTCACAGCGGCTTTAAGGCCGTCAATTAGGGATTCGATTTCTTGGAACGGCCTAAGTGATTGCTCTACTAGAGTATGCGCGTTATACAACACGTCAAGAAAGGGGGGACAATCATGTCCCCATCCACAGTTGATGACCGACCGATACGAGTCCTGATCGCCGACGATCATCGGCTCTTTCGACAAGGGCTGGGCCAGATCATCGAATCCAGAGGCGGCTTCTCCTTGATCGGTGAGGCCAACAATGGCGAGGAAGCCGTGGAGTTGGCCCGGCGACTCAAGCCCGATGTGATCCTCATGGACATCAGAATGCCCGTGCTCGACGGAGTCCAGGCGACCAGCGCGATCACGGCTGAATCCGAGGATACCCCGGTGATTGTACTGACCATGTATCGCGAAGATCAGTACATTTTTGATGCCATCAGGGCGAGACGCGCGGCTACCTGCTGAAAGATACTGACGCCGACGAATTGCTCGAAGCCATCCAGATCGTACACCGGGGAGAAGCCCTCATCGACCCGCTGATTGCCAACAGTGTACTTGAGGAATTCCGCCGTCTCAACGATCCGAATACGGCGGAGCAGGCGCAGTTGGAGCGCCTCACTGACGGCGAGATGACCGTGTTACGCCTGGTGGCTCAGGGGGAAGACAATCGCAGCATCGCCGGCAGCCTCAATCTGGCCGAGAGTACAGTGGCCAACCGACTGCGCGTAATCTATCAGAAACTGCACGTCAACAACCGCACCCAGGCGGCGCTCTATGCCCTGCGCCGCGGCTGGGCCTCACTCGACGACGAGTCGTAGGCCAACCCCAGGGGCCAATCCAGAAAAATAGTGATCCACGAAGAAACACGAATTCTCACGAAGGTCGCATTGCTTCGTGTCTATTTGTGCGCCTTCGTGGATTATTCTTTTTCGGGATCGCTTTACAAATTCCTACCCCCTCACCCACAAATTCTCCCTATCAAATTGAATCAGTATTGGTCTATCCAGTTCCGCAGTCTAGTCCCATACTGAATGGGTATCGAAAAAAGGAGATCGTTACCCATGCCGACTGCCTCAGCGAAACCCATTCGCGTGCTCATTGCCGACGACCACTGCTTCTTCAGGCAGACGCTGCGCAAAATTGTTGATGCGGCAGAGGATCTGGAAGTCGTCGGTGAGAGCGAGAACGGGAGCATGGCAGTAACGATGGCCGGCACATTGAAGCCGGATGTGATTATCATGGACGCACGAATGCCGGTCATGGACGGCATTGTGGCAACCAGCCGTATCGTCACGGCCAACCCGGTCGCACGGGTTGTGATTCTCACGTTGGCTGAGATGGAGGACGATCTATATGAGGCCGTGCAGGCAGGCGCTCGAAGTTACCTGCTCAAGGAATCCGACGCCCATGTGATCGTAGAAACCGTCCGCTCTGTCCATCGCGGCGAGGTGGTTCTCACGCCTCTATTGCTCGGCAAACTCTTCGATTCGATATGCGCCCAATCAGTCGGTCCAACCCCCGGCTGCAGTTTAGCGAACCAGGCAGATTTGGAGCGCACGTGACCAATCGTCGCGTGCAAGATAAAAGGAGAATCGTGATGTACGTGAAGATACTTAAGATCATGGGGGTGACAGCGCTGATTGCCGGCCTTGTCATGCTCAACGTTGCAGTGGGCCAAGCGGCTGAAGAGCCGACAGCCGGTTTCAGTCCGGAGACCGCAATAGCGCCCACCGTCGGATGGACGACGATTGAACCGGGTGCCGCACACTGGTACACCTTCAATTACGACTATGTCCACAAGAATGAGAGTACGAGCAATGCGCCGGAGCAGATGATTGCTCGCCTGGAGATGGCCGATCCCGGCAGTGTCGAGTTTGCTGTTCAGACCATGGACCGGCTTGGTCCATGGCTTGATGATGACGATGATCCCGGCGTAGTCGGACGCGGATCACCACGGTACCTCGGCAGAGACGACGACAATGATAACGTCTACAGCGCCCACGAGTTGGCATGGGCAGGCAGCGCCAGAACATCCGGCGACTTCCTGATCATTGTAGAAGGCGACGGCGGCTATCAGCTCACAGTTGAGGGCGAAACGGTCAATTTCACGCCCGATTCTCTGGCGGGTGCAGTAGCCTTCGCCGGAGCCGGACCTTCGCACATGGCGGCACAGAGTGGTGAGGCACTGGCAATGGGGTCGGAAGCCGGGATGAACAATGCAGAACCTATGCTCGAAGAATTCGCGCTGGATATTATACAGACCCCGGCAACGGCAGTTGCTGCCGGCTATAGCCCGGAGACAGCGTTGGCGCCCACGGTTGGGTGGACGACAGTGCAGCCAGGAGAGAGTCACTGGTACGCTTTTAACTACGACTACACCGATAACGACGATAACGATTCGGCGAAGCAGGCGATCGCTACGCTGGAGATGGCGACCCCGGGCAGTGTTGGGTTCGTCGTGCAGACCATGGAACGGTTGGGCCCTTGGACGGATAGTGACGATGATCCAGGTGTTGTCGGGGCCAGTTCACCGCTCTATCTCGGTACCGACGATGACAATGACAGCGTTTACAGCGACGTCAGAGTCGCATGGGCCGGAAGTTCGAAAGCATCCGGCACCTACTACATCATCGTCGAAGGAAACGGCGGCTACCGACTCACAGTGGACGGCGAAACCGTCTACTTCCCGGAAGCGACGGTCCCGACGCTTGCCATGACATCAAGGTGATCGAGATCGTCTGGGCCAGATGTCGAAAGCGCAGCAGCATTGAACGAGGGGAAGTTAGCTCACCACTGCCGTCTAGTCCTTACAGAGGCCGCGTGGCGAGCTGACTTCCCTTCGTGTCTTGTCCACCCTATCTGCCAAAAATACAAGCCGTTTGTAGGCAAGGGTAGATGGCCGAAATGTCCTCGGCGTCGCGAGGAGCGAGATGCCTTCTGGTAACGCCGGTGGCAAGCGTCGGATACATGACGCTGGTCGAATCATCAGTGTGGTTGAGGATCAGCCAGTGGCCGAATTCATGCAGGAGAGCGCTCTGTAGATCAAGCTCGTTGTCAGCCAATTCACCGCCGGCCGCCCAGTCGAAGCTATCGTTGATCCAGATGTCGGCCTCGATTATCGTGAAATCGCTGTTGTACCACACCTGAGCCAAAGCGCCGCGGTTGTCGGTTCCCATGGGCATGAAGACGATTTCATTGGCATGATTGTACCCGTCTGCGTAGACTGGGTCGTTCCTGCAAATTCCAGCGTGAAGTCGGCGCCGGGCGTCCGATTCCAGGTGGTAGCAGCCTCCGAGATGGCGCTGAGGAAGGCGGTAGCGTTATCGCTGTTGTGAGCCTGCGCCGTGTTGAGATTGACCGCGAAAGCGACCTTGGTCTCCGGGGCATTCCACCGCCGAATTGCCGAAGCGTGGGAGGCCGTGGCGGAAGCGCCGGCCAAACGGTTCAGGAGATCCCAGTCCATGGGCCCATCGCCGACAAATGAGAACACATCCTCTGCGGGACTGCCGTCGACGGGGATCTTACCGGCGGCGCCTTCTTGGATACGGTAGAATTCGCCCTGTTTGCTGGCAAAGATCAGCACCTCTTCGCCAACCGTGAACGAGGCGTCATGGGGCGCGACCATACCGATATTCTCGCCGGGAATGAAACCGCCCTCGTTGCGCACGACAATCTCTGCCGGCGCATTTCCCTTGACCACTCGCTTCAAGGCGATCACGGACTCGGTCTCGATGGTGGTCGCGTTCTCACTCCAGAAGCTATGCGAACGGCGAACTTCACCCAACGCGATCAATTCGACTTGGTCAGCGAGTTCAGAGAGCCGTTTGGCCTCAACAACTGTTGAGCGAAGTGAATGAAATGACTTGACGTGAATGGAATTCGGTTGATGCTTGCCAAGATCCTGCCCAAACACGACAGAATCAGAGGTCGCCAGCAGCAGCGCGATACAGATCAGCGATGAAAAGAGTGCGTGGAGCTTAGTTGAAGCCATTGGTCCCTCGCCTGGCGCCGGCAGCCCCGCGTTTACACGCGGACAAGCACCAGTCCAAATGACATAGTCGAAACTGCTATTCCTTTTGCTCGGAGGGGATCGCTTCCGAAACGGAAACGATGGTAGAAGTAGTAAAGACGTATGTCAGCCACAGATAACTGCCTTATCCACAGGGCAATTTTGCCCTACGCCAAGGTTGATTCTGCCCGTTATTATAGGCGCTACTCTGGAAACAACAAAAAATGGGATCGTGAATATTCGACAAGTAGACATTGTCAATTTTGTAGCCAGTCTGTCGCCAGCAGGTCTATAAAATTGAGATCATAGAAAACATTGATGATTTTGTATTGGTCAAGCACATGCTGAAACGAAAAACCGACGGAATTTCCCATGAATCCAGTAGTGATAGCAACTCCGACTAGACTAGCGACAACAGATCTGCACATGAGTTTGTTCGGCGCCCCTACAGCTAAATGGCAGGGCGAACCATTGGCGATCACACGGCGGCAAGTGCGCGCACTGCTCTTCTACCTTTCTTGCCGGCTTCAACCTACCGGCAGAGACAGACTCGTCTGTCTATTCTGGTCCGATCGGCCTGAGGCAGTAGCCTATCAGAACCTCCGCCGGTTGCTCAGCTATTTGCGCGGCGCTCTCCCAGACCCAAACATTCTGATCGCACAAAACGATCAGGTCTGTCTGGATCCGGCACGAGTGTGGTCCGACGCTGATTTCTTTGAACGCGTCTCGACTGCGACAGGCGACAAATCCTGCGAATCAT
Organism: uncultured Chloroflexia bacterium; assembly: GCA_963765875.1. GTDB lineage: Bacteria > Chloroflexota > Anaerolineae > Caldilineales > Caldilineaceae > JAWKOK01. Next base: position 132,771 of record CAVXYK010000025.1, read on the forward strand.
CTATGGCTCAGGCGGCAGAACTATATCGAGGCTCGTTTCTTGAGGGTTTCTCATCGCCAAATAGCCCGGAATACGAATCGTGGGCCATGACTGAGCAACACCGCTTTGAGCAAAGGTATCTGTCCGTGTTGTCCAATCTGACCAGAATTCATACCGATCAAGAAAACCTTGAGGACGCAATACGGTATGCTCAGCGATATCTCGAGATCGATGAGTTGGCGGAATCAATGCATCGAACGCTCATTGAGCTGTTTACGCTCAGTGGGAAGCAGGGCGCAGCCCAACACCAGTTTGAGTTGTGCGTGAAAGTGCTTGAGCGCGAGCTGGGTAAGCCCGTTGCCGGAAACGCGGATGGCACTCGAGTCATCGGTCAAGCGTCCGATCCCACCATTACGGTTGCCCGTGAACAAAGCGGACAGATTGACGCATAACACATCGACGTCATCACTGATCGGTCGCGACGATGAAATGCGCATGGCTGAAGATTGCTTCAACAGGGCCCTGTCAGGTCACGGCCAAGCCCTGCTGATCTCTGGTGAAATCGGCCTTGGGAAGTCAAGACTGGTGCATGAGTTTGTGCAGCGGACAACGGTTCAGGCAACCGTCTTGGCAGGTAGCGGACATCGTATGGAACAACGCCTTCCTTATTGGCCAATCGTCCAAGCGCTCCGCTCCCGGATCCAAACGATAGAATGGGCGATGCAGGACCTTGATCCTAGTTGCACGATGGAGATAGGACGTCTCGTACCGGAACTACAAACCCTTACATCGGCGGAGTCGCCCCCCCTGCCGAGCGAATCCCGACTAGAACATACCCGACTTTTCCAGGCATTGGCCCATCTCTTTCACAAAATGGCAGTCCATCGCCCCCCACTTGTGCTCTGTATCGATGACCTACAGTGGGCTGACGAAACAACGTTTGCCTTCTTGGCATACTTGGCACGCCACCTGGCAAATACACCGTTCCTTCTCTTGGCGACACACCTCGTTGACAACGCAGCAGAGATAGCAGCGCTACGAGCAGAACTCGGCAGACATTGCGTTCTCAATGAGATTCAACTGAAGGGTCTATCGTTGCCTGACATCTCCCGTCTAGTTCGAGAAGGTACGGGACAGAGTATTGACAGTGTGCAAATGTGCCAACGTTTGCAGCAATACACTGCAGGAAATCCATTCTTTATACTAGAAATGTTACGAACCTCTCATCGCGACCAAGGTTTGACTTTGGCAGAAGTCACAACGACGTCCGAATCCGATGCGAACTTGACTATGACCACCGGATTCCCCATTCCTGACTCTGTGCAGGCGGCTATTCTAAATCGGATCAAGGAACTGCAACCGGAGACCCAGCAAGTGTTGGAAACATGCGCCGTGATCGGGCGTCAGTTCGACCTTGAACTAATCATGTTCACAAGTCACGACGAGAAAGTGATCTGATTGATGCGCTGGATGCTCTGGCAGAGGCAACAGTACTGAAACCGAAAGGCGGCGTTCCGATCTTCGCACGAACTTTTCCGTGCAGTCGTATATCACAACCTCAGCTTCGGGCGCCGATACCTGCTACACAGACGTCCCGGCATGGCGATTGAACGTCTGCGCCCGGATCTGTGGGCCGAACTCGCCTACCACTTTGAGCAATGTCGCCGGTTCACAAAAGCGGCAAGTTACGCTATTCAAGCTGGAAAAGCCGCGCATCGTGTTTACGCTTATACTGGGGTTTTTATCCAAGGCGTATTTTAACCGAGCGCTGGGCCTTCTGGACAAGCAGAGCGATCCGGCTGAAGTCGTCAACAACAAGGAAATTGACAACAAGGAGATCAATCAGTGCGTATTCAGGCGCTTGACGGTCGGGGCCGATTATGCGCATGGCAGGCGACATGGCCGGGTATAACCGCGACCTTTGAAAGAAGCGCAATTGGCTCAAGCCTCGGGTGATCCGATGGCGCTGGCCCGAGCTTACACTTTTTGCGCAGAGCGATTTTCTTTCGTTGGTTCTGTCGTTATAACGAGACTAGCGAAAGCGCCACGCAGGAATCCGTCATAGCCAAGCCGCCCATTCATCTGTTCTGGAAGCGAATGCCTGCGCGAGTTGGGCATGGCAATCCGCGCTATGGGTGAATATGAGGCTGCGCGTGCGTCGTTGGAGGCGGCGTGGAACGCTTCAGGTCTTCAGGCGAATCCGCCCTCAGAGGTACATGCATTATGCAAATATATCCACGCTGTTTAGACTCCAGGGTGAAAACCCAAGGTTATGGAATTGGCCCATGATGCGCTGAAACGCTGTCAAGATCATAAATTGGAGTTTCATTTCCGTTTAGCTTACGGCGATATCGGCGCAACCGCGATCCAGTTTGGGCGATTTAGAAGTCGCCCAGCGAGCTTGCGAAAGAGCTGGAAATGTCGCAAGAGATCGGCGATTGCACACAAGAAATATTTTGCCTGGACCATGAAGGCTGGCTTTGTCTGGCGCTGGCGTCTCCAGAAAAAGCGATCGAACGTTTGAGCTTGCCATCCAGGTGGCCCAGCGTATCGGTTCCTGCGCGGAACAGAGTCAACTAAATTGTGGTTTGGCCAAAGCATACCAAGTCTAGGCGACCACGAGGCCGCAGAGGAATCTACGAACTAGAGCGTCGTTTCTGGCAAAAAAGGACGCAGCGTTTCTTCGACATGCAGGCTCGCTCAATCAATGATGAAGAATTTTGTCCCTCGGATTCCGGCTGAAAAACGGGGATCTGTGAGGGTTCGTGAAATGGCCACCGAATGAATTCGCAGCCGTCCCCCGCAATTGCCCAGATAACCGAAAACGGTTGCAGACACTTTGTGGACTCTGCACTGATACACTGTCGTTCATTGTTGAGCGACAGTTTTTTTTACCTATGGGACATGCAGCGATGTGGGATGTAGATATCCATGTCAGGCAGTATACGACTATGCTGCCTCACCCTTCTGTCCTCACATTTCTGTTGGCATTCCAAGGAGATCGGAGCAAATCATACGATGCCAGATCCTGAATACGACATTGACGTTTCGGGCATATATGTTTCGTTTCTCGTGCGAATGTGGCGGCACCCATCGATCCGTCGGCTTTTACTGAGGACACGATAGATCGGCAGGGAGAATCAAACAGGTGCAAAACGGCAACGATCGGGGGCTGGGGCTGGAACAGTTCATTGGTTTCTTTGAACAGTGGCGTGACGTTCATTAGCGTTTCATGCAGACGCCGGCGACCACAATGGAGTGTTCCACCGATTCCATGTGGACGCTATGTGGATGTCGATTCTGTACCATGATATCGGCTCTAGGTCGCACTTCTAAATCCACCCTCGCTCGAAGGCATAAGCCGGAGGAAACATATGGAGGAATCATATGGAATGAACAGAACAGGCAGTGCATCGAACACGAATGGTTATGGTATTTCGCAGGTTGTTTCTCTGGCATTGGACAAGACCAGATAACAAAGGAGAACAGACCGTGGCAACAACTTCAAAAATCGTATTGATGAAAGAGTCCACAGATGTGCAGGATTTCGCATCGTAGCGGTAAAATCCGGAGAGACCATTGATGCGATGAGCGTCATGGCAACGGACTTCGAGCCGGAGGAGAATACTGTTCCAGGTAAATGCGGAAGGCGATTTTTTTGTCGCAAACTTAACCGAAGCCGAGGCAAAGAAACTGGAGAGTAGCTCCGAAGTAGAGGCCGTGGTGGACAACATCATCGTCTACACGTTTTCAGGGAGACAATGCGCTTGCTGGAGATGATGGATTTGGTCCGACTGGCGCCGGAGCCGGAGGACATTGAAGCGTTGAATGCGGACCCGTATCCCGAATGGGATCCTAACGGCGATCCGCTAGTGAGCACCGAAGCTACTGGCGTTCCCTCAGCCAGAACGAGCCGGATGTGGCCCAAGCGATTGAGATTGAACATCTGCTGGACGGCACCGCCGGGCTGCAGCCGATCAGCTCCAGAGGATCGGCCATATCTCCGAGCCGAATTGATAGAGCTGATCAAATGTGTCATCAAGTGCGTGCTCGAGCAGAAAAGCAATGCAGAAGAAGTGAGCACTGTGGTTACATTGCTGCCGCATTGCTGCGAATGGCGTGGCATCCGGGGATTTGAGAGGCGATGGCGGATGTCATTCTGTGGAACTTGCGGCTGATTGTCGTGCCGCAAGCATGGCGATTCAGCACAGGAAACGGTTACCCGTTGCCGTGGTCGATACGGGCATCAATCATCGGCATCCGGACTTGCGTTCTACGGAGGAGCTAGCTGACGTACCGGGTGTAGCTAGTTGGCGGGACGATCAGGGGCATGGGACCCACGTAGCAGGGACGATTGCCGCTCTATGGAATGGAAAGGAGTTGCCGGCGTAGCTCCACGTGCAAGGCTCTATGCGGTAAAGGTGTTGAGCAGAAACGGCAGTGGCCAACTAAGCTGGATTCTCTCAATGGGTTGATGGCGTGCTACAATGCTCGAATGCATGTAGTCAATCTCAGCTTGGGAAGCGGAGCGAACACACACAATCCGAACGTTTACAATCAGGCGTTTGAGCACATCGTCCGCAATTGCGGTCGCGTGGCATTCTGGCCATGGCGGCAGCCGGAAACAGCGACAGCTTTGTGGGCAATCCGGCGCGTTGCCCCTCGTACATGGCAGTATCAGCCATCGAAGCCGACGCCCGGTACGCGCACCCTTCTCGTGCTTCGGACCCCAAGTCGAGATCCGCGCGCCAGGAGTCGGGATCGTCTCAACCCGTCGAGGCGGCGGATACCCAACTCTATCTGGAACAAGCGTGGCGATCGCCCCATGTCGCCGGCGTCAGCGGCCCTCAGTGGAAAGACGCCACCCAGCATGGCATAGCGACTCAATTCGGGTACATATGTGGAGAACGGCATTTGATCTCTGGTAGTGCCGGACGCGACTGGGCATTTGGCTATGGTCAGGTTAATGCCTATCGAGCAGTTCGATAACTTTTCAAACTGCCCCGTCTGCTCGCAGACGGGGCAGTTTGTTTAGCAAATGGAATCAACCCGATGTCGGAGGTCAGGTCATGGCTAGCCTAATTTGATTCCGAACAAGGCAGTTCAAGCTCCCATCGCAAAGAAACTACGGATTCGGTACCCTTGTCAAGTAGCCAAGATTTGCCGAATCGACCAGAGGAACAGGAGAAGGTCACAACGCCGGAGATTGAAAAACTCCGTCTTGAGCGAGCCTACCATTTGAGCATGATTGGATTTAGCTTAACGATAGTCCTCGCCATGGCACTTGCAGTGATGACATTTTTTGGATTCGACAGTGCTGATACTGTCTCACAGGTTGTATCGCCGTTTCTTACCGTACTGGGAACCCTGGTTGGCACGTTCTTCGGCCTGCAGGTTCGGGATCGGCAGGAAAAAAACACTTATGAAGGAGGCAAGCGAAGCCAACATGAGGGCGTCTGCTTTCGCAGCGGCCATTGAGCCTGCCTCGATGCCAGAGGTCATCCAGACATTCGAAGCCCTCTCGAGGGGATGAACTTCGCTGGTGGTGTCAACCGTTCGCCACGAAATTGCTAAGTGAGCGTCCAGATATTACCTGCCGACCTTCCTGGAAGCTGAATGCAGGGCGCCCTCTCCGACAGAGAGTTTCCAGGAAGGTGCAAACCGGGAACTTGTTTTTGGACGCTCACTAAGTGAACGTATTACCAAAGACACCTATGATACCTCTAGTAGGCGGAGCGCTCTAAACCTGTTCTGAGTTGCTCCCTGTACGGAATGAGAGTATAATGGGTCTGGTAGAAATAATGCTTGTGCTTAACGCATTGAGTCTGACGGTTTTCAATTGGGGGTACATCTGTATGCATATTAGTGCAGATCTTTGAAGAAGCCATTCGTGATGAACCCGAAAAACATGTTGACGCCATCTGGTGTCATCTCTGATTACCAGCGACGACCTCGCCAACACTATCGTCAGTTCAGGCTTCAATATAACTGGCCGAAAACAGATAGAATCGGGCATGCTCTACGGACGTATCCGTTTGGCCGATGTCTTTTCTTCCTTCAGAATATCAGCGAGGTACAATGGATCGAACTGGATAGTACGCAATACGCATTGTGAATCGATCGGGTATGTTGGCGCTCTGCGCCAATACACTCGGATCAATTGAACAGTGCAATCAGCTATCGTCCAACCGGTGCTCCAAAAGAGTCACTCGTATTGACCCAGTTTGTTAATGATATGGATATATCTTCCTCTGCGAAGCCATAGAAAAGCGCCATGACAAATGTCATGGCGCTCTCTTTACTATTGATGGCGTCCCAGAGAGGATTTGAACCTCTGGCCTCTGCCTCCGCAGGGCAGCGCTCTATCCGCTGAGCTACTGGGACACGTGGCGGGGAGGGAGGGATTTGAACCCTCGAGGGACATTGCTGCCCCTACCCACTTAGCAGGCGGGCGCACTCGACCGGACTATGCGACCTCCCCCCATTTAGTTGTTGTTCTACGGCCCTACTCAGCACTCGCTACGGCACCGACAAATCTGCTTGCTGAACTCAGGCGGAGGGAGAGGGATTCGAACCCCCGGTGGCTTGCACCACAGTTGTTTTCAAGACAACCGCCTTCGTCCACTCGGCCATCCCTCCACGAAAGCTGACAGCCTCGAATAGTCACCCATGCGACCAATCAACGTGGAGACATCACAAACGCCTGCAACAGCAGATCTGCGAACCACTAGAACGTCGTGTAGTATACATCCGGCCGGAATGCGTGTCAAATTTGGGCGCAGAAAAAGCTGTCTGTCTTTCTCTTGATCGGCGGCATGATCATGCGCACGTGATCCGCAGGGACGACTCAAGTGGTCGCACGCCTACCGTCACAAGCGGAGTCAATTTCCCCGTCGTGTCCAGGAGAACCAGCGCTTGAACAGCCTGAACCGTGGGCGTCAGCCGTGTGCGGTTGTAGGCGTCGGCGACCTTCTTGATGGCTTCAGCCTGGGTCGGATAGGGATGGATGACGGTGGCCAGCGTCTTGAGGCCGATGCCGGCGGTGATGGCCAGCGTCAATTCGTTGATCATCTCGCCGGCGTGGCTGGCCACGATGGTGGCGCCCAGAATCTCGTCGCTGCCCTTCTTGACGTGGACCTTGACGAAGCCGTCGAGTTCGCCGTCGGCCTTGCCGCGGTCGATGTCGCCGATGGACTGGACAAAGGTCTCGACCTCGATGCCCTGCTCTTCGGCATCGTGGTCGATACATGCCCACATGGGCCACCTCGGGATCGGTGTAGGTCGTCCAGGGCACCACCAGGTCGCTCACCTTCTTGTTGGGGCCGGGGAAGAGCGCGTTCTGCAGCACGATGCGCGCCGTGGCGTCGGCGGTGTGGGTGAACTGGTACTTGATGGCCACATCGCCGGCGGCGTAGACATTGGCATTGGTCGTCTGCAACGTGTCGTTGACGGTGACGCCACGCCGGTGATATTCGATGCCCGCCGCTTCCAGATCCAGGGTCTCGATGTTGGGCGCACGGCCCACGGCCAGCAATATCTCGTCGACGACGACGATCTGCTCTTCGCCGTCCAACTCAAAGTGGATGGCCTTGCCGTCTTCGACGCGTTTCCATCGCCGTGATCTGGGCGCCCAGGGCCAGGTTGATGCCTTCGGACTCAAAGACGTTGCGCAGCACCTCGGCGGCGTCATCATCCTCGCGCCCGAGCACCCGCGGCTGCACATCGAAGAGGGTCACCTGGCTGCCGAAGCGATTGAACGACTGGGACAGCTCAGAGCCGATGGGGCCGCTGCCGATGACGGCCAGCCGTGGCGGCAGCACGGTCTGTTCGAAGACGGTCTCGTTGGTCAGGTAGCCGACATCGGCCAGGCCGGGAATCGGAGATCACAGCCGGGCGCGAGCCGGTGGAGATCAGCGCCTTGTTGAAGGTGATGGTGCGTGCCATCCACCTCGAAGGTATTGGGGCCGGTGAAGCGGCCGTCGCCCAGAAAGAGGTCGATGCCCAGATCCTTGAAGCGCTGCGGCCGAGTCATGTTCGCTGATCTCGGAGCGGATGCGGCGCATGCGGCGCATGATGGCCTCGAAGTCGACCTCGACGCCGCCGGCGATGGTCACGCCGTAGTCGGCAGCCCGCATCATTTCGCCCAGCACCTTGGACGAGCGGATCACGCTCTTGGAGGGCACGCAGCCCACGTTCAGACAGTCGCCGCCCAGCAGATGGCGCTCGACCAGGGCGACCTTGGCCCCCATGCCCGGCCGCGCCGGCAGCAGCCACCAGCCCGGCGGAACCGCCGCCGATGACCAGCAGGTTGTACTTGCCGGCGGGCGTCGGGTTCTCCCAGGTCGGCGGGTGGACATTGGCCACCAGATTCGCGGTTGTAGTCATCGTCCGGCGCCACAACGATGCGTGCTGTGTCAGTGCGTATCGCACTACGGATCGGACGCGGGTTCGACGCCATTGCCCGTCTTTACGGGTGTTTCGACTAGCTCTTGCATGATTTCTGAGTCCTTCCTCATGTTCAGGCTGTTTCAATCGTCACAGTGATTCACCAGCGGATTTGCCGAGTGGATTTCTCTATCGCTGGCGAGTATGCGCGGATCTGCGTGGAATTCGGTACAACTCCGGTCGTGTACTAGTCGGTTGAGACTCGGTGTGCGTCTGCCATCGGTGCCGCTTCTTCGGCGGCTGCGTATCGACCACTTCACTCTTCTCACGGCGCTTGAAGAACTGGGAGAGCACCAGGCTGACCACAAAGATGATGGCCGATGCGGCCAGCACGCGCCAGTCCAGGCTGGGGATCTCTCCATTCAGGAAGAGGTTCTCGATATCGGCCGGCGTGGCCGATGCGCCCAGCAGCACGAAGGAGATCGTGCCGGGAATCGAGCCGAGGATGGTGGCAAGAATGAAGGCGCCGTAGTGAATGCGCAGGAAACCGGCCAAGTAGTTGATCAGATCATAGGGCAGGAAGATGAAGCGCATGATCAGGATGGTCTCAAAGCTGTTGTCGCGCATGCGGTTGGCATACTTCTGGATCAGGCTGTCCGATCCTTCGGTATCCAGTGTGCCGCTGCCGAAATAGCGGCCGATGAAATAGGCCACGGTGGCCGAGAGGTTGGCCCCGATCACCGTGTAGACGATGCCCCAGAACGGGCCAAAGAGGAAACCGCCGGAGACAGTCAGCAGCAGCGCTGAAAAGAGCGTCAGCGGTCGCAGCGTATAGACCAGGATATAGATCAATGGCCCGAACGCGCTGAGTTGTATGAGGTAGATCAGGTCAAGGACGGAGCCGGCCAGCCCCTTTCCTGTACTGTTGACATACCACGTAAAAGAGGCGGCCAGTATGATCCAGAGGGCAAAGGCGACCAATTTCTGCCAATGCTTCTGAAAAAAGGACTGTTCCTTGTGCGGTTCGGGTGCACTCTCGTTCATTTGGCTATCAGTTGTCACACTCATCTCTTATTCCTATTTCTGTATCAATGGTATGCATTTTCAAGTAGACAGACCGAGCTGCTGGGAAGACATAAGGCTACGCTCAAACCGACACATGTCCTTGTCGATCTCCCGGCGCCTCCACTCAGACGCGTCGACAATCAAACCTCTTACCCCGCAATCTCGAAATTCGTCAAAACAGATGTCGCCAATGCAAGAAGCTGTAGACGAAAACCGAAGAACCTTTCTGTGTTGGACTCACAGATTCCGGTAGGCCCACCAAACGCGCTGTCCGGCAGTGAAAAAGACCAGAACCGCCATCGCTCCGAACAGAATGGCCAGGTAGGAGGGGACAAGAAAAAAGAGACAGTAGAAAATGATCGTCTCCAAGCCTTCGATCAGGCCGGACGGCATCTCAATGCTTGTCAGCCGGCCATCTGACTGATGTTGGCGTTTCTCCAATAGCGCCGAGAGCGAGGTCCAGGAGAGCAGGTTGATCACATAGGCGGCCAACAAGGCGATGCCCGCCCACAGGTTGACCTGCGTCGGAATCACCCAGAGAAAAGCGATCGGGATCGCCAGATAGACCACGAAATCGAGCAGCAGATCGAGATAGCCGCCAAAATCGGACTGCTTGTCATGGACGCGGGCGATCACGCCGTCCAGATCCATCGAGCACCCGATTGAGCAACCAAAGAACCAGCCCTATGACATAGAGTTGGTTGAGAATGGCCACAATGGTGACAACGCCCACGCCCATGGCGACAAACGAAATCACATTAGGATGTACCGAACCAAACAGATGGCGCGCCAACGGCACCATTACGTCATCTTTTTTCTGCCGAAGCGTGGCATCTCGCATGGTGATAGGTCCATTTTGATCTATTGAGGGTCAACGATAGCAAGAGACTGCCGCTTTCCACACTATACTGCTAGAACGGACGCGGCATCTGTAAGGCCCTCTACACCAGTGGAATAATGAGAGGGGGCCGGGCAGCAAACTGGGCTGCCTCGGCGCCCTCTCAGTAGTCTGGCCTACTCAGAAGCCAGACTGCTTATCGGACAAGCCCTGCCTGTTGCTCGACTACGCGCCGATCACTTCGATGCCACCCATGTAGGGCCGCAACACCTCGGGCACGATCACCGTGCCGTCTTCCTGCTGATTGTTCTCCAGTATGGCAATCACAATACGCGGAAGCGCCAACCCGGAGCCGTTGAGCGTATAGGGATATTCGGGACGTGCGCCTTCTTCCGGGCGGTAGCGAATGTTGGCCCGCCGCGCCTGAAAGTCTCGGAAGAGGGAGCAGGAGCTGACCTCCAGCCACTCACCCGATCCTGCGGCCCAGACTTCGATATCGTACTTGATGGCCGCGACAAAGGAGAGATCGCCGGTGGCAATGGCGAGACGGCGATAGGGCAGCCCCAGTCGCTCGCACAACTCCTCTGCATCGCGTGTGAGGCTTTCCAGCTCGTCACGGCCGGCGGTCGGCTCAACAAACTTGACCATCTCCACCTTCTGGAATTGATGGACACGTTTGATGCCGCGCACATCCTTGCCGGCGGAGACCTTCTCTCGCCGGAAACAGGGCGTGGAGGCAACATAGCGTAGCGGCAGCCGGCCCGGCTCAATTATCTCATCACGATAGAGATTGGTTACCGGCACCTCCGCTGTCGGAATGAACCAGTAGTCCTCCTCAGCATCCCGATAGAGGTTGTCGCCAAACTTCGGCAGATTCCCCGTACCGACCATGCACTGTTCACGTACCATGAAGGGCGGATAGATTTCTTCATAGCCGTGTTCGCTGGTGTGGACATCCAGGAACCAGTTGGACAATGCCCGCTGTAAGCGTGCGCCCGCGCCTTTGAGCAGATAGAAGCGGCTGCCCGAAATCTTGGCGCCGCGCTCCAGATCAATGATGTCAAGCGCTTCGCCGATCTCCCAATGCGGACGAGGCTCAAAGCCAAACTCGGGTTTTGCTCCGACCTCTTTCAGAACTTCATTCCCGTCCTCATCCGGGGCCACAGGCACATCCGGCTCGGGCGGATTGGGAATGCGCAGCATGGCATCATCGAAGGCCGCCTGAACCTCACGCAGTTGAGCATCAAGCACGAGCGATCTCATCACCGATCTCGCCCATCCGCGACTTCAGGGCATTGGCCTCGTCGGACTTCTTCTCGCGGAAGAGCAACCCGATCTGCTTGGAGCCGCTGTTCAACTCCGCGCGCAACGCCTCAACGCTCGACAAGAGAGAGCGGCGCTGCTCGTCCAATTCGAGCGCCAGCTCCCAGGGAGCCTCCATGTCATTCAATTTGAGCATGGCCTCAGCCAGTGCCTCTCGATTCTCACGCATCCATCGGATGTCCAACATGGTTCTACCTCCAGTGCTGCTACATTTGATCCGTGCAACGACAGAACGCTACCCAATAAAAAAAACCCCCTTCGCCTTTCAGGACGAATGGGACTCCGTGGTACCACCTGACTTCGCAAATGCTGCCCGCCGAAACAGAAAAAAAACCAAACTTGCTTGGGAACGGCACTTGCCTCAAACACGATAACGGTGTGTGGCCGCCCGGCCATTGCCTGCCGGGAACTGCGGTGGTGCTACTCAATCTTCATCCTGTTGTCTCGCACCAGCCGACAACTCTCTGAAAGGCGAAAAGACTGATTATGTCCACGATAAACGTTTTTAGGAGATTTCGTTTGTCAAGCACATCTAAGCGAACACAAGCCACCATAGACCCAAAAATCGTATCACGGTGAGCGCTGCTGCGCAAATCCGCCTCGCAGACGCCGAAATTTCCAAATATGGCGCGGCGAGTCGGCCTCAACATCGCTTTGCGGACACTGCCGCGCCGTTGCGCCGACGCCACGAATCAGAGATGCCCAAAAAAGAGATCACCGAGCCGTTGAATCCAGCCGGATATTCCTCGTTTGCGTACAGACAAACGATCAACAATCGTGGATCAAGTCAGCCATGGCAAGCGATGGATGACTTCGCACAATCGACTGATTGGGCACATCCAGGTGTCGAGCCAACCATTGACGCACGGCCGGCGGCATGGGCTCCTCTATGTCCAGACGCAAGAGGGACAATGAATCGGCATGCGGAGAGGCCTGTCCGTCGTCGGATGCAGGTATCGGCCGTTCCACTCTAAGAATACGAAACAGATAGGTGCCGACCACATCCATCCCCGGAAAGAGCAGGTTGACGTGATGGCGAATCACACTTTCCGACCAGGCGTAGATCCCCGGTCCATATGTTTGCACGTCAAACCAGTGCCCGGCAGCAACATCCTTTCCGCTGCGAGCAATCGGCAGCCAGCGAGCCAGCGCCTCGGGCACCTGGACAAGCGCAAATAGAGGCCCATCATAGCGCAGATCATCGCCGCGATTATGCAACACGGCCAAAAGCGTGAGATCACCACTCTCTAGATTTGGAAATGGACGGCCCGGATCAACGGCCAGCGGCGTCAGGAGCGGGAAAATCTGTTGCATAAAACTTGTACGCAACCAACCACGCTGCTGCTCATCGAGAGACTCCAGATCAACAACATGGATCGATTCCTGTTCCGCTAGCTCCGGCAATATCGAATCATCCAGCAGACGGCCGATCTGATCAAGCCTTTCGCCAATTGCGCGGGTCAGCTCCCGACTTCGTTCACCGAAATCGGAATCCTCACTCTGCTCCGACGGCAACGCTGAAGAGACCAGGCTCTCCGAAATCTCGTCGGCCCGCATCGCAACCGTTCCCACTGCGCCAAGACGAACGGCCGGCTCCTCAGTCACGTCTGCGGCCACAGTGACCAGGTCATCCAGCTCAGCAAGCCACGCGGCGCAAAGATCAGCATCCGGCAAGGATACGGCCCTGGAGAGCGGTTCCTGCTTGACGTCCGACCCACGGAGCTGAGTGGAATGTGTTCTATTTTGTTCTGTCTGGATTTCCGGATTTACCCGTGCAACCATGGACAATACGCCAATTCAGTTGAGTAAAATCGAAGCATACAGTGCAGAAAACGGACGTGGCCCGAACCGACAGTTCGATCTCAAACTATGCGGAGCCCGACGGTCGTCTAGGTCAAGTCGTCATTCTCGCCGGGCAACGCATCGTCTTCCGTGGAGAAGGCCAGCGCCAGGCTTGCATCGGTCACCGCCCGATAGATGGCGGACAGATTGTCGTAGACGTCGAAACTATTGTCGGCAAAATACGGAGGACCCAGCCGGCGCAACAGTACGAGTTCGACCAGTGGGGAAGCAATGTGATGCTGAAATTTGCGCTGAGAGCGAGACCGGCCCCAAAAATTGTCGAGCTCTGCATCCAACGACGGTGACTCGTCCAGTTGACCTGAAACGCCGCCGGCACGATAGACGAGCGCCTGTTCCTTCGCACTGGGTTGCGGAGAAGCAGCGCCGACCGCCTGAGTACGTCTATTGCCAAGGTCATGCAGAATCTGTTGGCGATCGCGCCCGCGCAGGCGCAGCAAAAGCCAGGGATCATCGTTAAGCATATCGCCTACGGCCAGAAAGGCAGCCAACGCGGGCCGGCAAATGTCTTCATTGCCCTCGCAACAACTGCACGACTGATTGATCTCACTACGATCGACGGGCAGCAACGCAGCGCCTGCTTTGACAAAGACCTGCTCAATCTCTTTGGGCATCTCGCCGGCCAGCAGCTGAGCCGAGAATAGCGCTTGACGGCTCAGGGCGTCGAGAACATGCATCCCACTGATCATCAGTGAGCTTGGATATCTCAATGCCAACCGCGCAATCCCCCACCTCACTGTGATGGATTTCGGCATCAACCCGGCCGCTGGACAATTCTAGCTGGCGGACGCGGTAGCCCTGAATCAACAATCGAACCCGCTCCGGCTCAACCATGATATTGAGCTCGCGCAGCACCGAAAGCCAGCGGCGTTCCCACCAACGTTGGTCCTGCTGTTCTGTTGCCGATCTATCGCTTGTCGATCTACTCATGCCGCAGATTGCTCTTTCCGGTAACGTCTATCATAGCAGTTCACTCCGCAAGGAAAGCAGATCACGCAACTGATCGTTGTCCAACTCAGTGAGCCAATCTTCGCCGCTACCGACGATGGATTGGGCCAAGGCCTGCTTGCTCTCGATCATCTCATTGATCCGCTCTTCAAGCGTGCCCGATACCACGAATTTGTGGACTTGAACGTTGCGCGTCTGGCCAATACGGAAAGCGCGGTCTGTTGCCTGATCTTCCACAGCCGGATTCCACCAGCGATCATAGTGGAAAACGTGATTGGCGCTGGTCAAGTTCAATCCGGAGCCACCGGCCCGCAGACTGAGCACAAAGACGGCCGGCCCATCCTCTGTCTGGAAGAATTGCACCATTTCATCGCGCTGTTTGGCCGTGGTGCCACCATGCAGGAAGAGGACTTCAGTACCCAATGTGTTCTGAAGATGCCCCTTCAACAGATGGCCCATTTCCACGAATTGGGTGAAAATCAGGGCACGGTCACCGACCGACAGGGCCTCGTCCAACATTTCGCGCAGGCGGTCGAGCTTGCCGCTACGACCGGCCAATGGTTCGCTCTCACGCAGAAAGTGAGCCGGATGGTTGCAGATTTGCTTGAGTTTGGTCAGGAGGCCAAGCACAAGACCTCGACGCTGAATCCCGCTACTTCTATCCAGCTTGTCAAGCGCCTGTTGTACGGTCTGTTCATAAAGTGCAGCCTGCTCAGTCGTCATCGAACAATATACGACCATCTCATTCTTTTCCGGCAGGTCTGGAATGATCGTCGGATCAGATTTGAGGCGACGCAACAGGAACGGTTGAACCAGATGTCGCAACTCAGATGCACGCTCCTCGTCATTGTAGCGTTCGATTGGCACAATGAACTGCTTGCGGAAGCGTTCGAAGCCGCCGAGATAGCCCGGATTAAGGAACTCCATGATACTCCAGAGTTCCGCCAGCTGATTCTCGACCGGCGTACCGGTTAGGGCGATACGATTATGCGCTCGAATTCGCCGCACGGCCTGGGTCTGTTTGGCACGAGGATTCTTGATATTCTGGGCTTCATCCAGAATCAAGTCGCCCCATTCAACCTGTTCCAGCAGATCGATGTCACGCCGCGCTGTGCCAAAGCTCGTGATGGCAAGATCATTCACTGCCATTGCGCTGAGAAACTCTTGGCCGTTCAAGCGATCGATACCATGGTGAATCAGGGCATTCAGGCTCGGGGCGAAGCGATCGATCTCATGTTTCCAGTTTGCCACGACACTCGTTGGGCAGATCAACAATGTCGGTGCAACACGTGTGCCGTTTCCATTGCTCTTCGCAGCGTGGCGCTCGCGCACGTAGAGGAGCAGAGCAAGGGCCTGAATGGTCTTGCCAAGACCCATGTCATCGGCTAAACAGGCCCCGATACCCAGCTGGCGCAGATAGTTGAGCCATCCAACTCCACGTTTCTGGTAGGGGCGAAGCGAACCGATAAACCCGGCAGGCTCAGACAGTTCTTCAGGCGGATCCTGATCGCGCAGTTGCCCCAGCACAACCTGAAGCCACCCCTCAACATCGACTGACTCCAGCGGCAACGTTGTCGGCATCTCATCAAGGAGCTCACTGCTTTCGCCAAGGAGCAAGTCGGAGCTTGTCAGCGGAGCGGCTGCCAGTTCATCCAAGATCTCCGCGCGGCCCATATGGCCCTGGGCCATACGCAGCGACTGTAGAAATGTCATAGAACCGCTGGACTGCCGCTGAAGAAACTGCTTGGCCGACTCAATCTGCGCCGGATCGAGTTCCACCCAACGATCGTGCATGTTGACCAGCGGCGTCTGCAGGCCGACAAGGTTCTCAAATTCGTCCTCGTTCAGACGATTGCCACCCAAGGTCAACTCCCAAGCGTAGCGCACAGAATCCGCCCGATCCGAGGCGATATCATCTTCCCAAAGGTCTTCCTGGTCATCCCCGCCTGCCAAAAGGCGCAAACGCAGTCCCAGCCTGGCATGTCGACGACCGCTCCACCATTCGGGGAGAAGCAGACCGAATCCGCTTCCTTCCAACAACGGCCCGATTTCACGCAGGAAGAGATGGGCTTCAATGGAAGTCAGATCGGCGCCTTCGGGCCGAGGACTGCGCATGCTATCCGCGATCGGCTGAAAAAGCTTGCTTGCCACGCCCAGACCGGCCAGAAGCCGCTCCTGAGGTCGGTCCAGCCTGCGATTGCCAATTCGCAGGGCCGTATCCTGGGTCTCCCACACATCCCGCGCCGAAATGAGAATAGTGGCATTGTCGCGTGACTGTAGATAGTAATGAAGGCGCCACGCGCTGCCGGTATCGGATTCAGCTGTCGCCAATTTGTCGGAATCTGCTGAGCCGGAATCTTCTGAGTCAAGATCTACCGTGTCAAGATATCCGGAGCTGTTGAAGCCTTCGTTGTCCAGCACCTCGACATCCCCGGCATCTTCATCCCCAGCTTGTTCGCTCGCGAAGTGCTCTGCAAGCGGATCTTTCACGCCAGGCTCAGTCAAAACAAAGCAGATACGGAAATTCGTATCGCTTGAAGCGTGCAACTGCTCAGTCCAGGAGCGCCAGTCTCGGTAGAGTTGATGGGCAGCCTGTGGGCCGAGGGGCATCTGACGCTGTTCGGTCAGCAAACCATACATCCAGACTGAAACCGGGGCGCCGGTATAGGGCGGCAGCAGGCCGGCAGCCCACTCTCGTATCATCACGTCGACCATGGTACTCAGAAAATGTTCGACAAGAAGGTCGGCTGGAGGCGCTTCCGAGATCGTATCGATATCGTACCCACGACAGACCGGCGGCAAAATCCGCACCAGGTGTCCAACCTGTTTCTCAATACGGGCGTCCAGCAGAGATGTCTGCCAGGAACTGACGATTCGTCCCATGTCATCTGGGCGCAGGCTGGGCAGATAGTGCTGCCCGGCCAGAATTTCAAGCACCACTTTGGAGGCATTGCTCCAAAATCTCAGATCATTGCCAAGTCGCAGTCGGCGCCAGGTATCAGGATTATCGTTGGTGATATTCCCCGAGGAATGGTTGCTAAGATGGGTCAAGTAGACAAGCGCGTCTACGGCCTCCAGGCTGATGCCGTTCAACTGCCACGCCATCAGACTTGGCTCAACGACATCCAGAGAAGCAGGACCATTTGGATCTGACTCGATCTTGGTCTGTTGAAGGACGCCACGGCGTGCAGTCGGTTTTCCGTGAAGGCTCGGCAACCAGACGACAGCGGTGGCCAGTTGAAGGGAATCGCTCTGAAGTGTGGGGCTCGAATCCAGTAGCAACGCACGAACCTGTCCCACCGATGCTTGAAACGGATGCGATGGGAGCTTTTCGGTACGTGTCCGGCCTTTGGCTTCGCGCGCTTGCGGCTCGTCTGATTGATCGATGCCGTTGCCGTTAGGCCCGCCAGTTCGGCCGTTGCTGGTAGAAGAGTCTGTATTTTCGGCCCAAAAAAAGAGCCGTCCGCTCGAAAATGGTGTTTCTGCGCGCAACCATGCCGCGTGTAAGGTCAAAGACATAAAGTGTATTGTACCCTTCTGATTTGAAGGATCCAAATTATTGTCTCGTTTTTTTTCTATTGATGTTGATGACTCTACTGCAAAAACGAAAACTAGCCACAGATGGCCACAGATAGGAACCTGATATTCACAGATGGTTCTCGGATGTCCAGAGTAATCCGAGTTCTATCAGTGTCTTATCCTGTTCCCATCTGTGTAAATCTGTGGCGAAAAATGCTTTCTGCAGTGAACTCTGTTGATTGACCGGCGAAGTCGGGAGGACCGCATGAAAGGAAGACAGGGTGAAAAGAAAACAGCAAACATCCATCCAAGCGAAAGCCTGTCAATGGATCGATGGATCGGCGATGGATTAGCGAGATGTCGCTTTGGAGACGAGCGGGCTGGCTGGAATAGATTCACCAGCGGCGGATAGGGTGAAGCTAAAGGTCGTTCCTTGGCCGGGAACACTATCAAATCGGATTTCTCCGCCATGAAGTTCGACCAAAGACCGGGCTATACTCAGCCCAAGGCCAGTACCTTTGGCTTCAGCTTCGTATACATTGCCGGCGCGAAAAAACGACTCGAAAATATGTTCCTGATCGTCAAGTGGAATTCCAATGCCGTCGTCCTTCACGGTAATCTGTATGTAAGCCGGATCAGGCGATCGGCTTGCGCTGACAAATATGTGACCACCCGGCTTCGTGTATTTCACTGCGTTGAGAATCAGATTATGAAGTATTTGCGAAACGCGTGCCGGGTCGCACAAGACGGGCGGGAGCCCATCTTCAATGCTGACATCAAGACAGAGGGATTTTGCCGTGGCATCCGGCAGCATCTCTACTTTCGCAATATCCAACAACTCGGTGATGTTGCCAAACGACATCACAAGATCCATGCGACCGGCCGCAATCCGAGTCAGATCCAGTAGACTTTCGATGATCTCCAGGAGACGATCCGTGCTGCGGCGTATCGCAGCGGCAAAGTCTATCTGTTGTGTGGACAAAGTGCCGAAATCCTCATCCTCCAGAAGGTCAAGATAGCCGCCAATGGTCGACAGCGGTGAACGAAGTTCGTGGGCGGCAATCGATACAAATTTCGACTTTAACTCATCAAGTTTGTGCAGTTCTACATTGGCTGCCATCAACTGTAGGCTATTCGCTTCAAGCTCCCGATGAAGCAGAGCGAGCTCGTTGCGATGCTGCATCACTGTCTGTTCAATCTTCGCCAGCCCTGTGATGTCTTCAACGACATACACGATACCGTCAATCTGTTCATCGGATCCACGGTGCGGGAGTGCGGTCAAGTTGAGGTAGATCAGCCTGCCGTCGGCTAGTTCACGATTTACCATAGGCAGACTAAGACTTGGACGTTCCCCACGCAAAATCGCATCCAGCACGTCTTCACTGCCGATCAACTCGGGGACAAACTCCACCAAAGATTGACCGAGCCGAATCCCTCCCTCCAACAAATGCAGATGGCTTCGTTCGCTCACGTCAATCACATGACACGTATCATCAGTAAGGATGATCTGTATGCCAAGTTGATTGAGTATCTGCTGAATGCTCCGATAATCTATCACAATTGATCCCATCAATCAGTAATTCACGGCATGTGATGCTGAGCGGAACAACCGGATCCCTCACTCCGACAAGATACCGGCGAAGGATTTCGCTCTTCGTGAACTCGTGAAGTACTGTGAGTAAAAACATGATGACGCGGAAGAATGAACGCAAATCTCCCGCAGGCGGCGTTATGGTACGATCACGCTACTGTTCGATCAAACGAGAGACCTTCCCAAAGCGCGAAACATGACATCAACGCCATCGCCTTCTTTGGCGCTCGTCATAAAACAAGGCACGTCATACTTGTCCGCAGTGGCTACCACATCTTCAGCATCAAACACGTGCTGATCGGACAGGTCCCACTTGTTGGCAGCCACCACGATCCAGGCATTGGGTCTAACCGAGTGGAACTCCTGGATATAGCCATCCAGGTGCCGAAGCGTATCCATCCGTGTCAGATCGCAAACGACGATAGCGCCTTCAGCCCCACCAAGGTAGCTGGCGCGCACCGGGCTAAATTCTTCGCTCCCGGCCAGATCCCAGATCAGCATATTCAGTTCGACGATATCATTTTCGCGCGCAACCATAATCGTCTTGCGGCTGACCTTGACGCCGATGGTGCTCATGTACTTTTCGTCGAAACGGTCATAGACGAAGCGTCGCATCAAGCTACTCTTACCGACTGCAAAATCGCCTAGCAGACAGATCTTTTTACTGAGAGAAGTCAACGAGTCACGCCTTTCAATGGTTCATCCGGAAAAATCCCAAGATTTGGGATGATGAGCGCCGTTGATGCTCGAATCACGAATTTGACGTCGACAGAGCGGGTTTGGATTGGGCCTATGCGATAAGCATTGTCCAGAGACGCCAGGAAAAGAGCAGGACGACCGCTATGCATCCAACCCAAAACATTGCCCTATTGAAAGCCGGAAACCATGACGATTCCTGTGACTCGACGACTGTAATCGTAGGCTGAGGTTCTAGGTCGATGAGTAACGGCCGCATGCGGCTTTCCACATCCGAAAGTCTGGAGGCGTCACCGTCATAGTCACGAAGCAGCTTGTAATGATCGTGCTCGATCTGATTGAGGCTTTCACGCAAGCTGGAACGAAAGCCGATCGGCTCGTAGCCGTCGATCACAGCAGCGATGTACGAATAGCGGCCGGCTTCGATCAGGATCTGCTTACCCCCATAGTGAATGGCATCCAATTCACTCGCCTCTCCACCCTGGCCGAACACATCCTGAACAAAATCCCGGATAGCAGTCAACATGCCGCTGATCAGGTCGGAATCTGAATTCGGTCCCGGCATGCGCGAGACAAAATAGAGCAGCAAACCTGATTCACGATGGATCAAAAACAGATCATCCACATGAAAAGGCAACGCCGTACGAAGTGCGATCTCAGCATCCGAGATGCCGCTGGCTCGCGCGTGGAGACGCCGCTTGACACTTTCAAAACTAAAGGTGTTGCGCATCTGCGAATCAATACTTCGCATCAGATCGCGCATTGCCTCAGAGACAGCCTTCGTGACCAATTTGCCCGTGATCGGGTAGAGCGCCTCGATCATCGCTTCCTCAGAATCCCGAATGCTCGTGTTGATGGCATCGGCCATTACGGGCTTGAGGGTGCGAATCAGCGCGTCGTCATCGTTCATCTGGTCTTCGAGCACGGCCAGCAGTCGCTCGAGACGATCCAGGTCGCCCTGCATCGTCTCGACCCGCTGCCGCTGCTGAGCAACAAGCAGTTCCTGCAACGCGGCCAAGGCTTCTTCATCGTCCATCCTGTGCGCGTCTTGACGAACGTCCGATTCTGTTTGCGGTTCGCTGGCCAAATCCATTGGTCGGTTCAAAGGCGTCAATATTTCTGAATGTACGTGAAACTATCCGGCTGTTGGACCCTGTCACGCTTGCAGCGGAACCTGGTGTATCACAGGCTCGCTTACGTCATCGAAACCTAGTCAAAACCTAGTCGATCTCATCCATAAGTTCTTCCAGCAAATCGACAACCATACCTGAGTTTTGGCCATCTTTGAGCGAATCGCCTAACTGAACAAGCATGTCGCCAAACGAGATCCGATCGACTTTGGCATGGCCCAGCGCTTCGGCATTCTGCCGGAGATCCACTCTGATGCTCTCTTCAGATTCACGCAGATTGCGCTGAAGTTCGTCGCTACGCTGCGCGTATTTGATGTCAAGGTCCTGTAGACGGCCGCCACTGCGCTTGTCGAAGTCCTGCAATTGACCGCTCAGTCGCTCTTCCAGGGCACGCAGTTGCGTCCCTTGGCGGTTATCGAGTTCCTGCACTTTTTGACCAAGGCTGATACCCTGCTCCTGAATAGATGAGAGCAACTGTGAATTCTGATCGTTTAGTTGTTGTACCAGCAAACGGTTCTGCTCGGCGATCTGCTCACTGAGTCGAGCGTTCTCCTGCTGTAATCGGGTGACGTCACGGCTGAGGTTCTCGAATCGTTGGGCGTACTCGCGCATCTGCGCGCCGAAGACGATCTCACGAATACGTTCCAGTTTCTCGGTTGATTCAATCCCGCCGGCAACCTCTATTTCGCTGTTCTCGACAGCCTTTTTTGCGCACATCGATTCTCTCCTCAGATTGATGGATCTATGGCTTAAAGTAATCCCATTAGCGGCGTATCCCGGCGCGACCCATCTATTTCATGAACCGCATAGGGCTCTGGAGGCTATCCGAGCGTAAAGCGATACCCCAATCCACGCTCGGTCACGATATAAGTTCGATCCTTGGTTCCGTCTTCGATTTTCTGGCGCAGACGGTGAATGTGTACTCGCAGACGATCTTCGAAAACTTCTTCGCGTGGCCACAGCCGGTTCAATAGGAATTCCAACGTGACAATACGATTCAGGTTGTTTAGAAACACATGCAACAACTTGGTCTCAGTCGGCGTCAGCAAGACTTCATTGCCGTCCACCGTCACCGCCTTGCGCCCCAGGCTCACCTGCAGATGATCGTCAATAACAATGGTGGGGGCCATTGCATAGTCAAAGGAATGAATGCGCCGTATCAGACGGTCAACACGCACCAGAAATTCTCGGGTAACAAACGGCTTGGTCATATAGTCTTCGGCGTAGCGCTCAATCGAGTCTACAACGACGTCGGTGTCTATCTCAGATGTCAATATGATAATCGGAACATCGCAGAATCCTTGTATCCTTCTGCAGAATTCTAGACCGCCCATACCGGGCATATAGATGTCGACAATAGCAAGGTGGGGCATTCCGCGCTTTTCGACAATCTCGAGGGCCTGCTCACCAGAAAAGGCGGATACCACATGATAGCCCGCACGCTCAAGACTCAACCTAAGTAAATTTTGCAGATCTCGGTCATCATCGACCAAAAGAATGCTCTTCATGGTTATCACAATCTATTTTGGGGAGAGACACGCACTTCGATTCACCTACAACTTAACGCAACTGTAAGGGCGCGGTCAAGATTCCGGGACGACAACGATATTGACCTGTTTTGCCAAAGAATGAACCTCTGACAGGAATCCATCTAGGATACGCTCAGGAGCGCTCACAAGTTTCTCATCAATGACGATTCCCAGGGTTACCTGCCCATCGTAGCTAATGATGCTGATACCGAGACCAATATTGCCGGACTGCGGTACCCAGAACATCATGTGACGCATCGGTGTACCGGCCAAATAGAGGGTCTCCTGCGGCCCGGGCACGTTGGTGAGTACAGCCGATGCCTTGGCAGCGAAAAGATCCACAGCATGGGCGGCCAACTCACCCGGCAATGCCCCCAAGAGGTTCAACACCTGAAAGACAACGATGGCTTCGGGCGACCGTTTCAGCAAATCCATGCGTCGTTTGACTTCGAACAGCCGCTGCAACGGATCATCTACACTGACCGGCAGAGAGAGATAGACCATACCAAACTGGTTACCCAACTCCAACGGAGCTTCCTGACCGCGCAGGTTAACCGGCACCATGGCACGTAAGTCACGGCAGTCTACACTGTCGCCCTCCGCCTCCATGAACGCACGCAATGCACCCGTCAAAGCCGCCATCAACACGTCATTGACGGTACTCCCCGTCGCATGCCCGATATTCTTGAGCAGCTGTAGCTCCATCGGATCCGACCATAGAACCCGTTTAGACGTTCCAAGCTCTCCCTGGAAGACTGACGAGCGATCGGACGGACTGATGACTAATCGTGTCAGTATGGCAGCGCCGGCAACGGTCAACAGACCGGCACTTGCCAGCGCGTCAAGACGGACGGAAAGCTTGGTGTCAATGTACGCTGAAGGACTCCGTACCGTTTCAATGCTCTCACGAATCAGACGTTCACCGAGTCTCAGCGACCCGACCGTGGCCCGACGAGCCAACCGCGCTGCGGATCGAATCAATCCGCGAGGCTTTGCCTTGGCCTGCAATGGCAACACCTCCACCGGCAGCAGGACTTCGCCGCTCTCCGTCTGCGCCATGGACAACATCACGCGGACCAAGGAGACGCCATCGGCGAGACAGTGGTGAAAGCGCAAAAAGAGCGCCGAACCACCTTCGTAATTGTCAATCAAATAGACACGCCACAGCGGCTTGGTCCGGTCAAGTGAGTTGCTCATCAGATCGCTGATAAGACGCTGCAAAGTCGATCTGACGCCTGGTTCAGGCAGGGAAATATGTATCAAATGAGAACGAATATCGAAATACGGGTCGTCTTCCCAGAAGGCACGCCCGGAACCGGGCGAGAACCCGACCACCCGCTGGCGAAAGCGAGGAAAAGAGCCTACCATTTGATTTTCGAACATGTCGCGCACAATTGCGTAATCGATAGGTCCGTCAAACAACATGGCCCCGTTGATGATCATCAGGTTTGTTTCCCGATCCATCTCAAGCCAGGCCTTGTCAACGCTATCTATCAATTGGCGATTGCGGGTTGCACTCATACGATATTCATCCTCACACCATCGACCGATGGAATCGATTGCCAATCTGGGATATGCTCAACTTACCGGAGATGGAGATCGACGCTGGACGGCTACCGGCCTAGTTGCCGACATTGCCCATCTTGATCCACGCGTAGATGGAGAGATTCCGCCTTTCCTTTCAATGACAATCTCTCCGACAGTATACTGCAAATGCCGACGAATACCAACAGAACAACCACGGTTTCCGTCTACGCAACTCGTGAAAAATTGCATCGAATATTATTGCTGTCTATAATGGCCCGGATTACTCGACAACATACCAGCCGACAGTCAATCTGGAATCGAGACGGGCCAACATTCGGCTGAGCTACGAACACTGACTGAAAAACATTGACTTAGAGGAAAAAGGTGCGAGCATGCTGAAGACACATACTTGTGGCGAATTGTCGCCCGACAACATTGGCCAAGAAGTATCGTTGGCCGGTTGGGTGAACCGGCGGCGCGACCATGGAGGACTGATCTTTATCGACCTGCGAGATCGATTTGGCGTCACACAAGTGACGATAGGTTCCGATGCTGCGACAAGTGCCCACGACATCGCCAACCAAGTTCGCAACGAGTATGTGATCCAGGTCACCGGCACTGTTCGTCGGCGACCGGAAGGATTTGAGAATCCGAACCTGGCCACGGGCGCTATCGAGGTGATTGTAGAGACCATCAAAATCCTCAATGAAGCCAAGACAACTCCGTTCTATATCTCCAGCTCCAACGAAGCCGACACAGATAACGTAGATGAGGCTCTGCGACTGAAATATCGATATCTCGACCTACGCCGCTCACGCATGACTGACAATCTTATCCTGCGTCACAATGTCGTTCGCTTCATCCGCGAGTACTTTTCCAACCGCGAATTTCTTGAAATTGAGACGCCGATCTTGCTCAAGAGCACGCCGGAAGGCGCTCGTGACTTCATCGTGCCGAGCAGACTCCATTCTCACAAGTTCTATGCACTGCCGCAGAGCCCGCAGCAGTTGAAGCAGATGCTGATGGTGGCCGGCATCGAACGCTATTTCCAGATCGCACGGTGTTTCCGCGATGAAGACCTGCGCGCAGATCGCCAGCCGGAATTCACCCAACTGGATCTCGAGATGAGCTTTGTTGAGGCCGAGGACATTCGCAGCCTCATCGAAAAGATGTTGGTGGAACTGTCCTCACATGTCAGCGAGAAGCCAGATCAAGCAGCAGCCGTTCCCGATTCTCACCTATGCGGACGCACTGGAACGATATGGCGTCGATCGCCCGGACCTGCGCTTCGGCGTTGAGCTTTTCAACATCACCGATCTCGTGCGCGAGAGCGGCTTTGGCGTCTTCAGCAAAGCCGCCGCGTCAGGCGGACAGGTCAAGGGCCTGGTCTATCCGGGCGGTGCAGACCTCACTCGTCGCGAAATCGACGGCATGACTGATTTCGTCAAGCCTTACGGCGCCAAGGGCCTCGCCTGGATCGGCATCACCGGCCAACCGGACGAAAACGGCCACTATGGGCCGGATTCGCTGCGCAGCCAGATCACCAAATTCCTCTCCCGCGAGGAGATTGCCGGCATTGCGAATCGTGCCAAGGCCGAGGCCGGCGACCTGATTCTCATTGTCGCCGATCAACCCTCGGTGGTCGCTCAGAGCTTGAGCAACCTGCGACTGGAAATCGGACGCAGCGCCGGGCTGATCGACGAAAGCGTTCTGTCGTTCTGCTGGGTTGTCGATTTCCCGCTGCTCGAATACAACGACGATATGCAACGCTGGCAGGCCGTCCACCACCCATTTACCTCCGCACGGGATGATGACTGGGACAAACTCGAATCGGCGCCAGGCGAAGTATTGGCAAAAGCCTACGATGTGGTGATGAATGGATGGGAGATCGGCGGCGGCAGCATCCGAATCCATCAGAGCGACTTGCAGGACCGACTCTTTGCCGCCCTTGGCATTCCCAAGGAAGAGGTAGACGAACAGTTTGGTCACCTGATTGAGGCGTTCCAGTACGGCGCACCGCCTCACGGCGGCATTGCCTTGGGCATTGATCGACTGGTGGCGCTCTTCGCCCAAGCGACGAGCATCCGTGATGTCATCGCCTTCCCCAAGACGGCCGCCGGCACCGATCTCATGGTCGATTCGCCTAGCCCGGTGACAGACGAGCAGATGGCTGAACTACACATTGCGCTGCGAGAGAAGAAGAAGAAATAGATTTACCGACCTTGTTCGATCTGTACGTACTATGCTATATTGTTAGTGACTCTGCGGTTTCCGTGAAAGGATAGCATACGGGGCGAGCCAACACTTCAAATTTGGGCGCATGGTGACGCGGTGTGGATGTGATAGCCTTCCTCATGGAGGATTGGCAAGACGGAAGCACCCAGCGGCGCCCACCCTGCTTAGACAGGTTCGCACCCACTGTCCACACGATCCTGTGGAGTCAATGATTCATAAATGCCGCCTGCTTACGTAGGCGGTATTTTTATTGTCCGAGAGTTTCTGCCGACACAACATTATGTCAACTTTTTTGACGTCTGTTCGTGCGTTGTGATACAATTCACATCGAATTTCGACCTGTCTCAGTGAGGGCAGGAGTCTCTTTGTGGGCCCCATTGACTTCGGTCAGAAAGAGCCCGCTCAAGGATACACAGATCTGCATCGTGACCATGCACTGGTGGCGACGATAGAGATTATGATTCTTGAAATAAGAATGAAGCGAGGAGTACGAGGTGGCCATTACACGCACACGCGTTGCAGACGATACTTGGGTCTTTACAAGCAATCTCTATGTTGAAGTGAACGCCGGCTTGGTTGTGACGCCCGAAGGCGGGATTCTGATCGACACGTTGCCATTTCCGTCAGAGACAGAACAGTTGATTGCGTTTGCCAAACGCATCTGCCCTGCGGGAATCAAGTACGTGATCAACACCATCAGCCATGCCGACCATGTCTACGGCTCCTACCTTTTTCCCGATGCAGAGTTAATTGCTCATGAAAAATGTCGAGCCATGTTGGCTGACCATGGGCAACAAGCATTGGCGGAAGCCAAAGAGCACACACCTGAGTTACGTGATGTTGAGATTCGGCTGCCCAAGGTCGTCTTCAACCGCGGCATGCTCGTGCGCCTCGGCGGCAAGACCGTACACATCATCCATTCACCGGGTCCCAGTCCGGAAGTTTGCGTCGTTCATGTGCGCGAGGACAAGGTACTCTTCGCCAGCGACCTCATCATGCCCGTGCCCGTGATCGCCAATCCGCTGAGCGACATGGGTCTGTTCAAACGCTCGTTGGCCAATCTGCATGAGTACAATCTGGAATCGATTGTCCAAGGGCCACGGCGACATCCTTCTGCGCGGCGAAGTAACCAGCAGCATCGATATCAACATCAAGTACCTGAACGATATCCACGCATTGATCCGAAGGCTGATGGATGAAGGCGCCACCAAGCATGATCTGCTTCAACATGACATTGAACAATTTGACCGCAGCCGGATCCCCCTAGGCGGCCTGGTCAAGCAGTTTCATGCCGCAAACTTGATGTATCTCTGGGAGCAAGAACGACGGCAACGGCGAAGCGAGCGCCAAGCAGCCATAGCAGCCTAGCCATGCAACAACACGTTTCGCCGGACCTCGCCAACCTTGTCCTCGCCATCCAGGCGCTCTCGCCCAACGAGAGACGCCAATTGCTGCGACGTCTGAATGCCAGCGGCCTACATCGATCCCGACGAACTACTTACTGATCAGCATCGCCTCGACGTTGCGCCTGCACTGGGCGCGGCGATCGACCGCTGGCGGGAACCGATCAGCGGTCTCGATGTGGCGGATCCCACGCTCGAGAATGAGCCGCCGACAGGTGAGTCGGACAAGAGTCTGGACGAAGAAGCGAAGACGAGCAACCAACTTCGGCGCAATCTCCAGCAACGCAGGCCGTAGCTGAGCCACCGACGGATCCAACCGCTAGTCCAGACAATGCATCAGATGAATATCAATCACCGGTGAGCGGCAAGATTGTGATGGGTGCCCCGTCCGGAGTTGTTGAGGACGATCCCTATGCCATGCATCCGGTTCCGGGCCAGGCGCCGGAACGTCCGATCGTCATCATCTTTGACGGCGGCAGCAAGGGCAATCCCGGCAAGGGCTACGGCAGCTATGCCTTGCGCTGGCCCGGCCAGCAGGAGCAGATCGTGCAAGCTCCAGTTTGGTGACGAGTCACCAACAATGAAGCTGAGTACGATACGCTCATTGCCTCGCTGGAGGCGACCTGACCCGACTGAACGACCTCGGCGCCGGCGCTGATACCGCCCAGATGAGGCTCTTGGCGATTCACTGCTGGTGATCAACCAGGTGAAAGGCGAGTGGAAGTGCAAGGAGAAGCGCCTTCAAGTGCGCAGAGATCGTGCCGGGAATTGCTTGGCGAATTTGGTCGCTGGGAGTTGATCCACCACGACCGAAGCAACAGCGTACGCGTGCTTGGGGCACTAACTTTCGGAAGACGCTGTTCCGGGCGGCAGGATTCAAAAATTTCGAGCTGATCTGGGAATTGGACAGCGCTGCCATCTGGAACCATCCCGTCTACGTTGTCACAGTTTCAGTCCCGTTGGGCCGATCACTCCTGCCCAATTCAACTCCAATCTCTCGATCCAGAAGCCGTCAGAAGCAATGGCTGACAGGACCAGGGCACCACCATCTTCCTCGCCGTCAGCCCCAGAGCATCCAACTCCACAATAACCTCGTTACCTTCAGGCGCTGATGGCAGGTCGATCTGCCCCACGTTGACATCAGCCTGAAACCCTGTGTTCGACGATAGGGTCGCCGATACGTCCGGCATTGTCCGGTAGCGGATGCGCAGACGAGCATCATCCGGCAGATGGCGGAGGATGAGTTCAGACGGAAGTTCGCTCAGCATTCGTCCGCTCGGGCCGTCTCCCATGTCAGCAAAAGGCCCCCAGTTTTCTGCGCCCAGCATCGGATAGGGGGCCGGCGCTGTCCGGTTCACTCTACCTTGTAGACCGTGATGCGGTCATCTTCGTAGAGCGGCGGCTGGCCTGCGAAGATCTCCTGGGCCAGAGCCGTTGTCACCTCACGTTCGTCCCCGCCCGGCATCTTATAGCGATCCAGCACAACAGTCTCCACGCCGGCGTCATGCAGCACAGTCTGCCCGACGGCTCCCACATCAATATCAAGATGTCCGGTCCCAGATGGCGAAAATGTTGGAGCACCGGCGCCCTTTCAGTCAGCGTCCGCGGATCGTCCCGACTGATGTAGGCAACAGTGAGCGGACGCTGGTGGACCGTCTGATAGAGCAGATAGCCCGGCCGATCATAGTTCATCGGCAGATTGAGAATGGCGCCATCGCCGGCCGCAAGCTCGTCGTAATAGGCCGGCGTATCAGGCCGGCTGAGCGGATAGGGAGCGACCCAGAATTCGGCCAGAACGATGGCCAGGACTACGGCAGCGGCAATGAGCCACGGCCCTCGCGGTTGACAGATAGCGTAGCAGGGCGGCCAACCCGATGCCTGCCAGCACGGCCATGCTCAACTGCACCATCAATGCGTAGCGACTCACACTGCGGGTCAGCCGGGCAATGGGCAGAAAATAGTTGAGAATGCCCAGCGGCGTGGCATGCCAGGTCACATCCTCTGAGATCGGAATATCCGCCCAGGTGATGTTAGCCGAAATGAACGACCGGCCCCAAAGCCAGCCCAAAGAAGACCAGAGCCGTGACAGCCCAAAATGCAGAGCGACGGGGTCGCGTCACAAGCCCGACAACTGCCAACGCAAGTACCAGGTAGCCAATGCTGATGGTCTTCTCGCTGACCGGCGCAATCTGATTGCCCATCCACTCAAAGCTCTCGGGCGGAAGAGCGTGTGCAGCCGATTGGGGACCAGAAAATCCATCACGCTGGCGCTGAGAATGTAGAGGTCAGACTGGGGCCGCACCATGAACGAGTAGGCAACCGACTGGCGCACCATGGGCACGAGCCAAGGGCTGAGCACGATCAAGAAGATGATTCCGGCGATCACGGGCGGCGCCAGGAGACGAATAAATCGCCAAGCGTTGCCGGCCAACGAGTGCAGTGCCCCTTCACCCTGCGCATTCACGAATCCAGGCAACGCAGCACTCGATGAACGAGCCAGAGCAACAGGAGGCCCGTAAAGATCAGCAGGTAGAATACGAAGTACCAGTCGCAGAGGCCCGTGAAGACCAAAAAGAGGCCGGCCATCAATGAATTGCGCAGCCACGGCCGTCCGCTGCGAACGGCCACAGTCGCCCGCAACAGATAGAGAATGTAGAAGGCGATCCATTGGAAGCTCATCACCTGCATGTGGCCGAGCAGATGGGCCATATGGAAGGGCGAAAAAGTGAAGATGGAGCCGGCGACAAAAGCAGAAAGGGCGGGGATCAAGGATCGAAGATCGAAGATCGGATGGTCGGTCGGCTCTGAACCTGGTTGAAGCGTCTTGGCTCTCCGGCTTCCGTTCTTTGTTCTTCGCTCTTCGTTCCTCGCGTCAAGCACCCAGAAGCGTCAACAGAAAGACGCCGTATCCGCCCACAGCCCAGCTGAAGAAGACGACGGCATTGTAGGCAGGTGATCAGCCCGGCGGTGAGCTGAATCGGCAGGGTCAGCAAGACCATTGAATGGATTAAGCGTGTGGAAATAGAGGCCGACGCCAGTGGGGTAATAGAGCAGATCGGTGACCAGCGGGTTGCGCACCTGGTCGACCAGCGCAACCTTGATCCACCACTGATTCCAGTAAGTTCTGCCAGCCGTCAAAGCCATCGCCCGGGATGGCAGTGCTCAGGTTCAACACAAGCGGCCACGTCATGATGACGGTCAGCAATGCGTAGCCGGACAGCACGGCCACATGCCACTTTGCGCTGAGCCGTGGCCCCGTTGCCGAAGATTTTTTTGTATTTGAATCCAATTGTCTAATCATCTATCGCCGTTTTCGGAAGTACAGTAGTTCACGAATTGTCATTCCGTTCACGTAGTGGGCGCAAAGCGCCATGACCGGAGGAAGAGGAATCTCGGGTTCGCCAAGGAGAGATTCCTCTTCGCTTCGCTCTGTCGGAATGAAAGTTGCGACCGAATCGGTAACTACTGAAGTACATTTGACGGAACCTGGCAATAGTGATCGATTATAACACTGACCGAATACAGGTCAGGAAACCGGTTGTGGCTATCATTTCTCACGATACGCGTTAGTATTGCGTTAGAAGTAGCAAAGAAAGGCATTAGTTACGGGGTTTTCCTGCCGTTTCACCTGGGAAATACCGATCTATGTGGTAGAATTATTTGTTGCGGTTCTAGACGTTCTGGCATCGCAGAGCACCTGCTATTTTGTCATGGTGACTGATGCGCTGCTTGAGAGGATTCTGTCATGAAGTATGCTTCTACCTAAGCCTGGGAATCTCTATCACTGCATAACCGGAAGATTTCGGTAATCTTCATCTAACGAACTATCGTAATTTGGGTGAGCTTCACCTCTCCAGTGAATACGGCACTAACAATTCGGTTCCGTTGACGCTGACTCGTGTGAGGAAGACCTGTATCAGATTGGAACAGATCCTTTATGGCGAACGATTTCTCAAGCTTTGACTTCGATGAGTGGAACGAATCTGACGACGACGAGGTCATCTTCGAGTCTCAAGAATATAGCGAACGCTTTGAACTAGAGCAAGAACCCAGTGAAGAGATTTTCTCTGACGATCTGCCGGT
The DNA here is from genome assembly GCA_963765875.1 of uncultured Chloroflexia bacterium. Lineage (GTDB taxonomy): Bacteria > Chloroflexota > Anaerolineae > Caldilineales > Caldilineaceae > JAWKOK01. The sequence goes on from CAVXYK010000025.1 coordinate 164,882, forward strand.
TCTTCCCTTGCGGGGCGTCGTAGTCTATCCGATGATGTGGTTGCCCCTGCCGGTTGGCCAGGAACGCAGTCTGCGTCTGGTCGAGGACAACCTCCCCGGAAACCGCATCATCGCCCTGGTCACGAGCCGGGATGAGGACGATGACCAGCCCGGGCCCGGCCAAATCCACGAAGTCGGGACTGCAGCGCAAGTCCATCGCGTGCTCAAGACGCCCGACGGCACCGTCCGGCTGCTCGTCCAAGGGTTGGAGCGGATTCGCATCATTGAGTACCTGCAGGAAGAACCCTACCTGCGTGCCCGCGTCGAGGCCGTTCCCGAGACCATCGAAGAAGGTCTTGAGATGGAGGCGCTGGAGCGCACCGTCGAGGATCTCTTCCGGCGCATCATCGAGCTGGAGCCGCAGATGCCCGAAGAGCTGGCTGTCATGGCCATCAACGCCGAGGATCCGCGCCAGCTCGCCTACCTCACCGCCAGCAGCATGCGCATCGACCTGGAGAATGCCCAGGAATTGCTGGAGATGGACAGCGTTCAGGACAAGCTGATGCGGCTCACCCTGCTGCTGAACAAGGAGATCGAAGTACTCGAACTGGGTCGCAAGATCCAGTCCGAGGCCCACAGCGAGATGGATCGCATGCAGCGCGAGTTCTTCCTGCGCGAGCAGATGAAGGCGATCCAGAAAGAGCTGGGCGAAGAGGATGAGCACACCGCCGACATCAGCGAACTGGAAGAGCGCATCGCCGAGGCGGGGATGTCGGAAGAGGCCGAAAAAGAGGCCAAGCGCGAACTCGACCGCATGCGGCGCATGCCCATCCAGGCCGCCGAATACAGCGTCATCAAGACCTATCTGGATCTCATGGTCAGTCTGCCCTGGCAGACCAGCACCGAGGACAATCTTGAGATCGCCCACGCTCGCGAGGTCCTGGATGAGGATCACTACGGGTTGGATGAGATCAAGGAGCGTATCCTTGAGTTTTTGGCCGTTCGCAAACTGCGAGCCGAACGCAAGGAAGAGCGGGAAGATGACGATCTCCGCGACAAAATTCGTCGCGAGCGCGAGGGCGTTGTGCTCTGTTTCGTCGGGCCGCCCGGCGTCGGCAAGACCAGTCTGGGCATCAGCATCGCCCGTGCTATGAATCGCAAGTTTGCCCGCCTGGCCCTGGGCGGCGTACGTGACGAAGCCGATATCCGCGGCTTTCGCCGCACCTACATCGGCTCCATGCCCGGCCGCATCATCCAGAGCCTGCGCCGCGTCGAGAGCAACAATCCCGTCTTCATGCTCGACGAGGTGGACAAACTGGGCCGCGACTTCCGAGGCGATCCCAGCAGCGCTCTGCTTGAGGTGCTCGATCCCGAACAGAACCGCGAATTCCGGGACCACTATCTGGACGTGCCCTTCGATCTGAGCCAGGTCATGTTCATCACGACCGCCAATCTGCTCGATACCATTCCGCCGGCGCTGCGCGACCGCATGGAGATCATCGATCTGAGCAGCTACACCGAGGAGGAGAAGGTCAAGATCGCGCAGGGTTATCTGCTTCCACGCCAGGTCAAAGAGAACGGCCTGCGGCCCGAGGAAGTCGTCTTCACCGAAGAAGCGCTGCGCGAGATCGTACAGGGCTACACGCGTGAGGCGGGTGTACGTGGCATGGAACGCCAGATCGGCAAAGCCTGTCGCAAGCTGGCGTCTCAGGTCGCGGCGGGTGACGCACCTGAGACCACGGTCATTGACTCGGACAATCTGGTCGATTTCCTGGGCCGGCGCACGGTCCACAGCGAGGAGATCGTCGAGCGTACGGAGGCGCCGGGCGTTGCCATCGGCCTGGCCTGGACAGCCGTGGGCGGCGACATCATGTTCTTCGAAGCCACACGAGTGCCGGGCGACAAGGGCTTCATGCTCACCGGCCAGCTCGGCGATGTGATGAAGGAGAGCGCACAGGCGGCTTTGAGCTATGTCCGCAGCCGTGCCGACGTGCTGGGCATCGACCCGGAGGTCTTCCGCACTTCGGACCTCCATCTGCATATCCCAGCCGGGGCCATTCCAAAGGATGGACCCCAGCGCGGGCATCACCATGGCGACTTCCCTGGCCAGCCTGCTGCTCCAGAAGCCTGTCCGCCCCTACCTGGCCATGACCGGTGAGATTACGCTGCGCGGTCGCGTGTTGCCCATCGGCGGCCTCAAAGAGAAGGTGCTGGCGGCGGCCCGTTCGGCATCAAGACTGTTGTTCTGCCAAAGCAGAATGAGGCCGACCTGGACGATGTGCCCGAGGCTGTCCGCGAGACCGATGGAGTTCATCCCGGTTGATTCGGTCGACGAGGTCTTTGATGCGGCGTTGGGCATCAGCATGGAGACAAATGGCGACGACGAGACGACAGTCGCTGAGGACGTGAAATGGGATATTCCGAACTGTATGGTAAACACAGAAGCCGGGCTTTTTTCATAAGCCCGGCTTCGTCCGGTTGGAGACAAGGAATTACTAATCATGAAGATTCGCCAGAGCAAGGGACTTACATTTGACGACGTGCTGCTTGTACCCAAGCGATCGCATGTCGCCTCTCGCAGTGATGTGGACACCGCCACCCGGTTGACGCCCTCCATCCGCCTCAACATCCCGGTCATCAGTGCCAACATGGACACCGTCACCGAGGCGGCCATGGCCATTGCCATGGCGCGCACCGGCGGAATCGGCATTTTGCATCGCTTCATGACAACCGAGATGCAGGTCAGACAAGTGAGCAAGGTCAAGCGTGCTCAGGGCTTCGTGGTCAAAGACCCCTATACAGTCTCAGAAAATGCGCCCCTCACCGAAGCCGTGCGCCTGATGAACCGGCGCGATGTCGGCGGTCTGGTCATCACCAACGCCGAGAACAAGCTCATCGGCATGATCACCCAGCGCGACATCCTGCTGGCCTACAACGGCGACACGCTGGTGCGCGATGCCATGACACCCTATGACGAGATCGTCAGCGTCGGCCCGGATGTGACGCCGGAAATCGCTCGCGCCGTGCTCTATGAACATCGGCTGGAGAAGCTGCCGATTGTCGACGCAGAGGGCAATCTGGTCGGTCTGGTCACAGCGCAAGATGTGATCAAGGCCGAACAGTACCCGCACGCCGCCACTGATGACCGCGGACACCTACGTGTCGGCGCGGCCATCGGCGTCAAGGATGAAGATCTGGATCGGGCCGGCGCGCTGCTTGATGCCGGATGCGATGTGCTTGTGCTGGACATTGCCCATGGCCATGCCGATCACTGCATCGGCATGGTGCAGCGATTGCGCCGCGAATATCCGCAAGCCCAGATCATCGCCGGCAACGTGGCCTCCAAGGACGGAGCGCGTGAGCTGGCCGAGGCCGGAGCCGACGCCATTAAAGTCGGCATTGGACCCGGCTCCATCTGCACGACACGCATCGTCACCGGCTTTGGCGTGCCCCAATTGACAGCCATCATGGATTCCGCAGAGGGTCTGCGCGAGGCCGGGCTAGACCTCCCCATTATCGCCGACGGCGGCGTCAAGACGTCGGGCGATATGGTCAAGGCGTTGGCCGCCGGCGCCAGTTCAGTCATGATCGGCAGTCTCTTCGCAGGCTGCGAAGAAGCGCCCGGCTCGCCCGTAATCCGCAACGGTCAGAAGGTCAAGGTCGTGCGCGGCATGGCCTCTCTCGGTGCGGCCATGGGACGGCGTGCCGCTGAGCAAGCGGGCGGCGGTCAGGAAGCCGACAAGAGTGCTGAAGACGAGAGCGCCGAGGACCAGAGCGATTGGGACAAGGTCGTGCCCGAGGGCGTCGAAGCGGTGGTTCCCTATCGTGGCCACGTACACGAAATCCTCTATCAGATGGTCGGTGGCCTGCGCTCGGGCCTCAGCTACGGTGGAGCGAGCACCCTCACCCAGCTACAGGAAGAGGCCGAGTTCATTGAGATCTCGCCTGCCGGCATTCGTGAGAGCGGCTCGCATGATGTGAGTCGGGTGTAGGGATTTGTCACAGATTTCCACGGATAAAAAAGGATAGGGCACAGATTGTTCCGTAGTTACTTCGGCTCATTGGGATCTCAGGGGGTTGACACGTTACTTCAATGACACCAAGAGCATCTGTGGGTATCAGGATTTTATCTGTGGCAATCTGTGACAAGTTTTTTCGAAGCCGAACCCTTGACAATTGACCGTTGACAATCCACAATTGACCATCTTTTTTTGGAGGAAAAATGAGCGAGGTTATCCGATTCCCGGACGGTTTTCTCTGGGGAACCGCTACCTCATCCTATCAGATCGAGGGCGCGTGGCAGGAGGACGGCAAAGGCGAGTCGATCTGGGATCGATTTGCGCATACGCCGGGCAATGTGATCGACGGCTCCAATGGCGATGTCGCCTGCGATCACTACCGCCGTTGGCAGGATGACATTGGGCTGATGCAGTCGATGGGCCTGGAAGCCTATCGCTTCTCGATTGCGTGGCCGCGGATTCTGCCGCAAGGCACAGGTGCGATCAACCAGGCCGGACTCGATTTCTACAGCCGGCTTGTCGATGGGCTGTTGGCGGCAGATATCACGCCCTTTGTCACGCTCTACCACTGGGATCTACCCCAGGCCATTCAGGATCAAGGTGGTTGGCCATCACGCGATAGCGTCGAGGCCTTTGTCGAATATGCCGATGTTGTCAGTCGCCATCTCGGCGATCGGGTGACCAACTGGATCACCCACAACGAGCCCTGGTGCATCGCCTTCCTCAGCCACCAGATCGGCGAACATGCGCCGGGTTGGAAGGACTGGACTGCGGCCATCAAGGCATCGCACCACGTGCTGCTCTCCCACGGCAAGGCTGTGCCGGTCATCCGGGCCAATCAGCCCTGAGGCCGAAGTAGGCATCACGCTCAACTTCACCTACTATGATGCGGCCTCAGGCAGTCCGGCAGATCTAGCTGCGCAGCGCAATGCTGACGGCTACTTCAATCGCTGGTTCCTGGATCCGGTTTACGGTCGCCACTATCCGGCCGACATGGTCGCCGGCTACATCGAGGCGGGTTTTCTGCCCGACGGTCTAGACTTTGTTGAAGACGGCGACATGGAAGCCATCGCAGTGAAGACCGACTTTCTGGGCGTCAACTACTACACACGCGAGATCGTACGTGACGAAGAAGCGCTGAACAATGCGCCCCAGACGGTCTTCGGCGCGCCGGCCGATGAGCACACGGAAATGGACTGGGAAGTCTATCCGGATGGGCTCTACAGTTTGCTCAATCGGCTCCATTTCGACTACCGAGTGCCAAAGCTCTATGTCACAGAGAACGGCGCCAGCTACTCCGATGGCCCTGACGCCGATGGTGAGATCCATGACCAGCGACGGCTGGACTATCTGCGCGATCACTTCACGGCAGCCCATCGGGCCATCCAGAATGGCGTGCCGCTGGCCGGCTACTTTGTCTGGTCGTTCATGGACAACTTCGAATGGGCCAAAGGCTATCAACAGCGCTTCGGCATCGTTTGGGTCGACTACGAGACTCAGGAACGGATGTTGAAGGCGAGCGCGCGATGGTACAAGGGTGTGATTGCTGCGAATGGGTATGATGGGTAGTTAGGGATTGGGGATCGGGATCGGATGTAGATACCCCATTCCGTGGGGGCGACCCTTGTGGTCGCCCGTGAATCCCCATAACTACGCCGTCGCCTAACGCGCCGACAGGTAGTGGTGCCAGAGGATGCGGGCGGCAACCGCACGCCAGGGACGCCACGGCTCGGCCAGAGCGACCATCTCATCGGCGGTGGGCCGCTGCGGCAACCGCTTCAGCTCTTGCACGGCGATGACCAGCGCCAGATCGCCGACTGGCCAGATATCAGGTCGACGCAGGGCCATGAGCAGATAGACCTGGGCGCTCCAAGGACCGATGCCCTTAACCTGCAACAGCTCACGATAGGCGTCTTCCTCCGGCGCCTCAGTCAGGCTGTCCAAATTGAGGCGGCCGTCAAGCAGATGTGCAGCCAGGCCTCGGGCATAGCCTGTCTTCTGCCGGCTGAAACCAATGGCCCGCATGGTCTCATCGTCGAGGGCCAACAATGATCTCGGCGTCAAAGGTCCAGTTGCCGTCACCAAGCGATCGTAGGCGGCCCGGGCCGATGCCAGCGAGACCTGTTGCTCCAAGATGATGAGAACCAGCGTGGGAAAGCCGGGATCTCTTGTCCAGAACGGTGGCGGGCCGTGGCGCTCAACCACCAGCGACAGATCACCATCCAGAGCGGTTAGCTTGGAGACGGCAACGGCGAAGTGCGGTTCAGTGAGCGCAGACTGATGTTTTTGGGTCATGGCGTACCCCTATTTATACCAATTAGTCGGTCAATAATCGCTTATCGTAGGGACGACCCTTGTGGTAATCCGGTGTGGCGAGCAGGCGACCGTAAGGGCCGCCCTACGAACTCATGGTTCATAAATGGGCAAACAAAATAAGTTGATGGCGTAGTTTATGTAGAGACATAGCATTCCGCACAACTTTGCGAGATCTCGTAAAACGAAAGCCGATCCACCCGGATGAGATCGGCCTTGTTGACTGATTATGTAGAGGGGACTAGCCCATTCCTAGAATCCTTTTCAGAATGTGGTTGATGCTTCTCGATTTGGAATCGCCTAATTAGAGAACGATTCGGCGGGGAATGCCATGTCCCTACGGGTTCAACTCATCTTGTTTGCGAAGCAGGCGCAAAACGCCAACACATCAAAATCATAGTTGGTGAATGGGAAAACTGTATGACAAAAAACAGGGCCGATTCCCAGGGTGGGAATCGGCCCCGTTGAGCGGCCTAGGTTTCGGAAGAGACCTTGCCGCGTTCGTGCAACGACATTCCTATGCAGCCACAGCTTCTTCACTCTCCATGGCATCCAGGCGGATATCGGTTTCGCGCAGAACGGTCACGCGCTTCTTGGTACCGGCCTCGTAGGCCCGGACCGTCTTCAGCGCTTCTTCGTCCAGCCCATCAAGCTTGTCGACGATCTCTTTGGCCGTCATCTCATCATAGTTTGAAAAAGGCTCTACTAATGCGCCAAGCTCTTCCTTGACCTCGATGACGGTGGCCGTCACTTCGCTGCGGGAGAATCCGACACGAGACAGGATCTTCTCGAGCTCACTCTCCATGGACTTGGTGTTGTCGGTGATCTTGCCCGAAACGCCCTCGACCTGGCTGTTAACCCGGTCGGCGACCTTCTTCACCTCATCAGTGGCCTGGCTTGTATAGTTCTCAAGCTGACCATTCAGATCGCGCACAATATCTTCGCCGCGGAGCTCGGCCCTGTCTATCAGGTCCTTGCCCATCTCAATAGCATCCATTGCGAAATCGTACCCAAGCCCCCAAAACCCGATATAGGTGAGCAGCGTCTTGTTGCCCATCGACTGTACCTGCTGAGCGCTATCGGTCACCTGCTCCTGAACGTTGCGCAAATTCACATCCATCTTGACATCCATTATGTTGCTCCTTCGTTCTATTGACTCAATCGGTCCGATCAGTTCGGTCACTTTTCGTGTTGTTCAATCAAGTATTGCACCTGATCGAACACTGTATCAAACACCGTGACGCATTGCGTTACAATTACAGTATAACGCAGTGCGTCAGAGCTGTCAAGACGCACACGCGATTGTCGGTGCAATCCATAAATGACCCGGAACAATTGTTGGCGATTCCATTCGAGCACATGTATAGTGTGCTCTGTTGAGCATTGCCGGACGCCAGGTTGAAAACCATCAACAGGGCGTACCGAGTCTAAATCCAAGGCAGTCCAGAACGCATAACAGGTCTACACAATGAACGCCATATTGTTTGTTTGCACGGCGAACCGCATTCGCTCTCCCTTGTGTGAATACCTATTTCGCCGCCAGTTGACGGAGCTTGGCGAGAAGCTAGAAGATTGGCAGATTGACAGCGCAGGGACATGGACCCATTCCGGCCTGCCGGTGATGCCTCTTGCACTAGAGGCTGGTTCAGAGATCGGACTGGACCTGTCGCAGCACCGCTCAAAGACGATCGATGATGTTGCGTTGGATAGATATCAATTGATTATCACGATGTCGAGTGGTCATCGAGACGCGATAACAACAGAGTTTCCGGACGTTGCCTCCCGCGTCACACAGATTAGCCGACTTGCGCAGGACATGGATTACGATGTGGCAGATCCCATCGGAGGACCACTGCCGGCCTATCGAAATACGGCAAAACAGCTCGCGCAGATGATTTCGCTTGCTGCACCAACAATCATAGAGAAGTTCGACGCTTAACTAGGTGATCGCTGAGATTTTGTTGAACAGCCTACTAGAAATGACAGGTTTACAGATTGGGTAAACAACCGTAGAATCGAGGCAATTATGCAGCGCTCATTCTGCATGTCTCGATATCAGTCTTGTGTAGCAAAGCCACGAAAATTGGAGGTAGGACTGTGGAGGTCGATTTCACTCAACAAGTGAGTGCCCCGGACGATGTACTCCTACGAGTGCTTGATGGCGAGGCCGTGATTCTGAATCTAGAGTCGGAGTCATACTTTGGGCTGGACGAAGTGGGCACGCGCATGTTCACATTGCTGACCGAGTCGGCATCCATCCAGACGGCGTACGACGTTCTAATAAACGAATACGAAGTCGAACCAGCCCAGTTGAAGGCTGATTTGACTGAACTGATCTGCAAGCTCTCCGAGAACGGCCTGGTGACCATAGAGAATGGACAAGCGGTCTAGGTTGCGTAAGCTAAGTGAGTTGACAGCAAGCGATTGGAGAACGTTGATGACGGCCATATTGCTGCTGCCGTTGATCGATGCCGGACTACGGATCTGGGGTTTTCGGCGTGTCTATTCCGCACTCGAATCACTATCCGTACCACGCTCCGCTCGCACTCAGCCAATCCCCGATGCTGACATTGGCCAGATGGTTCGGCTGGTGGATGTGGCGGCCAATCGCGGCCCGGTGCGCGTCACCTGCCTGCGGCGTTCGTTGGCAGCCTGGTGGCTTCTGCGTCGACATGGTGTGATTTCGGAGATCCAAATCGGCGTACGTCGTCGGGACGGAGCATTCGAGGCTCACGCCTGGGTCGAACGTGACGGCATCGTGCTCAATGACCGCGCTGATATTGGTCTTGACTTCGCAACACTAGCGTCGCCGGAGTCGATTGAACGAATGCACTGGGACTAGGGAGGACGTCGAGTCATTTGCCTGCAAAGCCGTCGCAATGCAAGCCTTATGTCAATTTGGCCGAAACGAAACAAGGATCCGAAGCCGATGAGTGGGATATGCGGGATCTTCAATCTGAATGGGGCGCCCGTCACGCGTTTTGAAATGCAGAACATGGCTGCCACACTACAACGCCGTGGTCCCGATGAGACAGGCACTTGGCATCAGGGTTCAGTGGGTCTAGGCCACACGATGTTGAGGACGACGCCGGAACAACTGTATGAGCATCCACCGGTGGTAAATCGGCGAGGTGATTTGGTCATTACCGCCGACGTACGGCTGGATAACCGCTATGAACTGATCGATTTGCTGGGTCTGATCAATAGTCAGCCAGGGGAGATAGGTGATCATGCACTGATCCTGCATGCCTACGAGAAGTGGGGTGAGGATTGTCCGACCAAACTAATGGGCGCATTCGCATTCGCCATCTGGGACAGGAAAAAACAGACGCTATTCTGCGCCCGGGATCATTTTGGTATTAGACCCTTCTACTATCATCATTCGGACGGGCGTTTCTTTGCCTTTGCATCGGAGCCGCGTGCCATTCTCGTATTGCCTCAGACGCCCTGTCACATCAACGAGGGGCGAATCGCTGATTTCCTAATCACGCAGTTAGAGGGCATCGACAAGACCAGCACGTTTTTTGAGAAAATCTATCGATTGCCGCCGGCTCACACATTGATGGTCACGCGACAGGGAGTACGCCGGCACCAATATTGGACACTGGAACCCGCGGCCGAGCTGCGCTTATCCTCTGACGAGGAGTATGCGGAAGCGTTTCTCGACATATTCACACAGGCAGTGTCTTGCCGATTGCGCGGGACTGGCCGTGTCGGATCCATGCTCAGCGGAGGCATGGACTCCGGATCAGTTGTAGCTGTGGCAAGCGCGTTACAGGCTGAGACGGGACGGGGGCCAATCCCTACATTTTCCGCTGTTGCGCCTCATGGTACGGACTGCGTAGAGACGCGTACCATCTATGCTGCGCAAACAATGGACGGCCTGGATCCACGTGTTGTGACACATGGGCAGTGGGATCAACTGCTGCCTGATTTACAGAAGCAGGAATGGGATCTGGATGAGCCTTTTGATGGTCATATGACGTTGGTACGAGCGATCTATCTTGACGCTCGTCGCCACGGGGTCAATGTTGTGCTTGACGGCATTGATGGTGATACTATATTGTCCGAAGGTAGTCATATCGCGCGATTGCTGCGCAGCGCGCGCTGGATGACGGCTTATCAGGAAGCTGTTGGACAAAATCGATTTTGGTGCGGCGGATATCCGCCAGCTCCTTATCTTTACAGTAGCGTGATCCAGGCATTCGCTCCGAATCGGGTACGGCGCTTGCGCCGCTTGCACCATTCGCGCAGCAGTAAAGCCCGAGCTGAAACCAATATTCGCACCTCCATCATCAACCCCGACTTTGCGCGACGCGTCTTCCTAACAGAACGGCTAGAGAGGCTGGATTCACATCGCCAACCGCAACACCGGCAGAGTCTACCGGCGGAACGCGCAAAGGCCGTTGACCACCCATACCTGACTGTTGGCGTAGAACGCTACAATCGTGTGGCATCTGCGCTGGGAGTTGAGCCTCGCCATCCCTTCCTCGACCGCCGGCTGGTCGATTTTAGTCTCTCGCTGCCGGGGGAACAGAAACTGAGTCAGGGCTGGCCGAAGATTATTTTGCGCCGTGCCATGGCCGGGCGGCTGCCTGAGGAGGTGCGATGGCGGCGTGGGAAGGAACATCTTGGATGGGCCTTCACCGCAGATCTGATGTCTACGATGCAGACCAGCGTTCGATCGATCATCGACGACAATATGGATATGTTGTCCGAGTACGTTCACGAAGAGAAGCTTCGGGAAATGTGCCGTAGTTATTTTGAGCAAGGTGACCCGACACAGGAAGAGACGGTCTACGAAGCGGCCCATCTGGCCGAATGGTTGTCGCGCCCGATTGGGCCAACTTCCTTTGTCATCAAGAGCTCGTAGTCGTTGCATTTGAACCAGGAATTTGCTCTTCTTGAGTATCCTTATTCCAATCGTATTCATCGCTTCCTGCCTGGTCTCGGCCCTATCTGGAGATAAAAATGTCCGATGACACCCGAAATCAAAGCATCATAAATGTGGCAGAACAACCTCGACCCTATCACGCTCCTCAGCTCTACGTTTACGGGTCGCTGCGCTTATTGACTGCCGGTGGTTCAAATGACAGACCAGAAGGGAGCGGAAAAGGAAACAGGAACAAGCGGCCTTAAGGCAATGTGGGTGCTTCGTACGAAAACACTGTCCAAATGGTAACATATGGCCCTTTATCGATACGCAGACTTGACGATATCGAGCACGCTGAGCATCCCTGAACTCTCCGTTGCCGACATCGGCCAGACAGACAACCTGATATTCACCTACAGGTACCCAGCCTCCACACCGCCTGAGCCGAAAACTGCGGAGTGGATCCACGATTGGAAAAACGAAGTCGGCGTGCCGACACTCTTGCTTGCCAGAACCTGTTGGGGGTACCTACTGCGTTTCCCCGCTCTGGCGGACTTCCACATTCTGGCTAACAGCAGATCTATCGAGGTGTGGGCATTGCCTGAGACCACTGAGGCGACACTGCGGCACCTGATTTTAGAACAAGTGTTGCCACGCCTAGTGGCGCATCAACACCGGGTAGTGCTGCATGCCGGAGCATCGCGTGTCGGTGACCGGGCTATCGCATTTGTTGGTCCGACGGGCTCCGGAAAGTCAACGCTTGCGGCCAGTCTGTACAGGGCCGGCTACCCGCTGCTATCAGATGATGCGCTGATTTTGGATCAGCCTGGGGGCGGCGTCCTGGTTTGTCCGACCTATTCCGGCTTGCGTCTGTGGCCGAATGCGGTCGACAACCTGTTTATGAAGACGCCCGCCTTCGAACCCATGGCCCAATACTCGTCCAAGCTGCGTGTTGATATTGGTGTCAGCACAGGGGAAACTGTCGCAAGTTCGTGGTTGCCATTGGCTGCGTTGTTCGTATTGGAATCGGCAATCGAGGTGGCCACTTCTAGCGTCTCGATTGCGCCGATGCCCCAACGCCAAGCGTGCATGGCGCTCATAGCGAACGGCTTTCAACTGGATGTCACCGACAAACGACGTGCGGCCGCGATGTTCGCCGACGCCAGTAAGATGGTGGCAGAACTGCCAACATTTACATTGAGATACCCCCGCGACTTTGCCAGATTGCCGGAAGTACATGCCGCCATCCTAGAAGCTTGTCGGAGTGACACCAAAGTGGGACGCTGACTGCAAGCAGCTGGAGCAATCACATGTCTGAAACCACAAGCTATAGCCTGACCAGCTACGGCGACATGATTACCGAAAGACCACGAATGGCGCCCTACGTACAGGCATTGCGCAAGGCTGTGGAGCCCGGCGACGTGGTGCTGGACATCGGCGCCGGCACCGGTATCTTCTCCCTGATCGCCTGTCAGTTGGGTGCAGGATGCGTGCATGCCATCGAACCGGATGAGGCCATTCAGGTGGCCAGAAGAAGCGCCCAAGCCAACGGCTATGCTGATCGCATCGTATTTCATCAGACACTTTCCACAGACGTGACTTTGCCGGAGCGCGAACGTGATCGTCTCGGATTTGCGTGGCGTTCTCCCACTCCTCCAACATCATATTCCTTCTATTGTTGATGCCCGGCGCCGCCTTCTCGCACCGGGAGGGCGACTCATCCCAACAAAGGATAGGCTCTGGGCAACCCTGGTGGACACGCCCGAAGTGTACCAAACTTTCGAGACGCCGTGGCTGAACAATGAATATGGACTGGACATGAGCGCCGGCCATCCGTTGGCGATCAGCTCTTGGATGAGGACGCATTCGAAGCCGGACCAGGTATTGGTACCACCCCAGGTTTGGTCCACGTTGGACTACCAGACCATTGATTCCGCTGACGTGAGCGGGGGACTGACATGGACGGTCGAGCATAATGGAACTGCCCATGGCATCATACTCTGGTTCGATACGGATCTCTACGAAGGCCTAGGGTTCTCGAATGCGCCAGGGCTACCCGAGCTCATCTATGGGCATGCGTTTTTCCCATTGGAGCAGCCGATATCGCTGGATGCTGGAGACCAGATCGACCTTCGATTGAAGGCGAACCTAGTGGAAGGCGACTATATCTGGCGATGGGACACACGGATCACAGATGGAGGGAGCAGCCAGGTGAAAGCCGACTTCCGTCAGTCGACCTTCTACGGCACATCCGTCGATCCGAGGGGTCTTCACAAGCAGACCAGCGGTTTCACCCCGTCCGTCAACCAGCAGGGACAACTCGACCGCTTGACTCTCAACTTGATGGATGGAAACCATTCTCTCGGCAAAATTGCTGAGGCGATTATCCAACGCTTCCCAGGGATGTTTCCAGACTGGGAACATGCATTGGCACATGTTGGCACGCTTTCCAAGAAATATAGCCGCTGACAGGTCTGTTTCCCTCGATTTTTGGGACGTAACGCGTAGAACCCGATCCTCGCCGGGCAACTTCATCAAGGTTCATCATGCCCAGTGACTTCATCTTCGGCAACAGCGACGGCGTCCAGATGATCCCCGAGGCGCTGGTCGACGATGCGTTGTTGCGGGTCGAGAAGACCTTCGAGAAACAGAACAAGGAGAGGGGGCCTTGCCTCCGGGATGCCGATTGACAAAGTCTACCGAGGCTACGGAATGTTATGGGCAATCAGCGAGACAGGGCATTGCGACGGCGACGCTTGGCTAGGGGCCTAACACCATTGTTGTCTACGCTATTGCTTCCGGCGCTTGCTTCGGCTCCGATTTCATTCCCGCCCAGCTGATCGCCAGCGCTTTGCTCGGATCTTACCAGTGGCACGATCTTCGCGATACCCATACTTGGCGTAATAATACTGATAATGACCCATATCTCTAGCTTTGACCTGGTTCAGAACCGGGGCGAGTACGTTAGCTCCTACTCGTTGGAGCGCCTCTCGAGTCTTGATAATCATGTCTCGACGTGTAGCGCCAGCCTTGACCACCTGGATGGTTGCATCTGCTCGAGCAGCCATAATCACAGCATCGGTCACGGTCAGGGCCGGCGGGGTATCCCAAATGATGATGTCGGCTTGCGCCTCAATGGCATCAAATACCGTCGATCCCCAGGATGTTCCGAGCAACTCAGCTGGATCGGGCGGAATCGGCCCACTTGTCAAAATGTGCAAAGATTCAACCGGCCCAGGCTGAAGATATTGCTCGATGACAGATGCCGAAGTACCATCCGCATCGATCATGAGATTGCTTAGGCCCGGTTGCTTAGGGATATGAAAACGTTGATGTACGGTCGGCCGACGCAGATCGGCATCGATGAGGATAACCCGCTGACCCAATTGGGCAAATGCCACGGCCAGATTTGCAGCGACCACGCTTTTGCCTTCAGAAGGACCAGCGCTGGTAACGACAAGACTATGCAGTTGTTGACCAGCTCCACTAAAGCGCAGATTCGTTAGTAAGGCACGAATGGCCTCAGCCGTCGGCGAACGGGGCTGTGTCAAGTAGACCACGTCTGCGGCCACATCCTCCCCGCTGACAGATTGGGGCGAATCAACGTCAATGGTGGCCAGAACACCCAGAGGAGACTGCCCGGTAAGCATTTCCATCTCTTCTGAGCTGCGGACAGTATAGTCCAAATAGTCCAAGCCAATTGCAAGCCCAACCCCAGCACCAACGCTGCCGCAAGAGCGTAGAGCATCGTATTCCGATTTGTTGAATTGACTGGATTCATCGGCAACTTGGCCGCTTCAGCAATGGTAACGTTCGTAAACTGGCTCTCATCGATCGGCGGACGCAATTCGACCTGGCCAATCATGATCTGCATGAGGGTACTTTCATATTCACTCAATCGGGACTGTGTGGCAGCCAGTAGTTCATCGCGCGTCGCAGTTGGCGGCTGTGCATTCAGTCGCTCGACCTCGCTACGAAGGCCGTTGACCTGTTCCTCGTAATAGCTGCGTTCCCGCTCCAGCTTCTCAGTCAGTAGGGCGTTGACATTGTCGACATCCCCAGTGCTACGACGAGCGACCACGTCGGCTCGCTGTTGAGCTACATTCTGACGAATGAAGTTGTTGGCGATGGCAGTCGCCAACAATTGAGCCTCCTCGGGCGAGCCGGCCGTGGCGACAATCTCGAAAAATTGCGTGCCTTCAATCATACGTGCCTGAACTGCCCCGATGAGGCCACTGGCCGACATGTTGAGTTGTTCAGTCTCGATGACGCTTTCGGCAAATGTTTCGGTCCGCAGATAGTAGATGTACGTCTCGGCTAGTTGAGCAGAGGCGGCTGCCGGCGAATCCGCGTAATAGACTTCACTGAAATTGGACGCAGGACTGAGCAGCAGGACCACTTTGCTGCGATAGTAGAGAGGTTGATTCATTGTCTGATAAGTATAGGCAACCATACTCGTCACGACCACCAACACGATCAACCACCAGCGTTTGAGTACAATTTTCGTATATCGTTCTAGTTGCATATCGCTCGGCTTCTAAACAAGAGTGCAGAGATCGTTCCTCCGTCAACGGTCCGCAGATCGTACCTTGGCACGCGCCAATCGTCAAGCTGTCTCGTCTGCTCGCTCTCTGCACTCAGGGCAACTGCGCCTAATTTGCAGAGCGAGGCGTCGCTCTGACAGGATTGGTCAATGTGAAGAATCGGTGAATGAGAGGTAATAAAAAACAGGAGATCGGGCGAGATGCCCAACCTCCTATTTTTTTGTTCTTTCTATGCGAACTAGCGAATCCCCGCCATCTCCTGGAGCAGATGCCAGTTCGCCAGACGATCGGCCTGGGAACGCAACAGCGTCTCCGAGGGGTTGCCTTCTTTGTCGAACTGCTTGCGGAAGCGGCCTTCGCTACGGGCGAAGGTGACGAAGTCGATGGTCTCACCGGTCTTCTTGATGGTGTACCAGTCGTCCTTCTGCCCGGGATTGCCGTTGAGGCTCAGGCGATCACGGATGGTGTCGCCGTTGCGCGGATCGTACTGGAAGACCGGGAAAGCCCGACTTTCCACGGCCAGCTTGGCCTGGTGACGGGCCATATCGTCGGCCACGCCATGCTCCGGCTGACAGGTCGTGAACGTGTTGACCACGGCCGGGCCATCGAACGAGGCGGCATCCAGAATCGACTTGTAGAAGTGGTTCGGAATCGAAGCCACAGTCTGGGCCACGTAGGTGTTGGGGTGCATCATGGCGATGCGACCCAATTCCTTGCGGGTCTCTTCCTTGCCCGGATGGCTGCTGCCGTAGGCGTACATCTTGGCTTCCTGGCCGGTGAACGACGCCGTGCTGGTCTGGCCGCCGGTATTGGAATAGACCTGGGTATCCAGGACCAGAACTTTGATGTTCATGCCGCTGGCCAGCAGACGGCTGAGCGACTGGAAGCCAATGTCGTTCATGGCCCCATCACCGCCCATGACCCAGAGCTGCTTGTCCTCCCAGCCGTTCTGGTCCCACTTCATGCGGATGCCCATGGCAAAGGCAGGGCCGTTCTCGAAGAGCGAGTTGCTCCACGGCACGATGTAGGGGTTGTAAGGATAGGTGCTGGCGTAAACAGTGTTGCAGCCGGTGCTGGCAGCGATGCCGATGTTGTCGGCCCCGTAGACATAGCCCAGGGCAGCCAACCACATGCGAATGACCGAGGCCTCGCCACAGCCGGCGCAGGAGCCCGCGCCGCCCACGTAGAGCATGCTCTGCTCGGCCAGCATCATGTCGACCGGCACACGCTCATTGATGTACTCGGCCGGCGTCGGCGGCAGACTGCGGAAGAAGTCGATGCTCTTCTGGTAGGCAGGCACCGTCGTGTCTTCCTTTTCGATCATGCCCAGGGCATTGTAGCCCAGGTCATCACAGGCCTCGACGCACTCGGCGCAACCCTTACACTTGGTCGGGTCGATGAAGATGCCAAATTTGCCCGGCGTCTTCTTGCGCCGTTCGGGCACTGTGTAGAACTTGTTGGTCTCGGCAAACTGGTTCGACATGAAGTTGCGCTCAGCATCATCTTCAATCTTGCCCAACGCACTCTCAAGCTCTTCAACATAGACAACCTTGCCCAGGATCGCCGTATCAGGACATTGGTTGACACAGGTCATGCAGCCCGTGCAGTTTTCCTGAAAATACTCGGGAATCTCCGGCGCGATATAGCTGAAATCACGCTCAATGCCGGTGCCGGCCGGTATGACCGAACGAGCCAGCGCCGTATCGGCTTCCAACTCAGACGGGGCACTGCCGTCCTCGTAGCCGTCGAGAATGCGGTTAAAGAAATCCTCCACATCAACAACCGACGGATCATAGCCCGGGCTGCCGTTTGCAGTCTTGCTGATTTTTCGAACGTCGTTTAGATCGGTGGTTACACCCATTGGTATAGTGCTCCTCTATGAAGAGGTGACTAGGGATTAGGGAATGGTGATTAGGGATTAGGGAATGGGGTTCGGGAATGGGGAATGGGTCCGAACACGTAGGTCCGAACCCCAACCACCGATTCCGATCCCCCATTCCCAATCACCAATCACCAATCACCCTTCCCCAATCACCTACCTATGCAAAAAGTTTCAACTCAGCACCCGGCACGTAAATGTCGGCGTTGATGTCCTGGGCAATGACGTCGGCCGGAATTTCGAAGACCGAATCATAGCCGCGCTTGACGGCCCGCAGATTGGCCTGGACGACGGCCTCGCCACGCTTGCCGAAGTACTTGCGCAGCGCCTTTTCAGAGCGTTCCAGCACCTCTTCGGGAGAGAGTCCGGATTCCTCATCAAAGGGCGTGACCTTGAGGAAGATGCCCAACAGGACAATGCCCTGCATACGCACTTCCAGATCGGCCATCGGCGCTTCCTCACGGGCAATCAAGGCAGCATCAGCCGCGTAGACATGGATGTTCTTCTCACGGATAATGCGCTTGGCGTGGGGGGGAATCCGAGACCAGACATCCTCCGGCGTCGTCCGGTTGGACTGGACGAAGACCGCTCCACCGGTGGCGATGCCGCTGAGCGGATTGCTGGTTACGAAGGCGTTGATGTCGTTCATGGGCACGAAGTCGACCTGATTCAGCTCACAATGCGTCAGGATCTCATCATTGGCCACGGTCAGATAGTAGGTGGTGGGCAGCCCCTTCTTCTCCGAGCCGTACTTGGGATAGGCCTGCACCTGCTTGTCGAAGACATCGCCCGCGATGGTGGCGATGACCTTGTTGGTCGTCACCGAGCCGTAGCCGCCGACCGAATGGCCGCGCATGGAAAATGCGCCCTTGGGTCGCACATCGGGATCCTCGCCCATCTCCAACGCCAGCTCATGCTTGATG
This sequence comes from uncultured Chloroflexia bacterium, assembly GCA_963765875.1. Classification (GTDB taxonomy): domain Bacteria; phylum Chloroflexota; class Anaerolineae; order Caldilineales; family Caldilineaceae; genus JAWKOK01. The sequence goes on from CAVXYK010000025.1 coordinate 183,412, forward strand.
CCGACGACAAAGAAGCGCTTGTTGTCCTCGACCATGTTGTGGGACATGGCGATAAAGTCGCCGGGGCGCACATCACGACTGCCCAGGCCCGCAGCGCCGCTAAAGATGGTCGGGATTCGCTCAATCGACGGATAGTCTTGGCGTCCGGTCAGAGCATCGGTAAACGCAGCCTTGATGTCAGTCGTCAGCGGGTTGTTCTGGGCCATGGGATCATCCATGCGCTCCACAACCGTGAACGCCTTCACGCCCTTGAGCATCTCGACGACCTGGGCGCCGGGGAAGGGTCGATAGCAGGTTACATGGACGACGCCCACTTTGATGCCGGCTTCCTTGCGGATCCAATCGATGGTGGCCCGGGCCGTCTCCATCGAGGAGCCCATGCCGACGATGGCATAGTCGGCGTCTTCCATTTGATAACTGTCGACCATGTTGTAGCGACGCCCAGTAAGATCGTAGTACGCATCCATCGCATTCTGAATGGCCTTGGGCACTTCGCTGTAGTAGACGCGTTGGGCAATCTTGCCCTTCATGTAGCTGTCCTGATTCTGCACCACACCGGTCATTACCGGGTTGTCGGGATCGAACATGTTAATCAGTTTGTCATTTGGGTTGCCAATGAATTCCATCATCAAATCCGGTTCAGGCAGCAACACATCCTCAACCGTGTGGGTTGTAAGGAAACCATCCTGAATGGCAAAAAAGGGCGTCTGGGTATCCTCGGCCGCTCGGCGGCTGATTAGGGCCAGATCACCTGCACCCTGGGCATTGCGGGCAAAGAGCATGCCCCAGCCGGTATCGGCCACGGACATGACATCGTCGTGACCGGCATGCACATTGAGGCCCTGGCTGGTCAACGCTCGGGCGCCGATGTGAAAGACCGCGGGCAGTCGTTTGCCTGCGATGGTGTAGAGAACCTCTTTCATCAAGACCAGGCCCTGCCCGGACGTGAAGTTGCTCACACGGCCGCCAGCCAATGCAAAGCCCTCACAGCCGGTAGCGGCGCTGTGCTCCGACTCAGGCTCCATGAATGTGAGTTCGTCGCCCCAAAGGTTTTCGCGGCCGTTGGCCACCGCTTGACCGTACCCTGCGCCCATGGTGGTCGACGAGGTGATGGGATAAGCGCACGCCCCTTGGGTGATGTGCGTGTCGACCCAAACCACCATTCCGGCGCCGTCAGACGTCGTTGGAACGCCGGGATAGGCCGGCAGATCCTCGTGGCCGTTTCGGCTCAGAACTTGAGCACCTTGTTGTGTCTTTGGCATACCTGCTCCTGCTACCTCCCTAATGGTGTCAGACTGTCGTTTCAAAACAGGAATCGTCTTTCGCGGATGAAGAGTTCCTGCGACAAACGCAGCACATGGCGTACAGATTCTCCTAAAAAAGATCGGAGTAATATTATCATGGCTTATCGTTGATTGCAACGCGGGCGGAACCTCGCCAGAACAGGTTTATGGCAAGGATGAGGTTCTACGCTGCCATGCTGCCACTCATTCGACGACGCCCGCACTCTGCGCTACGATAATCGGACTACACGGACTAGGGGAAAATGCCAACCTACTCTCTTTTTCCTCTGTGGCTCTCTTTGTCACCTATCTGTCTCCGTGTTGAAAAAAGCTGCTGGCGGCGTCATCTTTTCGTAGTCCCCGGACTTCAGGAGGCGTAGCATGTCCCACCCAATCGTAGTCGAATTGCGCGGCCAACTGTCGGCGCAGGCCAACACCGATTATGCCGTCGCCATGCAAGCCTACATGAAGACCGACCAACCCTTCTACGGCGTCAAGTCCAAGGCGCGGCGTGCGAACTTTCGCACCGCTAGACAGCGCTACCCCATCATCAGCCGTGACGAATATCGAGACGTAATCTTCGATCTCTGGCGCGGCGCCCATCGGGAGGAGATGTACCTGGCATTGGATGTGGCAGAATTGGTCAAACCCTATCGCGATCTTAAATCGTGGCCGATCTACGTGACGTTGATGGAGAGCGCCCCCTGGTGGGACACGCTGGACTGGATCGCGGGCAAGATCATGAGCCTGATGATCCTCGAGCACCGGGAACTAGAGCCGGAGTTGGTCGGCTGGCGCGTTGATGAAAACATGTGGGTACGGCGAGCCTCGCTGCTGGCCCACCTCAAACACAAGACGGCCACCAATACCGGATTGCTGGGCGAGACCATCGAGATGCTGGCCCACGAAGAGGAGTTCTTCATCCGCAAGGCCATCGGCTGGGTGCTGCGTGAGTATTCGAAGACGGATCCGGCGTGGGTTAGAGACTTCGTGGCCGCGCACGAAAATGAGCTTTCGCCTCTCTCCAAACGGGAAGCCATGAAGTATGTGAAATGAGCTTTCTGCATTGGGCGACGGACATCGACCATGAATACATCTCACCCCTATCTACGAGTACGTTGGACAGATGACCCCACAGATTCTGGCCGGCTGTCACTGGATGACTCCGACGCACAACGGTTGATCGCGGCCATCAGCCCGGATTCGCACGCATGCGCATCAAGCTAAGGATTATGTCTAGCGGTGTCGTCGGTTTCGGCAGGGATGAATCCCGCCGCTAACAGTGAAAAGCGCCCTCAGGCGCTAAGTCTCAGCCGCTGAGGCGGCTTCTCGCTGTTAGCAGCCGGCTTCAGCCGTTGCTGCAAGCCCGTCCGCAACAGCAATCGGCTCAACATAACCTTAGCCTGATGCCTGCGGGATTCGCACGCCACCGATTTCGGCGGCGTCATGAGCCTGAACGCCAAGTTGGACGCGGCCAGGCTCGTGCTGCGCGTGCACCAGCCATCTGTGTCGCGACGGAGACTGTTTGCTCAACAAGCGGTGCGAGGTCATCTCGCCGACCAAGGACTGGTTGTGCCAACCACTGTTCCATGGAATGGCTCAACGGTATTGCGCCGTCGCAACCGCTGGGCCGAAGTGGAGACGTTCATCGCGCACGAGCGGCTGACGCCGTCCCTGGATTCCTACATGTGGATGTTCAGGGCAATGGGATTCCTTCACCGTAGGCTGGCGCAACTCGACATAGCGGTCCCACGCCCGGCCGTCGCCACCTATGTGCCGCCGGGTTCTCTGCGACGGTGGCTGCCGGGCACGGAGCGCGTAGTGCAGGACAAACCCGAAGCGGAAGACGCCGCTTTACGTTGCCGCACTCGATGGCTTCACGGAGAAGCCGGCTGAAAACCTGCGCTCAAGGCTGTCCTTCCTCCATCTCAGTGCATGGCTCCTGGCTGATCCAGGAGTTTTGCGGGGCCAAGACAGCAGCTAGAATCAAAGGCTCGTATCGACGGTCGCCCTCCGGTCCTTCTCACAGGAATCTTATTGCTCGGGTTGACAAAGACAAGACCGAAGCGTACAATTGTACCCATGATAATTGTTGCCGATACAAACACATTCATCGCTGTCGCCCTGAACGAGCCGGAAAGAGATTCGATCATACAGCTTACTCAGGGCTGTGATCTGATTGCACCTGAGGTGTTGCCTTTTGAAATCGGCAATGCCTTGACTGCAATGAAGAAGCGAGGCGCTCTGAGGGCCGATGAAGTATCTGCAACGTGGAAGTCGGTTCAGAGAATACCAGTTGATTTGAGGCATATCGACATTGCATCTGCGTTGAAAATTGCGACCGAATTCGACATCCACGCGTATGACGCTTACTTTCTGGAGTGCGCATTGGGCCTCCGTAGTCCGCTATTGACGCTTGACCGCGGTATGAAGCGGGTTGCTACGGAAATCGGGCTCACGATACTGGAGTAAATTCATGAAAGTATATTCTTACTCTGAGGCGAGACAGCGTCTGTCTGAGGTCCTCAACACCGCCCGAACTGAAGAAGTCATCATCAAGAGGAGGGGTGGAGAGTCATTCACTATCTCGTACAGAGAGAGCAGCGAGTCTCCTTTTGATGTTCCTGGCATCGACACCGAGGCATCCACTCAAGACATTCTTGACGCCATTCGGGAGTCACGAGAAAGATCAACATCCCCGCAATCTTGAGCAGTGCCAGTCGAATACATAACGGAAGAGACCGCCTCGCTGCCCGGGTCCGACCTGAACAAAACAGTTGCCATCCTCGGGCAGGATCGCTGCCGAAATTAGGGCATTACGCCCGCCGGGACAGCCACTGTTGTTGTCGTTGTTGTTGTTATCTTATGCCGATCACTTTCCGTTTATCAGGATCAGCATCATGAATGAATCGAAGAGGTCGAGTATCATGCGGCACTTCAAAATCTGCTCAGAGCCATGGTACAATAGGCATGGAATAGCTGCCACAGGTTTTATTGACATTGCTGAAAGGCGGAGCAACATGACGCTCATTGTGACAAGTACATCTGATGATACGATATCTATGCCGGCTTGGCTTTTGCGATCACTCAATTTGGCCGACGGTACCGCAGTGAAAGCAACGGTTGACGGACAGTCAATCAGTCTGTCGCCAATCGCTGAGTTCCTTTCGTTGCGCGGCATACTTCACGACGACGACGCCTTTGAGGAAGCGATCAATTCGTTGGATGATCAGTGGGATTCATGGACAACCAAACTCTCTGCCTAGACACAAGCATCCTGATTGGCTTCCTGCGCGGTCAAGAACCGGCAGCGACTTCGGTCGTTCACGCGGTTCAGAATTACCAGTGCTGTGTGACCGCCATTACTGCCTACGAATTACTCTTTGGCGTCCACCGCTCAAGCAAGGAGATCGGCGAAAACGCTCTACTCGGCTTCATGAAAATCTGGCCGTTCGATCATCAATCGGCGGAAATGGCTGCCGAACTCCACGCAGACTTGATCGCTCGCAATCGAGATATCGGTATCAAAGATGTCCTAATTTCTGCAATTTGCTTGGTACACTCGTTGCCGATCTTGACCCTCAATGCAAGACACTTCGACCGCGTTCCATCGTTGATCGTATACACGCCTACGACTCTGCCCTAACCGCACGGAATACCCGAGCATTGATCGAAGAGATGGCCTCGAAGCAGAGAGGACGGTACGTGCCAGTTGGGCAGAGATGGACGACGCCGGCCGCAATCGGCGACGGCAGCGCCATACGGACAAACAGGCAATGGCGCCCCACGCGATATTCACCCACATATTGCCCACAACGATATCTATCCTATGACAGCACCAGAATCGAGAAGACCTATGAATCCCGAGTCGCTTTTCCTATCCCATGAGTTTACGCCTCGCCATAGTTTCACGGACGGCATTGAAGGCCCGGCTTGTGACGCCGAAGGCAATCTGTATGCCGTCAACTATGCGCGCCAGGGCACAATCGGGCGGGTGACGCCTGAGGGCGAGTGCAGCGTCTTTGTCGAATTGCCCGAGGGCAGCATCGGCAACGGCATTCGCTTCAATGCCGCCGGCGAAATGCTGATCGCAGACTACACAGGTCACAACATTCTGCAGGTCAACATGCGGACAAAGGCAATCAGCGTCTATGCCCATGAGCCGGGCCTCAATCAACCGAACGACATTGCCATCACCAGCCAAGGCGTGCTCTTTGCCAGCGACCCCAACTGGTCCGATGATACGGGCCAGCTCTGGCGCATTGGTCTGGATCGAAAATTTGTGGTGCTGGCCGAGAACCTGGGCACAACCAATGGCATCGAGGTGAGCCCGGATGAACGAACGCTCTACGTCAACGAAAGCGCGCAACAATCAATCTGGGCCTACGACCTTGCTCCCAACGGTGAGATTAGCAACAGACGACTGCTGATCGCGTTTGATGAAGAGGGTCTCGACGGCATGCGCTGTGATGTAGACGGCAATCTCTACGCCACACGCTGGGGCGCAGGCGTCGTCCTCAAGCTGTCGCCGGCAGGTGAGATTCTGCAGGAAATCAAACTTCACGGCAAGAACTGCACAAACCTGACCTTTGGCGGACCGGATGGACGGACCTGCTACGTCACCGTGGCCGATACCGGGCAGATGGAGCGTTTCCGTGTCGATCTGCCCGGTCGACTCACGCCGCCGTACTGATCCCGGACCCGGGTCCCGTTGACGTTTGATCGCGTCGGCTGAAGCTGGCTGCTAAGGATTGGCCACCATTTAACTTACAGATATCATTGTTTCGTGCGCACGCCCTTCGTGCGCACGGGTCTCGCCCAATTGCATGTTGGCCACTCTGACCCGTTCGCACGTGGGCGTGCGAACTAAACAATGGACCACGGGCAAATCGCTGAGTTGTTTAGCCGCCAGTCCTAACAGCGAGAAGCGCCCTCAGGCGCTTCAGTCTCAGCCGCTGAGGGCGCTTCCTACTGTCAAACTGAGATCGGACAAGAAGATCATGACTGTCGACTTCAAGATTGCAGCCGTCTGCACCGTCTACTTTCCAGCCTCCCACGCCGACGTGATCGTCTCGCGCTGGCTGGAACCGTTTCCAACCGACAGCCAGTGGGGTTGGCAGCCGCGCACGCGTATCGCCTCGCTCTATGTCGATCAGTTCCCGCCCAATGACATCTCGTCACTCTCTCCGGATGAGCGTCGTGCCCGCGGTTTTTCCAAGGACGATGATCTGGCGCGCTTGAAATCACGTGAGTACAATGTGCCGCTCTTTGATTCGATTCGTGATGCGTTGACATTGGGCGGCGACAAGTTGGCCGTGGATGGCATCCTGCTCATCGGTGAACACGGCGACTATCCGTTCAACGAGTTGGGACAGCGCCTCTACCCGCGCAAGGAATTCTTCGACGAAATCGTTGCGACCTTTCGGGCATCAGGTCGATCCGTGCCCGTCTTCTGCGACAAGCATCTCTCGTGGAACATGGACTGGGCGCAGGAGATGGTCAATACGTCCCGTTCAATGGGCTTCCCGCTGATGGCCGGCTCTTCACTGCCGCACACCATCGCACTTCAACCGCCCTTGCCACCGGGCAACCGGATCGAAGAGGGCGTTGGCCTCTTCTACGTTGGCTCGGAAACATATGGGTTTCACAGCCTGGAAGGCATGCAGTCGTTTGTCGAGTCGCGGGCCGGCGGCGAGTCGGGTATCCGTGCGGTGACGGCCTACAGCGGCGAGGCTGTGTGGTCCGCCATGGAGAATGGCGCGTGGTCGAGCGACCTTTTCGAGGCAGCGCTGGGAACCTGCATCTCTGCCCAACCGGGCGATCTACGCGAAAACTGTAGGCGGGCAAACCCCTACGATGGCAACGGCAGCCCCGTCGCTTTCTGCTTCGAACACGCTGATGGCCTGCGCACCACCCATGTGCTACTGGCAGGGCATATCGAGGACTTCGCCTTTGCCCTGCGCGCCCGGAATCCCCAGAGCAACGATCCCCAGATTCACGCTAATCGATGGGAATTGGGCGAAGCCGCCGCTGAGTTCCATGGCCACTTCGCCACCCTCGATGCTCGGATTCAGGAGATGTTTATTAGCGACCAGGCCCCGGTCCCGATCGAGCGGACACTCCTCACCACCAAGATGATCGCGACAGCATTGCAGGCCCTGCAAACGCCTGGCCGGCGTATTGAAACGCCCCAGTTGGCGATTGCCTATCGACCTATGCTATGATGCCCGCCGCTGACCAGGCCACGTTGCCCTGCCCGGCTATCGCGGCCATCTCTCACCATCCGATCCGGAGTTTCATATGACGCAGCATCCAGCAGATGATCGCGCAAAATCCACAACGCCTTCCTCCACCGACGCCGTCCACGCCGGCGAGGCCCGCTTCCGCAGCCACGACAGCCTGACGGTACCCATCGTCCAGACTTCGGTCTACACCTTTCCCACGGCCGAGGCGCTGGTCGAATACACCGAAGAGAGCATGTTCTGGGACGAGCCGGAGCGCGAGGAATATGGCCGCTACGGCAACCCGACGGTGCGAGCAGCTGAGGCCAAGCTGGCCGCGCTTGAAGGCGGACAGGACGCGGTGCTGGTTTCCAGTGGCATGGGTGCGGTGACCTCAGCGTTGTTTCTGATGCTCTCGGCCGGTGACCATATGATCCTCACCGACGAGTGCTACCACAGCACGCTGGTCTTCTGCGAGACCTTCATCGGGCGCTATGGTGTCGAGTGCAGCATCGTGGCCCACGGTGACTATGCAGCGCTGGAGGCGGCCATCCAGCCCAACACCAAGCTGATCTTCTCCGAGTCGCCCACCGATCCGTTCATGCACTGCGTCGATCTGGACCGGCTTGTGGCCATCGCCAAACACCACAAGGTCAAGACCGTCATCGACACCACCTTTGCCACGCCGGTCAACATGCGCCCGCTGGACCATGGCATCGACCTGGTCATCCACAGCGTGACCAAGTATCTGGCCGGCCACAATGATCTGATGGCCGGCGTGCTGATCGGCAGCTACGATATGATCACCCCGCTGCGCCAGGCGCAAGGGCTCTTCGGTCAAATGGTTGCGCCCCACACAGCCTACCTGATCCTACGCGGGGTCAAGACGCTGGCGCTGCGCGTCGAACGCCAGAATGCCAATGGCCTGGCCGTCGCCCGCTATCTGGAAGCGCATCCCAAGGTGCGACGTGTCTGGTATCCGGGGCTGAGAAGTCACCGTGATCACGGGCTGGCGGAGCAGACCATGCGCGGAGCGGGCGGCGTGGTCAGTTTTGAGATCGAGGGCGAGGCCGGAGCAGGCCTATGCCTTTCTCAACGCGCTGAAGATTCCTGTCATCGGCCCCAGCCTGGGCGGCGTCGAGAGCATCATCAGCCCGCTGGCCGTCATGGGCTACGCCGATCTGCCGCCGGAAGAACGGCTGGCAAGCTGGGCATTCGGGATGAGTTGATTCGGTTCTGTATCGGGATCGAGGAGACGGCGGATCTGATTGCGGATCTGGCGCAGGCGCTGGAGAAAATGTAGAGAAATGGTCAATTGTCAATTGCCAACGTTCAATTGTCAATGGATTCGACGACAACCCATTGACAATTGAACATCGACAATTCACAATTGACCATTGTCTTCCCCCACCGGCAAGCCTTCTAACGCCATGATCTTCAACGCATTGGTCGTCGGGCAGGGGCCGGGTCGCAGTTTGTAGTCGAAGACCATGCGCTCGTCTTCGATGGCGTCACGGAAGTGGTAGTTGCGCACGGCGGCCATCTCGTCGGCCAGCTTGACCAGATCGAGGTCATGGGTTGAGATCAGGCCGGAGCCATGTTTGCCGACCAGCGCGTGGATGTAGACGAACGGCTGCCCTCCAGCCGCTCACGGTTGTTGGTGCCCCGGAAGATCTCATCGATGAGAAGAAGAGCGGCAGTTGCCCCACTGCCCCTTCGCCGATATCGTCGACCACTTCGTCGACTGTTCGCCGCGGCTTCGTCCACTAATCCGTCACCCGACTCTTCACGACCTTCACGCTCATCATCCCCAGGTCCGTCTCCATCCAACGCTTCCAGCATCGCTTTGAGCCGCTTGACCTCGGCATAGAAGTAGGAGATGCCGTCGGTGACCGAGTCGCTGACTTTGATGCAGGTGAAGAGACGAAAGAGGTCCGTCTGCAGAAGCGATGCATCTACGCGGTCCTCCGGCAAAAGCCAATGCCAGGTTGACGCCCAAGGTCTTGAGAAAGGTGCTCTTGCCGGCCATGTTGGAGCCGGTCAGAATGACCACCTGGCCCAGGTGGTCCATGACGAAATCGTTGCAGATTTTTTCGTCGTCAGGCAGGAGCGGATGGCCCAGATTGGTCGCAGAGAATATCCCAGTTGAGGCTACTTGCTCCTCAGCCACATCCAGTTCAACCACATCCAGTTCAGCCTCAGGCAATACAACCACAGGCTGCGTGTAGTGTGGGTTCACGTAGCCCAGATTTGCCAGTGCACACAATGCCTCCAATTCGGCCCAGACATCGAGCCACTGCGGCACATGGTCAACGACCTCGGCCTTGGTGCGATTGAGTTGGTAGGCGAAAAAATAGTCCCAGGGCACGACCGCATTGAGCAGAAACCAGATGATCGGATTGCCTTGAACGCCGGTGGCGGCGGCCACGGTCTTGATGCGGTTGAGATAGTGCGTCGGTCGCGAGGCCTGGTCCAGAAAGGGCGAGCAGAGTTCGCGCAGGTGCGGCGTCCCAACGTAGGAAAAAGCCTCCAACTGGCCAATCACAGAGGCAAGCTGCTCAACCGCGCCCTGCAAGGCTGTAGCCTCATGGAAGACATCACGGGCCGGTTTGGATATCAGCATGTAGACGCCGAAGTAGACGAGAAAGGTGAAGTACCACCATGGCTCGATCAGGCCAAGGAGAGAGGTGGCGACGGCAACCAGATTCAACAAGGCCAGGCCTGACAGAAGCCATAGGCGGGGGCGCATCTGCGCCGTCGGTTGGTGGTGAGACAGCCAGTTGAGCAGATCGTCGAACTGCCAGGTTTCACGGTTGGCCTCTTGCGGATCACCGGACGCTGTCGAACCATTGATCCAGAGCCGCAGACGAAACAAGGACCGTGGACACAATTCCTCGACCAGCGCCTGCCGGTTGCGGATGATATCCAGATCTGGAACGGTGTTGCCGAGCCAATCGCGCAGGCGATCTGAGCCGCCGTCAAAGACGGTGGTGTCCATCAGTCGATGCAGCGAGCGCTCGCCCACCAGATCCAGATCGCCTTCGAAAGGATGTCCAGGACGAGGAACGCCTGCCCTGGCCGCAGGCAGCTCAGACCACTCAACATTTGCTCTGGCCACTTGAATGCGGTGGTATTCACGGGCGAGTCTAAACGAACGCGTACTGCGCTCAAGGCGACGGTGGAAGTAGATGACGGCGGCAAAGAGCGCCACGGAAATCGCCAACAGCAGCCAAAACAGCCCGGCCCCTACGGCGAAGAACCCGATCGCCGAAATCGTCAGCCCACCGAGAAAGACAATTGCACACGCCCACGAATAGCGATTGTTGACTCGGTTCATCGCCTCGAGACGGCGATCCAGTCGGTTGATCTGGCGTTGATTGGCGGCAGTGCGGTCGGTTTTTGTTGGCATGTGGCGGATCCAGGGTGATTAGGGATTGGGATTAGGGATCGGGATTAGGGATCGGAATTAGGGATCGGGGATTGGGGATTGGGATCGGTGAACAAGGATGGGGCGTGTACTTTCCAAATCCCAAGTCACCGATCACCAGTCACCAGTCCCCGATCGCCAATCCCTGTTCCCTACGCGGCCAGTCGTTCCAGCAACATACAATATGCCTGCTGCCCTCGCTCAAAGCTGCTCAGTCGGTAGAATTCGTTGGGCGAATGGATACGTTCGTCGCCGAGGCCGAAGCCGAAGTTGACGGTGTAGACGCCCAGGTTGTCCAGAAAGAGGCTACAGACGGGAATGCTGCCGCCGCTGCGGGCATAGAATGGCTCCTTGCCGTAGAGTTCCAGGTGTACGTCACGGGCGGCCACATTGCCGAAATGATCGGCGGCCATGAGGTAGGGCGTGGCCTGGCTGGCGATGGGCGTCACCGTCACCTTGACGCCCGGCGTGGCGTGCTTGTGCACATGCGCGGTCAGCGCCTCGACGATCTTGGCCGGATCCTGGTTGGCCACCAGACGGCAGGTGATTTTGGCATGGGCCTGGCTGGGCAAGACGGTCTTGACGCCGTCACCTTCGAAGCCGCCCCACATACCGTTGACCTCCAGCGTCGGCCGCGCCCAACGCCGCTCGATGGCGCTAAATCCAGGTTCACCGAAGCCATCGTTCACGTCGATTTCGCCCAGGAACTCGTCCTCGTCAAAGGGAACAGCGCTGAGAAGCTCACGATCTGCGTCGCTGATGGGCAGTACATCGTCATAGAAGCCGTCGACCAGGATTTTGCCGTCTGCTCCGCGCATGGAGGCGATGATGGCCGCCAACGCATGCAGCGGATTCTGGATAACGCCGCCGTACATGCCCGAGTGGACATCATGGGCAGGGCCGACCACGTCGATCTCGATGCCGGCAAGGCCACGCAAGCCGACCATGAGCGCAGGTTGATCCTCAGACCACTGGCCGCCGTCGGCGCTAATGGCCAGATCGCAGGCGAACTTGTCCTTGTGCTCGGCCACGAAGGGCGGCAGCGTCGGACTGCCAATCTCTTCCTGACCTTCGAAGAAACACTTGACGTTGATGGGCAGCGATCCCTCAGCCTTGAGCAATGCCTCCAAGGCCAGGATGGGCACCAGCATGTTGCCCTTGTCATCGCTTGCGCCACGGGCGTAGACGCGGCCATCGATGATGGTCGGCTCAAAGGGCGGGTTGTCCCAGAGGTCGATGGGATCGACCGGTTGGGTGTCGAAATGGCCATAGATCAGCGCAGTCGGCTTGCCCGGCGCGTGCAGCCAGTCCGCATAGACGACCGGATGGCCACCCGTCTCCATCATCTCGACATTTTCCAGACCCGCAGAGCGACACCGATCCATCACCCATTCGCCGGCACGCCGCACATCCGGGGCATTCTCCGTCAATCCCGAAATGCTGGGAATACGCAGAAAGTCAAGCAGTTCGTCAACATATTGATCTTGATTTTTGGCCAGGTATGCTTGCCAGGTGCTCATGTTGTGTGTTGCTCCTTGATGGTGGGGATTGGGGAATCGGGGATCGGGGATCGGGGATCCGGGCGCTGTCAAGTCTCTGCCTGCTCCCCAATCCCCAATCACCGATCCCCAATCCCTTAAACCTTCGTCGCCTTGGTGGCGATAAATGTCGGCATGTATTCGGAGAGCGTCGTCCCCGTCCAGTGGTCTTCGTAGAAGCCGGTGATGGCCAGGCCGGCGTCGATCTGTCCGCCGATCTGATCCTCTAGCGTGTGGCTGAACTCGAGAGGTTGCAGGTCATCGAGATAGGCATCCAGTTCCTCTGATGTCAGGCTCTTGAGGTCCGAGTAGGGTAGCGTGTGCCGGACTTCGAGAACGCCCTCGTCCGCCCGCGCCTGATCAAAGATATAGCTCACAGGATTGATGAATCCGGCAAGCAACGAACCGCCGCCTCTGCAGGACCCGGGCTACCTCGAGCCAGACAGGCCGTACGCTGGGCACAAAGAGATTAGAGCAGGGATGAACGATAAGATCAAAGGAATCATCGTCAAAGTGCGATAGGTCGCGCATGTCGCCCTGGACCAGACGCAGCGACAGGCTCTCTCGCTCTGCGACCAACTGATCTTGCTCCAGCTGTTGGGCCGAGTTGTCGATCACCGTGACGTTGGCCCCGGCCGCGGCCAGGATGGGCCCCTGTTGGCCGCCTCCGCCGGCAAGGCAAAGCAGATCGACGCCCTGCATCTGGTCAGGAAACCAGTTGCGCGGTACCGATTTCTCCGGTGTCAACACAACCCCCCACACACCGGCGCGGGCTTCTTCAATCGCCTGCGGGCTGACCGGGATGCTCCACTCGCTGCCCCGTTCAACAGCCTTGTCCCAGGCCTTGCTGTTGTAGTCACGTATGTTGATGTTGGTCATGGGGTACTGGTCAACTTTCAATTGTCGATGATCAACTGTCAATGGTGGTCAAGCAAACCCGATGCATCAATTATACCAATTCCTCACGCAGCATCTCAGCTAGCACGCAGTTAGATTAAATTTCTCATATCTCCACAGACCGCAAGAAGGCGGCGCTCTCCTCGGGCGGTGTTGTGTTGATAAACATACCGGAGCCCAGTTCGAATCCCGCTGATCGGGTCACACGCGGCACAATTGTGACGTACCAATGGATGTAGTCGCGGCCGTCATCGTGAAGCGGCGCAGAGCGGATTATGTAGTTGAAGTCGGGATCTCGCAGGCCGATATAGAGCTTGCGCAACATCTGGTGAAGGATGTTGCCTAGATCGGTCAACTCGTCGTCCGTCGTGCGAAGGAAGCTGGACTCGTGTCGGCGCGGGATGATCCAGGTATGAAAGGGAGAGTAGGCGGCGTAGGGAATCACCGCCAAGAAATGCTTGGTCTCCAAGACAATACGGCGACCATCGGAAATCTCATCCTCCAGCATATGGCAGAATATGCACTGCCCGGTGTCATCATAGTGGTGACGCGCTGATTCTGCTCGACTGCGAATGCTGTGGGGGACCATGGGCAGGGCGATCAACTGGGTATGTGGATGGATCAGCGACGTACCTGCTCGTTCGCCATGGTTCTTAAAATAGGTGATATGGCGCATGCGCTCATCGTCCGAGATCGTGCGACCGCGCTGGCGAAAGGCATGCAGTAACATCGCCACGCTTTCATGACTTTCTAGCGCATGACAAGTGTTATGCAGCGGTGATTCGACCAAAATTTCATGGTAGCCCACCGCTGAAATGCTGCGATGAATACTGTCGAAGGTCCGCACCACGTCGCCGTTCGCCTGAAGTGCGGGATACTTATTGCGCACAACACGTACACGCCACGAACCATCGCTGGGAATGGACATGACCTCAAGGTCTTCTTCTTCATTGCCGGGACAAAACGGGCAATTCGAATCCCATGACGGGTTCGCATCGATCCCCGCTTTGGGCGCGACAATCAGCTCATGGGGCCGCTGCGCGCGATCGGTGGCAACGATGACCCAACGTTTTGTAAGCAGGTTTTGGCGTAGCTCGTCCATTACTGCTCTACATCGAAACCGGCGTCCTGCCAGGCGACGATGCCGCCCTGCATGTTGTGCACGTTGTCAAAGCCATTCTCTTCCAGATACTTGGTCACCTGACCACTACGGTTTCCGCTGCGGCAGGTCAGCACAACCGTCTTGTCCGTGGGAATCTCATCCAAGCGTGCGGGGACATCATTCATGGGCAGATGGACGACACCGGGAATGTGACCTTCGTCGTATTCCCACTGCTCTCGCACATCCAGCACGACCACATCATCACGCTCCTTGATCTCGGCTACGGTCTGTACGTCGATGTTGGCCGGCAGATCCAACGGCGCATCAACAACGTCGGCGGCAGCCTCCGCCTGGTTATCGGCGGCCGGCGCGTCTGCCGCCGGAGCAGCACATGCCCCGATCATCATCATCATCGTACCGATCAGCAGTGCCAGAAACAGCGTTCTCTCAAATTTCATCATCTCTCTCCGTTCTTTGATGGTCAAAATCACGAGCTATTAATTACGTTTCTCAACCAAGCGAATTTCGAACATTGTCGGCCACAACTTGCCGGTGACAAAGAGACGATTCTCCTCGTCATCATAGGCGATTCCGTTGAGTACATCAATCGGTCGTGCAGCCTCTTGCGCAGGCAACAATCCTGACAAGTCAATCCATCCGGTTACTTGACCGCTTGCAGGATCGATTCGGGCGATGCGGTCGGTCTGCCAGACATTGGCGTAGATCTCACCGTCAACATATTCCAATTCATTGAGCCGCACCACGGGGCCTGAATCATCATAGACCTGAATGCGTCCAGTCTGTTCCAGCGTTTCCGGATCCAAAAACCTGATGGTATCGGTCCCGTCGCTCATGATCAGCCGATCTCCATCGTGGGTCAACCCCCAGCCTTCCGTCTCATAGGCAAACGTCTCAATCAGTTCGAAGCTTTCCCGATCAGCAACCATGCCGATCTGCGCCTTCCATGTCAATTGGTAGATCCTATCCCCCAGAAGCGTAATGCCTTCGCCGAACAGATCATCCGGCAAACGCACACCGAACAGAACCTCGCCGGACGAAGGATCCACTCTGCGCAGTGTGGATTGGCCATAGAGTCCGGTCCCCTCGTAGAAGATGCCGTCCTCATAGACAAGCCCCTGGGTGAAAGCGGCAGGGTCATGGGGAAATTTGTTGACGATCTCATAGCCGTACTCGGTCGGTACAACCGCGGCCGCAGCCGCTCCATCCACTTTTTGAACAGGTGGCGAAGGTTCACGCGATGCCTGAGCCACCAACGCCGTAGGCGCGACCTCAGCAGCTGTGACTGCGGGGGCAGGCATCGTCGCCGGCGTCGAACAGCCGGCAACAAGCAGAACAATGCCGACCCACAAGATTATCAGACCGAATTTGCGCCATCGGAACAGGCGTTGGTTCCCAGAATCGAGCATGACAGGGTTCCTCAAATTTCCTCTAAATAGTCGGACTTCATGGTACCAGAACCGAACGGATGTCACCAGGGGCACGGCTTACCATTCCACTCGTCTTCGGGAAACGGCGCGATGAAATCATGAGTTCCAGTGCGTGGACAGCCGGCAGCGAAGGTTGTACACTATTACGGTCTGGACCTATCACGTTTGATCAAGCGCAGCCGGTCGTCCCACCAGAAGCCAAGCATAGCCAGGAGTCTGTTGATGAGCAAAGAAGAGGTTAAGAAACAGTTCGGCGCCAATGCCGCGGCCTATGCCACAAGCACGGTCCACGCCAAGGGTGCAAGCCTTGGCCGCCTCGTCGAGCTTGTCCAGCCGCAGCCGACCTGGCAGGTGCTGGATATTGCCTCGGCTGCCGGCCACACTGCGTTCGCATTTGCACCGTTCGTTGCCCAGGTGACATCCACGGATCTGACGCCTGAGATGATCCCGGTGGCGAGCAATCTCGCCCAGGAAAAGGGCATCGAGAATGTGCTGTTCCAGACAGCCGATGCCGAGGATCTCCCCTTCGATGATGATCAATTCGACCTGTTGACCTGCCGCATCGCACCCCATCACTTCCCGCACATTGACCGGTTTCTAGCGGAATCCTATCGTGTCTTGAAATCCGGCGGTCTGCTGGCCGTGGTCGACAATATTGTGCCGGGGAGCCAAGACGGTACCAACGAGAGCGAGGCGATTGAACTATCCGAAGCCGGCGATTATGTTAACAAATTCGAAAAACTGCGCGATCCAAGCCATGGACGCTGCCTCAGCGTTCAGGAGTGGGTCGCCGCATTTGAGGAAGCCGGCTTCACCTTGCTCGCGCAGGAAACTGCTGAAAAACGCATGGTCTTCGAGCCCTGGGTCAAGCGAATGGGGGCGTCGCCAGAGACGCAGGCGCAGGTAAACGCCATGTTAACGGACGCTCCGCCGGCGGCGGCAGCCTTCTTCCATGCTGAACCGGACGGCGATGACATTGCCTTCTTTCTGACTGAGGCAATCTTGATCGGACAGAAATCTTAGAGCCTTCATGAAAACGATCACTGCACTGAAGCTACAGCAAAAAAACAAAGACCGCGTCAATCTATTTCTGGATGGCGAGTACGCGTTTGCGGTCAGCTTTTCAGCGGCCTCCGACCTGCGCAGAGGGCAGGAACTGACCGAGCTGCAAATCTCAGAACTCAAGCAGGAGGGCGAACGCAACAAGGCCTACCATCAGGCAGTTCGTTTCCTCGGCGTCCGGCCGCGCAGCGCAAGCGAAATGACGCGCAAGCTCAAGGAAAAGGGCCACGATGAGTTGCTGATCGAAGCTGTCATCGAGCGCTTGGTTGACGCAGGGTATGTGGATGACGCCGCCTTTGCACGCTTTTGGGTAGAAGATCGAACGCGCTTTCGCCCGCGCAGCGCCCACGCCCTACGCTATGAGTTGCGCCAGAAGGGCGTGGACTCAGACGTAATCGACGAGGCAGTTGCCGATCTGGATGAGGAAAGCGCTGCTTGGGATGCGGCGACGGCCAAGTTAGATGGATGGCGTAGACTGGATGAGCCCCAGTTTCGTAAGAAGGCCAGTGGATTCCTGAGCCGACGCGGCTTCAACTACGGGATCGTGCGTGCGACAGTCGATCGGGCTTGGAATGAGATCAATGGTGAAGATGGCAAAGAGTGAACGGGTGTGTTGGCGAAAAGCACCTGCTGCGCAAACAAAACGAGTTGAGACCCGTAGGGACATGGCATTCCCCGTCAGGTCGAACTCTGATTGGGCAATTCCAAATCGAGAAGCATCATCCGCATCCTGAACATGATACTAGGGATGCCATGTCCGTTTCAGACCGACTGCAATGTCAGGCACGGACAAGGCATTCCTAGCCATGGTATGGTTGTCGGCTGTGGTCTTGAAGGTCAAAACGGTCTCCGCCAACAACGGGCCTGTGCGGAATGCCATGTCCCTACATAGAATTACCCCATCAACCCATTTTGTTTGCGCAGCAGGCGCAAAGCGCCAACACACCCGAATGAAAACGGGTGATGCGGGGCGGAAAATAACTGGTTGCCCGCGGTTGGCAGCCACTGGCACGCCGAGTCTCTGCGGCTCACGGACCGTCTTGCCAGTGACGGTCAACCAGATCAAGACTTACGCCCGGTTGCGATAGAGGTTCGGATCGACTACGGCGTTCATGGCATCAACGTCGAGCGGTTTGGGCACAAATTGATTGATCTTCTCGATATAGGGCTGGGGTTCCAGCACCATGCGGTTGTAGTCAACATGGAGGACATCCATATTCGGCTGCTTCTTAAACCACTCATCAATCGACTGCAAATGCTTGACAAAAAGCTTGGTCATCTCTTCGTCGCTGGGTCCTTTCTTCTCTTCACCCCGGTTTGCCAGCATCTTCTGTTGCGAACGCAGCACCTCATCAAAATCCCGCAGCATGAAGATGATTTTGTAGTTGTACTCTGACGGCAGGTGAACCAGGAGCGCCGAAATCACCTTGACCACCTTGCCCTGGGCATCGGCCACCCACTGCACATCGCCCTTGTCAAGCTGTTTCACTCGCTCAAATTCGTAGTAGCCCTTGGGGTTATCGACGTCTGCCGTGCGCTCTCCGTCGACCAGCACGGGGATGCCGCCGGCCTCAAGCACTTTCATCATCATCGATGTACCGGATCGCGGCAGACCGGAGACAATGATCACGTCGTTCGCCGACAGATCCACTCCGTCGAAGGTAGTTTCCGCTTTTGTCCCGCCAAAAAGACGGCGTAGAAAATCGGCCATGAATTCTCCAATAATGTATGCCCCTTCAACTTCCGAGGCTATAGTACCACGAGACTAGTCACATTGCGGAACGGGCGCCGGCACTAGCCGGCGGCTACGATATCTGAAAGCACGCCGCGGAGGATGGTCACAGCCTGGCCGGCCAAACGCACACGATCGCCGGTCAGCTGGATGCGCAAGGTGCCGCCCCGGCTTGAGGCCTGATAGGCGACGAAGTCGGTCTGGCTCAATTTGGCTGCCCAATGCGGAGCCAGGCAACAGTGGGCCGATCCGGTGACCGGATCTTCATCGATGCCGGAGCCGGGCGCAAAGAAGCGCGAGACAAAATCAACCCCCGCTTCGTCTCCCCGGCTCGTGACCATGATGCCCCGCACATCCAGCCCGCGAAGGGCTGCGAAATCCGGTGTGAGGTCACGTACTTCGTCTGCGGACGCGACCTCGATGAGATAGTCGAACCGGCTTTTTCCAATATGGACCGGTTCAACGCCAAGGGCGTCGAGCAAGGCGGGCGGCGCTTCTGTTGGTGTAGAGGGCGTGGCCGGAAAATCCAGCTCGATCCAGCCGTCAACCTGAGCCGCGGTCAGCAGTCCGCTGCGCGTCTGGAAGCGTGCCGTCTCGCCCGGCAGCAGATAGCCCGCTTCCCAAAGCGTATGTGCGCTGGCCAATGTCGCATGGCCACAGAGATCGACCTCGACCGCAGGCGTAAACCAGCGCAATCTGAACTCGTCGTCTTCACGCCAGAGATAGGCCGTCTCGGACAGGTTCATTTCGCCCGCGAAAGCCTGCATCCAGACTGTGTCAGCCGGTTCGTCCAGGACGCAGACGGCGGCAGGATTGCCCTGGAAGGGCGTATTTGTAAAGGCATCAACTTGGTAGAGAAGAACTGACATGGTGGATGCTCCTGGAAAAGTTGCTTTGATGCTTTGACAATCGATCTAATGCGTAATGCGTAATACGTACTGCGTAATACGTATGCGAATAGCATGCGTAATACGTAGTACGAGGTACGCAGTACGTTTTACACAGCAGACCTACTCACCACTGAATGGCTAATTCTACTTCATCAGACTGGGTCGCGAAAAAGCCCCTCGGATCACGTAGTTCGATGCGTACGAGGTCGTTCTCGCCGCAGGCTAGATTGAGCGGACGCTCCCCGTGGCGCAGAAGATCGACCAGTTTCACCTTTGCACGAGGCAAGGCAGGATCGCCCACAAAGACCAGAATCTCAATCTTTCGGTCCAACCGGCGTCCGTCAGATCCATCTGGGTTCATGGCGGCACGCAGTCCAGTGATGGTGGTCGGAGCCGGCGGTTTTTGCACATCTTGGGTCGAATCGTAGAGCAAGATCGATCCGTTTTTACTCAAGATTTGGCCCTCGAAGATGACCTGCCACTCCTTTGGCGCCGGTCCGGCCGGCCCCACACCCATCGAGCCTGCACGTTGAGCCATCGCAGCGATCGGGGCCGTCGAGGCCGCGTGCATGGACATCCTGATGGGCGTTGCTGCAACGTCGCCGCCGGGAGTCGCAATGCGTGATACTGCACGCGCGAAGTTCGGAATGTCAGCGCCCCTGCCACCGAAGGTTCGCATTCCTGGCTCTGACCAGTCAGCCGGGAACGCATTGGCAACAGCGACGGTCTCCTCGACCTGCCGCCCGGCCTCGGTGCGGACGGCTACAAACGACGCCGCCGATGAGGGCAGATGATAGGCGAGTGATTCTGCGACCAGCAGCCGACGCAATGCTTCCTTGGCGCTCTTGAACTGCGTCTCAGCATAGATGGCATCCTGCGGAAGGGCACCCACGGCTTCTGTCCCGTAGCCCAGACGTTGAAGCTCTGCAACCAGTTCGTCATGAGGATGTCCGGCATGCAACAGGTGTTCGAGGCCGTTGATGCGACGTGACCCAAAGAGCGCTTTCACCGCCGACAGGTTCTGCGGATGGGTGAGATCGATTTGAGCCGAAGCAACGACGTCACCCGATTGTGTCTGCACTGAAATCACTAGGGGGCCAGCGTCGCCACGTACCGTCCGGCCTGCTATCCAGCGATTCTGATCCGCGACCAGATCACCGACATCGAGGGCGGATCGGCCATCATCAAGCGTCGCAAGACGAGTGCCGGCAGACTCGATCTCCCGACGGTTGACACTGAGTCGCAGGTTCACCAAGAACGGCTTGCCCCAGATGGACAGGATCTGGTCAAGTGCGGTGGTGATATCCGTCTCTTTGGGTGAGCTGGTCAAAAACTTGGCCACACCGCCGCCCCGTTCAACCAATTGATAGACGAGATAATCATTGGGCGCAGCATCAATGCACAGGATACTCATGCGGCGCCCATCGACCTTGGCGGCCTCCTGCTCGACGAGGCGTACCAGCCGCCCCTGATCCGACACCTGGGCATCGGTCACGATCAGCACATTGCGTGCACGTTCGCCAGGCAGGCGATCGATGCGCAGCGCTTGCTCCAGCGCCACCCCCAGTTCTGTACCCCCACTGTCCCGATTCGACTTGAGCCACTCAACCGCACTGTCCACGTTTTCGGGTTGAGCCGTCGTCAAACCATGGGCATACCATTCTGTGCGGCTGTGAAAGGTAGCCAACGCAAAAGCATCATCGGGCGTGAGATCGCTCAGAAAACGTTCGACTGCCCAGTCGGCAGCCGCCCATTTTGCGCCCGCCATAGAGCCGGAATGATCGACGAGCAGCAACACCTCTCTTGGCAGGCTCTCGCTATCATCAACCGCAATAGGCGGTTCCAGCATCGCCAAAAAATAGACATACTCATCCATGGCATGACTGTGGCTGTAGACAGCCATCGACGCAGTCCGTTGCAACTGTCCGAGCTGCCAGATCAGCACAAAATCCCGATCCGGTATCACCGACTCAGCGGCCAGCTGGACAATCTGCCCGCCTGGCTCCTGTTCGATGGCCAGTTCGTGAGTTGGGCTTTCAATCGATGCGAAGGTACCGGCATTGGCCGCATCCAGATGCAGTTGCATCGAAAACCGATGCCCCGGATCGCGAAGCAGCGCCAACGGCTGCCCATTAGCAAAGGCCGATCCCAGCTCATCCTCGCGCACGAAACGCGGGGCAGTGGTCAACGGCATCCGCAACATCCAATGCAGGCCATCGGCCCGAGCCAGTTGCACAAATGTCGTCTCGATGATCACCGGTTCATCAGGCTGGATGCCGGCAATCTGAAGTGTGAAGACGTCGGGCGATTCCCGCGAGACCAAGGCTGCTTGTTGACCACTCTCCTTGGCCGCTGCGTATTCCCCCTCCGCCTCCTCGCGGCTCTTTAGGTGGGTGACGATTTCAACAGTACCAAACCGCACGCTTACATCGGTCACCGCTGCGTCACCCGGCAGCGGAAAGCGATAGAGCGCCTCCAGCACGGCCTTGGATTCTTTATGGCTGTAGCCGAAGGTCTGACGCAGTGTCAGCGATGCCAGCGGCCCGCTAATGTGCCCGCTAAGATGCGTATCGCGTAGCGCGATGAACTGTGAAACGGATTCGCTCGACTCCGGCGTCATGACTTGGAGTACGCCAAATCCACCGGACCGGGAATTCTCGTAGATATGTGGATTGAACACAGTAGATCTCCCCCTTCGCAACATGACCAACCAAAACACCAACAAACGAGGCGCCGCCGGCGAAGTGAGCGGAGAGTGAGCAGGAAGTCGAATTCGCAAACAGGAAGCCTCTGCCTCCATTGTACGTACGTGTCCATCCGCCGTCAATGAGGATTGATGAGGCTAGCAATCAAGAAACCTACGGGAATCCGATTGGGTCTCGACGAAATCTGAAATATAATGCGCTAGAGGTCTGTCGGAGAAACACGAAATAGAACGCGGAGTGAGCGGATATGGCGGAAGAAGACCGGATTATTCCTGTATTTATCCGCGAATATCAGCTCGATCCGCATGATCAGCGTTCTATTCTGCTTCTCTCCAACAAGTTACTAGAGTCATCATGACTACGAATCTCGGTTTGCCTCACCGTGCAACCGTCACAGGAAGACTTCGGCCACTTCGCCATGATCCCGTCCAGCAAAGCGCTTCAGAACGTTCGACGACAGCTTCCCTACCTGCCAAAAGCATTGAGACTCGTCTGGGACGCAGCCCCGGCATGGACCGCGGCATGGGCGGTCTTGCTCATCGTCCAGGGCATTTTGCCGGTGGCCACGGTCTACTTGACGCGTGCGTTGGTGAACAGCCTGGTTGCCGTGGTCTCCGGCGATGTGGGATGGATAACGATTCGCCTCCCCCTCTTCTTCGTCCTGCTGATGGCACTGATATTGCTCTTGCAGACGCTGCTCGCCAGCCTGTCCACGTGGGTGCGCACGGCCCAATCCGAGCTGGTCGGCGATGACCTGAGCGATCGTATCCAGGCCCAGGCGCTTGCACTGGACATGACTTACTACGAGACGCCCTCGTACTACGACCAGTTGCATCGCGCACGGGTCGACGCCATGGGCAGCCCGCTCCTTCTGCTGGAGAACATGGGCAACATCGTGCAGAACGGCATCACCCTGGTGGCGATGGCCGGCGTCCTGGTACCCTATGGTCTTTGGCTGCCGGTCGCTTTGCTCGTCAGCACATTGCCTGCGCTCTATGTCGTCGGCGGCTACAGCCTTCGCCAGCACCGCTGGCAAGTGGAGACGACCGATGCCAGACGTCGCAGCCTCTATTACGACTGGATCATTTCAGATCGTGACGCAGCTGCAGAGCTTCGCATCTTTGACCTTGGCGAACTATTTCGAGGTCGATTCAACGCCACACGCAAAAAGCTGCGACAAGAGCGCATCGACCTGGAGCGCAGTCAAGTTCTCGCTCAACTGTTGGCCTCCATTATGGGCCTGATCGTCATGGGCGGCTCGCTTGCTTGGATGCTTTGGCAAACCGCTCAGGGACTCTATACCTTGGGCGACCTTGCCCTCTTCTATCAGGCGTTCAACCAGGGCCAACGCTTGATGCGCACGCTGCTTCAAAGTGCAGGACGCATCTACAACAATCTACTCTTTCTGGAAAACCTCTTTGAGTATCTGTCGCTCAAACCCTTGATATCGGCTCCACCCGATCCGGCGCCCTTTCCGGCGCCGCTCCAGACGGGGATCTCTTTTGAGAATGTTCTTTTCCATTATCCCGGCAGCGACCAAGCCGCTCTCGCAAATTTCGATCTAGCGATCCCGGCAGGCAAGGTGACGGCCATCGTAGGTGAAAACGGCGCCGGCAAGAGCACGCTGATCAAGCTGCTCTGCCGCTTCTTCGACCCCAACTCGGGCAGGATCACCATCGACGGTATCGATATTCGCCGGTTCGATCCGGCAGACCTCCAGCACCAATTCACGATCATGTTTCAGCAGCCGGTTGAGTACCAGGACACAGCGACCAACAACATTGCCTTCGGTAACCTGGCCATCGATCCTTCACCGGACGACATTCACGAGGCAGCCATCGCTGCAGGCGCTGATGTCCCCATCGCCAAATTGCCCGATGGCTACGAGACGGTGTTGGGCAAGTGGTTTGGCGACGCTGAACTGAGTGTGGGCGAATGGCAACGCGTTGCGCTGGCGCGCGCCTACCTTCGCCAAGCCCCGATCATCGTGCTGGATGAGCCGACCAGCGCCATGGATCCCTGGGCCGAGACGGACTGGCTCAATCGCTTTCGCAGACTGGCAGAGGATCGCACGGCGCTCATCATCTCCCATCGATTCACCACGGCGATGTCCGCCGATATTATCCATGTGATGGTGAACGGCCGTGTGATTGAGTCGGGCAGCCACAGCGAATTGCTCGACCAAGCGGGCTTCTATGCGCGTTCCTGGCATGCGCAGATGCAAGAGCGATCATCCACCCAAGATGGCGCAACCGGTCGCCAGACATAAATGTGATACACTTGATTCCAGCAACGATGGGTAACCCGCTGCCAAAGGCTTTCTCTTGACACGAATGGTCACAAATTTTCACGAATTACGTCGTCGCCCCTGAGAAAAGATTCGCGTAAATTTGTGTAAATTCGTGTCCGGATTCCTTTTTGCAGTGGACTCATGGATTGAACTGAAGGGAAACATTTGATGGCAGATGATCGCAGCCTATTTCAACGGGCCTCCAATCGAGTTTTCGGCATACCGGCCGTCGCCCAGATGTGGGCCAAGCTGTCGGCCGGGCGCACGGACGATCTAGTCGACCTGTCCGGCGATATCCCGTTTGTCCCATTCGAGAAACCACTGTCAACGTCGAACGTAGCGCTCTTGACAACCGGCGGCATTCATCTGCCGGATCAGACGCCATTCGACATGCAGAACCCCGACGGTGACGCGGGCTATCGGGTGGTTCCCGGCGATGTTGACATGTCTAAGCTCGTCATCACGCATAAGTATTATAATCACAGTGATGCAGAGATCGATCCGAATATAATATTCCCGCTGAACCGATTTCGAGATCTGGTCGATCAGGGCGTCATCGGCGGGATCGGGCCGCGCAATTTTGGCTTCATGGGCCATATCGATGCCGATCAAGTGGGCATCTTGAATCAGCAGACGGCCCCCGAGGTCGCGGCCAAGCTGCGTGAGGACAGCGTCGACTTCGCCTTTCTCACACCTGCTTGAGGACTCTGCAATCGGTCCGTGGGACTGATCGCAAGGGCTATCGAACGGGCCGGTATTCCAACGGTCAGCATCTCCATCACACGTGACTTGACCGAATCCGTGGGCGTGCCGAGGGCCGTCTTTGTCAAGTGGCCGTTGGGTCATCCGCTGGGCGAGCCCAACAACGTACTTCAACAGCGCACCTTGATCTACGACGCGTTGAAGCTACTGGTCACGGCCAATGAACCGGGGTTGATCGTCGAGCCGGGCTACCGCTGGCGCCGAACAACGTATAGTGAACCTGATTGGAACGAGCTGAAACAACATAAGATCTGAGAAAGAGGATAAAGCCGGTTGAACAAAAGATCTTCTTTCAGCATTCCGGGATTGAGCCAGTCGATTCTCCATTCTGAGATGACGGCTTGGCCCAATCCCGGAATGCTGATACACACATGTGGGCTTTCCACACAGTCTCAATTTCGTAGAACGCGGATCCATACGACGGAAGCATTTGCAATATGAGTCGACGCAAAGCAAGAAAAACGACAAACTCCAAGCAGAAGAGCGCAAAACCAAGCAGCCCGAAGGGTGAATCAGGCGCTCCAGGCAAAGGCCCCATCCGCGTCACAGGTATCCTCTTTGCGCTGGCGGCCAACATGTTCCTTGTCTCCGCCGCCGACGCTTTGGTCCAGGGGCTGAGCTTGCCGATATCCTATGAAGTGTTGGCTACCCTAGTCGCGCCCTTTATTGCCGGCACAGCAACCGCTTTTTATGTCAAACAAAGAGGCGGCGTGCACGCTTTCCTCGGGGGACTGCTGAGCATTCCCCTGCTCACCTACCTTGTCTTTGGCGGCTTCTGGCAATTTGGCATCCTGGCCGGAGCCTTCTGTGGCCTGTCAGGCGCAATCACGGAGATCTTTCTGCGTCGAAGCCAGACCGCGGATCGCTGAACCATCGTCGTTTCATGCACCCTCCATCTACCCTGCTTAGATCGCCGCTCCGAGTTGATCAGCAACATGCTCAGGCCCCAGAAGAAGATCAAGCCTGCGAGATCGGCTGCCAGATCCGCGGTGGAAGCGGTGCGCAGCGGCGAAAAGGCCTGCATCAGCTCCTCACTCAGCGCCAATACAAAGGGAACGAGCACGGCAATGGGCGCCACGGCATAGCCCCACACACGCAACACACGACCCCGTAACCAGAGGTTGAGCCAGAAGGCGATGAGACCAAAGAGCAGGAAATGCAGCACCTTGTCGGCATTGGGCCACGCCAACAGATGCCGGGGCAAATAGTCTAAATAGGCCATTAGCGTGACCACAATGGCCAGCGCAATTTGCGGCCAGAGCAGCCAACGCATGCGCTCCAGGAGCGGACCATCCCGATAGACAACGCCATAGCAAGCGACGCCCACGGCGCCGCCGATCAGCGCGCCGGCAAGCACGTCGGACGGATAGTGGTGCCCCAGGTAGATTCGGCTGATCCCGACAGCAAATGCGCCGCCAAACAGGAGGCCGGTCCAAGCCGCGCCGCGAAAGCGAAGCGCCAGCAAGGCGGCCAGCGCAAAGGCCAACGCAGCATGGCCACTGGGAAATGAGGGAAACGGCGGGACGGGGAGAATGAGCCTGACCTGATGCTCAATTGGCGGGCGTGGACGCATCCCCAGTGCGTAGAAGAGCACTGTAAGCGCAGCGCTGACCATCAACGCCACCACAAGCGATATGGCCGTACGGCGATCCGTCCGAACAGCGAGCAGCGCAATGGCCACCGGCAGCAATCCCGGGCCAATGACCGTGAGTGCAACCATAATCGGATCCAGCAGCGGATCGGCCAACCTCTGATTGAAAAGTTCGAGCAGATAGATGTCCATGTCCAATGGATACCATGGGAGCGCTCTAAAGGGCTAGACGCTTCTCTTCCTCTTTTCGGACAGCTTCCCGATGGTTCTGCGTTGCTCTTGGGTGATGAAATCCCCTCTCCGGCCGTTCCAGAGAAAAAGATGCCCCAGCGCAAGTCCCCGGCACAGCCCAGCTAAAATCTGGTCCGGAGATCCCGTTTGTGGGCTGTGCCGGGGACGTTGGGAGAGCCATTCGTTTGGATTGGCCTTAGGCATTTGCCGCCGTTTGGCCGGGTGTAATTCAGATTCGGGGAATATGGCATGAGCGCCTCACCCTGTTTCGCCTCCTGGGCCTCATAGATTTGCGAGTGGCTACACGTCCCTATCCAAAAATTGGATAGGGACCCCGCCGGGCGCTTGAAGCGTCCGGCAGGGTAAGGCACACCCGCCCCCAATTCGAATTGAGTGTGTTGGCGAAAAGCGCCTGCTGCGCAAACAAACCGAGTTGAGACCCGTAGGGACATGGCATTCCCCGCCAGGTCGAACTCTGATTCGGGCGATTCCAAATCGAGAAGCATCATCCGCATTCTGAAAATGATTCTAGGGATGCCATGTCCGTTTCAGACCTACTGCACTATCAGGCACGGACAAGGCATTCCTAGTCACCGTATGGTTAGCGGCTGTGGCCTTGAAAGTCGAAACGGTCTCCGTCGACAACGGGTCTGTGCGGAATGCCATGTCCCTACATAGCAGTACGCCATCAACTCATTTTGTTTGCGAAGCAGGCGCAAAGCGCCAACACACCCATTTGAATTACGCGCGTTTGGCAGTGGACTCACAGACACAATCGTAGAGTGTGATACTGTTAATAGGATGTAGTCCGATTGCGTTTCTCCACATCCACACCACCTACGCTCATCCTGTTGCATTCACCTCGAGGAGGTTTGCTCTTGTCGCATGGAACTGGCTGGTTCCGCTATATCAGCTACGACGAATCAAAAGGCAAGGCAACCGTTGACCGTTCGCTTCTGCGACGCGTCGGCGGCTATGCCAGACCACACATCGGGTCCGTACTCGTTGTGCTTGTTACCATTCTGAGCATTTCACTGCTGGAACTGATTCCCCCTTTGCTCTATCGCGACCTGATCGACAACGTACTGCCTAATGGCGATGTGCGTCGGCTGAATCTGCTTGCACTGGCTATGCTGGCGATCCCGTTAATGACCGGCGCCATCAGTGTCGTTCAGCGCTATTTCAGCGCCATGGCCGGCGAGGGCATCATCTTCGACCTGCGCCAGCAGATGTACGATCACCTACAACGGATGTCGCTGCGTTTCTTCACCGACACCAAATCGGGCGAAATTGTCTCGCGCTTTAACAACGATGTGGTCGGCGCGCAGAGCGCCATCACCGGCACCGTGCCCAACATCATCACCAACACAGTCACGTTGGTTTCGACACTGGTTGTGATGATCAGCATCGAGTGGCGATTGACGCTGTTGTCCATTGTCGTGTTGCCGCTCTTTCTCTTCCCGGCACGGCGTGTGGCCCTAACCCTGCGCGGCATCCGGCGCGAGGCGATGGAGAACAGCGCCGACATGAGCAACATCATCAACGAGACACTGACCATCAACGGCGCGTTGCTGGTCAAGACCTTTGGCCGCCAGGCACGCGAACTAGACCGTTTTCGCAAAGCCGGCGCGGCCGTGCGCGACATCGGCATCCGCCGCGCCAGGGTTGGTCAGCTCTTTTTCATGGGTCTGGGCATCTCGGCCAGCATCGGCACCGCCATGATCTACTGGGCGGGCGGCCACATGGTCATGAACGATGTGATCACCATCGGCACAATCGTGGCTTTCGTCGCCTACCTAGGCAGGCTCTATGGCCCCATCTCATCATTGACCAACGTACAGGTTGAGTTTGCCACGTCGATGGTCAGCTTTGAACGTGTCTTCGAATGGCTCGACCTTCCCCTCGAAATCGATGATAGGCCGGATGCCATCACATTGGACGAGACCGACGGGCACATTCGCTTCGAGGGCGTCACATTTCGCTATCAAGAAGATCTTCCGCCCACCAACATGCCCGACAATCTCGATACAACTGACCGTGACCCGGATGACGATACGGTCGATGATCACGCAGTCGATGGTCCCTCAGAAGAACCGGAAGACGAAGCAACAGACGAATCCAACCGGCTCTGGGCATTGGACGATGTCTCCTTCGAGATCGAGCCAGGCCAGTTGGTGGCGCTGGTCGGTCCCAGCGGAGCAGGTAAGACGACCGTCACCTACATGCTACCGCGTCTCTATGATCCGACCGAGGGCCGAATCACCCTTGATGGACACAACCTACGTGACGTCACGCTGGTATCGCTGGCCGATCAGATCGGCATGGTGACCCAGGAGACCTACCTTTTCCATGATTCCATTCGCGCCAACCTGCTCTACGCCAAGCCCGATGCGCGCCAAGATGAGTTGGAGGCTGCCTGCAAGGCGGCCAACATTCACGACCTGATCATGTCATTGTCGGAAGGCTACGACACAGTCACAGGCGAACGGGGATATCGGCTGAGCGGCGGCGAAAAGCAGCGGCTGGCCATCGCCAGGGTGATTCTCAAAGACCCCCGCATTCTGGTATTGGACGAGGCCACCTCGCACCTGGATTCCCAGAGCGAGGCGCTCATTCAGGCGGCCCTGGTTCCCTTGCTGGCCGGGCGCACCAGCCTGGTCATTGCCCATCGGCTCTCCACCATTCTGGCAGCCGACAAGATCCTGGTGATGGAACAGGGACGCTTGGTTGAGCAAGGCACCCATGCGGAGTTGATGGAAGCAGCAGGTCTCTACGCCCACCTCTATAAGACCCAGTTCAGCAGTGAGCCGATCAACGGTAGCGATAATGCAGCAGGGAACGCATGAGGCGTTGCATGACGTTACGTGGCATGAAACTACGCAACAAACCGTATCCTAGACCACTGGTCTTTTGCCCTTGAAATTGGTATACTGGGCGCTGATCTAGTCTTGATTTGCTTCAACTTGAATCGTGACCGTGCTACGTTACGGAGCAATGGTCACTTAGTCGCATTTTCGCTGCCCCCGCGCAACCCGACCGGGTGCGCATCTTCGATAGGCAGCCCGAAAAGCGGCAACCGGACAGGACCCTGTCGCGGAGGAATGAATGAAAGGCAACTGGAGCCGAAATGCGTTTGTCTACCTCTTGATCGTGGTGGCCGGCGCAGCGCTGTTTTTTAATATCTATCGCCCCACCGAAGAGCCGCAACAGATTTCGCTGAGTCAATTAGCCCGAATCGATCGAAGAGGGCAATGTCGATAGCATCTCGGTGAATGACCAGGAAGTGCTTGTTACAACTGACGGCAGCGAACAGCCGGTAGTCACCCGTCGCGAAGAGGGGACGCCGCTGACAGAGACGCTGAGCGGCATGGGCGTCAGCTCGGACCAGTTGGCCAACGTAGACATTACCTACGAAGCGCCCGGCAACAGCGCCAACTGGCTTGCCCTTCTGCTCAACCTGCTGCCGCTGGTCTTTATTGTCGGCCTCTTTTTCATCCTCTTTCGCCAGACGCAAGGCAGCAACAACCAGGCCATGTCATTCGGCAAGAGCAAGGCGCGCGTCTTCACAGGGGACCGCCCTACGGTCGTCTTTGATGATGTGGCGGGCGCCGACGAAGCCAAGCAGGAACTGGAGGAAGTGGTTGAATTTCTGCAGGAACCGCAGAAGTTCGCAGCCCTGGGCGCGCGCATTCCCAAGGGTGTATTGTTGGTGGGACCGCCCGGCACCGGCAAGACGCTGATGGCCAAGGCCGTTTCCGGCGAGGCCGGCGTGCCCTTCTTCAGCATCTCTGGTTCCGAGTTCGTCGAAATGTTTGTGGGCGTCGGGGCCAGCCGTGTCCGCGACCTCTTTGAGCAGGCCAAGCGCAATAGCCCATGCATCATTTTCATTGATGAAATCGATGCGGTGGGTCGCTATCGAGGCACCGGTCTGGGCGGCTCTCACGATGAGCGTGAACAGACCTTGAACCAGATTTTGGTTGAGATGGACGGCTTCGGCACCGACACCAACGTCATCCTGATTGCTGCCACAAACCGGCCCGACATTCTCGATCCGGCCCTGTTGCGGCCTGGTCGATTTGACCGTCGTGTGACAATGGATCGGCCCGATATCAAGGGCCGCCGAGCGATCCTTGACGTGCATGTCAAGGGCAAACCCATCGCACCCGATGCAGATCTGGATCGAATCGCTCGCCAGACACCCGGCTTCGTGGGCGCAGACCTTGAGAATGTAGTCAACGAGGCCGCGATTCTTGCCGCCCGACGCAACAAACGAGCCATCGGCATGTATGAGTTGCAGGAAGCCGTCGAACGCATCGGCATGGGCGGACCGGAGCGACGAAGCCGGCTGATGACGCAGCGAGAGAAGGAGTTGGTCGCCTATCACGAGGCCGGACACGCTGTCGTCGCACAGATGTGCGAGAACTCTGACCCGATCCAGAAGATCACCATTGTGCCGCGTGGTCAGGCCGGGGGCTATCTCTGGCAGGTTGCCGACCACGACCGGGTACTGGCCTCTCGCTCCTACTTTGAGGATCGGATTGCCGTAGCCCTGGGCGGACGGGTCGCAGAAGAGCTGATCTTCGGCGATATTTCCAGCGGGGCGAGCGCCGACATACAGGCCTTAACCGGCATCGCCCGTTCCATGGTGACCAAATATGGAATGAGTGCAGAGATGGGACCACTCCAATTCGGTCAGCAGGAAGAGATGGTCTTCCTCGGTCGTGATCTTGCCGAACAGCGAGATTATAGCGAAGAAGTGGCCGAAAAATTGGATGAAGAAGTCTACACAATTGTCGATTTTGCTTACCGTCGAGTACAGGCGATGTTGAGCGCAAACATCGACAAACTGCATGCCGTCGCCAACGCGCTGCTAGAGCGTGAGACGTTAGATACTGAAGAGTTTGAAGAAGTCTTCATGGGCGGCCCTGAACAAGGTGCTGCGGTCCCAGCGTAGACTACGAACTAGACAATTAACCTTGAAAGAGAAGATAGCGAAATCGATGACATCTCATCGATTTCGCTATCTTTTGGTTTCAATCTGACTGGGCTCCGCTAATGATTGAGCGTATTGGCTGAAACCGGATGCTAGCGATGAGAATCGCCCTCAGGCGCTCTTACCCCAGCCGCTGAAGCAGCCTTTCATTGATAGCGGGGGGTTTCCCGGAATCTGAAACGTCAATGGGACCTGAACTGAAAGCTCAGCGGGATCATGAGTTTCGTAGGATTGATTCTGCACGCAATTTAGCTGCGGCTGAGCAGCGCAACGCCGATGCAGATGACGAAAACACCTGCCCATCGCATCCCTGACACTTGTTCGCCCAGGAAGAATGCGCTGACCAGGGTCACCACCACGTACCCCAGACTCAGTGCCGGGTAGGCGTAGCTCAGATCAACGCGACTCAACAGGATGAGCCAGAATATGCTGCCGGCCGCATAGGCGCCCACGCCCGCAATCACAAACGGATTGGTAAACGCTCTGGCCAAGCTGCCTACCAAGAGGCTCATGTCGCCGGAAATCTCCCCGACGGTCATCATGCCACGTTTCATCAAGTACTGACCGGCGACATTGAATGTCACCGTGACCAGCAGCAATAGCGACTGCTTCATTAGGCGGATGCCCCCATAACTGACGATAATTCCACTGCAATAAACCCGAATATTGTAACGCAGACCGGGCAGAGCGTCGAATTGTGTCAGTTACATTGTCGTTGAGATCGTGATCAGGTTGCAGAGCGAATAATCCGCCACAGATTCACTTCCCATGCCCATGTCAACCAGCTACTCATCACCCAGACAAACACCGATATCACGTGCGGCCTGCATCCACTCATGATCCAACGGAACCGTACGACGCTTGCCGACCACATCCTTCAAGGGGACGGCCACGGTGGTGTCGCCATGCGAAGCGACCATGACGCCGAATAGGCCCTGGTTGATGTAAGAAGCAGTGGCCGTCCCCAGGCGCGTCGCCAGTAACCTGTCGGCAGCAGACGGCGTACCACCCCGTTGCAAGTGGCCCAGAATTGTCACACGTGATTCAAGTCCGGTAAGCTCTTCGAGTTCGCCAGACAGTTTGAGCGTCCGGTTGTGCAAGCGCCCCTTGACGCTGTCCAAGTGAGTTTTGGCCGCGACTTTCTCCTTGTCGCCCTTGGCTTCCTTTTTGCCCACCTTCGCATTGGCCAGAGCCGCTGCATCATCGGTGGACATTGCGCCTTCAGAGACGGCAACAATGCTGAAACCGCTGCCCCGTCGCTGTCTGCGCCGCAGTTTCTCGGCCACGACGTTGATGTCATAGTTGATTTCAGGCAAAAGTATGACATCGGCCCCGCCGGCAATGCCTGCCCCCAAAGCCAACCAACCGGCATTGTGACCCATCAGCTCGACAACAATGATGCGATGGTGGCTGTGGGCAGTACTGTGCAGTCGATCGATGGCCTCGGTGGCAATGCCCAAAGCTGTGTCAAACCCGAAGGTCATGTCGGTCATGGCGACATCGTTGTCAATGGTCTTGGGCAACGTAATGACGTTCAGTCCATGCTTGGCGAGGTGATAGGCATTCTTCTGGGTGCCGCCGCCACCCAGACAGACCAGTGCATCCAAATGGTGCTTCTCATATGTTTCAACCATGACGCTTGTCATGTCCATGGTCTGATCACCGACGGGCATGCGGTGTGGTTTGTCACGACTCGTCCCCAGAATCGTGCCGCCCAGGGTGAGGATGCCGGACAGCTCGGGGCCTGGAAGGCGCACGATACGATCCTGCATGAGGCCGCGAAAGCCGTCTCGGAAACCGATGAGTTGCATGCCGTACGTGCCGATCGCCGCTTTGCCGACGCCGCGAATCGCAGCGTTCAGACCGGGGCTGTCGCCGCCGGCCGTTAAAATCCCTACGTATTGCGCCATAGTGTTTTCCTCTCAAGTAATTTGCCAGATTCAGGCTCTTCCCTATCCGGGTCGCTTATAACTTCTTCGGTCCGTTGATAGGTGGACGCATTTTATCCTGTTTGGGACAAAATCGCATTTGTGAGACAGATCAAAATGACGCCGATTTTCCATCGAAAATCGGCGTCATTTTGATCTGTTTCGCTAACACCCAAAAAACTTAAGCTGAAGACGCTATGAGAACATGACTTCTGTAGGTCCGACTTGCAGTCGGACTAGTTCGGTGGCCTCTGGATCCGTCTGACGTGCGTACCTTGTCACGCTACAAGCGTGACCTACAAAACTCATGATCCCGTTGTGCTCTCAGTTTAGCTCTGAGTTGCAATCAATTTGTCGACGGTCATCTGGCTCTGGTGAACGCAATCTGGAATGCCGACACCGCCATAGGGACTGCCCGTCACATAGAGACCGGACGGCAGCGCCGCTTCAATGGCAGCCACGCGATCCAGGTGACCCACATCATATTGCGGGTTGGAGCGATGCCAGCGGAAAATGCGGTGGAAGAGCGGATCGGTCTTGATGCCCATGATCGACCGCAGCTCCTCTCGTACGATTCGAAGCAGCAGCTCGTCGTCATGTTCCATCATCTCGGGCCGGCGCGAGCCACCGAAAAAGACACGCAACAGCACGTAGCCTTCGGGCGCCCTGTGATTGAACTTGGTCGACGTCAACGTGATCGCATTGATGTTGCGTCCCTCGCTACGCGGGATGACCAGGCCAAACCCATTGTAGGGTAGGTCAATCTCGGAGCGGCGAAAGGCCATCGAGACTGTGCCGGTACTGACATAGCGAATCTGATTCAAGACATCGACCGCGTCCGGCGCACAATCAGCAATCAACTCGGCTGCGACAAAGGACGGAACGGCCATCACAACATTGCGGGCCTGCATCGTCGAGCCGTCAGACAAAGTCAGACTATAGCCGGCGTCACCACTCATGGTC
The DNA here is from genome assembly GCA_963765875.1 of uncultured Chloroflexia bacterium. Taxonomy (GTDB): domain Bacteria; phylum Chloroflexota; class Anaerolineae; order Caldilineales; family Caldilineaceae; genus JAWKOK01. The sequence continues at coordinate 218,475 of CAVXYK010000025.1, forward strand.
ACAGATTGGACGGCAGTATTCAACCGGCAATCACCCGTCAGGCGTTGACTGAGCGTTGTCACCATTTCGGTCATGCCGCCCTTCAATGACATGAAGACGGATGATGGACGTTTGGGGGCGTCACCGTTGGAGGGTGGCGGCTTGGGTGCATTCTTGCGTGCCGCCAACATGCCCTTGATCAGGCTGCCATATTTCTTCTCGATGGCGCGGAAGCGCGGGAACGTTGCCATCACGCTCTGCATCTCAGCCTCAGCATTGTAGATGCCGGACATGAGCGGCTCGGCGATCTTGTCCAATGCCTCATCGCCCAGGCGTCGCTGGATGAACTGGGCAAGCGTCTCGTCTTCGTCATCTGTCTTGGCCGGTATGAATAGGTCCATGCCCATACGCATCTTGCCCGCCGGTGAAATCAGTGTAGACATAGCGAAGGGCGTGAACTTAGTAGGCACGATCAATAGCACACCATCAGGCAATGGCGTTGGCGTGCCCTTATTGAGCACGTAGACCTTGCGCATCTCATTGTTGGTCGGCAACAGATCGTCATCAAGACCCAACTCACGCGCCAGTTCCAAGCCCCACGGCTTCTGGGTGATGAACGAGTCCGGGCCGCCTTCGACCACAAACTGAGCGTCATCACCATCATCCTCTGGGACATCCACGTTGACCGTGTCGATCTTGCCGCCCCAGCGCTCGGACGATTCGAGCAATGCATAGGACAGATCGGGCGCTTTCTCCTGCAGATACCATGCCGTACTCATCCCGGCAATGCCGCCGCCAACAATGACAACATCAACACTCATAATTGCAGCACCATCTCCTGGTTCTTGCCGCGCGTACGCGGTTCGTACGTACAGAACGGTTCTTCGGCCATGTAGTCGGCCGCCATGCCAAAGGCCGCGCGCGGCAGCCGCTACAGACGCCCTTGAATTCGCAGATACCGCATTTGCCGCCCAACTGATCCTCATCGCGCAGCTCTTCGAAGAGGGGTGATGCTTCCCAGATCTCCTGGAAAGGCTGATTGCGAACGTTGCCTGCCTCGACCGGCAGATAGCCGCACGGGAAGACCTCGCCACGGTGGCTGACAAATGAGACGCCCGTACCGGCCAGGCACCCCTTGGTCATCGCGTTCATGGCATGCCGTTCACCGGGATGCCCCCCGGGGTGACCACCTGGATGACCACCGGCGCTGCCACCGGCATTCTTCTGTCGATGCATGCTCTCAGGTCGCTCCCGTGTGATACCTTCACGGCGTTCGGCAGCCTGTCGCTGGCGCACGATGCGGTGATAGTGCGGTGCGCAGGTGGCTTTCAACTCAATGCCGCCTTCCATTTCGGCGTCGTACATCCAGTTAAGAATCTCTTCGTATTTCTCTGGCGTAATCTGCTGATCCTCTGCGATTTCGACACCGCAGCCGACAGGCACAAGCAAGAAGAGATGCAACGCAGCAGCGCCAATACCTTTGGCCAAGGCCAGCGTCTCGGGCATCTGGTGGGCATTGTGCTGGGCAACGGTGGTGTTGATCTGGAATGGAACGCCTACATCACGCAGGTGTTCAATTCCCTTCATGGCCGCGTCAAATGCACCTGGCCCACGGAAGATGTCGTGGGTGGGCGCATCCGCGCCGTCAAAGCTCACGCTAACCCGTCGCACGCCGCTCTCCTTGATCTTGCGCGCTACGTCGGCGTCAATTAACGTGCCGTTGGTGGCCAGCGCCACGATCAGATCGGCATCGCTGGCATAGCGGGCTATCTCAAAGATATCGGGCCGGAAGAGCGGCTCGCCGCCGGAAAGCACAAAAATCGGGCGAGCGAAAGCGGCAATGTCGTCAATGAGCTTAAAGACCTCGTCGGTCTTGAGATCCTGTGGCATCAACTTATCGGCTATGGTGATGCGCCGGCAATGGATACACTCCAAGTTGCAGCCGGCGGTGGATTCCCAAAAAACAAGACGAGGTGGTGGATAAATAGCAGATTGCATGAATATGGGCCTTTCCAAGTTCGCTACAGAGAATCAGAGAAGAGTCCTTTCTTCTAATCTCTGTAGTCCATAATAATGTACCAGCACTAAGAATTAGAGTAGCACTGATTTCGTTTCCTGTCACAGGTCAGATGTCATGTAAAGACGGGACATCTATCCCATTTTGCTTGGGCAAAGAAGGATCTGTTGGGATAGGTCTGATACCTGTACCCACGCGGTGCAACGCTCAAGCATCCGCGAACCGTGCCACCGCATCCATATCCAACTCGATCCCCAAGCCGGGACCGTCTGGGATGGCCAACATGCCATCTGAATCCAAAGACCACCCGTCGATCGTCAACTCGTCGATGTAGGGCGAACCGGCGATGTACTCAACCAGATCGGTGCCGACAAAGGCAGAGGAGAGTTGCAGATCGGCGGCCAGCCCGATGGCCGTGTTCCAGCCATGGGGGATAAAGCGCACGCCATTTTCCTGGGCCATCCAGCCGATGCGCCTTTCCTCACTGATGCCCCCGACCTTGGTGACATCAGGCTGAACGATGTCGAAGGCACGCGCTTGCAGCCAGGGCTGAAACGATTGGCGCCGTGTCAGCACTTCACCGCCGGCAATCGGCAGTGGCGCCGCATTGCGCAACTGCACAAAGTCGTCCAGGGCATCGGGGGAGAGCGGTTCTTCGAACCAGGCAACATCATAGTCGGCCAACATGTGAGCCGTGCGCAACGCCCATTTGTAGCCATGGGTCCAGTAGGCGTCGCTGCCGCCGGCATCGACCATCAAAAGGGCATCAGGACCTACGGCATCGCGGGCAGCGCGTACAATCGCCTCGTCCAGGGCATGGCTCTCTCGACCGAACGGTCCCCAACCCATCTTGAAGGCGCCGAATCCATTCTGCTTGATCGAGAGCAGCACATCACGCAGCGGCTCAGGCTGCTCCATGAGCAACGACGCATAGGGGCGCACCCGCTCCCGATAGCGTCCACCCAGCAGACGACCGACCGGTTGGCCCGTCGCCTTGCCGAGAATGTCCCAGAGCGCGATATCGATGCCGCTGATGGTATGGGTGACCGAGCCGCCTCGCCCCAGCCAGAACATGTGCTGGTGCAGCTTCTCACTGACGCGTTCCGGCTCCAGCGCATTCTCGCCCAAGTAGAGCGACTCAAGTATGCGCAACGAGCTACACGCCAGGCTGTCGTTGGTGAAGACGCTGCCCCATCCGGTAACCCCCTCGTCGGTCTCCACCCGGATCAGGGTATGGACACAGTCCTCGGGACGAATCTCATTGCTCCAACCGCCTTCGGGCGTGACGCCGCGCAGCCCGATTGCTTCGATGTTGCGGATCTTCATTCGTTTGCTCTCCTGTCATCTCGCCGAGAAAGTCCCCGTCAACGCGAAAATGTCTTAGCGACCGGCGTCCAGTTCTCGATTTCCTCCAGCGGAAAGATCGGCCTCTTGCACGCGCTGTGACCCAAACTATGCAAATTGGCGCTGGTCGAGCCGGGGGCATCCACATTGAAGTTGACCGCGGCCCAGTCATCGAAAAACTGAGGCTGGCAGTGGGGTGATTTGACCACAACCAACTCGAAGTGTTGCGGATTCTGCCCATGGCTCAGAAAGAGCGAACGGTCGAAGAGCGACACAGCGCGCGTCGTTGCAACAATGGTGTAGTTGGCGGACTGCAGCACGGCGGTCGGCCCGGCATGCCAAATTGCATTGTTGCTCTCGCTGACAATCTCACCATTGGAGAGCAATACGACTTCGGCGTTGATCGAAAGCGGGGTGAATCGTCCCAGATCCATGGCCCCGCCGATGGTCGTTCGAATGCGCTCGCCGACCCCCGCTTCCATTGCCTGGGCAACCGCGGCAGGGTCGACGATGGGCAATAAGACTCGACCGGCATAGCCATGCGCTCGCAAACGTCGCAGGATGGCATTGGAATCGCCGGATGCGCCGGAACTGGTGGCGTCAGCGGCATCCGTGAAGATGACGGTCCCCTCTTCTCCCATCCCCAAAGCCCGTTCAATTGCCGTGTCCAGGTCGATCAGCTTGGCCTGCATACGCGCTCTGTTTGCCCAAAATTGGGTCGCCAGAGAGATGGCTTCTCGCTCAGCCAGAGCCGGCTCATTGTCCGTGACAACCAAGCTGTTGCTGCGCAGATCGGGCACGTCAGTGAACGGATTGCCAATGAACATGCCTGCGGACAATCCCTTTGGTCCGTTCTCGACCTCCTGGGCATGTCGGACAACTTCGCCGAAGACGCCTGTCTCGGTGATCAGTTCATTGCCGCGCACCAAGGCTGGAATCGCAACCGTGGCCATCACCGGTCGAACCTCGCCGGCCAGAATACGCAACAGCAGAAGCGCTGCCCGCTCGCCGGTCTGATAGAAGTCCACGTGGGGATAGGTGTGGTAGAGCGTCACCACATCGCTGTGCTGCAATATGCGATCCGTGAGGATGCCGTGCAGATCCATGGAGACAACCAGCGGGATCTCTTCGCCCACGATCTTGCGCGTTTCCTGGAGCAGATAGCCCTCAGGATCGGGCTCATCCTCAGAAGCCAATGCGCCGTGCAGGGAAAAGTAGACGGCGTCAACAGGCGTAGTCTCCTGAAATGCAGACTGAATAGCGGCGAGGCACTCTTGGGCCATGCGGCGGAAATCATCAGCGGCCAACGTCCCCGCTGACGTGATGGCACGCGCGACTGTAGGTCGGCAAAACCTCGATATCCAAAGCCTCGTCAAAGACCTGCAACGCGCCGCCCATTTCGGTCAGTAGCCCGCGATGGTAGTCGACGATCTGCTCGCCGGTTGTGATGATGAAGTCGTCGTAGTGGCTGAAAACGGGGTTAAAGGTGGAGACTTCCTGCTTACATTCGGCGACGAGAATCTTCTTCATGTGCTGGCCTTTCCGGGAAAATTTCTGCGGCAGATGATTCCACGCAAAAAGGGATTCGGACACGAATTGTCACGAATTTGCACGAATTCTTCTCTCTGAAGTGATGCCAACGATTCGTGCAAATTCGTGACAATTCGTGTCCAGAATAGGTCTTTGCAATGGGGTCATCTGTGGCGGAGAACCACTCGAACATCACAGAATTTCTTCTTCATCGTACTCATCGGCATCTTCTTCGTCTTTGCTCTTGAGCAGGACCTGGCGTCCCTGGCCGCCGCCGAGATCCGGACCGACGACGCCCTTCTTCTCCAGGTCCTCCATGAGACGCGCAGCCTTGGGATAGCCGACACGCAGCTTGCGTTGGAGCATGCTCGTGCTGCACGATTGCATATTGCGCAGGATATCCATGGCCTCGGCGATCATCTCATCTTCTTGATCCATGCGATCCATCAGGCCATTCCAAGGCGGCACGATAGGTTTCACATTTGGCTCGCTCTTCTTCCAGTAGTTGACGACACGCTCGATCTCATCGTCGCCGACCCAACAGCCCTGCACGCGGGAGAGCTTGGCCACATCGGGCCGCATGACCAACATGTCACCGCGACCCAACAGCCGTTCGGCCCCTGGCTGATCGAGGATGACGCGGCTATCGATCTGGCTGGTCACGGCAAAGGCGATGCGGGTGGGGAAATTGGCTTTGATCAGACCGGTCACGACATCGGTGCTGGGTCGCTGGGTGGCAAGGATCAGGTGAATGCCGGTGGCCCGGGCCATCTGTGCCAAGCGACAGAGTTGACGCTCGATATCCTCAGCCGCCGTCATCATCAGATCGGCCAATTCGTCGACGATCAGCACGATGTAGGGCAGCGACTCCATCGACTTTCGTCGCCGCGCGATGGCATTGTAGGCGTCGATGTTGCGCACACCGTGCTCGCGGAAAGCCTGGTAGCGGTCATCCATCTCGATCAGCATCCAGGTCAACGCGCCCATGACCTGGTCCATATCAGTGATCGTCTTGCTCAGAAGATGGGGGATGCCGTTGTAGCCGGGCAACTCCACCATTTTCGGATCAACCATCACAAAGCGCAGGCTTTCAGGCCCGTGTTGCATGAGCAAGGCGTTGATGATGGTGTTGATGCAGACCGACTTGCCGGCCCCGGTCTGTCCGGCGATGAGCATATGCGGGGCTCGGATCAGATCCATGATGATCGGTTTGCCGGCGGTATCTCGGCCAAGCGGCAAGATCAAGCCCCCATTCATCTTACGCATCTCCCGGCTCTCTAAGAGATCGCGTAGGCCGACATCGGTCTTTTCGAGATCGGGGACCTCGATTCCGACATAGGGACGTCCCGGCACGGGCGCCTCGATGCGCACCGCAGGTGCAGCCAGCGCCAAGGCCAGATCGTCGGCCAATGAGACGATACGATTCACACGTACCTTGCGCCGCTGCCCACCTCGTTCCAGATAGAGCGGTTCAACGCCGAATTGGGTCACAGTTGGACCGGATTCTACATGCACGACCTTGACTGGAACATTGAAGTCATCCAAGGTTGACTCGATGAGTTCTTCCTGCGCGCTGACATCAATGTTGCTGTATTCGCCCGAATCCGGAGAGAGCAGATCCATGGGTGGCAGGTGCTCTGCGCTGCGCAATGGCCTGGGCGCGGCTTGTTTCTTCTTGGTCTTTGTCGGCAGCGGGGTCTTGCCCTTCTTCCCGGCCGGCCTGGTTCGGCGTTTCTTCGTCTGCACCGGCACGTCGGCTGCGCGCTCAGTGGCGGGAACGAAACTCGCAGTGCTCTGCACCGGCAGCATGGAGTCCGGCGGAGAGTCTGGATGAGGTTGCCCCTTGGGCAGGGCATCGATCAGCGCCGACCAAAGGACGGGCACGACCGGCACAAGCCTGCCTGCATAGTGGACGCCGTAGATTGCCGGCGTGTATCGAATCAGTAGAAAGATGCCCATGAGCGTCAACGCGAGCAACAGGATAAACGCGGGCCACCACCCAAGGCTGGCAGCCAGCAGGTTACCGATTGCCCAGCCGAAGACACCACCGTCAAGACCATCAGAGTGCGCAATCCAGTCGACCGTATCGTTGTTTAACAGAAAGGTCATCCCCAGGGCACAGATGAGTACCAACTCAGCGCCGACAAGGGCCTCTGCGCTCCAGTAACCAGCGTAGCGGCGCAGCATCATCACTGTGCCCAATACAATCAACGTCGCAGCAAATGGGAATGCCGCCCAGCCGAGCATGGCCCTTAGCCATGGCTCGTCGCTGCGCAAACTCAACAGCGCTAGAACGCCAAAAATGAGTATGACAAGTCCAACAATTTCAATACTGAACGAGTCGCGCAGTTCCTGGACCATGTCAGTCCAGTCGGGAGAGTCGGATCGGGTTCGTTTAGCCATAGACAGTGGGTTTCAGGGTAGTTGATCAGAGTTGGCTTTGATAGAGTTGTTCGAGATTTAGCTCGTTGACCCATCTGCAGCAGTTTCGCAACTTACCGTGCACTTCGATCGCTCTTTACTAGCAGCACGTCTCTCGGTGATCAGCGTCATTGGCGTCTTGCGCAATCAGCCGAAAGCACAAGGTCATTCGGTTCAGAATTGATCGCCAGCGTGTCGGCGTCGCCGTTTGCGCCGCCATCCTTGATGTCGCCCGTGTTTCGCTCAATGGCATTGTCCTGCTCCATCTCGGAAAGCACTCTTGCGACCTGACCGATGGCAATACGCTGTTTTCGATAGAGATCACTTTCACTCATTGCCAGTCGATCGGCAATCTCGCGCACCTTGCGGCCTTGAATAAAACGCATCTCAAGAATGTTATAAAGCAGCCATTCCGGCGCGCTCAGGTTGGGCTTCCCATCAGGGCGCAGACGCTCAACTGCATTGCCCAGCACCAGGCGCAGCGCCTTAGTCGGATCATCCTCGGCATTCTCCAGCGTTTCATTGACCAGGCGCAACTGCACCAGCGGGCTACGGGTCAACTTCGGTCCACCCCAATAATGGCTCAGCGCATCCTTCACCCATGCCTCAAACTCGGGGCTGTGGATCGGGCTTGGATTGAGCAGCGCATCAGTCGGCGTTTCGTCACTGTCCACGCCGGTGTAGGGGACGATTCCACGCAGCTGTTGAATGCGATCAATGTCAGGGATGATACGTCGCAGTGAAGCGAAGACCCCCTGCTGCAGACGACGATCCGAGAGTGCGCGTGCGATACGATCGATCATGGTCTCCAACGCGTCCGTCTCGTCCTGGGCCAATATGGGCGTCTTGGTTCGCGCCCTGACGCCCAGCATGCCGAGCAGGCGCCGCTCATCTGCACTCGCAGCAGGTTCAAGCAATGGCCAGATCCAAAAATCTTCATGGTAGACGGGCTGCCAAGGATCGGACTGACGCAGCGCTTGATTTAGGGCGTTCGTCCAGCCTGACGACTCCTTGACCTCATCGCGGACATCCTCGGAGCCGACGACCGCCTCGAGAATCAGATCGGGGCCGACGACGGCAGCCACGAATCCGGACGGGACCTGAAGCAATTCGCAGAGTGCAGCCACGCTGTTCTGCAGAAACTGGCGCACATCCGTGGTGGCCAGCAGCCGGCGATCCAACTCACGCAGCCATGCGATCTCTGTGCGGTCCTCACGATAGACCAAGCGGTCCACAAATGTCTTGGTCATGCTGAGTAGAAGCTGACTACAGACGATGACAGCGGTGATGACGCTGTAGAGGGCGACATCGGGCGGCAACCGGAAAATCTGTTCCACGGTCGGCACAGTCTGGACGGCCAAGATCACTAGAATGGCGACAACGGGACCGCGCATGAAGAAACGAATAAGCCGATAACGCACAACTCGGTCGGGCGTAAGCACGCCGAAATAGGCCACCGTATAGCTCATCAGAATGAGCATGCCCGCCACAGCAATGTTGACCAGCAGGGACAACATTAGAATCCAGACGCTGGCACTGGCACCGGCGTCGACGCTGAACCGACTCAGCGTGATCAGATAGGGAAACGCGCCCAGCCCTGGCCCGACGAAGCCGATCAGAATATAACTCATGCGCCGCCGGCTGACCTCGGTGATACAGCGTTGCCGGGCCTTCCAGACATTACGAAACGCCAGTAGCGATGTCAAGGAAAAGAAGACGACAAAGAACCAGAAATGGGGCCCGGCCTCTAGATAGCTCAATGGCGGCATATAGACCAGGTCGCCTACGATCTGGCCGCCCACCACTGCGCTTAGCGCGCTCAAGACCGACAAAATGAGTGCGGCCAGTCCCGCCCAGCGACGTAGCCTGAGGCGATAGTTGGTTGTGCGCAACACGGCCAACGAGAAGAGATAATATGCGGCCGGCAACATGGCAATGCCCAGCCATTGGAAGCGGAGCCAGCGATCGGCAGACTCTGCGCTGATCTCCCTGCTCAATGCAACGTCACCGGCATAGGTGACCATGACGCAGGCCAACAAAAGCGCGAATGCGCGTGCAACCCATGACCTGAAATTATAGACAAAGGCATATGCCAACAACGAAAAGGCAAGAATCACCAAAATCGACGCCATGGCCTTGTTGGCGAAGACCAGCAAATCGGTGATGCTCAATGCGAGCTCATTCATTTAGCCAACCCAATCGACCTGTTCATCCACCACAACCCACATTTTGCGCCGTTTGATCAGGTGCAATCGAAAACCGCCGCCAACAGTCGGCGAGCGACGAATATGAACTTGGATCTCCGCATCCTGCAAGGTACGAAACTCCACCGGATCCAGTTCAACCAATGGACCTACTGGCGTCGGCGCGGGTTCATCCGGCAACAGCCAGAGGGACTCGCCGTCAAACCCGAGATCACCCTGGACCTCTGCCGGATGAACCCGCACACGCAATGTCGCCGGGTTGTCGTTGGCATCCGGATCCAGGTAGCAGAGCACGCCCAGTTTATGAATCAGCGCCGTACGTCGGATACGCAGCGTATCCGGCTCGTGGCTGTCCTCACTGCGATAATACCTTGCCAGGGCATAGGTCGGGCCGAATGCATTTTGCTTGCTCAGAAGATAGAGCAGTTGCTCGCGCACCGCACCCCACCGATAGCGCCACTCATTCGTCGGCACTTGATCGCCGTACTCCAGCAACTCCAATGTGGCCTCGGCCCCCAGGCGGCTGACGATCGACAACGGCGGCAACTGGGTCGGATCTTGCTTCAATTTGGCCAGCGTCACATCGGGCGACGACTCGACCTCTTCCGTCTGCAAGTAGGACTGCCGGGTGCTCAGACTAAAAAAGACGCCGAGTACCACGGCGCCGGCCAGCAAGAAGACCAAAGTCCAGGCAACCGGATCCATCGATTGAATAATACGATCAACCGATGGAAACTGATTCGGATTGAAACTCTCCAAGAACTGTTGAAGCGTGTCCTGAAACTCTTCCATGCTCGATTCACTATCTCTTCATGCTCTGTTCTTCATGCCGTGACGGATCCAAGTGACAAGGGTGAAACACCCCAGGCTCGGCGTCAGACACCTGTTCGCATTCTACCATAGTTTGAGCGCACGTTCCTAGAGATTCGCGGCCTTAGGGTGCAATTCATATTCGGGGCAAGAACGTGCCGGGGACGGTCCGGAGGGTGTTTGCATAGCCAGGTCAGATTGGACTGTCCCCGACACGTAGCAACCGCCCAGCGCCTCCAATACACCTGGTCCGGGGCAGTCGCTTGTCACCCATGACCGAAGGAGCGTATAATCAAAGCAGTTCGCTGCAATTTGGATCTGTTTTACCAAGGAGGCTGGATATGAAACGCTCTACGCCAATTTTCGCCGCACTTGTCGTGTTGCTGCTATTGCTGGCCGCCTGCCGCGAGACACCCACACCAGAGCCGCCTACGCCCAATCCGCCCACAGCGACAACAATCCCTGTAACCGATACGCCTGTCGCAGAAGTGGAAACACCGACACCGACGCCGGCCCCGGCCGACGCCGCCAATATCGTTGAGCGCGTAGCGACGATGGACAATCTGTCAACGCTCTCTCAGGCCATCGTCGAAGCCGACCTGGTCGAGAAGCTGAGCAGCGATGGTCCGTACACGCTCTTTGCGCCCACAAATGCGGCGTTTGATGCGCTCGATTCCCAGGTCGCAGAGGACGCCGATCTCCTCTTCGATCTGCTGCTCTACCATGTGGTCGAGGGAGCGCTCACGGCCGGGGAAATTGCGGAGATGGGGACAGCGACATCCCTTCTGGGCGACGAACTGACCTTCTCAACGGAGGGTGAGGCACTGACCATCAATGGTACGGGCGTTATTTCAGCAGAGATCGAAACGCCCAATGGCGTCATCCACGTGATCGACAGCGCGCTGATCCCGCCGACGTTGCGTATGGACTAAGCAGCGTCATCAACGACAAGACTGACCGCAAGACAAACAGAGAGCAAGGACAAAACGACCTGTGACGGACGAGACCTTTTTCGAATTTGTGCCGGGCATCGGTTCCGGCCCAAAACGGCCTGCCGATTGGTACGGCATCGCCGATCTGCCGTTGACAATTCTGATCGGCGTAACCGGCGTCGGCAAATCGACTACGCTCGATGCCCTGGCAGAGATCTTCGAGTTCACCCTACTGCCCAATCGGCGCACGCTTACCGACCATATGATTATCGCGCCCATGCAGTTCGCAGCCGGCGAGCCGGTATCCCCGGTCACCGACCGTACCCAACGCTTCGACTACACACGACGCTATCGGGAGGCGAACCCCGGCGGCATGGCCCACGCCCTGACAGGGCTCTCCATCGATCCGGAGAAACATCCCGGCCTGATCCTTTTCGATGGCCTGCGCGGGGTCAACGAAGTCAAGTATGCTATCGAAGTGCTGCCTCTGGCTCGCTTTGTCGTACTGATTACACCGGACGTGGTGCGTGTGCAACGGCTGCTCGGACGCAACGACGCCTTCGATCAGATCGAGCTTGGGCCGACCGGCGAAGGAATATCCGAGGGTGAACTGACGAGTTTTGCCGATCTGGGACTGGCCGAAGCAAGCAAGGTCTTCAGCTCAGCAGAGGAATCACGGCTCTTGGCCTTGGTGAATCAACAGGGTGTGGCCGCCGATGACCTGACTGCCAAGCTACGCATCATAATCGAGGAACGGCGCAACTACGATCCAGCGGCGACGCGTGCGGCTGTGGCAGAGCTTGCCCCCTTCCGTTCTGTGGAAGTTGACACGGCCCTAAGATCGCCGGAGGAAGCGGCAATTCGGATCAGCGAGAAGCTGGATATTTAGGATGCAGACCGATGAAATGCTGCCGTCGATCTCGGCCATCAACACAACAGTCTTTCAGCTCCCAATGCATGGTACGTTGCGCTGGGGGCAGAGCAGCAGCCTGAGCGTAATTCGCCATGTGCTGGTTGAAGTCATCTTGGCTGACGGCAGCAGCGGCGTAGCCGAAGCACCGCCACGCCCAACCATCTACGGCGAAACAGCCCAAAGTATCGTCGGCATCATCGAGCAGGAACTGGCGCCGAGAACAGTGGGCCGGCAGCCCAATGCCGCAGTGCAGCGACTGCATGAAGTCAAGTACAACTACACGGCCATAGGCGCCATCGATATGGCGGTGCAGGCGGCGATTGCCCAACACAAAGGCATTTCGCTCTCACAGCAAATCGGGGCAAGCCAGGCACGTGTGCCGGTGAGCTACATCCTGGGAATCGGCGATCTTGACACAGGCTTGGCAGAGGCGGAACGTGTCTATGCGCAAGGCGTGCGAGTGTTGAAGGTCAAGGTTGGCCGGAACTGGCACGTTGACATCGAGCGAATCAGGGCATTGCAGGAAGCACTGCCAAACGACATGCGCTTCTACGCCGACGCCAACGAATGCTTCCTGGCGGAGAATGCGACCGAACGGCTCAGCCAGTTGCGAGAGTTGGGTTTTCTCTATTGTGAAGAGCCGCTGCCTGTTGAACTGATGCGGGAGCGAGCAGAGCTACAATATGCTCAGGCCCTGCCGATCATCGGCGACGATAGTTGCTTCACGTTGCGTGATCTGCGTCGGGAACTGGCGCTAAACACGTTCGACATCCTCAACATCAAGACACCGCGCACGGGTTACAGCGAATCCACAGCCATGCTCAAGCTGGTGAACGACGCGGGCAAGGGCGTGATGATCGGCTCAAATGCAGGCAGCGGCATCGGCGCGGCGCGTGCTGCGCTCTTCGCGGCCAAGCCCGGCATCGACCACCCATCCGAGCTATCGTTCTTCCTCAAACTCAAAGAAGATATTCTATCCGAACCGCTGCCCATTGTCGATGGCTACATCTGCCTTGCCGATGTCGAAAAGACGCGTATCGACCCGGATCTGCTGCGAGATGCTGCGATCAGATAGCCTGCCCTGTCATCTCAACCCGATTTCCGATAGAACGCGGATTAGACGGATTCGGCGGATTTTCGCTGATCTTTTTCGATGAATGGGGCTTGCTCCATTCAGGAACCATAACATCGTACGGGCGACCCTTGTGGTCGCCCTCTCTTGTCGCCCGTGCAGGCTCATGGTTCCCGAATGGACAGACTGGATTACTTCGATGGATTGATCAACTCACCCCGTGTTGGTCAGATCGACGCCACGACGCAGCTCCAACTCATAGACGACTCGCTGTTGATCGACGAACATACCCACCCGCTCATAGAGCCGCGTGGCCCCTGTGATGCTCTCGGCATCGACGCCCAGGGAGACGCCTGATTTCCCGCGCCGAAACATTTCGCCGAAAGCGTAATGCAACAGCGCGGTCCCAAGACCCTGTTTTCGCCAGGGAAGAAGCACGCCCAGACTCGACACATGGCCATACCCCGGCATCGACCAATCGGTGGGGTTACAGAGGCAGAGTCCGGCGATCTCTTTGCCGTCCATTGCCAGAAACCAGAGTTCCTGATCAAACTGTGGATCACTCTCGATCCAGTGGCGCCATTTGACAATCTCGTCGTCATGCAGCCGTTCGATGAAACCCCAATGATCTCGAAAGGCCTCCGTGTCCGCTCGAATCGTGGGCTCCAGATCTTGAGGGTGTCGATAGGTGCGGACGGTCAGCCCGTCGGGCCAGACCGGCTCAACGGGGGGCGTATCGTCGAAGGCAATATGCATACGCCAGAAGTGACGAACCGGCGTCATGCCCAGATCCTCAAACAGCGTGTAGGTCGGCACATGGGTGGTGTGCGCGCCGGATCGAATGATGACACGTGCCTCGGGCGGGCAGCGGTCAATTGCCTTTCGGGCTCGCTGCTGCGCCCAAGACATTAGCGCCGTGCCGATGCCACGCCCTTCAAACTCGGGATGCACGCGGCCCCAAACCCACATGTCGACGGGTGGGTTATCGTGATCCCACACTTCGATGTAGCCGACGATACGTCCATGTGAATCTTCAACCAATCGCATTTGAGCGCCGGGATCGACGCCGGGCGCGCTCCATTCGCTGCGTAGTTGGTCGAGCGTCAAATCGTCTCGGCCTGTCTGAGCTCGACCACAGAGATTGATCAACTCAAAACAAGCCTGAAGATCAGCGGCTTGAACCGGTCGCATAGAGTAGCCGGTCGGCAACACAATCGCGGATTCGGTATGTGTCATCATTCACTCCTCTCGGTTCTTCACTTGGGCCTGTTACTGTCAACGAACTCAAGCAGATCACGGCGAAAATCGAAAGCATTGGACAGCTATCATATGGTTGACCGTCGGCAGACTTGCATGTACCCTAACCGCTTCATATATACTACTTACCATATACGCCGTGTGCATTTTACTATATACGCCGTGTGCATTCGAGGAAAATTAGCCGAAAATCGAGGACGATCAGGTCGTTTATGAAAAGACTCCGTAAGATCCAAGCAACCCGTTACGTGACGCCGCTGCGCGAAGGCGGCTCACTGCCCGCAGTCGTTGAGGCAGATGACGGAGAGCTCTATGTTATGAAGTTTGTCGGTGCTGGCCAAGGGCCAAAAGCGCTAATCGCTGAACTCATCGGCGGCCAGATAGCTCAGTCCCTAGGCTTTCAAACGCCGGAGTTGGTCTTCATGGAGATGGATGGTCAGCTTGGGCGATCCGAGCCGGACCCCGAGATCCAGGATCTTCTACAGGCCAGCGTTGGACTGAATCTAGGCATGCGTTATCTGCCCAGCGCGTTGGCGTACAATCCGCTGACTGAGCCGCCGCTGACTACGGAACTGGCTTCGGACATCGTCTGGTTCGATGCCTATATCACCAACGTCGACCGAACGGCACGCAACGTCAACATGTTGATTTGGGATGATGACCTTTGGCTGATCGATCATGGCGCGTCGCTCTACTTCCATCACGACTGGGGAGACTATCTTGAGCGCAGCCGCAGCCCATTCAGCTTCACAAAACAACATACGTTGCTGAGCTTGGCGGACCAGCTACGGGCATCCGATGAACGGCTACGTCCCTTGTTGACGGATGAAGTACTGGCGTCAATCGTTGAGACTGTTCCGGATGTCTGGCTGCTAGAGGAAGAGCAATTTGACAGACCGGATACCAATCGAACAGCCTATGTCGACTACCTGAAAGCTCGTCGGGACGCAGCCGACTTCTTCGTCGAGGAGGCCATCAATGCCCACAACCTCGTATGATTATGCACTCATCCGGCTCGTGCCCAGGGTTGACCGCGGCGAATTCATCAACGTAGGCGTCGTGCTCTTCTGTCGGACGCAGTGTTTCCTAGCGGCAAAGATTGAAATCGACGAAAATCGACTGCGTGCCATTGCTCCGGAACTGGATATTGACGAAGTTCGCCGACATCTCGACAGCATTCCTCACCTTTGTGCGGGGGCAGGACCGGTTGGAGAGATGGGCCAGGCCGACGCCTTCCATTGGCTTGTGGCCCCTCATTCGACGATCATTCAGGCCTCTCCCGTACATTGCGGAACGTGTGAAGAGCCGAGCGTAACGCTAGAGCATTTGATGGAGACAATGGTGCGGAGAAGAGGTGACAAGGTGAGGGGGTGACAAGGTGAGGGGGTGAAGACGTTTCTCATAATAGATCCCCTTTCACCCTTTCACCCCTTCACCCCTTCACCCTACGGCGACCGCTACGCCGTGCGATTAAGCAGACTGTCAGCCAGTGCCCGAAGCGCCGACGTTGCAGCCCGGTCGCCAAGGGCATCTTCGATCGCAACGACACCCGATTCATGATGAGCGAACATCTGTGCTTCAGCGTATTCTCTTGCGCCGGCCTCATCGAGCAATCGCATCGCCTGGGGTACCTGCGGCGCGCCGAAATCGTCGGCGAATAGTGCTCTGAGCCGAGGTCCCACGCTATCATGGTTCAGCGCATAGAGTAACGGCAGGCTCTTCTTCTGGCGTAGAATATCGTTCCCGGCCGCTTTCCCGGTGACCTCCGGATCACCCCAGATCCCCAGAATGTCATCCTGGATCTGAAAAGCCAACCCAAGCGAACGACCGAAATGCCCCAACGATTCTTGCTGTGCAAGCGTGCCTCTACCGATGATCGTGCCGATTGAAATGCCGGCGCCGATGAGGGCAGCGGTCTTGCCGTCGATCATCCGCAGGTATTCATCCACCGTGACATCATCACGTTGCTCAAAGCCGATATCCAGGAATTGGCCTTCGGTAAGGGCAGTACAGGTATCGGTAAAAATCCGCAATGACTCTAAGGTGAGCCTGGCGTCAACACCGCGTGGATACATCCGCTGAATTGCAGCAAAGGCAATGGAGAACATGCCGTCGCCCGCATTGATGGCCTGAGGCACGCCCCACAATGTCCACACCGTTGCCCGGTGACGCCGCACTTCGTCGCCATCCTCTACGTCGTCGTGGATCAATGAGAAGTTGTGCAGTAGCTCGATCGCTGCGGCGGCCGGGATGGCATCATTGGGATCACCGCCGACCTCGGCGCAGGCCAACAAGCAGAACATCGGTCGCAAACGCTTGCCTGCTGGATAATCCCTGGCGCTGAAATCTGCATCCGCCCATCCCATATGATAGCGAAGCATGCCATAGTAGCCGGCTAAGACTGTTTCATCATTGTCGAGTTCCCCGCGCATTTGCGCCTCAAGCTTGGGCAGCCAGACGCCAATGAAGGCCTGAAGATCAGAATATTCCACAACACAACCCCTTGTCACTATGCGAATTATCGCTTGTTTTTGATCTTTCTGTGCACAATTGGACATCAGGACGGATTTTTCTCGAAATTGCCCTGTCAAGGCCCAATTTCTAGGGATAAGCGGATATTCACGCCCGAAAGCCGAAATCGAGCAAAGTCACGCTAACCCCAATTTACTATCACGAAATCATAAATAACCAGGGAGAATAGGGGCGAAATGGGCCAAAACCCAGCGAATCTGCAACCGAACACGAATTTCATTGCTATCCGAAAATCAGTCGATTTTGAAGCATAGGAGCCCATTATTGAGCGCTGAATCGTCAAATGCAGCTAATTATTGCTGGAAGATTCAGGTAGGATTGCGCAAAACTGGCTCAATATTCATCGATAATTACGCCAGATCGACGCATCGAAGCGACATTTTCGGCCCCACAACAAAACATCGCTATGCGAAGCTCATCGGTTAACAGTCCCATTTCATCGATCACCGCCTCATCCGATTCAGTTGCCCGTTTCAGGAATGGCCCGGCCAAACCGACCAGATCTGCGCCAAGGGCCAAACACTTGGCAATGTCCTGGCCCGAGCGAATTCCTCCGCTGGCAAAGGCGTGCACATCACCCCGCCCCAGCCCCTCTCGCACCCTGACGACTTCACGCAGACTGGCCGCTGTGGGGATGCCCCAGTCTGCAAAGGCGGCGGCCAGCCGGCGTTGCCGTCGCGTGGGCGCTCGATACATCTCAACCTGGCTCCAGGATGTTCCTCCGGCGCCGGCGACATCAATGGCGCTGACGCCACATTCGATCAGCTGACGAGCCGCCTGTTCGCTGATGCCCCAGCCCACCTCTTTGATGATGACTGGCACATCACTTTCCGTGCAGACATCACCGATCTTTTCGACCAGGCCCCGCCAGTTGAAATCCCCCTCTGGCTGCAAGACTTCCTGCAGCGGATTGAGGTGGAGAATCAGCGCATCAGCCTCAATCATCTCGACGGCCTGGCGACATTGCTGAGCCGTGTAGCCGTAGTTCAGCTGTACGGCTCCCAGGTTGGCAAGCAGCAAAAGATTCGGCGCTACCGAACGTACGTCAAAGGTGGTGGCCAGGTGCCCTTTCTCCAGTCCAGCACGCTGGCTACCGACCCCCATTGCCAGTCCGCACTCCTCTGCCGCAACGGCCAGATTGCGGTTGATGTGTTCGGCCTCCGTCGCGCCCCCGGTCATGGAACTGACCAGAATGGGCGCGCGCAGTCTCTTGCCGAATAGATCAACAGTGGTATCGACCTCGTCCAAATTGATCTCAGGCAGGGCCTGATGGACCAGACGAAGTTCTTCCAAGCCGGTGGTCAAGTTCGGGAAGTCGACGTCCTCTTCCAGGTTGATGCGGATATGATCAGACTTGCGTTGGTGAATGCTCAAGATGTACCTCGATTGACCAAACTGTGTGGGCGAGAACCGATGTCAGCGTATCAGCGCAGAAAGCAAGAGACAGCAATGGCCTGCTGGCTATGTGCAGCCCATCTGATTTGCACCCATATTATGCATCAGAACGGAATGATTGCCCTATTTATCAACCCCAATTCGAGATGCCCTTGCATAGTCTCCGGCTGAGTCGCCAATGGGTTTGCGAAATCGACTAATCGATCAACCCGCTTGCGCAGCTGAAGACCCAGATCATGCAGTCTATCGGTCTATTTTTCAATAGTGTCATACAGACACTTCGCATTCCAATGCTAGGCGCATTCGCCAACCCCTTGAAAGCCGATATCAGCCGTGATAGCATTTAATCACGTGAACGGAACTTCGGAACATCGAAGTAGCACTCCCCATCCTAAGCGGCCAGGTTACTAGTGTTGAGAAAGGAGTTGACCGATTGCAGTAGTGGATGTGGATGCGTGATGGTACGGCAAATGGTTGCCCTACGTCACAACAACCGCAACTCAGGAACCGATAGCTCAGCGAAGCCACATGGCACACTCACGAAGTCGCAAAGGCCCGCTTCCTAAGTTGCACATCATTATCGCTTATCAGAACGAACACCCTAGAAGCAGTATTTGGGAAAAGGAGATTACAATGTTTTCCAAGCAAGGTTTGATGAACGGCAAGTTACAACTAGTGCTCGTACTCGCACTAGCGCTTGTCATGATGGTACCGGCCCTCACGGCCGATGCCGCTTCCTCAGCGACAGCCTCCGGCGACTTCTGTGTCGACGGCCTGGTCATCGACTGGGAAGAAGAAGTTATCGAAGAGGGCTGGTTCGTCACTGCCCTGCCCGTCGGCGTCGCCGGCGACCCGCTGGTTGCATATCCCAGCGAAGAAGATGATGAGGAAGGCCAGTTCGAATTCGAGGATGAAGACTTCCGCGATGCCGACGGCAACCTCATCGCCGAGGACTGGGAATTTACGATTGTCTTTACCGAGGCCTACACGGACTCCGAAGGCAATGCAGTTGCTCCTCTGATCGGCGACTGGGAAGGCGTGACACCGACGACCCTGACTGTGCCCTTCGAATATGGCGCTGACAAATGTGTCCGAATCCGCTTCAAGCTGCGTGAGATCGTTTCCGTCCTGGCCATCAAGATGGATTCCAACCACAAGCTGCTCGAAGACTGGAACATCATTGCCAGCCCGGGCCCCAAGAACTACTTCGCCGAAGAGTATGAAGGCGAAACCGATGCCAACGGTGAGGTTGTCTTCGAAC
The DNA here is from genome assembly GCA_963765875.1 of uncultured Chloroflexia bacterium. Lineage (GTDB taxonomy): Bacteria > Chloroflexota > Anaerolineae > Caldilineales > Caldilineaceae > JAWKOK01. The sequence goes on from CAVXYK010000025.1 coordinate 238,142, forward strand.
TAACTCCAGGCCACTGGATCTTCACCGAAGAAGCGCCGGACGATGCTGACTACAAATTCTCGCCCGTAATTCCGGTCACCGGCAAGATGGAACTGAACATTGAGTCCGCCGAAGACCAGGACGAAGACCAAGTAGATGACCTATACTCGTACGTCGTTCGCTTCAAGAACGAGTTGATCAACGGCTGTATCGAAGTGACCAAGTTTGACGATGCATCGGCTATCACCGAGACCGAGGGTTTCTTCACCGAAGACTTCCCGCTGGCAGGCTGGGAGATCAGCGTCCTGCGCAAAGATGGTTCCGAGGCAGCGTTTGGCTACACCGATGCCTCCGGCTCCGTGAAGTTCGAATACCTGCCCTACGGCCCCTACACCGTGGTTGAAGAGACCCGACCGGGCTGGGAAGCTGTCTCGCCCAATGCCATGGACGTCACGGTTTCTGACAACACCTGTCAGGAAGTTGACTTCACCAATGTGCAGGCCGGTACTGGCTTCTGCATCGAAGGCAAGAAGCTTGACGCCAATGGCAAGTATGGCCTGGCCGAGTGGGAAATCAAGGCCGACCCGACGAGCAAGGGCGGATACGAGCCTGACAACGTCTTCACCGACGGCCTCGGCAACTTCAAGTTCGAGTTCCCGGCTGATGACTATCGCATCCCTGGCTCCAGTTACAAGGTCTGTGAAGACGACGATGTCGACGGCTGGCTGCCTCACACATCCACCTGCTTCACCGTCACCCTGCCGAAGCACCCTGGCGCCTGTGTCCAGGTTCCGGACTTCGTCAACCAGCAGGTTGGCCACACCGAGAGCGGCAAGGAAGCAGCTTCTCACGGTTGGAGCAGCGGCGGCAGCATGAGCATGGGCGGCGGCATGGCAATGGGCGGCATGGACATGCAGTGCAGCAAATACCACAAGGCGCAGAAGGGCGAAGGCCTCTATGAAATCGGCGCCATGTACATGGTACCTGCCAACGCAATGCTGATGGCCAATCCCACAGATTGCAGCCCGCTCCAACAAGTACGTGATTGTCGGCGAGCCAGTCTGTATCCCGTAGCTTTCTCAACATCTATATACATCCACATGGAAGATGGGTGGGGCCGCAAGGCTCCACCTATTTTCTATTGGAGGAGCTGCTGCGTGCTGCGTGCTGCGTGCTGCGTGCTGCGTGCTGCGTGCTGCGTGCTGCGTCAACGATTATCAATCGTTGCCTGGCGTTGTCAAGCAGAAAAGCGACTAATTGCGACAAACCGACATCTACGAAGACCTCACGCAGCAAGCAGCAAGCAGCAAGCAGCAAGCAGCAGACTACTTACAATTGAAAGTTGACAATTGACCATCGGCAATTCTCATCCTCACGCAGCAAGCAGCAAGCAGCAGAAATTCTCCCTCTATCGCATATCGGTTAAAATCCAGTCATGCACATCGGCGTTCTGACCCATAACTATCCACGCTTTCCCGGCGACTTCAGCGGCACATTCGTTGAGGCGCTCTGTGAGGAATATGTTGCCCAGGATCAGCAGGTCACGGTCTGGGCTCCATACGACCCGGCCTACAGCCGCCCGCTTGATGACGACGTCACACTGCGGCTCTATCGGTACGCATGGCCCGAACGATTGCATACGCTCGGCTACATGCGCTCAATGAAGTCAGACCTTGCGCTACAGCTAGAGACTTACTTCCTGAGTCCGTCCTTTTTCGCCAGCGGCATTGCCACGCTCATGCGTGAAGCAAAGCGTACAAAGCCCGACGTACTCCACGCTCACTGGCTGCTGCCCAATGGCTTCATCGCCGCCGTCGTCAGCAAACGCCTGGGCATTCCGCTGGTTGTTTCTGTACCGGGGTCGGATGCGCAAGTCGCTGCCAAGAACGCACTTTTCCGGCGCATGGCACGCTTCACATTCGAGCAGGCCAGCCTTCTGACCGCCAATAGCGAGTCATTGCGCGATAGCATCGTCGCCCTCGGCGCAGATCCGGCAAAGTTCGACATGATCATCTACGGCACCGATCCACAAGCGCTGAAGCCCGCTGCAAAAGGCGTCGATTCCCTCTGTGAGAGCCTCAACATTGACCCCGAATCCGTGGTACTTCTCTGCGTTGGGCGCATGGTCCACAAAAAGGGTTTCGATATACTACTACACGCAATGACCGCAACGGGGATGCAAAAATGCCCCATTGTCACCGTGATGGTGGGCGATGGGGACCAGCAAGCCGAGTGGCAAGAGCTTGCCACCTCGCTGGGCATCAGAGACCGCATTCGTTGGGTCGGAAACGTGCCAAAAGACGAGATCGGCACCTACTATAATATGGCAGATGTTCTGCTGATGCCGTCGGTTAGCAAGCCGGCCGATGGGCTCAACGTCTGCGTGCTCGATGCCATGAGCTGCGCCAAACCCGTTGTTGGATCGGTCGCCGCGGGCAACCCGCTGGCCATCATCGACGGCGAGACCGGCTTCCTGGTGCCGGAGCAAGATCCACAAGCGTTGGCAGATGCGCTCGTCACCTTGATCGATGATGCCGATCTGCGCCGACGGTTGGGTGCAGCCGGCCGTGAGCGCATCGAAACCGAGCTGGGCTGGCCGCATTTGGCGCGTCGCTATATCGATCATTTTGAGCGCTTGGCGACAAAAAGATCAGCCACAGATGGACACGGATAAACAAATGATGTTCACAGATATTTTTGGGGCCGACTCTTCGCCATCGTCGTAGCAGCTAAATCATCTGTGACCCATCCGTACCGTCATCTGCGTTCATCTGTGGCAAATGAAGGAAACTGCGATGACAGACATCACCCTGTTGGAGAAGATCACAGCCATCAACGAAGGGCTGCGTACGGCATTTGGCGACGCCGACAATCCGTTCGAGATCGCCACGCGTCTTGTTGGAGGAAGCCGGCGAACTGGCCGCACAGATCAACCACTTCGAGGACAGCGGTGTCAAGCGGGCCAAGCACGGCGGGCCGGATCGTTTGGCGCTGGCCAAGGAAGTGCAGGACGTGATCCGCTGTGCGCTGCAGGTGGCACACTATTATGACCTGGACGCCGAGTTGGAGGCGTCGGTGGAGAAGTCGTATCAACAGTATTTGGAGAATGTGTTGACGGACAAATGTCTGCCCCTGTGCTATTCTGCACCTATGAACAAAGAACCAGACAACGGCCACGATCCTACCGCCAAAGCAAACAACCAGTCCCAGCTTTTCAACGAACACAGACACCAGTTGGAAGCGCTCTTCCGTATGGCCCACAAACGAAACCAACAGAAACCGATCGGCCGCTTCAACCGAAACGAGATCTACGGGGAGCGGATCGAGTCCATCTGTCGAGGTTCTGCTCAGTGAGAGCCATCTACGCCATCGTCGGCGCGTTGATTGGCGCCGCTGTCGATCTCACCATCAACCTGCTGGCCGGGCTTTGGCTGGGCCAGCTGATCGTGCTGAAGTCATCGTCAACTGGCACGACCGATATTCCGCCAATGTCACCATCACCCCAAATCTTGGTAAAACCCCACCCTTGCCAAAACCACTAAAACACCATACAATTCACACATACAAATAACACGAACACTTGAACGTATTTTGGGAGGCGAAAACATGGCGACAACCGAAAAAGTGACGCTGACTCTGCCCCAAGACTTGATGGACACGGTCCGAATACTTGCTCCGCCGCGGGGCCGAAGCAAATACGTCGCGAAGGCAATCCGCTACTTCATAGAACAAGAGGAGAAGAGAATTCTACGCGAGGAACTGATTGCCGGCTATCAGGCAACAGCCAAGGAATCGGCCACCATTGCGGCCGAATGGATGCCGCTTGGCCAGGAGGCGTGGGAACGGTTCGTGCCCGCCCATGACGTGAAAGATGAGGATGAGTAAGATGGCGCAACACCGCCGACCGCGAGAGGTACGAAGAGGTGACATCTTCTCCGTTGACTTCGATCCCTCTCGCGGATCGGAACAGGGCAAGATACGACCTGCGCTTGTCATCCAGAACGACATCGGAAACCACTTTGGCCCTACCATTATCGTAGCCGCTATCACGACAGGAGAGCAGACAAGATTTCCCGTTCAGGTAGCAGTCGAGGCTCCCGATGGCGGACTTCGAGGCAATTCGTTGATCCTTCTAAATCAGCTTCTGACAGTGGACAAATCTCGTCTTGGCGAATATTGGGGCCATGTAAGTCACGATGTAATGCAGAAGGTCGACAATGCTATTGCCATTAGCCTCGGTCTGACGCCTCAATAATGCATCACTCTATGTCCTACCTTAATACCTACACCAACCGTACCATCCTGATCACCGGCGGCCTGGGTTTCATCGGCTCCAACCTGGCGCGGCGACTGGTCGATCTGGGCGCACGCGTCACGTTGGTTGATTCGCTGATCACTGACTACGGCGGCAACCGCTTCAACATCGACGGCTATGAAGATCGGCTGTCCCTCAACATCGCCGACGTGCGCGATCCGTTCTCCATGCGCGCCCTGGTGCAGGGCCAGGATGTGATCTTCAACCTGGCCGGCCAGGTCAGCCACATGGACTCGATGACCGATCCCTTCAGCGATCTGGAGATCAACGCGCGCAGCCAGCTCTCGATTCTTGAAGCCTGCCGCCATGAAAATCCGGACGTCAAGGTCGTCTATGCCGGCACGCGACAGCAGTACGGCAAACCGGCCTATTTGCCGCTGGATGAGGAACATCGCCAGCGCCCCACCGACGTCAACGGTGTCAACAAGTTGGCGGGCGAGTCCTACCACATCGTCTATCACAACGCCTATGGCCTGCGCACCACGTCGCTGCGGCTGACCAACACCTACGGCCCGCGTCAGTTGATGGCCCACAACCGCCAGGGGTTCATCGCCTGGTTTGTGCGCCTGGCCGTTGAAGACAAAGAGATCCAGCTCTACGGCGACGGGCAGCAACTGCGCGACCTCACATACGTCGACGACGTGGTCGACGCTTTTCTCCGCGCGGGCGCCTCCGATGCGGTCGACGGCCATGTCTACAATTTGGGCGGGCCACGCCCCATCAGCTTGCTGGAGCTGACCCACCTGATCATCGAGATCGCGGGCAGCGGCAGTGTCAAGCTTGTGCCGTGGCCCGAGGCCCGCAAGAAGATCGATGTCGGAGATGTCTATTCCAGCTATGCCCGCATTCAAGAAACGCTGGGTTGGCAGCCGACAACGCCATTGGAAGATGGCCTAGCACGCATGATAGACTATGTGAGGATCAATCGTACGCACTACTGGTAGGGACAAGGCGTTCCCTGCCAATCTGTATCTTGACCAAGAAGCGCCCAATGAAACGGCCACAAGATAGACGAAAGAGACCCTAGGGAATGCCTTGTCCGCCTACTCCCGCAGGATCTGCGGCATGGAGCTGCGGAGGATAGGGAATTCCCACCAGATCGATGTGTAGAATCAGGGTCTCTTCAAATGGTTCAATCGGTTCTTTCAAATCGCCTTAGGGGAATGCCCTGCCACTACGGCCTTTGGGCAGCATGGGCAAATATCAGCCCGAGAATATTGGAGGAGACGAACAATGCAGGAAGTCGTACATCTGACACAGGAAGAACTTGAGGCCGGGCTGAAGACCATTCGCCAGTCGCCCAGAGACGCAGGCGAGGTGGTTATGATCGTGCGCCGGCCGCAGACGAATGAGCGTGAGGTGTTGGCAACAGGAGAACTCGACCCGAAGTTTGGCCTTGTCGGCGACAACTGGTGCGAGCGTGCCAGCGCCGACGACCCGGACACCCAGCTCAACATCATGAACGCGCGCGCTGCGGCGCTAGTGGCCGTCGACGCCGATCGACGCAAGCTGGTAGGCGATCAGCTCTTGATCGACATCGACCTAAGCGACGACAATTTGCCCACCGGCAGCAGACTGGCCATTGGCTCTGCCGTGATCGAGGTAACCGCCATTCCCCACACCGGTTGCAAGAAGTTCGCCCAACGCTTTGGCGTGGACGCGGTCAAATTCGTCAACACCGGGGTCGGTAAGGAACTACATCTGCGCGGCATCAATGCCAAGGTCGTTCAGGCCGGCACGATCAAAGCCGGGGATATTGCCCGCAAGATCTAGTTCTTTCAACACAGAGACACGGAGGAAGCACAGAGGTACACAGAGGAAGAGCTTTTTCCATCTGCATCTGAATTGTTGTTTTTGCAGCGGAGTCATCCGTGAGTATCATCCATTTATCTGTGGCAAATTACTCTTTTTGCAGCAAAGTCATCAATCGTCAAAATAGGAAGAGCCGTGACGACACCTATCCCATTGCAAGACCTCAAGGCCCAAACCAACGCCCTGTTGACCGAAATCGACACGGCGGTTCAACGCGTGCTGGCCAGCGGCTGGTACATCCTCGGCAGTGAAGTCTCAGCGTTCGAAGAGGAGTTTGCCGACTACAACGGCGTGGCGGGTTGCGTCGGCGTCAACTCGGGCACCGACGCGCTCTTTCTGGCACTGCGTGCCTGCGACGTCGGTCCCGGCGACGAAGTCATCACGGTGTCGCACACAGCGGTTGCAACGGTGGCGGCCATTCGCCTGACCGGAGCCACGCCGGTGCTGGTCGATGTCGATCCGGGCAGCTACACGATGTCAGTGGATGGCCTGGCCGCGGCTGTCACGGCGGAGACCAAGGCCATCGTGCCGGTCCACATCTACGGCCAACCCGCGGACATGGATGCCATTCTGGCGATTGCACATGAGGCCGGAGCACGTGTGATCGAGGATTGCGCACAGGCCCATGGCGCACGCTATCGCGGCAAGATCGTCGGCTCTATGGGTGACCTGGGCTGCTTCTCCTTCTACCCCACCAAAAATCTGGGCGCCATCGGCGACGGCGGCGCCGTCATCGGCAATGACGAGGCGTTGCTGGCGCGGATTCGCAGGCTGCGCCAATATGGTTGGACGGCGGAGTCTCGCTACGTTTCGCAGGAAGAAGGCGTCAACAGTCGGCTGGATGAGATTCAGGCCGCCATCCTACGCGTGAAGCTGGCCCATCTGGACGACTGGAATCGGCGGCGCAGAGACCTGGCCGCCATCTACGACCGTCGATTGCCAGAATCAGTCATCAAGCCAAGTCCATCTTCCAACACGGACCCTGTCTATCACCTCTATGTTGTACGCACGCCCCATCGAGATCAGCTGATGGCCGATCTGAAGGCGGTCGGCATCGGGACCGGCATCCACTATCCAGTGCCGGTCCATTTGATGCCGGCCTATGCCAACCATGCCCGGACAGCCTCGCCGCTTGCTGAGACGGAACGTCTTGCAATGGAGATCGTCTCTTTGCCCATGCATCCCATGCTCTGCAAAGCTGATGTCAAGCGTGTGGCTTCGGCCGTCGCAGATAGCCTCGCCTAGTCATCATGCGCACATGGATCGCGACACGGCTTGACCCCTACCGTCTGCTGCTCTTTCTGTTGGTGACTATATATATAGTCACGTTCTACGGATTGGCCGCTAACATCCACGCGGGTATGCGCACCCACAAGGCCGATCTTGGCCAGATCGACCAGGCCGTTTGGAATAGCAGCCGCGGCCGCTTTCTTGAGCAGACCGACAATGGTTTCGTTGCCACACGCCTGACAGACCATGTCGAGCCGATGCTGGTCTTCATCAGCCCCATCTTCTGGCTATGGAACGATGTACGCGTCCTCTTGCTGCTACAGGCCATTGCCGTCGCCATTGGCGCATGGATCCTCTACGAGCTCTCAGTGCGCCAATTCGAAAAACTATTGACGCCCCAGGAACGGTCCCAGATCTGGCACTTGGAGCCACTGCGCAATTTGACGCGTCCGCTGGCGCTGTCGCTGGCAGCGGCCTACCTACTGACACCCCAACTCCAGTCCGCTCTGCTGACCGAGTTTCATGCCGCGCCACTCGCAGTGCCGTTGATCCTCTGGGCATTTTGGGCCGTTGACGCCAAACGCTGGGGACAGTTCACGGCCGCCGCCCTGCTGGTCGCAAGCGTCAAAGAGGAGATGGCGTTGTTGGCCGCGGGGCTCGGTCTTTGGGCGGTTCTAAGAGCAATGATCGAAGGTCAAGCATCCGATACGTCGGGGGCATTCTCGGTCTTCGGTATTCGGTCTTCAATCTTCGGGCCTACTAGCCGGTGCTTTCGTCACAATCCTCTCCCTGGCCTGGTTCGTCGTTGCGACGTTTGTCATCGTCCCCGCCTATGCAGCAGATGTCTACGGCGTGGCCGAGAGTGGCTACTTCCAGCGCTATGGTGCACTGGGCGACGCACCCCTGGACATTTTCACGAGCTTCTTCACCCAGCCGGGCCTTGTCTGGGATATCGCGACCGAGCCGGCACGAGTCGACTATCTGATCGGTTTGCTGGCGCCCTTCGGCTTCTTGTCGCTGCTGGCGCCGGAGATTCTACTGTTGTCATTGCCCGTGTTGCTGGCCAACTTATTGAGCGCGTATCCGGCCCAATACTATGGCGACTTTCATTATAGTGCGCCGCTGATTCCCTATTTTGCCGTGGCAGCCACCTACGGGCTGGGTCGACTGTGGCGATGGTTGGCCAAACAGGCGGATGGTAGTTCGGCGAGTTTCCAGCAGATGCCGGCTGCCGGCAGGGGCACGATGGCCGCTGCGGCAATGCTCACCAACTCGCGTACGGCGCTTCGGCCTTTGGTGACCGTTGTGTTGGCCGGCTGGATCCTCTGCTGGGCGGGATGGAGCTATCTGCAACATGGACGCGGCCCATTGGGCGCACGCTACGATCGTCCGCCCATCACAGAGCATCACCAGCAACTGGCGACCTACCTTGCCCTGATTCCGAACGACGCAGCCGTGACAGCCACGGCAGCCGTCCATCCACACCTGAGTCATCGACAGTATGTCTACCAGTTTCCGCTGGGCCTGGATTCGCCCGTGCCTGCCCAATGGGCATTGCTCGACGTGACCACCAACACCGACATGGCCCCAGGCGATCTCAAGGCGCGTGTCGATGAGATGCTGGCCGGCAATTGGGGCGTGGTCGATGCAGGCGATGGATTCCTGTTGCTCTCGACTGAGTCGTCAGAGAAGGAAATCCCAGACAATTTCTACACATTTGCCCGCGCCTCCGGGCCCTCTGCCGAACCAACAGCCGGGCCTGCCAGTAAACCGCTCACCTTCACCGGGGTAGAGATCGACGACTGGCCGCGCTGGCGCCAGACCAAACTGACAGGGCTGTGGGTTGTCGGGGAAGACTTCAACGCGGCATCAGACATGCCGTACCTGGAGGTCCGCAGCCCTGCCGGCGACACGGTCGGGAGTCTGACCGATATTTTGCCGTCGGCGCTGGTCTGGTATCCACCTGATCGCTGGCAACCAGGGGAGACCGTTCGCATCACCTCGCTGCCGCTCTATTTGCCGAAAAGGTGGGGCGTGGTCGTGGATGCAGCGCAGGCATCGGCGTCTTCACCGGGCGCAATAATCGGAGCGGATGGGCGTGAAGTGCTGGCGACTGCTGTCCAACGGGACAAGCGAGAGCGGCTCACGCAGTTGCCGTCCACGCAGAACGCGCTTGGCCCTCTGGTCGACGATAGCGGTGCAGAGACAACGCAAGCCATCTTTGCAGTCAGCGAGACAGATAGGCTTGAGATGCACACCACAATTCTCGACGAGACAATCTGGCCCGGAGCCACAATCGACGTGCTGTTGCAGTGGCAGGGTGTGGAGTGGCCGGCGAATCTGTCGGCATTTGTGCATCTGCGACGCGATGGCGAGAACGTCAGCCAGGCTGACGGCCAGCCGCGCTATTTCGTGCGTCCGTCGATTGATAGCCTGGAAACATCCGACATGCCGTCCCTGGTCGATTGGCGGCAGTTGACTGTGCCTACCGATCATCCTGATGCGTCCATCGATGACGGCGAGTGGAGCCTGGTTGTCGGGCTCTATGATCCGAGTACGGCTGAACGGATCACTGTGGTCGATGACCAAGGAAATCCGGCCGGCCAGGAAGTGACCATCGGCACCCTACGACCGCGCCCGCCGCCCGTCCCCGATCAAGCATGTGCGCTCATCCCCGCGACCTGTGAGTCGCAGACGAGCCGGTAGATCAGACGCATCTGCCACCGTCCGCAATCAATTTGGGTGTGTTCAAAATGAGTTGAGCGAGTCCCGTAGGGGCATGGGGTGGATCGGCGGAGGCAATTTGGCAAAAGGAAAAACCCATCTGCCGCCGAGCCATCACATGCCCGCTGTAGCGAACAGGAATGCGCAACGACGGGCACGTGTACGGACGGATGAAACGAGCAGAAAATATCGAGCATTGGCTCCCGCCCGTCCCCGTGCCCCTGCGCAGTTCCACCCAACTTGAACACACTCAAACAAATAGGCGATTCACCTTCGGGAGGTGAATCGCGGACAGTCAATTGAATCTTCAGATCTTCTCCTCAGTCGTGCCAAAAATCACTAGGTCAACCTGGGCACGAGCTTGTGCTTGGAGGCTACTTTTCCTGCCGCCCCCCTGCGAACGGGCAGTTTGAGCGCGCCTGTGCGCAGTTAACCCTAACCCATGACAGTCTGTAGCCATTCTGTAGCCACCACCATGTTACGTTGAGAACGGTTTATGCAGTTTCTGTGCGAAATCTGAGACGCTTTTTAATCAAGAGGAGGTTGCCATGGGGACGTGGATCGTATTGGTCGAAGCTAGTTGTGCCGACCAGGCCCGCGAAGACGAGTTCAATGAGTGGTACAACCAAGTTCATTTACCCGATGTTTTGGAGACGCCTGGAATCGTCAGAGCGCTACGTTACGAAAACATCGCTCCTGCAGAGGGGCAGGGTAAGTATTTGGCGGTGTACGAAGTGGAAACGGATGATCTGCAGAATGCTTTTACGGCAAGTGAGCAAATTATAGCGAGAAAGACCGCTGAGGGACGCATGAGCGAGCTGCTACAGACACTCTCCGTAACCAGCTTCAGACAACTATATTCGCTATCGGAACGCATTTTGGTTCCAAACCACTAATTGGTCTGCGGCACGAATCTGGCCATCAGTATGAAAGGGATTTCCTATGTCATCGCTATTTGAAGCGACAACCATCGGCGGTATGGAACTCGACAATCGCTTTATGCGCGCGGCGATGTGGCTCGGAATGGCAGGAAAAGATGGGACATGCACCTCAAAATTGATCGATGTCATGTCGGAGTACGCAGTAGGCGGGGTCGGACTCATATTTACAGGGCATGCCTACGTGCTAAAGGGTGGACAGGCGGGCCCCTGGCAGTTGGGCTGCCATACTGACCTCATGCTTCCCGGCCTCACTGAACTGGTGAAATCAATACACAACGCCGGCGGCAAAATCGCCCTGCAGCTCGCACACGGCGGCATTTTTTCAGTTGCCGAGTTGACAGGAGAAGAACCATTGGGGCCATATCCTTTGCAGACAGAGGATGGTCCTCTTGGCCGTGAAATGAGCACCGAAGAGATCCAACAGACTGTCGAGGCCTTTGGTGCGGCGGCAGTCAGAGCGAAAGAGGCCGGTTTTGACGGCGTCCAGATCCATGCCGCCCACAGTTATCTATTGAGTCAATTTCTCTCGCCATTCTTCAACAAAAGAACGGACAATTATGGAGGTCCTCTGGAAAACCGGGCACGGATGCTACTAGAGGTTGTCCGGCAAGTTCAGGATGCAACTGGAGAAGAATATCCGGTATTCGTGAAACTGAATTCCGAGGACATGTTGGATAGTGGTTTTTCGAAAGAAGAGATGCTTTCCGTCTGTGAAATGCTCCAAGACATGGGCATTAACGCCATCGAACTGAGCGGCGGCACGGCACTGGGCGTAGCGATGAACAAGCTGGAGATCAGCTTCTGCCCCCTCGGGAATGGCGCCCCCTATTGGCAGGAAGCGGCAGAACAGTACAAACGCAAACTCCATACCCCCCTCATTCTTGTAGGAGGCATCCGTTCCATCGAAACTGCTGAGGCGCTTGTAGCCGGAGGCACCGCCGACTATATCTCCCTTGGGCGTCCACTGGTACGTGAGCCGGATCTTGTCGCCCGCTGGCAAGCCGGTGACCTGCACAAGGCCGACTGTGTCTCAGGCAACCAGTGTGGTTGGGCAGGATTCAGTGGGTCGGGTGTCCGATGTGTTCATCTGAATGGCGGCTCCGGTCAATAGCGAATACCTGGTTCAGTTCGGCGTGGATACTAGGACAGAAATCTAGACAGTCCACCCCTGGTGGGTTTGCACAGAGGTTCCTGCCAGGATTCACTAGCGAAAACCCATTGTGGCCAAAAAGAAAAGGCAACTGCTCAAACTCGCAGTTGCCTTCTTCATTTCTACAATCATGGGGCATGCAGGAGTAGCGGGCCAACAGCGTATCTCGTCAACCAGCCGATTCCTCTGCGCCCGGATTTCTGCACAGGATTAGCGCACTGGCCGCAATCCAAGATAGACCTGGCGGCCGCCGAGCGTGCGCAAGATCTCCTGCGGCGATCGCCAGAGGATCAATTGGCTCAACTCCTGCGGTGTCATCGGCGTGTTGTTATTTGCCAAGAATATCCGAAAACAGGCCGATGCGACCGGTAGACGCTCGTTGATGTATTCAGGATCATTGGCACAACGGGTACGCAGACATTCTCTCAGGGCATCAGTGCGATGTACTTCACCTGTGTCCGGATCAACCCAATCCACATCTTCCGTGTTGGTGTGATCAGCGTATCGCTCTCGACACTCATCACACAGTTGGTCGCGAAGGTATAGGCGAAAGTTTTTGCCGCTTTTCTCCCACCAGTCGAAATCGATCTGGAACTTCGTGTCGGTTGACGGGCGAAACCGGGCGAGTCTGCTTCTAGCAGCAAGTGGACTCATGAAACTCAATCTCCCATTGTAGGTAACTCATATGTCGGCAAAAATCTGTGTCCATCCCTTTTCCATCAGTGGAAATCTGTGGCAAAAAGGCTCAGGCAGTGGACTCGTCAATCAAAGGCGCTCATCTCATCAGAACGCATCCATTACGCCATGGAAAAGAGACCGCCGCCGGCATCACGGAACTTTCGATTACTAATCAGCGCATAGAAGGCCGGTCCGGGCGGGCATCGACGCACCATATTCACGGCACTATAGACGCTCTTGGCATGGACGCTTCCCTGCGGATTAAGTTTGGTCAACTCAGACACAACCTGCTCAACAATGGGCATCAGATCAATATTGTTGGCATCCAACCAGATCTGCAACGTTTCCATTGCGACGGGATCCGAATCGGCAACAATCAGGTTTTCGTCATATTCACAGGCAACCGGCACCTTGTTCATCTCGAAGACGAAACGCTTTGCGTCCATGTCAGCGTTTCCGATGCGGGCCCATTCCCGCTTGGAGCGACGAGTGCGGTAGTCGATTACGATATCACCATCCGATCCCGAGCGTTCCAGAGTGATCTGCGCACCCACGGGAATGCCATGATCCTCCATCCACTTGCCCAGGCCGGCAACGTATCGTCCTTCATGCACCACCCAGCAACTGAACTGGGTACCCCAGCGACCATCGACCAGTGTGATCCTTGATCTGCCCGACTCTTTGGCCGGGAAGAAACTGCGAGTGCGTCCGCTCAGCGGAATCGTGCCATACTTGCGATGCGGGTAGATTAGCGTGAAGGTTGTGCTCGGCACAACCGAAGGCAGTTCACTACTCAGACTGCTCTCGCCCCATTCGTCATCCAGTTCCCATTCAAGCTGTAACAGTTCAACGCTCAATAGCGAACGATTGTAATCGATGGGTCGATAACGCAGGAGCGCCGGAACATCTACAACTTCATCCGGCTGCATGCGTTTCAGGTACCAGAGAATCGTACCGCCATCGTCCACCGGATCGAACCGATCGTCTGAACTCAGTGCATGGTTGATGCTGATGATGCGCATCGGCTCGGGGACATTTGAATCAAGGTCAAGTTCGTCGAGCAGATGTTGACTGGACAGTGGTTCATCCTGAACCTCGATCATGGCCTCAGCGATGTTCAGATGACCAATATGAACCTCGGCCAACATGTCCGACAGAAGCCAGCTATCGTCCACCTGCACAAATTCGCTGCTACGAGCCCCGTCTTCCAGAGCAAAGAGCAAGCTCTCATCAATCTCAGCTTGATAGAGTTCGTAGATCTCTTCGGCTGAGAGGAGTGTGCTCTCGTCAAGGAGATTGCCGCCATTGGTCTGATTGAGACGATGAGGCGTCGACAGGCCTGTTACGAATTCGCGTTCAACGTTCTCTTCGGCTCCATCAGAATCGTTCTCAGAATCTTCCTCTGAGAAACTGACCTTGATGACCTCAAAATCGCCATATTCGGGATTCTGACCGGGACGAACACCGACGATCTTGCCGATGGCAAAGTCCAGCGCCGGAAAGACCAATATCTGGTCGACTTCATAGCGCTCTTTGGGCATGTAGGTTTCGCCCTTTGACAGTTCGGATTCGATCTTGGCATTTTCTCGACGCAAATATTCGTCAATCAACGTGACAGCAATTTGCGTGGTCGATTGGGGCGCTTGCGTATCCAGCAACAGATTGTAAATAAAGTCCAGATCATTTGAGGAGACTTCAAATTGATCACGCCAGAAAGCTGCTGTTTGGGTTTGACGCTGCAGCACGCTTTCCTCCTTTTATAGTTCAAACTAAATTTTCAATGAATATGTTGGCCCAACGTGTCAAAAACCAGGTAGTAACGTCGGTATTGGCCTACAACATATGAGAAAGTAATGCAAAAATGCACGACATATCGCAAACAAAAATTATATCAGCAGGTGATACAAATCCCAAATACAGCAGGCACTCTAGACAGGTTGGAATTATTGACGTTCTGATCTACAATTCGGTTCAAAGATACTCACCATCAATTGCGGGTGCCGGAAATCCATCTAGCGAAGGTAACGGGATCGAGAAGTCAACATCACCCACCTGCGCAGTTCAGAGTCCAGTATCCCGGATAACCACCTCAAATCTAGGGCGCCTATGAACACCATTGCAATGATTTTGGCTGGCGGAGAAGGCACTCGCCTCACCGTTCTCTCAGAAGAGCGGGCGAAACCGGCAGTTCCCTTCGCCGGCAAGTTTCGAATCATCGACTTTACGATCAGCAATTGCGTCAACAGCGGCATTTTCGGTGTCGGCGTGCTGACGCAATATCGACCTCACAGTTTGAACCACCATATTGGTATTGGCAAGCCATGGGACCTGGACCGAGCGCACGGCGGAATCCAATTGCTTCAGCCCTACCAGCAGCGACGCGGGCATGAGTGGTATGCGGGTACGGCCGACGCCATCTATCAGAATCTAAACTTCGTGCACACTCACCAGGCAGATACGGTTCTCATCCTCTCCGGCGATCACATCTACAAAATGGATTACCGACCCATGCTTGAGTTCCACCGCCGCAACAACGCTGATCTCACCGTCGGCGTCATGCCGGTGCCGCTCGAAGAGACGGATCGCTTCGGCATCATGGAGATCGACGAAGAGCAACGGATCGTCCAGTTCTATGAAAAGCCCAAGGACCGTGACAAGGGCAATCTTGGCCTCCATGGGCATCTATGTCTTTAACACCCGAATGCTCGAAAAGCACATCGTTGACGACAAAGGGCAAATCTCGGGTGGACTTTGGCAAGGATGTCATTCCGTCCATGATCGATGCTGGGGAACGCGTCTTCGCCTACAAGGTTGAGGGCTACTGGGTGGATGTCGGCACCATGGACTCCTACTGGGCGACAAACCTGGCATTGCTCGAACCGAACCCGGCGCTCGATCTCTATTCATCGCAATGGCCGATCCACACTCGTTCAGAAGAACGCCCAGCGGCCAAGCTTGGCCCTCAGGCCAAGTCGTCGAGCAGCATGATCTCCAATGGCTGCACGATCCGTGGACTGGTAAATAACAGCGTCCTGAGCCCCGGCGTCTATGTCAGCCCGGGCGCGGTAGTCGAGGACAGCATCATCATGAACGATGCCTGGATCGGGCCGGGGGCGCATGTGAACAAGTCTGTTCTCGACAAGCAGGTCATGGTCGGCGCAGGGGCCGTCGTCGGCACCGGCGACGAGTCCGTGCCCAACGAGGAGATGCCGGACCGGCTCTTTGCCGGCATCACCGTCGTCGGCAAGAACAGCTATGTGCCCGACGGGGCTCAGATTGGCCGCAATGTGCTGATCAATAGCAACCGGGACGAGAGCGACTTCCCAACCGACGGCATCGTCGCTGACGGCAAAACAGTCTAGTGAATCCGCAAGAAATCGCCTTGCCCGTGTCATCCAGCGCAAGGCAGTCAAGATTTTCCAGCGGCATTTACGCCACAAACGATCTAGTACGGAGATAGTGCAATGGCGCAAGCATTTGCGATGATTATGGGCGGCGGTTCCAGCGAGAGCTTGAGTGTTCTGACGGAAGTTCGCGCCGAGCCGTCGGTCGTCTTTGGCGGCAAATTTCGCCTGATCGATTTTCCGTTGAGCAACTGTGTCAACAGCGACATCTTCAAGGTCGCCATCCTGACCCAGTACAAACCGCGCAGCCTCAACGATCACATCGGGATCGGCAAACCATGGGATCTGGATCGCGCCAGCGGCGGCGTGCGTTTGCTGCAACCTTATCGTGGCGGCCCCTATGGCGACTGGCAGAAAGGTACAGCCGACGCGGTGCGCCGCAACCTGGATTTCGTCATCGATCAGGACGAAGAGAACGTCCTGATCCTGGCCGGCGATCATATCTACTTGATGGACTATCGTCCCATGTTGCTCCAGCACGCCGAGAACAACGCCGACCTGACGGTTGGCGTCCGTCGGGTCAGCAGCCACGAAACCCATCGATACGGCATCGTCACCACCGGCGGCGGCTACAACATCGTCGATTTCCAGGAAAAGCCAAAGCGCTCCCGCCAGACACTGGCCTCCATGGGCATCTACATCTTCCGCAGAGAGGTGCTCATCGATATTCTGAGCCAGAATAAATCTTATGTCGACTTCGGTCATGATGTGCTGCCCTCGATGCTCAACGGCAAGTATGACCTGTTTGCCTATCCATTCCCCGGATATTGGGCGGATGTTGGCAATGTTCAGGCTTACTGGGAAGCAAACATGAGTCTACTGGCCGAAAATCCGGCCCTGGATCTCTATGATCCAAATTGGGTCGTTCACACACGCAGCCAGGAACGCGCGCCAAGTCGGATCGGAGCCAACGGCCAACAGATCGGCGGCAACCTGATATCCAATGGCTGTCGCGTGGACGGTACAGTTGAACGAAGCGTACTCTCGCCGGGCGTCTACGTGGCCGAGGGTGCGGTTGTCCGCGATAGCGTCATCCTCAACCGACACCGTGATAGAGCCGGGCGCGGTTGTGGATCGCTGCATCATTGACAAGAAGGTCGTGATCGGCGCCGGCGCCAAGGTCGGCGATGGCGATGACAACACACCCAACGAACAGGCCCCCGAAGAGCTGAACACAGGCTTGACGCTCGTAGGTAAAGGGGCCATCATTCCGGCTGAGATGACCTTGGGGCGTAACGTCGTCGTGCACTCGCTGGCCGACGCCAAATCCTTTGGCCGGCGCAAAAACATTGCCAGCGGAAGCACCATTGGGACTGACCCACGATAGTCGTCGATATTCTATGCCCAGAGCCATTCAATCAGACCAGAATTTAGTCCAGTCTTCGCCAACTTTGGAGGCGAACGAACAGCAGGTTCCGTCCGGTGTTCAGCCCGTGACGCTGTCACAAGACACTTGTGAAGACTTGAAGAGGCAAGGTTGGGCCACTCGAACGCGCTCACTGGTCAGTCATCGGATCAGAACTCGTATTCAGAGGTGGCCCACTCTCTCTTTTTTGGTTCCATTTATCATCCTGAACTGCCTACTCTTTTTGCCCCTCTTCTTGCTCAACATCGAAGAGACGCGGTTTCTGCCTGGAACAGCAGGCAATCTCTGGCAGACCCTGCCTCAGCTGTTCATCAGCCGGGAAAACTACGACATCTTTCGGCTGAACCTGGAATTTTTGATCCTGGTAACGGCCTGGGCCACCATCCATCAGTTGCGCCGCCGTGCCTTTCGATCACTGCTGATCATCATCTACTTCGTTGCCCTCGCTTACGCCATCTACGAAGGAATTACGCTCTCAATCTGGCAGGCTGATCCGGTCTTCTACACCCACTATTTCATGGCACTGGATGGCCTACAATTCCTGATGGGACATTTGCATCTGTCGGCCCTCATCTATATTGGCGCGGGCGTCCTGCTGATCGGCGTCGTGGCAGTGATCTATGGCCTTCTAAAGGTGATGACCGCGGCCGGCGAGTTGTCTACGCCCGGCAGAGGCACACGCCGGGGATCGGTCGCCTTGAGCTTCTTCGCCTGCGCAATTGCCCTGATCGCCCCCACAAGCATCGATGCCAGTGCGCCCGCCGAAGACGGGGAACGGCCAACAACAACACTGGCCAGCCCGACAATGGTTGTAAGCAGCCTCAGCGCGAAACTGAGTAAAAATATCGGCCGCTCCCGCGATGTCTACGCCAGCACTCAAGTCTCCTATGCAGATGAAATCGACGCGACGTACGACTTCTCGCAGTATCATCTTGCCGAGAAGCCAAACATCTATCTCATTTTCGTTGAGTCCTATGGAAGCGTGCTCTACAAGCGGGACGACTATCGGCTTGCCTACGAAAAACTACTGCATGAGTTAGAACCCCAACTGGAGGAAGCCGGTCTATCCGCCACCACAGCCCTCAGCGAGGCGCCAACCTGGGGCGGCGGCTCCTGGATGGCTTACACCAGTGCGCTTTTTGGTCTGCGCATTGAGGAACACCCATCCTACCTGGCGCTGGTTGATGCCTATCAAGAGCGAGATTATCCCGATCTTGGCAACTATCTCCAGTCACAGGGCTATCACTATAGTCGCGTGTCATCGTTGGCCACCGAGTTGAAGGAGGAGGTGTGGGTCCTTTACAAGAATTTCTTCGGCGTTGACGAATGGTTGCAGTACGGAGACCTCGGCTACGTTGGAGAACGATACGGCTGGGGTCCAGCCCCACCCGACCAATATGTCGTCAATTTCGCTGACATCGCCGGTAGAGAGGCGACCGACAGTCCACGGCTGCTCTTTTTCATTACCCAGAATTCCCACTATCCCTGGATGCCATTGCCCGAACTCGCCGATGACTGGCAGTCACTCAATGTGCCGGCTCCTGACCAAGAAGCAATTCCCGACGACGAATTGGAGCACGCAACTCGTCGCCGCAACTATTTCAATGCCATCGAATATGAGTTGCGCTTTCTGACTGACTTCATCATCCAACATGAGGATGAAAACGCCATCTTCGTGCTGGTCGGCGATCACCAACCGCCGCGTGTCTCGCGGCGTGCCGATGGCTGGGACACACCGATGCACATCATCAGTCGAGACGCCGATTTCGTCAGCAGCTTTGAAGAGTATGGTTTTGTAGATGGTTTGGCGGTTGATGATATCGTCTCGACAGTGCGCCACGAGGGATTCTACACCATGTTTCTGCGCCAGCTGTTGGCCAACTATGGCGTGACACCCGAAAACCGGCCACCCTACTTGCCCGACGGTTTGATACTCAGTGAGCTTGACGATAACTCCACGCCAAAGAAATGACCCTCCCCAATCGAAGCTCGTCTTCATCGGAACGGGCTTTGTTCGCCAACAAGCCGGGCTTTTGGCGCTCAAGGCAATCCGGCAATAGTCTGGCAACGTCAGCCCTCCCATACCCAATACTGTTGGCATATGGCAGCCAATAGAATCTCCGCATGCGACAGAGTGCAAACCAGATACTTCGAAGTTTCGCAAGCCGTAATCAGGCCCACAAACATCCAAACACAAACATGCGAAACTTTTGAATGGATGATATCCAACGATCACGCAATGCTGCGTGCATCACAACCCCAGTAAAGAACCAGAGGAGCACCAGATGTTTTCACGATCAATGACCCTAGCCATTCTCTTGACCGTCAGCTTGTTTGTACTGGCAGCCTGTGGCGGCGCACCTGCCGCTTCACCGGCCGAGCCTGCTGCCGAGGCGACCGAAGCGCCCGCAGAAGAAGAGACTGCGGAACAAGAGCCCACTGCAGTACCCGAGGAAGAAGCGCCGGCAGAAGTAGCAGCGGAAGAAGAGTCAGATACAGAGTCGGCTGCCGAAGCGCCGGCTGAAGAAGCAAGTGCAGCCACCGGCATGCGTGCATTCGTCGTCGTGCCAGAGCAGTCGACGGCCTCCTACCTGGTTGATGAAGAATTCTTGGGTGGCGCGCTCGACAAGCTTGGTATCGCTGCGGGCGACTATGACATTGTCGGCAGTACCCAGGAAGTGAGCGGCCAGTTCGAGCTTGACCTGGACGCCGGTACCATCGGCGCCAACGAATTCACGGTCCAGATCGACACGCTCTCGTCGGACCAGTCCCGTCGTGACAACTGGGTTCGTGAGCAGGCCCCCGCCTTTGCCCGCTTTCCCACCGCAACCTTTGTCGCGACCAGCATCGAAGGGGCGCCAAGCGACTACAGCGATGGCGAAGAAGCCACATTCCAACTCGTCGGGGACCTGAGTGTGCGCGATGTGACCCTGCCCATCACCTTTGACGTCACAGCCACGCTGGACGGTGACACGATCAGCGGCGTCGCCGTCGCCGATTCATTGCTCAGCGACTTCGGTATCAATCCACCGAGCTTCGCCAACACCCTCACTGTCGAAGATCCCTTCCAGATTCAGATGGAATTGACGGCAGTAGAGCAGTAAGAGCGTAAAACGGTGAAGGGTGACAGGGTGACAAGGTGAAGGAGTTGAAGAGAAAAGAGAGCTCTACTAGCGACGAGCCTCCTTCTCGCCGATCGTCACCCTGTCACCCCCTCACCCCCTCATTTCTTCCCGGCAACGGCACAGGCGTCGGCATCCTCAGTCTCAATGCTCCAGTCCGCCAGGCGCAGACGCAGATCGGCAAGGATGTCACGGTTTTCCTCATTCTCAACCACATTTGTCAGCTCCCACGGATCGTTGACCAGATCGTAGAGTTCGTCCCGATCGCCCATGGGATCGTGGACATACTTCCACTCGCGCGTTCGGACCATCTTGCGCCGGCCTTCGGCCTCGCGTTGGCGCAGCGACGCAATCAACGTTGAACGGCCCCACGGCTGCGGCAACTGCTCCAAGTCTTGCATACGAAAAGCCGGACCGCCGGCCCCATATTCGGAGAAGGCGGCATCTCTGGGGCGGCGTCGGTGACGGTCGGCAGCGGCTTGCCCTGCATCGCTCGGGGCACATCCATCCCCTGTAACGAAAGCAGCGTCGGCACGACATCAATAAGATTGACCATGCTCGCGTCACGAACACCGCTCGGAATCTGCTCCGGCCACGAGACGATGAGCGGCACGCGCGTCAAGCAATCGTAGAAGACGCCGCCCTTGCACTGCATGCCGTGCTCGCCCATGAAGTCACCGTGGTCCGAACAGAAGACGACGATGGTGTTGCGGCGCAGCCCCGTCTCCTCCAGCGCATCCAGAATCTGCCCCAGCGCATCATCGATGAAACGCACCATGCCGTAGTAGACGGCCAACAGACCGTACAGGTCATCCTCATAGAGGCACTCGCCGTCCTCGCCCCGCCAGGTCAAGATCTTCGAGAGCACCCGGTTGCGTTCCGGCGCGCTGCCGTCGCTGAACTCGCCATCACGCTGGGGCGGCAGGTCGATCTTCTCGCGGGGGAACTGTTCGGCATAGTGCGCAGGAGCCACCCACGGCTCATGCGGATCAGGAATCGAAACCCAGAGCGCAAACGGGTCGTCCCGGTGATCCTTCAGAAACTGCACAGTCTGTGCGGCGATCAGGCCGGTCGAGTAGTCCTCCAGCGGGAAGTCAGAGGTGGCATAGCCAAAACGGGGGTTCTGCGCCTGCATGGTGTGGCGCAGTTCATGGGCAGCGTTGATGCCGTCCAGCGGGCGAACCCACTCCATCCCCTTGGTGGTCGGATCGGCAGGCAACCCGCCGTGGCCGATCTCGCACCAGGTGTCGAAGAGGGCCAGATCGTCGGCGTCTGTGAAGCAGTGGTTCTTGCCGATCAACCCAGTATGGTAGCCGGCCTCCTTCCACAGCCGAAACGCGTGAGCTTTTCCGGCCGGCATGGGCGTCTCGTTGCGGCGCCCGCCGTGGGTGTGGGGAAATTGGCTGGCCCAGATAGGAGATGCGCGCCGGCATGCAGAGTGGATGCGGCGTGATCGCATGCTCAAAGATCACGCCCTCGTCGGCCAGCCGCTGCATGGAAGGCGTTTCGCAGAAGGTATTCCCATAGAGGTGACTGGCCGTCGCCTTCTGCTGATCGGTCATGATCACGAGCACGTTGGGTTTTTCAAGCATAAGAGTTCTCCAACAATAAAAGGACTCTCTGGACTATTGTGGGGTGCACCTCCCGACCTCCGGGAGGTGTCCAAAGAACCTCTGCCCTAAATGCCACTTGTGGACACCTCCCGGAGGTCTAGCCCCACGATTCCGCAGAGAACCAAAAAAGTTGCGTGCAATAGTTGCTGGACTATTCCCAAATCTCTGATAAGATGCTGTTTGCGTGGCAGATATAGTATATCAAATGAGAGTGATTCAAATCGGACCAAAACGATAGGTCAAATCAGATGACGACAGGCACACATCCCTTCAATTCCATCTATGCCCACGGGTTTATTCGTACCGCAGTCGCGGTGCCCTTCGTGCGTGTGGCCGATCCGGCCTTCAACAGCGCAGCGCATTATCGAGTTGGCGCAACAGGCGGATGCTCAGCACGCAGCACTGGTGCTCTTCCCCGAGCTGAGCATCTCCGCCTACACCAACGACGATCTCTTCCAGCAAGATGCACTGCTGGACCGCAGCCTGCAAGCGATTGCCAAGGTTGTTGAGGCCAGCCGGTCGCTGTCACCGGTCCTGTTGATTGGCGCGCCCTTGCGTTTCGAGGAAAAATTGTTCAACTGTGCGTTCGTGATCTACCGTGGCCGCATCCTTGGCGTGGTGCCCAAGTCGTACATTCCCAACTATCGCGAGTTTTACGAAAAGCGACACTTTGTGGCGGCACGCCATGCAATCCAATCCGAAGTGGTCGTATTGGGACAACGGGCGCCCTTTGGCGCCGACCTGATCTTCGATGCTGTCAATGTGCCGGACTTCGCCTTTCACGTCGAGATCTGCGAAGACGTCTGGACGCCGATTCCGCCAAGCACCTACGCGGCGCTGGCCGGGGCCACCGTCCTCACCAATCTGTCGGCCAGCAACATCACGGTGGGCAAGGCCGACTATCGCCGCTCGCTCTGTGCAGGCCAGTCGGCCCGTTGCGTGGCCGCCTATCTCTATTCGGGCGTCGGGCCTGGGGAATCGACAACCGATCTGGCATGGGACGGCCATGCGCTGATCTACGAGAATGGCAATCGGTTGGCCGAATCTGAGCGATTCTCCCGCGATCAGCAGTTGATTCTCGCCGACATCGATCTGGAACGGCTGCGCCAGGATCGCATGCGCATGAACAGCTACGCCGACGCCGTTCTCGATCACAGCGAACGAATTCAGCAGATGCGTGCCGTCACTTTTCAGCTGAGGCTGCCCGTGCAAGAGATACCTCTGCAGCGCCGGGTCGAGCGTTTCCCCTATGTCCCCAGCGATCCGGCCGTGCTGGACGAACGATGCTATGAGGTCTACAACATTCAGGTCCACGGCCTGATGAAACGGCTTGCAAGCGACCGGCATTGAGCAACTTGTGATCGGCGTCTCCGGCGGGCTCGACTCAACCCAGGCGCTGATCGTGGCCGCCCGCACCATGGATCGGCTCGATCTGCCGCGCACCAACATCCTTGCCTACACCATGCCCGGCTTCGCCACCAGCGACAAGACGTTGCGCAACGCCCACGGTCTCATGCAGGCATTGGGCGTCACGGCCAAGGAGATCGACATCCGGCCCTCCTGCCATGCAGATGCTTGCAGGATCTGGGCCATCCCTATGCCGACGGAGAACCGGTCTACGATGTTACGTTTGAGAACGTGCAGGCGGGCGAACGGACGTCACATCTCTTCCGGCTGGCCAACTACAACGACGCGCTGGTCGTGGGCACGGGCGATCTGAGCGAGCTGGCGCTGGGCTGGTGCACCTACGGCGTGGGCGATCAGATGTCTCACTACAACGTCAACGCCTCTGTGCCCAAGACGCTGATCCAGCATCTAATTCGCTGGAGCATCGCCACAGATCAGTTTGGTGATTCCGCATCCAAGATTCTGCAATCGATTCTCGAGACGGAGATCTCGCCGGAACTGATTCCGTCCGACGACGACGACAGCAGTCAGCCGGCACAGAGCACGCAGGCAAAGATCGGACCCTACGAGCTGCAGGATTTTCATCTCTACTACACGTCTCGCTTTGGCTTCCGGCCCAGCAAGGTCGCCTTCTTGAGCCACCATGCTTGGGGAGATCGCGACCACGGGGAGTGGCCGGATTTCATGGCGCCGGAGTCCCGCAACCAATATGATCTCGGCCACAATCAAACAGCTGGCTCGAGGTCTTTCTCTATCGCTTCTTCCAGATCAGCCAGTTCAAACGCTCGGCCATGCCCAACGGTCCCAAAGTCGGCTCCGGCGGCTCGCTTTCGCCACGCGGCGATTGGCGTGCGCCGAGCGATTCGTCGGCCGACGTCTGGCTGGAGGAATTGCGGGAGAATGTGCCGGACGGATAGGGCTTGCCGCTTTGAAGGATATCTGCTACAGGCTTCAGAGATGGTCAGCGAGGTTGCGCCCCAGACAGGGATAACGCTATACTCGAACAGAAGGGTTCGCATTTGAATCGAAGGCGGCCGACCGGCATATGAGCACTCAGGAGCACCACCCTGGCAACCCTACCCAATTCTCATTACTCGCGCCTTCACTCGCCATTGGCGCCCGATCTTGATTTTCTGCATTCTGCTCTGCACGGGCGTTCTGCTATACGCGTGCTGAGCCCTACACGTTTTGGCGTGACCGGTATCGATTCAGGCATTTACGGCTACATGGGCTGGCGAATTCTCCATGGCGAGGTTCCCTACCTAGATATGTGGGAACGTCATCCGCCGCTCATCTACTTCATCGACGCACTCGGCCTGTGGATCTGGGCTGGCTCCATGTGGGGCATATGGGTGCTCGAGTTCATATGTCTCTCTGGTGCGACGCTAATCGGCTTTGACGTACTCAAGCGCGCCTTCGGCCTTCTTCCAGCGATCGGGGCGACTGTGATGTGGCTAGCGAGCTTGACTTTGGTCCTAAGCGGTGGCAACCGACCGGAGGAATACGCGGCTGATTCTGCAGTTCGGCGCACTGGCGCTGATCTGGCGAATCGAGTCGACAGATTGCAACCATGACATGGACTATTTCTGGCTGGGACTACTAGGCAGCCTGGTGTTCATGTTGAAGCACAATCTGGTTGGAATTTGGGTTGCGTTCACAATCTATCTGTTGCTGAGCCATGCAGCATCCCGTCGCTGGCGCCCCCTTTTCCATGCGTTGGGAGCAATTGTACTTGGAACGGCAATCGCTATATTGCCCGCATTTTTTTACTTTGCGTTCAATCGGGCCCTGCCGCAGCTCTGGGACGCGGTATTCCGCTTCACCCTCATCGATGCTTCAAGATCTTCGCTCATGACGCGTGCACGCTTCCTCAGTGGTGGACAGAAGAACCTGTCCACCACTGGCATCTGGCTCCTGAGTGTAACGGCGTGGATCGCCGGCGCTTATCACATCTACCATGTCCGCATTCGGCTGGCAGCTAGAGACCGCTTTCTGCTCGTCGTGCTGATCGCATTCCCCATCGAATTGCTGCTCACGGCGGCTTCCGGCGGTGGATACGCCCATTATTTCATAGCATGGTTGCCGACAATGGCCATGCTCACCGGTTATCTATTCTACCTGATGATTGAGCCAAGCGGGCACGGGTTGGCAACAGGCAGAGCCGGCCGGGCCTCCGTCCATACTCGGTTGTGGTTGCCCGCGCTCCTGGTCGCGGCTACGCTTCTACCGGTCGCGAAGCTTAGCCAAAAGCCTGCACCCGAATGCATTTCAAACCGATACAAGAAGCCAGATGTTCATCGAGGCTACAACCTACATCATCGATAACTCTGATGCCGTCGACTCGGTCTTGATCTGGTCAGATTATGGCACACATCTGAATTTTCAGGCGCGGAGACGTTCTCCCGTCCGGTTCACGTTTCAGCGGCCTCTATACACGCAAGCATATCAAGGTTCACAAGTCGCTGCGGAATTCGTAGCTGACATGAAGAAAGAAGCGCCCGTTCTGGTCATCGATACCATGACCAGTGCGATAGGGGAGTTCAACGTCACTGATTTCGGCCAACGACAGCAGATTTTCCACGGATGGGCAGATGATCCCCTCCAGGTGCATACCCCGATTCGCGAGATCGCCAACTACATGGCTGAGAGCTACCGCTTCCGAGAGGTTTTGCCTACATCAGGTTGGTTAGTCTACGAGCACATCGAACCCGACCAATGAAATCAGACTATCAATTCATGCAAAGCAACCTGAACCATGATTGTCTGAGACTAAAACTACCAGTTCATTCATTGCATCCTGCTCCGTAGCCCAAAGATCCGGGTGCTCGCTACTGAGGTTCGCTGCCAATTCGGTCAGAGATCGGCGCCCATCTACACGACTGAGGACAGCAAACAACACAACGCCACGCTTCGTGAGCGCCGGCCTATAGTTCGACGATCGTCGTATCAGAGAATCCTTGTCTTCATAGCTTCCTGCGAATGTGGACTGTCGATACTGCGCCAAAATGGGCGAGCTATCGCCCACATCACTTTGCTCGCGGATCGTTGTGTGCCACTGCCACATCGGTGACCCAGCAGATACCTGTTTGCCACGCAGCATCAATTCGATCAGAAGACCCGAATCGACCTGCACGGGCTGTTCCAAGAGATAAACAAGATTATCCCATGATGGCAACCCTGGAGGATACGTAGAGAGAACCACGTCCTCGCTCAACGCTGCCTCGAACCATGCGCAATAGCCGTGCAGCATCCCTGTTGAGGAAGCAATGAACGAAAGTCGGGCATTCGGATGGTCAGACGGTTGAACATCTAATGTGTCAAGCCGGTAAGCCGTTTTCGGATCAGCAAGAAATCTCGCCTTGGCGCGGATATTTTGGGCGCGTTATGCACCAGTTCGCGGACCGAAGCGAAATTTAGTTCATATTCTTCAAACGGTGGAAAGTCAAACTTGGTGTACTGCTCGGGTAGTTCTACCGGAGCGACAAGCAATTCTATCCATTGCGGTACCAGCCTGCCATCAGGCTTCAGGAAACGATCTCGACAGAGAGCTGTCAGTTCTTCAATACTCTGTCCAATGACTGCTTTGGACACGATCTCGGATATGATGACATCCACTTGTTCGGGGAATATCGATCTGCCGGACATCTTGATTAAGAAAAACGATTCGGTCACTGAGGCCGTTTTCCTCAGCCAGACTTCGCGTAACATTCACAATCTCCGTTCGTTCCACCGCATAGACTCTTCTGCGCCAGCCTGACAGGCGAAGAATGCCAGCAAGCCGCTTCCAGTGCCGATATCAAGCACAACATCACCTTCCCGGACCGTACTCCATAATAGCTTGGCGATACGCGTGCGAGCGTTGCTTATCATTAATCAGAAGGCGATGAAATTCCAGACTAGAATAGTCTGCCATCTCTGCATCCTTTCTAGATCGATTGAATCAAGACATAGTATCCCGGACCTATTATATGCGCCTGCACGGAATCTATGCTCAACTGCACGAATCTTCGGTAAATCCGGTCTCCATCGTCGATGATTGTGACTGTTCTCGCAAGCTATGCTGGACAAGATTCGAGGAAGAAGCGGTGCACTACGGTTATCTACGAGTCCAAGATGGACGAAAATGTATCTTGTCGAGTCGCTCACGCTCATCTTCGCGTATCGTCGAGAATCGCATGGTATGTTCGCTCGAGGTACTCAAACCCACTGGGATAAATAAGCCGCCGTATAGGCACCTGCTGAACAAGATCGGCAAAAAAGGAGAGTCGTTGTGCCTGCAAACCGGCTGCCTTGACCAAGCTAGCCACAAACGAGTGGCGCACGAGTTCAATAACGGTCTCAGCCGCGTGATCGCGACAATCTCAATCTGCGTACCCCATTCGGCAGGATCCCGACGTTCCGGGATGTAGATGGCGGCAATCGGCTTGGGGTTGCCACAGAATGTACCAAAGCCGCTTTGGCGGCCCAACAAAAACTCTGCGCTTGGAGACTTCAGGGTGGACAAGAGGAAGATTTTTATAGCAGCCGAGGAAGTGCATCGCCTCATTCGGCCACATGCGCATGGTTGGGTAACCAGGGCGACCACAAAACGTGCCCTCACCATCACATTCGATAGGCAGGATGTCATCAGTCAATAGCTGATGGCCGGCCTGCATGAAGCTGGCCGCCAAAGATGACTTACCGCCACCGTTATTGGACAGGAAGCCGATGGCTTCATCCCGGTGTACGACTGCCGAGCCGTGTAGAGCAGGAATGCCGGCCAACTCAAGCCAGAGCGACATCATCGCGCCGAGAAAGAATATCTCTGACCATGGACTCGCGCGTTTCGTCGAGCAACCGGCACTGAATACGATCCGGCCGTAGCACAAAATCAGCGAAGCCGACACAGTGCAGGATGGTACAGTCAGGATGTTGTACCATTGAGAAGCGAACCGTCCCGTCCTCGTTTCGCAAAAGCATGGATGGCTCAACGATGATCTTTTCCTCATCCAGCGAGGCGGCGCCGATACGTTCAAGAACAAGCTCTGGCTGGCCGGCAGTATCAGCCAGGCGGCTGACAAAGCGGAAATCCGACTGGCAGGGAACGTTAAAAAGTTGGGCGATGCGATCTGAATTGGGCTTGATCTGAGACACAATTACGGATAAGACCTCTTTTTTTTACCGGTTCCGGCATTTTCTGCGCTCAGAAGAAACTACTCACTCGAAGGCAGAAACGATTACCCGAAACGGTATCGTGCTGATACGTTACCAAGCCTACAAAAAGCTGAGGGCTCAGAGGTGATACCCCTGAACCCTCAGCTTGCATTCTATATTTTGCCGATGACGGTCATTGTCATCGGCAACCGAAAACTATGGCGTCGGTGGCGGCGTGCAGTCAAGCGTACCGACCGCATCGATCGATGCCTCCCAGGATCCAGCCGTTGATGTACTTGCTGTCGTTCTTCTTGCCGTCACCCGCAGGTTTGCCACAATCCTCCGGCCCGTCCATATCGTCGTCCGAGCACGACATATGGAAAACGGATTCGCCTGTCGTTCCATCAGCGAATTCGATTTCCCAGTAGCATCATTGCCGTCCTTAGGTGCATAGCCACTGACAGACACTTCTGTACCCTTTGTGATATTGGAGGCTACACTCGGGAACAGTTCAATCTCACCCGGATTATCCTTCCATGCTCTGAGCGAGGCAATCGTTTGTGTGCCATCCCAGATCATGGTCAACTCATCCAGGGGTTTCTCCAGGCCAGTCGCCTCCGCCACCCTGCGACGTCCATTCGACCTGACAGCCTTCCTCGAAGACAACAAGAATCGAGTAGTCGCCACCCTTATTCTTATCCTTGAACTCAATAATGAAGCTTGTCGTGATCACCAGACTTGATTTCTGGCCATCCTTCACTTCACCCTTGAAGTCGGAGTCGTCAAAGGTTGCAGGCGAAGCCTTGCCGGTGCCATCCTTGAAGATCTCCTTTCTCGTCCAACTTGATTTTGTCGATATTGCCCTTGATACCGGAAGGCCATGTAACCGAAATGCTGGAGATGGTAATAACCTCATCGCCCAGGTTCTTCAACTCCCATTCGATCTTGTCGTCCTTCAGCTCGAGCGGCTTGTGCTCGCCGACTTCACAGGGTGGCTCCTCTCCGACAACTACAGAGGCGGAAGCGTTGGCCGTACACTGTGCGACGCCCACGAAACCAGTAGCTCTGACCCGCATTGTCGGTGTTCTCATCGATGAAGACGTCTTCGACCACCCACTCAGCGGTCTCACCAGCAGGTAGCGTCACGCCCTGTGGGGCCAAGAATCCAAGTTCAGTGTCAAACAGGGTAACGTCAATGACCTCACTCGCATTCGCGTTCGTGACCGAGTACCTATAGGTGACGTCATCACCGCCGGCAGGCACTTCACACCGGTTGCCCGAAGATGAAGGAGCGAGACGATGGTTCCATTCTTGTCGATGAAGTCAACCACCAGCCAGGTGGGCGACGGGTTCGCCCTTTTCGACGTTCGCCGGGTTCGGTGACTTGCCGTCCAGTGGCGCAGGCAGTCCGGCCTCATAGACTGCCGAACAACTTGTGTGGATGATCTCCTCGTACTCGTAGTCGGCATCGTTGGTGATGACAATGCTCATATTCGCGCCGATGGAGAATCGGTTAGCCTCATCGCCGGAGCCACCGATGGTCCAGCTGTTCTGGCTCGGATCTGTCAGTTCCATGCCTGCGGTGAGAAGCGGCACATTGTAGACCACGCTGCCATTCTTCTTGCCGGTGATGGTCACCGTAGCATTTTCGACATCTGGACCTGTATAGCGCAGGGTCGTGGCCACGATGGCCGATTCACAGAGCAGGTCACCAGGCTGTACACTTACCTCACAGGTCTTAGTGACATCAAGCGTACATTCCCCGCCAGCGGGAATCATGTCGTACTCAGAATGGACAAACAGGTTATTCCAACCGTCTGCCCCGAATATTCGCCAGGTGTAAGCCCCAGAAGGCAAGTTGGGACCGTTTTGTCCGCTGCAAGAACACCAGCGTCCTGCTTTCCGATCCGGAACAACTCCCATTCGAGGTTGCCCGACGGATCCGCATT
>CAVXYK010000026.1:0-146361 GCA_963765875.1 uncultured Chloroflexia bacterium
AGCACAGCGCCGCCGCCGTCGGTAGACTGAGCGACTGAACGCTCCAGATGCGGGCGAGCAGACCGGGCGGGTGGCCGGCCGTTACGCCAGGCCTGTTAGTCTGCCCAAGACCGAGTCACCGATCCCAGAGTATGCATCATCGAATACCTGCGCTTCAGACCACGACAGATCCATGTCGTTGGTCGACTGCACTGCGTGCGGATAGACTGGAATGCTTGCCCCCGCCTTGACGTAGAGCGGCATCCGTTCCATGGGCATCGCTACCTGCTTAAGCCAGCGTTCTCCCGTCAACGTTCGCCGGTCCAGAAATCGATCCATTCTCCCTCGGGCAGATAGATGTCGCGCACGCCGCTCTGCGTTCATCACCGGCGCGACCAAGAAACTGTCGCCGAAGTAGTACTGGTCGTCGATCTGCCAGCAGGTCGGGTCGTCGCCGTGATGGAAGACCAGCGCGCGCAACACCGGCAGCCCCGTCTCGACCGCAACCTTGCCCTGCTCCAGGAGGTACGGGATCAGGGCGTAGCGCAGCTTCCACCACTTGCGCACGGCATCGGCCACAGCCGGATACTCGTACGGCTCACGCGGCGAGGTGCCGTGATAGCGTATGTGCGAGGTGAAGACGCCGGCCTGGGTCCAGCGCAGGTAGAGGTCGTCGGACGGCCACGAATTCATGAAGTTGGGCAGGCCGTGGAAGCCGGGCACGTCGTGGCTCCAGAAGGCGAAGCCGGACAGGCCCAGATGCAGTCCGCCGCGGATGGAACCGGCCAGGCCGTCCCACGAACAGGCGGCGTCGCCGCCCCAGTGCAACGGGTAGCGCTGGCAGCCGGCCCAGCCCGCCCGCGCCCAGATGATGCCGTCGCCGGTGATCTGCTCGGTGATCTCGAAGGCGGCCTTCTGGTAGAGCAGGGCGTAGAGGTTGTGCAGTTTGTCGGCCGGCATCCCGAAATAGTCGGCCTCCGGATCGACCTTCTCGCCGAAGTCGGTCTTGATGGCCGCCACGCCCATGGTCAGCAGCCCGGTCAGCAGGCCCTGATACCAGGCCACCGCTTCCGGGTTGGAGAAGTCGATCTGGCCCTGGATATCGTGGGCATCGAAGCTGGAATCCGGCAGATCGTCCTGCCCTTTGCGCGGGGCCAGATAACGGCGCTTCTCGGCCAGTTCCAGCAGCTTGTTGCCCTCGCCGATGTTGGGCGTCTGCCACAGCGTGATGCGGTAGCCATCCGTCCCGCATCTCCTTGATGAAGCCGGCCGGGTCGGGGAAGCGCTCCTTGCTGAACTCCCATTCGCAGACCCAATCCTTGGCAAACCAGCCGGTGTCCAGGTGAATCACATCGCAGGGGAAGTCGCCCTCGCGCAGCTTGCGCCCCACCTCGCGCGCCTCATCTGCCGAGAAGTAGGTCATGCGGCTCATCCACGTGCCGTAGCTCCAGAGCGGCAGGGTCGTGGGGAAGCCGGTGACACGGCGGTAGTTGTAGAGCACGCGCTCGACCGAGCCGCCGCCGATCACGAAGAGGTCCAGTACCGGCTCTTCGATCAACCCCTGGGCGGCCCGCGTCGAGATGTCGGCCAGCGACAGGCGCACGTGACACGACGTATGCATAAAGAGGCCGTAGGGGCGGCTGGAGACGTAGAAGGGGATGCTTTTGTAGGCGCGCCGGCTGTTGACGCCCAGCGCATCGGTGTTCTCCAGCGTCACCGTTTGGCCGGAGAGGTCAAGCTTGGCAAAACGTTCGCCCGTGCCTGCGAATTTCTCCTGCGCGTCCGCGTGGAACGAGTAGAGCGAGCGGTAGGGTTCGCCGTCCCGCTCGACGAAGGCCAGGGCCATGGACTCCATTTTGGCCGGGACGAACTGGTCGTAGGCGTCAACGGCACAGCGGTCTTGCCGTCGGGGTAGAGCGTGGCGTCGAAGGTCTCCTCCGGCGGCGGCAGTTGGTCGCTCCAGAACTGGATATCCGGCTCGCTGGTGTCCACCGTCATGCGCATGAGGCCGTCCTGTCACGGATGGTCCAGCCGGTATTCGCTTGCTCTCTGCCGACAGCGGCTTGACCGCCAGCGACTCGTGATAGCTCCAGCATGGGACTCTCGTCCATGAAACGTCATCGCCCGCAAAGTCGATGGAGAGCCGGACGATGCTGTCGCCGTAGGCGCGTACCCGCAGCCGGTAGTCACGCTTCGGGATGTCCGGATCGACCATCACTATCAGCCCCGGCCTCTGCGCTTGAAAGGGGATACTGAGCGTGACATCGCTACGCACTTGCTGGGCCGCGGTGGGACGGCAGGCCCGCCAGACAATGTCGTCTTCGTGGTCGGGCGAGGCCAGGTCCAGCATATCGACTAGGAAATCGTTAGCCTGTTTCATCGGGAACTCCATCGTTGCTGGTGCGTATTCGGTTATTGGAACGCTTCAGTTCCTGGTCTCTGGATGTTTGGCCAGCAGGCTGTCGGAGAGAAAGCCGATAGAACGCGGATTCGCGGATTGGGCTGATTTCCGCGGATAGAAGCGGAAAAATCCGTGCTGATTCGCCTTTTCCGTGTAGTCCGCGTTCCATTTCATTTGGGTGTGTTGGCGCTGTGCGCCCCGAGACCCTCCGGGAGGGGTGCCACGCAGCACCAGTTTGCCGTCATCATCCTCCCGGAGGAATCCTTCAACCGATTTTGTTTGCGCAGCAGGCGCACAGCACCAACACACCCATTTCATTTCACTCCGACAAGCTGCTAGCGGGATCGTCTACTCCTCATCCCACGTATAGCTTCTTCCAACGAACTATACATCCCATCAGCGCCCATGAAGGGCACGTTGCGTCCAGTCATGACATTGTCCATCTCCCTGACATCCTTGCGAGAGAGTTCCTTGATGTCGCCCAGTTGCAGCGCCTGCAAAATGTGCAGCGAGGTCATCTCCAGCAATTCAGTGTTCATCATGGTCCATTCGATGTCGAGTCGACTCATGATGACCAGGCCATGGTTCTCCATGAGAAATGCGTTGTACTTCTGGAGGTAGGGTAGAAAATTGTCGGCCAACTTCTGGGTCAGCGGTTCGGCGTAGGGTACGACCGGCACCGGCCCTACCTCAGTGATAGTCTCTGGGAAGAGCGGACGCATCAACCAGTTCTTACCCTTGGTGATGGCAAAAGCGTTGGTGTAGGGCGGATGGCAATGGACGACCGACTGGATGTCCGGGCGCTCGCGGAAGAAGTTGACGTACATGGGTGTTTCGCCCGTGGGCCGTTGTTCGCCCTCGATCTTGCTGCCGTCCATGCGAATGAAGACAACATCAGCGGGTGTGATGTCTCCCTTGTTCATCTGTGTCGGCGTGATGAGTATGACGTCATCATCCAGCTTCCATGCTGCGTTGCCGCCATAGCCGGTCACAAAGCGCGCGGCGGCAAGTTTGTGACAGACGCCGATGAAAGTTTCGATCTGGCCGGCGTATTTCTCATACAAATTCATTTGGTTGCTCCACTATGCAATGTTGATGCGATGGTGATTCGATATTCTTCCATCGCGTACAGTTTAGCCGCAATTGCCTTACCAAGAAAGGTCATCGAAAGGCCAAGGTTCTCACGGAACCAACGGCCAGAAGATTGGCAGGACGACGAGCACCACAAACAATACCATCAGCGTCAAAGGGAGCCCCACTCGAATATAGTCCGTGAAGCGGTAACCGCCCGGGCCCATGGTCAATACGTTGGCCGGATGCGCCACAGGGCTGAGGAAGCTGGCAGATGCAGATACGGCCACGGTCATCATCAGCGCATAGGGAGACAGGCCGAGGTCAGCGGCTGTGTTCATCGCGATGGGCGCCAGCAGGACGGCCACCGCGGCAGTCGGCATGACTTGAGCCCCCAGCGCAGCCATGATGAAGAGTGCAGCCACGACCGCCCTAGGCCCCAGGCCGCCCACCACCGAGACCATGCCTTCGGCCAGGAACTGGGCTGCACCGCTCTGTTGCATGGCAATGCCCAGTGGCAACATGCCGGCAATCAGGAAGACGGCCTTCCACTCGATATACCGGTAGGCTTCGTCCATGGTCAAGCAATTGGTCAATACCACCAGCGTGGCCCCGATTACCGCAGCAATGTAGATGGGCAACCAGCCCACAATCACAGAGAGCAGAACACCGCCCATGATCAGCAGAGCGATGGGGGCCTTGTTGAGGCGAGGCGTCTCCTGAGCAACATCTGACAACACCAAGAAGTCCGGCTCACTACCCAGTACACTGGCCTTCTCGCGTCGGCCATAAAGCAGCAACACATCACCGAATCGAAGCGCCATGTCGCGCAGATCGTCGTGATAGGCCTGTCCTTCTCGCCAGATGGCGACCACATTGAGGCCATACTTTTCGCGAAAATTCAGTTGCCGCAGGGTTCTACCCGTCAATGTTGTGTAGGGCGATAGCGTAGCCTCGACCAAGCCGATCTGATCTGATTCCAGATCAGGCAGTTCGATCTTGTCCCCTGGGTCAACCTCCAGGTTCTGCAGACCATGAAGCGTGAGCAGATCCTCCCGACGGCCTTCGACTAGCAGCGTATCGCCCACTCTCAATTGAGCGTCGGGTGCAGGGGCCAACTCTGTGTTGTCCTGGCGAACGATGCCCACCACGCTGAGGCCAAAGGCGTCGCCCAGCCGACTTTCAGCCAGCGTCTTGCCCGCCAGAGAAGAATTGTGGGGGATGTGGACGACCAGCAAGCGTTCGTTGAGGCCATAGACCTCTGCCACGCCAGTCTCAGAGACCAAGAGGTTGGGATCTTCACGCAGGGCGCCGATCTGAAGATGCGAGCCTTGGACAAGCAGGGTATTCTCCAGCGTCAGCGGAATATGCTGCAAATTGGTGCGCCGACTGACGCCATCGACCCAGATGGCCAGAACCGTCACGCCGAAGGTGCGCCGGAAGTCGACCTGAGCCAAAGTCTGTCCTAGAAAGGGCGAATGGGGCGACAACGCGATCTCAGCCAGTTCGATCTCATTGGAGACAAGATTCTCAACAGTCACCTTATCATTTTCGACAACCAATTGTTGCCCTTCCCTCAACTCGGCCAGTCGATCCAGCCGCCCAGTCACCAATCAGGCGATCACCGTCCCGAAGGAGCGAGGTGGGCTCAGGCATCAACTCGGTCTTGCCATTGCGAATGATGCCGACGACATTCAGCCCCAGGATCGACCCGAATCGACTCTCGGCCAGGGTCTTTCCCGCCAATGCCGAATCATCGGGCAGACGCACCACGGAGACACTCGTGCCCAGCGTGTATGCTTGCTCCAAGCTAGACTGAGGATCACTGACGAACTCCTCGGCAGGATCACGTACCGGCAGCATGTGGCGACCGACTAACGCCATAAAGGCGATGCCTGCCGCCATCACGGCCAAGCCAACAGGGCGTGAAATCGAAGAGACTGAATGGAGGAAGGCCATACTCGACCAGGGCATCGCTTACGAGGATATTGGGAGGCGTCCCGATCAGCGTTGTCAGGCCTCCGAGCAGCGTCGCGAAGGCAAGAGGCATCAGGAGCTTGGACGGCGGCGTCTTGGTACGCCGGGAAATACTCATGACCACCGGCAATAGCAGGGCCGCGACACCGACGTTGTTCATGAACGCCGATAGCACGCCGGCTGTCACCATGATCACCACGAGGAGACGCACCTCCCCTTCGCCGGACCAACGCAGGATATACTGCCCTACCACATTGGCCACGCCGGTTTTCGCAAGACTACCGCTGAGGATGAAGATCGCCCAGACCGTGACCACAGCCGGGTTGCTGAAACCCGAGAGCGCCTGCGTCGGCGTGACCAGCCCGGTCACAGCCAGGCTTCCAAGCACCATCAGCGCGACGACATCAACACGCAGGCGCTCGGTCACGAAGAGCACGACAGCGGCTAGCAGGATGAGCAGGACCAGGGCAATCTCGAAGGTCATGGCATCGCCTCTGTTTTCACGCGCGACTCAACTCCAAAAACGAAAATCAACCATAGAATCGACGATGCGGCAAATAGGCTTTTTGCAGCAGCACGATTCTATCGAAATGCGGCCGAGATGTCTTGTTCAGCGAAGAGTGGATCGTCCTCGAACAGAAAACAACGGGTGATGCGGTGTTCGTCGGTTCGGAAGAGATCCGGCGGCGTATCCCAGCACTTATCCATCACGGCTGGACAGCGGTCGGCGAACTTGCAGCCGGACGAAACCGGAGCGGCAGCGACTCATCCAACGTAGCGATGCCCTCGCCCTCTTCTTCCTCCCGTTCCCAATCGCGCACCGCCCGCATCTGCGGGAATCGATTCAACCAGGAGTTGAGTGTACGGATGCTTGGGCGCGATGATCACCTCTTCGACCGAACCGGCCTCGACCACGGCCCCGCGGTACATGACAATGATGTTTTCGCAGATCTGGTAGGCAGTGGTCAGGTCATGGGTGACGTAGAGGATGGAGATGCCGAAGTCCCGGTTGAGCGAACGCAGGCTCTCCAAAATGGTGGCCCGCAACGAGGCGTCGACCATGGAGACCGGTTCGTCGGCCAGGATGACACGCGGTTTGAGCAGCAGGGCACGCGCCACCATCATGCGCTGGCGCTGGCCACCGCTCAACTGGTGGGGATAGCGGCCCAGATATCTCTTCAGGACGCAGGCCAACCGTCTCCAGCGCCTCTTCGATCAATGCCTGCGCCTCTTCGTCAGAGTCGGCCAGGTCGAACTTTTTCACCGCCACATAGAGCAGGTGATCAGCCTTGTAGAAGGGATTGTAGACGCCAAACGGATCCTGGTAGATGGGCTGTACATCGAGCAGAAACTGCTTGCGCTCCGCCTTGCTCAGCTTGGTAGAATCGGTCCCATTGTAGTAGACGACGCCCTTGGTCGGCTTGGAGACGCCCATGAGCAGGCGCGATAGGGTCGTCTTGCCGCTGCCGCTCTCGCCGGCCAGCGCCGTGATGGTCGGACTGTCGTCGGGAATGGAGAAAGTAACATCCTCAACGGCCACAGTGCGTGCGCTTGCTGAAGCGGCCGCCGCCGAAAATTTTCGATACATTCGAAGTTCCAGGATCGCGCTCACGCCTCAACCTCCGGTTCAGGGTCCGGCAGCGTTTCTTCTGCCAGATCGGGTTCTTTGTAGAGATGACACGCGACCAGCCTGCCGTCGTCCGTCACGGCATATTCGGGATCGAGCGTGCGTGCAATGGGGCATCACCGATGGGCAGCGGGGTGCAAAGAGACAACCCGGCGGCAGGTCGATCAGTCGGGGCGGCATGCCGGGGATGCCGACGAGCCGTTCCTTCTTCTCGTCCAGCGTGGGCACGCTCTCCAGCAACAGCTTGGAGTAAGGATGCAGGGGTTCCTGAACGATCTGTGCAACCGGCGATAATTCGACCATCTTGCCGGCGTACATGACGCCCACCTTGTCGGCGAACTGGGCAATGAGGCCCATGTCGTGCCCGACAAGGATGACCGAAGCGCCGGTCTCCTTCTGCAAGCGGCCCAGAGTCGTCATCACCTGGCGCTGAACCACCACGTCCAGGGCGCTGGTCGGCTCGTCGGCGATGATCAGCTTGGGCTGCAATGACGTGGCTGTCGCCATGCCGACACGCTGCTTCATACCGCCACTCAACTCATGCGGATACAGACGCGCCACACTTGGATCCAGGCCGACATGTTCCAGCAGGTGATGCACCTGACTGCGGAACTCGTTCTTGGTCTTCTCGTAGCCGTGATCCTGCCAGCCGTCGATGATCTGGTTTTCGATGCGCATGACCGGGTTGAGTGCGTTCATGGCCGACTGGGTCACCAAGGCCACGTCATCCAGGCGCGCCAGACGCATCTCCTCCTCGTCCAACTTCAGGAGGTCCACACCATCAAGAATCACTTCACCCTGGGCGATGAGAGCCGGTGGTCTGAGCAGGCGCATGATGGCTAGCGCCAACGTCGTCTTGCCGCAGCCGGACTCGCCCACAAGGGCCAGACGTTCACCTCGTTCCAGCGTCAGGCTAACGCCGCTGACCGCCTTGACCATGCCGTCAGCGGTTGCGTAGTAGACGTGCAGATCATTGATCTGCAGGACTGCTCCAGATGTATTCTCAGCGAAAGTCTGCTGCAGCTTTGCCATTAGACGCGTTTCCTAAGACGTGGATTGGCCCATTCGTCCAGCCCTTGCGAGATGAGGAAGAGGCCAACAAAGAGGAGAATGATGATGACAATGGGCGGCGACCACCACCACCACCAGCCGTTAAGAAGCGATGCGTACCAGATATTCCAGTAGATGGTCATGCCCAACGTGTTGGACTCGAACGCACCCAGGCCTAGGGCTTCCAGACCAATGGAAGCGAGAATAGCGGCGGAAACGGTGGTGATGAAGACGGCCACGATATAGGGCATCAGATTGGGCATCATCTCTTTGACGATGATCTCAGGACCGCTCATACCGCTGAACTTGGCCAATTCCACATAGGATTGTTGGCGGATGACCAGCACCTGGGAGCGTATCACGCGAGCGGGTCCTAACCAGGCAAGCAATGCAATAATCAACGCCATCATCGTGACGGACATGGTGCCGGGAACCGAGATGGCGATGATGACCAGCACAAGCAGGGCCGGCACAGTACGCAAGACGTCGACGGTCGAACGAGCAAACAGATCGAAGACGCCGCCGTAATAGCCCGCGAAAAATGCGACTATCGTGCCGAAAGCGACGCCGATAGCGCCGGCTATCAGGCCGATGCGGATGGTTTGTGGCGTACCTTCCACCATGACAGCCAGGATGTCCTTACCCAGCCGGTCCGTACCGAGCCAGTGTTCGGCTGAGGGTTCCTGACTGGGCCTGTAGGCGAGAGGTCTGGCGTCTTCAGGATCGGTTACGATGGACCCAATTATCACGAAAATCACGATAAGCGACAGAAGAATCAACCCGAAGACCAGTGTCTGATTGCGCCGCATATAGAGACCCAGGTCCCGCAACCTGTTGGTCTTGGGCGCCGGTTCTGGCTCTGGATTTAGCGCTGGGCTACTGGATTGACCTGTGAGCTCTAAGTCTGCCACGTTACTCTCTCCTGTAGCTGATGCGCGGATCTAACAGTGGATAGAGAAGATCGATGACCAGCATCGTGAATGCGACGGAGACAATCACCAGGAAGACCACGCCCTGGATGACGAACCAATCGTAGCCGCGCACCGCGTCCAGCAAGACGGAACCGACGCCCGGGTAGCTGAAGACGACCTCGACCAGGATGGCGCCGGCGATGATGGTGCCCAAAGAGAGGGCCAGTCCCGTGAATTGCGGCAGGATGGCATTACGCATGGCATAGCGATAGAAGATACGTTGATCTTTTAGCCCCTTTGCCTGAGCCTGCAACATGTAGTCCTCGCCCTGAATGGTCACCATCATCGAACGCATACCCATGGCCCAGAAGCCTATCTGGGCTAAAACGATAGCGAGCGCCGGAAGGACCGAATGGTGCAGAACGTCCAGCGCGAAGTCGAGACTCAACTCCGGCACACGTACGGCGCTGTAGCCGCCAAAAAGCGGAAAGATCGGTATTTTGAAGGCGAAGATGTATAGCAGCACGATACCCATCAGATAGAAGGGTACGGCGGAGAAAGTGAAGAATGCCGGGAAGATGACGCGCAAGAAATAGGGCGCCTTGCCCCACGCCATCATAGCCCCGATGATGGTGCCGATGGTGAAACTGATCAGCGTGGCCATAAAGAGCAGACCAACAGTCCAGGGGATGGCCCTCCTGAGAATGGAGAGGACCGTCGCAGGGTAGTCGGTGATGGAGACACCCAGATCGAGGCGCAACATGTCGCCCAGATAGGTCAGATATTGCCGCCAAAGCGGTTGGTCCAGGCCGAACTTCTTGCTGTAAGCCTCGACCATTGCGTCCGCCTCTGCGCCGGATATGGTTGCACCCTGGGTTTGGAGTGTCAGTATTTTCTGGAGAACAGGGTCTTGGCCGGACAGGCGAGGGAAAAAGAAATTCATCGTCGCCGCCAGAAAGACGATGACGAAGAACTGAAGCACTCGTTTGTAGAAATAGTCAAATGTCATAGGTGAACAACGATCCTCCGCTGAAGATGGAACGCGGATGATGCAGCGAAATTCCGCTGATGATTGCAGACAAACAGGTCATCTGTCCTGCAGTAGGACAGGCTGTGCAGGGACAGACTGTGTAGGGACAGGTCTGAGACCTGTCCCTACGATTGCGACGAACCGATAATCCTATTCGGCGTCGGTGGCCTCCAACTGCAAGACAGTGTACGGGAAGCCTGTGTGCATCTGAATACCGTTCATGTACGGATCTGTGACCGTAGACGGCCAGTTGCTCCAGTAGCGGCCGTTGTTGCCGGTGCGGTTGTAGAACTGCACGATGTTGACCTCAGGCATGTCAGCCAGGTAGATTTCCATGGCCGCATGCTCGAGCTCGCGCACCTTGGCCTCGTCGGCGGTGACGGCAAGTTCTTCGACAATGGCGTCAAACTCAGGGTTCGAATACTGCCACCAGTTATCAGCGTTGCCGGTCGTGTACAGGAGAAGTGTTCGATAGATGTTGCCGGACATGGCGCCATTGTGGCCCCACATACCGCAGATATAGTCGCCACCTGCCATGAGCGTGCCGACGTCCGGCGGCACAGAGAAGGAGGCATCGATGCCATTTTGCTTGAGCATCTCGACGATGATTGGGCCGGAGTCCGAGAAGTGGGGCAGGCTGACGATGGGGCACTTGATCGTGTCGCCGTCGGCGTCCGCCCAGATGCCGTCGCTATTCTTGGTGTAGCCGGCGGCCTCCAAGCGTGCGTCTCCGTCTGCAGGATCGTACAGACCAGGCTGGTACTTCTCCTCCAGGTCCGCCAGGTTGTCAAAGCTGGCCTGCAGGCCCGCGAAGGGCGGCATTGGCCAGACCGACTTCTCGCCGTGTCCGTCGAAGGCGAAATCGATCAGCTTATCACGGTCGATGTAGCGGTTGATGGCCCAGCGTACCTCTGGGTTGTCCATGTGCTTTTCAGTAGTGTTGAAGTGCAGCGCGGTCGGCCACCAGGAGGTCATGCCGTAGGGACCTTCGCGGCCGGTCCACGTGGTCGCATCCGGGTTCTCTTCCAGGATCTTCTCGATGAGATCGACACGCAAGATCATGGGTCTGGTCGATCTCATTGCGGATCAAGGCCGTGGCCTGAGCCTGCTGGTCCGGGATCACAAGTTGAGTGAAACGTTCTACGTCGGGCAGTTCAGCGAAGCCAGTGCGGCAGGCCCACCAGTCGTCACAGCTCTCGACACGGTCGATGATACGGCGTGTATCGTCGGCATAGGCATAGCGCCATGGGCTTGTGGTCACGGGGCCAGCGCCGTCGTTGAAGGCCGTGTACTCTGACCAGTTCTCGTTCTCCCAGATGTGCTTGGGCACGATGAAGGTGGAGGAATCACCCTTGGCTACCATGGTCTCATCATGGAAGCGGGGAGCCGGCGAGTTGAAGGTGATCTTCACCGTCAGGTCGTCGACAACTTCGGCTTCTTTGATCATCGTCTGGTAGATGGCGCCGCGCAGTACATCAGCGCCATAGTCGCGCGCGGTGTTGAGTGTGTAAGCGACATCCTCAGCCGTGAAGGGCTCGCCGTCGCTCCAGGTGACGCCATCGCGCAGATAGTAGGTTAACTCGGTGGCGTCCTCGTTGTACTCCCAGCTTTCGGCTAACCAGGGATACTGGTGGCCATTCAGCATGTCGGCGAAGACAAGCGGCTCATGAAAGAAGCCGACGCCCATTCTGCCAGGTGCCGCCCAAGGCCCAGGGGCTCCACATCTCGGGCGGGGCGAACGCGGTCAAGTGCGCCACGACCATGGTGCGGTTGCGCGGCACTTCTCCCTCGATGGCGGCAGCCTCTTCAGCCGGCGCTTCCTCGACGGCCGCGGTCTCGGCTGCGTCCTCGCCTTCAGCGGGGGCGGCAGTTTCACCACCCCGCCGGCGCATGCGCCCAATACCAGCAGTAGCAGTACCAGAAGCACAGAAATAAATTCCGAATCTCTTCATGTTCGTTTTTCCTCCATGGATGGTTGGATTACGGTTTTACCGAACAAAAACGAGCGAAGTGGGATAAAGCCATGGTTATGGATTGGCTGCTTCTCGGAGGGAAGATCCGATGGCTAGGTCGCCATCAGACCTGGGGCGCAGCAATTGCTTCAACTTGGCAGCATCGATCCGATGAGCGAAATCCAAAAAGCTGCAAGCAAAAAACGGATCAACATCGATACAGACATTGTACGAGTACGGTGTTAACGATACAGTTTCACCGATATGGTGGCGGACAAAAATCGGCCACTTGTTATTCTGTTGTGATATTGTCAGGTAAAAGTGGTGTGAGCAATTGTATTATCAATTACGATATGGAGTATATCAAAGTGCTTGTTGAGCGTCAATCTACGTATCGATGCGGGTGTGATCTAGACAATTGGGGATAGATTCAGCCAATTCGTTAGGACGCACTGCCCAGATGCGATCCTGTCGAGAAACCACAATCAGACAGTGCGTTGCACGCGTATCCAGTACTCTCAGTTCAGTCGCCCGGCAACGGAACACCAGGGGCGATCAGTTCTTCAGAACGCATTGTCGCCCAAAGTTCGGCAGGGATATCAAAGGCAATCAGCCTCCAGATTGCTGGCGATGCGTCTGGGCGAACTACAACCGATCACCAGCGAGGCAACCACAGGATGGCCTAACGGGAACTGTATGGCCGCGGCAGTTAACGGCACATCAAATCGAGCGCAGACGGCTTCTAATGCCTGTGTTTTCTCAGTGATTTCCGGCGGCGCTTCCCGATAGTTGTACTTCGCGCCCGGCCTCGCACCGGTGGCGAGGATGCCGCTGTTGTAGACGCCGGCCGACAGAATAGAGATCCCCTTCTCTGCACAGAGCTCCATGAACCCCAATGCGCCCTGTTCCAGCAACGTGTAGCGTCCGGCGAGCATGAAGCAGTCGAATTCGCCGGCATTGGCAAAGTCCGCCAACATCTGCCACTGATTCATCCCCGCGCTCACGGCCCGGATCACGCCCTGGCTGCGCAGGTCGTCCAACGTTGGGTAAGCTTCCTCGATGGCTTCTCTGATAATGATGATCGGCATCATGGATGTGGACGATATCCACGTAGTCCATCTGAAGCCGCTCCAGGCTGGCCTCCAGGCTGCACAGTACGCCATCCCGGCTGTAGCTTTGGACCCGCTCACCGTCCGGTTTGAACCAGCGTCCGACCTTGGTCGAGATCGTCAATCTGGTCGCGCGGCACACCGGCCAGTGCGGCGCCCAGGCGTTTTTCAGACACGCCGCGACCATAGGCCGGTGCGGTGTCGAAGTAGGTTACACCCTGGTCCAGCGCAGCATAGACGGTTTCGTATGCCTCAGATTCCGGCACAGAACGGTAGAGGTCGGCCAGCGGCGCAGCGCCGAAGCCAAGCAGAGAGAC
The DNA here is from genome assembly GCA_963765875.1 of uncultured Chloroflexia bacterium. GTDB lineage: Bacteria > Chloroflexota > Anaerolineae > Caldilineales > Caldilineaceae > JAWKOK01. Next base: position 13,425 of record CAVXYK010000026.1, read on the forward strand.
TTCCAGGCCAGTTTGGCCAATGGGTCGAACTTCCATAGGTTGGATACTCCGTCAGTGTTGATGTGGTGATTCTATTGGGGAAAGCGGTTTTTGCCACAGATGAACACAGACTTTCACGGATGGGGCACAGATGGACTTCAGTGACATAGAACCTTTCCAGAGCGTATCTGTGAATATCTGGGGCCATCAGCGTTTATCTGTGGCAAATTCCTGTTTGTGCAGCAGATTATTGCGGTGATTCTAAACCGGCTGATCATAGCTGGGGCGATGGGCGTAGCGATCCATGCCGCAGCGCAGGTCAATAGACCGTCCCGGCGGCAACGAAACCTCGATATAGCGGTCGTCAACGGCGTGAGTCGCTCGCACCTTCAAGCTCTGTCACTGATGTGAAGTCGTGCTCGCCAAACGCCCCTGCCTGCAAAATGACGCGTCGCTCATGCATAGGGACTCCCGTTGACCAGCGATACGGTCACACTGTCGTCATCCAGACTGCGAGACCAATGCGGAGACATCTGCCGGCAGGCCCGGTCGCCGGGCGATCAGCATCGTAGTAGCGCAGATCGAGTATGCAGCAGGCCGCCATGATAGACGGTCTGGGGGCCGCCGCAGGTGAGTTGAACCAATGCCTCGGTACGCACCGGGTTGATATCCTGCCAATGGTGGACGTCCCACTCCTGTGGATCGCCGTCGTCGTTGGCCATCTTGTCCATGCGTCGCAGCACTTCGGCATATTGCGATTCAAGAATGCGCAGTGGATAGTCTGGATTGCGGCCGTCCAGATAGCAGTACCAGGGGCCAAAATGGATGTCGTCGCCCTTGCCGCTGCCGGCGCTACATCGAGCCAACTGGTCTGGACCTGTGGAAACTGGTCAATGTAGGCGCGATCCTGGTCGCTCTGCGAGACATACCAGAGCTGGGCGAAGTGCTTCGGCTCCAGTGGACGGAAGGAGGTCCAGCCATCGTCGGTATGGCGATAGGGAATGAGCAGTTGATCGTTCTCCATCCGTCCACGGTCGATCAGGTAGGCGATCTGGCTGCGCGGGATGTCGAGATAGCCGAGGTCGCCGGTCAGCAGCACGGCATTCATGGCGGCAATCGTCAGCGGCTCGATGATGGTGTGCAGGCCATGGGGCCAGCGCCAGCCGTAGTAGCCGCCCCACCATTTGCCGTCCAACGTCTCGCCGACCTGACCACTTGGGCCAATGTTATCGGGGCAGATGCCGTCGTTGGCCTGGATGCGCTCAGCCCACATCTCCAGATAGTCAACCACCCACCTGCGATAGTGATCGTCGCCGGTGTACATAAAGGCGTTGGTGATCAGGCTGGTCGACGTCAGGTTGAGCGGCACGTCGCAGCGCATCTGGCGCATGTTGAGCGCATCCAGAATCTTGGCGTAGACTGCATCGTCGGTCCAGTCGGCGATGGGCAGTTCCTCGCCGCGAAACGGTTTCACTTCGGTGGGGATGCCCAAGTCCTCAAAGGGCGGCGGATAGCCGGAGAGCACCCAGCGGTGGGTCGACCAATCATCCCATGAGTTCTCGTAGCGCGGCCCCTTGCTACCATTGAGTGGCGAACGCATCATGCGCTGGTCGGCGTTCCAATTGAGCGCATTCTCGCCTGCGTAGAGATCGGCGAACCGCAGCGCCCGCGCGGTTCACTGGACGTTTTGGATCGGCCAGTCCGAAATAATAGAAATAGATGGAGGACTCGCCATGGTGCATCCAGTCGTAGTAGGCGTCGAACTCCTGATAGACCTGACCATAGGCTGTGAACTGGCGGGTCACCGCGTCCCACAGAAAGCGGCTGCGCTCATGGATATCAGCGCTGCCGCCGAGTGAATAAAATAGCGGCCAGTTGTGATAGCTCTCGTAACCGTCATCCGAGCCGTCCATGCCCGGCCATTCGTCCCGCCAGATCAAGGTGCCGTCGGCACGGGTGTAACGAGCCTGGAAGAGCGGCGCGGCCTCGTTCATGACATCGATCAGATGTCGTTGTCGAAGGGCCCAGTCTGGAATCGGTTGTTTTTGAGAAGCACGGATCGGTTGCATGAAGGAGTCCTTTTTGAGAGAAGGAGATTTGCCACAGATGAACACTGATGGGATATGGACCTGGACTTACGTGTCATTCAAATAGTTCATCTCGGGCTTCAAGGGCCATCGATACAGATCAGCCGGTTTCACATTACCGGCCCACGCTTTCATGATCGCCACATCCGCCTTCTTTTCTGCCATCTTCGTTTTGACCCAGTCGGGGTCCCAGTCGGCCAGTAGCTTTGCCGTCAGCTCAGCCAGGACGGCCTGACAACTGGGATCATGCGAGCGGTCAATGTGTTCATCAGGGTCATCGTTGAGATTAAAAAGCTGGGGCGGCTGGCCATGGTAGTAGATGAGCTTCCACTCATCGGCCCTGATCATCCGTTGATAACAGCCGCCGTCGGGGCAGAATTGGTCTGAACAATACTCAGAAAAAGCGACATCTTCCCATTCCGCATCGCTGCTGTCCGGTCCATCGATCAGTCTAAGAACGCTGCGACCTGGGGAGTTGGGCAAGGCGGGTGCGCCCAGCGCATCCAGGATTGTGGCGGTCACGTCCAAAGCGCTAACCACATGTTCCAAACGCTGTCCCGCAGGAATGACACCCGGCCACGACACGATCAACGGCACCTTGACCGATTCCTCGTAGAAGACATGTTTCCACCAGAGGCCATGCTCGCCGACCATGTCACCATGGTCAGAGGTATAGACGATGAGCGTGTTTTCAAGCAGGTCGTTCTGCTCCAGCGCTGCCAGGATCTGCCCGACCATCACATCGACCCGCGTCACCATGCCCCAGTAGGCGGCGCGGGCCCGCAACACTTCCTCTTCCGTCACCTCTTCGATGCCGGTGTGGCTGCGCCACCAACGCAGGTGGGGATGTGTCTCATCATCGAATGACCGCGGTTTTCTCGGCGGAGGCATGGTTTCGGCGTATTGGTCGAAATCCTCTACGCGGGCAACAAAGGGTGCATGGGGCAACATGAAGCCGACAGTCAGGTTGAAGGGATCATCCGACTGGCCGGACCTACGGGCCAGCCCCACCCTGTTGAGACAGTCTACGGCGGCGACCGTGACATCCTCGTCGTGCACCTGATAGGCCGACTGGCCTGGCCCAGATCGTTGTAAGCTGATTCGGTCGGGGCCGGCCGTGCCGTTGAGCACACCCCGATCCACGTCTGAGCCGCCAATGTAGTTTGCTCCATGGTCGCCGACCAGCCGTTCAGCATAGCCATGTAACTGGTCCGGCCCTAGGGAATGCATGCGCCCGATTAGCACCGGGTGATAGCCGGCTGCGCCCATGGCATGGGCCAATGTAGGAATGCCGGAGTCGAGCACATGCTCATTGGTCCACACTTCATTCTGATATGGATGCCGCCCCGAAAGCATCGACATGCGCGACGGCACACAGATGGGGGATGCGCAGTAGCAGTTGGCGAAAAGAACGCCGGAGGCGGCCAAGCGATCCAGATTCGGCGTCTCTACCAATTTATCACCGTAACATCCGGCGACATGGAAGGAGTGCTGATCCGTGTGGATGTAGAGTAGGTTCGGGCGTTTGGACATGCGGTCCCCGCAGTTTTGTCTGTGGATTGCCTCTGTGGTTAGTCTCTGGAGCGGACAGAACGTCCGCTCAAGTTAGACCGACCCAATAGAATGCTGCCCAGGATGATATTGCGCAGATTGCTGACAAGCAGTATCCCACCGGTGATTTGGCGTGTCAAGGAGGGTTCAAGCGGATGCATATGCACGAAAAAACCGGTGCGTTCATTGTATGCGAAGACCGGAATATACACATCGACCACTGGTGTAAGACGAGAAAATGCACCTTGCATGCATAGACGGATGCTGGTACCATCTGGCCTACCACCAGACTGTTTTCCCTCAATGTAGCCAACACGCACTTGAGGTAGGCTCTGGGGGCCTTGGTCACCGATTCCGTGATCTACTCGGATCACAGTTTTTCGAAAGGATCTGTTCACATGCGCTACAGCGCCACCACAACCATTGATGCGTCAGCCGATACGATCTGGGCCATCCTCATCGACGGATCCAACTATCCGCAATGGGATCCGGGCATCGACCACATTGAAGGCACGATCGCACCGGGAGAGAGCGTTAAGTTCTTCACGGTCGTCGATCCCAGTCGAGCCTTTGCCGTGAAGGTGACCACATTTGATCCGGGCAGCAAGATGGTACTCACCGGCGGCATGCCCATGGGGTTGTTCAAGTCGGAACGCACGCACACCCTCACACCGGATGGTGAAGGCAAAATTATCTTTCATACCGAGGAGGTCTTTGGCGGGTTGATGCTCCCGATGTTCAAGAGCAAGATTCCTGATCTTACTGAGAATTTCGAACGGTTCGCTGCCGGACTGAAAGCACGTGCAGAGAGTCAGGCTGACTCAGGATAGAGGGTACGGGCATTGGGCGCTGAATGATGTCCATAGCGCCACGAGCAGTAGCAGATCACGTAGAAAGCCGCGATCCATGTACGATGCAAATAGTTTTTATGCTGAACGCTACAGTGCGCTCTCAGGCGTCCACGCGTTTCAGAGTCAAACGCAGGAAGAATTGGCCGAATGGCAGCACCAATTTCGCAATCAGCTTGAAGATGCCTTAGGCCTGAGCAATATGGCTCGGGATCTTGCCGATCATCAACCCTATGCCGAGCAGATCGATTCAGTGCAAGAGGCGGGCTATACCCGTCAGCGCTGGCACATCTGGGTCGAACCGAACGTTCCTTTGCCCTTCTATCTGCTTCAGCCAGACGTTGCAGACAAGCATGCTAGTGATCCGCTGCCGCTGGTGCTCTGCCCTCATGGTCACAACCACCCGCACATCTATGCCGGTCTCTATGACGATGAAATAGAACGTCAGAGTATCATTGAAGGCCAACGCGATATCGCTGTGCAAGCGGTGAAAGAGGGCTATGTCGTCATCGCACCAACGACCCGTGGCTTCGGTGAGACGCGTACGGCGGAGGATATCGAAGCCGGCAATCTTAGCTCGTGTCGAACGCAGCTTATGCGTGGCCTACTTCTGGGCAGAACGCCAATCGGCGAACGGGTCTGGGACATGCGCAGGCTATTGGACTGGGCCTTGGCGAACCTGAATGTGGATGGCAGCCGCGTTGCCATCACCGGGAACTCGGGCGGCGGCACGATGACGCTCTTTGCAGCCGCCTGCGACGAGCGTTTTTCAGTTGCTGTTCCAGGCAGCTACTTCAACACCTTTGTCGGCAGCATCGGCTCCATCCGCCATTGCGATTGCAACTATATCCCCGGCATATTGCGCCTGGGCGAAATGTATGATGTTGCCGGTCTAATCGCACCGCGTCCTTTTTGTGCCATCGCGGGCAAAGATGACCCAATCTACCCCATCGAAGGTGCGCGATACGCCTACGCAAAACTGCGACAGATCTACACCGTTGCAAGGGCAATGGACAACTGCCGCCTGTATGTTGGAGATGGAGGACACCGCTTCTACAGCGACGGTGCATGGCCGTTCATACGACAGCACTTTGAACAGAGCGCGGGTGCCGAAAGCAAGAACTCTACATAGGCATATCAGGGGTGCTATCCACCTTCCTGGATGATAATAGACCACAATGGCCTCAAAGTGCCGAGCATCCAGGAAGATTCCCTGTCCCTCCCTGAAATCTCGAAGAACCATCTTTTCTTGTCAAAGCCCTGGCACTGGCGTATCATAGCGACGAATTACACTGAAAATACGCAGTACCGCAAAACTTGCTATGAGCCCAGAGGTAGCATCTGGAACGGTTGATCTGCGCTACAGGAGTGTTCGTAGCAAGTTTTGCGGTACTGCGAAAATACCTACTTGAACAGAAAGGTGTAGCGATGTCCGAAGCAGTTCAACTTCAACCGGGCGAAGACATTAAGATGACCATTCGGCGCCATCCTGTCCATCTGTGGGGCAGGATGGTACTGATTGTGCTTGTCGTTGGCTTGATCCTGGTACTTTGGTTCAATTTTGGCATGGGACAGACCGGGTTCTTCGGTACGGTCATGAATATTCTGGCCATCGGCGCAATCGTCATCGGGCTGTTCATGGCCTATGTCTACTGGTATCGCTACCACAACGATGTCTGGCTGATCACAAGTCAACGGCTGGTTGATTCCACCAAGACAACACCATTTTCCCACAATGTGCTGACTGCCGATCTGCTCAACTTGCAGGACATCAACATCCGCCAGCGAGGCATCGCACAGACCATATTTCAATACGGTGATGTCCGCTGTCAGACTGCCTCGGCGTCAGCCGAAACCTTCCAGTTTCTGGGCGTCAAGGACCCTCAAGAGGTGCTCGACCAGATCGAGAAGGCGCGTAGCAAGGCAAGAGACCGCCGTTCCGGACGATCTTCGACCGCGCCTGCACCGCCTGCACCGGCGCCGGACGAAAACGCAGAATAGCAGCCATGAACAACGCCCGGTAGAAAATCACCGGGCGTTGTCGAATCTGTCGTCGAATCCCTCATCAAATCACTCGTAGAACGCCTTGGAAACCGCTTGGATGGACATTCTTTACGTACACCCCGCCAAACAAGAAGTCGGCGCACGTTATGACAAGTTCATTTCTTGCTCGCCCTATCCGTTTATTCCGGTGGGCGTTGTCGGTCTTGTCAACCTGCTGCGTGGCGACGGCTGGGCGGTAGAAGGGCTGAACCTGCCGGTTGAGCTACTGATCGAGCCGATCTTCGATTTTCGGGCATGGCTGTCAGAGCGCTCGCCGGCCAAGCTTGTGCTCGTCGATCTGCACTGGTATGAGCACTGTTTTGGGGCATTGGAGGTTGCACAGGCAGTCAAGGCGATTTGGCCGCAAACACCTGTGGTCATCGGCGGGCTGACCACCTCCAATTTCGCCGAGGAGATCCTCGACAATTTCCCTGCTGTGGACATGGCCGTGCGCGGTGATGCCGAAGAACCGCTACGTTTGCTGGCTGAGCATTTCTGTGGGGACGGTACGTCCGAACTGACGGCCATCCCAAATCTCGTCCATCGACAACAGAAAGGCAAGGCACGTCAGAATCGGGGATTTTTCTCCGCATCAGCCGACCTTCTGGATCAGCTAGACTTTGTCAGTATGGATTGGCTGCACCACGCAAACAACTACAGCGCATTCCAATACTCCGGCGCCGGCGTGATCGCATTGCAGGAGCCAAAACTGCGCGGCCACTGGCTCACCGTCGCCCGGGGTTGTGTCTTCAATTGCATCTACTGTGGCGGCGGCAAACGATCTCACAAAGAGCTTGCAGGGCGCAACGGCTACGTGATTCGTTCGCCCGAAAAAGTGGCCGCCGACATTCAGCGACTCAAGGAACTCGACTACCAGCAGGTTTCGCTCTCGCTTGACCCGGCCACCTTTAAGGCCGACTGGTGGCGGACGCTGTTCAGTTTGCTGCGCCAACAGGAGAGACAGATCGGCATCTACAATGAGTTTTTTCAGTTGCCGTCTGACGAGTTCATCAATGAACTGGCGGCCACAGCCGACCTCCAGCATACTGAAGTGGCTATCTCACCCCTCTCCGGTAACGAATCGGTGCGAAAACAGAACGGAAAGTTCTACACCAATAAGCGATTTCTCGGCATGCTGGAAACACTGAAGAAGCACAAGATCCCCATCTTCATCTATTTCTCGCTCAACCTGCCGGGCGAGACGCCACAAACCTTCCAAGAGACGCTGCAGCTAGCACAACAGATCGGGCGTGTCTACCCGCCGCATCTGCTACGCATGCTCAATCCTTGCCACACCATCGACCCACTCTCGCCCATGAGCCGACAACCGGGCAAGTACCGCATCGAAGTGCAGTACAACAATTTCATGGATTATTACACCTATTGCAAAGGCACGGGATGGCAGCCGCGTACGGTGATACGCGGCCAACATCGAGGCTTCCAAATGCGCGGTCGTCCCGACCAGGTCGTCGAACAGATGGCACAGGTCTGGGACACGTTTGCCAAGCAGCAGAAGTTTCGATGCTTTCCGGTGCCGCGGGGGTGGTGAAGTCGCGCGTGCTGCGTGCTGCGTGCTGCGTGCTGCGTAATTTTACTGTAGCGAATACACTGCCGGGAATTGAGTCATTCTTCACACGGGCTGGCCCAAATCACCGCAAGCCATGGTCTGCGGAGACCTTACGCAGCACGCAGTACGCAGCAGCCTCTCACTCGTCCCGCTTCGCCTTGCGCTTGTGCCAATCATCCGCATAGAGGTCAAAGTGAATATTTTGCATCGGATGCTCAGCAATGACATCTTCGTTGAGCTTGATGCCAAGGCCCGGGCCGTCCGGCAGCGAGAAGTAGCCGTCGACAACCTTGGGCACGCCAGGTGCGGCGTCGGTGACATACTGCTCGTCAAAGTCGTTGAAATGCTCCTGGATTTTGAAGTTTGGCGTACACGCAGCCAGATGCAAAGCCGCTGCTGTTGAAACAGGACCACCGACGTTGTGCGGAGCGATCAACATGTAGTAGGCGTCGGCCCAGGCGGCCAGCTTCTTTGTGTTGAGCAGTCCGCCGAAGTGGGTGATATCCGGTTGGATAATATCGGCAGCCTGAAGCTCGAACAACTCGCGGTACTCGTGGAAAGTATGCATGCGCTCGCCGGTCGCCAAAGGCACGCCCAGCGGCGCCACGGCATCCGCCACCTTTTTCAGCGCCGCGATATTTTCCGGCGGCACAGGTTCCTCCAGCCAACTTGGTTTGAAGGGAGCCAACTCACGCGCCATCTCAATCGCAGTCACCGGATTGAAGCGCCCATGCATTTCGATCAGGATCTCGACCTCAGGACCAACGGCATCACGCACAGCCTCGACCAACGAGACCACTCGCAGTTTCTCGGCCCGCTCCAATTCATAGAACCCGGCCCCAAACGGATCGAACTTGAGTGCCCGATAACCCTTGTCCAGCGCCGCCCGAGCAGCGGAGGCAAACTCGTCCGGCGTACGTTCCACCGTATACCAGCCATTGGCGTAGGCCTTGATCTTATCTCGCACCGGCCCGCCCAGCAGACGATAGACCGGCAGGCCAAGCGCCTGCCCCATGATGTCCCAACAGGCGATTTCGACGGTCGCGATGCCGGTCATGACAATCTCGCCGGCGCGACCAAAATCGCCCCGGGACATGCGCTGGACCAGGTGTTCGATGTCAAAGGGATCGTGGCCGATGATGTAACGCGGTGCAGACTCCTTGAGGTAGCCAAGCAGCGACTCAGTACGGTTGAGCGCCCGCACCTCGCCCACACCAGTGATGCCTTCGTCCGTTTCTACTTTGACGAAGGTTAGGTTGCGCCAGGGCGTACCCAGCACAAGCGGCGTGATCTTGGTGATCTTCATGGGTCGATCCTTTCTCTTGATTGAGGTCTCTTGTCAGAAGTCTATGACGGATGGGTGCATCTGAAATTTCGGGACGGAACGTACCGGGGACGCTTCCCCAGAGAAAAAACACCCATGATAGAAACCCGGGTTGATCACATATCAGGGATGAGATACCATTGAAGTATCCTGATACTGGGGGCATTGTCCATCCCCAGTTGCTGTTTGTTCGAGATTCCACTAGAGGCGCATTGAGAGCCATGTTCTTTCAAGGATTTTTGATCGGACTCGTTGCAGGAGTCTGGCTGACGGTCCTCTACCTCATCATCACGACGCGACGAGGAGCCATCAGGTCATACTTGAGGGGTCTACGGTTGCCACCCGGCGAACCAACTCCAGAGCCCAAAACCGCAGTCGTATCGTCTTCAAGACCGGACGCCTCTCTGAACGCATCACCAGATAGGCTAGCAACGCCTTGGAACGCATCCCGAGAGTCGGCCAAAGAGCTGGATTTGCTGCACCTTTCTTCCCAGGGAGCGGCAAGCTACAGCGAATTGACGCGTCTGGTTCATGATAACGAGACAGCTCAACGGTTGGTCCAGTTCGAAGCACGCCGCAACCCCAATACGGATGTTGACGAGCTGATTGACCTTGCCATTGACAAACTGCTTCGTGACAGAGGCTATGGCGGGCCTCATCGTACCGCTTGATACTGCTTCCACCCAGATATCAGGATTCTGACAAAAAGGCAGGTCTCTTTCTTCGACCCCTGCTCTCCGCACAGCTAGGAAAAATCCCGGTCGGCGAGCGTTCGTTCCAACTGCTGAATTCGCTCGCCCTGTGTGACGATGAGTTCGGCCAAAAAGCCTACGAGGAACAGCAAAACGCTGATCACCGCCAGGATGCCGGCGGCATAGAAGATCGGACGTTGTTGGGTGTCAGTCAGCATATAGAGGAAGGTCAAATAGATGAAAATGGCCAGGCTTGTCGCCATGCCTGCCAGGCCGAGGCCGCCGAAGAAGCGCATGGGTTTCTGGCTGAAGGTTAGCAGAAAGTTGAGGGTCAATACATCAAGCAGGCTGATGGGAATCCGGCTAAAGCCGAACTTGCTGCTCCCGGCCGGGCGCGGCTGATACTGGGTACGAACCTCACCGATTCGAAAGCCCTGATGCGCGGCGATCATCAGGATGAAGCGATGCCGATCACTGCGCAGAGGCGGCATACTCTCCACGACCTCACGGCGCATGGCTTTGATCCAATTGGCGTCGTGGACAGGCACATGGGCAAGTTTGCGCATGACGACATTGTAGATCGCACTCGCGAAGACCTTGCCGTCCTTGCGTCCCTGTCGCCAGCCCGCGACCGCGTCCAGATCATTTTCCTCAAGGTAGTCGACAAGGACTGGAACATCAAGCAGCGGATCCGACTCCATGTCCGCCGGGATGAGGATGACGATGTCACAACGGCTCGCGGAAAACATCTGTTGCAACGCGCTGGTCATCCCTTGGCTACGCCGATGGGTCAGTACGCGGAGATCGGGGTATTGGTCAGATAATTGAGCCAGTATTGTAGCCGTACTGTCACTGCTGCCATCATTCACGACGAGTACTTCGCCTGCACGCCCCATGTCGTCCATGGCGCGGAAGCTGCGCTCGACGACTTCGCTAATCGTAGCCTCCTCGTTGCGAGCCGGCACGACGACGGAAATTGAATTCGAAGCTGGTTGGACGGACGGCATTATGCACCTCCTTGCTCAAAGAAGGCAAAAATCTCAGAGACGACGGCCTCCTGTTGTTCGTCAGTCATCTCAGGGAAGATCGGCAAGCTGAGACAGGAATCGGCCACCATCTCAGTGACTGGAAGTGCGCCCCGAACATAGCCAAGATGGGCATAGGCCGGCTGCAAATGAAGCGGCACCGGGTAATGAATACTGGCTCCGATTCCACGTCCATTGAGGAAGTCAAGCAAAGCATCACGCTGATTGGTGCGTATCACGTAGAGATGCCACACAGGATCAGCGCCCTCGGCGACGAACGGCAAGATCAGGTCAGAGTCATCCAGCAGGTCTGTATACCGTGCAGCCATACGGCGGCGCTTGGCATTCCAGACCGGCAGATGCCTGAGTTTCACCTGTAGAATTGCAGCTTGAATCGTATCGAGGCGCTCCCCATATCCCACGATTTCATGGAGATACTTGGACCGACGGCCATGGTTTCGCAACAGGCTGACCTTCTTGGCTATCTCGCTATCATTCGTCGTCAGTGCGCCGGCATCGCCATACGCTCCCAGATTTTTGCCTGGGTAGAAGCTGAAACAGGCGGCGTCACCCATCGTCCCCACAACCATTCCATTCAACATTGCACCATGGGCCTGAGCGGCATCCTCAATGACCGACAGCCCGAAATCACGAGCAATGGCATTGATGCGCGGCATATCGGCGGTCTGGCCGTACAGATGCACCGGCATAATGACACGCGTCGCCGGCGTTATGGCCTCCTCCAGCAGCTCAGGGTTCAGCGTGTAGGTACGGGGATCAATATCGACGAAGACCGGGGTAGCGCCGACAGCGCTGATAGCCTCGGCAGTAGCAATGAACGTGTGGCTCGACGTAATGACTTCATCACCTGGACCAACATCCATCGCAAGCAAAGAGAGCATAAGGGCTGATGTTCCGCTGCTGACACCAACACAGTGATCAGCTGCACAGAAGGCGCCAAAGTCGGCTTCAAACCGGCCAATTGCCGTTCCCATGATAAATTCCGTATTATCGAGGACACTCTGAATTGCCTGATCAATTTCCGGCTGGATTGTTTCGTATTGGATCTTCAGATCAACCATCGGAACGGAATAGGCGGCTGTTTTATCCATGGCTATATACTCTGAACGCTGAGAGCGGGACAAAAATCGGGCCGAGCTATGTGAGGCTCGGCCGGCAACACTATGATGAAAGTATACGATAGCCGATTCCACGAAGCCAAAACGCTCTCGGTCCTTTCCAGCCGTGCCGTTGGCAGCAGCGGTCCGTCGGGCGCTACTCCGCAACGCAAAGTTCACTCGCTTCCAGAGACTTCTCGTCCCAAATCATCGAAATGTTCCTGCAACCAGAGCCGCAGGATTTCATTGCCGACCGTCCACCTGCCACCGACATTTCGAATGTAGCCAAGGTTATTCATGTCATACAGAAATGTACTGATTCGGCTGGAGGTCTGATCATTCAGGCAGGAAAAAAGAACTTCTGTAGAGGCGACACCCATTTCGTGTATTACCAAGAGGATGCGTCGCTCGATATCCGTCAAGTGTTGAAAGTCGATATAGAAGAAGCTAGCCAGAAGTTGATCGGGCACAAGATCGGTCTCCTCAACTGGACGCAATTGCCCTGGAGATTCCTGCTCTGCGGTAAATAGTCGCTGACACAGATATTGCATGAGATAGGGATGACGATTTGTATAGCGCAAGATATCCGCCATGATGGAATCATCGACCAGTATTGGCTCGTGAACTTGGCTCTGGCGCACCAGGTTCGCCGACGATTCGGGATCGAGGTTCCACAGACTGACCAATCTGAAGCCGAACAGAAACGGACTCGTATTCCACGATGTGTCCGGCTCATTGAGTCGGGCGAGCAGCTTGGTTGCAGTCACAATGGTGCGCTGTTGGGGGGTTTGGATTGCCTTACGCAGTCTAGCCAGCCAGGCGCCTTCCTCTTTATTGATGTTTATCAGTGCCTCAGCTTCATCAACAAGCAGAAGCAGCTGACGTCCATGTTCGCCAAGGCGACGATTCAACACACGTAGGATATCGATCGCATCCTTGTCCGCAAGATCAGAGGCATAAACACCAAACGGCTTGAAGCGTTCACTCACATCCTCAACGGCGTATAGCAGTTCGTCCGTAAGATTGCGCGATGTTTCGCATCCCTGAATATCTAAATAGATCGGAACATAGGTCTGTTCATGGGCAACGACGACAAACTCGATTTGCCGTAGCAAAGATGTCTTGCCCATACGCCTGGTGCTAACAATCCAAACGGCATTGTCATGAATGTTGAGCAGGTATTCGATTAAGCGTTGTCGTCCGTAGTGATTCACCCCACGGACCCAACGTCCTACAACATAGGGGACTCTCATAGTCTGATCAATTCATGATGTAAGCAGCGTGAGATCAAAGCTAGGATAGATTAGATGGAGATATCCGGAGCCTTCTCCATTAGATCAGCGTCAGCATCGACAACGCTGTTGTCGCCCCGTGGAGCTGTGTCGTTCTTGGTCAAATTCGCATCAGGCGGCTGATTGAGAGCGGCGTAACTCACCTCGATCTGGCCATGAACAGCTTGGACATCATCGAGCGTGATTCGACGCCCTCTCTTTCCCAACATGTGATTTACAGCTTCCAATGCATATTGCTGAATCCTGAACGGACGACCATTGCTCACCTCAATGATGTATTCCAGTGCAGAGGGATCAAATCGATAGATTGAACGAACCGGCTCAATCAATAATTCGAGCGCCTGCTCGCGAGTGAAGGGCTCTAAGGCAATCTCGTTGAATAGATTGAACCAAGGACTTTCGACTCGATCCCACTCTCTGCTAATCTGAATACCGGCCACCACAGCACCCAAAGTAGCAGAGAAATCACGCATGAAAATGCGACGAAGCTGTTGCTGCGCAAGATGATCGTACTTGCTGATGACATCCATCTCGTCCAGCAACAGTATCAGACGTAGCTGCCGACCTTCATGATGTATCTCCCCAAACTGTTGCAACACCTCAAGCAGAGCACGAAGGTCATGGTTGAAGAATCGGTCGGTGTACTCCGCCACGATATGCTCATGGTAGCCAAGCGAGTCTACAGCGGCAATCAGATCAGCATCCCCCTGAGCAATCGAAGAAACGCCCACAGCAATCTCTTCGATCAGAAAATGAAAGAACTCTTCCTGTGTCGTCCCTTCTAGGTCAATATAGATCGGCAAGAACCAATAGTCCGGATCATCAATCTGTTGCAATGTAGTGGACAGCTGATAAAGCAACGTCGTCTTGCCGATCCGCCGTTCCCCGTGAATCATAATACTATTGTTGTGAAGCGTATCAACGATCCTCTGTAGCAGCTGTCGACGGCCATAGAACATGTCCTCACTTCGAATCGGCTCGCCGCTAACATACGGGTTAAATCCACGATCCATCGCAGCGTAGGAACGCATCCGATCTCTGACAAGCTCGAAACTGACATAGCCGAATCCGGAAATCGCCATCGCTGCCAAAACAATCAGTAAGCCAAAGACACTGCGTTTCACCTCGCCAAGAAGAGGGAGGGTCATCATTTCTGCCGGCGGTAATACGGTCAATTCCTGACTACTCACCTCAGAGTAGTTGAAGGCTTGATCACGCGCCATAAACTCAAGCGTGGTCGATTTTGGTTCTCCAAACATGACCATTTGAGGATGGTCGCGAAGAGGCTGCCATGCAAATGCTCCATCAAACCGGTAGAAGATCTTCATCTTTTCAGAATCAGTCTGCAGATCACCGGCGACTACATCAATCAAGACCGGTTGATTTGCCGGTGTGCGGTAATGGCCGTCAACAAGTTCGGCGCCTTCGATTGCCCGAATCCGGACCCATGGTTTTCCTTTATCACGCTCGTACCGCGTCAGCCCCTCCGGGCCGCCAAACCAGTATGCGTCGTCCGGCTCGTAGGCAACTGCGAAGATTGCCGTACTTCGCAATCCATCATCAATCGACAGCGTCCCCCAGGTTGTCCCATCGAAGTGAGACACCCCCCCTTCGCTTCCAACCCACAGCCCGCCTGTAGCCGGATCAGAATAGAGTCGATAGATCACCTTGCTAGGAAGTTCGTTCGGGTATTCACGCCAACCCTCACCATCCCAATGAACAAGGCCAACATCATGAACGTTCGCCCACATTCCTCCAGACATCAAGGGATCTCGAGCCAGCCCGCCAGGCAAGATTTTGTTGCCCGGTAATGTCCCAGGCACATCCAAATCGTTTACCATGTGTTGCCAAGTGGCGTCAATGGAACGAACCCAGATGCCATCTGCCGCCGTTCCCACCCATAGGCGGTGCTCGCTGTCCCTCGCCAGCACCTCGACCACTCGTCCAGCCAATTCCGGGACATCCGTCAGCCGGCGTGAGTTTAGATGGTAGTAGTGAAGGCCCGCCTCAGTACCAATCCATATGCCAAAATCGTCTGCATTAAAATCGGTTATGACCGCTGAAGCCAAATCTTCCGAATCAACGGGTCTAGTCCATTCACCCATTTGATGGCGAGCCAATCCACTAAATGTTCCTGCCCAGATTCCGCCCTGAGCGTCTTCCTCTAGAACATTTACAGCATCTGACGGCAGAAAGCCGCCTGACTGAGTGAAGCTGATGTCGACAAAATCGACGAGAGAGTGTTCTTTGAGACGGATGCCGGCGAGCGTCGCGACCCAGATACGTCCCCATCGATCTACGAGCAGGTCATTGACAGCATTTGATTTACGATCGAGTCCGTGTTGCTCACGATATTCGCTGTACCATGCGCCTTCCTGATATCGAAAGAGTCCGACGGAAGTGGCAAGCCAAATTGTACCGTGGGGATCAACCTCGACGTCACGAACTTGCGGTGTTGTGAGACCGCCGCCGCTGGAGCGTGCAACGTCAAGTGTTACAGCGCCGTCATCCAGGAATTTGCGTGCTCCCGCACCACTACTTCCTGCCCAAATATTCCCATGCTGATCGCCTGAAAGCGCAGTGACCGGCGACTTTTCATCGCGTTCATTGTAGATTGGCACAGGTTCGTCAGACCAGATATCAGACGATGGGTCAAACCAGTGCACGCCGGAATCTGTCCCCACCCACAGACGCCCATCACTTCCTTGCCAAAGCGTCGTTACCCGATCAAACCTGGATTCTTCCGGCAATCGAACACGAAACCATTGCTTTCCGACACGTCGCCATAGCCCATTGTCCGTGCCTGCCCATAGTCGGTCTCCATCTTTCCACAGCGCGTTTACTCCCCATCTACCCGGAGCAGACTCTTCAACGACACGTAGCCTCTCTCGATCATAGCGGAGCAGGCCACTATCTGTCCCCAACAGGACGGAATCGCCAGTCACGAGCATCGTCTTCAACACAGGATTAATGCTGAATTCGAAGCTCCACGAGTCCCCGTTCCACGTCGAAACAGCCCCTGTGCTCACTGCTGCCCAGAGGCTATCATCTTCGCCAGATTTCGCTAGTAGTGTGACGGTGCCAAGGGGAAGACCGGAGAACTTCGTGGCGGTTTCATCAACATTGGGGGCATTGGGATAGTTCGTCCAGGAGCCATCATATCGAGCAATACCGCGATCTGTACCCAACCAGATCGTCTCGTCATCGACCAACACAGACCATACATCATTCGATAACAGGCCATCTTGCTCGGTCAACACGCTCCATCTCGGATCGCCGCTCGTTTGGGCGTAAAGAGGACAGGGCAAGTTTAGGAGAGTAAGCAACACGCCTACAAAGCCTAACGCAGATAGCGCCCTCGCCATCCGTCGAATATTCAGTTGGGTATTATTGGGGGGTGCACAGAAATGGAGTCGACATAGCATTGGCAACGATGGTTCCATTGTGCAAAACGCAGGTCTTTCAGCAGAATATTTTATTCAGCTGCAATAGCAGGTATTTCAGAAAATGCAGTTCACTAAACATGCCCTTCATGGTTTGACCGGACTCTGCCCCTCACCAACAGCCTTACGAACCGGAGTCTTGACGAAAGAAGATGTTTATTTTGTCAAAATGATATGAAATACTTACTAAATAAATCCGCTTAAATTTCTTACATTTACATAGTATATCACATTTTTCATTATTGTCAACTGCCTATTGCACTTGTATCTCCGTTTGCCAAGGTAAGGTACAGACAACAGCTCGTAAGGAAAGCCTATTGAGCCTCGGCAATTACCCTTGGTCGACCTTACGCAGGCAGCGGTGCCAGACCTCGTCATGGCAGATAGGCCCAATAAAGCCGAGCTTGATCGAATGCCTTGGAACTGCCACTTACAATAGCATAAGTTAGCAGCCTACTGATGGCGCCATGGGAGAATCGACCGAAAAACGCCTACCTATAGCACGGGTTTTCCATGGGCATTTTTCTTATCGTAATAGGAATCGTAAGGTAACGCCCCCATAATGGAACTATAATTTCCGAACTAGCTGAGTCTGGAACCCTCAACGGTAGCGCCTTGCTTTATGTATCCGTACTGATCATATCGTCGCTCAATTGCACTGAAGTCAGACCTTCCTTGGCAAATACAACCAAGGCCGGTCAAATCGATACAGGAGACAAAATGAACGGAAGACACGCCCTCGACACTCACCGACATGATGTCAGGATCCTTCAACTCAGACACATTTCAGTAATACTAGCCGCGGTCACTAGTTTGATTCTGGTGATGTTTTGGGTTAGTTCGGAGACAGCGCAGGCCTACTCATGCGGGAACTCATATACGGTGCGTTCTGGAGATACCATGGACGGAATTGCGTCCAGAAATCGAACATCTTCGAGCAAAATCCGGTCCTGCAATAATCTTAGTTCGAATACGGTCCGGCGCGGCCAGAGGCTCCAGGTCCCGAACAACTCAAGTTCATCGTCCGACAGCGAAAGCCGCAACAGGCGCGATCGTCCCAGCGGTGGCGTCTCACAGAACAACAGCACATCTACGCCCTCAGGCAACAGCAGCAGCAGCGGCACAAGCGATAACAGCAGCAGCAGCAGTTCAGGCCAGAGTACAACCCCGAAGAAGAACACGAATGTCGCAAAGCGTAGATGACTGACGCCAGAATCAGCGGAATTTTAGTCTGTTCTCTGATCCGATAACCGCACTCGCGAAACGCCTCCATAGACAATCGGAGCATCAACTGGAGATCCTAAAACAACAGACGAAGGGCACAACAGCGTACGCTCTTCGAGGGCCGCGTCAACGAGTTCATCCACAGTCGCTCCAACTACGCCTACAAATGCATGACTGCTGCGAAATTGGCCACGCAGATCGGTGGAGACGCCGATCTGCCGCAGGCCCGCTATAGCGGAATCAGTCAGCTTCATGCTGGCCTCATCACGCACCGATCCGGCAATAATCGTACCGGCAGGCCACTGTCGGATCCACTCGGACATTCGCTCTGAATCTTCCTCTGAGGCAAAGGTATCGAAAGCGTCGCTTGCCAGCAGGAGCCCCTTCTGGTCAATTGCGACCAAATTATAGCCGCGCTCATTTTGAGATACATCGTCCCCGTTCAGGTAAATATGGGCGAAATCACCCACCTCTTCGCCGGCGCTGCGCACAACAATGGCAGCGTCGACCGGCAGAGTTATACCCGTGTTGCCAATCGGCCAGCCGCCGGGCGAGGCTGGGTTGACGATTTGCGTGGATGAAATACCGGCACCGTGGAAGCGAATCGCCAATCGGTCGACCAACTGATCGGCGACGCCTGACGGTAGCGTAAACGTAGCCCAATCACCCGGCTCAACCTGCACGGTTTCGATAAAAGTCCCATTGACTGACAGATCTGCTGCAGTCGCCGGTCCAAAAAGCTGTAGGGACAGATCTCCGCCCTGTGTCGGCAGATCGATCATCAAGCCAGCCTGTGGGCGGACGGCGTAGCGCGGCTGCCCCTCCTGAGCGAGTGATGACCATCCTTCAGCCAGGTAAAGTCGCCCCATTTCGTCGCTCAGGTCGATATCCTTTGCCTCGCCTTCTTCGCTCTCGACTTCATACAGCCGAATCGTGCTCGGGCGCCCCTGCCAGTCCGGCCCCTGCCACTCATCCACAATTGACACGGGCAGTACCTCTTCAACAAACTGGAGCAACGGCTCCGGCGAATGGTCAACGTGGACGACAAGGTACTCGACGCCCAGAAAGCCGAGAACGGAGGCCGCATGGGCTTCATTCCGTTCGACAATGGCTTCCCAGTCACGTGTCACCTCTTGTGCAATGTGATCACGATCCGCGTTCATGAGGGCGATGAGATCGCCGATTAGAGGCGCGTCGGTGAAGTACTGGAACTTGTACGCCGGATTGCGGCTCGTGTTGCCGCCCAGCCGGCGTTGGCCATGTTTACTCTGATACCATTGCTGCATCATGATCAGAACGTCGGAGCGTCCCAGGACACGTGCACCATTTCGCCACCCGGTCGGCAATTCCAACAGCGCCGTGCCGGCCGGGGCATCCTCCGACAGATCGGCCAAGCGACTGTAGATGGGCGGGATACGAAAATCATTGAGCGGCAATGGCGTCGACAGATGCTCTGCGGTGAAAGTCAAGGCAAAAATAGCGAGCAGGCCGACAACCAATCGATGCGATGAGATCGCTTGCGGGAAAGCACGCCGCCTTTGTGCGAAATCTACAAGCCACGCCAGACCGTAGGCCACCAGGACCGCCACACAGAGCATGAGCATGACGCTGTAGCGGCTGGGATATCGATTGCCGCTGAAGAATGGCAGACCGCTCACCAGCACAAAGGGACCCGGCACGCCGAGCGACTGGCCGTTCCAACGTGCGGTCGGGCCCAATGTCAGCCACCAGAAAAAGACCGTTGTGAACAACCAGAACCATCCCTCGCTCCGCAGGCGACGGCTGGCGCTCCTCACCAATCCTACGACCCCAAGCAAGGCGAAAAGCATCGCGGCGTATCCAACGTAGATCTGCTGTCCCTTGTCATTGGGGAAAGGAAGAGCGGCCACCATTTCTCCAATCCAGGGGTGAAGCCGGGTCGGCACAAGGAAGCCGAGGAGGTCGGCGCTGAACACATCAGAGAAGCCACCCCCTGAGGTGAAAAAGTCGCCTTCGCGCAACAGATCGGGCGCCATCGCCCACAGAAAAGGGGCCAGACCAATCACAAAGACCAAGCCCACCACGGCAAATTGGGCCGTCACAATCCAGAAAGGTCGAAAAGATGACGTCTCAGCCGGCGGCCCTTCCGATGCCATTTCCTCCCCATTCACGCTTGCCCGAGCGGTCGCCAAATGAACGAGGGTGTAGGCATAAGTGAGTACTGCAAAAATGACCAGAAAGGTAGCGTACGTCAACTCTGCCCATGTCTGGAATACCAGAAAGAGCCCGGCCATAAAGGCCGAGCGGAATCCATTGCCGACATTGCGAACGGCTGGAGTTCTCCCGACCGAGATGCGCAGCACGTAAAAGACGAAGAAGGGTATCCAGTGGCTACTGGCAATGTTGAACTGGCCCAACGAGGCATAGAAAAGCTTGGACGAAGCAAACCCATAGGTCAGGCCGGCAACAAGTGCGATGCAGTCGTCCGTTGTGAAAAGTCCCGCGAGGGATATGCGGTCAACCGGTTGACCAGATGCAGGCTGCACCGTGCCCAACAGGGCTCTTCGACGTGAGAGCAGCGAGCGTGTCAGCAAGAACGTGCCATAGGCGCCCAAAACAAGCGTAGACAGGAAGAGTAGGTTGTTGGCGACAACCAGGCCGAAGGCGCTTTGCAGGGGAATGCTGAGCAGGCCATTGAGCGGGGTCAGCGTGTAAAAAGCAAGATTGATGCGAACCGGGTGAAACATCCAATCCACATTGAAGATATCCAGACTCAACTGGTTGACCAGTCGCTCCTGAATCCACCACAGATTCCAAACTAATGCCGGATCGTCAATTCCATCGCCCGGGACATGGGTTGTCAGCCGCGCCGCCAGGGGCCAAGTGAGCAGAAGACTCAGAAGGGTATAGGCAGCAAGGACTAGCAGATGCTTGCCGACAGCCCGCTCGCGAATGGAGACCCTGGATGACATGAAGTTTAGGGCTCGTCAGCCTGAGTGGCAGGAAAAGTGACAGTGGATGGAACCGTCGAAGTAACCCCGTTTGTGGTAGTGATCGGAGCAGCGGATTCAAACGGATCGAACTGCTGCATCAGTTGCCCCATGCGCACCTTAGCAATCACAGCCAGTTGCGGGTTATCTTCTTCCGCCAGTTCAAATACCTTCTCGAACAGATCGATCGCGGCCAGACGTTGGCCACGGGTGTCAGCAATGTTCGCAAGCAAGAAGTAGGCTGGAGCCGATTCAGGGTTAATCTCAAGTGCGCTGTTTGCTGCTTCTTCTGAGCCCTCCAGATCATCGACCATCAAGCGATAGTTGCCAGTTGTGACCCACAGATATTCGAGATCATCCTGCATTTCGGCCTGTGCTTCGGCCAGGCTCGCATCAGCCCGGGCTTGATCTCCAGACTGTTCGGCAAGCACGGCCTCCCAGATCATCAACTCCGGCTGCCCCGGCAACAATGGACGAGTCTCGTCAACCACCTCAAGCGCCCCCTCCCAGTCACTCTCAAGGATGCGCTGATCGAGTTGTGATTGCGCTTCAACCATGAGCAGCGCATCCGGATCAGCCGGAAAGAATCTGTTGATCGCCCATATTCCGCCACCCACGACAACGACAATCAGGATTGCCGTCTGTAGAACCTTGCGAAGTGATGTCCAGCGTCGCTTCGTAACCTCGGCATCCAGATGCCACCAGAAACTCTCAGCAGGCGGGTGCTTCTCGCGAAGTGCTTTCATTCCACCGGCCGATGCAGCAGCGGAGGCGATCGGGCCAGGGCTAGAGGAGAGACGTCGAAGCAAACCCTCCCAACGCACCTGCTCAGAACGCAGATCGACATCCTGCGACTCAAGGTCCTCAAGAGAATTATCGATATGGTCAAGCAACACGAGAAACTCTTCGACATTCTGAGCGTTGACGCTGACGACTAGACGCTCAGCATCGCTCAATGCTTCTCGAATTGCATTGCCAGGGGTAGTACTATGACTCTCAACTGCGTACGCCATTGTTGGCCCAACTTTTTGACTACTGTCCGCAACTCGACATCTCGATCAGCGCTATGCGGCGACGATATCAACAACGTCCGTTTCCTGCAATTGCCTGGAAGCCTCTTTATCCTCTTCCTCACGCTGGATTTCTCGATAGACACGATTAAGACCAGATTTGATCTGGCTCTCGATCTTCGCCTTACGCTCCAGTGGCACGGGAAACCATTCCAGCATATCGCCGACAAGACCGCTCTTGGTCTCGTTCTTGTTTTTCCCTTCATAATAGTATTCACGTACTCGATCGCGCATAAACTGGATATATTCGCCAACCTTGTACGTCGCATCGACCGAACAGACAGGGCCATGTCCAGGAACCAACTTGTCGGCGCCCAAGATCTCGAATCAACTCGAGTGCATCCAGCCATTCCAGCGTGTTGCCCTGTGCCATATAAGGATGTTGATCGACCCATAAAATGTCGCCGACAAAGCAGATTTTTTCCTTGGGAAGCCAGACAAGGCTCGTTGCCGGCGTATGGCCGCCGACAAAGATCATCTCTACCTTACGTCCGCCAAAGAGCAGTTGGGCCCGTTGGGTAAATGTAACATCCGGAGGAATAATGATGATATTGCCCAATTGTTCCTGAATCTCCGGCTCTCGCTTAAAGCTATTTCGGACCCGTTCCTTAAAATTCTCCGTGTATCCGGACATCTCTTTGTGAGCACGCTCATGAGCCATCACCTTGCAAGGCATAAAATATTGATTGCCCAATGCATGACCACGGTGGTGATCGGTATTGATCATATATAGAAAGGGCTCGCCCGGATATTCGTTCTCAATTTGCTCCCGCCAATCGATCGCCTGCTTGGGGATGAGTGGCGCATCGATCAGAATGATTCCCTCATCGGTACGTACAAAACCCGGCGTACATCCGCGGTAATTCGTGTTGATGAAAACACCGGGGGCCAATTCTTCTCGCTCACCTAGTCCCGTCACACCTATCCGAACTGCCGTTCTCCGCCTCGCCATATTCTGCCTCCACATCTCGGCCAAAATTAACGTCGCCTTGATACCCGGGCGACGGCACAGCAATAGTGCTACCCGATCTAACAGCTACTGCTTGAAGTCATATTCTGAATTGACATCAGTATAAGCATACGGGTCCAGATCCACAAATCGCATTTATTATGTCAATACGAGAGAGTTTTTCGGCTCTTTGAGACTGTTCACAATGCGTTGAAGCGCCTTTCTGGTGGCAATGAACAGCCCAGTGGACAACCATGAGGGCATTCTCCTGCGCACTCAGATCATATTGAACAGACCCAGTTGCTCTGTTTAGGCCGATCGATTGCCGGCCCTCCGAAATCTGATTTCTGCGGATCAGAGGCATAGGTACATCCGCCTCAAAAAGCATAACAGTTCGTTAACCTGGATAAAATACAATGGCATCGAATATCCGTACAAGAGCCACTTCGTGTTATAATGACCATTGGTATTTTTGCTCGGATGTTGCGTGTCTATTTCGCGTGCAGTTGAGCATATTACAGACTCAATCATGATCAAGCCAGGAGAGGGCTTTGCCATGAAAAAGCGTTTAGGCGTCTTAACCAGCGGGGGCGATGCGCCCGGCATGAACCCGGCTGTGCGTGCAGTTGTCCGTGCTGCCCTCAACCGAGGTGCCGACGTTTTTGCGATATACGAAGGTTATCGAGGGATGATCGATGGTGGAGAGAGCATCCGCCCTATGGATTGGGGATCGGTTGGCGGCATCCTTCACCGTGGCGGCACCGTCATCGGATCTGCCAGGTGCAAGGAATTCCGCACCAAAGAAGGCAGGTTGCTGGCGGTACGAAACCTGCTTATCCATGACATCGACAGCCTGATCGTCATCGGTGGCGACGGCAGTCTCACCGGAGCAAACATGCTGCGGCAAGAGTGGCAGGAGCATGTGGCCACATTGCTGGAGCGTGGCGAGATCACACCAGCACAGGCCGCTGAACATCCATTTCTGGCAATTGCCGGCATGGTCGGATCCATTGACAACGACATGTACGGCACCGACATGACCATCGGCGCTGACTCCGCTCTTCATCGAATCATCTATGCCGCGGACGCACTCTCCAGCACCGCAGGTAGCCACCAACGAACATTCATCATCGAAGTAATGGGACGCCATGCCGGTTATTTAGCGCTGACTGGAGCCATTGCAGCCGGAGCAGACTTTGCCCTCATTCCAGAGAGTCCGCCCAATGTTGACGATCTGGGAAGGCAAGATGTGCGAAATCCTGGAGGCCGGTCTGGCCGAAGGACGCCGAGACAGCATTATTATGATTGCCGAAGGCGCAATCGACCGCCAGGGCAACCCGATTTCAAGTGACTATGTACGGCAGGCGCTACAGGAGAGAATGGGTGAGGAAGCACGCGTGACCGTGCTCGGCCATGTCCAGCGAGGCGGTTCACCTACTGCCTTCGACCGCATCCTGAGCACCCGCATGGGTGTTGAAGCCGTTGATGCTGCACTGGATGCAAAAGCAGACGACGAACCCGTACTTATTGGCATTATCCAGAATCGCATCACACGCCTGCCGCTCATGGCCTGCGTCGAGACCACTCAGTCCATCAACGCAGCCATTCAGTCCCTAGACTTCGACAAAGCCATGGAACTGCGGGGGCCATTTTTCCAGAGTTCCTTCCGCATTCTACGCACACTGGTTCGTGCCTTTCCCCACCCCCCCAAGCCCGGACAGAGGCAGTTGCGCATTGGCATCGTCAACGCTGGTGGACCTGCGCCCGGCATGAACGCGGCCGTGCGCGCAGCCGTACGACTTTCATTGGATCAAGGCCACATTCCCGTCGGTATAAAACGGGGGTTCCGCGGTCTACGGGACGGTGAATTCGTCGAATATGGCTGGATGGATGTAGACGGATGGGCAGCCATCGGTGGTTCGGAACTTGGAACCAGTCGCAAGATCCCCAAGGCAAGCGACTATTACGCCATGGCGCGACAGCTTGAGGATCACAAGATCGATGCCATTCTGATGATCGGCGGCTGGGCGGGCTATGAAGCCGCTGGCAACATGCATGAGGAGCGCCACAGTTTCCCGGCCTTCAACATACCGATCGTCTGCGTGCCCGCTACCATCAACAACAATCTGCCCGGCGCTGACTTCAGTATCGGCGCCGATACTGCCATCAACAGCATCACCGAAGTTGTCGATAAGATCAAGCAATCAGCCGTCGCCTCCAACCGTTGCTTCGTCGTCGAGGTGATGGGGCGGTATTGCGGCTACCTGGCCTTGATGAGCGCCATCGCCACCGGTGCGGAACGCACCTACATTCATGAAGAAGGCGTCACCATCAATGATCTTCAGAAAGATATCGAATACCTGAATGACGGCTTCCGACACGGCAAACGCGTCGGCCTGATGATTCGCAATGAGGACGCCAACCAGCTGTATGACACCCAGTTTCTGGCCGCCCTTTTTGAAGAAGAAGGCGGCGACCTTTTCGACGTACGCATGGCCGTTCTGGGCCATCTACAACAAGGTGGCGATCCGACGCCCTACGACCGCATCCTGGCAACACAACTCACGTCGGAAGCCATCGACTATCTTGTTAACGAATGTGAAGAAAACGCGAACGAGCCCAACGCATCATGCATCGGAATGCTGGATGATGTCCTAACATTCACACCGCTCTATGAGATTCCACGGATCTTCGATCAGGCGTTCCAGCGGCCAAAGGAACAATGGTGGATGAAGCTACGACCGCTGGCGCGAATGCTGTCGCAGCCCAACCAGGATTATGTTCTGGGTGCGATAGATAATAACGACATAGTTCAATGACAATAGCGGATAGCAGCATCTGAATTCTGGTCGACGTTCAATGGTGATGATAAAATTGAATGTTGAAATGAAGTGCCGGCAATCGACAAAACAATGCTCAACCAAGTGCAATCGTTTTTTTCAATCAAAGGAGTCAAACAATGAAAATTGGTATTCTGACAGGCGGCGGTGATGTCCCTGGCCTGAATCCGACAATCAAGGCTGCTGTCAATCGCGCCATCGAGGACGGACACGAGATCGTCGGTATTCGACGCGGTTGGGCCGGCCTGCTTGAGTTTGATCGCAATGATCCGGCCAGTGCAGAGAAATTTCTGTTGCCGTTGGACAAGCAAGTCGTTCGCACCATTGACCGCACCGGCGGCACCTTTCTGCACTCAAGCCGCACCAAGCCCAGCCATGTCAAGCCGTCGGCCGTGCCGGACTTCCTAAAGGATGCCGACCATCTGGACGCTGAAGCCTCTGATGAGCGCCTGCGCGATTTCACGCCTCATGTGCTTTCGAACCTGGAATACCTGGGCATCGATACGCTTATTCCAATTGGCGGCGATGACACCCTGAGCTACGGCGAACGCCTACACAGCGAAGGCTTCCCGGTGATTGCCATTCCCAAAACTATGGACAACGACGTATACGGCACGGACTACTGTATCGGCTTCAGCACGGCGGTCACCCGCAGCGTCCAGTTCATTCACCAACTGCGCACGAGCACCGGCTCCCACGAACGCATTGCAGTCGTTGAACTCTTCGGCCGCAACAGCGGTGAGACCAGCCTGATCAGTTCTTACCTGGCCGGCGTCGACCGTGCGCTGATCTCCGAAGTCCCGTTTGATGTCGAAAAACTTGCTGAGTTGGTGATGAAAGACAAAGATGCCAATCCCAGCAACTACGCCATGGTAACCATCAGTGAAGGCGCCCATATGATCGGCGGCCAGGTCGTCGAATATGGCGAAGCGGATGCCTATGGCCACCGCAAACTGGGCGGCATCGGCACCATCACCGGTGAGGCTCTAAAGCGCATCACCGGCCAGAACATCATCAACCAGCAAGTCTCGTATCTGATGCGCTCCGGCGCACCTGACGCCCTTGACCTGATGGTTGCCGTCAATTTCGCCAACATGGCAATGACGCTGATCAACAACAAGGCCAGCGGCCGCATGGTTGCACTGCGAGACGGCACCTACACCCACATTCCCATGAGCACTGTCACCAGCGGTCTCAAGCGTGTCGACGTTGACGAACTCTACGATGCGGCCAACTACGTGCCCAAGGTTCGCCACGTGCTCGGCAAACCCATGTTCCTGTACTAGAGAATTTGGGAGTAGGGAACGGTGATTGGGCAATCGGGATATGGATGCTAGACCCGGATCCCCGATTCCCCAATCACTAACCCCCATTCCCGTCTGACTATTAAACGTTCGACTGAAAAAGGAGTATCTTCTAAATGATTCACGAATCAACATATGAACTCAAGAAAGACGTCGCAGGCGTCCTTGAGATCGCTGACGGCAAAGTCAACGTCGTTGATGTCGCCGCCCTGCAGAGCAGTAAGATTGACACGTTGGTGCATGATGCCGTCTTCGGCAACGATTCGGTCAAGGAACTGGCTCAGTGGGTGATCTGGGAAGCCGGCCAAGCTTTGGGCGCACGCCCGGCCAGCATCCACGAGTTCTACATTGCCCGCGCCACAGACGTCTGGGAAAATCGAACTGTCCCGGCGATGAACATTCGCTTTGCCTCCTACGATGCTGCCCGTGCAGCCTACCGCGCCGCGATCAAGACCAACACCGCAGCCTTCATCTTCGAGATTGCTCGCAGCGAAATGGGTTACACCGATCAGCCGCCGGCAGAGTTTGCCACCGTGTTGATCGCTGCCGCTATCAAAGAAGGCTATTTCGGCCCCATCTTCATCCAGGGAGACCACTTCCAGGTCAAGGCAGCCAAGTATGCCACCGATCCCCAGGGTGCCATCGACGAGGTCAAGGATCTGATTACCGAATCCATTCCCGTCGGCTTCTGGAACATCGACATCGACACCAGCACCCTGGTGACGCTGGAGCCGGAGTCGCTCAAGGAGCAGCAGCGCGACAACTTCACCCGCTCGGCGGAAATCACCGAGTTGGTCCGAGATCTGGAGCCGGAAGGCGTCACGGTAAGCCTTGGCGGCGAGATCGGTGAGGTGGGCGAAAAGAACTCGACTCCGGAAGAGTTGGAAGCCTACATCAGCAACTACGAAGCTGCATTGCCCAGCGGCATGGCCGGCCTGAGCAAGATCAGCGTCCAGACCGGCACCAGCCACGGTGGCATCGTGCTGCCTGATGGTTCCATCAAGGAAGTGGCTGTCGACTTTGAGACCCTGGGCGTTCTAGGGGCCCACGCCCGTGCGCACGGCAGCGGCGGCGCTGTCCAACATGGCGCCAGCACCCTGCCCAAGGATTACTTCGACAAGTTCCCGGAAGTCGAGACCCTGGAAATTCACCTGGCTACCGGCTTCATGAACATCTATCTGGACCATCCGGAATTCCCGCAGGAACTGCGCGAGCAGATTCAGGCATATCTGGTTGCCAACCACTCCGACGAGCGCGGCGAAGGCCAGACTGATGCACAGTTCTACTACAAGACCCGCAAGAAAGCCATGGGCCCGTTCAAGGCCGAGATGTGGGCGATGTCCGAAGAGGCCAAGGCTGCTGTTTTCCAGAGCCTGGAAGATGAATTTGCCTTCTTCTATGACAAGCTGAATGTGACCGATTCCAAGGATCTGATCGACAAGACTGTCACCGTCGTCGAGTTCCACCAGCCGGCGCCCGGATCCAGCCGCATGGTTGGTGATGACATGGGGTTGGCTGATTAAGGTCACCACGGCAAATCTCTGAAAAGCATGGCCCCGGCGCTTATGCGCCGGGGCCATTTTGATCTAGACAAGCGTCGGTTATTGCCGAGCGATGATCGGCAGAAAAATCCGTGGCGACGCATCTTGGTCAGGACGCCAGTAGGAGATACGGTCGATGAGATCTCCGTTGCGATCTCTGAGCAGTAGGCTGCCAAACTGGTCTGCAAACACCTCACGATATCCACCCTGCACAAATCTGTTCGCATCAATATCCAGATCTGCAGCAAGACTCCGGAAAGCTGCAACATCCTTGGCGACGAAGAGATCCGAGTCTTCCGACAGCACTACGCCTGACTGAAACGTGAACTCAACATCACCACTTATCGTCCATCCTGAGATGTCGACAGCCTGCGGCGAATCATTGTGCAGCACAAAGTAGGCGCCGTCTGCCGCATCACCGATCTCAGGAAAAACCACCTCGCTGATACGAATGTCGACCGATGGGCTCTGTGCGGGAGGGATCAGGCCGCCTTCGACTGCATGGGTCCCGTAGAGGTAGACGCGACGCATCTCAATGTTTGCCGACTTCAGTAATTGAAGCGCCTCTGCCGACGAAGCCGACACACCCCAGCGCGCCTGATCCTGGGCGACATCGGAAACCATCTGCATGGCCAATTCGTCAATGCGTGTCTCAAAATAACGCTGATCGATCGGTGTGTCGCTGGGCTGCAAGAGCTGATCCATCAGTGTGCGCAATCGACGCAAATACATCTCTTTGATCCGAGGTGTCGTCAACATGGCGTCAATCAGATGATTCCATGCTCGATAATCAGATTCCGTATAGACGGCGGGGTAGGCTTCAGTGCCATGCAGGGGGTGTGAGTTTTGCTCAGTTCCATCGCCCCAAAACGCGAGATCCTTATCCCAGGCAATTAGCATCCATTCCCCTGTTCCACGCGCGTATCTCGATAGAGGTAGTGATTCTTAATGACGTGATCCCAATCCTCAATAATCACATTGACAGCTAGATAATTGAGTACGGCAGGGATATTAACGTTATCAAAAAGAAAAGCCTCTCGACGTTGGGCAGGCAGTTGCAGACCATCAATCAATGCCTGAAGATCGCTGTCATCTTCGTCGGTACGTGTCTTCTTCTCGATGTAGGTTGTGTCGCTACCCAGATCATTTGAGCCATTTTTATAGAGGGCGCCCTCCCAATCCAGATCTTGTCGTTCGAAGTAGCTTCGCTCAGGCTGTTCGACAAATGTTAATAGCGCATGAAACTCACCATTGCGACGCACTTGAATCGGCAGGGCAATCGAGTACGGAGACCCGGCGTCTCGAAATGTCTCCCAGGCCAAGACCTGGCGTACGTAGCTGGGATCAAAGGGACTTGCGTTGAGGTTAAGTTCGTCGACCTGGTGTGAGGTTGGCAGCATCACGTGATAGCCATCGTTAAAGATGAACTTGAAGCTCTTTTTGTCCATCTGTTGCGTAGAGGAGCCGCGCGGAAGCACGGCAATATTGTCGTAGAGTTTCCCGCCGAAAAAGACGGTCGCCCGCGTCCCGCCAGCTGACTCGGCAGCCTCAACATCTATCAAAAACCAGTGAAGTATCGACAAGTTGCTGTATACACTCGGATCCTTGACCATTGTACCCAAATACTCAGGGGAATGGAGCGCCGAAGGGTACGATGGCCAGCGTGTCATATTGCCGTCCGCGCCGTTCGCCATCACATAGTAACGAACCATATCTCCAGTCGCATATGCCGAGAAAGGAATCTCTGTGTGGTATACCAAATACCCATCAGCATTGACAGTACCTCTCGTCATGGGCACTTCCACTTCGGGTCCGAACATGATTCGATAGAAGAGAGAGACCGAATCAACATTGGCTATGCCCGGCGCTACAGTGGCGGTAACAACCAGAGGCTCACCTGCCAATGGCTGTACGGGTTCGTGCGATATGCCCAACACCCTTGGTCCAAGATTTACAGGAATGTTGTTGTCTCCGGCGGGTGTAGACTGGGAGAAATATCGTGCGATACCAGCAGAATCTATACCATATGAGATATCCGGGTACTGGACCGGATAGGTCGGAGAGAAGTACGAAACGATCTCACCGTCTGGCCGAGCAATGGCCAGGAACTCACCATCTCGGCGTAGCCTGAAGTTTGTATGCAGTTCACGGCCAGCTTGCGCCCGATCCTTGTCGGAAGCAAAGACGATCAGGTACCCTTTTGAGGGAATCACGACCGGCGGGAATCGCCAACGCTGCAAATTGCCGACCCGATCAGTCAGTATCCAGCCGTCCAAGTCTACATCCTGATCACCGGTGTTAAATAGCTCTATCCAGTCTGAACGGTCGCCATCTTCATCACGCAATGAACTCTCATTGTCAGCCATGAATTCACTAATGATCACCTTGGAACTCATGGGCACTGCAGTCGGTATCATTGTGGGCATCGGTGTTGAGAAAGGGGCCAGTGTCGATGTAGCGAGCGGAACGGTTCCTCCGGTAACAACAGTGGGCACTGTTCCACTCGCCGATTGCGCGTAGTTGCGTGCGCTCCCTATCGCTGCAGAACTGAAGTAGTGCAACCCAGCAATGACAAATAGAAGGAGTACAGATAGAGTCAACAGAAACCGACGCCTGCGGGCGAGGTGCGTTGTAGTAGCTTGGTGTGAAGGTAGCACTTGACATCTTCCAACTTGGTATTCAATACGGCCGGCAGAACCTATGCATTAAATGACGTGTCAGAGAAAGAACAGTTACGGCGTTTTTTTGCAGAGAGACAAATTCAGGTTAGAGTATGGAGAGTACAGCTGCAATATTTACACATTTGAGACCTCTGCGCAAGTCTTAAGGTATGTGTAAGGGACAGTCGTCGAATCCGCTGCAGTGGGCACTGAAATTGCTTTCAATGGCTTCCCACAATTTTCAAGTTCCCAATTCTATTTCACTCAATACATATGACGATAGGTTTGCAGATCATGAGATTTGAAGACTCAATCCACCACAATAATTACCAGTTCCGCCAACAGATCGTGACCGTGCTTGAGGCCGCCTTGGCAGCTGTCGACCCGACCACCTGTGTCACTGCTGCGCTAAGCATCCACGGTCAGACGATGGGGGTCGGCGACCGAAGGTACAGTCTTGATGACTTCCAACGCATCCTGGTCATTGGAGCGGGCAAAGCCGGTGCACCTATGGCATCGGCTATAGAAGAGGCGCTGGGCGACCGTGTCGATGGGGGCCTGGTGGTTGTCAAGAGCGGCCACAGCGGGCCGACTCGCTACATTGAGGTTGTAGAAGCCAGCCACCCGGTGCCGGATGAGGCCTGTGTGTTGGCAGGCAACCGCATGCTCGAACTCGCCGGGCAAGCCGGCCCCAACGACATGGTGATCGCTTTGCTCTCCGGCGGCGGCTCAGCGTTGCTGGTGGCTCCTGCCGAGGGCATAACGCTGGCTGACATGCAGGAGATGACAGGTGCGATGCTGGCCTGCGGCGCCACCATCAACGAGATCAACTGCTTGCGAAAGCATTGCAGCGCGATTAAAGGCGGGCAGCTTGCACGCGCGGCCTATCCGGCGACGTTGATCTCGTTGGTGCTGAGCGACGTAGTCGGCAGCCCGCTGGACGTGATCGCCAGCGGCCCGACGGTCCCGGACAGCAGCACGTGGCAGGATGCTTGGGGCATCGTCGAAATGTACAACTTGTCCGAAAATCTGCCGGATCGCATCGTTGACCGCTTACAAGCGGGGCTGGCAGGCGACATCGCCGACACACCCAAGCCGGACGATCCCGTCTTTGCCGACACCAACACGGTTGTGGTCGGCGACAATCTGGTGGCCGCATTGGCCGCAAGCAAGCAGGCCAGCGATCTCGGATTCAACACGCTGCTGCTTTCAACCTACATCGAAGGCGAAGCCGCGCAGGTCGCCAAATTGGCTGTCTCGCTGGCCAAGGAAGTGAAGGCCAGCAATCATCCGGTTGCCGCGCCCGCCTGCCTGATCTTGGGCGGCGAAACCACAGTTCAACTGGGCGACAATCCTGGCCAAGGTGGACGCAATCAGGAATTGGCCCTGACCGCCGCTCTTGACATCGAAAATCTAGACGGCATCACCATCGTCTCGCTGGCGACTGACGGCACCGATGGACCAACCGACAGTGCCGGCGGTTTGGCCGACGGCGAGACGGTAGAGCGTGGGCGTGCTTTAGGTCTCGATGCAGCCGATCACCTAGACCGACATGACGCCTATCCATTCTTGAAGGCGACGGATGACCTGCTGATCACTGGACCGACACAGACAAACGTCAATGACCTAATCTTCGTATTCGTGGAATCGTAACCCACGCCCCAACCCAGGAAACGTCGTCAAAAAGCGCCTGCGGGCGCTTTTTCAATTGGGGCCAAAGCATGCGATTCATGACGTCTCCCATCGAACGGTCGAATTTCTGGCGATCCTTTCTCAACAGAAGCAATAGGGACCACGTGTTTTTCCTTCTAACTGTAACTTACGAAATTATCAGTTCCCCCCAATATCCCTGGTGTTTCGTAAATTTCGAGACCAAACAAGACCAAATGAGACCAATTTCGAGACCCATGTTCACACTACTCTGGTGTAGTCTATCCATAGAATTTCAAAACAGTGCGTCCGCCTCGCAACCTGTAAGTGAAGATCGTCGAACCACACAAACATTCACGAAGAAAGCCAACACCGGCGGCGTTTGTGGCAACCAGCAGCCCTTGATCCCGGAATATTGGCGAAGGGAATTTAAGTTTATCCAAAAACCTGGAGAACAGCATGAAGAACTACCCCAACAATGCTCTATTTCGGGTATTGATATTACTATTGGCAATCGCCATCGTCTTCCCAGCGTCAAGCGCCCTTGCACAATCACCTCAACCTCCCGTTGACGTAATTGTGCAAGGGATACCGTCTGCGAACCTCAAAGACCTGATTGAGGCAGCCGGAGGTAAAGTGACAAGAGATCTGTACGTCATCGACGCCGTAGCAGCAAGCGTGCCGACGGACCGGCTCGAATTATTGGTTGCGGACAACCCCTCTATTCATATTTGGCGAGACAGTCCCGTGCACAGTGCAGACAGTGCGGATCCGGGTCAGATTATCGCGCCTTTTGCCGGTTATGAGTATGCCGAAGCCGATTTTAAACTGGACGAAGTCATTGCCTGTGACGGCGAACGAGACAAACTGGACGAAATCGGCCGGGCGCCGCTGGATCCCAACGTGTTTCAATCCTATCGGTTTTCTCCGTCAGTTGATCCGTCGAATATGCCTCAGTCCATCGGCCTCTACTTTGCGTTCAAGGAGAAAGAACTCGACAATGCACACTTGCAGGTGCTGCAAACTTCAACCCAAACATGGCATACCTTTCCCATCGATACCCTGATCAGCGAGGACAATGAGATCGCGACCACGCTGAATCT
Organism: uncultured Chloroflexia bacterium; assembly: GCA_963765875.1. Classification (GTDB taxonomy): domain Bacteria; phylum Chloroflexota; class Anaerolineae; order Caldilineales; family Caldilineaceae; genus JAWKOK01. The sequence continues at coordinate 47,704 of CAVXYK010000026.1, forward strand.
GACATCGCTCCTCCAGACGCCCACCGATCTAGTCAACCTGGAAGTGCGCTTTGCTGCAAGCTCTAATGATGGAGGAAAAGCCGAGGTCGACTGTGCAGTTCTACAACTCAGCGCATTCCCCGGTGGACAATCCCAGGCTGCGGTGGCGCCGTCTGCGGGCGGAGAGTACAAATCCGCAGACTTTAAGCTAGAAGACGTGCTCAACGAGGGCGGCAAAGACAATTTGGATAGCGTTCCCCAAGATGTTATCGATCCCAATCTGTTTCAGGGCTATACCTTTTCGGCAGCAGTCGATCCGAATGACATGCCCGGTCTGGTGGACCTGCGCTTTGCCTTCAAAGAGAAAGGATTGGCGAGCGCCCGCATAGAGGTACGCCAGGCTTCGACCGGCGTGTGGTATCCGTTCGAGGTTGATGTCAACAGCACTGACGACCAATTCATCAACACTGTTCTCGATCTAACCGAAGCGTTGGTTGTTGCTGAAGACTTCGCCGACATCCAGGTACGGTTCTATGCCGCACGCGGCCATGACGATAAAGCTGAGGTCGATATGGCCAATTTGCGCCTCGCACACCTGATCGGCAACATATCCAGTGTCGACCCAGCCCAGTCCTTCGAGGCCGTCAATGCCGCCCCCGTGTGGGAATCCGGCAATAACGGCGGCGGAATCGGCATCGCCGTGTTGGATAGCGGTGTCAAGAAGTACAAAGAATTGGAGAAGGATTCCCACGACCATAAGACCGGATTACCAGAGGGCTGGGACAGCGTAAAGCGCAAGAAGGGTGGTCGTGATGACAAAAACGGCCATGGCACGCTTGTTGCCTCGATTGCCAGCAATCAGAAGCGCAATGCCCAAGGGCAGTACTTTGGCGTTGCACCCGATTCGACCGTGATTCCCATTCAGGTGCTCAATGAAGACGGCTCCGGCACCTACGCCCAGGTGATAGAGGGCATTCAGTGGGCTATCGATCATCGGAGCGAGCACAACATTCGGGTCATGAACCTCTCTCTCAGCGCGGCCGTACGTTCCCACTACTGGGACGACCCGCTGAACCAAGCGGTGATGCGCGCTTGGCAGGCGGGCATCGTTGTGGTCGTCGCGGCAGGCAATTCGGGACCTGTCCCCATGAGCATCGGCGTACCCGCCAACAATCCGTACGTTATCACGGTAGGCGCCTTGACAGATGCCTACACGCCGACCGATTGGTCGGATGACTATGTCGCGAGTTTCTCCTCTGCAGGCCCCACATTCGAAGGCTTTGTCAAGCCGGACATGCTGGCGCCCGGCGGCCACGTCGTCGGTCTGATGTCAGGGAAGTCCCATTTGGCTAAGAAGCACCCCCACCAACAACGCGACAAGGACTACTATCAGTTGACCGGTACGTCCATGAGTGCAGCCCAAGTCTCCGGTGTCGTCGCTCTGATGTTGGCCCACAACCCACACCTGACACCTGATGAAGTCAAGCATCGGTTGATGTCGTCGGCTCAGCCGGCGGTCAATGCAGACGGCAGCCCGACCTTCAGCCTTTGGCAGCAGGGCGCTGGACGCGTCAACGCATTCCGAGCCGTCTACGGTGACTATCCGGGCGCCGCAAATCGAGGCCTGGACATCAACGCCGACCTGGCCGGCGCCCAACATTTCGGCGGAGCCACGCGCTGGAATCCAGAGACCAATCAGTACTACTTAGTGGATGAGAATGGCCACACGTGGAGTGAAGGCCACACGTGGAGTGAAGGCCACACGTGGAGTGAAGGCCACACGTGGAGTGAAGGCCACACGTGGAGTGAAGGCCACACATGGAGTGAAGGCCACACGTGGAGTGAAGGCCACACATGGAGTGAAGGCCACACGTGGAGCGAAACCATCGGGTGGAACGACGCCATCGCAGCCCTCGTCACTTGGGTTGAAGACGAATAAGAAAATAACTAGCGATCCGCGAAAGGCACACAAAAACACCAAGCGAGAGTCGCTTGGTGTTTTTGTGTGCCTTTCGCGGTCTGGAGGGCTAACTCGACGGCTAGAGCCGTCACTACTAGCGCCCACTGGCTGACGAATCGAACTTTACGGTTCGCACAAAGGGCGTGCAAACCAAACAGTGGCAGGATGTACAAATCGCGGGGATGCTTGATCGCCATGCATCAATGAGGGCTGTGCGCTATGGATGGCCACTCGTAGATCTGTCTATGATCAGTGCGACAAGCGATGACAATGCCTGTTCGGTCGGCTCAGGGCCGGAATCTGGTGTGAAGCGCGATCCGCAGTCTGTCCAGAAGTTCCAAGACTGAAGCCCTAGTCAATGCATCAGTGGCTTGGTGACAATAGATCAGTTCTAGGATTTCCAACGCTTGCGTCCGTTCATCTAGATCGCCGGCCGCGAGCACGCTGGCCATGCCGGTTAGCGACTCCAGCACAAGCGGAATGGCGCCGACGCCCCAGGCCAGGCTAATCGCTTCGGCAAAGGCGCTTTCGGCTTCGACCCTATCTCCGGTTGCCAACAGTACTGATCCCAAATTGCTCAATATATTAGCAATCTGGTGCTGGTCGCCGATTTCACGATATAGCAGAAGGCTTTCACGCAGAAGCTCTAGAGAGCGGACATGATTACCGCTCCGATTGGCCAAATAGCCCAAATTATTGAGCGAAGCAGCAATTCCCCAGTCATCGTTGATTTCGCGACGCATTGACAGGCATTGCGCGTAGAGTCGTTCCGCATCTTCAGAAAGGCCCTGCCGATCTGCCACGATGCCGAGATCACTGAGTGTATTGGCAATACCACGCCGATCATCCGAGGCACGGAATAGGCTCAGTGCTTCGTTGAGCAGGATGCCGGCCTCTTCGTAGCGTCCGGCAGAACCAGCGGCGATTCCGAGCAGTTTCAATGCGCCGGCGACACCCGTTTTGTCGCCGATCTCACGGTAGAAGGCGAGGCTCTGCGTGCAAAGCTCTTCCGCGGTCGCGTAGTTGCCATCGGCTCTTTCGACTGCGCTGAGAAAATAGAGACAAAACGCGCGTTCCGCTCTTGCACCGATACCTGGCGCAATCGATTGGCTCGTCACAACCTCAAGACTCTTGCGCATGTTCTCTCTTGCCTGCGAGTGACGTCCCAGCCGATAGGCGAAGCGACCCTGACGACTCAGCAGTCGAGCGAAAATGAGTCGCAGGCTATCCTCATCAGTTTCCTCGAGAACCGCTTGAAGCGTTGAGGCAGCATACTCGAAGATTGCCTCCCCCTCTTTGACCCAGCCTTGCCCATAGTAGAAGTAGTGAAGCCCTTCCAGGCTGATCTTGATCTGCTCCAATCTTCTGTTCTTCACCGCCCAATCCCAGGCCGCTCGAAGATTGTCGGCCTCATTGGCAACCTCGGCAAACACCTCGCGCCGTTGGAGCTGTCGTAGATCGGCTTCGCGTGCCTGTAGAAAACGCGCATAATAGTTGCAGTGTTCGTTCTGGGTCATGTTCATTAGGTCATCGAGTTCTCGGAGTTTGCGCAGCGAGAATTGCCTCAGAACACTATGCATTTCATAACGGCTCGATCTGGCGCTACGCACCACAGACCTATCAATGAGCGCAGTCAGTAGTCGCAGCGGCGCCCCGGTAACTTGCCTGGCAGCGTCGTGGGTAAAGCCGCCTTCAAACACAGACAGCTTGCAGAGTGTGTCGCGTTCGTCCTCATTGAGGTGGCGCCACGAATACTCGAACAACGCACTCAAACTGCGATGCCGCTCGGGGACGTCGTGTAACGTCGTATCCATGAAGGCAAGATCGTGCTTCAGCCCTGCTGCGATATCGGCGCAGGACATAAATCGAATCCAACTTGTTGCCAACTCTATCCCCAGCGGTAAACCCTCGACTATCCGACAGATTTCCGCAGCCGCAGCCAAGTCGGTGTTCGTTTGGACGACATCCGCGCGAATACGGCGCGCATTTTCCACAAAAAGCTGTACGGCGCTGTATTCGGTCAGCAAGTGCGGCAGGTCACTCGGTCGCTTTGCAATCGTTTCCGCCGAGGGATACGTCAAGCCGTCAAGTTCGCGAACCCATTCTTGCTGAAGATGTATACGCGCTTGTGAAGTCACCAAGAGACGCGTGTGCGCCGCCGCCGACAGGATGTCCAGAAGCAACTGCTCGCCCTCGCTTCTCGCCGAGCGCGCAAGTTCAGGCGTTTTGAACAACAAATGTTCGAAGTTATCTAGAATCAACAACACCTGTTTTTCGCGCAGATAGTTGATGAGCTGTATTTTTGGATCGCTTCGGCCCTGAAGGTGTAGAGGTATCGCCTCTAGGATGGCGGGAACAATTAGATCTGCAGATCGAATTGCCGCCAGATAGACGATGTAGACGCCATCCTGAAACGAATCTAGAACACAAGTACCAACTTCGATGGCAAGCCGGCTTTTGCCGATCCCGGGTGGGCCAACAAAGGTCAACAATCGGCAACCAGGCTTGCTGGTCAGCAACTGGCTTGTCTCTCGCAGTTCCTTCTCTCGCCCGAGCAGCGGTAGCAGCGGTTGAGGCAGATTATGCTTGGGCAAACGCGTCCTTGGCTCAGATTGCGAGGTGTACGCTATCGTTTCAGATTCCGCTTCACGTCGTCGGGAATCTGACGCCGCCAAAATACCGTCAGGGGTTCCTGGAATCTCGATCGCTGCAGCGGGCTGCAACACAGAGATACGTCCAGCCTTGATGCTTGCATGGAGTTCATCGGTCTCCGCATCCGGAGTCGTGTTCAATTCAGCAGCCAGAATGCGTACGCATTCCGTGTATTGGCGCAGTGCTGCAGCCTGATTGCCCGACAGTGCATAAAGCCGCATCAATTCACGGTGAACAAACTCATGGTCAGGCGTCATCGAAAGCCATTGCCGTGCGTATCGCAGGGCTGTTTCAATATCGTTCTGATCGCACCAGCCTTGAGTCAGGCGCGAAAGCGCGCCAATCATTTCGGCACGGAGTTGTTCCCCCTCGAAGAACTGCCACTCGTCAAATTCAGGACAATCCAGCAGCGAGTACCCTTGCATGAAATCGCCGTGATAGAGCCGAACGGCCTCGCTCAAAACAGGTAGGCAGCAAGGACAGACCTTATCCTGTGGATGGCCGTGCCCTGTACATTGGCGGAGCAGTGTACGAAACAGGTCGACATCGAACGACAATTCATTGCCGAGCGACAAGCCAATCAGAATCCCGATCTGCAGATATTAGATCGGCGCCAGTCGCCTTCTTGATGACCGCCAGATCGCGACGCAGATAGGAATTCGCTCTGGAGCGGCTCGCGTCCGGCCACAACATTCCTGCAAGTGTTGTGCGCTGCACCCGGCCATCAGACATGGCCAGATATGCCAGCAGGGAAAACGCTTTACGTCGGGCAATGTGCACAGGTTCGCCGGCTTTCACATTGCCCGACGTCGCGTTACTAGGCATTAAGCCATCAATAGATTCAGACTCGTCCACGACACACAGCAGACGAGGCGAGCCCAGGAGTCGCAGTCTAAGCGAGTTCATTTTCTATTGCTCGAAATCCAAAATGGCAACAGACGATACCGCTGCCACCAGTTCGAATAGTACATGATATCCTCTCGAAAATCAATAAGGATACACGCGCCTATGTATCGACATCCGCTATTCTGGCGCTCTTTGGCGCGCTATCTGGCGCTGTTCAGGCGCGCAGAAATGCTAGAGTGTATTGGATATCTAGTCCGCAGCACTGCCGCTGAAGATTGCATATTTTTCGCGCACAGATGATCCGCATGCATATGGTTCAAGAGTTCTGGCGATTTTCGGAAGGAGAAATGACAGCGCGCAAAATTGAGGGTGCATTCGGTGATGAACACAAGGAGCAACTGTAATTCGGGCGGACTATACCCGTCCATCCATGGACACAGATAATTTTACGGAGGAAATCATGTTTGGCAAGGCATGGCCCGTCGCAAGAAAGGTCAGTACCTTTGGCCTTCTCATTGCTATACTACTTGTTACATCGTTTGCGGGGCTGTTGCTCCAACCAGTACAAGCGCAAGTCCCAGATGAAGAACGAGACACGCGTTCCTGGACTGATCCAGACGGGAGCGGGGTGACGATAACCTTCAGCACACCGAATCTCTATTATTCATGCATGTCGACATTCGACCGCATCTACACCGAAGGCGTGCCCGACGACTGGAAACTAAACGGTTATGTCAATCTATTTTGGGCGACACCAACGGGAAACGAACTCGTTCCTAACGGCAGCTACAACGTCAATCAGACCGGCAACCTGGATCTGGCCATCCCGTATCCGCCGGCGGCCGGCTGGCCGGATCTCAGTTCGATAGGGAATCCGCTACGTGAACTCCACGTCGATCTGTCAATTGTCGTTCGTGATGGGGCCGGCCAGTTGGTGACCTGGATTGGCGGCGACATGCAGGGCGCTCCCGGCGTGTTAGGGCCGGGTCAAGATTGGGATGTCATTTGCAATCCAGGGGATCCCTCGTTCAAGACGCCGACAGTCAGCCTGGTTAAGTACACCAACGACCAGGACGCCAATGATCCCAACGCGGCTGGCGTGCCCGAGATTGCAGCCGGCCATCCGGTTGTGTGGACCTATGATGTAGAGAACATCGGCGCTGTTGCCATCGCCAAACTCTACGTGACCGTCACCGACAACATCGCCGGCGTCGAACCTGTCTTTGATTCTGTAAAATCCGGCAACGACAATGACATCCTCGAGCCGAGCGAGATCTGGACCTATCGGGCCGAAGGCGTCGCGCTCGATCTGACGATAGCCGATCTGCCGACCCTCGTCCCTGATGTCTGTCGCCAGGGCGATGCCAATGCGCCCGGCCGCACTGCCTACGCTAATCTCGGCAAGGTCAGTGTGCCAGGTGCGGAGGACGATACCGATCCCTCCAGCTATTGCAATCCGCCGAAGCTGGTACTGGGCGACCGCGTCTGGTATGACCAGAACCAGAACGGTATCCAAGATCCCAACGAGCCCGGCTACAACGGCGCCACGGTGGACCTCTACGACAACGCCACCTGCACCGGCACACCGATCGCCAACACAACCACGGGCGCCGCAGGGCCGGCAGGCTTCTATCAGTTCACCGACCTGGCAGCCGGCGACTACTGCGTGCAGTTCGGCAACATTCCGGCCGGCTGGAGCATCAGCCCGGCCGACCAGGGCGACGGAACCAACGACAGCAGCGCCAATGGCAGCGCCCAGATCCCCAACATCAGCCTGATCGCCGATGACCCCAACGAGGACATGGGCATCTACGTGCCCGGCAGCCTGGGCGACGACGTGCGCTGTCTGACCACGGGCGCCCCGCTGGCCAACATCACGGTGACACTGTTCGAGGACTTCAACGGCGACGGCGTGGCCGACGGGCCGGCGATCGACACGACGGAGTCGGACGCCAACGGCTTCTACCAGTTCACGGGACTAGAAGTAGCCCTGGCCGGCGATCCTAACAACACAACCAACTACATCGTCCAGGTCGATACCAATGACGCCGACCTGGGAACATGCAATGTGGCTACGCCGCCGACGGAATACAACCCGCCGCTGGACAGCAACAACCCCAATGATCCCAACAATGACTTCTCCTTCGAGAAGCCGCCCGTCGGTTCCATCGGCGACACGGTCTGGCAGGACAACAACGGCAACGGCATCCAGGATCTCGGCGAACCCGGCATCCCCAACGTCACCGTTTTCCTTAACGATCCCGGTCCTGACGGTCTCTGCGCCACCGCCGATGACGCAAACATCGGCTCTGACGTGACCGACGCCAACGGCAACTATCTCTTCACCGGTCTGCCGGCGGCCACCTACTGTGTTGATCCTGATCAGACCACAGTGCCGGACGGCCTCGTACTGACCACCAACAACGATCCCGAGACGGTCGACCTCGGCCCAGGCGAGAATTTCCTGGACGCCGACTTCGGCTACCAGCCGCCACGGTTGAGCCTCGGCGACCGCGTCTGGTATGACCAGAACCAGGATGGTATCCAGGATCCCAACGAGCCTGGCTATAACGGCGCGACGGTGGATCTCTACAACAACGCCGCCTGTTCCGGCGGACCGATCGCCAGCACAACCACGGGCGCCGCAGGTCCGGCAGGCTTCTACCAGTTCACCGACCTGCCAACCGGCGACTACTGCGTCCAGTTCGGCAACATCCCCGTCGGCTGGAGCATCAGCCCGGCAGACCAGGGTGACGGAGCCAACGACAGCAGCGCCAATGGCAACGCCCAGATCCCCAACATCAATCTGACCGCCGATGATCCCAACAAAGACATGGGCATCTACGTGCCCGGCAGCCTGGGTGACAGCGTGGTCTGCGTGAGCACGGGTCAGGGCTTGGCCAACATCACGGTCACGCTTTTCGAGGACTTCGACGGCAACGGAGCGCCGGACGGTCCGGCAGTTACCACGACCGAGACTGACGGAACCGGCTTCTACCAGTTCACAGGACTGGAAGTGGCGTTAGCCGGCGACCCCAACAACACAACCAACTACATCGTCCAGGTCGATACCAATGACGCCGACTTGGGAACATGCAATGTGGCTATGCCGCCGACGGAATACAACCCGCCGCTGGACAGCAACAACCCCAATGATCCCAATAACGACTTCGGTTTCGAAGAAGCGCTGGCCGCCTTGGGCGACTTCGTCTGGAACGACCTCAATGCCAATGGCATTCAGGATCCAGACGAGCCAGGCATCCCTGGCGTGACCGTCCGCCTGCGCACCTGCGCAAGCACGACTGTCATTGCCACGACCAGCACCGACGCCAACGGTTTCTACAGCTTCACCGATCTGACCCCTGACTGTTATCGGGTGCGCTTCGCGGCGCCGGCTGGTTTCGTCTTCAGCCCGCCCAACCAGGGCACGGATGATACGGAAGACAGTGATGCGATTCCGAACGCCAATAATCCAGCCAATGGCGTGACCGGTCCGGTCGATCTAGGACCTGGCGAAGACAACCCAACCGTCGACGCCGGCCTCTACCAACCGCTCGGCTCCGTCGGCGACACGGTCTGGCAGGACAACAACGGCAACGGCGTGCAGGATCCCGGCGAACCCGGCATCCCCGGCGTCACCGTTGACCTCAACCAGCCCGGTCCTGACGGCGTTTGCGGCACCGGCGACGATGTCAACATCGGCTCCGACGTGACCGACGCCAATGGCAACTATCTCTTCACCGGTCTGGGCGAAGGCGTCTACTGCGCCGACCCCGACGAGACCACCGTGTCCGACGGCCTCGAACTGACGACCGACAACGATCCCGAAACAGTCGACCTCGGCCCAGGCGAGAACTTCCTGGACGCCGACTTCGGCTACCAACCGCTCGGCTCCATCGGCGACACGGTCTGGCAGGACAACAACGGCAACGGCGTCCAGGATCCCGGCGAGCCCGGCATCCCCGGCGTCACCGTCGACCTCAACCAGCCCGGTCCTGACGGCGTCTGCGGCAGCGGCGACGATGTCGCCATCGGCTCCGACGTGACCGACGCCAATGGAAACTATCTCTTCACCGGTCTGGGCGAAGGCGTCTACTGCGCCGACCCCGATGAGACCACCGTGCCCGACGGCCTCGAACTAACGACCGACAACGATCCGCAGACGGTCGACCTCGGCCCAGGCGAAACCTTCCTGGATGCCGACTTCGGCTACCAGCCGCTAACGTGTGGTCTGGTCATCGACAAGACCTGTGCGGTGCAACAGCCGCCGTCCACGGCGTGGAACTGCAGCGACGCAAAGCCCATCGACCAGTTGTGGATGATTTGGAACGGCATGCAGCCGGCCAAGATCAAAGCCTGGAAGGGCGACGTAGGCAGCACACTGCTGGCCACCATCGACAACATCCAGCCGGGCGAGAAGGTAACGGTTGACGGCTATGCCGGTTCACCCAACGACGTCGTGTGGGAGGTCTTTGCGGCCGGTACAAACAGCAAACTGGGCGAGTCCAAGTTCCATCTTTCCTGCTCCGACGACAACATGAACGGGCCGGAGGACTGCGGACTGGCGCAGGGCAACGGCAAGGGCGATGATTCCGGCTTCCTGAATCTCTGGAAGTTGGAGGGAATGTCCGGCAGCGGACAGTCGTTCCTGTGTACGCCGGAACCGGAAGCGCCGCAGCAAGCCTGTACAGTGACCGGCGTACCCATCCCAAGCTGCCAGGTGCTGAAGGACAGCGGTCAGAAACTGACCAGCGTCACCTTCAAGTTCACGGGCGGCGGATGTGACGCCAGCGACAACACCCAGGATCAGAGCAAGGCGACCTGCGACGGTAATATCAACCCGGCGTTGTCGATCAGTGTGGCCAACGACAACGGCTACAGCATCGTGCCGACAACCGTGGCGCCTGACGGCGAGTTCACGGTCAGCGACGGCAGCTTTGACAGCAACTCGGTCTTCACGCTCTCCAATGGTGGAGGAACCGAGACCCTCGAGATCCACACATCCTGCTCGCAGCCGCTGGCCGTTGGCGACGTCTTCGGCAGCCTGACGGTGACCGCCATCAACGGCGACGACGGTGGCGCAGACGTGACCTACTTCTACGAGGTGACGAACCTGGGCGACCTGTTAACGGGCGTGAGCATTGCCGACGACAAGCTTGGCGACATCGCTGGACCGTTCAGCCTGGATGCGGGCGAAAGCCAGACCTTCCAGGCGACGACGAACATCTTCGAGACGACCACGAATACAGCCTTTGCCTCCGGGGCCTTGGCCAATGGTGAAATCTGCCCGACTCCTGCGGCTGAGGATTCAGTTACGGTGACGGTGGAAGAGCCGTGTGACGTCTGCAAGGGTGGCACGGTGGAGCTTACCTTCGAGTACCAAGGGGCTTCTGCTGCCAATATCGTGGTCTACGACGACAATGAAGCCAAGGCAGACAAGATTCTGTTCCAGGGATTCGTGCAGCCCGGCAACCTGATCACGGTTACGCCACGGCCTGGCCAGGACAAGTTGAACAACGACATCAGCATCTATGTGAATGGCGCGTTCAACACCAAGATCCATACGAGCTGCTCACAGCCCATCGGCCCCAATGCGGTCTTCGGCGACTTCCAGATCGTCGAGGCTCGCAGCAAAGACAATGGTCTGATGTGCCCGCTGAATGCGTGCGAGCCGCAGGCCGCTGATAGCCTGGAATTCGACGGTGACAAGCTCAAGTGGGAAGTTACGAATAACGGTGACCTTGGGTTGGAGGTAGACCGAGTCAGCATCGTCTGGCCCGCCGCTTTCGGCAACCTGGTCGAGATGAAAGTCGATGGCACTTTCTTCAAGGGATCGCTGCCGCCGACATCAGCCGTAGTCGACAGCGGATGGGAGGGCGACGCCAAGGATCGCACCATCAAGCCTGGCGACACCAAGACCTTCGAGTTCAAGTTCGAGAATGATGTGAGTCTCGTCGGAGACGTCGACATCGTCGTTGACTTCACCGCCGGCTGCACCATCCAGGTGGGTTACCAGGCGCCCTTCAGCGGCGGGGACTTCGCCTGTGACAAGCCAATCGATTCGCTCACCATGATCTGGGACGGGCCTAGCGGCGTGAACGTTACAGCCTGGAAGGGTTCGATTGGCAGTACGAACTTGGGCACTGTGTCCAACGTGAACACCGGTGACAAGGTCACCTTCACCGGCCTCGCCGGATCGCCCAACGATGTCTACTGGCAGATTTCCGGCGCGGTGACCGGTGAGTCGACCTTCCACCTCTCCTGCTCAGACGATGCTATGAACGGCGCTGAGGATTGCGGCTCAAGCCAGGGCAACGGCAAGAGCAACGATAGCGGGTTGATCAACGACTGGATCCTGGACGGCATGGTGGACGCCAGTACGGCGCTCGTCTGTACAGCGCCGTAGTGACTTGAGTATCTGACGAAACAATCGGCGACAGATTGGTTCGCCGGTTGTTTCGTCGGCCAGTGCATGCGTTAACGGAACACGTTTTTGATGGGGCCTGGGCGTTCCTCCAGGTCCCATCTCTTCGGGTCTAACGATTCTAGCGAGGCTCCGCCTCAGACCGACAAGATGTATACACGCAGCACATCCGAGCCAAAAACTTGACTCAAATGTAACGACTTTCCGACCACAAGAAGCTAGGGAATCGAGGACAAGCAATGACGACGGAGACATTGATCCAATTGGCGAACAGCCTACACCCGGACTATCCGCCGGAACAGCCGCAGAACATTCAGGACGTAGAACTGAAACTCCAAAGCATGAATCGAAGCTATCGGACCACATCATCGCTTTTGCGTACGCTTCAAAACTGTTCTCTCAGATCGAATCTAACAAAAAAATCGGATGGGTAATAAAGCGCATATCCTCTTTGTTTTTGTCGTGCAGTGGAATCCCAAAATTGGCATGTGATCATGCGCCTTCTCCGGACTTACTCACTTTTGCCCTGAATCTAATCCGTAGTGTACGCGTTACACACCCAACGGTCTGCGTTCGCTATGCCCTAGGGATTGGAATGGGGTTAGGTAGCATACCCACAGATGAATCTTTCGACATGGGCCAATTGGTCATGAGATTTGAAGGGTCGATTCGCCGCATCAATCGTCAGACACGGCAACGGATCGTACCCATACCATAGGCGGCTCTGAGCGCGGTTGATTCTGTAGTGTGCACGACCGCAGCGCTGCATGTCGCCGAAACTGTGAGTGTAAGCACACCATCGGTGGGCACATTGAGGCATAATCTTACCTGGAACTATAACGAATGGCCGACTTGTCGACCGCAACCTAAAAGGAAGTGAAACTATGCCAAGCCTAACAGTCGAAGGATTTGGAACATTTGAGGTTGAAGCTGGAAAACGCCTTGTACTGGCCCTAAGCGATGATGCCGGGGTCGATCAATTGCATGCCTGCGGCGGCAATTGCCGGTGCACGACCTGCAAAGTCGAGTTCATCGACGGCGAACCCGAGATGATGACTGAAGCCGAAAAGGCCAAGCTGGCTGAACGTGGGTTGGAGGGCGTGCGCCTCTCCTGCCAGATCCCCGTCAACGCTGACATGAGTGTGCGCGCCATCAGTCGGCTGGAGGGCAGTGGTCGTCCCGATCCCGGCTCACGTCCGGAAGAGACGATCCAGCCCGACCCTGTTTGGGTTCAGAAGTAGATTGACAAATGACCGATGAGTCACGCACAGACAAGCGGGCCACCTTCGGTGAAGGCGGCCTGCTTGTCTGTGCGCGGCAATCTTAAATGCCGCTATGCCAGAAAGTGCTCTGCGTCCTCTCGTTGCCATTCCTTCTGGGTCTCAGTCGTCTCATGGGGTTTGAACGGATGGAGCACATCGGCAATGTCAGCGCCGACCGTCTCGATCTGCGCCAGATCAGCGACGCCCAGGCCAAGACCGGCCGCATACTGAATGTGGGCAATATCTTGAGGATCGAAGCCCATGGCTGCGGCCATGACCGTATCAACTGCCAACGTATCCACGCCGGCCGCGGTAACGCCGAAGTCGACGCTCTCCTTGCCCACTGGGGCCGTTGCCCTCCAGCCCGACCACGCCATCGATGATTGCGATATCCGGCATCAGATGGCGAGCCATACGCGCCATGTTGATATTGATCAGGCGAACCTCATCGGGCAGATGGCGATCTTTGTGCGTCCGGTAGCCGTGAATATGGATGCGATCCTTCTTGCAGATGGATCCCATGATCATGTTCTTGAGCGCCAATGTCACGATGCAGCCGTCGTGGGTCTTGGCGATGGCCAGTGAGATCGTGCAAGGGCAGTCGAGCACTGAGACCGGCATGCGCACCGTGGCCGTCTCATCGCCCATCAAGTGAACCGTCTCCTCGCGCCATTCTTCTTCCTGGTTCAAGTCTACCAGCCGAATCGGCACATCGTATTCCTCATTCAAGGATCGATAGCCGAAGACCATGAAGGCCTCACCCGAAAATGCCTCATTACCGCCCTCAGCGACGATGATCTCCTCCGGCGGATTCTCAACGCTCATCAAGAAGTCGATGACGCCACGCACAGCATCGACATGGGTGGAAGCCAGTTGATTGGTGCTGGTCAGGAAATTGGGCTTGATCAGGACTGTGGAGGCAAGCTTCGGGACGAGATCATCACGGACGGCGTCCATGGCATTGTAGGCATTGGTACGACGGCTGGCGCCTTCGATAAGGGCGACTCTGGTCTTCTTGGCGGTCATTATACGTTTCCTCAAAATTGGCGAGTTTTCGCTAGAAGCTGTCCGCAAACATCTTAGCGGTTCGAACCTCCGGGAGGTGGTCAGAACCACTTCGTTCAGCCAAACTTTCGTGACCACCTCCCGGAGGTTATCTGCGGACACTCACTTAGATGTCGTGCCCCATTATCAATGACGGTTCATGCTGCGTCAACCCTCAATCGTCGCTTCTATAAAATCTGGATCGATCTCAACGCCCAGCCCCGGCTTCTGCGGCACCTGCACAAATCCCTCAGCGTCGACCACGGGCGGCTCGGCAAAGATCGAGAATCCATGGCGGTAGTCGCCGACTGGCGGATCGTGGAGAACCTCCAGATAGGGCGAATGGGGCCATGAGGCGGTGAGATGCAGGTGGGCAATCGTGCCCAAACCGCGGCCGCCGTGATGCGGCTCGACCAGCTTGCCGAACAGCTCGGCCAGAACGCCAACCTTGCGCAGCGCAGTGATACCGCCCAGCACCATGCTCTCGGGCTGCAGAACGCCATAGATGTTGTCCTGCGCCATCTGTCGCAGTTCGTGCAGATAGGGGTTGTTCTCGCCGCCGGCCAGGGGCATGCCCACTTGGCTGTTGATGGCGGCCAACTCCTCAAAGGCGTATCGCTGCAACGGTTCCTCGAACCAGAAACAGCCCAGTTGATCCAGCGCCTTGGCCGTTTCCAGCGCACGGCGATAGTCCCAGATCACGCCCGGTTGCCAAACGCCGCTGGACTGGGCCTGATTGGCATCGACCATGATCTCCATCCGGGTCACCCACAGCATCGCGCACAGCCTCAACCAGGGCGATGTCCTCTGCCATGGTGGCGTAGTGAATACGCAATTTGATGGCCTGCCAGCCCTCATCGGCCAGGCGCGTGGCCAGATCGACCCGTTCCTCCAGCGTCGAAAGCAGCACCATGCTCGCATAGGCCGGCACCTTGTCGCGACCGCCGCCCCAGAGTTTGTAGAGCGGCTGCCCACACGCCTTGCCGATGATGTCCCAGAGCGCGATATCGACGCCCGCAGCGCCGCGATAGGGCAGGCCGGCAGCATAGTAGCGTAGCTTGTGTTGGTGCTGTTCGGTGTCAAACGGATCCTCAGCCGACCAGCAGATCGCGCACGATGGGCAACATCTCCGGCGCGCAGCCCGGTCCGATCCCGGTGATGCCCGCATCGGTCTCGATCTGAACGATGGAACCGCCGCCGATGGTGAAGGACATTGCCCCGCCCACATCCCAGGCAGGCTCCAAATCGCCGACATGCTCGACTGTGCGCAGTTGCAGTAGACGCACATTGGTGATACGAATCTGTTTCGATTCTGTCATCCAGTCTCTCCTCCACCTGTTTCATGTATGTGTTCATGGTTCATCACGAAGAACTTCCTATGCCTCCCACCGATACTGCTCAACCACATCCTCGACGATCTCGGTACCCCATCCGGGACCCGTCGGCACAGTCATGTATCCATCGACAATCTCAGGAGCGACGGTGACAAGATCGTCTTTCCACGGGACATCATCAATGTCGATCTCCATGATTCTCACATTGGGCAGCGTGGCACAGAGGCTGGCGCTGATGAACGATGAAAGGTGACTGTAGTAGTTGTGAGGCGAGATGTTGATCTGAAAGACCTCCGCCAGATCGCCGACCTTCTTGGATTGACTGAAACCGTTCCAGGGCACGTCGATCATCATGATATCGGCGGCCTGGTGCTGGAAGAATGGCAGGTATTCGTGCATGTAGAAGAGCGTCTCTCCCGTACAGATCCGTGTCGACGTCGAACGCTTCACTTCAGCCAATGCGTGGGGATCGGGCATGTCAATCTCTAGCCAGAGCAAGTTCAGCGATTCCAGTGCTTGAGCGATCCGGGTGCAGCCCTCAGGTTTGAAGTTGAAGTTGAGATCGAGGATGAGATCGATATCAGGACCGACGGCATCACGAAATGTACCCATCAGTGTCTCGATGTGGCGAATCATCTCGATGTCGGCAACCTGATCGGTCGTACCCCGTCCGCTGCCAAATCCAGCAAGATGGACATGGCCAGGATCGCCTGGAAACAGGATATTCGTCTTCAATGCCGTGAATCGCCGTTCAGCCACCTCGCGTCCAAGGGCATGGATGTCGGCCATGGAACGCAACGGTGGCGTGCCGATCAGGTCATGTGAGCGGATGCGTGACGTGCCGCAGTGGGACCAGTAGACACGCACCTTGTCCCTGGTTGGCCCACCGAAAAGCTCAACGACCGAAATGCCCAGCGCACGCGCTTTGATGTCGAGCAATGCCAGTTCAATGCCGGCCATAGCCTTGGCGGCAGCGCCCCGCCCGCCGGAACGCGTTGCACGCAACATATCCCAATGGCGCATCTCATAGGGCCGGGGATCCTGCCCGATCAAGAGTGGCGTCAGGTCGCGCACCATGCCGTCGATACTCTGAGGGTTTTTGTCGCTGCACTCACCCCAGCCCGTAACGCCCTCGTCGGTCTCGATTTGGACCAGCAACCACGTACGCCAACCGGCTTTGATGATGTATGGCTTGATTTTTGTGATCTTCATAGCCAGCGGAGTCCTTTCTTGTCACAGATTTCCACAGATAAACAGAGGATATTCACGGATAAACTATGAGCCAGCTTTTTTCAGTCGGGCCTCATCTGTGGATATCTGTGAAATCCTTTTTCTGTGTCCATCTGTGGCAAAAAAAGCAGCGCCTATCCTCGAGTTCTGCGGATCGTGTCCAGATAGCCCTGCTCGGATTCGAGAATGTGGTTCAGGACCTGTCTCACAGTCCAACTGCCGTCGACCGGCTCCATATCAATGTCCTCATCATTCAGGCCCACGGTGGCGGCGAGGAGCTTGCCCCAGGCGACCTCACTCTCGGCCAGCATGCGCTGTGGCATCGAGGGGCCGCGATCGATTGCATAGCGAGCGCCTTCCAGCTGACTGGTATGCTCGCGCATGTGATCGCCGAAGCGCAGGAGCACACGACGGACATCATCCCAGCGGACCATGTCGGTCGGGGTGGCGAAGTCCTCTTCGGTCAGATCGACCAGTTCGTCAAGCGTTTGTGCACGCACAGCGCGGATTTCGTCAAGAAAAGCCTTCAGTTGCTGGTTGCTCATTCGGTTTTTTCCCTTGCTCTGATTTCGCCGACAGCCTTCTGCCAGCACCTTGATCAAGTGTATGTGAGATAGGCCGTCGCTACACAGTCGCCCCCGGCGACTACCCGCACCCAGTGGGCGCTGAACCCGGGCGAGAACTCGTGATGTACATAGCCGCCTGCAGGCACGGTGAATGAATCATAGCGCTTCCACGAGCCATTGCCCAGGAAGTCTACCTCGACGGCAAAATCAACATCCTTCTCCGATTCATGGGTGAGGTGCAGCACCTTGTTGTCAAAACCGGTCATCAAATAGGGATCAGATGGTTCGCCTGCCTTGGCCTCGGCCTCCCACCAGGGACCGCCCCAGCCGCTCGGCTTGCCAAACTGCCAGAGATCGTCGGTCTTGCCGAAGTAGAGGCCCGACTGCGGTTCGCCGGCCAGATGGTTGGCCCCCCAGTGTGGACTGGCGTTGTCCGATCCAAGGACCAACATGCCGCGGTAGGTACAGAAATCGGCCAAGACCCAGAGATGGGTTGAGATGGGACGCACGCCCCAGATGTGGTTGTCGTAGGCCCAGGGCGATAGCTCGTAGAACATGCCATGATGATCCATGAGTAGGCGCTCATGTTCGACCTCGCGGATACGCGGCCATTCAGTTTGCCACATGTGATCGAAGGTGTGACTGGCTTTGGGCAAGCGATACTTGCGCCAAGTGTCGTCGGCCGCAGTGTAGACCATGAGGATGGCCGAGCCCGATCCCAGCCGGTGGCGAAGATGGTGCCGCTGAAGCTGCCGCGACCAGTCACCTCGACAAAGGCAGCATGCTCGATGACCCGCCACTCCTTGCCGTCCCACTCGGCCAAACGGCCGGCGGCATGGTTGCCCTTGAAATCGTCCTCGTCATACGAGTTGTTGGCGACGACCACGCGCCCGAAATTGGAGTAGCCGGCCTTGAAATGGGCGAAGCTGGTAGCCGAGTCATACTGTCCCTGAGGCAGATAGAGTTCCTCGACCAGGTCGGCAATCTGAACCACCTCATGGGTGTGCACGTCCATCTCGAAGAACTCGCCCTCCATGCCCAACACATAGACCTTGTTGTCGGGATCGGTCAGATGCTGCATGGTCGAGCAAGTACGTACTTCAACCAGATCCTCCACGGTCTTGACGTTGCCTTGGGCATCGATGACATGGGGACCGAAGAAGAGCTGGTTGCTCGGGATAGTGGACGTAGCGATTGGTATAGGTGCCGACCGGCTCTCCGGGTGCTTCTCCATGTTGAGATTCTCGTCGATGACATAGAGCCCTGTGCCAAAACCGGTGGCTGACTTGTGAGAGACATAGGTCATGGCCCAGAGTTTGCCGGCCCAGGCGAAGAGGCCACCAATGCCGCATTCGGTGCGCGGCGGACCCAACTCGGCCGAGAGCGCCAGATGCGGAAAGATACCGCTGACGTTGGTAGGTACTGGAGGATTCGAGAATGAGATCGCCACGATTTTTGCCTTTCTTTGACGACCTTGACACGCTTTGAATCGAGCGAAAATTGTGCTAGATAGAAAGTCTGGTTCTTGACGAAGGCCAGACTTATTGAGGATCCAGCGGCAAAGACGATTACCGAGACTACAGCAGTTGTCGAATTGTGGCATTCTGAGCGGGTATTTTTGAGCACGCCGACTCTAGCAGAAGAATCAGCAAAGATTACGCGTTTTACACCAAATTGTGAACTACTGAATTACGCAACTGCGTCCGCTTCATAGACTCTTACCTCGCAGATGCGAGCATGGTCGATGCCGTTGGTCGCCGTCACCGTGACGCGCAGAGCATCGATAGCCTCGTCGGACGGGCAGATCGTGCACGCGTCGACGCTGATAGTTGCCGGCCACATTGACAAGCGGGCGCCACTCGCCCTCAACGCAACCCTCGATCACATAGTCGCGCACCGTCTCAGATTGCGCTTGCCCCCACTCCATCCGTGCCGAATAGGCATCCGAGTGGCTGAGCGTTAGCGGACGGTACAAGCCGGAGTCGAAAATGATTTGAACTTCAGCGGCCTGGATCGGCTCCGTCCAAGTCAGCTCAAGCCAGGCGGGCAGACCGGCGTTTGGATCGCTCATCCAGCGATGCGTGCCGGGATTAGCCCGATCCGGCGGCGCACCCCACTCGCCGTGCACGGCTCGGGTCTGGCCGGAGATGACATTGGCCGCGCCACCGTCCTCCTGCTCGCTCGACGCGCTGAACTTGGCCGAACGCGCCAGATCGGCCGGATCGTCGTTTGTGTGGCCGATGAGATAGACGTCATCGCGCAGCAGTCGCTGCTGGATGGCTCTGACGGCGTCAGCATCGCCCGTGAGGTCAGACGGCAGTCGATCGTGGGTCACAGCATAGGCCGCGGCCGTGCCCACGCCCTGCCCGATGACGGCGCAGGTGGCCATGACACGCGTCGAGGCAAAGGCGATGTGGCTGGCCGAGATGTTGCGTCCGGCGAACATCAAATTGCCCGGATTTTCGGCCACGCACGAACGCAGCGGAATGTCGAAGATGTGGTCCGTCAACGGCTGGTGGCAGGGCTCGAGATGAGGCGCGTCAATGCCCTCGGGCGGATGGGTATCGATGGACCAGCCGCCGTAGGCAATGGCATCGTCGCAATTTTCGTGACGAAGTCAGGTCGGACTGGCGCAACACGTACTGGCCGATAAAACGGCGACTCTCGCGTTTGCCCGGCAGGAAGCTGAACCAATCCAGCGCCCAGTTTTCAGCCCCGTGATCGCCTCCGTTTTTGATGTGGTCCCAGACGCCGAGAATGACGGCCAGCAACTCATCGCGGATGGTCTCGTTGTCCTTGATGGTGTCCAATTCGCCGCCCCACTCGGCCCACCAGTAGCCGTACTCCAAGCCGCGGTCGATGCCGGCCTGGCCATGGGGGCGAAAGCGCAGGTCATCCTCGCTGAAGGTGCGTGCCCAGGGCGGGGCCTTGAAGGACATGGGACGTCCCATGTCCCGTGCCTGGAAGAGCAGCGTCGAACCGAGCGTTTTGCCGTCAGCTTCGGCCACGGCCATGTCCTCGCCGTACTTGTCCGCGCCCTCGCGGCCATGGTGATAGGGCGCGCCCGCGGCGACGCCCAGCTGGCCGTCGCCGGTGCAGTCGATAAAGACTTTGGCGGCGATACGGAAGCGGTCTTCAGTCGAGTGGCGTTCGGCCACGGCGTGGGTGATCAAGCCGTCGCTTACATCGGCATCGACCACACGCGTATTCAGCATCAGCGTCAGATTCGGTTCGGCCCGGCACAGTTCGTAGAGAATCAGGTCGAGCATGGAGGCCGAGCGCTGCGGGTTGCGCACAGCCGTCTCCAGCCGGATCTCCTCCATGATGCCGCCCTCACGCGTTTCGGTCTGCAGTGGGCTGCCGCGCTTGCCGCTGTTGTCAGCCCCGACGATGTGCATACGCACCTCGCTGGAGGCGTTGCCGCCGAGCACGGCGCGATCCTGGCAAAGGATCACGCTTGGCGCCGTTGCGTGCGGCGGCGATGGCGCAGGGCACACCCGCAGGCCCGCCCCCGGCCACTAGGACGTCACAGCTCAAATCATGCTCTTGTATCATGTTCATTTTGCTCATTTTCTCCCAAGTGTGCGATAGCAGGTACGAGCGCTGCACTCGACACAACGATAATTTGTACAACACCGGCCCCTAGATAGAGTGTACGAATCCCGAACCAGTCAGCGAAAGGGCCAGCAATCAGCATGCCCAACGGAATCATGGCCGATGTCAGGCTACGTCCCACAGTCAGCACGCGGCCCTGGATCTCTGGGGCAATAATGGCCTGCTGCAGGGCCATGTAGGATCCGGCCGCGATCGAATTCATGACAGCTCCACCTACGAGCCAGATCAATGCCGACGGCAGCAACGATGACGGCGTCAGGCCGATCAGCAGATAGCTTACGCCAATGCCGATGGCGCCGCTGAAGATGGTAATCATGCGCCTCTGAAAACCACCCCAGACGCCCAGTAGCAGACCGCCCAGCACCAGGCCCAGGCCCCAAGCTCCGTTCATCCATGCGATCTGCATGGCGCCCCCGCCGAAATAGTTTACAGTCAAGATCGGCAGCAAGATGAAAGCCGGGACGCTCAAGAACCCCATGACCATCACCATGGCGAAGAGACCCTTCAACCCTGGCCAGTGCCAGATGTAGCTAATCCCCTCGACTAAATCAGTCCAAACTGACCTTGTTAGGTTCTCACCCTTCGAAGCGGTCTCAATGCGTACCGGCTGCGGGATGACGACAAAGAGCAGCGGCAAAATCGCCAGGAGGGCAGTGACCACATCGATGCCCATGATGGCATAGATCGGCAGGAAGCCTAGCAGCAGAGCGGCCAGAGCTGGTGCAACAATTTGCATGGCCCCATCTATCGTCTGGTTGAGTCCGGCCACACGTGGCAATTGCTCCTCCGGCACCATCAGCGAAGTCGACGCGGCCATGGCCGGCCAGTGGAAGGCGCTGCCAATGGAGCGCGCCGTCATCAACACATAGATGTGCCACAGTTGAATCGACTCAGTCCAGAAAAGCACGACCACCCAGCTGCCACCAATGCTATGAAGCCATCGGCGACGATCATGACGAGACGGCGGCTCCAGCGATCGACCAGTGCGCCTGCAAAGGGACTGAGGAAGACGCCGGGAAGCAGAGCGACAAAGGTCGCGGTCGCCAGTACAGTAGCCGATCCGGTCGTGTCGGTGATCCACCAGACCAGGGCGAACTGGCCCACGTGGCTGCCGATAAGCGAGAGTTGCTGAGCCGTCCAGACCGTGAAGAAGGGGAATTTCCAGTTTGAGGGGCGAGCGCCCGATCCATCCATGGATTCCACATTGTCTAGTTCGCACGCGGGCATGCGAACGGGTCTGAATTGGGTTTTCTAGATCAGCAATCGCGCATAGGGTGACAGGCACTGGCAGAATAAGATCTCGGAAACCACGGGTCGATCTGGCACTGCCGTCACCTTGAGTGGCTAGCCTCGCCTCAGCGACCTTTATCCAACGCATTGAAGACTGCCGCCCGAATCTGGCGCTGAAAATCCAATGATTTCGCCTCGATTTGCACCATCAATACGCCGACCAAATCTTGGGCAGGATCGACCCAATAATAGGTACCGTGACCGCCTCCGCCACTGAACTCGCCGACAGAACCGACTCCATCGGAATAGGTTGTATCTTCCAAGACGTGGGCCGCCAGACCTTGACCGTAACCTTGCGGGAAATCCCCTCGGTGGAGTACTGCACGAGGCACCTGACTCGTCGCCATTTGCGCAACAGTTTTGGCTTTCAATAAACGGGCACCATCAAGTTCGCCTCCGCTCAACAGCATCCGCAAGAATCTTGAATAGTCTGCCGCAGTCGAGACCAGCATATCGCCACCGGTGGTCCAGCCGGTCCCCGATTCGTAGGCGTGCATCAACACGTGCGGGCTGTCTTGGGGCGACTCAATCAATGTTAGCCTCCCGTCCTCGTCGGTGCCATAGAGCGCTGCCAGTCGATGGGCATTCTGGGGCTGGATTACGTAGCCGGTGTCGACCATGCCCAAGGGATCGAAGATACGTTGCTTCAAAAATTGATCGTACCACTGCCCTGTCACCACCTCAACCAACGCAGCCAATGCCTCGAAAGAAAGACCGTAGCGCCATGATCTACCGGGTTGACTGGCCAGCGGCAGTCTGGCCAACGCACGCACAGCGGATTGCAGAGTCATGCCTGGCGTGCCCATAAGTCCGGCCACTGCATCGGTCCAGAGGGCTTCGATAGGTTCATCGCCACCGTTCCCCAAAGCCATGCCAGACGTATGGGTGAGCAGATCGCGTACCGTGATACCCCTTTCACAGGTGACCAATCGTGGACCCGCCCCGTCTCCGACCTTGTAGACGTCAGCTTCGCCAAACTCTGGAATATATGTGGCAATAGCGTCATCAAGTCCCAAATAGCCGTCATCGACCAACATAAGCACGGCGACCGTCGTGATGGGTTTGGTCATCGAGGCGATTCGGAAGATGGTATCCAGCGCCATGGATTTCCCAGCCTCGATGTCCATCATACCAATGGCCACTTCGTGGATGACCTGACCTCGACGGGTCACTACCGCCACGGCTCCAGCAATCGTCTGATCTTCGCAACACTGTCTGAGCGGATTGTCGATTGCCGTCATCTGGTTCTTCATCCTAGCCGTCCGCATAACATCGTACGCCGAACAACGCCGCCGGAGCGTTGCTGTGAGTCTCCAACACATGGATTGACAAACGCTTGGTCGACAGTGGCTGATCGAAGACCACTGTATTGCGGCCTTGATGGTTGTCCGTCGCCTCGGCCACAAGCTGCTCGCGGTCGTCGCAGATGCGGTAGTGTTTGACGCAGAAAGGCATGACCGATTCCGGATGGCCGAAGAGCGCACTCTCCATGGGGTGGTCAAAGTCGACATCGAAGGCCAGTTCGACACGGGCGATGGACTGTTCTTCCGGCCATTCAAGATTGATGGTCGGGAGTCCATCGTCTATCGCTGCTACCCACGCATTGGGCCCGGATGTCGGCCGATCTATGCCGCTGACAACCTGCTGCGGACCGAAGAGCGCAATCAGCGGGTCAACGACAATGGCCATGTTGCGTCCGCCCGGTCGCCGTTCGGGGCACCAAAAGTCAAAGACCTCCACGCCGATATCTCGATCCGGCTGCTGGGTGTGACGATGGGTCAGAGAGAGCACCCCGGTAATCCGCAACTCGCTGGTGTGGACGGAAACATGTTCGTTGGCCATCAGGCAGTAGAAAGCCTGCTTGGCCACGGCCAGCGAGGCATCAAAATCAGCTACAACTTGCTGGTTCGCACCCGCAGCCAGGGCCACCGACTTCGCTACCAGCAGCACATCCGGCGTCTGATTGTCTGTGCGACTGCTGGTACGGAGTTCCAGCAATAACGTGGTCGGCTCGGCCACGTCGACGGTGAATGTTACCGAAGGCACGGGACCTTCATCCAACGGCAACATCTGCGTACGAGCGCGATCCAGCCGTACAGGCGGCCCGTCGTCGGGCAGCGAGTCCAGAGCAAGGCAACTTGAGGCCGAGATCTTGGCCGCATCCGCCAGGTTGTCGGGATCGTCCAACGCAAAGCCGGGAATATGTTGGCCACGGCGCATAAGTTCGAGCTGAAGATCGGCCACGCGTGTCGGCTCGCTGATGTCCGCCGGCAGTAGGCCGTCACGATGGCAAAGCACAGCAGCCATCGCCACAGCCTGGGCCGAGTTTGCGCAGGTGGCCATGACGCGTGTTGTGCCAAAGGCGACATGGGAAGCGCTGATGATACGACCGGCCAGGAAGAGGTTACTAATGTTCTTGCTGTAGAGACAGCTGTACGGGATCTGATAGACACCCTTGGCATGCCACTGATCGCAGCCGGGCCGTTCGCTGTAGACACCGTCAGCCGGGTGCAGGTCGATGGACCAACCGCCAAAGGAGACGGCATCATCGAAGTGGCGCTGCTCGACGATATCCTGCTGGGTGAGCATGTAGGGCCCTTCAAAACGGCGGCTCTCTCGCTTCCCTGGAATGTGGCCCACCCATTCCAGGGTCAGATTCTCGGCGTCGGGGAACTCGCCCGAATTCTTGATGTGATCCCAGACACCATAGACAACCTTCCAGAGTTCCCACTTGATGGTCTCGGTCTCGTGAACCGTGTCCAAGCGGCCGCCATACTCGATCCACCAGAGGCGACAGCCGACGGTCGCCGTATTGAATTGACGATAGCGGGGGACGACGGTAATGTCATCCAGGGCGAAGCTGGGCGGCACGAAGCGTACCGGCGTGCCCACATCCTTGGAGTAGAAGTAGATGGAGTGTCCCAGCAGTTCGCCGTAGGCATCGTCGGGTGCGAACTTCTCGCCGAATTCGGCCTGCGACTCAGCCCCCATACGAAAGGCGGCCCCGGCCAGAAAACCGACCACGCCGTCGCCCGAGGCATCACAGAAAAGAGGGGCGCGCGCTACATAGCGGGTCGAGTTCTGGCTACAAAACCCAGTGACGCCGGCAATGATGTCGGCATCGGCTTTCTCCACCTCATAGACTGCGGTATTGAGCAGCAGCGTGATGTTTGGCTCCTCGACGACCTTCTCCAGCAGAATGGTGTCGAAGATAATCGAGTTACCCTCACGATTGCGATACATATTCTCGACAAGGATCTCGTCATTCACGCCACCCTCGCGTGCCCAGCGGTTGTTGTTGCCCATGTGCGAGGTCGCGCCCAGCACCCAGAGCCGCACCTCACTGGACGAGTTGCCTCCTAAAACCGGCCTGTCCTGGATCAGCGTGACCGAAATGCCTGCTCGCGCCGCGGTAATGGCACAGCACACGCCGGCCAGGCCTCCGCCGACCACGACGAGATCAGATTGGGTTTCGATGGTTTTAAGCTGGCGGTGATCGACCGCCGGTTCAATCTGCATTGGAGTATTCCTCAGTATCACGTTCCCGGCGAATGAGAAGGCCGCCGCCTAACCAGCGGGACCAATATTATCCTTTGAGGCCAGACATGGTCACGCCTTGGACGAACTGTCGCTGGAACATAGCGAAAATGATGAGGACTGGGACCACCATCAAAACTGAGGCGGCCATCATCTCATTGAAAAGTGATCCCTGGCCTGGCATGGCCCGGAAGCTGTAAAGACCCAGAGCGAGTGTGTGCATTTCGCTTTTGTTCAGGTAGATCAAGGGGCCGAGGAAATCGTTCCACGCATTCTGGAACGAAAGAATGGCGACTACAGTCAAGGCCGGCGTGGATAGCGGCACCATGATGCGCAAAAAGATACCAAACTCCGAGGCGCCGTCAATTCGTGCTGCATCGCTGAGTTCATAGGGAATGGTGCGGAAAAATTGCCGTAGTAGGAAAACGTAGAATGGATTGCCAAAGAAAGTAGGCACGATCAGTGGCAGGAACGTGTCCACCCATCCGATCTTGGAAAAACCGACAAAGAGCGGCACCATCGTCACCGCGTATGGCATCATCATGCTTGCGAGCAAGACGACAAAAAGTTGGTCTCGTCCGGGGAACCGCAAGCGGGCAAAACCATAGGCGACCAGCGTACACGAGGCCAGGCTGCCGATCACGGTGAAGAGCGTAATGATCACTGTGTTGACGAAACTTCGGCTGAAATTCCAGAAGTTCAGCGCCTTGGTATAGTTTTCCCACATCACGGGATCAGGAATCCACTGGGGCGGAATGGTCCCGATCTGGCTCAACGGCATCAGAGACGTGAGGAACATGTAGATCAGCGGCGTGAGAAAGATGAAGCTCAATATGACCAGCACGGCGTAGAGCAACACGCGGTTGAGTATTTTCGACCAGTTCTTGCGCCACTTGGCTTGATGGGCTTCCGTCATGACTTGGCTAGTCAATTTCGTTCACTCCCCTATTGCTAGTTGTAGAAAACCCAGCGATCTGATGTTTTGACCATAACCAGCGTCAACAAAAGGACGATGAGAAAGAGGATCCACGCCAGGGCCGAAGCGTAGCCCATCTTGAACTGGTTGAACGCAAGCTCGAAGAGGTGCAGTACGTAGACGCGTGTAGAATTCAGAGGGCCGCCGGCGCCGCCGCCTGAGCCGCCGGTCGTCATCACCAAGACCTGTGCAAAGACCTGAAAGCCCTGGATGATGTTGATGATCAAGTTGAAGAAGATCGTCGGGGTCATCAACGGTATCGTGATCTTCATCATGCGCTTCCATTGAGACGCACCATCCAGATCGGCGGCTTCATACAGATGCTGGGGAATATCTTGCAGCCCGGCCAGGAAGATGAGCATGGTAACGCCAACCCAGGTGATGCTCACGAGGATCAATCCAGGCTTTGACCAGACAGGGCTGGTCATCCACCCGGGGCCGTCAATGCCGATCAAGCTAAGACCGTAGTTGACGAGGCCGAACTTGGGATTCAGGATGAAGAGCCAAATGATGGAGACAGCGACGATGGGCACGATCGAAGGCACATAGAAGAGCGTGCGCCAGACGGTGATGCCCTTGACCTTTCTGTTCAGCAGCAAGGCGAGCAGGAAGCCCAACACGAGCCGCACTGTGACCATCCCAATCACATAATAGGTGGTATTCCAAAGCGACTTCCAGAAGTAACGATCGGCGCCGCTCAACGCTCTGATATAGTTGTCCAGTCCAACCCACTTTCCGGGTTGTAAGATGGAATAGGTCGTAAAGCTGAAATACAGTGAGGCCACGAAGGGCCCCAAGAAAAAGAGAAAGAAGCCAACGATCCAGGGTGATATGAAGAGGTAGCCAATGATCGCCTCGCGACGCTTCATTGAGGAGCCCCTGTGTCCTTTTCCTTGATCGATCTGCGCTGCCGATGTCGTAGTCATTGCCCACCCTTTTCGTGCAACCATCCATTTTCATGCCCGGAAGAACGGAATTGGCCCAAGTCCATAGGTTCTTTTCCTGCGAAGAACAACCAAATCTAAACACGCTAGGGCCAGTAAGTTTCGGCAAGTTGGCGAAAACTTGCTGGCCCTAGCAAACGCTCAGACTGTCAATCGTTCACGATCGGCCGTCAAGCTATTCCTTGCCGGCCCAGAAATCATCCAATGCAGCTTGCGCTTCAGCGGCGCCCCATTCGAGGGCTTCCGCAGGCGTCTGTACGCCAAAGAGCGCCTCTTCCTGCATCTGAACAACGATCTCTTCAATTGCAGGCTGAATGGGCGAGATGGGAATCATCTGGTCGGTGGCGAGCACCTCCAGGAAGCCGTCCCAGACGGGGTTGCCTTCACTAGACTCAGGCTGTTCATTGCACTCAATCCAGGGCGAGGGGCGCTGCTGTTCTTGGAGGAACCAACAGCCGCCGTCCATGTCCGCAGTCAGGAATTCAAGCAGCAGCCAGGCTTCTTCAGCATTCTCCACTCCTTCAGGGATCGCGTAGCCCCAGCCGCCGTAGACAAAGCCACGCTTTTCGGGATCGCCATTGGGGCCGATTGGAATCGGTGACACATCGAACTTCATGTCGGGCGCAAACTCTTGAATCTTGAACAGCTCCCAGGTTCCATTGGTCTGCATGGCCTCATAACCGGTGTAGAATGGACCATTCTCCCATTCACCGGTCTGGCTGTAGAAGGCATCAACTTCCTCGACGCCGCCGTTGATGTTGTTGGTGAAGTCAACCACCCACTCCAGCGCTTCCAAGCCCTCAGGAGAATTCCAGGTGATCGTGCGCATGTCATCGCTGATCCATTGGCCGCCGTTATTGTGTAGCCAGCCCAGGAAAGAGATCCCGGCATGCATACCATTGACGCGGGGATTGATGCCCACACGCTGCAGCTCTCCATCCTCCATGATCGTCAATGTTTTGGCGACTTCTTCCAATTCCGCCCAAGTCTGGGGCGGGCTCGCCGGGTCCAGCCCGGCTTCCTCATACATGTCTTGGTTTAACCAGAGAATACTGACGCCGCCGCCAGTGGGAAGGGGCAACAAGTAGGTATCGCCACCATACATCGCACCTTCGATCTCTGATTCGTAGAACATGTCGGCAGTAATGCCGGCGGCCGACATGAGATCGTCAATCGGCATGAGCGCGCCCTGTTCGACGAAGGCGGGCACATCCTGCTTGCCCAGCATGGTCACGTCCGGCGGCTCACCGGCAGCTACGGATGTCAGGATCTTCTGCAGCCGGTTTTCCCAGGGCTGGAGGGTCATCTCAACCGTGATCCAAGGATATTTCTCCTCGAACCGGCGGATCTGTTCTTCCATCAAGGGAACACGATTGCCGCCCCAATGATGCCAGAAGGTGAGGGTAACCGGCTCATTGCCGTCTGGTGCGTCCGCGGCCGACTCTTCAACGGCGGCCGATTCACCTTCAGGTCCAGCGGGTGCAGACGATGGCGCAGCACAACCACCGATCAGTAGTGCCAATACTAGCAGCACAGCCAATGGCCAGAATTTCTTGTTCACGATGAAACCTCCGTATGTTGGTGAGGGCGGCCCGAGTATAGGCCGCAGATTCAGTAGGATGGATCTAGAAGAAAAACCTAGCCCATTTGATGCCGGACATGGATTGAACTCAGATGGATTGAACTCAAGTCGTCTCCCTAATCACTAGAGATGTGGGGATCAATGTCAGCCACGCGTTCTCGGTCTTTTCGGTCAGCATCACAACCAGGCGGCGGGCTGCAATGACACCCATTTGGGTCATGTCAAACTTAACAGACGTCAATGGCGGATCGGTGTAACGGGCGACGATATAGTCATGAAAACCGACCACGGCTACGTCGTCGGGCGCCTGGCGGCCGGTAAGTTTCAATGCGCGTAGGCCGCCCATTGCTGCATAGTCATCGGCATAGATGATGGCGTCCAGCTCAGGCGATCTGGACAACAGTTCGTGAGTGGCAAGCTGGCCCGCCTCTGGAGAAAAGTCGCCCGGATAAACGTTCAAGTCCGAATAGTCCAAATCATGCAGGGCCAATCCTAGGCGATAGCCGAGGTACTTTTCACGGCTGGTATTGGTGCTTTCCGGTCCGTTGACCAGACCGATATTCCTCTTGCCTCTGTCGACCAGATGGGCAACAACTTGTTCAACGCCGTACCGATAGTCGGCCATGACACTGTTGACATGAAGCGGCCGGGCATGTGACCCGGCAACCACAAAGGGCAGATCGGTCGTCATCAGTTTGCGGATGAAGTCAGAACTTTGAACGCCGCCCATTAGAATGATGCCGGCAATATTGGGATCGGCAACATAGTGTTCCACATGTTCTTCGGCAAGACTCAGGTGCTGAATACGCGTCTCATAGCCGCATTGTTCCAGGATCCGACGGGCACCCACGACAATCAGCTGCTCGATTACGTGGGTTTCGGGTTGCCTTGCTTCAAGTTCCTCAGGGTTGTCGTGATGGGTCAGCAGCGAAATCAACCGACCTGTGCGCGCGCTACTCTTCCGACGCAAATTATGCAGAGGGTATCCCAGCTCTTCCGCTGCCCGTTGCACCAACGAACGCGTGGCATCATCCACATACTGCTGTTGATTTAGCGCTCGGGAAACGGTGGAGACTGAAACGTTCGTATAGCTTGCAATGTCGCGCAGTGTTACGGCCATCAGGTCCGTCTCTATTCTGCAATACCCGACGAATGTTTCCGAAACAAACATATATTTTCCCATGAGAAATGTCAACAGATATTGGGCAAGTTGCAACAAATCTGCAACTTGCCCGACGGTCCGTTCTCGGAATTCCTGGTTCTGGTACTTACTGTTATGTTCTTGAGGATAGGAATGACTGACGGCCAGGGGAGGCCATCATCATGAAACGCGAGGGGAGGACTGTGCAGAAAATCAAGTCAGTGGCCTATTGTACCTCTCGGCCGACACGTCGGCGGCTCTTGATCACCCCTTGAAGCGCATCGAGATCGAACTGAACGCCCAGGCCCGGCCCTTCCGGCACGGTGATGAAGCCCTCATGCGGCTCCAGCGGCGCCTGCATCAAATCATTGCCGATGCCGGACGGACGCGGGTGATACTCGCAGACGAGGAAATTGGGCGAGGCCGCGGCCAGATGCAGCGCAGCAGCCACATGGACCATGGTCCCCATGCTCACATGCGCGGCCCAGGGTGTGTGGAAGGCATCGGCGAGAATGGCGATCTTCAAACCCTCGGTGATGCCGCCGGCGCGGCAGATGTCGGGCAGGATGACGTCGACGGCACGTGCGGCCAGACGGTCTCGAAACTGGAAGCGATTGCACTCGGTCTCGCCGGCCACGACCATGATGTCGAGCGCCCGGCTCAGCTCGGCATAGCCGGCATGGTCCTCCGGCGCCAGCGGATCTTCGAACCAGTAGCATCCAAGTCGTTCGAACTCGCGCCCGACTTGGATGACCGTGCCAAGGTCGTAGGCGCCGTGAGCGTCAACGAGCAGATGAGCACGGTCTCCAGTCACTTCGGCCACAGCCGCTACAGTGGCCAGATCCTCTTCCAGTGAGCGACGACCGATGGCTAGCTTGACCGCGGTGTAGCCGGCATCAAGGAAGGACGAAGCAGCAGCTTGACGCTGGGAATCTGAGTCCCCAGGGACCCCCGACGCATAGACCGGAATCTCCGTCCGGTACGGTCCGCCCAGCAAAGCATAGATCGGCTGCCCCATGATCTGGCCGCGCAGGTCCCAGAGCGCGATGTCGACGCCGGCGATGGCTTCCGTGGTGAAACCGGTGTTGTGGCCGCGCAGACGCATGGCCCCGTACATGCGCTCCCAGAGCACTTCGCCGGACAACGGGTCTTGGCCCAGGATCAGCGGGGCCAGCAGATCGAGAATCAACGCCTGCGTCACCGTCGGCGCATACGGCGCATGTGCTTCGCCCCACCCGACCAAAGTGGCATCGGTCTCGATGCGCACCAGCACGGTCTGCTCGCCGTCGGGATAGGTGCAGAGATGGCGGCCACCGGCATAGCGATCGGTGAGGACGCGCGTGGGCTGCGGTTCGACGGCGTCCACAAGGCCGTGGCCTACTGCATAGCTCTTTTCAGAATGAAGGATGAGGGCTTCAACTGCGGTGATCTTCAAGAGGCTCTCCTGTTACAACGTATCCAGTCGGCGATCAGACCGGTAGAGACAAGGCATTCCCCGCCAATTCTTCTCCAAACAGACGGCTTCGAACAAAGCATATCATCCTCCAACCAGAGACGTCACAGAAATGCCTTGTCCGAGTCGGGTCGGCGGACAGGGCATTCCTAGTCAAGCTCTGACCAGCGGTTGCGGTCTCCCAATCTGAACCGATAGGGTCGCCGCCGATTTCGTATGGAATGCCCTGTCCCTACGTGCGCAAACAGGAGCATCGACTCTGATTGCCGGTGACGACCCTGAAGATTGAGTTCACGACCTATCATACTTCGGTGAAGTAAATTAGACAATGGGATTCTGGACAAGGCAGCCCCTCGCCCAAACGAAAAAGCACCAACGCTTCTGAAAACGTTGGTGCTCATGTATATCCGAATCATGGTATCTAAAACGGCAATGCCAGGCTGATATCCGCCAACATTTGTGGCGGCGTATAGAAGAGTCGGTCCACGCCCATGGCCAGGAAGAGGAGGGCCAGATAGAGCAGGCTGAACTTGTAGAGTCGCCAGATGTTGACGTTGGTGGGCTTGCGCAGAATATCGATGGCCTGCCAGAGGAAGACGCCACCCAATGCCAGCGCAAAGACCAGATAGACCGGTCCCAGCAACAACAGAAAGGCCGGCGCAATGCTCATGAGCAGGAGCAGCACACTGAAGATGACCATCTGCCGCTGAGTCTCCACCGGTCCAGCGATGACGGGCAACATGGGCACATCGGCGGCCCGGTATTCCTTCTGCCGCATGAGGGCCAACGCCCAGAAATGGGGCGGCGTCCAATAGAAGACGATCATGAAAAGGAAGATGGGCAACAACGAGATTTCGTTGGCCACGGCAGCCCAGCCCACCAGCGGAGGGATAGCCCCGGCCGCGCCACCAACCACAATGTTCTGGGTGCTGTGCCGTTTCAGTAGCTTGGTGTAGATGAAAACATAGAAAAGGATGCCGGAGAGCGCCAACAATGCCGTCAACAGATTGACGGTCACCCAGAGCAATACAAAGCTCAGCAGGCTCAGCGCGCTGCCGAAAAGCAACACCTGCATCGGTGTCATGCGCCCGCCGGGCAGCGGTCGCTTGGCCGTGCGCAACATCACATGATCGATATCGCGGTCAACATACTGGTTGATCGTATTGGCCCCGCCGGCGGCCAGGAAGCCGCCCAACATGACCCAGAAGATCAGCATGCCACCAGGCGGATTCGGTCCAGCCAGGAACATGGGCACCAGCGTGGTCACCAACAGCAACGAGATGATGCGCGGTTTGGTCAAGGCCACATAGTCGCTGATAGCCAGGCGGGTCAGCGCCTGATCGCGCGTCAGCGGCGTTTCCGCTTCCTGGTTTTTCTCAAGTAATGTACTACGAGCCTGCATTCAGCACTCTCTTGCCGACAGAATTGATTGTCAAAATATAGTTGGAGCTCTATTAGCTCTCATGGACCTTTGCCGGATCAGGCCCTTCTTGATCTGCAGCCACAGCCTCAGGATCCGGTTCATCGATTTCCCCGTTTGCAGCCTGCGTTGCATTGTCGGCAGCGGCAACATACGCCAGGGTGGACTCACCGGTCCAGTCATCGTCTACGTCTTCCGCTTCCGGCAAAAGCGCCTTGCGTTCGAAATGGCGAACGAAGAAAATATAGCCGATCCCGAGTATGAGGGCAAACGAAAACCACTGTGCTGCATAGCTTAGGTGATCGCCCTCGTGTAGTCTGAGCGGCTCTTCCCTGGAGGGCAACATATCATACGTTCGATCTTCGTCCGGCAGTTGCATGATAAAAACCGGCAGCAGTTCATAGGGCATCTGCTCTTGGATAGCGTCGACGTTGATGTAGAACCATTGCTGCTCCGGCTGTTCCGGAATCGGCACGTCATCACCGTTTGGCATCAACTGCGATTCTTGGATCAGACCGACAATCGGCTCGTTCGACGGCTCATCGAACTGAGGCCATTGGTCAGGTTCGGCTTCACCAGCCGGAATCCAACCACGGGCAATCAGCACAGCACGTCCGTCGTCCAGCACCAGCGGTGTCACCAGGCTGATGCCGGGGGCGCCGTTGTTTAGCTGATTCTTGAGCCCGATCTGGTTGTCATAGTCATAGTCGCCGCTCACCTGAACACGCCGGTATTCGAGTTCCTTCAGGTCTGCCGGCAGTTCTCCACTGGTAACGTCATAGGGATCCAGTATCCAGCGTTCATAGACCATGCTGTTGAAAGTCCGGCGCTGCTCCAATCGATCAAGCTGCCAGACACCGAGCCGAACCAGAAGAATCACACCGGCGATCACGATCAATGTGACCCACCACCAACGCCGACCGACCAGCGTCTTGATTGTCACGATCTGTTGCCTGCTTTCAATGGCGAGCCGTTGGCTCGTGTGTGCCGAACGGAAATCGATTGATAACCCGATATTCCGTTCGACGTCTGTGACGATACAGAGTCTACCCGAAAGCGACGTACGATACCGTAGCCCCGCTCCCAGGGATGATGCAATTGAAGAGATTCATTTGCGGCGTGTCCAACCGACCGCGGCGACCGCCAAGATCAACAAGGCGCCGCCGCCGGCAATCAGCGGCCAATTGAGTGTACGCGCAGGCAGGACATCAATCTGAAACGATGCCTGGCCCTGGCCATCCAAGCCGTCGACACTGATCTCGACCTGCCAAAGCCCTGCGACCGGCAGCGTAGTATCGACTTCATAGCTTGTGTTGTTGCCCAAGGCCTGCAATTCGGCGACCGCTTCAAAACTCAGATCCCGGTTCTCGACCGAAACGAAGCCAACATCGACTGCCGCATCGTTGACCGGCTGGTCGAGTTGGTTGTTGACCACGCTGTCATCAATAACAGAGCCGGCAGGCGGCGGCAACGTAACGACAATAGTTAGGTGGACCTCATCGGCCCGCCACGGCTCCGGTTCGGTCCAGGCAAAGAGACGATAGGGACCGGCCTCGGCGTTGGTCAACTGCGGTGTTCCGCCACCGTGGGCCAGGCCGATTGCAGGCATCGATAACAGAACAAGAACCAACGACAGAGTCAGCCCAAAACGAGGAAAGCGTCCTCCGTAAACCCTCTGCGTCTCCGTGGTGAACACCCATCCTGGCAGCAGTATTTTCACTGGACGCCGGACGCTTCCTTAGTCTTCTTCTCCAACTCACGCCAGCGGTTCTGAACGACCCGATGTTCCAGTCCCGGCGCAACCATGGCCTCGTCGGCATCCCAATCAGGGGCATGGAGCGGCTCTTCATCCTTCTTGAACTGGGTCGCCAGTAGGATGAGTGCGGCGAGCAAGAACATCATGCTGCCCGGAATCCACATGATGACACCGCCCAGCATCTGGTCCTGCATGGTCGTGACGCCCCAGATCTGAGGAATCGATTCATAGTAGCTATAGATCACAGTACCGGCGAAAGCGATGGCAACACCGGCAAGCATATTGGGCGGAATCGTGCCCATCAAATAGCCGATGCGGCCCCAAACGGGAAAGCGGCTATGGATCTTGGGCGCGGCACCGATCACATGCCACCAGTATAACATGGCGGCCAGGAAAAATGTCACATGTTGGAGATCGTGGACCCAGGAGCGGCGGAGGGCCAGGTTGTAGAGGACGGGCTCATGCCAGCCCAGATAGACGGTGAGAAAGATCATCCAGGCAGCCAACGGGGCCGTCAGATAGGCCAGCACGGTGCGTACCGGCGCGCCCTGGCGAAATTGGCCGGCCACCAGCACTCTTGCTCGCTTCGGCAGTCCCCAAAGCATGAAGGGGAACGGCTCAGCCAGCCAGAGCAGAGGCGCCGCCACCATCATGGTCAACAAATGTTGCAACATGTGCATGAAGAAGAGCTGACCGCCCAGGTAGTCGATGGGCGACATCAGCGCTGTCGCTAAAATGATCAGGCCCGCCCAATAGGAAGCCAATCGCGCACGGGTGGCCAGCTTGGCCTCTCGCCCACGCAGCCGCCTCCAGCCCAGCGTGTAGAGAGCACCGAGCGGCACAAGTACGATGAGAATTTCAAAGCGCCACTCCCATGATGAGAATAGCGCTTGAACAATCGGATGCATTGATTTTTCCCTGGGAAAGGGATTGGTGAGTAGGGATCGGGGATTAGCGATCGGGGGATCTGCGCACAACTACGCTCGATTCCCGTTCCCTATTCCCCGATCACCAATCATCAGTCCCTAATGAGCTACATGGCCGATCAGATAGAGTGCCGGATAGAAGAAGATCCAGACCAGATCTACGTAGTGCCAGTAGATGGCGCAGGACTCGACGCCCCAGTTTTGCTCAGACGAAAAACTGCCCTTGCGCCCCAGATTCCAGACAATGGCAATGAAAATCAGGCCCGTCAGCACATGCAAGGCATGCATGCCTGTCATGGCAAATAGCACGGCACTATAGATGTTCTCGCCCGGACCGGAAAAGTGGCCCTCATAGAGCGACGGAAAGATGCCCCACTCGAAGACCATCACGCCGAAAAGAAAGAGCGTGCCCAGAATAAAGGTGACGATCAGCCCGCGTGAGAACGTCTTGCGATCATCATGTTCAATGGCTGTTTCGGCGATGTTCATGGAAAAACTACTGACCAACAGCATCGAAGTTACGAGCAGTCCGATGGCCTGATCCAACTCAGGGCGAGTGTTGCCCCAAAGGTAGAAACGTACCGTCAACAGGCCGCCGAAAAGGAAGATCTCTGAAATAAAGAAGAGCCACAATCCCAGGCGGTTGTTGCGCAGTTGCGTATTGTACTGAGCCAGTGTGCTTGTCACGACACTCATTGTCTAGTGCTCCCCTTCCGGTGTCCACAAACGTGATACATGCATGTAGTACTTGACAACGAGAATCGCCTTCAAGGTCGCTACCAACATCAGCAGCGCTGCGCTCTCCAGATAAAGGGCGATAAAAATCTCAATGATGGTCAGCGCCGCCAACACCAGGGCAACAGTTGCACTGTGACGGTAGGCCCCACCGCGGGTCTGCTTATGATCACTCATCTAACTCTCCTCATTCGGATAGATGTTATACCACTCCACGCATCTCATCCCGGATTCGCTGCAACTGGTCGGCAGCGAATCATCCGCTTGAAACCGCCGACTAGTCATCGCCCGCTGCAGGGGCCATTGCCACGTAGGTCGAACCGGCCAGACCGTAGTCATAGGGTTCGCCGACAACTGCAATCGGATGGGCGTAGCTGTGCTCCGGCGGCGGCGAAGGAATCTGCCATTCGGGCGACCGTGATCGCCACGGATTGTTGCCGGCCAGCCGACCAACCTCGGCACTTCGCAGTAAGTTGTAGAGCATCAGCAGGATGCCGAAGGCGATAGCAAAGGCCGAGATCGTGACAAGCATCTGAACAACGACGATCTGACCGGGCCACGCACCCAGCAAAGGATCGTAGTCGGCAATGCGGCGACGCATGCCCATCACGCCAACGGACATCTGGCCAAGACTCATCATCCAGAAGGCCGGGGTCATGATCCAGAAGTGAGTCTTGCCCATCGTCTCATTGTACATACGACCGGTGATTTTGGGATACCAGAAATAGACGGCGGCCAGGAAGGGGAAGACGAATCCGCCGAAGATGGTGGCGTGGAAATGACCCACCACAAAATAGGTGTCATGCAAGTTCAGATCAGTCGTCACCATGGCCAAGATTGGACCGCTCAATCCGCCGATCAGGAAGACGGATATGGCGCCCAGCGTGAACAACATGGGTGTCGGGAAGGTCAACTTGCCGCCCCACATGGTCCCGAGCCAACTAAAGAACTTAACGCCGGTCGGAATCGCTACCAACAACGTGGTGAGCATGAATGGAACACGCAGGTAGGGCGAGTAGCCGGAGGTAAACATGTGATGACCCCAGACCAGGAAGCCGGCCAGGGCAATCGCCATGCTTGACAGTGCAATCCAGCGATAGCCAAAGAGCGGCTTGCGAGAGAAAACCGGCAGGATCTCACTGATGATACCCAGGCCGGGCAGCACGAAGATGTAGACCGCCGGGTGCGAATAGAACCAGAAGAGATGCTCATAGAGAATTGGATCGCCACCCTTCGCCGGGTCGAAAAAGCCCATGCCCAACAGGCGCTCGAAAGAGAGCATCAGGAAGGAAAGACCAATCAACTGGGTACCGGTCAGCTGGATCAGGCTGGTCGCCAACACGGCCCAGACGAAGATCGGCATGCGGAAAAGGGTCATGCCCTTGGGGCGCATCATCAAAATCGTGACAATCAAATTGAGCGAACCGAAGATCGATGAAAGGCCAATGCAGTAGACAGACCAGAAGACGAACTGAAATCCGGGCGAACCCTGTGTGCTGAGCGGCGGATAGACAGTCCAGCCGCCGTCCCAACCGTAGAACAGGCTGGCCACCAGAATCGCGACGGCCGGCACATTGATCCAGTAGGCGAAGGCATTGAGGCGTGGGAAGGCCATGTCTTCAGCGCCGATCATCAGCGGCACCAGGTAGTTGGCCAAGGCGCCAATGCCGAGCAGAATCGCGGCCAGGGCCGTCCACCCATGCATGCTGAACAGGGTATTGTAGGTATTTGCGGTCAGGAACTGGAATCCCGGAGCGGCCAGTTCAGTGCGGAAGATGACGGCGAAACCACCGCCAATCATCAACAAAATGATGGATGTCACACCGTACTGAATGCCAATCACTTTGTGATTGTAGTCCACGCCAAAGTATCGTGTCCACGATGGCTGCCCCGCCGGGGGACCGTGGTGCATCGGCGTCTCCTTGCCGACCATCCACTTCAACCAGTCGGTCAACGCGCCGACAGCGAGCAAGAAGCCAAACACGCCAAAAACAAAACCTGTAACAAGTACCGGTTCCGTCGACCACACCGAATCGCCCAGGAGAAGGCGAACGATCATGGCCAGCGCCATGCCCAGCAGCGTGCCGAGCAATTGGCCGATCAGACCTCTCACCAATCCCAACGACATCAAAGTCATAACCCGTTCTCCCTCTGAAGTTCTTGTTGTCCAAACTCTTGAAGTGATGTCGCAACCGACAGACTACTCTGTCTCCTGCACGTCAACGACCGTCACACCCACGACTGGTGCGTCCGGCAGTGCATTCGCAAGTGCCGGGCTGCTGCCTGCGATCTGCTCGCTGATCCATGCGTCATATTCTTCTTGCTCGACCACACGCACGTTCGCCAGCATGTTCCAGTGACTCAGACCACAGATTTCAGCGCAACGCAGCGCATACTCGCCCACTTCACTGGGTGTGAACCGCAGCACTGTAACATGACCAGGCACGAGATCTTGCTTGAGCCGGAACTCCGGAACCCAAAACGAATGGATCACATCTTTTGAGGTCATCTCCATGCGTGCCGGGCGGTTGACGGGCAACACCATTTCAGCGCTGATGATCTCACCTTCTTCAGGGTAGGAAAATGTCCAGCCCCACTGGAAGCCCTCAACATTGACCACCAGTTCATTGTCCTGAGCCTGGGTGATTTCGTTGAGCGTGGTCACGCCCAGGATCGCCAAGAAGATGACGATAATCAGCGGAATCACCGTCCAGACGATCTCCAGAAGAGTGTTGCCTTCGAAGTGTTCGCCCTCGCTATCATCATCGCCACGCCGACGAAACACAACGACGGCATAGAGCATGATGACCATCACTAGCGAGAAGAAGAGCGCGATCAAAAACATATTCCAGTTAAAGACGTAGTCAACTGTTGCGGCCTGGGTGCTGGCCTCAATCGGCAGCGGCAACATAACGCGCAACAGCCAGGTCATTACGATCGTGCTCAGAACGATGAGCACCGCCATAATAATGAAGTGTCGTCGATTAGTGGATGAACCCGCCATAGTCTGTGCCTGCTCCTACTCTGTATCTGTCCTAAAAGGGTCTGTCCATAAAGAGTCTGCCTGCAAATCTTTCTTGACAGTAGACAATGCGAAACCAACACAGGCGTTACTAAAAGCTGGAGCCTATCCTTTGAAAGAGGTACTCCGGTGTAATGCCTGTTCTGAATACGAAAAACAGGTTTTACGGGTTGAATATGAAACCAAAGTACGGGTCAAGCAGTTGCACCTACTGCTCTCAGCCTACTTCACCGGCGTCAGCATCGACCAAGTCTGATAGCTTGCCAGCGCCAGACCAATCGTCATCAGTAGAGGAATTGCCGTCCAGAACATTTCGGACGATCGATTGAGTCCAAATTCAGCCGCCATCTTGTTCTCGCTGCCGTCTGCCGTGCGAAACATTCGCTTCGTCGCAACTATGAGCCAACCTTGCAGCAACACAAATATCAGAATCCCGCCGACAAGAAGCAACTGAAACAGGCGAGCGCCTCTCTCAAGGGAGTAAGAAATTTGCGGCAACATCATTACCGAATCTGGGATATAACTCAGTATCAGCCACAACAGAGTGACTAGAAGAATTGCGTAACCAAATAATTTCTGGAGCACTTTTCAACCATCTCAAGATATTCTGCTGCTCGGACACTGTCCAAACAGTCAATTTTGGCTTCTGAGCAGCAGCCTGGACCGGTGTTGGTCTTCCAATGCGGGTGCGATTGTAGCAGGTAAAAATGAGGGTGTCAAAACAAACCGCCACTGTATGACGTTTAGAATCGGCTCAAAATAACTTAGAATCATTCTAATCTAATTTGGCGCATACCCATTCGTGCGCTATACTATTGAGCAGACGTATTTAGAATAGTTCTAAATACCCGACATGATTCAAATTTCATCAGGATGTCCATGCGAAGCGCAATCCAATACACAGATTCATTGAAAGACGCGGGCTATCGGGTGACGTCCCAGCGGCGTATCATCTGCGACTACCTGGCGGAGACCGATCAGCATCCGACGCCCTATCAAGTCTACGCGGGGATCTCGCAGGTCCACCCGGAGATCAGCCGCGCTACGGTCTACAACACGCTGAATGTGTTGGCCCAGCTCGGCGTCATCGTCGAGATTGCGATTGGCTCGGATCACACCCACTACGAGACCAACGCTGAGCCTCACATCAATCTGATTTGCCTGCGCTGTCATCAGGTCGTCGACCACCATCAGCCTGGATTGCCCGACGATCTACAGGCTGATATTCGCAGCGATACCGGGTTTGAGCCAGTTACCGCACGCATTGATATGCTCGGCTTCTGCGAGGAATGTCGGGAGCGCAAACGAGCAGAGATCATCGCTCAATGGAACGCCCAACACGAGGACTAGATTCAGCACGACAAAACATAGGAAGATGACACAATGACAACTCAATCCATCAAACCTGCCGGCAGCGGCGCTTCAGAGCCAGGTCGCTCATTTTCATCATCGTCGATCTTCAATACATGGCGCACCAACCCGGCGCTGATCCTAGCGGCAATCACTTTGGTCGCCCTGCTGATCGGCTGGATCGGACAGGCGACGGGCACGCTGCCGAGCTGGGCCATTACCGTCATGGCGTTGACCGCCTACTTGGCAGGCGGTTACACGGGCATGAAGGGGGCCATAGAAGAGGCGCGAGAAGGCACGCTCGACATCGACTTCCTGATGATCGCCGCAGCCTTGGGCGCGGCGCTCATCGGCGCATGGCCCGAAGGTGCACTCCTACTCTTCCTCTTCACATTGAGCGGCGCTCTTGAAGAGTTCGCCATGGACCGGACACGCGCGGCTATCGAGGCGCTGGCCGATCTGCGCCCCGAGGTGGCACGGGTGTTACGCGATGGAACGGAGGTCGACACACCGGTTGAATCGGTCGACATCGGAGACATTGTGCTGGTGCGACCGGGCGAACGGCTGCCGTTGGATGGCGCGGTCTCCAGAGGAAACAGCAGCATCGACCAGAGCCCCATCACCGGTGAGAGTGTGCCGGTCCGAAAAGGGATCGGGGATGAGGTCTTCGCCGGCACCATCAACGGCTCGGGCGCTCTGGAGATCGAGGTCACGAAGCTGGACTCGGAGAGTACGCTGAGCAAGATCATTGTGCTGGTCGCCGAGGCCCAAGAAGACACGGCCCCGACCCAGCAATTCATCGATCGCTTCAGCCAGCCCTACACCTATGTGGTCATCGGCTCCACCCTGCTGGCCATCATCCTGCCGGTACTCTTCGGCAATGAGCCCTTCAGCGACACGCTCTATCGCGCCATGACGTTGCTGGTGGTGGCCAGCCCCTGTGCGTTGATCATCAGCACGCCGGCCAGTGTGCTCAGTGCCATTGCTGCGGGTGCACGCAACGGCGTCCTCTTCAAAGGCGGCGCCTATCTGGAGAAGATCGCCGAGATTACAACCGTCGCATTTGACAAGACAGGCACGCTCACGCCCGGACGCCCGGTCGTCACCAACGTGCATCCGCTCACCGGCCATACAGCCGAGGAACTGCTGAAACTGGCCGCCAGCGCGGAGACGTTGAGCGAGCACCACATTGCCAAGGCCCTGATCGAGCGTGCCAAGCAAGATGGAATTACGTTGGACCAGCCCTCTGACTTCTTTGCCATTGCCGGCAACGGCATTCAGGCCCAATTTGAGCGTGAAGAATTTGTCGAAACCGTCTACATCGGCAACGACAAGCTCTTTATGGATCAGCAAATGGAATTCTCGCCGGCCATCAGCATGATCGGCGATGCCTTGCAGAAGCAGGGCAAGACCGTGATGCTGGTTGTCCGGCGCAGCACAGTCGAGGACACGTTGGGCGACGAACGGGATTGGGAAGTGGTCGGTTTCATTGGCGTGGCCGATGCCATTCGGCCGAATGCACCCGAAGCCGTTCGCCAGTTGCACGAGGCCGGCGTCAAGCGCGTCGCCATGCTGACCGGCGACAATGTGGCCGTTGCCGATCAGATAGCCAAAGAGGTCGGCATCGACGAAGTCTATGCTGGATTGATGCCGGAGGAGAAGGTGACCATCGTCCAGAGGTTGGTCAGCGAACAGCCGACGGCCATGGTCGGCGACGGCGTCAACGATGCACCGGCATTGGCCAGCGCCAGCATCGGCGTGGCCATGGGCGCAGGCGGAACCGATGTGGCGCTGGAGACGGCCGACGTGGTGCTGATGTCAAGCGATCTGACCAAATTGCCCTTCACCATTCACCTGGGCCGCAAGGCAACTCGCATCGTGCGCCAGAATGTCATCTTCTCGGTCAGTGTGATCATCATGCTGGTTTTGGCGACCATCGTTGCCCCGTTCTTCATTCCGGGCTTTGTCATGCCGCTTCCGCTGGGCGTTGTCGGTCACGAAGGCAGCACGTTGATCGTGGTTGCCAATGGTCTGCGCCTGTTGAGAATGAAGCCCAAAGGCGCGTAGGGCGCGACCCATGTAGTCGCCCTACGACATGAGATCCTGTTGAGTAAAAAAAGGGAGGTCTGAATCGGCGATTCAGACCTCCTTTTCAATTGCTATCTGATGCTGCTACTTGACTGGGTAGAGATAGACACCGTCTTCGGCATTCACCCAGAGCGTATCCGGTTGACTCTCGGTTACCAACAGACTGTTGATTGGCTGGACGCCGAATTCGCTGTCTTCGACCAGCGTCCAAATGCCCGAGTCTGGCCTTCCACGATAGAGCCCCTCGATTGTCGCCAGATAGATGTCGCCTTTAGGCAGATAGAGAATGTCGGTAAGACCGGCCACGTCAAGCTTGTCGCCCACGTTCAACGCATCCGCCAGCCCCAAAATGGTCAGTTGCCAGGTTGCGCCAAAGTCCTCGGTGTACCAGACGCCGTTCCGATCCGTAAACCAGAGACGACCAGCGGTCGTCGGGTCAGCAGCCACGCTGGAAATATCACGTGGCTGCGGTCGGATACGGGGCGTGATACGTTCCCAAGTTTCGCCCGCATCGCCGCTGTAGACCACAACACCTGCTTGATCCTCATCTGTCCCGCTGGCGTACAGATAGTTCCAGTTGGCATCATCGATGGAAGCTGCGCCAACCAGTGACGAACCCCCAATCTCAACCATCTGATACCTATCCCAAAGGGCGGCAGCAGATCGATCCAGCTTACTCTGCCAACTATCACCGCCATTTGCGCTTAAATAGGGTAGCGAACAGTCTGCGGCCATGAGCCGATCCGCGTTCTGTGGGTCGGTCAACAACGGCCTCAGATTGTCTCCCAATGCAAGCTGTTCCCAGGATTCGCCGCCATCACTGGAGCGATAGAAGGCTTCGGCGACGGTCTCCTCTGCATCTGCGCCGGAAACCCCGCACTCAATACCCAGGCCGCTGTACAGCACCAGCGGATCCGCCGGGCTTACGATGAAATCCAGAATCTCTGCCTCGACCGCCACCTGGTCCCAGTTCGCACCATCATTGTCGCTGCGAAACAGATTGTCGTCAGCGTCAAAGCCATACAGTGTCGAACTCAACCGATTTCCAATGACGCTCTGAAGGCGATTGCCGTCTACGATAACATTGGCCTGAACGGATGTGGATGCCACCGGACCTGAGGCGCCCTCAGGGGCCTGTGTCGACTCTGGCGTGCCGGCAGGCGCCTCAACAGGCGCCTCCTGGGTCGGGGTACCTACTGCTACCGGCGTGAGAGAAACCGGAGCCGGCGTCTGAGTCTGTTTGCTTCTGAGATACTGACTGTAGCGTGAGCCCTGCTGAGCGGTCGGTGTTTCCGTTGGCGCGGCTTGGCTTTCTGGAGCCAACGAAACATCCAAAATGGATGGCCCGAGAGCCATTGTGGCCATGGTCGCCGTAAAAAAGATTGCAACCGCCAGGGCTATGACATGACCCAGACGCTGTAGGC
Organism: uncultured Chloroflexia bacterium; assembly: GCA_963765875.1. Lineage (GTDB taxonomy): Bacteria > Chloroflexota > Anaerolineae > Caldilineales > Caldilineaceae > JAWKOK01. Next base: position 92,260 of record CAVXYK010000026.1, read on the forward strand.
CCAGTCGTTTTAGGCGTTTGTTCATCATCTTACTCCTCTGCTTGATGTCAGCGATAGCGGCTTGAGCGATGGGAAATTCTGTGTCTATGCATCGTACCAGAACTACAGCGTTCGTCAAGGTGCATTTCAGACGGCTCGAGAATCCGCAGTGTAGCCTATGACTTCACTGCAAAAAGCCTTTTTCGCCACAGATTTGCACAGATAAAAAAGGGATAAAACACAGATGATACCGGGATTACGCTGGACACCTGGTAAACAGTTGAAACCGGCTCGCCAGCCCATTTTCAGTATCGCTGTCCGGCGGCCTTTCGTACTAGGTTTCGACACACAGGCCGTCGGTCAGACAAGATGATTTGGCAGAACATTCTCCCATGGAATAAGATAGATTTAGGATTTCGACTATTGACTCGGCGTTACGGCAGCAGTGCTGTCACACAAAGCCGACATGAGGTTGCCAAGACAATGCCAGTTCTAAAAATAGTAACATTGGGCGCTGCCGGCGATGGTGTCCTGCGCAGGCCAACCGAACGGGTACGTAATTTTGGTCCGGCGTTGCATCAGCTGTTGGACAACATGGTTGAGACAATCCGCGATGCGCCCGGAGTCGGGCTAGCCGCTCCGCAGGTTGGGATCGACCGACGTGTGACAGTTGTTGAATACCCGGAGGATGAAGATGATCCGGAAAACACGCTGCGTGTGTTTGAGTTGATCAACCCCGAGATCATCAAGGCCAAGGGGACCGAAATTGGGCAAGAGGGCTGTCTGAGCCTGCCCGGGATTCTAGCCGATGTAGACCGCGCTACCTATGTGCTGGTTCGGGCGCAAGATCGCCACGGCAAGGAGTATCGTGTCAAGGCCTATGGCTGGCTGGCGCGGATATTCCAGCACGAGATCGATCATCTCCACGGCGTGCTGATGACCGACAATGCGGAGCAGATATATCGATTGCAAGAGGACGAAGAGGGTGAACTCGAAGCGATCCCGCTTGAGCAGGCGGTGTCTGGCCAGTAACAATCAAGACCAAAGAGTTCAAAGACAAAAACAGAGCGCATCCCATGACCGGCTGTTCCGGTGGGATGCGCTTTTTGTTGTACAAGATTCGACTTGAGGATTTTAGTTCTGGAGTTCGATGGTGACCAAACAAGGCGGGGGAAAATTGCCTGTTCCATCTACAACAATCAGTTGGATGGTGTAGAAGCCATTGGGCAGAAGGGTCGTATTGAGGCTGCCTAGCTGACCGCCCGAAACCTGGCGATCGCTGCCGTCAAAATAGACAAATCCACCGCCTGCATTGGCCCCGGGGGCATACTCCAACTTGTAGTATTGGAAGGTCTCGTGGGTGGCGCTCCCAGTGACGCCGATGACGCCGGAGACTGCCTGATTAACGCCCGGCGACGTAATCACCGAACGTGGGTCCGGACAGGTGGCCGCGACAATGGCTACCTCAACGGGTTCCGGCGTCGGTGTGGGCAGCAGCGCAGCCGCATCTTCCGCCGGCGGTGCAACCTCTTCGATCGTCGGCACCGTCTCGACAGGGAGTTCAGTCGCTGTAGGCAGCGGGATAGGCGTCTCGGTGGGTGTAGCAGCCGGCTCAACTACTGCAATTTCAGCTGAAGTCGGCGTGGGCGGCGCAGGCGTTGGCGTGGCTGTGGGTACGAGAACCAGACCAGTAATGATCGTATCATCTACCGGCGGTTGTTCGCCTCCGACGCTCTCGCCAGTCCCACTATCCATCAGCCCCACTGTTGTTGACCCCGCTGTCACCCAGTCCAGCGTCAGCCGGACCATTATCAACAGCCACGACACCCGCGTTTTCCGGGTTGACAATGCCGACATCCGGGATAGGCGCAACTTCAGTGTCCGAAGGACGGTCAGTCATCGCACGCATATTCTCAAATGCGGCAACTGCAACATCTCCGGCCCCCGAAACAATGCCCGTCAGAGAACCACGCGCAAACCACGCGCCGATCAGCAGCAGAATCGCAGCCAATACGCTCAAGATCGGGCCAAAGCGAATCTCACGCTGCTCCATCCCCTCGCCTTCATCAAGGAGCTCAACGTCCTTTGGCCGATAATCGACCTGGCGAATCGGGGGCAATGTTGATCCCGCGCTGGTATTGGCCAATACCAGCGTCACTGAATCGCCCGTTGCGGATCGACGGCGGTCAATCACCTCTGTCGGTTCAAGGCCTAAGTAGGCGGAATAGTTGCGCAAAAAGCCGCGTCCAACCACCTCGCCGGGCAAAAGATGCCACTCATCAGACTCAAGTGCAGCAAGATATTTCTGTCGAATTCGGGTGGCGGCTTCGGTTTCGGCAAGGGAAACACCAAGCGCTTCACGACGTTCACGCAGCAACGCACCAATGTCGCGGGTAGATTGGCCGGAGGCAACCCCTTCGCCCGTGGCAGACGATTGGCGTGTACTTGATATTGAATTGTCGCCGGACTGCTGGCGCGAACCGAACTGAAAAGTTGATGTCATTCCGAGGGGAGTATCCTCAATTTCGCCATTTCCATAGCCTGCTAATTGACCAACCGGCTTGATGCTCAATGTCGCTTCCAGCCGCAATTCTAGGTCTTAGTCACTGTTCCAAAGTCTAGCTTGCAGATCATCCTTTGTCAATTCTACTCTACCCTTCCAGATTGACAGAATCAGGCCCTGAGCTACAATGATATCCGACGCACAAAAAGTTTAAGTAAGGTAAAAAAAGTAGCATGCGACACGATACCATCAATCGTATTCAACGTACGCTGATGTTAATAAGTTTCCTGGCTCTGGTCGGTATTGGGCTGATTGGTGCACAGCGTCGTCGGCATCGGCCTGCCCGGCCGCGACGGACTTGCTCCCCAAGGGCTCGAACGGAGCGCATTCAACAGAGAAATCGGTCTGATCAGTGGACATGCGGGCTTCGATTCCGGCGCGGTCTGCACCGACGACAATGGTGAAGTGACCCTCACCGAGGCCGAAGTCAATGCCGAAATCGCGGACATCGTCGCCAAACGGCTGAGACGAGCCGGGGCCGATGTGACGGTCTACGAAGAGTACGATCCACGTCTTGAAGGTCTGCGTGTCGACGTACTGCTCAGTCTTCACGCTGATAGTTGTATAGAAACCTCCGGTTTCAAGGCAGCCAACAGCATCAACAGCCGCATTCCAATTGAAGAAGAACGGCTCTTGGATTGCCTGGATAGCCAATACGCAACAGCGACAGACTTATCACTGCATCCCAATACGGTCACCCACACGATGACCGAATATCACGTTTTTAACCGGATTGCACCGGAAACGCCTGCAGCGATCCTCGAAATGGGATTTTTGGGCGGCGACCGCAATCTCCTTGTCAAGCGCCCGCAGATCGCGGCCAAAGGCATTTCCGACAGCCTCCTCTGTTTCTTGGATGAGGGAGATGGGACCGATGAGGGAGATGAGACCGATGGCGATAACACGAAGTGAGGATCGATTTGAAAAGCGGTAGACCGATTGAACTGATCAAACTGGATCGTCGATCCGAGAGCGCAATTGACACAATGGCAGATGTCTGGAACGAAGCATGCGGAGCGGATCTCGCCGTTTCGTCGCCGCTTGTTGCCTACAATCTCCGGCCAAATAGTGGCGGGCGGCAGGCTGGTTGGCTGGCCGTGGAAGATGGTCAAATCGTCGGCTTCGCGCTGGCCAGCATGATCGAGGACCATCCTTCCGTCATGCCGCCGAACGCCGGCTGGATCGACGCGCTCGCTGTGCGTCCAGATCGCCAACGACAGGGAACGGGGCGCGCCTTGCTCAGAAAGCTCGAGTCCTGGCTGATCGAACAGGGGTGCGACTATGCGCAGGTAGGCGGCAGCTTGAGACCATTTTCGCCGGGCCTTCCCGTCGAGCTGGACAGTGATCGATTCTTTCGGGAGGCCGGCTATCAGATGCGGGCCGGAGACAACGGCATTTGGGATGTTGCCGCCAATCTGGCTTCCTATCAGCCTCCGGCAGATATGGTTGAGGTTCCCTGTGCTGTGCGACCGGCACAGCCCGGCCAGGAGTCCGATCTCTTGGCTTATCTGGCACGTGAATTCACCGGACGATGGCACTACAGTTGCAAGGAATATCTCGCTGAAGGCGGACGCATCTCAGATTTCATGCTGCTCTGGACCGAAACCGGCATCGAGGGGTTCTGCCAACTCACATTTGAGGATTCGGCGCGTCCGCTTAGAGCGTTTCTATCCCTACCAACTGCCGCGTCCGTGGGGCCAACTGGGGGCCATCGGCATTAGCGAGCATCTTCGGAGCCAGGGCTTCGGCAGTGCACTGCTGGATGCCGGATTGCGCCGTCTCCACAGCAACGGCGTCAACGGCTGCGTCATCGATTGGACCACAGTGGTCGATTTCTATGCAAAATTTGGTTTCAGCAAGTACAGACAGTACTGGAGCTTGATGAGGGCATTCTAGGGCAATTGCAGCAAATTAGATGCAGTGTCACTAGGCTGCAATCCAGATCGCTCATAGTCCATTATCCTACGATTTGCCGGTGTTTCAGTTTTTCACTCCTTTTCCAGGAACAGCGAATCCCAGCTGCTCGTTTCCAGCATGCATGAACAACACTATTCCCCGTAGGGCGATCCATGCACAGCTTAGAAACAGAACCATTGGCGGAGGGTAACATCGGCCGCTGATAGCAATAGCGGGAGTGTCAGCGAAGCATGATAATGTTGAAATCGATAACAATGCTTGGAAGCATAGTAGGGGCGGCCGGTGGAGCCGCATCGAGTGGCGCCGACGGCCTCGTATTGGGCGCCACCATCGGCTGTCTAGCAGGAGTCGCTATTTGGTCGTTGGCCAACATGAACGCACAGTGGCAACATGAGCGACGTCTGAATCGGTACTTCAGTAACGTCAACCACCAGCCAGTCAGCGAACCCGTTAACCATGAAGAAATGGATTGACGCATGAAAGTTGCGGTCCAATATCGATGAAGCTCCCCCCGTTCCAACTCGAACGATACTTTGCCAAACACGAATTTAGCGCACCGTATCTACTCTGCTCATCCGATCTTGAATCAGTTTCGGTAGGCGACCTGCTTGCCCTGGAAGCAGACGCCGCCGAGCGTCTTCACGCGCTGTGGCTAGGCTATACAGAGACCGCCGGCGCTCCGGCATTACGTGCTGAAATCGCCCGTCTGTATAAGACGATCTCTAGCGAGCAAGTGCTCGTCCATGCCGGGGCTGAAGAAGCCATCTTCAACTTCATGCAAGTAATGTTTGCACCGGGCGATCACGTGATCGTTCAGTGGCCGGGATACCAGTCCCTGGCCGAGGTGGCACGCGCTGCCGGCTGTGAGGTGACGCTCTGGCGCATGCGCTATGAGAGCGACTGGTCACTGGATATGGATGACCTGAAAGCATCGCTCCGGCCAAATACCAGGGCCGTAATCATTAACTCTCCCCACAACCCTACCGGCTATCTAGCCGATCGGGAGTCGCTCGACACACTGGTGAACCTGGCCGAACGCCATGGTTTCATGATCTTCAGCGACGAAGTCTACCGCGGTCTGGAACATGATCCAGCGAACCAGCAACCGGCCCTCTGCGATCTGAGCGAGCAAGCTGTCTCCTTGGGCGTACTCTCCAAAACCTATGGCATGGCCGGGCTGCGCATCGGTTGGATCGCGACCCGCAATCAGACGATCTACGAGGCAATGGCCGCCTTCAAGGACTACACCACGATCTGCAACAGTGCGCCAAGCGAACTGCTGGCGACGATCGCCCTGCGTCACCGGGACGGCATCGTCGATCGAAACCTCAAACTGATTCGACACAACCTGAATCTGCTCGATGCCTTTTTTGCGGGGCACGCGGACCGCTTCGAATGGACGCGGCCCAAGGCAGGCCCCATCGCCTTCCCGAGACTGGTCAATCAAGCGCCGGCCGCGCCCTTCTGCGCGCAACTGATCGACGAGGCGGGCGTCCTGCTCCTGCCCGGCGATCTCATTGACTCGCAAGCCGCTAGCCACTTCCGCATCGGCTTCGGCCGGCGCAACATGCCGGAAGCGCTGGAGCAGTTGAGCGAATGGATGGAAAGGAGCCGCACAGTCTCATGAATGACCAACGCTTTCCCACCTTTTCAGACATCCTACAAGCCCAAAACACGATCGCGCCTTACCTTGCACCGACGCCACTGTTCCATTACCCCACCCTCGATGCCCTTCTCGGCGCAACAACTTATGTCAAGCACGAAAATTACCAGCCTATCGGCGCGTTCAAGGTTCGCGGCGGTATCAACCTGTTGGCAAACCTGACGCCTGAAGAGAAAGCCCATGGCGTGGTCACTGCATCGACCGGCAATCACGGCCAGTCCATCGCCTATGCCGCGCAGATCTTCGACGTCAAGGCGACCATCGTCGTGCCTGAGGGCGCAAACCCGGTGAAGGTCGATGCCATGCGCAGCTACGGTGCGGAGATCGTCACCGGCGGCGCTGATTTCGAGACCAGCAAGGCCCATGCCGCCCGATTGGAGGCGGAGCAGGGCATACGCTTCATCTCGTCCGGCGACGAGCCGTTGTTGATCACGGGCGTGGCCACGCACACGCTGGAAATCATCGAAGCCGTGCCCGACATTGAGATGATCTTCGTGCCCATCGGCGGCGGTAGTGGCGGTGCAGGCGCTTGCCTGGCGGCCAAAGCGATGAACCCCGATATTCAGGTCATCGGCGTCCAGTCTAGCTTGGCCCCTGCCGCCTATCTGACATGGCGGGATCACGAGGCCCGCACGGCTCCAATCGACACCATGGCCGGCGGTTTGGCCACCGGCGCGCCGTTCATGATGCCACAACGAGTTCTTTGGGCGCTTCTGGATGACTTCGTGCTGGTCGATGACGACGAGCTGATGTCGGCTGTGCGTCTGCACCTGGAGAAGACGAAGACGCTGGCCGAACCAGCCGGGGCCGCGCCATTGGCAGCCGCCATAAAGTTGCGTGAGCAAGTGCATGGCAAGAAGATTGCCTTGATTCTCAGCGGCGGCAACATCTCGCCGGAGGAGCTGGTCACCTGCCTAGCAGAGACTGAAGGCATACAGGAAAGCATATCAGCATGAGCGGCCTGCACCTGACCGTCTTGCCGGATCAACTGGCTGTCTGCCGGCTGGCATCTAATGCGTCGCTGCCGGAGTGGTCGATGACAGGGCCACTCGCGTCGATCACGAGGACGGCTGACGAGCTATCGATTGTCTGCCTGGAACAGGCGATCCCGGAAGAGGTCGTTGCCGAGCGGGGATGGCGCTCTCTGAAAGTCGAGGGGCCGCTGGATTTCGCGCTGACCGGCATCCTGGCCGATCTGTCAGGCACGCTTGCGGCAGTCGGCATCAGCCTCTTTGCCGTCTCAACCTTTGACACCGACTACCTGTTGGTCAAGCAGGAGAGATTGCCGGCCGCCATTGAAGCGTTGGAGGCGGCCGGGCACCATTGCCAAACTGCGTGAAGCAGTGATTCCACTGCAAAAAGGTCTTTTTCACCACGGAGACACGGAGGGGGCACAGAGGTTCACAGAGGAAAATCCTCTGATTATCTGTGTCTATCTGTGGCTGAAATTAGTTTTTGCAGTGGAGTCAGCGGTAGTTCACGAATTGTTATCCTGAATACCCGACGAAGCGGGGCTTCGCAAAAACAGTAAGAAACAAGGCACGCTCAGCGTTAGTCTGTCATCCCTTCGGCTACGCTGAGGACAGGTCTGAACACGTTCGCGCCAATCGTTCGAACATGTTGACAGACCAGCGAAGAATCTGTGGTTGCAACGTCGAGACCCTTCGTTGGTCATTTAGGTGAATCAATCCGTCCTCGTAAACCCACTCAGGGTGACAGTGGATCTCCTGCCGCAATTGGGCTCGTTTCCTAGAAGCACGTTCGCGCCGATCGGCCTAACATGTTGACAGACCAGCGAAGAATCTGTGGTTGCAATGTCAAGACCCTTCGTTGGTCACTCAGGTGAATCAATCCGTCCTTGCAAACCCACTCAGGCCTGCCCTGAGCCTGCCAAAGGGGTGACAGTCTATCTCTTGCCGCAATCGGGCTTATTTCTTTGAAGCTGCTTCAAACAACGTCCGCCCAAAGGAGCCACCATGCAACCATCCATCGGCATCGGCGCCACGGTCGCCATTATTCAGGACGGCAAGGTTCTACTGACAAAACGAGAGGACTTCGAAATCTGGTGTCTGCCCGGCGGCCAGATTGATCCCGGCGAATCGATGGCTGAGGCCGCCGTACGCGAGGCACGAGAAGAGACGGGACTGGATGTCGAGTTGACTAGGCTCGTCTGCCTGAGTTCACGAACCGGCGGCGGCCAGGAGGTGCACATGCCGATTTTTGCGGCCAGCGTAATAGGCGGGACCATCTCGCCTCAGGTCAACGAGGTCATCGACATCGGCTACTTCGCTGCCGAAGAACTACCCGACGACCTGATGCCCTGGCATCGAATGGCGGCGCTTGACGCCCTCAACGGCGTATCGGGCGCAGTCTATGCAACGACCATCACCACATCCCTGCCGGTGCAGTCTCGGCAAGAACTCTACGCCATGCGCGACGCCTCAGGCCTCTCCAGGCTCGACTTTTTCAATCAAGTCGTTGCCGAAGAAGGCTCGAATCAAGATCAAGCGGCAGCTTTAAGTGAGTGTGTATCGTAGGGCGCGACCCTTGCAGTCGCCCATTGTGTGGTGCGGACGGGGCAAGCCCCGCCCCTATGCAATCTTGGCTCATGAATGGGCAAATGGTATTACTCGTACGCCAACGTCTCGCGCACCGTCAGCCTGGCGGCATTGCGAGCGGGCAAAATGCTTGCCAGGGCCGACAAGACCAGGACGATGCCGAGCCAGAGCAAAATGCTGTCATAGGAAAAGACGTGGCTTAGCGGCATCTGGAAAAAGGCGCGTCCGACACTGTCGCTCATCAGACGGGCCAGCGGAATGGCCAATAACGAACCCAAAACCCAACTCAACAACCCGATTAAGATTCCCTCGATCAGCACGATGTTGCGCACCGCTCGATTTGAGGCGCCGATGGCACGCATCACGCCGATCTCGCGCGTGCGCTCCAACACGTTGATGCTCATTGTGCCGGCCAGGCCTAACGCGCCGACGGCGGCGATCAGCACAGCCATCACCAGCAGAAGCAACACGATGATCTGAAAGTAAAACTCGTTCTGTTCACGCAGGCGGGAGATGGTCTGGGTACTCGTCACCTGCATACCGGCTGCATCGTACGCTTCTTCCAGCGCCTTGCTGATGGCCTCAGTTGACGCGGCGTCGTGCGAATTGGTAACAAGCTGGGCCTGGCTGGCCCGGTCGACCGTATGCGCAATCCGCGTGTAGTATGGATAGTTGACGTACGCAATATTGCCGCCGGCGACGATGCGTGCAATGCCGACCAAATGCCACTCCGTGTCCCGCCCGTCGATTTTGAGAATCATCGTGTCGCCTACGGCCAGATCCGATTCGGTCTTGAGCACATCCTGGCCGATGACAATGGCGTTGTCGTCACCGGGCAACAGCCAACGCCCCGAAATGAGCGTCGGCGAAAGCATCTCGGTATCAGCGGGCAACGCGCCCACGAAGATATTATCGCTCTCACTGCCGTCAGGCCGCTGACGTCGAACCGCCGAGAAATCCCAGCTCTCGACTGCCGCGACGCCGGGCACGCTACGGGCAATCTGCTCGATCTGCTCTAGCCGATAGCTCCGCGCAAACGAGACCGTGACATCATACTGCCAATATTGCAGGGCATCGTCCAGGGTCTGGGTCAACGAAGTGCGTACGTTGGTGACTGAGATGAAGATGGCTCCGCCCAGAATCAACGTAAAAAGCGTGAGCGCGAGCCGGCCACGTCGCCGAAAGGTGTTGCGCAACGAGAGCAGCACCGGTCGGGAGAAGAGGTGAATGTGACCCAACACCTTGTCCAAGAATGAATGACCAAAGTGCCCCTGACCGACGCCGTATTCGCTGAGCGCATCGTGCACGCTGATACGCGTGCCCTTGATCACAGGATAGAGTGCAGCAATCAAGGGCACCACCAGCCCGATCACCAGTTCAATCAGCAGCACCTCCCAGGGCAGGCTGTAGGGCGGGAAGGTGACGTTGAGAAAACCGGCCAGAAGACCGGCAGTCTGCGTCGTGGCAAATGCAGCCAGGGGTACGGCCACCAACAGCGCCAGTAGGCCGAAGATTGCCACGAGAGTCATGTACATGGCGACGACCTGGCCGTTCCGCGCGCCGATTGCTTTCATGATACCGATCTGACGCACATGTTGGCTCATCGAGCGCGTTGATGGTGTTGACCACCAGAAAGCCGCTGAGCAACAGCGACATCGCACCCAGGGGGAACATCATGCCGATGATGGCCTGCAAGATCGTGTCACGCGGGGTTTTGCCCGGCTCCGCAACGACCTTGGCATAGACATCGCGACCGCTACGCTCGATCTTGCGCTCGACCTTCGTGACGATGGCAAAGATGGCGTCTTTGTCCATTGGATCGGCTACGGTGACAATATTGACCTGATCATAGGTGCGCTCGCCGCCCAGCCACTCGAAGGTATCCAGATTCACATAGCCAATGGCGTTGCCCTGAAAGGTGGCCGGGATCGAGTTGAGATCGTGGGTCAACCCGGCAAGGCGCAGTGCCCGTTGCTTGCCGTTGAGGGTCTCAACAATCAGGCTGTCACCCACCTGTAGGCCAGAAGGGACCATGCCTGGCATCAAAAAAGAAGAACGTTCAAGGCCGATCTCATGCTCATCTGGCGGCCAGGTTCCGCGTTCGGCACCGACCGATGCCGTCAGCGTCAAAGGTGTAGACCGGCACCACACGGTCGATCTCGATGGCTTCCATGTCGGGGAATGTACGTACGCGTCGACGCGTTCCACTCCTCCTCACCATCCCCGCCGCCGGTTTCTCCACCTGCTGAGTTACCGTCTGCTGATTTCCCGCTGTCGATACGCACCCGAAGCGTGATCGAGCTGCGGCCATCGGCATCGACCACACCGTCGATGTTGCCGATGGCCAACAGCATATCGTCATCCAGATCCTCAGCATAGACAGTGGCGTGGGCCGAGCGCGCCAAGGCCATGTCTCCTTCGACCTGGCGGATAACCAGCAACGCTGTGTGTACGATCATGCCGACGGCAAAGACGCCGATCGCGATCGAGAGGACAACCAGCAAGGTGCGCGTCTTATTGTGGGAAAGATCGCGCACAACTTTGCGCCATCTCGGGCTGATCAGGGGGCTGGATAGCGGCCTAGGCATCGTGCCCATCCGACGCGACGCCGGCTTCTTCCGTCCGACATGTCGACCTACTGTCTTACTCTGTCGCAAGCGGCGTTCTATCTATGGTCGGATCGTCCACGACATCTTGATCAGTGGAAGCAAGATCCGCGGAGAGCGAATCGACTTCGCTCGGCATCGAGTCGGGCGCAGGAGCATCGTCTTGGGTATTGCGACCGTTTACCTCACGCAGCCATTCGTCGCTGATGACGACACCGTCAGCCAATGTCACCTTGCGCATGACCCGATCAGCCAGATCGCTGTCATGGGTCACCATGAGAATGGTCTTGCCGTCAGCCACCAGATCTTCGAAAAGGGCAAAGACTGAATCGGCCGTATTCGAGTCCAGGTTGCCGGTCGGCTCATCGGCCACGACAATGGGCGGATCGTTGGCCAGGGCACGGGCGATGGCAACGCGCTGCTGTTGGCCGCCGGAGACGGCAGTGGGTAACTTATCGGCATGCTCAGTCATTTCAACCTGGTCGAGCAGATGCATGGCACGTTCACGCCGATCCCGGTTGGGAATGACGTTGCAGAAATCCATTGGCAGCATCACATTTTCCAACACCGTCAGCGTTGGTAACAGTTGAAAAAACTGGAAGATGATACCCACATTCTTGCCGCGCCAGACCGCGATCTCGCCCTCTTTGAGTGCTTGAACGGCGGTATCGCCGACCAGAACCTGGCCGCCAGTGGGGCGATCGATGCCGGTCAACATATTGATGAGGGTCGACTTGCCGCTGCCCGACTTGCCGACCACCGCGACAAACTGTCCCCGGTCCACGTTGAGATCGACGGCATGCAGCGCGGTAAATACGCCGGCCGCGGTTTCGTAATCTTTGCTGACATCGCGCAACTCGATCAGCTGCTCGTTGCCGTTGTCGTACGCTGTATCCTCAGTCGATTGATCGCCATTTTTGCGCCGGAACGGGTTACGAAACATTCACTTCTCCCAAAGTCTATCCAGGTTACACACCGCTGTTGTGCATCCCATGAACTAGTACGTAGGACCAGACACATGGTTGCACACTGTTCATTATATCAGAAATTCAGTGGAGCGCCTGGACAGGGTGTTGATGGGTGCATGTCATAGTCGGAGCGGGTTTGCCTCACCCTGCCGGGACGCCTCAAGCGCCCGGCGGTCCCTCTCCAAAAAACTGGAGAGGGACTCGTAGCCACTCGCATATCTATGAGGCCCAGAAGGCGAAGCAGGGTGAGGCGTTGCGCCATGTGCCCCGAACCTGAAATGCACCCAAAGACGAGCCCGCCGACAAATCTGTCGGCGGGCTCGTTCCACAAGGTGATCCCCCTCACGGAATCAACTATTCGTGTTTTGAAGGAGAACGTCTAGCGACTGTTAGACCTCAGGCGGCATAGGCCATGGCCGGCTGCGGCGCAGTTCCCTCGACGCCATCCGCCAGTGAGTTCAGCGGATAGACATGTCCCTCTGGAATCAAAGCCAATACAGATCGTGGTTCCAGCTTCGAGGCCATGGACAATTCGCCCTGCATAATCGACACGTAGAGTGCCTTGGTCTCCTTCAACGGCGCGATGCCAAGTTCTCGGCCCAACGCGTTGGCACATGCACGGTACTGCTGGAGCGCAGCGGCGCGATTACCGGTCACTGCATACAGTTGCATCAAGCGGCAATGCATCTCCTCATCCAGATGATTGACCGCCAGATAACGCTGGGCATAGCCGATGGACTGTGTATAGAAACCATCGGTCACATGACTCTCAACCAGGAGTTCCAGCGCCCCTAGATAGTAACGCTCCCAGACGCATCGTTCAAGCATAAGCCAGCTTTCAAATTCGGCTGCATCGGGCAACGAGAATCCGGCCATGAAGAGCCCATGGAACAACGAGGTAACTCTCTCCAATGCGTAGCTGCTCGGATCCGCCGTATGTTCGGCGATGCGATGCTCAGCTGTCGAGGTATCGGACCAGACCAGCTCAGGGTTCAGCGACACCTGATCCTCGCCCGTGATCAGATCCTGGCAATCGGGCAGCGCTCGTCGCAGGTGTGTCAGCAAATGGGTCAGGTTGCGGCGGGCCTTGACCTCAGATTGATTGGGCCAAAAGAGAAAACAAAGATGCTCGCGAGGAATGGGTTGCATTCGAACACCTAGACGGAACAGCAGCGCACGTGCTTGACGCCGTGGGATGTTGATCGCCTCATCGCCGCAATAAAGTGCCGGTGGTCCTAACAGATAGATTCGCAAGTATGGCATGATCTAGCACCTCTTCTCGGGGTATAGAGCCTCACCAGTGCCATTCACGCCTTCACAGCAACGGCCTTGCCAGGCCATCTTTTCTGTAATTGATGCCTAGATCCAACCCGGCTCAAGCCAATCGATCATAATATTGGCAGCCACCCATCAGATTTTCTCACGTGGCTCTGATGGATGCCGGCCAATCGGCTGTCTGTCCAGTGAATCCCGGCGGAAATCTTCATACAGAACCTACCAGTGGTAGGGATGCGCGATTTCTTCTGTGGAATTCACGCCGAATTGACCTAGGCATATTCGCCGACCAACTGTGTAATCTCTGGGCTGAGATAGACACTGCCGGCAAGCACTGTGCGAATGGCATTCACTAATTCGGACCCGGCAGATTCCTTCAAGACGTAGCCATTGGCTCCGGCCCGCAATGCCTGAAGCGCATGTTCACGCGACACGTGCATCGAGAGAAGAATAACTTGTGTTTCCGGAGAATGCTCGCCAATCTGCTGGGCTACTTCAACGCCCGTGATCCCGGGCATCGAATCATCCAAAACAACGACATCTGGACGAATGTGCGTTGTCTGCTCAACGACATCAAGCCCATTTGCCGTCTCGCCCACAATCGTCAGATTCACCTCTGCTTCCAACAGATCATGAAGCGCTCTGCGTATCGCCAAATGATCATTGGCAAGAAATACCCGAATATCCATCTGCAATTCATCAACTTTCTACGGGGATGGGATTATTAGGCCACTGCCGAAAACTCAGGCAACACAATCTCCTTTCTACTCTGTTTCAGCTAGCAAAAGATAGTCACTGACAAAGGAACAGGCAATCAAGCAACAACTCAACCAATCGACATGGGTAGGAGTCGTGTGTATCAGTTTACTTTCCGATCAGATTTATCGACCAGAGGGAAACCTTGACAGATATCGTGGTGGTTCCTGGATTCGGGTGCAGAGAGTTGAATCGACCCTAATAGACCCGCACCAGAAAACAAGAACCTAATCCAGTGAGACCAGATCGTGCCGAATGGCAAATTTGACGAGTTCAGCAATATTAGACATCCCCAGCTTCTGCATCATCCGACTACGATAAGTTTCAACCGTCTTGGGAGAGAGGGCGAGCAACTCGCCGATCTCGATGCTGGATCGCCCTTCGGCAACCAATGGCAGTATCTCACGCTCTCGAGGGGAGAGTTCTGCCATCGGATCTTCGTCTCCGATGCCGGAACGTTGTTGCAAGTAATCCGCAATCAGCTCTTCCGAAATTCGCGGGACTCAAATGGTGGTCACCGACATAGACCGTGCGAATTGCCTGGATCAACTCTTCGCCGGCTGATTCTTTAACAACGTACCCGCGCGCGCCCGCCTCCAAAGCTCGATAGACATGTTCGTTGGATACATGCATGGAGAGCATAATCGCTCTACATTCGGGCAGTTCGATGTGAATCTGCCGGGCGGCCTCAATCCCATTCAGGCCGGGCATTGCAATATCCAACACAACCACATCGGGGCGCAGCCGCAGAGTATCGCGGACCGCCTCCAAGCCATCTGCCGATTCACCGACGACGACGATATCCTGTTGGGATTCCAGCAGCAGACGCAATCCCTCGCGAACAATGCCATGGTCATCAGCAAGAAATACACGAATCGTCATAGCGGCACCTCCACCACAACTGCGGTCCCCCGGCCGGCATGGGAGGAGACCTCACAGCGTCCGCCGACAGCCTCGGCGCGTTGTTCCATACTCAGGAGCCCCCAGCCTGTACGCGACAGATTGGCATCGACTGAATCGATTGAGAAGCCTTGACCATCATCCCAGACAGTCAAGGCCATGGAGTCGTTGATGACAGCCAGGTTGATCGAAACTTGGGTCGCATTTGCGTGCTTGACCACATTCGTGACGGCTTCCTGGGCAATACGAAAGAGCGCATTCTCTATCTGCACGGGCAATCTCGAAATGTCGGTGGCATGGGTAACATGGATGGTCAAACCAGTCCGCTCATGGACTTGAGTGGCATACCAGTCCAACGCCGCCTTCAAACCGTAGTCGTCGAGTACCGGCGGGCGCAGATCGGCCATCACCGACCGGATCTGGACTGTCGTCTGCCGCACCAGCGAGATGGTATCATCCATTCGGGTATCGACCAGTCGCTCGGTCTCCTGCGGCAGCGGAAGCCCCAAAATCTGCGATTTCACAATATTTAGGTTGAGCGCAATTGCGGTCAAATTCTGTCCTACCTGATCATGCAGTTCCTGCACCAGGTGCTGGCGTTCCAGTTCTTGCGTCTCAGCCAGGCGTTGATTGAGCGATCTCAGCTCTTCTCGCTGTTTGGAAATCTCAGTGAGCAGACGGCGCTGCTCTACTTCGCCCTCTCTCTGCTCAGAGATATCCTGAACGGCCCCGTAGACGCGCACAACCCGGTCTTGTTTCGGGTCCCACATGGGACGGCTGTAGCTGCGCAGCCATCGAACTCCGCCGCCATCCACCTTGACGCGATAGTCGCAGGTGTGCTCGTTGCCGGTCAGCGATACTGCCGCCCAATTTCGGACGATCGGGATGTCTTCAGGATAGACATAATCCATCCATCCATCGAGCGAGGAAAAATGTTCCGGGTCATAGCCGGTGATACGCATGAAGGCGTCGGTGATCCAGGCCAGTGTCATGCCGCCTTCGGCATCAATATTGAGTGCATAGGCGTAGTCGGAGATCAGCTCCGAAAGGACGCGATACCGTTCCTCAGAGGCCTGAAGAGCCGCCTCGCGTCGCTCCACCCTGCCGGCATAGAGTTGCAGTTCCTGATTTCGCTGTTCGAGTGCACTTTCATTCTTATGCACCTGTTTGAGGATCTGTTCCAGACTGGTCGTATCCAGGTAGAGCAACAGCGCAACCGTTAGGAATGTGAGCGACTGAAGCAACCAGAAAGTAAGCGGCGACAGCATAAACCCTTGGTCAATCAGACCATTTGACCCGGCCCACACCATGATGAGGCCGGACAGAATACTTAAGAGCGCCAGGCCAATTCCGTACTTGCCGCCCAGCAGTAGCGCCGCCGCCAAAATAAAGACAACATAGATATTGGTCGCCGCCGAGTAGGGACCGCCCGAAGTTGCGACAGAGACTGTGATGATGCACCACATGCTAAAGACCAGTAGCATGGCGGCCAGGCGAACGCGGCCTTGTCGCATCAGATGGCGCAGGATCAGCGCAAAGGGGACGACACTGCCTACCAAAAGAAGCCTATGTTGTTGACCGGGCTCGAGATAGGGCAACATCACAGCATAGGAGAACACGCCGACAAGGAGCGTAAGCAGCATGACGTTGAGTAACTGCGCGACTCGGTTCCGATTCTCATCGGCAAAGACCGGGGGACTTACGAACTGCCTTATTGAGGAGCGCATGACGAGGAAACCTCCAGATCCACGCTTGGTTAGGCATAGTCCCATCAATCAGATAGCCGACAGCCAATGTTGGCGAACGTTTGCCAACAGGATCGACCAGCAAAATTGAGTGTGTTCCAAATTGGTTGAAGCGATCCTCCGGGAGGGTGATGACGGCAGACTGGACCTACGCAGTGCCCCTCCCGGAGGGCCTCGGCGTGCTCAACTCATTTTGAATAGACCCAGCAAAATTGATACCGACTCCCTCTGTTCGTGTGTGAATAGCATACGTGAAGCACGTTCTGACCCGGTTATCTACCGATTTCGACTCGACCGAATGAAAAGCGTACGGGCGACGCAAAAAAACGCGAGTTGCGCGAGAGTGCGATTCTATGCGATGATTGTGTCACGTTGTTGATTAAGTCCATCCTGGACACCATGGAGGTGTTCAAATACCTCGCACTGATTGGCGCGTAAGCCCTATTTTTGCGTTGCCCACCTGTACATCCACACGAAAGGGTACCCGACTATGTGTTGTTTCTTCCTTGCTCTTGTGCTGCTTGGCCCGCGTATCATGGGCGCATTCTGGTGGCTTTTCCGCCCCGGACTTTGGAACCTCGCTTTTAAGGACTGGGCCCTGGTCTGGTGGCTATGGCCGGTCCTAGGTCTGATCTTCCTGCCCTGGACAACGATTATGTTTGTGATCGTCTCACCGGGCGGCGTTACCGGATTGGACTGGCTATGGCTCGGTCTGATGGTAGCGGCAGATGTTGTCTCCTATGGCGGTGGCGCAGGCCGCAGACAGCTTCCTGGGTATGAAGGTTACTAGATCGAGGATAAGTTCGACAGTTGGAAACATCCTCTGAAAACAAGAGAGGCCGGGCTTATTAATAAGCCCGGCCTCTCTTGTTTTTGAGGATCCGTCATAGACACGCCAGCAAAGCCAACGCCCTCTCCCACTCCCCCGGCGTGTTGACATTGATGAATGAATGTAGATCAGGATCGATCTTGCGCAGGTCCGGCTCATTCACGTACCGCACGCGAATGGATTCGTAGAGGTTGACAATGCGTAGGTTCTCTTCCGCCAACAACGCTTCCATCGCCGGGAGGCAGCGCCGATGATAGAGTGCATGCAGCGGCTGCGGATAGCCCTCAGTCATCGGAATCACTGCGTCCCATGGCCGGCGGTCCTCGCGACCGACATCAGCGCCGACATCCTCGGCATCAAAGGCCAGGGCGGCCAGCGCAGAAAAGAGCACGGGACTCACCAATGGCATGTCGCAGGCGACGACCATTGCCCAGCCCGAGCAGAGCGCCAGCCCTGTGGCCAGACCGCCGAGTGCGCCGGCCCCAGGATAGCGATCGGCAATCTGATGTACCGATGGCGGCAGCCCGGCCATCAACGCCAACGATGGGTCGTTGGCAATGACGAAGATCTGGCCATTGACCAATTCAGTCAGACGTTCTACAACGTGGCGGACCAATAGCGTGCCATCCGGCGGCACAGGCAGGAGCGCCTTGTCCATCCCCATGCGTCGGCTGATGCCGCCGGCGTTGACAATCAGATCACAGTTGAATTGTTGCATCACAGCGTTAGTTTTCACAGTGTTTGCCATCAAGACGTTTGTCAATCGTCAACGCGCTCGTTGGGAAGCGCAGTTGCGCTGTTCATGAAAACAGGCAGTGTATCACTCATCTCTAGAGGGTTCAAATCAATCGAAAATCTGGTGCATCTGAGATATGGCGTAGAAAGTACCGAGGACGGTCCGGCAGCCGTTTTTCAAGCCAAGAACCACTAGGCCATCCCCGACTCTTTGACAACACGTCCCTGGCGTGAGGTACGCCCGAAAAACCCCAGGTGACAGCTTTGACGCTGGTCCGGCCTGCGTGCTAAGATCGACAAGTTTGAACAGTCCAATTGACAGCTGCGTATTTATAGCTGCACATGAAGGGATCAGCCATCTTGTATAGGCCATGCACATTCTCGGTTCAGGTTGCGCGCCGGAGTTTCATCACATTTTCGCTACTACTCATCATCGTTATCCTGACGGCATGCGGCAGCAAGCAGGCCCAGCCGGGTATCGCTGTCCGATACAGCCATCCAACAGGCCAACGATCCGGATGCAGGACTGCCTGCGTTGCAGCCCATTGATCTCCCTGAGGGTGAATCCCTGAACGTAGTCGCCACATCCAACATTGTAGCGGATATCGTGGCCGCTGTGGGCGGGCAACAGATCCAACTGACCAATCTGTTGCCCACGGGCGCGGATCCCCACAGCTATGAACCCAAGCCCGCAGATCTGCGGGCGCTGCATGACGCCGATGTCATTTTCATCAATGGACTGGGGCTGGAAGAATCCATGGAATCGGTGCTGAACAGCCCGGAAAATCGCGCACCGGTCATCTCTGTCAATGTTGGTATAGAGACTATCGATCTCAGTGAAACCGACGAATCCGATCACACAGAGGATCACGCAGACGATCATGTTAACGATCATGTTGACGATCACGAAAATGAGCACGATCCGGACAACGCCCACGCCCATACAGGCGTCGACCCCCACACCTGGTTGGATGTCGCCAATGTCATGGGCTGGACGGAGACAATCGCTGATGTGCTGGGCGACTTGGATCCGAACAACAGTGCCCACTATGCCGAGAATGGAGAGCGGACGGTAGCGGTGCTTGCGGCGCTGGATGTCGAGATAAAGGAAAAGACAGGCGCCTTGCCGGCGGACGCACGCAAGCTCGTAACCGATCACGACTCGCTCGGCTACTACGCCCGCGCTTATGACTTCGACGTGATCGGATCAGTCGTCCCATCTTTCAGCACGTTGGCATCCCCATCTGCCCAACAGTTGGCTGCATTGCAGGAACAGATCGATGATCAGGGCGTCAACGCCATCTTTGTCAGCACATCGATCAACCCGCACACAGCGGAACAGATCGCCGCAGACACGGGGATTGAAGTGATTCCGCTCTACATCGGCTCATTGAGCGATGCCGACGGTCCGGCGCCGACATACATCGACCTCATGCGAGCCAACAGCGACGCGATTGTAGCGGCCCTCAAGTAAAGACGCACCCCGGCCATTAACCTTGCTTAATCTTTTCTCAAAGCTCGTTGCATTTATGCATTAAGGCATGACTGAGATCAGAAGCTGAAGATCACTCACTTTTGCCGGTTGAAATCGCCTGAGTGCCATGATAGTCTTGCCCGGTGTCGTTCTTTATCGGAACGACCGAAATCATGCCCGATATCCCACCACGCAGACCACGGTTGCAGAGGAAGGTTGCCGAAGACATGAATATGAAACGACCGATCAGAGTTCTAGCGATTGCCCTGGCAATGACCACGGGCTTGCTGATGACGGCTTGCCAGGCGGCCGGGGTGCCGGCCGTCACCGGGAGCAGCGGCGAACCAGAGAGTTTAGGCGACGCGTCATCCGGCGAAACACAATCATTGGTCATCTACTCCGGTCGCAATGAAAATCTGGTTGATCCACTCTTAAAGATGTATGCCGACGAGAGCGGCGCCAATGTGGAAGTTCGCTATGGAAGCACAGCTGAAATGGCGGCCATGATCCTGGAGGAAGGGCAAAACTCCCCGGCAGATGTCTTCTTCGGTCAGGATGCAGGCGCGCTGGGCGCATTGGCAGGCACTGGCCGCTGCACCCCCCTCCCCACTGAGATCACCGACGGCGTTGACCCGCGTTTCGTCAGTAGCGACGCCCAATGGGCCGGGACCAGTGGCCGCGCCAGGGTACTGGTCTACAACACTGAGGAGGTCGCAGTCGAAGAATTGCCCGAGAGCGTCTTTGATCTGACCGGCGAGGAGTGGCGCGGCCGGGTCGGCTGGGCCCCAACCAATGGCAGTTTCCAGGCGTTCATCACAGCAATGCGCGTGAATGCCGGCGAAGAGGCGACACGAGCATGGCTGGATGATATGGTCGCCAACGACACGCAAGTCTACCCCAATAATACGACCATTGTTGAAGCCGCAGGCAAGGGCGAGATCGATGTCGGGCTGGTTAATCACTACTATCTCTTCCGCTTCCTCTCCGAGAATCCTGACTTTACAGCGGCCAACTACTACTTCCCGGCCGGCGATGTTGGGGCGATGATCAATGTCGCCGGCGTCTGCATCCTCGACACCAGTGAAAACAGTGCACAGGCCCAGGACTTTGTCAGCTTCCTGCTCTCGGATACCGCACAGCAGTATTTTGCGGATGAAACCAATGAGTATCCGTTGGCCGGAACGGATGTGACGCCCAACCCGGCACTGAAACCCCTGACCGAAATCGACACGCCCGACTTCGATCTAAGTGACCTGGAGGACTTGCAGGGGACGTTGGAGATGCTGCAAGAGACGGGGGCTCTGGAATAACGGCTGCTGCGTGCTGCGTGCTGCGTAAGGTCTCGGGAAGAATCTGACTTCGTAATTCGTTGCATCTTTCCAAGGGCAATGATCGAACCTCTAGACGGCTTTTACGCAGTACGAAGTACGCAGTAGCCTTTCACGCAGCAAGCCGTACGCGGCGACCCTTTCCAAATTGTGACAACCTGGGCATTCGTTGCTATAATTCTCGGGTTTGATTAGAAAATCGCGCCGGCGTGCGTCTCGGATTCCAAGTCTGGACTGGACAGTCGGCATTCGAGACGATAAGGAGATGATCATGGCTAAATGCAAACTGACTGGAAAGGGCCCGATGCACGGCAACAGCGTGCCCTGGTCCAAGAAGAAGACAAAGCGCACATGGCAGGTGAATGTGCAGAAGTACACGATCTATGTCCCTGAACTGGGTCGCTCGGTCAAGGTCAAGGCATCGACCAGTGCCATGAAGAGCGTCAACAAGATGGGGCTGATGGCCTTCCTGCGCAAGAACGACCTCACCCTGAAAGATGTGACCTAGAATAGACCAGGAGCGAAGCTCCCCGATCCATTTTTGCAATATTTAAAAGCGCCCAGTCCAAGGACTGGGCGCTTTTGTTTCGGTAGGGCTGAAACCCGTCGCTAACAGTGAATACAGACTGAGGGCACATTTCACTGTTAGACTGAGATCAGCTCGAAATCTGCGGTTCGGCGATGCGATCTTTGGATCGAAAAGTTACGCTGTCATTCCTCACTGCGTTGGCGCTTTGCACCTACTTTGTGAACGGATGACATGCATTGTTGGTGTATTCTCAATAGGTAGGGGCCGGGCTTGCCCCGGCCCGCTGCGAGCTACCGCAAGGGTCGCCCCTACCACGGAATTTTGAGAAGGTACCATTGTTGCCTAAAAAAAAAGCAGCTCCTAAGTAAGCATCTGTCGGTTGTGCAAAAAAGTGCCGGGGACTTAGGCAACAAAGCGAGTGAGTTGACTCTGATTTTGAGGTTTCAGCATCGGGAAGTCCCCGGCACTTTCTGTAACGACTTACGGATTTCTACTTAACCTGTAGCATTCAATCTGACATTAGAATAGCGGTCGGATTCCATCCGTTGCCAGGAATATCGACGCGATGCCTCTTGATCAGCGGCGAACTCATCGATCATATCGGCAATGCTCCTGAACCGTCTGCATGAAATAGCGCATACGGCCGACGCCGGTGCCCGCGGCCAGCGAGCCCGCTGTGGTGACCACCAGACCACCGCTTGCCCCTGCCTTCTCAAAATCGTCAACGATCCGTTGCCGGATCTCGTCCGGGCTGCCGTTGCGCAATGTGAAGGGCGGCAACTGGCCGAGGATCACGGCATCGGGCATCTGCGCACGAATCAGCGCAGCGTCGACTTCTGGACCATAATTAACCTCGCGAATGCCTAGCTCGTACTGCTGATCCATGAGGTGACCCATGGAACTGTCCGAGTGTTGATGGCGAGTGGCGTCGCCGGGGGCCATGGCATTGAGCACCGTGTCGAGCACCGGATAGCAGAATGCCCGATAGAGCGGCGGGCTGAAGAGCGCCGAGTTGTCATCGGTAATCCACCACCCAGGCTGATTATTGCCGCTGAACTCGCGCAACACGCTATTCAACTCAACCATCTTTGGTCCCAGCAGCGCCGTGAATCGGCGCATGGTCTCGGGATGATCGTACATCCAGTAGAGCGCCAGCTCCGGGTTCAACACCGATGTGATGATGGTCGCCGGTCCGCGACTGCCTGTACCCAGCTTGGGCAACGCCTGCCCGGCTGCGGCCCGTTCCTCCCACTCTCGCACAAATGACTCAGGCAGCGCCCATGACGTTATGTCGACTTCTTCGACAGCATCCAATATTCGCTCAAACTCGTCGACATCATCAGTGACATGCTTGAGCCAGGGCGTGCTGCCTTCCAGATAGGCGAACTCGCTGCCAAAGAGGTTTTCGATGCGTTTAGGGCTATGTTCGAACGTATCTTCATCGAAAAACGCCTTGCCCACATACTCAAGAGTTACACGATTGACCTCACGATGGAGTTGATCTCGATACTCTTTGTCGTGATAGTAACGCACCGTCGACGGCACCTGCATGAACTCGAAGATCCAGTGATCATCCGGCGAGAAAGTGGCCGGACAACGCGGGCTTGTCCGTGGTGAACTCGAAGCACTGCTCGTTCTCTGCCCAGAAAGCGTCAACATCCAGTTCCGCGGTCAAATCCATAAACGCTGATTCGATGATGGTCATGAGCTACTCCTATTTGCCAACCAGTGGGAAAGCGGCGATGCGCAAATTGGTCGATCCGTACGGAATCAGTTCAACCTCCTCCAACGCCTCGTCGGATGTGTGGGGGCCTGCACCGATATCGCCGGCAGAGTTGTCGACCAGGTGCCATTGAGGAAGGCGGCGTGCACGGGCAAACAAACGCACGGACACATGGTCGGGATGGAAAGCGGTCGGTTTGGAGGAGTCAGTCTCCACTCGGATGCTCGCCCCCGGATCAGCCTCATCCAACAGCAGTCCATAATTCCAGGGCGTCGTGGGATAGACCTCCCAATCGGCGTGGGGCAGTTCACCGGCGATCTGCTGCCACTGCTCGCCCATGCGCAGGCCGAAGAGCAGCGGCCCCCGGAAGATGGAGACAAGACCCTTGTGCCCTCGTTCGATACGGACATTCATCGGCAGTTCGAGCGTGATCGTATCGCCGTCCTGCCATTCGCGGTCGATGCGATGGAATGTCGCTGCGTCCGGGCCGGGCAAAGTTTCGCCGTTGAGCACCACCGACGCGCCATGCGCCCATCCAGGAATCCGCAACAAAAGCGGGAAGGAGGCAGGATCAGATAGACCAATCGAAATCTCGACGGCGGAGTCGAACGGATAGCGGGTCTTCACGCTGAGTCGGACCGTGACGCCGTCTTTGATGATGACAGAGGCCAGGCAAGGAGCGTAGGCGATGAGAGCCAGCCCGTCATCGGTAGCCATGACCAGGTTCTTGGCCAGCTTAGGCCAGGCCTGATGCATGTTGGCGGTGCAACAACCGAAGTGGGGCTCCAGTCCGTAAATATTCGAGTCGTCGGTGTTGTCGGTCCAGTTGCGCCGAGCTACGTTGGCCGCCACCTGATTGATCTGTTGATCATATTGGTGGGCCCACATGTCGGGTTTGAAGGTGGCGGGCAGTGCGTTATAGGCCACCTGTTCGAGCATATCTCCGTAGACCGGATCGCCGGTGATGCGGATCATCTCCTCCAGCGAGAACATATACTCGGCAACGGCACAAAGCTCGGTGCCGGAGGTGGGGCAGGTACCGTTGAGATGTTCGTCGCCGCTCCAGATGCCGCTGGGTTGGCCGTGGTGGTGCATCAGATTCTCGATGCCCTGCCGCGCGGCCGCCAGGTCTGAATGCTGCCCATTCTGGACAAAGTTGACCACCGGCGTCTTGATGCCCATGGTGTTGTTGACCACATGGGTCGCCATGTTCATGCGGTGGTCGCCAATCAGCAGCTCGCCGATCTGGTAGTCGCCTTGCAGCGTCGCCCAGTCCAGGGTTGCTGCCTCAATCCGCTTCCCCAGGTCGATCAAAAAATCATCGCCTGTACGGTTGTAGAGCCAATGGATGGCCAGTAGATTGTCCGCTGCCCGCGCTTCCCCCCAGTCGCGCAATGTGCGGCCTGGAAGCATCCGTTGCTGGAATCGAAAATAGCCGGTCATCAGATCGAGCACCCGATTGTCCTCAGTGGCCTCGAAATAGCTCATCAAGACCTTGAGCATGACCATGCGCGGCCACCAGTCATTGTTGTCGGGACCGAACTGACCACTTGGCTGGACGCTGTTGAGCGCCCAATCCACATACTTCTGCCCCTTGACGATCAGCCGCGGGTCATCCAGGATGTAGCCCAGCGGCACGAGTCCGTCACAATAATAGGGTGCCCGTTCCCAGTCGTCGCCGTCGCCGCCCAGCCAACCGCAGTTGAGGCCGACATCGGGCCAGAATTCGTCAAGATGGCCGGTGAGGCCGTTGGCCTGGACGTTCAGTTGGTCATGAAGCCAGCCGGCGGGGCGAATGGCTCCGACCGGCAGCGCGCGAAAAGCCGCTGGTTGCAGCGGCGTTCTGTTCTGGGGCAGAGGTTTACAGTACATGGGAATTGTCCCTACTGGGTGCGATACCGGAGTTCAACGTTCGCTGAGTATCAGATTTCGTTTGTCAGTCGATGTATCCCGAGCTGCGGACACGGATCCACGTGCCCCGAATCTGAGATACACTCTTGACAGTATACACAATTGATAACGAGCGAAACAATGACCTGATTGTGTACAGCACATGAGCTTCAGCCAACTCCTCGGGCGTGTCAATGACAGAATGACCGTTGGCCCTTATCGGCCACTCTGCGGTAATCTAATAGCGGACAGTCTCTCGTCACCACATTCACGAGAGAACAGAGCAGGATCCCAGAACAATCCAACTCATATGTTTGGGTCCGGAGTTCACCCACAAGATACGATAACGGAGGGCAAGACAGTATGAGCACCGCCTCAGAGCAGATCCCAATGCGCGCCGTACCCGGCTACTATTCGAGCGCGCCAGGCATCCAGATCGCCATCCAGACCGGCGCAGATGCGACGGATGAAGACCTGCAATTCTTCCAGCAGCTCGGCGTCGAGTGGGCCATGGTTGGCATCCGCAATCCCGAGCAGCATTCCCTCGAATTCTACAAGTGGCTGGTCAAGCGCTTTGGTGATCGCGGCATCAAGATCTACCGCATCACCAACACCGGCGTGCACAATGTGCCGGAGATTACGCTTAACTTGCCCGGCCGCGATGAAAAAGTGGAGGAGTTCAAGCAGTTCATCCGCAACATCGGCGAGGCCGGCGTCTACTACAACACCTACGCGCACATGGCCAACGGCATCTGGAATTCGGGTCGAGCCGTAGGGCGTGGCGGCATGGACGCACGCACACTGGACATCAAAGATGCCAAGGGGCACTGGGCCGGAGAGATCTACGAGGGCGAGTTGACTCACGGGCGCGTCTACAGCGAGGAAGAACTGTGGGACAACTACGCCTACATGATCCGTCAGGTGGCGCCGGTGGCCGAAGAGGCAGGCGTGCGTATCGGCATCCACCCCGATGATCCACCGGTCTATGCGCTCGGCGGCATCCCGCGCTGTATGTTCGGCAATTTCGAAGGCTACAAAAAGGCCATGGAGATTGCGGACAGTCCCAACATCGGCGTCTGTCTCTGCGTAGGCTGTTGGCTGGAAGGCGGCGAAATCGGCATGGGCAACAGCGTGACCGATGCCATCAAATATTTCGCTGCCAAAGATCAGCTCTTCAAGGTACATTTTCGCAACGTCTCCGATCCCATGCCTGAGCCGTGGGTAGAGACCCTCATCGACGATGGCTATCAGGACATGTACGATGTGATGAAGGCGCTGCGCGAGGTGAAGTTCGACGGCTGCATCATCCCCGATCACATCCCCAACATGTTGGGCGGACACCGGGTCGGCGTCGCCTACTCCATCGCCTACATGCGTGCATTGGTCCAGGCTGTGAACAACGAGGCCGGCGGACCGGGGTAGTTTGGGTAACTGTATGTATTTTCACCACGGAGACACGGAGATTGCACGGAGGAACACGGAGGAGGAACAGAAAGAGTACTTTTTCCTCCGTGTTCCTCCGTGCTGCCTCTGTGTCTCCGTGGTGAATAAGCAATGCAAAAGCAAAACCGATTCCTAGAGGAGCGCTTTACGTGAAGTACAACGATCGTGACGACATCATCCAGCTAACACCGCTATGGAAAGGAGAGCGTTTTGATGATGGGCGTCCGCGTGTGCCGGACGACATTCTCAAACGCATGGACCGCGTGATCACGGAAGAGGCCTGGGCCGTACTCTGGCGCGAGGGCTATCACTTTCAATTTGCCGGCGGCTGGACACGTCTGCACCCCCATCGACGCCTGGTGGGCCGCGCGGTGACCGGCGTCTTCATCCCCCACCGGCCCGACCTCCACGATACGCTGATGGATCTCGGTCAAAACGAGGAAGGCCGCATCGGGGCCATGAACTCCTGGGTCATCGAGACTCTGCGCGAGGATGATGTAGTCGTCATCGATCTCTTCGACAAGGTCTATGAGGGGACCTACTCCGGGGCCAATCTCTCCACGGCCATTGCCTCGCGCACCAAGCGCGGCCAGGTCATCTACGGCGGCATTCGCGATGCCGAGCAGATCATTGAAATCGAGGACTTCGCAACATTCTGCCGCGGCATGGATCCAACGCCCATCCGCAATGTCACGCTCTCCGGCTTCAACATTCCTTGTCGCATCGGCGACGCCACCTGCATGCCGGGCGACGTGGTACTGGGCACGATGACGGGCGTGATCTTCATTCCGCCGCATCTGGCCGAAGCCGTGGTCGAGCACGCTGAGCGCACCCACATGCGCGAGCGTTTCAGCCATCAACGCCTGCGCGAGAACATCTACAACTCCAGCCAGATGGACACCAAGTGGACCGAAGCCATCGAGGCCGACTTCGAAGAGTGGCGCAAGACCCACGGTCTGGACGATGGGATCGACTGGGACAAGCCCGAGCAAGGCGGGGCAAGCGAGGATGAGGAGACGTTGTTGGGCTAGAATTCTTTTGCCACAGATTCACACAGATGGAAGAAAGATGAGACACAGATTAGATTTGATAGCATAGGTACGGCTCAAATTCATCTGTGAATATCATTTATCTATCTGTGGCTATCTGTGCCAGATTTTTTGCCGCAGAGTCATTTGTGGCTGATTTTTGCGGGGAAACGACAAGTTCATCCAGGTTGAAGTCACTATCGATATTTAGCGAGGTATCATTCCATGACCACAGCCAAATCCGGCCATCAAGTTCGTGCCGTACAGTGCGACCATCGTAGCGATGATGAGGTCGTTTACGAGGCCCTGAAGCGATCGACTGCGCCACTGACAAGCACCTGGGAGAGGCTCAGCAAGGCCAAGACCATTGCCATCAAGTTCAACCAGGATTTCCGTACAGACCAAATGCCCCTCTTCCAAGGCATGCGTCAACAGCTGGTGAGCGACACGGTGGCCCGTGCCGTCATCCGTCTGCTGCGCGAGCAGACCGACGCAGAGCTCTTCTTCACAGATGTATCGGTCTATCACCGGGAGGACCACACTGAGCCGGTCGATACCACCCAATTGGCCCCGCTCATGGGCGAACTGGATGTCCGCTACGATAACGCCAATATGCCGCCCTTTAGCGTCCAGCAGGTTCCAGGCGGCGGGCAGATGTTCCGCCAGTATGTGATGCCGGATAGCATCATGCAGGCGGATGAGTTGGTGAATGTGCAGCGCATGAAAAACCATGCCTTCATGGGCATCACCCTGACGCTCAAGAATCTCTTCGGCCTGGTCCCCATGCGCGAGCCTGATGGCCGCGCCCGTCAGTACTACCATCACCTGGTGCGCATGCCCTACATGTTGGCCGACCTCGGGCGACTCTTCGATCCTGTGCTCAACATCATCGATGGCCTTATCGCTCAGGCCGGCGGCGAGTGGAGCGCAACCGGTCAGGAAACCCCGCGCATCACCGACATGTTGATAGCAGGTGACAACCCAGTCTGCACTGACGCAGTCGGAGCCTATCTCATGGGCTTTGACCCCACAGGGGACTGGCTCAGCGATCCCTTTCACCGCGACCGCAACTCGCTGCTGGTCGCGGCCGAGGGCGGCTACGGCACCGTTGATCTCGACGCCATCGACTGGACTTCAGAGGTGGAACGGCAGCCCGAAGGCACGTTCTTCGCGGCCATGACCGACACGATGGAGCGAGTGATCTCCTGGCGACGTACCACCTGTGAGCAGGCGCTCTACTACCGCGACAACATGAGTAGCATCGTGGACAAATACGCCGGGGAATACATTCTACTACAACAGAATGAGGTTAAGTGGCACAGCACAAGCAGCTACTTCAAAGGCAGCCGGCGCGATCTCGCAGGTGATAGACCCGAACAGGCAATGTATCTGAAGTATGTGGATCTGGACGAGGCTGAGGGCGAGTACTACGAGGTCTACGAACGGACGTTGGCGGATATGACGGAGCGTGGGCATTAGGAACTTGTCGGCTCAGCAACAATCCAGGTTTGAAAAAAACACTTGACCGTCAGAGCGGGACATCCCGCTCTGGCGCATGGTCACGTTCAACATAAAAAATACTTGGTTCGATAGCTAACGCCGTCAGATCGTGTGCTTTACGAAACTCATCATACGCCTGCCCGAAAGAAATCGGCCGATTGACCAGATGTCCATACTCCGCCGCTGATAACAGAACTGCAACGGCACGGCCGTCGCACGTCAACAGTACAGGACCTTCCGATTCGACCAAGCAAACAATGCCGACAAACGCATCACATACTTCTGCAACTGAGTACTGTTTCATCAGATTCACCGTCCTCAATTCATCGAAATGACAGCCTAAACGGCTTTCCGCTGTACCAGCAATCGTCTTTCAATGAAATAATTGTGAAATGGGGATCTATAGGTCGAATGACCCTCTAACTGAACGGCCCATCAGATCGCTAGATCAAATGGAAGATCGGCAATATCTCTGAGACGGCGACCCTGAATCATCGTCTCCAAGACTTCCTGCTGATCTTCGCTACCCACTACGTTGACAGCTTCTCTCAATTCCGTAAGTGCAAAATGGTACACACAATCCAGATCACCGGTGCCCAAAGCAATGGATGCCAATCGCGTCGGCAAAGGCTCCGCCGTGACTACTACTATGTGCGGCAGGTGCCCTTTTCGATTCCGGATTAGGTTAAGAGCTTCCGTACGAGTGTTCTGTGTTCGATCACTGCGCATCGTCCATTTACATGAAATGCTCGCATGCAACAGGCTGTAGATATTGGACTCATGATTTTCGGCGCGTAGTGGCGTGTGCGTCGCTATCTTGCTGCCCGTATCAATGATTTGTCGGTCTAAATTGATTTCACTATCCGATACAGGTTGACGACTTACCACAATATCTGGGCCTACGATATAGTCTCCGTCTGAGCCTAATGCGGCTTTCAACTGTGAGTATTCGTTGAGGAACGCCGTAAGCTCAGCCAGATGCCGATATTGTTCAAAGTGATCGATACTGGTCTTGTTGGTCCGATAGTTCCAATTCCCGGGCCGCAAATGTGACAGCGCCCCAAACGCCTTCTCTATGAATTTGCACGTAGCGATCTCGAATCGACTTCCGGCGGTCTGGGCCTGTAGACTGCTGGGACTGCGTGCCTGATCGTATCCGATGTATTCAGCCAGTTGTCTTGAAATCGCAACACATGATCGACTACTACCATCGGCGAATGATGGATATTCGAGAATTTGACCAGTCTGTATCTGCCTTTTTGTTGGTTGTTTGGTAGTAATGATATCCGTGCAGATTTCTTGAATGTACGCATCTCTCAGATTATTGATTGTTTGCATTCTTTCACCGGGCTGTACACGTGAGGAAGTTCGACAAATTATTGGACAGTGCTTCTGAATCCTTCGTTTCGCATTCCCAGACAATGTGAACGTGCCAGCCATGGCGCTTCAACAAATGAACCACTTCTCTGTCCCGTTGCAGGTTTCGATCCAGTTTTGCATTCCAGAAATTTTGATTCGTGCTGGGACGTTTCCCGCGTGGACAACTATGTCCGTGCCAGAAACAGCCATGCACGAAGATGACGGACTGGTGCTTCGGCAATACTATGTCCGGATTGCCGGGCAGATCATGACGATGGAGCCTGAAGCGATATCCCATTCGGTGTAACGCTCTGCGTACAACTAACTCTGGAGCGGTGTTCTTCTGCTTCACCCTCGCCATGTTACGGCTACGTTGGTGTTTTGATACCTTGTCTGCCACTTTCTATCTGCTTCTCTTCCAGGATACTACCCACACAGGACGCAACGGCATAACCCAGAAGTGGCGGGACTGCATTGCCAATTTGGCGGGCAATTTCGATTTTACTTCCTTTGAATTGGAAGTCATCTGGAAACGATTGAAAGCGAGCTGCCTCTCGATGTGTAATTGGACGGTGCTGTTCCGGATGGAGATAACGCCCTTTTTCTGGCTTAAAAAACTCGGTCCGGATAGTGAAAGATGGGCGATCCCACCATAGTCGTCCAAACAGATCGGTTCCTCCGGATTTCTTACGTATCCAACAAGCAGGCGTTAGATCTGGAGCGACACGTTGAAGGTCAAATCGATTCATGCCTTCTTCTGGAATTGCGCGATACCGCTTTTTGCTTAGCTCTGTCGGATTTCGACCGAAGTGGAGGTCAAGAGGCCCAGGCAGATCTCGGATTTCTCTGCCCTCTGGTATTGACAAATCGCCAATCGCTTCTCTAGCAGTCATGAAAGGCTTAGGCTCTTCAACGTATTCAATGAAATTGATCGCCTTCCTTGATCTTGGGTCGTAATGTGTCTTTTTCGGAGGGAAATGGAATGCCGGATCGAACCCTTTCACACCGATGACAAATGCACGATATCGAAGTTGAGGAACACCGTAGTTCGCTGCTAGAAGTAGAGCTGATGTTGTCACGAAACCAAGATCAGCGGCAGCTTGCTCTATCGTGTGATGCTCCGGCGAGTTGAGCAATTGGCGAACATTTTCCATGACGAAAACTGTCGCCCTTGAACGCTTCACGACTTCAAGATATGGTATCCAAAGATGCTTGCGAGGATCGCCATCTCGATTTTTGTTCAGCAGGCTGAATCCTTGGCATGGGGGGCCACCGATCACTATATCGGCTTCAGGAATTAGAATTTCGGGGTCGTCAAGCAATTCAACAAGATCGCCGTATTCACAATGTTGTCCGAAGTTAGCATTGTACGTCTCTGTAGCAGAGAAGTTGAAATCATTGGCCCACACGGGACTCAACCTCTCTCCGAAATATCGGCTGAATCCCAGCGTGAACCCACCAGCACCGGAAAAAAGGTCGATAATCCGCAATTTGTTTTCGTTTACCATGAATGACTCCAGCGAAGAATAGGGGACGTTTCTCACAACCGATTATGCAACATTCTGACCATCTTGAAGCGTATCCTGCGTTGGCTAACTCTTGATAGTCAACAGAACAACTCCTCTGTAAGAATCAACTACTGTCGAGGTTCAGGATAGCACATATGGTCTAATCACGGCAAACACTATGCTGATTTCCCAGCGCCTCTTTGAAAAACGACGGATTATCGGTCATAGGTTGCCAATCGAATGCCGGGAACCATCATGATGGTTCCCGGCAAGTCCATAGCACGATTCTGCTCAGTCAATACCGACAACTACTGATTATCGTACTCTATCCCTCAATCTTCCCCTTAGCAACCTCTCCCGGATCATCGCCAGCCGCCAGCGGACGCAGCCGCACCTGGAAGCGGGTCTGCTCGGGCACGAGCTGATACTGCTCCAGCACGCCGGGGCCGCAACTGCCGTTGCCGAGGCCGCCGAGCGCATGGTCCACGTTGAGGATCACCTCATCGCGGCGCTCCAGATCGTAAGTGTGCTGGGCCTCGGTCAGATCCATGGCCGTGTAGTGGGAGGCGTTGACGTTGACGCCGTCGCCCAGCACCAGCAGGCCGGCTCCGCTTTCATCGGTGATGGCAGCCCAGCGCACGTCGGTCTTGTTGCCGCTCTCCTGGGGCATGATGTACGGGATAGAGCTGCTCGTCCACACTGCCGCTGTAGCGACCGAGCGGCGCGCTCGACTTGCGGTCGGCGTAGTTCTCATGCGGGCCACGGCCATACCAGCTGAACGCCTCGTATTCGCCGGGCAACGCCAAGGTCAGGCCGATGCGGGGCAACATGGGCGGCAGCGTGCCGCTGGGCACCACGTTGGTGTCGACGACGATGTCGCCGTTGCCGTAGATGTGATAGGTGTACTCGGTGTCGAAACGCGCCGAGGTGATCGGGCCGGAGGCGCCGCTGAATTCATCCCGCGCTTCGGCAAACTGTTTGATCAGGTTTTCCTTGACGTTTTCCGGAATGTCGTCGCCCATGGGTCCGCTGAGCGCAGCCGCCATCAGGTCGAGCAACTCGGGCAGGCGACCGGTCGCTGCCAGTGCATCGACCATGGACGGCATCTTGTCGCGAAAGTCGTTGCCGGGCAGATCCGTGTAGTTGAAGCCGAGCCCGGCGGCCAGCATGCGTCCGTTTTCCTCATCAGTGCGATGGACGAGCATGGCCTTGATGTCGTTGGTCATCGTCTCCTTGCGACGATCATGCAGGGCATCCTCATCCACATCGGCCATGGTAGCCGTGCGCACGCTGATGACGACCTCTTGCGGTCGCGGCTGCTGCACGTCGACGCCGTCCACATGCTCGGCCAACTGATCGAGGCCGGCTTCGCGCCAGCGAGTGGCTACTCGTTGGTCCCCCCACTTATTATCATCGTTGTCAGTGACAGCGCGCCACAGATTGAGTGCAGGACCCGCTGCGACTAACTCCCGCCCGTCAACCTGGTAGGACGTGATGCGACCCGCTTCGACGTCGAAGCGCATGGCAAAATCATCACCGGCGACAGCAAGTTCGCTGCCGGACTCTGCCAGAGAAAGGACAGGCAAGGCGTCGACCGGCGTTGCGTCGACAGCAGGCACGTCGTACGGAAGAGCAACCTGCGCCCACGCCACTTCGTGACCGGCGTCGGCCCAGACCGTATCCTCGGCGAGCGAGAAGTGCAGGTTGAGCTGGTAGTCGGTCTCAGGCGTCAACGCCGGTTTCGTGAAGGGCACAGTAACCTCGGCGCTCTCACCAGGTTTGATGTCCAATGCCGGCAGATCACCGGACTGGATGGTCACGCCGTCGGCCAGCAGCGCCCAGGTGATGGCGAGATGGCTGAGATCGGCGAAATGGTAGCGGTTGGTTACCTTGACCAAGCCCGCCAACGCGTCGACTGCTTCAACAACCACCGGCTCCTGCACCTTCTTCAGCTCCCACATGCCGGGGTGGGGATCGCGGTCCGGGCTGACCAGACCATCCGCCACAAAGTTGCCGTCGTTGGGCGTGTCGCCGAAGTCGCCGCCATAGGCCATCCACTCGACGCCGTCCTCAGTCTCCCGACGGATGCCGTGATCGGCCCACTCCCAGATGAAGCCGCCCTGGAGCCGGCGATGGTTGCGCACGGCATCCCAGTATTCCACCATATTGCCGTTGCTGTTGCCCATGGCATGCGCATATTCGCACATGATGATGGGACGGTTATCACTGGCATTTTCAACAGCGTCGGTCGCCATGTCGATGATGCGCTGCACCGTCGGGTACATGGGGCCGAGGATGTCGATGCAGGGATCGTCTTCGGCCGGGTGGTAGTGGATGGGACGAGTGGGATCGTTGGCGCGGATCCACTCGGCCATGGCCTCATGGTTGGGGCCGAAGCCGGACTCGTTGCCCAGCGACCAGTAGATGACGCTGGGGTGATTCTTGTCGCGCTCGACCAGGCGAATCGCACGATCCACAAAGGACTCCTTCCAGAGCGGATCCTTGGTCAGCTTGTCCCAGACGCCGTGGGTCTCGATATTGGCCTCGTCACAAAGGAGAATGCCGTACTCGTCGCACAGCTCGTACCAGCGGGGCACGCTGGGATAGTGGGAGGTGCGCACAGCGTTGAAGTTGTAGCGCTTCATGATCAGGATGTCGCGCACCATGTTGGCTTCGCTGACCGTGTGGCCGTGATCCGGGTCATGCTCGTGGCGGTTGACGCCCTTGATTTCCAGCGCCACGCCGTTGAGACAGATGGCCCCGTCGATGAGCTCAATCTTGCGGAAACCGACGCGGGCACTCTCGTACTCGGTGACATGTGTCGCCATCGGCCAGCGAGACCACCAGCGTGTATAAGTTCGGGAACTCGTCCGACCACTTGGCTGGGTCGGCGACTTCCTGCACAAAGGAAAGCTCGACTTCTTCACCGCCCGCAGCCGAAACGTCTGCTGTCAGCGGGGCAAAGACTGTCTCGCCCTGCATGTCAAGCAACTCCAGCTTGACAGTCCCGCCGGCGACAGCTTCGCCGTAGTTGCGAACCTTGACGGCCACCTTGAGCGTAGCGTCAGCATAATTTGCGTCGAGATCGGTCTGAACGAAAAAGTCACGTACATGCAACGTCGGCGCTGCCCACAGGTAGACATCACGGTAGATGCCGCTCAAGCGCCAGAAGTCCTGGTCTTCCAGATAGCTGGAATCGGACCAGCGATAGACCTGGGCGGCCAACACGTTCTCGCCGGGCACGAGGAAATCAGTCAGGTTGAAGACGGCCGGCCCGCGAGCAGTCCTGGCTGTAGCCGACCTTCTTGCCGTTGACCCAGAGATAGAAGGCCGAATCGACGCCGTCGAAGGTGATGAAGGTTTGGCGACTGTCTGATCCGGCCCAATCCTCAGGCACGGTGAAGGTCGTGCGATAGAGGCCGACCGGGTTGTCGTCTTCGGGCACGCCGGGCAGCCGGTCGATGGGGAAGGGGTAGGTGACGTTGGTGTAATGGGGCACGTCGTACTTGGGCTTGCCATGCAGCACGTCGCCCATCATCTGCCAGTTGGAGGGCACGGGGATGTCGTCCCAGCCGCTGTCATCGTAGTCGGTCGCTTCAAAGCCGCCGACCACCGACGCCGGATTGGCGTAGTAGTCGAAGCGCCAAGTGCCGTTGAGCAGCTTGCAGTAGGACGACGCCATGCGATTGCCCGCCAATGCGGCATCACGTGTGGCGTAGGGCATCAAGGTCGCCGCATCCGGCTCTTTGTTGATGCCGAAGACTTTGGGATTTTCCCAGTCGTTTGAATAAGTATCTGTCATTTCTGGCTCCGTCTTTTTTTTGCCACAGATGGACACAGATAGATGCGCAGATGGGACACGGATATCCTCAGATAGAACTGTCGGTTATCTGTGTTCTATCTATGTTCCTATCCGTGTCCATCTGTGGCGAAGATCTTACTGTTTTCGTCCCAATCAGGACTTTGAATCGTCTATCTTGATGAATTGTATCAACGGCGCCCAGTTGATTGGCGAATCGCGTCTTCATATGGAATGAAGCGATTGGCCACCAGGTAGAAACGGCCGCCCGGTTTGAGCAGTCTGGCTGCATCGCGGATAAACTGGTAGGCGGCGTCGTATTGGGTTGCCTTGCCCTGATGAAAGGGTGGGTTGGTCAGCACGACGTCGAATTGCTGATCTTCAACGACCGCAGCGCAGTCGCTCAGTTGAACCGTGGCATTGCCGATATCGTTTGCGACCACCGTCTGGCGGGCGGAGACCACGGCGTTGATGTCTGCATCGAGCATCAGCACCTGGCCTTGTGGCGCACGCTTGGCTGCTGTCACACCGATGATGCCGACCCCGCAGCCCAGGTCAAGCACACGATCGTCGACGTCAATCTCCATGACGTCGAGCAGCGCCTGGGTCGCCGGATCAAGCCGATCCCATGAGAAGACGCCGGGGCGGGCATAGACTTGCACAGCTTCGTCGCTAACGCCGACATCAAAATGCTGAAAATGGTCATGCGACAGCCAAGGCTCCTGGAAGCGGGCGGGAGCCGGAACGGGCTCGACCGGCTTCACGGCTACGCCGACCCGACAGCCCTTTCGATAGGCGCGCGCGGCAATGGGGCCGAAGAGATCTTCGGCATAGCGGATGTAGGTCTTCGCTCCCTCGGCGTTGGCCCCGGCGATGTAGAAACGGCCGCCGGGTTTGAGGGCCTGGTAGGCGTCCCAAATATGTTGCAGGGCCGCGGCCTTGCCTTTGGGCAAGAGAACGGCAGCGACGTCGGCTGTCGTGTCAGCCGGGAGTTCGCGCGTACCGCTGCTGACCACCACCGTCACATGATCGGCCAATCCGTTGGCCTCGACAGCCTGCCGCGCCGCCTGGACAGCCACGACATTGGCGTCGGTCATGATCACGCGTGCGCCGGCCTCTGCGGCCACGAGCCCCGGCAAACCGGCTCCGCAGTTGAGCACCAGCACTGCCTTGTCAGGCTCGACCTCTATCTCATCTGCCAACAGTGCGGCAGCGTGATCCGGCTGGCCGAAGCGAGCCATGCCGGGCTTTTCGAAAAGCGTGAACGTGCCGGTCCGGATGCGTACGTCGGCGGACTGCCAGGTGTAATATTGCGGATCGTCCATACATCGTCCAAGTCTCTGTCTCGTTTCTTAGACTCTTGTCTCTTTCAACATCAGTTGACCAGTGACCTGAGAACAGACAATCTGGGCTACAGAGTCTTTGGCGGG
This sequence comes from uncultured Chloroflexia bacterium, assembly GCA_963765875.1. Classification (GTDB taxonomy): domain Bacteria; phylum Chloroflexota; class Anaerolineae; order Caldilineales; family Caldilineaceae; genus JAWKOK01. The sequence goes on from CAVXYK010000026.1 coordinate 129,765, forward strand.
ACGACCTGGTTTGGCATACTTCTAGAGAGGAACGGACTACGCTGGAGATCGATGAGAGGGCAACTTGTCAAAGAGTTGAGCGGCTGCGGCTACAGCATCGGTCTGGCACTGAAAGAAGTTCCTTTGCAGTTTTCGACACTCTTTCTAGGCTTTCTACTAGGCGAGAGCGATCCGCTTGTCCAGTTGCTTGCTCTCCCGTTGGTAGGCCTGATGGGAATAGATGAACAACGACGGTTGACGGATATCGACATAAGTGTAGCAAAACGGACAGATGCGATATATGTCAAGCAACTACTACATCGCATCTGTCTCTACTGCGTGGAGCAAGGCTTTGGCTTCTAAGAAGGTTTAAGGCAAGGGAGAGAACGAACTGAACGCTTGCGATGAGGTCAGGTTAGACTAGCTGTAGAGGGCGCTGTAGATCAAAAAGGAGGGCAGTGATAAAGTATGAAGTAGACGACAGTAGGCTTGGATGGTTGCAGGAAAGCTAGACTTGTAGCTGCTGTTTAGATAGAACACTACGAGAGATAGCGGCAGTGCGGATGACTGACTAGTGATTAACGTTATCACTACGTGCTTCAAGTCTGGCTGATGCTCTTTGGAGTAGCGATGTCTGATTTAGACAGCGTCATAGACATTCAACGCACGCTGGGCGAGTTCTGAGTCATACTGACGGTGTAGGCTCAAGCTGCTCGTATCCAGATGCGCATAGCTTGTCTCTACCTCGAACACTTCCACCGCTTTGCTGGCCACCCGGGCAAACACCTCAGTTACACCCGCCTGCTGCACCTCATCCAACGCTCTCCCAGTGTATCGTCGTTGAAATCGTCCGCCACCGATCCTTCGCCTATCAGCAGGTCACGGGCTTATCTCTCATGTATTCTGGCATCAGATACAGATACTATCGCTCAATCGGGTAGAACAGGGGATGACGGCGCAGCACCCAGGCCTGGTCTTCGCTGATCACGAAGTCGGTTGTCAGGCCCTCACTGCCCCAGAACATATAGTTAGCGCCGTCGGCCTGCTCGCACTCAAATTGATCCACAATTCCGTCGCCATTATCATCAAATTGATCGGCTCCGCACTCCAACGTATCCGCCAGCACATCGAAGACTTCGCCATCCTGCTCCGAAGTATGTTGGAGCGAAAGGAAGTGTGAACCCTCGTGAACGATCGTTGCGCCTAGATCATCGAAATCTCGTTCATGGATCTCCCAGGCGACTGTCACGCAGGAGGTTCCCGACGCGGGCACGAGAATGCTGCCGGGCGAGGGCGAAAGGCCGGCGATGTCGTCTCCGACGTCCACATCGTCAGCCACCGGCGACGGGGCCAATTCATCGATCAGAATAACGTTCAATGCACGGCCGGCCCCGGCGATGCCGGCCAATGCCTGGCACGATTCAGCTTGGTCATCCTCCGTCGAGCGAGCGAACGCTTCGAGTTGGGCGTCATTTGCCGCGAAAAAGTTGAGCTGCCCGAGGCGCAGGTCTTGCTGGCTCAGAACTTTGTCCACGGTCTTGCGAATGATCGCGGACAGGGTGGATTGCCCTTCCGGAGATGTCACATTCGGATCTTCGCTGACCAGCCAGACATTCATGTCCACAGCCTGCGGACCATCTACGTCACCGGATCGAAAGACAACGAAGGCATCCGGTATCGGATCGCCATAGATGGTCGATAACGTTATCTGATAGGCGCCGGGTTGAAGCTCAAACTGTGGCGCAACCGGCAGATAGAAGACGATCTCACCATCGCCGAAGAGTGCCTCCTTGAACATGTCGCTCTCGAACTCGTCCTGCTCCCAATCGGAGAGTGTGTAGAGGCTCTCGCCGTTCGGTCCGATGACGGATTCGACAATGATCTGGTCCGTTGGATCGGCGGCAATGGCCGTGAAGAGCAATGAGACGTCCCCCTCTGGAACGGTGAGCGTCACCTGACCCGACTCACCGAGATTGCCCAGTGGCACGACACGAATATCCTCTCCAGTCACCCCGGTCGCGATGTCAGCGTTGCTGCCCATCGCGCTCTGCAATCCGTCGCTCTCTTCACCAGCGGGCTCCGATATCTGAATCGCCGATTCCGTTCCGGCGCCAATCGTCCAGACGACTGGCGATTGACCGACTTCAACATCCAACTGTTCATCAACGACTTCGAAATTGTCACAGCCAAAGGCTAGAAGGTCGAAGCTACCGGTCTCAAGATCATAGATGGAGTAGCGCTCACCGGGGGTCAGTTCGCCGTCAAAGATGATGTCTTCGTCCTCGATTTCGGCCTGCGTCGGGTCGACCATAGCCAACTCGCAGACTGATTCCTCACCAGCGTTGACGACTTCGATTTGCGGAGAATCGTCGATGTCCGAGGTGGTCGCATCTTCATCAAACACAGAACATGCTGAAATGAAACTAAGTGAAAAGAGAAGGGTCATAATGGCAAGAGCCGCTCTAATCGGTATCATCTTTTCTATCGGCGACCGTGTCGTTTCTATGCGTTGCATAAGGGTTCCTTATCTGATCTAAATTGTTGACAAAATTGCCGCGCAGCCGATTCGATTGTGGGTAGAGAATGCTGTTTCCGGCCAAACGATATCCAATAGGCCTATACTACTGAATAGACTCAACCCTGTAAAAAACACGGGAACCTGTAAGACACATATCGGCGCGATCTGCACTTTGGCGCTATAATTGGTTGAGGCATTGACCCACAAGGTGCCGCTTCTACTGTCTAGACGCGGCGTCTACACTGAATCGTTGTGTTCCGCCGGCTGCATCAGAGCGAAGCATGAAAGTCGATCCTAGAATGCACGAAGTCATATTTTCAGACCGTGGATTCAATGGCGCACAGGGCCTGGTCCAACTGCTCGCCGTTGAATCCACCACTGCCGGGGGCTGGTTTCACGCCCTCCGACAGTGGATCGGCGGTCTGCTAGTACTGAATACCGATACGTTTCAGGCGACTGTGGCCCATGAGAACGGCCTCTGGTGGGCGCTTGCTCTGTTGCTGGTGGCCGGCCTCTCGGTCTCTATCGGACAATCCATCGTGCTGTTTGCCAATCGGGTGCCGACCCATCGATTTCTCGCCAGCACACTGGCCAGTGGTGCGGTCGGTCTGCTTGCAGTCCTATTCTGGTCGGTTTCCATCTGGATAACGGCGCGCATCCTATTCGACGTGACAGAACCTTGGCGCAGTTACCTGGTCGTCACCGCCCTCGGCTTTGCGCCGGCCCTTTTCGGCTTTGCGCTCTTCATGCCCTACCTCGGCGTCATTTTTGGATGGATGCTACGCGTTTGGGTCAGCCTGACTGTCATGGTCGGCGTCGGCATCGTCGCCGATCTGGCCCTGTGGCCCGCACTTCTCTGTTGCGTGCCGGGCTGGATCTTTCTGGAATCGATGACGCGGTTTCCACTGCTGGATCTTCTCGGGCTGCGGGCGTGGGTATGGAACATGACCACGGGCAGGCCCCGCAGGCGCGAGGGTGATGAGATCGCCCTATGGCTGGCAGAGCAGTCCCAAACGCGTATCGCGGCCGGCGTTGACGAAGATGGAGGATTCTAAGACTGTGGCTTGGGTTGAAACTTTCCTCTGGCAGATAGCGCTTCTGGTCGGATTGGCCCTGTTGATTGCGGCCTATCTGGCTCCGTTTGAGGTGCTGGGCTGGTGGTCGGGCTGGTCAGAACGAGATCTGGAACCGAGCAAGACCGACTTGAGTCGGGCCGTGTGCATGCCCCACGATGCAGGCTACTTCATGGTCTACTTGACCGGCGTACACGGGTTTGAAAAGGGGACAGGCGGCCAGAAGGAACTCGATCTCGCCAACGACATCGCCGCACGGCTACCCGACGAGGCCATTGTGGTCAACGACGTCTTTCCCTACTCGGTTAGCAACAATCCACTCAACGGTGAGCGTCTCTTTTCCTTCCTATGGCGGTGGGTCGACACGAACCGGCGACGCCCAGGCTCTTCGACCAACCTGTACAATGCCATAATCGCCACGCGCAACATCTTTCAGGTAGCAGTCTCTGCGGACAAGCGGTATGGGCCGGTCACAAATGCGGGCGTGGCGCGCGAAATCACCATGAGTCTGTTGCGCCATGGCTATCCGCCCGGCAGCGGCAAGCCCGTCCACATCATCGGGTACAGCGGCGGCGGGCAGATTGGCGTGGGTGCAGCCCGCTATCTGCGCACAGCACTTGCTGCCCCCATTCACATTGTCTCCCTTGGCGGCTTCTTCACCGACGATACATCAATCGCCTATGTAGACCGGGTGGACGCGCTCCAGGGCAGTCGGGATCCGCTGCCCTGGTTGGGCCGCCTACTCTATTCCGGTCGCTGGCCCGTCTTCCCGCACACACAGTGGAACCGGGCACGGCGGCGTGGTCGAATACGCTTCATTCCGTGCGGCCCCATGACCCATTTCGGCGACAAGGACTATTTTTCGACGGTATCTTGGGTGGATGATGAGCGGACGTATGCCGACCACATAGCTGACATGGCGGCTTCTGTCATTGTGAAGCATCAGGAGGAAGGAGTGGGGAAGGCCAATCTGTCAGGCAATCTCATATAGATTGGCACGGTCTCGTTTGCCGACCAACTCAATCACGTTCATCTTGCGCAAGCAATAGGCCATCTCCTGAGCCAATCGTCTCTTGATCCCTGCCGCGTCCGCCAAATCCTTGGTCGTGAAGGATGCCTCTACCTGATCCGGCAACAGATCTCGCAAGTCTGTGGGCTTCGTAAACAGTCTTCGCTCAACAACTTCCACCAACCGGCGTTCCTCAACACCCCACCCTTTCCTGCGCCAGTTCCGATTGCCATCGTAGCGTCTGACCTCTTCCAGCCTGATCATCAGTACTTCAAGCTCGAAATTGTCGTTAGCCAGTAGCGTGGGGATGCTGACCATCTGCCGGAACAGGTCCTCGACGCGACCTCTCTTGGGCGACTTGCGGCGCGTACTGCCGTCGCCGTCGTCCTTTGCCAGCTTCACGATCCACTTCTCTTGGGGATAGAATAGATCAGCCGCACCCGATGGGTACGGACCAGTGTGTTGAGTTTTGATTTAAGCGAGGAAAAAGTGCCGGTCTGGATTTCCAGCAACCGATCATCACGGACTATATCGATCACATATCCGTCAACTGAGACTTCAAAGCGATCGCCGGGCAGAGCGTACCATTCCTTTAGCGCTGCATGAAGCGGTTTTTCGTTCAGTGTTCCAATGCCGGACATAGCGCTTCCCGCTTTCGTACCAAAAAGTGTGCGTACCCATCCCACTGCTCGTCGGGTTTCCCCATCACTTCGTCATCGATTTCAAAGCCAGCGCCATCAAGCCAAGATCGCACCTGATTCAACGGCGGGTGGTAGTGGTAGACAGAAGCGTCGGCCAAGTCACCGGGCACCGCTGTTAGCTGCATGGCCATCACCTGAGCGAAGGCCTCATCCACCTTGTCCACAACTTCCCCGTAGACGACCGGCAGGCCCAACGCCAGGGCCCGCTCATAGGCCTCCTTCACAAAGACGCCGCCCCGATCAACGGTGAAGTAGAACAGACCGTCGGGCTTCAGCGCCGACTGAAAATTGCTCAGGATCACGGGCCAATCCTCTGGACAGACGTGCTCCATGGCGTCAATGCAGGTAACGCCGTCGAACGCTGCCTGAAAATCCATCGCCTGCAAGCTGACCTGTTCGTAACGTGCGGCCGGAAAGCGCTCCCTCGCCCTGACCAGCATGCCCTCGGACTGATCGATGCCAACGACGCTGTGCCCGGCCTCCAGCAGCAGCCCGTCATTGATGCCCGCACCACAGCCGGCAGAGAGCAGGTGGCTGTGCGGCGGTATCCGTTCCAGGAACTTTTGGATAGCGGCCTGGCGTATCTCGTCCACGCCCAGCCCATACTTCACCCAGTAGAGCGGCGCAAAGCGATCGTAGAGCTTCTCCGCCATCTCTTGCATCTGCTGTAACCACTCGGAACGTTCCATCACTCCCGTCCCTTCAGATTCAGGTCTCCGATTGATCCTGTTTTGCCATTGCACTACTATCCGCTAGCTGCCGCCTTGGCCACAGGATTGCTACATTTCAACGGCTACTCTTTCAGTAGTCCAATTCAAGACATCGAAATCCTGTGCAGTGAATGCGTCATCAGATCTGGTGAAAGCCCGTGCAGCGATTCAAGTGCAGAGTTGCCTATCTCGTGGAGAATCTGTTACGTGGAAGATGCTTGCCCGCCTTCATCCAATGCACGCAACGCATCCACAGGACGATGGTCCTGTACGGCGGCAATGACGCGCGTGGCCAGCACGTCTGCCAGCTCAAACCGATCGGCCCGATCGGCGAACCTTGGGCCGACCAGCATCACGGCACTCATCATCGACCTTGTCACACAGGCCCGATAGTCGAGTTGGAAACGCTCAAATCCGTAGGCTGACTGGACATGTGCCGGGAGCAGCCCATAGTAGTGCTGCAACAGCGAATGCTCGTTCGCTCTTCGATCTTCGACTGCCAAGCTCTTGACCAAAAAGAAGGAAATGTCATTGGCCGCCAGGCCACGCCCGGCAAGCTGCCAGTCGATCAGCACGGGACCGCGTGATCCATCATGGCTGAACAAGAGGTTCTCTGGATGCACATCGCCGTGAAAGAGCGTTGCCGGTTCAGAGAGCCGGTGTGCCGAGACACGCTTGGCGTTGTGCCAGGCCCACTCAAAATCCGTCCCTGTGTCGCCGAGCATCGACCGATACCTGCGCCTGAACGGTTCCCAACACTGCTCCATGTTGTATTCGAGCACGGCGGCGAAGCGTTCAACTTCCAACGAAGGAACCCCGGGATCGCCCCAGAAGCGGCCATGGATCTCTGCCAGCAACGAGAGTACCTCTCGCGTCTGCTGCACGGAACAGCCCTCCACCTGTGAGCCCGGTCGAGCCGGAGAGAGGTCTTCCAAGATCAGTGTTCCATGCTCAAACGCGCCGTACAATTGTGGTACGGACTCGATCCCCGCACCTGACAGGTCGCCATAGATTGACGCTTCCCAGTCGGAACTGCCTGCCTGAAACTTCACGATGAGCGAAGAGGGGCGACACCCTTGATTCGCGTACGCCAACCTCACCCGGGCGATCCGGCCAAGTAGGCTGGGGCCGCCGAAGCCTGCTTCAACCTCGATTGAGACGGGTTCGCATTCGGAAGAGGGCCACGGCAATGCATGCCGCAGCCAGTCAACTGTTATCTCCGAGGCAGATTCAGGCACATCCATCTTTACCTCCATATCGAGATCACTGTAGCACGCGCCAAATTGGCCCGAGCATCTTCCAATTCTGACCGTCATGATAGAACAGATGGAGCTTCATTCCAAGGTCCTGACCGGGCTCAACGAGCTCAACTTCATAGAAGGTGACGCCAGGCTGCAAGACCGACTCGGCGGCATCTCTCGCCCCGCCGGGGAACTCGGCCCAGGCAACGCCCCCCTCTTCATAGGCGGCAATCTCTTCCGTGGTTGCGGCGTGAACAGCTATTTCGGTACGATCCGGATCGGTGGCAAATAATCCAGCGACCTGTTCATCGGACGCACTGGAGAATTGAGCATGCATCGCCTTGATTTCTTCGAGGGCGGCCGGATCCTTGACTGCCGACTCAAGACTGGCCCCATCTGGAAAGAGATCGATCGTCATGCTTGCTGCGGTTTCCACGTCATTGGCTCGTATGGCACCCTGCAGTTCTGTAAACAGTTCTTTGAGACTGTCTGAATCCACGTTTCCGCTGTCAATTGTCATGGCAGGTTCAGTCGTTAGTGCATCCTCTTCGAGGAGCAGCATGCTCACCGTTCCGCTGTCACAACCGACCGCCAGCAAAAGAACGACGACGAACGACAGACCTAGAAGTTGAAATTTTCGAGACATATATTTCTCCTGAAGAATGGCTGCGCGGTTTGCGCCTCTGAGTAGCTGACGAAGCGGAGCCTCGCAAAGACGAATTGGAACAAGATGCACTCAGCCGTCGGCCTGTCATCGAACTTATTTCTTAGGATCGGCTGCTACTGGCTGTCAACAGTCCCGGCTTCCTGCTGCGGAAATCCGGAATCCTGTGAAAGGTCAGGTAATTCGAATCATGAGCGCGGAATGCGCCGCCGAGGCCGTCATCGTACGCCGTTCGGCTGGCGAAGACGATATCATCGCCGGCGAACTGCCAGTCGACGTACTGCCATGCATGATATTCGGCATCCGGATGGTAGAGAAGGGCAGAGTCAACCTGCCAGTTTCTCAGATCATCGGAGGAAGTAAGCACCAGGTTGTTGCGATAGGCTTCGGGATCTGTCTGTTTGCTCACGACGGACCAATAGCGCGATGTCTTGGCATCGAAGCGAATCGTGAACTTGGAGCCTCCGCCGGGGAAGTCGATGATGTCTCGCTGGCGGTCGTGGGACAAAGACAGACCGTCTTCAGAGACATGGATGATTGCCGCTCGGTCATCGCCCTGTCCATTGGTGCGGAGGACATTCACCAACGCTCCCTGGGACGTGACCACAAGGTTGCCCTCGATCCATTGGCCATGGAACCAGGGGTGCCTAAATGGTTTGCTGAACTGCCAGTTGTCAGCGTTCAACAGATCTGAGTCAATCGAAGCTGAAGCAACGACTGCCGGCCAGTTGGGCCGTTCCCCTTCCGCCAACTCAAAGGAGCGCCAGATACGGCCTCTATGCACAACCATGGCGCCGGGCGCGCAATGATAGACGCCTGTCCGCAAACGACCCGTGGTCGGGCCATCCGGTTCGCTCCAGGTTCGCCCACCATCTTCCGAACGACGGATGAGTACGTCCCCATACTCGTGCTGCGTCCCGATGATGTAGAGCATTTCGTCGTGAACAAAGAGCGTTCCCCAGAACAGAGGCGCGATATCCGCCTGCTTCCGCCATGTCTTTCCGCTGTCTGACGACGCGAAGATAACGGAAGACGGATACGTTTCATGGTTCGCATTCGGGCCGAAGAAATCGTGAGAGACCACATAGGTTCCGTCCGCAAGAACGACAATGCTGGGCGATCCCACGTAGCGCCCTGAAGTGGCGGGCGAGTGATTGATGACGATGCCGGGCACATCTGCGTGATTGGGCATGGTTCTCGATGTCATGACGATTTTTGTTCCTCCTGACCGATTGACAATTGGCCTTGACAATTGAAAGTTGACCGTTGTCAACGGACCATTCCTACAACCCCAATTCACCTCGAACTAGTTTTACGCCCTCAACCATGTTTTGCAACTTCAATTTCGACGCCCACCGCGCTGTCTGGCTGAGGCCGCAGTCGGGTGCAAAGGCCAGACGTTCCGGCGGCGCGAAGTGAAGGCACAGGCGCACCCGCTCGGCCACATCTTCGGGCGTCTCGATGTAGTAGCTCTTGACGTCGATGATGCCAACGGCCACGTCGCGCTCGGCAGCAATGGTCTGGATAATCTCGATCTCGGCAAACTCACGACTGGCCATCTCAACGTGGATCTCGTCGACGGCCATCTTTAGAAAGGCCGGGAACATGGGCTCATAGCGACGCAGACCCACGGCGCGCCCTTTGAAGTTGCCGAAGCAGAGGTGGGTGGAAAGGCGACACTTGCCCACCACCGGATCGACGGTGCGGTTGAAGATCTCGACGAAGCGATCTGGATCTTCCCGATAGGCATAGCAACTCATCGACGGCTCATCAACGGTGATTTCGGTACAGCCGGCCGCGACCAGGTATTCCAGTTCTTTCCGTACGATCGGCAGCAGCGCTTCGGTGACCGCATAGCGGTCCGGGTAGTCGGCGTTGGGCAGCATGCGCCCGCTCAGCGTATAGGGGCCGGGGATGCTGGCCTTAAGCGTCGGCCCTGCTGGAGCCAATCGTTGCAGTCGCTGAAACTCCGCCACCGCGCCAAGGCCATTGGGCGCAGTCAACTCGCCGGCGATGGCGTGCTTGCCTCGCTGGTCGTGGGCCGGCGGGCCGAAGATCCGCGGCGACTTCTGCTCATGCTGGATGCTCTCGATGAAGCCGTAGAACGATAAGTTGAAGTCAAGCCGGGTCTGCTCGCCGTCGGTGATGACATCCAGCCCGGCCGTCGTCTGGTCATGGATAGCAGCAATGACCGCGTCCTCGACCATTTCCTCGATCTCTGCGCTGCCGAAGGCGTCCAGGTTAGCGCTGCAATATTCGAGCCACGACGGAAACGGATAGCTGCCGATCACGGTCGTGCGTAGTGGGTTGGGTTGCATTGTGTTGTTCTCTCCTGGATTTATTGGGATAGAGGAGATGGAATTCTGCCACAGATAAACACAGATGGCTTGAGATAACCGCAGATAGGGTCTGATAGCAAAGGAGCGGCTCAAATATCATCTGTGAAAATCAGTTATTTATCTGTGGCAATCTGTGGCAAATCACTCGCTCCTACTATCAGATTTGTCTTTCCACCAGTGTTTCGGTTTCATGCGCAGCCCGTAGCCCAGCTTCACATCGAGCCAGAGCATGAACTTGCGCAGGCCCGTGCCGGCAAGGCTGCGGCCCAGCCGATGCTGCCACTTGCTGAAGTCCTTGTTGTAGGGACAGACGCGGATGCAGATGGAACAATCGCTGTTCTGCGCCACCCAGTAGCTGAAGCATTTTTCGGCGTCGGTGGTCCACTTGCGCACGCCCTTGATGTTGGACTGACTGTAGACCTCGGTCGTCGGCGGCCCGGCCGAAATGGCCTTGACCGGGCAGCCATCCGAGCAGCGGCGGCAGACGTCGCAGAACTCCTTGACGCCAAAACTGATGGGCCGATCATGGGCCAGGGGCATGTCGGTGTAGATCTTGCCCAGCCGCACACGCGGGCCGAACGGCTCGGTGATGAGCAGCCCGTGCCGCCCATATTCGCCTAACCCGGCCATGACCGCATAAGGAATGGCCAACGAGGTGTCGTTCATGCTGGCGATGGCGTTGTAGCCCAGGTTGCGGATGTATTGGGAGATGGAGAGCAGGACCATGGCGTCGTGGGAATAGCCGAGACCGGTGGCCGCGCCGCTGAGTGCCGAGGGCACCGTGCGGATCAGATCGTAGTCCATGGACTGGGCGATGACGATGACGTGGGACAGATCGTCCGGCACTTCCTGGGGTTTGGATGTGGCGCTGATGTCGCTGAACTTTTCGGTGTAGTCCCAGCGCTCATCGCGGCCGGTGATACCCATGAGGTCGGCGCCAAACTGCTCGCCCACATGCTTGATTTCGGTTGCGGCTTCCTCGGGCGTGCCCACATCCAGTTTGTTGGCGGAAGGCTCGCGGTAGAGCGAAAACTCATCGGTGAAGCCCTCGCGCCGGTCCTGATCCTCTTTCAGCTCGGTGAATAGATCGCTGACATGCCAGGCCGCGTTGCGCAGCGCGAAGTCCTTCTGAGTGAAGCCGTCGGCCTTGCGCCAGGTCTTGAGCGGCTCGCGATAGGTGGTGTAGAAGAGCTTGGCCTTGTCGCTGCGAATGCGCTCGTCCCACCAGGAGCGGCGAAAGATGTCGTTCTTCTGGTTGAAGCGCTCAAAGTCGTCGAGGATCTCGAAGCCGGCGGCTTGGTCATCTGGACGCGGGGTATGGGTTTGGTCGGGCACGTTTTTCTCCTGTTGGGCAGTTGGGTTGTGGGGAAGTGGGGGGAGCGATGATCAGTCAAACGCTTACCCAGATCCCGACAGCCCCACAACCCTACCACCCCACTGCCCTACAGCACAAGTGACCTGTTCACGCATGTTGCAGTTCCAGCCTTTACACGGCACCATTCAGAACAAATGTTCTAGCGATTCCTTGAATTTGCCACCGCTGTGACACGGGTTCCGATGTGGCGCTAAAGCACCCTCCTGAAAGGAGCAGCTATCGATGATCGAACATATTCCTGAGCAGGTCAACGCCGCCTTCCTCTACTTTCATTCAGCAGGCACATCATCCGATGAGTTTGCACCGTTTCTGCCCCATCTAGTCGAGCAGCTACCCAACACCTACATCTGGGCCGGCGACGGTGTCATCGGCCGCTCACCGCTGATGCATCAGGGATCTCACTATGCGAATGACACCAAGCGCTACTGGTTCACCTTTCCCATGCAGGATGCCAGTTCGCCCGAGAGCTTTGCCGCCAACACCGAAGCCATGGGCGCGGTGTTGACCTGCGCCGGCTGCTATGTCAACGCTCTCACCGATCAGGTCATGGCTCGCTTCCAGTTACCGGCCGAACGAGTCGTATTGAGCGGATTCCAACACGGCTCCTGTGTTGCCCTGGCCGCAGCCATGGTGCGCAGGGATGATCCGTACACGCTGGCGATTATCTTCGAGCCGTACATCCTCGAAGGCTACTACCTGAAGGACGAACAGTCCCTGCCAGCCACAACCGTTGTTTGTATCGACAACCAGCACATTCGCCAACGTACGATTAAGTGGCTGCAATTCGACACTGTCGAAGCATTCCAATCCTACTGGCATGAACACGCAACACCTTACTCTGGATGGCGGCGGTGATAGTCTGGACGAGGAAATGTTCGGTGCGGCCATTAAGACTATGAACGCAGCGACGACGAACTGAGTGCTGTGGTGTCAACAGACTCTACTGCATCGGCGGAACGATGGGCAGCGTGCTACGTCGGAGCACCGTACAACCCAAGGGCACGAGTTCATGGTCGCCCAAGCGGATGCGCACCGGGGGCTGATCCCAGGGCCGGTCGCCGGCTTCAGCGACCCGCTCGAAAGTACATCCATGCCCATCCTCGGCTTCGGATAGCAGAGGAACCTGGTAGGCCTCCGCTACATCCCGTGGGACGACATCGTAGTCGTGGAAATCGGGCAGCGGGTAATCTTTGATTGGTTTTATATGATGGCCAATGGGCATGGCGTATTGCAGCGGTCCACGACGTACCGTATATTCGCCATTGGCGTTCTCAACGATATGCGTGGATGCAATGAAGGAAACGGATACCTCGTCGCCTTCTTGCCACGCTTTGCGTAGAACCAGATAGCCTGCATCTGCGCGTAAATTGGCGCCTTCGGATATGATTTGCACATTGGTCGCCCACGCGGGCTTGCGCAGGTAGAGATCAAACTCGACCGTTCGGTCAGGATGTATGGTCAACTCCACGCTTTCGGTGAAGGGATAGTCGGTGCGCATTTCTACGGTCACGGCCACATCGTTTATCGTCGTCGAAACGCTGGACGGGCCGTAGAGAACCACGGCCAATCCTTGGCCATCGACCGTGCGCATCCACATGCGGCTGACGAAGTGGGGCATGAGCCGTACGGCGTTAGGATTGCAGCAGACGGCTACATCCTCGTGGGTGGGCGAGTACTTGTGGCGTCCAGCCTGCTGCCAGTGGTATTTCGGCTCACCTCGCCACAGTCCCTTCAAGGTCGGATCAAACTGGTAACGATCGGCGCTGTAGGCGTCAAGGGTCGAGGCCAGAGCTTTCATCCGGTTTTCGGTCGAGACATAACAGACGGCCGTACCGTCGGGCAGGCGCGCGCCCTGAGCGGCATTGAAGGCCAGATTCTCTGCCCAGTCGGCGAAGCCCGGTTTGCCGAACTTCTCGGCCGCGCTCAACACGCTGTTCATCAGCTCGAAGATCACACAATATTCGTAGCCGACGTCGGGCATGGGCAAGCCGTGAATGTCCTCATCGCCGATGAGCGCTCCACTGGGCGTTAGGTAGCGCACCAGTTTCGCAAAGGCGTTGCCGACGCCCGACTCCATGGTCTCGTCACCAGACATGACCGATGCCCAGACCAGCACACGAAGATGCTCGGCCGGGTGTGCGGCGTGCCCTCGCATGGGCAGCATGTGGTTGGCCAGATGTTCGAGCTTGAGATCATCGTTATTGAAAAACCCGGGTGCGTTGCAGAAATCCTGATAGAGCCAGACACCAAATTCTCGATAGGCTTCATCACCGGTGATAATGTACAGCCACTCCATCACGTCTACGTACATCAGGCCGTGGGTCAGCCCGGTGAGAATGCTGACCTGGTTGACCAAAAAGTATGGCTGATCGGGACCATATTGGCTCATGGTCAACTTGGCCGCCCGTTCCACCACGCGCAGATAGTCCTCGTCGCCCGTCAACTCGTAGTAGGAGAGTAGCGCCAGCATTGCCCGGCTCTGGCTCCACAGTTCTCCGTTCTCTCCCCGCTTGTGGCTGAAACGCGTCTCGCGGTCATAGATGCCGATATAGCCATCCGGATCCTGGGTGGCCTTGAGATCGGCCAGCGCCTGGTCAACGATGGCCTTGCCTCGAGCATGATTGGCAAGATAGGCCATCTGCGTCAGGCCGATCAGCCAGTTGCCCCTGGTCTCGCTGTCCCACCACTGGAGTTGGAAGTCGCGGGCGCTGACTCGATCCTTGAAGAGATCGTTGGAAGCGTGTTCGGTCAGTTCGTCTAAATGGCCGGCGAAACCGCCATCAAGGTCGCGATGCATCTGTTCAAGAATCCAGCCACGGGGTCGAACTTCGCCAAATCGCAGCGGGCGGAATTGTGGTTGTATCGGATTGTTCATGTTTGCCTCCAAGGTTGAAATTAGGTAGGGTGCTTCAGAAGGATACTGGCCCACGCCAGGCGACGGGTAGGTTCCCGAATGGCACTACCAGTAGGTCGGATTGGTACTCCGACCTACTGGCTCAGTCTATCCCAGCCAGGCGGAATGTCATTCCACCCTACATGACGCCAACTGTAGGTCATGCTCGAAAACGGGAACTTGTTTCTAGACGAACCCTTAGCGTGAATCCCAAACCACCTGTATCATGGCGAAGTAGTTGGGCAGCGGCACATAGGGCGGCACACTGTTGCCCGTACCCAGCGCGTAGCCGCCGCGATCGGCGCAGCGCTCCAGCATGGCGCGCGCACGGCTATAGACCTCCTGCAGCTGGCTGCGGCAGATGAAATCGACGTCCAGCCCGCCCATGATGGCGATGCGCCCGTGATATCGCTCATAGGCGTCCTCCACCGGCAGGATGTTGTCTTCGTACGAGTGACGACCATCAAAACCGATGTCGACAATATCATTGATGATGTGTTCGAAGTAGCCGCATGAATGTAGCACGACAGGCTTGCCTGCCTGGTGAGCCGCTTCGACGATCTGACGGTACCAGGGGAAGATCAAACGGCGCATGTCCCTGGGTGCGAGCAGCGAGTTGGTGTTGAAGCCCCAGTCATCGTTGGCGACGATCGCGCCGACAATATCGTAAGGGAGGATGCGCTGGTAATAGCGCAGCAGGCGTTAGCCAACCTCGGCAAAGACATCTTCCAGCAACTGCGGATCGTCGACCAGCAGATAGCAGAGCGACTCATAGCCCAGTAGATTGATCGTGTTTTCCAGCACGCCGTTGTTGGAGAACGCAATCAGTTTCATACCTTCGGGCAGATCATCAGCCACATCATCGAGGATGGCGTAGTTTGCTGCGTCCGGGTCAGGCCATTCAAAGCGATTGAAGTCCTGTCGGTTGTGGATGAGCGCGCCCTCGTTTTGTGACACCGTGTGGCCCTTGCGCCGCTCAACACCGGTTAGGAAGGTGAACCCCGGCGCCTGCATGGTGGCATGTTCATAGCCTAAGGCATGATAGGCTCGGATCACCCGTCGCAGGCTCGAGGCCGGATCTGTCGGTTCTGGGCCTGGAACGACCTGTCGGTAGAGGTCTTCATTGAGTATGAACTCGAACAAAGTTGGCCGCGACGGAACCTGGCGCTTCAACACGGCAAGCAGGTTGTCAAAATTCGCCGGATCGCGGCGCTGAGGCGGTTTTGTCCAGAGGGTTTCTGTCATTGTGATCCGTCCCGGGTTGTGTGATTGGAAGCGATTTTTGTCACAGATGGACACAGATTTCCACAGATGGGACACAGATAGATTTTAAGTTCACAGGTCCTCTGGTAACGCAGAGCGCCCCAATAATCATCTGTGAATATCAGGTTTGTATCTGTGTCAATCTGTGACAAAATCCTCATTCTCTCGCCAAAATCATCGCCTATCGACGACAAAAATCAACCAGCGCCTGGGACTGTGCATGCAGGTTCTCGTCGCGCGTCCACATGGGGATCTCGCAGCCGGCGCCGCTGATCGCACGTGAGCCGCCGATCTCCATGCAGTGGGTGGCGGCAGCGTAGACTTCCTCGGGTGTGCCGTCGAGCATGACCGACGACGGATCAAAGTTCCCGCAGAAAGAGACCCGATCGCCATAGTTCGCCACCGCCGCCTCCATGTCGACCATGTGGTCGAGGTCAATGATATCAGCGCCGGTTTCGACCATGGCGTCGACAATGTTGTTGGTGTCGCCGCAGATGTGCAGGCGGGCCAGCGCACCCATCTCGTGGACGGCGTCAAAGATGCGCTTCTCGTATGGCAGGGCAAAGCGGCGATACATCTGGGGACTGACCAGCGAGCCAACGGCATCACCCAGCCCGATGATGTCGGCCCCGGCTTCGACCTGGGCCTTGGCAAATTCGATGGCGACCTCAACGCAGATCTCGCAGAGTTCTTCCACAAACTCCGGCTGAAGGGCGACGTCGAGCATGATGTTGTTGATGTTGCGCAGATCGCTGGCTTCGGCCAGGGCCCCTTCCACCCATCCCATGATCGGGACCTCGCCGCCCACCCGTTCGCGGAAGAGGCGGATCGC
>CAVXYK010000027.1:0-112023 GCA_963765875.1 uncultured Chloroflexia bacterium
GGAGTTGTTTGGCTTCGGCATAGGAGCCTGCATCCGCGTGGATGCCGCAGAGTAAGTTCACGCTGGTTGAGACCTCCGCCTCATAGCCAAGATCCTGCATGCGTACCATACGCTCTACCATCAACTTCATAGCCCGCTCCAGGTCTCCTTGAGACCAGGCCACCAGGCCGAGGCCGCCGACGCCCTTCGCAATCACAAACTGATTGTCGATGTCGCGTGCGATGGATAGGCATTGCTGATAGCACCGCTCTGAATCATCAAACCTGCCTAACTTCGGAATAGATAGATGCGGTTCGATCGAGCGCCTCTGCTGTGCTGGATAGAATCACCGAGACCACGGAAGAGATGTAGGCTCTCCTCAACAAGTCGCTGACCACGCTTGTAGTCGCCGGCCAGATAGAGATAGGCATACCCAAGAACGGTCGCTGTTTGAGCCACGCCCGCGGCATCCTCCAGTTCTCGATAGATCGAGAGCGCTGCATTCAAATGCTCGATGGCGCCGTCAGCATCGCCAAAATGGTCGGCGATCGTGCCGATCACAAAGAGGCAGAGCGCCTGCTCGGACAGGCTCCCTATGCGTCGGGCATCGGTTAGGACAGGGGCCAACAAGGCCAGCGCCTTTTTATGGCCGCCCCGGGCGGCAGCAAACTGGGCCCTCCGCCACAGACCAGGGCAATCTGTGCCGCCAATTGACCAGTCGTCAGCGTTGTTTCGTCGAGTTGATCCAGTGCCTGGGCGGTCATGCGTTCGCCGTCCTCGTAGCGACCTCGCGTCCAGAGGTAGCGAAAGAGTACAGTCAACGCCAGGTTCAACTCATCCAGGCGACTATGCCGACTTGCGTAGGCCCAGGCTATTCGGATATTGTCCATCTCATCCTGAACCTCGGCCAACACACGCTTCTGCTCCGGTCCGGCGACGGACAGACGACGTTCCCTCAGAAATGTCATATAGACATCGCAGTGTCGCGCCTGAGCGGAGGCCAGCTCGGCAGGATGGCTGGCGAGCTTCTCTGCAGCCAGTTGCCGCAACAGCGAATGAATACGGTAGCGCCCGTCGTGCATGTATTGCAGGACCGACTTCTCCACGAGTGAAGCCAACATGCGCAGTGAAGCTTCTGCCACTTGCTCGGCTGCCTCTGGGCGACATCCGCCCGCAAAGATGGAAAGGCGGCGGAAAGTCTGTTGCTCCTTGCTTGACAGATAGTGCCAAGTTTGGTCAAGCACAACACGCATACTGCGATGCCGGGGCGGAATATTGCGCAACGAGGTCGAGAGAAAGTCCAGGCTCTGCGCCAGTTCCTCTGCAACCTGTTCACAGGAGAGGGCCTTCAACCACGCGGCAGCAAGCTCGATGCCCAGGGGCGCGCCATCGACAAGTCGGCAAATCTGCTCCACATGCACGCGGTCACGCGCCAAGCTGAATCCGGGGTTTGCACGGCGTGCAGACTGCTGAAACAGCTGAATCGCATCCGCGATCTCACCCTCCTGGCGCCTGAGAGGGTTCCGTCCACCTCCATTTCATCGGGCTCCATTGTATCCAGGCCATCAAGCGGATGAAACCATTCCTGCTGGAAATTGAGCGCCTCACGCGATGTAGCCAAAATTTTGACCTGGGACGCTCGCGCCAGGATCGCCTCTATGCTATCCCCGACCAATATTTGATCGGCGTTGTCCAGAATCAATAGTAACTGCTTGTTGGCCAAATAGCTGAGTAGCTGGTCGGTCTCATCCTGTTGCTCCTGAAAGGCGAATTGCAGTGCGGCCGCGATGGCCGGGGTGACCAGTTCGCCATCGGCCAGTCCGTCCAGTGCGACGAAGAAAACCCCGTCCGCAAACAATTCGCTCTTTTCCAGCGAAAGCTCTCCGAGACGCATGGCCAGGCGCGTCTTGCCGAATCCGCCCAATCCGACCAAGGTCAGCAGCCGGCAAGCGGGATCTTCCAGCTGTGCCGACAGATCGGCCAACTCTTGCCGCCGGCCGATGAAGGGCGTTGGCGACACCGGTATTTTGGAGAGGCGTCGCAGTTGGCTTTCTTGCGCCGGCGACTCAAGTGGTTGGTGGGTCAACGATATCCGATCGGTCGCCTGTTCGCCCAGTGCCGCCGCCAAGAATTGTCGACGTTCGTCGTCGTGGATGGCCAGATTATCAGCCAGCAGGCCGGCCATCTGTCGAGAGGGTCTTCGCTCATCTCGCTCGATCTTAGAGATGGTGACGGTGGCGCAACCCACCTGGCGCGCCAAGCGGGCCTGGGTGAGATCAAGGGCCATTCGTTGACGTCGGATCCAATAGCCAAATGAGGCAGTTGTATCGGCAGGGGGCATGCACTTCGCTCCTGTATCGAAAACTGTATCAATCCTGTATTAGTTTATCGTACCCATGGGAAGACCCTTTGGATTTTAATAGACTCATCCCGATTGCACAAGCGATTCGCAGGAGCCGGGGGCTGGATGAGGCGATAAGACAGACCGTCCCAACCGGCAGTGAGCGTGGGTGCAGCACTAGCTACAAGGAGAAGACAGCATGAATCTGTTCAACTAGCTACCTGACACTTTGTTCCGAGCGGCTCTACCAGAGTAAATATCGGCCGATCAGACGGAAGCGACGTCCCGAATCTGCTCAGACAACCACCGTTTGCGCCATATCCTGACGGAAAACCGGCTCTGAGAACCGCATTTCAGCCGCTAACTGGCCGATCTACCAGAGAAAAACGAAGTCCCAGAAAAAGTGTCAGGTAGCTAGTCTGTTCAAAGCAAAAGTGTCATTAGTTGTGATGGGCGCTCTGTTGGTTGGGCTGATGGTGATTGCCAACTATAGCGCAGTAGAGGCAAAGTCTGTTCTATCCGACGTGATTCTCATAACGGCCGAGAACGAAGCGCTGATCGAAGCCGTGCCAAGTATGCCAAACGCGAGCGAGCTGCGCTTGAGCCCCTCCTACTATCTCGATGACGTGACCAAGATCGATAACGCCAATGCGCCGGCTGCCGCCGAGTTGCGCATCAGCCCGTCATACTACCGAGATGACGCCGCCAAAGTCGACGCAGCAGCGATAGCGCCAAACACCAGCGCTTTGCGCTTCAGCCCCTCATACCACCAGGACGATCCGAGCCTCACAGAGGCCATGCAAGCGCCGAGCAGCGATGTTGATCAGCAGTGGGGCCCCATCTACCACAGAGACGATCCGGCCCTGGTCAATGGCGGCCTGACGCTCAACAATTGAGGTGATGACGGAGCGGGGAAGTGACCTTTACCAACCCCGTTATTCAAAAGATGCCTCGACCGGGATCCCCTTCTCGGTCGAGGCGTTGTTTTTTGGCCAATGCAGGAAAATAATGATCCACGAAGGGTCACAAATCTCCACAAATGCCAGCCTTCTTCGTGTTTCTTTGTGTCCTTCGTGGTTCATCACTTCGTTGGTTTCACCTCATCAGATCGATTCAACTAGACGCGCTCTGTATTCGAAGTCACTTGCTCTCGCGTGGCTGACCGGCGATAATACCAATGTCGTCACTCAAACCCTTACGGAGGCACAGCCATGACAGTCACAGAAACACCCATCGAGACCAAACCTTCCATCGGTGGTATCTTCAAGAACGGTGCCATTGCGGGCGTACTTGCCGTCGTAGTCAACGCGATTCTCTACTTTGGTGCATCTGCCCTGGGCTGGTTCCCGGAAACTGTCCTGACACCAGCCGGCGTCCCCATCACGCTGGCGCCGGTGATTTCACTCACGGTAGCCTCCGCCATTGTCGGCGCCATCGGCTACCTGATTCTGTCCCGTTTTCTGAGCCGTCAGAAGGCCGATCTCTGGTTCACGATCTTGGCCGTCATCGTGCTGGTCGTGATGGCCATCACACCGCTACAACTGCCCGGAGCGCCCATGGGGCAGATCATCACGTTGGAGATCATGCATCTGGTCGCCGGTCTGCCGCTGATCTTCTATCTGCCACGATCGGCGTAGAGACGAAATTGGTCAGCCCCTCCTAATCAGGAAACAAAACGAAGATCAAAAAAGCGAAGATTCTGAGGAAAAAACAACATGTCACATCCAGTCTTATCAACAGATCGAGTTGCGGTGGTAACCGGCGCTGCCAGCGGCATCGGCTTGGCCGCAGCCAAGCAATTTGCCGAACTTGGCATGAAAATCGTCATGGCCGATATCAATGAAGAAGAGCTAAACCAGGTCGTTGACCAGGTGCGGGCAGTCTCGCCTCTCGACGATACAGATATTTTGCCGGTGGTCGCAGATGTCAGCCAACTTGACCAGGTTCAAGCCCTCAAAGAAACTGTCTACGAAACGTACGGCGAAGTGGGTCTACTGATGAACAATGCGGGCATCGGCGCGGGCGGTGGTCCATGGGAGAACTACGCAGGGTGGCAAGAGGTTCTGGGTACTAATCTGTGGGGCGTCATCAATGGTGTCCAAACTTTTGTCCCAACCATGCTCGAACAGAATTCATCGTGTATGGTGATCAACACCGGCTCCAAGCAGGGAATCACCACACCGCCCGGCAATACGGCCTACAACGTGACCAAAGCCGGCATTAAGGTCTTTACAGAGGGATTGCAGCACGAACTGCGCAATACGGACGGGTGTCAGATCACGCGCATCTGCTCGTACCCGGCTGGACCACGACGGGCAAAAGTGAACACAAGCCGGGGGCATGGCTACCAGAGCAGACCATCGGCTACATGATGGAATCACTAGAGCAGGGCGACTTCTACATCATCTGCCCCGACGGTGAGGTGACCAGCCAGATGGATAAAGAACGCATCCTCTGGGCCGCTGGGGATCTGGTCTATAACCGCCCCCCGCTCTCTCGCTGGCATGGGGATTATGATGAGGAGTTCGAGAAGTTTTCGCTGTAGATATCGGGAGAATGGCCTAAGGCCGCTGCAAGAAAACGGTTCCCCCTAGTTGCAACGCTTACGCAGCGGCTTCAAGGCCGTAGAATAGGGATTCATTTTCTTGGAACGGCCTTAGGCCGATCGGGGGAATCTGGCGTGAGGCCAATATCGTTGATCTCCTTACCCTCTTGATGGCCATTTACGGCAGCATCCAGTCAGCCCGCTGCTTGAGTTCTGCTTGCACGTCGGCTCTCCATAGATAGACCGCATCTGCGCCCATCGGGTCATCGTACCAATGATTCCTCTTTGGATCGGTCTGGATGAACTTGCCACCCCAGCCGCCTTGGTCGGGCTGCTCAGGATCGTTCACACCACGTACGGCGCTGACCAGATGCAGGTACGACGGTGTGTCTCCCTCCCACACGCCAGGGGTTTCGTGATTCCAACCACTACGTGGGTAGGCCGCGCCCAAGGGACCGTGTCCCTGGCGAAGATTTTTGTTGACCCGATCCAGATCGGAAAGCGCTGGATCAGAGCCGGGCGAATTCCAAAACATGCCCTTGTAATTGTGATCTGATAGGATGACAAACAGATTGGGAAAGGTCTCGAGCATCCAGTCCGCCGAGTTATCCTGTCGGCCGATCAGGAAAACTCTCAGCTTGCCGAGGAAGCGGTTAAAGGCTTCGGCATCTCGGGTCTGTCGCACTCTCCAGATGGCCTGAGCCGCGTCGCATGGCCCGCCCCAGACACAAACCCAAACCGGTCGGGGATCGGGCTTGTCCACGATGCGGATGATGGCCTCTGAGGCTTCCGTATCTTGCCCCTCACCTAGCAGTGTATCGATGGGCACTCCTGGCCTGCCGAAGTAGGGCGATCCCCACGTGCCATCGAGCCCCTGCCTGGTGACCGAGCGCAGGGCATCTACCGTAGGATACCTGGAATCATGCTTGGCCAGGTTGGGCTGCACTTGTTCATACTTTTCCAGCAGATCCAGAATGTTCTGTTTGCGTGCGATATTGGCGAGCGAGCCGGCAGAAGCGATCAGTGCTTCGATCTCTAATTCATTGGCATAGAGCAGAAGACGGATCATAGATTGGACGTCGTCTGGATCGGAGTACTTTTCGGGCGGGTCGCCTTGTTTGAATGTTGATCCCGGAAAAACGCCGATAGGTGGAAAGTCCGTCATCGCTATGACGCGCGGCGCTGTTGCTGTTTGTTCGATTGATTGGCTATGCATTTGTATCCATTTTCTCATCACATTGAAATCTCTACGAGATCATGTCTTTCACTGATGTAACCGCCTTTGCCTTCGACAGGCTCAGGCGACGGCTACCCATATGCGCAGGCTGAGCCTGGCCTCTACTGAGCTTGTCGAAGTATCGAAGCCGGGTCTAACACAATGGCCAGCAAAACCAATGATCTCGTCGTGACTTCAGTTTACGTGACATGGCACGTACAAAGTCCAGATCCATTTCGACCAACGCCTGCGCATCTTGCCTTACTGCCAGACCATACTTTTTACTGGCGACATCAAGGCTACTCTCTTATATAACGGCGCTTGCGTCTCGCCCGAATCAGGATCATGCCCAAGCCAAAGATCATGGCCAGCCCTCCTAATATCACCCCACTCGCCAAAAGCCGACCCGACAGCGTATAGACCAAATAATCCGCGTTGAGGCCAAACGCGATGGGGATTAAGGCCAGATTGGGACAGGTTGGCCGGTAAATGGCCAGGTTGCGATGCTCTTTCCATTGCCACAAGGACAGATTGCCACCCAACAGCCAATAGCATGGCCGGCGCGTGAAAACTTGAGGCGTAACCCGAACTGTCGGTCAGATGAGGTGGAGGACAGATTGGCGCCGTCGGCGCTCCACGCCACGCTCCAGACCGAGTCGGTATGTCTGCGGAGAGCAGTTTCCTGTTGCCACGTATCCGTGTCCCATACAATGACGGTCCGATCAGAGGAGGCGGAGGTGAGGTATGCACCGTCGGGGCGCCAGGCCACACTCCAGACCGAACCGGTATGCCCACTGAGGACGGCTTCCTGCTGCCAGGTGTCGGTCTCCCAGATGATGACGGCCTGGTCAGAGAAGGCCGAGGCAAGATAGGCGCCATCGGGGTGCCAGGCGACGCTCAAAACCGAGCCATGTTCTCCACGGAGCACGGTTTTCTGCTTCCCAGGTGTCTGTATCCCAGATGATGATGGTCTGGTCAGACGAGGCCGAGGCAAGGTGAGTACCGTCGGGGTGCCAGGCCACGCTCCTGACCGACCCTGTATGTCCGTTGAGGGTGGTTTCCTGCTGCCAGGTATCGGTATCCCAGATGATGACGGTCTGGTCAGACGAGGCCGAGGCAAGGTGATTCCCGTCAGGACTCCAGGCCACGCTCCAGACCGGATCGGTATGTCCGCTGAGGGTGATTTCTTGCGTCCATGTATCAGTATCCCAGACGATGATGGTCCGATCATCCGAGGCCGAGGCAAGGCGAGCGCCATCGGGATGCCAAGCCACGCTCCTCACCACATTGGTATGTCCACTGAGGACAGTTTCTTGCCGCCCAAGGTTCGGTCTCCCAGACAATGATAGTTCGGTCAGCAGAAGCAGAGGCGAGGTGGGAGCCGTCAGGATGCCAGGCCGTGCTCAAGACCTCGTCGGTATGTCCGCTGAGGACAATTTCGTTCCACCAGGTGTCGGTATCCCAGACGATGATGCTGCCATCAAAGGAGCCGGAGGCGAGCTGGGCGCCATTGGGGCGCCAGGCCACGCTCCAGATTGAATCACTATACCCGCTGAAGACGATCTCCTGCTGCCAGGTATCGGTGTCCCAGAGAATGATGGTCTGATCATCAGATGCGGAGGCAAGCTGGTTGCCATCGGGATGCCAGGCCACGTTCCTCACCGCATCGCTATGTCCGCTAAGGACGGTTTCTTGCCGCCAGGTGTCGGTCTCCCAGACGATGATCGTCTGGTCATCAGAGACCGAGGCTAGGTGCGCGCCATCAGGATTCCAGGCTACGCTCCTAACGACATCAGTGTGTCTTTCGAGGACGATTTCCTGCTGCCAGGTATCGGTCTCCCAGATGATGGCGGTCTGGTCAGCCGAGGCGCTGGCGAGATATGAACCATC
The DNA here is from genome assembly GCA_963765875.1 of uncultured Chloroflexia bacterium. Lineage (GTDB taxonomy): Bacteria > Chloroflexota > Anaerolineae > Caldilineales > Caldilineaceae > JAWKOK01. The sequence goes on from CAVXYK010000027.1 coordinate 7,972, forward strand.
GGGATGCCAGGCCACGCTCCAGACCGCATCGGTATGTCCGGTGAGGACGGTTTCCTGCTCCCAGGTGTTCGTATTCCAAACGATGATGGTTCGGTCAGACGAGGCAGTGGCGAGGCGAGTGCCATCGGGATGCCAGGTCGCGCTCCAGATCGCGTCTTCGTGCCCGCTGAGGACGGCTTCTGCTGCCAGGTGTCGGTGTTCCAGATGATGGTGGTTCGGTCTAGAGACGTGGAGGCGAGGCGGCTGCCGTCTGGACTCCAGGCCACACTCGAGACCGCACCATTGTGTCCTGTGAGGACGGCTTCTTTCTCCCAGGTATCGGTGTCCCAGATGATGATAGTCCGGTCAAAAGAGGCCGAGGCGAGGTGGGCGCCATCTGGGTGCCAGGCCACGCTCAAGACGGGACTGTCATGTTCGCCGATCAGTTGTCCGGGCACATGACGCGCTTGCGTTGGGATGGTCTGGTTGAGTAGCTGTTCGCCCGCCGTCGGGTCAAGATTCTGCGCTTCCAAGGAAAGAAGAACGGCCAGATGGGTGTTGCCTTCGTTGAAGGCCAGTTGGGCGTTGGCAGCCAATTGGCGGGCCTGGGCCAGGGTAAATTGCCGGATGGCCAAAATCAAGACGACAATGGCCACTGCGGCAATGCCGACCAGGACCAGGTTGAAGCGGCGCAGACGGCGATTTGTCTGGCGCGCCCGATTCAGCTCGTGTTGGAACTGTAAGCTTCTGCTTCGTCGGCCCGGCTCTGCTGCGGATCCAGTCCGGCCTGATTGACCCGTCTATCCATCCTTGCAGCGGTCCATCCTTTCGGCAAAATCTTGCAGGAAATCCTCGCGCCATTGGTTCACCGTCTTGGCGCCCAGCACGGTATAGGTGTGCGCATCTTCGGCGACATCCCGATCGGGGTCATCCGTCCACCAGTTTGGGTACGTGATGAGGGTTGCAGAGCGACGTCAGGTTCCGGCGTGTATGCCGTGATTGCTGCCGTCTTGCCGTCGAGCGCAGGCACATTGCTGCGAATTGTGAAGTGGAAGACGCGGGCGGCTTTCGGACAGAAACGAAAACGCATGGTCCCATCACCGGGCGTGTGCCCAATGAGCGATTGGTTCTCAACAACAAGCCGTGCTTCTGGGTTGCCTGGCGCGTCTTCGCCCAACGGCAGCGTTAATTCCAAGATGCCAAACTCCTGCATTCGATCATCGGCCCTTGGGAGGCGGTCAAAAAGCGAGTACGGCCGTTCCCATGCGCGCACAAAACGCCCACCCCAACTGGACTGGGACGGATCATCCGGCGTGCCTTTAAGCAGCCAGGCGACCGAGGGTGTGTCACCCATCTTGATCGTGCCTTCGAGCTGTGTATCGAAGAATTCACCGAGTGCGCCCTTGCCGGCGACATGTTGTTTCACGAATTCCCGATTCCCCCATTGGCCACTCTGATTGCCGCCCTGGAACCACCCTCGGTAGGTGGCATTGACCTCAATCATCCATAGATCAGGATGATTATCTACGATGTACTGATACTGATCCGGCCCCCATTTTTTGTTCGGGCCGCCGATCCAATACACTCGCAGTTTCGGCAGGATGTCCGGTGCATCGTGAAGGGCCTGCGCAACGTCATCGATGCCGCCCCAACCCAGAATGTAGAGGGGACGTGGATCGTCACGCCGGGCACAGCTCACGATCCAGTCGGATCCTTCTGTGGCTAAACGCACGCCGGCATAAGGTGCGACTTGGGTTTCGCCTTGCTTTGTCAGCGCCCTCAAGGTGTCAGGAGTTGGGTATCTGTCAGAATGGGTCTTTAGGTTTTCATAATCCTTTTCATAGCAATCGATGACTTCAAGAATATCCTTCTTGCGACCGGGGCCGATGGCTGACGTTGAAATCAATCCCTCGACATCGAAAACGTCCGCATAGACGAGAAAATGGACCATTGACTGGAAATCATCCGGATCGGTGCCGCCGATGTCGGTCGAGACGATGACGCGGTGGCGAAAACCGTCAAGCGCGCCGCTCTTGCCGGCTTCTGCACTTTTCATTAGAACACCTGTGTCTTAGATCTGTTCTTCAAGCCGATCTGTTGCCAAGGCTGGCTCTGGAGAAAGGGCTGAAATTTCGGCGCGCAATTCCGGCGTCATATCAATGTCCAGAGACTTCAGCGAGCCCTCCAATTGTTCCACATTTCGGGCGCCAATTATGGGCGCAGTAACCGCCGGGTGGCTGGCAACCCAGGCCACGGCTAGGGCGACCGGATCCAGATTGCGTTCCTGGGCAAAATTCGTAAACCGGTCTGCGACTTCATAGTATACGGACTTTTGATAGCGGATTTGGTATGTGTCATTTTCCACCAGCCGGCCCATATCCGGCCGTTTGTCTATACCATACTTCCCCGTAAGCAAGCCTGCGCCCAAGGGGTTGTAGGGAATTACGCTAACATTCTCGGATAGCGCCATGGGCAAGATTTCAACTTCGGCCTGACGCTTAACCAAGTTGTACATTGGCTGAATACATTCAAACCGAGCCAAACCCTCTTTGGCTGAAATCCCAAGCGCTTTGGTTACCTTCCACGCGGGCTGGTTACTGACCGCCGGATAGAGGATTTTCCCGGCCTTGACCAAATCATCCAGCGCCCGTAATGTTTCTTCCATCGAGGTGTTTGGATCCATATTGTGAAGAAAATAGACGTCGATGTAATCGGTCTTGAGCCGCCTTAGGCTGTCCTCAACAGCCCGTTGTATATGCCGTCGAGACGTACCTCCCGCATTGATATCGGGCCCTGTCGAACCAAAAACTTTGGTGGTGATTACCAACTCATCTCGACAATCGGCGATCAAATCCCCAAGAATTTCTTCCGAGCGTCCGCCGGCATACACGTTGGCGCAGTCGAAGAAATTGATCCCGGCGTCCCGGCAACGATTAAACAGAGCAGCTGAGGTTTTTTCATCAGCCGTATCGCCAAACAACATCGTCCCAAAACATAAGGTGGAAACTTTCACTCCGGTATTGCCCAGCAATTTGTAGTTCAAGATAGTCTCCTCAAAGATTGAATTGTTCTGTAAGCTATGTATTAACTCATCTGATTGAGCCGACAGCCGAGTTGCACCACACGAAGTCCGCACAATCAATGTTTGCCCCGACGATTCTTATTGACACTGGATCACCAGCCGTCTGTATCGAGTTAGCCTCGGCGATCCATCATCTGTAAGAATCAGGAGAATGTGCAGGACCGTGCCTGACGCATCTTCCGGAACAACAAAACTCGTCGTCATTGCATTCGCGTTTGGAATGTCGATCTGACCTGAATAGCTCCCTGCCTCGGGGTAGAACTTCCATTCGTAGGTAAGCGCGTCATTATCGACATCACTGCTGCCGGTCGCGTCGAGCGTTACGCGTTCACCCGGCTGTGCGCTAATCTCCACGGGCCGGAGCGACGTGTCGCCGTTGAGTACTGGCTGCGGGGGATGGTTTGCTTCATCGAAGGATTTGACGCACCAGTCCATGCGTGCCTCGTAGTCGTTTTGGAAGTGAGGCGCCCAGCGACGAGATGGTCGCCCCCATAGTTTCGGGTGTGGGATCGGGATCGACATCGATCCACTGCGTCTCCGAACCTGGAGCCAGCTTTAGGCGACCACCCCATCCGCCCCAATCGGGACGCTCCGGCACGCTCAGCCCGTTGGGGATCAGCCCCAAATAGGTTTCAGAGTCAGCGCCGCCCAACTCGCCCTTACGCAGCGGACACAACGCACCCAGTGGACCGTGGTTAAAGCGAACGTTCGTATCGAGCCACTCCTGGCTGCGCATATTTGGATCCGCTGAATAGAGAATCCCACCCGTCGAGACGAGGTAGGGAATCGTTGGGAAATTCTCCAGCATCCAAAGCCCAGCCGCATCTTGATGACCCCAGGCATAGACACGCAGCTTGGCAACAAATTTCTCGACGTCCGCTTCACTGCGTTCATTCCGTATCCGCCAGAGCGCCTGGGCCAACTCAATGACCCCGCCCCACACGACGACCCACACTGGACGTGGATCGTCCCGATCGACGACATCGATAAGATGCTGCGATGCATCGGTATCTTTCCCCTCACCGAGAATCTCATCGAGCGGAAGATGAGCGTCGGGCGTGAGTGAGATGCCTTTGCGGATGTCGAAATCAGCGTTTCTCCCGGTCTTGATGCCCTTCTTGATCATCCTCAGGAGTGCTTCTGGTTCTGGCCAGCCCTGGCTGTGCTGCATGAGATTTTCTCTGACCTGCCCATATGCCTGAACCCATTCAACAATGAAGTGCGGTTGCGGCTCGCCGTCGAGGGGACGGTGTGGCTCATTCGGAAAAATGCGAATGGAAGTGGCAAGCAGTCCTTCGATGTCATACTGGTCTGCATAGAGCAAAAACCGGGTGAGGGACTGCATGTCATCAACGTCGCCACCGATGTCGGTCAACACAACGACCCGATGCTTCTCTGCTTCCGGCAATGTGTTCAAGTTCTCTTATCCTTACGGCTTGTGGGGCCAAGATATATCTTCAAAGACAATTGTCACCTGCTTACAGGCGCACCTGTTCCGTCCAAAATCAGTAGCCAATCGTTGCCTCGACCGGATGTGGGCGGCGTATAGGTTTGGTAGGCACCGCTGTCACCAGTGTGAATCGGATGTATGCTGCCGTACCGTGGATCAAACCAGCACTGTTTCAGACGCGTTGCATTGAGCTGTTGGCGATCCACGGTGAATGGCGCACCCCGTGGCGAATAGACAAAGGCAAACGAGCCATCTTCTGCCTTGGCCGCACGTATTTTGGCGCCACCGTGGCTAGGACCAACCACCACAAGGGTAGCGGTGGGCTGTAGCTGTTGGTAATCGTATGCCTCAAAGAGACGCCGCAACAGGCCCATCTGAAAGGCCCCGGGATGATCGAGCGCTTCAGGCCACGGAATGTCAGCGAAAATAACCGGGTCGCGTCCAGGGGCCCACATCTGCCAAACATTGTTGTTGCCATAGGTGTGGCCACAAGCGCCGGCCAACATAGCCCAATAGGCAGCCTGGCGCACATCATAATCATCAAAGCGGTCGTAGCGGTTGAGGTTTTGGAAGTAGAAGCCAACCGGAATCGTCTCGTAACGCGGCTCACCATCGATGGTAGGTTTGGGTGGCTCAAGTGCATAGTCGGCCTCAATCAGCAGGCCATTGTCGTGATCGTGCGTGGCATGGGACGTTTGGCACATATGAAAGTCCAGCCAATCAGCATCAGGGAAGAGCTCCGCAGAGCGTCCCGGCCCGATCGGGTGGTAGGTTTTGAGGTGCGTACCGCCGTCGCCTGCGCTTAATCCCTCAGCCATGGCGTATATAATAGCCTGCTCCTCTTCATCGACGGCTTGGCGATCGCCACCCAAAATCCAGATCAGATCGCTATGGCGATACCGCTTGCCCAGATATTCACCAAAGACATATGCCGATTCTGCCGTAAAAATCGGATCGGCATTAAAATCAGTAGCTTTCCAAAAGCAGCCCCAGGTGGGCAACATACCCATCACTAATCCCAATTCGTTGGTCTTGGCGATCACTGCATCCACGTGACGGAAATATGCTTCGTTCGGGCGCGTTGGGTCGCGGTCCAGCAGAGGCAAATCACCGTTGGCATTGGGCACATCTAGCCCTTTCAACTCGGCCAATACGACTGCCTGAATGACGGTAAAGCCTTTTGCGGCTCGGTTGGCCAAATAGCGCGTCGATTCTTCCAGAGTAAGCCGATGAAAGAGTTCCCAAGCCGTATCGCCCAGATAGAAGAAGGGCGAGCCATTCTCATATTGCAGAAAACGACCGTTCGGCGTGACTTGAATAGGGTGCTGCATAAAGTTTCCTCTCTTGTATGTTCGACGGCTGTAGGTTTGACCCTTGCATGTTTGGCGTCGCCGGCGATAGGAAGCGTCCAACCGGGGCAGATCGAACGCTAATGCGAAGCCTTCAGGTATTCATCCGCGATTGTGCGAATCTCTGTTTCCGTCGGGTTGGGCAAGACGACCAGCCGTGAGTGGGCGCGGGCGCTCTCGCCCGCCTCGATGTCGTGCCCGAAGAAAGAGAGGTAGTTGGAGTAATGTTTTTCTTCGCCGTAGGGAGTGAATACGCCAAAGCAATCGTCGCGTTGAGCCATCACGATCACCGTAAGCCCGGAGACAGGGTCGCGACGGATCGCGAGCGGAAGGGCGTAGTACGGCATCATCGTCCACGCCAGGGGATGAGGCGCTAGATCCCAGCGGCCGTCATCAATTATGTCAGCTCCTTGTTTGTCGCGAGGGAAGGCGAGCCACACACCCAGTTCTTCATCGGCTGAGACGAAGCCTTCTTGGTCACCGCCACGTGGATCGCGCGTGGCCCAGACCCGCGAATCGATAAAGGGGGGCTGATAGTAAGAGGCCAAGAAAACTTCGAAGGCTTTTAGTTTGGCCTCGGCTCGGACGACGGTGACTAGGTCGATGGTGTTCGGGGTGACCCAACTGTACGTGCTGCCCAACTCGAAGGGGCGTTCCGATGTCGCTTCCCACAAGACTTCGACGCTGCCGTCTGCACCGAGTTCTGCCGTGCTCGGCCAGCGTCGCGCGCCGTATCCGTAACGCTTGCCGCGGGTGAAGACGCGATAGTGGTTAAAAAGGCCTTCGCCGCCGGTGATCTCTGTGTCGCTATCGGTGCCGTCTGCTGTGTACGTGACCGGGACGAGACCAATTGACTGGCCCTCCTGGCGTAAGATACCCCTGAGAACGCCCGTGTCAAAGGTGAATGATCCGTCCGCGCTTGTATGAACTGAAGATTTGATGGGGTCATTTTTTCCTTATGCTCCGATTATCAGATTCCCAGTCGCCTCACGCCACGTTTTAATGATTCGATCGTACAAGGGGAAGTCCTCACTCTTTTCGCGCATCCCGTTTTCTTCCAGCCATCTGATGGTTCGACGCGCGCCCTCAACCCAAGGAATTGTCACTCGAAAGCCGAGGTCTTCCCTGGCCGCTCTGTTGTCAAAGAGATTGTTGTAGCTGAAGTTCACCTCGGTTAGCATGGCCTCTTGAGGGGCCAACCGGACCAGAGCATCGGTAGGAATATAGACAAATTCCGGCGGCTTGGCGCCAACGGCTTTCGCCAGTCCCTGATGATATCCTTCCCAGGTCATCCACTCTTCGCCAGCCACATGATACCCGCGGCCCATGGCCCGGGTATTACCGATAGCGCCAACAAAGGCCACGGCTACATCATCGCGGTGACAGGTTGGCCAGAAGGATCTACCGTTACCATGCACGATGATGGGTTGCTCTTTTTTCAGACGATCCACGTGATAGTTGCCAACACCGAGCGCATGGAGGAGGTTGTTCCCGCCTTCACCATAGGTGTGCCCCGGGCGGATGCTGGTCACGACCAGATCACCGCGTTCGTGGGCGGCAAAGAGCAATTCTTCGCAACGCGCTTTGTTGTAGCCGTACATAAACTTCATTGAGGGTTGCTTCTCTGTATCCTCAGTGATGGGGTAGACGGCAGCGGGTTTGGTATAGACATCAACCGTGCTGCAGAAGATGTATTGGGCCGTGCGACCTCTGAAAGCACGAATGGCGCTTTCCGCCTCTTCGGGTAGGTAGCAGACCATATCGATGACGCAATCGAATGTCCCCGCCTCTGCCATCTCTCTTTCAAATGCCGCGAAATTTTTGCGGTCACCGTTGATGGTGACGTAGTCACCCTCGAACAGTGGAGGGCGTTGGCCTCGATTGTAGAGAATGACTTCGTCACCGCGCTTCAAGAGCAGGCGGGAGATACCCGTGCTAATGATGCCGGTGCCACCGACAACAAGAACCCTCATGATGAGTCTCCGATCATGTCAAGGATTAGCCTTCAATCTCTCGGATCAAATCTTCTGGCAGCGGACCTTTCTCCGCCGCTTGAACACACTCAGCGATCTCATGGGGCAATTTGGCGCCGATGATGACGGTATCAATATCGGGCTGGGCAACGATATAGCGGATGCCCATTTCGGCCAGAGTCATGCCGCTTTCACGCTGCAGGTCGTAGATCTGTCGATAGCGCGCAACAAGATTCGGACGCATCCATTCCGGCGGGTTATCCAGGATCTCAGGCTGGGTGACCGCCAAACCGCGCTGCAAAAACAGCGCCAATCAAGCAAACGTTGCCCTTCTTTTTGGCTACGGGCAAAATATCGCGTGCGCCGCGCCGAATGAGATCGTAGTTGAAGGCCAACAAGAAGGTGTCGACGTCCACATTCTCCAGGACACGACTCATATTGCTCGCGGTATTGCCCGAGATCCCGATAAAGCGACACCGCCCTTGCGCCTTGATCTCTCGCAACGTTTCGAGAGCGGGCGCGGAATTGAAGTCATACGCCCGCTCTGACTCTAGACGCCCTTGGATAGATTCATCAGTGGACCACCAATGGTGAAAATCGGCCTCGTGTAGTTGTAATGTGTCTACGCTTTCACGGCGCAGGAGACGGAGGTTCTCTTCGAACTGGGTCAGGAGCGCGTCTCTGGAGTGAAAACGAGATGGTTCTGCAAAATAGCCCAGCTTCGTGGCCAGCAGAAAATCCTGCGTCACGCCATCGAGTGCTTCGCCCAATGCTGCCTGGGCCGCGCCACGGCAATACATGGGCGAGGTATCGAAGTAGCGCACACCAAGATCAAGGGCGCGGCGTACCGTCGCCACGCCATCGGCAAAGGAGCTATGAGTGAGATAGGCGCCGCCAAGTCCAATTTTGGTTGTGCTTGCGCCGGTGGGACCATAAGGTTGTGGTTTCATAAAGACTCCTGTTCCTCCATTAACTTCTTAAGGGCTTTGCGTTCGTGCGCTTTCTGGCTGACCAAGTCAAACTCACACTGGTCTTCATCGGTGAGAACGCCTAAAAAAAGTACAGAGACTGGTGTGTCAGCGAATTCTCTTGTGAATATAAAACGGGCGCGTGGCACGTGAAAGTCAGAAGTGATCGCAACAACAGCGCCAGCACCGTGGGACATAACGATGGGCTTGGCTAGCGCAGCGTCTTCGAGCGTATTGCGGCTCTCGGCAAATTCGAGAATCTGCTCTCGAGGAATGCCATGAGCGATCATATGATCCTGTAAGTACTGAGCATGGGGCTTTGTCGTTGTGTTGAAGTGATCCCCATATCCTCCCGTCAGCAGTATGTGACAGTCTGGATTGTCACGCCAGAACGCCATCGCCTGTTCACAGCGGCCAAGAGCAGTGCTGTACAGATTGCCCTCCGCATCGTTGGGGGATCCGAGCACTATGATGATGTCGCTATTTTCCATACTTCTCTCCAGGTTCTTCTCAAGTGGCACTACTCGGTTCACTCGGAATTTGGGGCTGCTGCGTCCGATGCTCGCAACGGACGCAGCAGGTTGACGTCCCTACGACCCCGCGAGATCCTGACGCGTCAACTGCACTGTACGTCTGCGGCCAGAATGCGCACCACGTTGATCCCTGCTTCCTGCATCATCCGAGCATCAACGACCCAGCGCTCCTTGGGCCAGTGTTCGGGATATTACTGTACGCCGTAGTACATTGTTCTTCTCCATGTCACCTTACGGGAAACATATGTCCATCAATTCGGCATAGACTGCCGGTTTGCCTGCGATGAGCCGATTGCCTTTTCGCAAGCCGTCATTGGCCAGGAAATCGTTAGTCTGCAGACCTGCTGCCTGAATGACCGCAATGGCGCCGAGGCAATCCCATGAATTGATATGGGTGTGTTCAAAATGAGTTGAGCGCCCCGAGACCCTCCGGGAGGAGTGCCGCACAGTGCAAGTTTGCCGTCATCATCCTCCCGGAGGATCCTTCAACCGATTTTGAACACACCCAATTGATATGAGCCTCGACATATCCCACCAGCCGGCCGGCGGCCAGATAACAGAGCGCCAGCGCACCAGAGCCGTCCCAGTAGAACATCGCGCCGGCCTTGAGCAAGGGTGAGAAGAAGGCGAGAAACTCATCCGGGGTGACCCGCGGCGAGTAGCCGACGCCAACGATGCCCTCCGTGATTGAGTTGCCGGCATGTTTTTCCACCGGCTGACCGTTCAGCGTTGCCGGATGATGCCTTCCGCCGGCAAACAACTCTTCCCGGGCCGGCGCAAAGACCATCCCGAACTCCAGTGTGCCGGCCTGGACAAAGGCGATGGAGACGCACCAACCGGACATGCCGGAGATGAAAGGTTGCGTGCCGTCGATGGGGTCGACGATCCAGATGCCCTGATCGGGCTGAAACGATGACAAGCCGGTTTCTTCACCGAAAAATGCATCATCGATATACGTTGTCCGCAAGCGTTCCCGGATCAGCAGTTCGGTATTGAGATCGGCTTCGCTGGCCATGTCCTGAAAGCCCTTGCTCTTGACCATCAACGAGTCGCGCTGTTTGAAGTAGCTCTCTGCCAGGTCCCCCGCCTCGCGGATCAGGGTGAGCGCAAATTCATAGCGCGCTGCGATCTGTGGATTGACAAGCGGGGCGGTAGACTTTTTCTGATCGTCCATGGTTCCCTATCGTTCATGAGTTTGGGGGGGCGTACGACGTCAATGCCACAGCCAGGCCGCGCCGCGAACGCCGCTGGAGTCACCATGCGCGGCCTTGCGAATCGGGGTATGAAAGACGGTTGAGAATGTGCGCTTTGCTAGCGCCACCGGCAATTCCTCGTGTAGTTCTTCGATATTGGACATGCCGCCGCCCATCACAAGCACATCGGGGTCAAGCGAGTTGATGACCGTTGCAAGTCCACGCGCAACTCGATCCACATAGCGATCCCACAGCAGATTGCAGAGCCTGTCGCCCTGTCGTTTCTCGGCGATAATCTCTACCGCTTTGAGTTCCTCGCCGGTATGTTCTCTGTATTGCGACTCAAATGCCCGCCCCGACACCCAGGTTTCCAGACAGCCGTGGCGTCCGCAATAGCACGGCTTGCCAGGCAGTTCGGTGCTGTCTGGAAAGGGGAGCGGATTGTGGCCCCATTCACCGCCGCAGTTGTTGGGACCGTGGTGCGCTTTCCCACCGACGGCGATTCCCGCACCTGCGCCTGATCCCAGAATCACGGCGAATACCACGTTGTAGCCTACGCCCGCGCCGTCAAGGGCTTCAGAAGCGGCAAAACAGTCGGCGTCATTCTCAACCCGGATCTCGCGTTGAAGTCGCCTGTGTCAGATCGGATTCGACCGGACGGCCCAGCAGCCAGGTTGAACTGGCGCCCTTGCCGAGCCGGCTGACCGGCTCTAGCGAGCCCGGGATGCCGACGCCGATGGAGCCGCGCTGACCGGTCTCTGCTTCAAGGGCAGCAACCAGCGAAACGATCTCTTCAATACAGGCAGCGTAGTCGTGTCTGGGCGTTGGTTGCCGTAGACGCAGCAGCTCGACACCGTTCTCCTGCATGGCGACGCCTTCGATCTTGGTGCCGCCCCAGTCGATTCCAATCAGCACGGTTTTACCTCCGGACTTAGGCTATTCCAGGCCAATAGGGCTTCTTTGCTTGAAACACTTCTGCCTGGAATAGCTTGAGGCTTTGACCACATCCGGGTAATTATTATCTTGGAAAAGCCTTAAAGCCGCGATCCGCGCCGGATGAACTGCGCCAGCTTGGCGAAGAGATCCTCGTGGATGAAGCGCGTGTTCACGTTATCGTAGACGCGAATAGGACGATACTGCCCGCTGTGGATGTAGTGCATTTGCTGGTCAAACGTGGGTGCTGGACGCCATGTCCACTGCCCGCACTCAGGATCCATGATGATGCCGATGCAGGGAGAATCGCCTAAAGAGCGATATTCCATCTCAGGGCGAGTCATGGCGTTGTGCTCGACGAGTTGATCGATCAGGTACTTACCGATCTCGCCCTGAGTATACATTTTCTCGATCAGTTCGGCGTAGCCGACGCTCATGGTTCGGTAGGTCGTTCTGGGTATCTGCCACACCTCAAGGTCTGACCTCATCAACACATTGGCGGCCGGTATGTCATTTGAGAGGTTGTATTCTCGACCGCCGTTTGGCCAATCTCCCCCGCCGATCCAGAGTACGCGAATATTTCGGGATTCAATCTTTGGCTCAAGCAACAGCGCAGAGGAGATGTCTGTCACCGGCCCGTAGAAGGCGATATGGAGGGGCCTGTCATCGTCCTTCATGGCCTCCTCGATGATCAACTGGGCGCCGGGTGAGTCGACAGGCGTTGATTCATCGGGCATGGCATGCGTCGCTCCGGCGTCGACCCGGATGTCGTCTTCCAGGCCCATCAGGCGCAGCAGCAGCATGGTTTCGTCGTAGCTGTCCTGCATACTTGTAGCGGACTTGCCCGTGCCAAAATGGGCCGGAATGATGCTGTGCAGCTCGAACGACGGCGTCAATATCGCATGGACAATCGCAAATTGGTCGTCTGCTTCATTTTTGGCATCGGTGTTGACAATGACTCGCTGCTTGGCCTCGGGCGGATAGGCAACGTCGAAAACTGTAAAATCACTCATTCTGATTATCGCTCCTTGAAATATGTATAGGGTCGTTGGCCCCACGGCATGGGACGTCCACGCGCGATGACCATCATCTCGTACCAATCATCCCGCTCCAACGTGATGTCGACAGCCGCGACTGCCTCCTCGATGTGAGCGGCGTTGGCCGTGCCCACCAGCGGAATCGTACCGCCAGGCACTTGCAGTAGCCAGGCAAGCGCCAGCTGTCCGATCGTGACGCCGTATTGCTCTGCAAAAGGCGACAACTGGGCAACGACCCCGATGTCTCGCTGCTTCTGCCAGTCGCTGTGGGGCACGCCTTTTTTGCCGGTCAGGACCGCCTGGTGCAGCGGACTCCAACAGAGCAGGTTCATCTTCTTCTCATGAGCAACCGCGGCCAGACCAGTCTCCAGCGGTTCCAAGAAGAGCAGGCTGAACTGAGTCTGCAAGCTCTCCAGCCGCACGTAGTTCGCCAGCGCTCGGATCTCGTCGGGCGTGTGGTTGCTGATGCCGGCGTGGCGGATTTTGCCTTCGCTCTTCAGATCTTCCAGGGCGCGAGCGGTCTCCTCAGGATGGGTTAGGTAGTCGATGCGGTGCATCTGATAGAGATCGATGTAGTCTGTACCCAGCCGTTTGAGCGATGCCTCACAACTGGCCTTGAGGTAGGCCGGCGACAGATCATAGGCCTTGTACTCATACTCCGGCACCATGCCCTGAAAGACGATGCCGCATTTGGAGGCGATGATCACATCCTCGCGAGCGATGTTGGCTTCCTTCAATGCTTCGCCCAGAATGCGTTCCGATTCGCCACGGCCGTAGACGTCGGCGGTATCATAGAAATTGATGCCCAACTCATACGCACGCCGGACCGCGGCTTTGCCTTGATCCTCCCGATCGGGCGTCAGGCTCATGCAGCCCAGTGAAATCGCCGAGACTTGAAGGCCGGTGGTTCCTAGTTCATAATGTTTCATCGTTTATCATCCCCCGTGCTTATCATCCTGGTGGTGATAGGTCTCCCAACCCAGATAGGTATTGAACGCCTCATCCAGGATGCCGCTCACATGGCCATGGGTCATGGCGCAGTGGTGGGCGAAACCGTTCTTGCAGATGTAGCGCAGCAATGCCTGAAGCTCACTGACCTCGACCACGGCCTTCGTGCCGGAGATGAGCGAGAGTGGATCGTTGGTGAATTCGCCCTGGCCAATGTAGGTCTTGATCACGCCCTTGCGATCATCGGTGTCGATGCGCGCATAGGTCATGGGCCCGGCCAGCGCACGCGCATTGACCGCTCCCCAGGTATTGTCTTCGCCCAACGTCGTGCCCAGCACCTCGGCCGGGATGATCTCGATCTCCGAAACCAGGCTCTTAGCCCAGTTGCCGCAATGGAAATAGAGGCACTTGTCCAGCTCGTCGTCGTAGTTGTTGTTCCAGTCAACCAGGCCGGCAGGCGCTCGCGAGGCCAGTTGCAGCGCCACCATGGAGAGCGTGCCTGCGATGTCGACCTCACAGGCGCTGGGCATGAAGCGGTCGCTCATCATGCTCATGATGGTGCAGGCATTGATGCCGTAGTTGTTCTGCAACGTCTCCCAGCACTGGATAGCCGTAGCGTCGAGCTCATACTCGTCCATCCAGTCGCCAATGACGATGCCCAGCTTGGCCATCTTGATCAGCGATGGCGGCGGCGCGGCATCGGCCTTGGCATAGCCTCGGATCTCGGCCAGTTTGTCGGCCACGCGCTGATCACTGTCGGCCAGTTTCTCTGACCAGCCGAAGATCTCGGACATGTCCAACGTCGTCACCGAAATGCCATTGGCTTCCAGAAGTTTCTCGGAATAGCGCACCGTGTTGAAGGCCTGCGGTCGCGCGCCGATGGCGCCCAGGCGCACACTGCGCATTCCCTTGACCACGGCGCAGAGACGCACGAAAGCATCCAACTCGCGCACAAATTCATCCGATGCCGGATCGATGACATGGTTTTCGGTTACGCTGAAGTCGATGCCGTATTGGTAGAGGTTGTTGGTCACTGACAGCTTGCCGCAGAAGGCATCTCGACGCCCTGCCGCGGTCAACTGCTGCGTCGTGTCGGGGAAGGCATGGACCAGCACAGGCACATTGAGGCCGGAGAGACGGATGGCGTCGGCCACACCCTTCTCGTTGCCGAAATTGGGCAGTGAGACCAGGATGCCGACGATTTCATCCTGATGTTCTTTGAAGAGTGCGCCGCATTTCTTGGCATCGCCCCACGACTCGACCGCACCCAGCGGCGTCATTTCCGGCGTCACGCAGACTGCGTCGACACCCATCTTCTCCAGCGCCGCCAATATCTGGCCACGTCCCTCCTGCACAAGGCTATCGGCAAAGAAGTTTCGATTCGTAACGATCACACCCAGCTTGGGTCTGTCAATCATAGCTAGCTCCTTGTCCAGAAAGAAATTCACCGCGGATTACGCGGATTCTCCAGATTTCTACGGATTTTTTTTCTTTATCCGTGCAAATCCGTGTCATCCCGCAAATCCGCGGTGGATTTCTTTTCTGATCTAGTTCAAGTTAGTTACTGCTTCGGTGCGAAGCGCTCGTAGTTGCCGGCGTTCTCAGGTGTGAGCAGGACCATGTCGATGGACTGCTTCTCGGGCAGGTCGCTGCTGCCGTTCCGGATGTAGGCATCGGCCTGGATCACGGCCTGATTGGCCATCTCGGCCACGGGCTGGAGCGCGGTGGCGTCCAGTTCCCCGGCCACGATGGAGGCGATGGCGTCGTCCGAGCCGTCGAAGCCGACGACGATCACGTCGTCACGGCCGGCGGCCAGCAGCGCAGCCTGCGCACCCAGGGCCATGGTGTCGTTGCCTGCGATGACGCCCTTGATGTCCGGGTTGGCCTGCAGGATGGTCTCCATGACGTCAAAGCCCTCAGTCTGGCTCCAGTTGGCGGTCTGCTGGGCGACCATCTCCAGGTCGGGATACTCGTCGATGACGTCGTGGTAGCCCTGGGAACGGACATGGGCATTGGTGTCCGAGTCCTTGCCGGTCAACTCAACGTACTGACCCTCTTCGCCCATCAGCTCGACGAAGTATTCGCCGGCCACGGTCGCGCCCTGGTAGTTGTTAGAAACGATCTGGGCGACAGCCACGCCGTCCTGGGTGATCTCACGGTCGACCAGGAAGCTGGGGATACCGGCGTCGGCCGCCTTCTGCACGGCAGCGATACTTGCATCGGCGCCGGCGTTGTCGAGCACGATGGCGGCTGCGCCCTGGGCGATGGCCGTGTCGAACAGTTCATCCTGCTTGTTGGCGTCGTCGTCATGGACCAACGAGAGGGTCTCGTAGCCCAACTCTTCAGCCTTGGCCACAGCGATGTCGGCCATGGCGCCGAAGAAGGGGTTGTCATGCGACGGCGTGATCACGACGATCAACTGGCCCTCGCCTGTGGCGGCAGCTTCTTCGGCCGGCTCTTCAGTGGGCTCTTCGGTTGCTTCCTCTGCGGCAGCTTCAGCGGCGCCTGCCTTGGGTGCGAAGCGCTCGTAGTCGCCGGCGTTGTCCGGTGTGAGCAGGACCATGTCGATGGACTGCTTCTCGGGCAGGTCGCTGCTACCGTTCCGGATGTAGGCATCGGCCTGGATCACGGCCTGATTGGCCATCTCGGCCACGGGCTGGAGCGCAGTGGCGTCCAGTTCCCCGGCCACGATGGAGGCGATGGCGTCGTCCGAGCCGTCGAAGCCGACGACGATCACGTCGTCACGGCCGGCGGCCAGCAGCGCAGCCTGCGCACCCAGGGCCATGGTGTCGTTACCTGCAATGACGCCCTTGATGTCAGGATTGGCCTGCAGGATGGTCTCCATGACATCAAAGCCCTCGGTCTGGTTCCAGTTGGCCGTCTGCTGGGCCACCATCTCCAGGTCCGTGTACTCATCGATCACGTCGTGGTAGCCTTGAGAGCGGACGTGGGCGTTGGTGTCCGAGTCCTTACCCGTCAACTCGACGTACTGGCCTTCCTCACCCATCATTTCGACGAAGTACTCGCCGGCCAGGGTCGCACCCTGGTAGTTGTTGGAGACGATCTGGGCAACGGCCACGCCTTCCTGGGTGATCTCACGATCGACCAGGAAGCTGGGGATACCGGCGTCGGCCGCCTTCTGCACGGCGGCGATACTGGCATCGGCCCCGGCGTTGTCGAGGATGATGGCGGCTGCGCCCTGGGCGATGGCCGTGTCGAACAGTTCATCCTGCTTGTTGGCGTCGTCATCGTGGACCAGCGAGAGCGTCTCGTAGCCCAGTTCCTCGGCCTTGGCCACGGCGATGTCGGCCATGGCGCCAAAGAACGGGTTGTCATGCGACGGCGTGATCACAACGATAAGGTTGGAGGATGCGGCAGCTTCTTCAGCCGGTTCCTCTGCAGGCTCTTCAGCAGCTTCCTCTACCGGTTCTTCTGTGGGTTCCTCAGCGGCCTCTTCAACAGCGGCTTCTTCAGCGGCAGCCGGCTCTTCAGCAGGCGCCTCGTCGCCACCGCCACAGGCGCCCAGAACCAGCAGGGCCACGAGCAGCAGGCTCAGGATAACAAACAACTTTCGATTCTTCATGTGTGGAATCTCCTTAGAAAACGTGAAAATGTTGATCGACTGTGACAAAATCCCTACGCCAACTGCTGCTGGCGCTGCAATGCTGCACGCTCTTGCATCCGTGCCTGGACCTGATCGATGATCACTGCAAGCACGATCACTGCGCCTTTGATGACTTGCTGCCAGAAGGACGAGACGCCCAATCCAATCAACCCGTCAGTCAGTACCCCAATGACAAAGGCTCCGATGATGGTGCCGCCGATGCTTCCTCGCCCTCCAGACAGGGAAGTACCGCCCAGAACCACGGCTGCAATTGCGTTCAACTCAAAAAATGTACCCGTCGCCGGATGGGCCGCCACCAGCTGGGACGAGATGATCAGACCCACTGTGGCCGCACAGAATCCGGAGATCATGTAGACGATGGTCTTGACCCGCTTAACGGGCACGCCCGACAATTCGGCCGCTCGTTCATTGCCGCCGATGGCATAGACCTGGCGTCCGAACGGCGTGCGCTGGGTCACGAAGGCTGCGACCAGAGCGAAGACGATCATGATCCAAATCGAGTAGTTGATGCCCAAAAAATCTCCTGCTCCCAGTGTGGGGAAACCGGCGTTGCCAAGCTCTTCACGGCCCACCAGATTGGCGAAGGTATTGCCGTTGGAGCGCAACAGTGCCAGCCCGCGTGCAACGTAGAGCATGCCCAGCGTCGCAATAAAGGGCGCTACATTAAATCGGGTGATGATGAGACCGCTGATACCGCCCATGAATACGCCTGCCGCTAGTGTCATCAGCATAATGGTCCAGACATGTGGATAGACCACTACACCAAACATCTCCAGGATAATGCCTTCGTTGATAAGTCCGCCTGCGATCATGGCGCAGAGGCCGACGAGGGAGCCGACTGAAAGATCGATGCCGCCGGTGAGAATGACGAAGGTCATGCCGATACCCAGAATGGCGTTGATGGCCACATGCTTGGACATGATGACGATGTTGGCCGGCGTTAGAAAGGTAGGCGAGAGGATCGAGAAGACGATGACGAGCACAAAAAGCGCAATGAACGCCCGTCCGCGCAGCAACAACTGCTTCAGTTCCGAGCTGCTGAATCGATTTGTAGATACGGTCGCTTGCGCTTGGCTCATCTTCAATTCCTTTTCGATCAAAGGTCACACGTGTTGTGTGATTGTCTGAATTTTGATACTCGTCCGACTGCAAGTCGGACCTACGAAATGTCTCCGTCGTCGTGCTTTCCGGATGGGCCATGCCCAACGTAGGACGCTTCCACCAGTTTCTCCTCTGTCGCCTCATCCCGATCAAACTCGCCGGTGATCTTGCCCTTTGACATGACCAGAATGCGGTCTGACATGGCCAGCACCTCTTTCAGTTCCGACGAGACAAAGAGGATGCCGTAGCCTTCGCTGGCCAGTTGATTCATGATCTCGAAGATCTCAGCCTTGGCGCCGACGTCAATGCCGCGTGTCGGTTCGTCCAGCAGCATCACTTCCGGTTCGGTCAGCAAGCTCTTGGCCACGACGACTTTCTGCTGGTTGCCACCGCTCAGGGCTGAGACCAACTGGTGTGAACTGGCTGTCTTGACCGACATTTCGTCGACCATGCGATCTACGCCGGCCGCTTCTTTCTTTTTGGAGAGATAGAATCCGTTGAGGTATTTCTGAAGGCTGGCCAGCAGCATATTGTCGGAGACCGACATACTCTGCACCAGCCCCTCGCGCTGGCGATCCTCCGGCACAAGGGTCATGCCCAACTGGATGCGCTTGCGGATGCTCGACGTCTTGACCTCCGCGCCGTCGAGCCAGACCTGACCGGTCGCTTCCGGGTGCAGCCCGAGCAGGCTTTCGAATAGCTCGGATCGTCCTGCGCCCATAAGACCGTAGATGCCCAGGATCTCGCCTCTTCGCAGACTGAGCGAAACATGATCCACTGTGAAGCCGCCGACACTTGGCAGCACCATCTCGTCGACTCGTAACAACTCTTCACCGAGATCACGCTTCTGATAGTGGAAGAGTGACGCCGGGTTGCGCCCCACCATCTGCTCGATGATCCACGGCACGTCGATTTCGCCGGCCGGACGCTCCGCCATCAGCTTGCCGTCACGCAGCACGGTGACGTAGTCGCCGATCTGCAGCAGTTCGTCCAGCTTGTGGGAGATGTAGATGATAGAAACGCCGTTGGCCTGGAGGTCTCGGATCACGCCAAATAGCACCGCAACTTCACTGGCGCTCAATGCAGACGTCGGCTCGTCCATGATCAGGATGTTGACGTCCTGTGCCAGCGCCTTGGCGATCTCCACGATCTGCTGCTGGCCAATGCGTAGGTTACTGACCATCTCGTCCGGCCCGATCTCCTGCTCCAGTCTGTCCAGCAGCGTTTGAGTGATCCGCCTCTGCTCCTTGCGGTCGATGACGACACCGGCCTTGAGCACCTCGTGAGCCATGAAGATGTTCTCGGTGACATTCAGGTTCGGGAAGAGATTCATCTCCTGGTAAATGATGCCGATCCCATGCTTGGCCGCATCGTGGGGCGAGTGGATTTCGAGCGCCTCGCCGTCGAGCGTAAGCTCGCCCTCGGTGGCCCGTTCAACACCGGCCAAAACCTTCATCAGCGTAGATTTTCCCGCGCCGTTTTCGCCCACCAGCACGTTGACCTTGCCCCGGTAGACGTTGAAGTTCACCTTGTCCAGCGCAATCGTGCCTGGGAAGACCTTGGTGATATCGACCGCCCGCAGCACGACGTCATCAACGACGGTGTCATCGACAGCCGGCTCGTCAACCTGAATTGGTTCGCGTACGCTCATAGCTGTGTCCCACATTGGGTTAATTCCCAGAAGACTACAACGGATTTTGAATGAAACGGATTACTGACTTCCCTGACGGAAACTGTAATCGGCGACGAGTCAAACAGCAACGGATTGTCCGAAATTTCTCGCTGGAAGAGACCAAATCCGTTCTATTCGAAATCCGTTGTAGTATCCCTCATACCACCATCAATAATATCTGTGTCCCATCGTTCGGCTGAGCTTGTCGAAGTCCGAGCAACATCCGTGTCCATCTGTGACAAAATCGCTCACTCAACCTCAAAAGTCACCGGCGCAACCGTGATCTCACTCAGATCGATGCTGGTCTGGTTGATGGTGCTGACCGAGAATGTGCCGTCGAAATTGACCGTCTTGCCCAAAAGATTCTCCAGATCGACGTCGCCGAGCACATCGGACGCCACACGTTTGTTGATCGCTTTGGAGACCTGGCCGAACTCGGTCTGCTCCTTGAACTCACCGAATTCGATGAGACCGGTGGCATCACGAACAGAATTGCCGCGAATCAGCGGGCCGACCTGGACGATGAGTTTGGCCGGGCCATCATAGCCTTCCAGATCGACGACCACGGTACCGTTCTTGGACTCGGTGAACACCTCATCGATGACGCCGCTGCCCTTGACCATGAAGTTGTAGGCGCCGCCGATGAAGATGCCATGCTCGGCTCCGCCTGTCTCCAAGTCTGCCTCGATGGCGTTAAGCACCGTCGGCAGATCGACCGCGTTCTCGATGATGGCCGGCCGCACTTCGCTCTCCCAAATGGCATCTACATAGGCTATCGGGTCGAATTCCTCGCTCTTGGCCTGGGCCTCGACCTCCTCAATGGGTACGATGGTGCAGGCCGACAGTAGCGCGGTAAGCATGAACAGAAGCATTGCAAGCAGGGTTCTGCCATGCTCAGCCCCCCAGCCCCCAATTTTGAGGGAGGCTTTGCTTTGCCTGTCTTGCCACGCGGGTCCACGCTCTGAAGTCGCCGACCAAGCACTGCTGTGGCGGCCAAGCGTTCGCCCCAAGGTTGGGGGGCTAGGGGGGCTCCCCAACCGGCTAATCGTGCTGATAGTATCCATACTCGACACCATTCTTTCGCTTCTCCTACCACAGATAGCTCTTGATCCCCACTGATTTCGAGATAGTTACCACTCATCACACTGGAATCAATCAATTATCATCTGTGAATATCGATTTTTTATCTGTGTCCATCTGTGACAAATATCACTTCGGACGCACCCGCAACGCAATATGTGGCTTGCCCGGCAGTTCAACGCCGAAGGCCGCCTCAGGTTCAGCCACGACACCGCGCACCGCCGGGGAGACCGGCAGCGGGCCTGGCTTCGCCGGCGTGATCGTCATGTTCCACGTGTCGATGATGTCGATCTCGTAGTCCCCGTCGTCCAAAGGCAGACCGGTAGCCCACTGCACGGGCTGATGCTCGCCGAAGTAGAGAATGCGGGTCTCGCCGGCCATGCCGGCCGAAACTCGCGTCCATTCCCATCGACCGACCATTGGCTCAAGACCGCCGGGCGGCAGTTCCTCGAAAATCTCCCGCAGGAAGGCGATGCGTTGCCAGCTCTCGCCATGCAGCACGCCGCCCTTGCCCCACCAGAGAATGTCGTCCGGATGCACATAGGTCTCACCATGGCCCGCATAGCCGCCACGGACGAACGTGATCCAGAAGCGGTGGACCAGTTCCTGGGCGCTGATGTTGCCCCAAGGCCGCGGGATATTGCCCTCGTACTCGCACTCGTCATTGACGATGGGTTTACCGTAGCGCTCTCGCCATTCGAGCGTGCGCTTGACATCCCAGTTCTGGATATTGGCATGGGTGATCCACGGCTTGGTGTGATCATAGTTCATCTCGGGGTTGCCGTTGTGGACCGAACGCAGATGCTGGTATGGATCTTTCTCTTGGACGATCTTGAAGTATTGATCCCATTGTGACATGGGCTTGGTATCGAGCAAGAAATCGTACTCATTGGCCATGGACCACCAGACATTACGATAGGCGGCCAACCGCGCCACAAGGTAGCGCAAATAGCGATAGTCGCTCTCAGCGTCCATCTCGCAATAGCCCCAGCGGTCATAGGGGTGAAAGATGATGATGTCGGCCTCGATGCCCAGATCGAGCAGATCACTGACCCGTTGTTCGAAGTGGCGAAAGAAGGCAGGGTCAAAGCGGGTGGTGTCGCTGATGCCATCACCATCGCGTTCGAACGGGTAGTAGACCGGTTCGTTTTCGTTGTAGATATAGTCCTTGGGGAAAACGCACATGCGCATCTTGTTAAAGGGCGCAGTCTTGAGCGTCTCCAAGGTCTGCTCCTCCAGCGCATCGCCCTGGTGCGCCCAGGCGTAGCAGGTGGTGCCGAATGAGTAGTAGGGCGTTTCGTCGGCGTAGGCGAAGTGAAATTGGTTGTGCACATGGACCGGACCATGGTTGCCTTCACCCGCAGACGAGCAGATAAACGATCCGGTCTGACCGTCGAGCGTAGCCACATTACTCTTGGTCACATAGGTCCATTCGCCCGGCATGTCCGGCATGAAGCGCACGCGATAGACGCCATCGCCGTCGTAGAAACCGTCCGGCTCTAGCACGCGGTTCTGTTGGCGGAATTCAGCGCTCAAGGTCACGTCGACGAACGGATTCCCGGATGCCGGGCCATCCAGAGCGATTTCAAAAATGCCCCATCGTTCGACAGTGGTGTTGAAGATTCTCTCAGTCATGAGATCTAGAGCCTCTGCTTGTTGTGAATAGCGATTCATGGTTTGCCGTGCACTTCGACAGGTCCATCACACGGTCTTCCCATATTTGTGCACTTCTCGTTTGGTCTGTGGAGACAGCGAGTCATAGAGGAAATTGGCGATATCCGGTTCCGCACGCGATGCAATTTCAACGGTGCTGATGCCATTGGCCTTCATGCGCCTAAAACATTCTCTGTTGATGGCTTTGGCAAACCCTCGCTGTCGATACGCAGCGTGAGTGCCGACCGGTTCAATGTATCCGCAACCTGCTTTGGCTTGTTCATGCCACCCAATACAATACGCGACCTGTCGTCCGTCGGGGGAGACGACCGACAGGTTATATTCATCAATGTAGTCGGGCGACGCCATCAAACTTTTCACGTTGTTTACCGTATATCCGGCATTCCCGAAGGCGCTCTGTACAAGAGCGACTCTGCCCGCAAAATCGAGAGATTCTGAAAATGCCTGGACGGTGAACCCTTCTTCCAGGTCATAGTCGAGATCAATCTGCGCCAAATCGTAGGTCCTCTTGTTTTCAAAATGGCACACGAAGGAGAATCCCTCCGTTTCTAGTCGGTGGATTTTGTGTGTATCACCGCTAAACACGTCAATTTCGATAGCTGTTCGTGTGGCCGCCCAGGTGGTTTCTATCCAGCGGAAAATATCAGGATAGATTTCGTGATAGGCTGGCAGGACTTCGATAAACAGGTCATTCCCGCCATATTCCGAGACACAGAGGCCAATGATGCCCTGGTTAGGTGTCCGCCAGATATGCACGTTCTCCCTGAAGAATCGATCTTGGGGTTCCTTGTTGGCATGGACATTGTATCTCCAAAAATTCATCCTCCCGGATTCCCAATGCATGAACGGGTCTCTTGTCGACAGCACATTGAGGAAGTCACAAATTTCGTGATACTCATCATCCGTATTGCCATAGGCCATATCGTATACGTTCATCACATCCCTTCGATAAACAGGCCATCATGCGAAGTGACAATAGACGTCTCGCCCATCCGCCTTCTTAATGGCGGGTGGGCGTTCAATGGTACATTTTTCTTCAGCGATCGGACAACGATTGCAGAAGCGACAGCCGGTCACTTGATACTCTTTGGCCTCGATGTCGGATAGCTTCAACAGTTGTCGATCCCACTTGCGCCCGATTGCAGGGATGGAGTCAAGCAGCAGTTGGGTATAGGGATGTTGTGGGTCCGTGAGAATCGACCTTGCATCACCAAATTCAACAATGCTGCCCCGATACATCACCGCTAGATAGTCACTGATGTAATAGGCCGTAGCCAGGTCGTGGGTAATGTAGAGGAAACTGCGCTGAAACTCCTCCTTCAATGACAGAAAGAGATTGATGATGTTCATTCGCAAAGAAGCATCAATCATACTAACCGGTTCGTCGGCAATAATGATTTCGGGATACGGTATTAGCGCGCGAGCAATGGACACCCGTTGCAGCTCACCACCGGAGAACTGATTTGAGTATTTACCACGAACGTCTCGATATTCAAGCCCCACCAAACGCAACGCGTCTGTCATTGCATCAACGGCTTCCGTTTTGCTCAAGCCTGCGACATGAACAGCCGTGTCATAAAGGTAGGTGTCTACCGTGCGATGACTGCTAAACGCCTCAAACGGATTTTGAAAAATTGGCTGTACTCTATTAAGGAATTCACGATTTGATGATTTATCGCCTTTTCCTACGACTAATCGATCATAAACGACAGCACTTCCGGAGGTTGGTTTCGTCAGGCGCAGAATCACTTTGGCCAGGGTGGTTTTCCCACTGCCTGACTCGCCGACGACACTGATAATCACTGGTTCGTCGCTCTCAATGTTCAAGTTGACCTCGTCCAGAGCGTTAATTTTGACTCTGTTTATGAAGCCACCCAGCTTATATACTTTGGTTAAATTGTCGGTTTTCAGAATTGTAGGCATGGTAAAACTGCTATCTCATCTATTGGCTAGTGAATCCCGGCGGGAGGCTGAACTAGGCAAGCTCGGCGTAATGACAGGCTGCAAAGTGTCCTGGCGCGTATTCCTTAAACTCAGGCTCGGTCGTTTGGCAGAGCTCGGTGGCCAATGGGCATCGATCCGCAAAACGACACCCCTTGAGGTCTTCCCACAGGCTTGGCGGCCGACCGGACACACCCTCTCGAAGGTGAGCATCGCCGATGGTCGGCAGGGATTCAATCAGCATTTTTGTGTAGGGGTGCAGCGGTTTTGAGAAAATGATGTCCGAGTCGCCAAACTCAATCACCTTGGCGGCATACATAATCAGCATTTTATGGGTGATCTGGTAGTGAACACCCATGTCATGAGAAACAATAAATATCGTGTTCTTCATCTCTTCTTGAAGATCCATCAGCAGAAGAAGAATCCCTTTTTGGACCACAACGTCCAAGGCCGTTGTCGGCTCATCGGCCAAAATGATCTCAGGGTTGAAAAATGTGGCCATGGCCACCATGATTCTTTGCCTCATGCCACCTGAGAGCTGATGTGGATAGGCGTCGATGGCTTCCGGCGGGAGATCCAGCTTTTGTACATAGGCCCGTACTTCTTCTAGCACCTGCGCTTTGTTCGTGCTCGGATCGAGAAAATCTACAAACTGCTGCCTAATGCGAATAACCGGATTCAAGGAACTCATCGAACTCTGCGGAATATACGAGATTCGCTTGAACCAGTACTCCTTGATATCGCTTGTCGTGACTTCTTGGCCGTTTGTCGCTTCCAGGCCATTGGGGTCAAAGCCATACTGCACATTGCCCGTCTTGAGCGAGAGGGGATAGGTCAAGTCGCCGTAGATCACTTTCATAAGCGTCGATTTTCCGCAGCCGGATTCGCCGGCAATGCCGACGATTTCGCCTGAAGGAATTGCAGAGATTGACGCCGTCAACCGCATTGACCTCCCCGCGAGTGGTTGTATAGGTGGCGACGATGTTATCGAGCTTGATCATGCGTGCCCCCGCCTGGTTGAATACATCTGATTGTAGCCCGTCGATGTCAGGAACAGCCCCAGAAACAGGACTACTGTAGCAACAACGGGAGCCACGACCCAGAGGTATTGTCCGGTAAACAAGGCGTTGTAACTTAGTGCCCAGTAGACGATTGAGCCAAGCGTGGGCGTTTCAATGTTCGACAAACCGATAACCGCCAACGCTGCTTCAGTGTTGATCACCCAAAGGATGGCGTTGATAAAGTCAACGACGATGAAGGCAAAGACATACGGAAATATCTCCCGAAAAACAACTTGCAGCGTGTTTGCACCGGAAAACTTCGCCACATTGACAAATTCTCGTTCTCGAAGGGATAGCGCCATAGATCGAATCCTCCGGGCGCCCCACGCCCAGCCAAAGAATATAAGGATGCCTCCTACAATCAGGAAGGACGATTGTCCGCGCATGAGTGAGGCCAATACGATCAGGATCGGGAAGACGGGAATAGCGATAAGTGTATCGGTAAACGTCATAATCACCCTATCAAGCGAGCCGCCAACATATCCTGAAACAAGCCCCACTGTGGCAGCAAGCGTGATCGTGAAAATACTCACCGAGATCCCAAGTATCAGCGAATTGCGCACCGCATAAACTAGCCACCAGAAAATATCCTGGCCCAGACTGTTGGTCCCGAGCAGATGCTCAACGCTGGGAGGTAAATTTTTGGCGTAAGTGCCTTGCTTGGTTGGGTCAACGTCGTTGAAAAAGGGGAGAAGAAAGCTACCCAAAACCATGACCGTGAGAATAATGAGTCCGATTTTCAAACGGTTGTTCATTTTCATAACAATTACCTGTAGCGGATTCTTGGATCAAGCAGTGGATAGATCAGATCAAGCACGAGGGTCGCGGTGGCAACGGCGATGATAGTCACAGTGATCGTGCCATATAGCATATTGTAATCACCGCTGCCAGCGGCTGATCGCATAAGCAAGCCCATGCCCGGATAGGAAAAGAGAATTTCAATGAGCAGGGCGCCGCTGAATATCGCACCCAGAGAGAGCGTAAGTCCGGTAATTTGCGGCAGAAGCGAGTTTCTGCCCACGTAGCGGGTCATGATCGTATTGGAAGGTGTCCCTTTCAGCCTGGCAAAGGTTACATAGCCCTCTTCCCGATGCGCGAAGGAAAGCGCCTTCATGCTGAGGATGTTGAAGCCAAGGCCTACCACAATAATGGACAGCGCGGGCAGAAACGAATTATAGAGAATGAGGCGCATCTTTGCGAAGGTCAACGGCCCTGGACGAATGGTCGTTGTCAATGGAAAGAGCGACCATACGTAGCCAAACAGGAGAATCAGAACGATGGCCACAATATAATAAGGTATCGGATAAATGACGACCCCGACAACCTCCAACGCTGTTGCGGCGCGGCTATTGTGATGGTACCCGGCCAGCAAGCCAATCAGATTGCCGATCACCCATGCTATCAAGGTTGTTGTCACCAATAGTCCCAATGTCCATGGAAGCGCTCTAAGAATGAAGTCCATGACAGGTGTGGGAAACGATGACAATGAAGGGCCAAAATCAAAATGCAGGATGACGCGCTCGAGGAAGCCGAGATATTGAGACAAGAGACTGCCTTCAAGACCGTATATCTGGCTCAGTGTCTCACGCAGCTCTGCTATCTCCTCTGGCGCCATGGTCTGCCCCGCCTGGGCCGTGAGTTGAAAAATGTATTGCTCAACTGGATCGCTAGGCATAAACCTGGGCAAGAAAAAGGTGATTGTAATGCCGACAAATAGCACTACGAAATACGATGCAATTCTGCCGACAATATACTGAAATAGTGCCATGTCCAATTCCCTTGGTAATACTGTTTGCCAGGTCAAGTACCGAATATCGTAGGGGCGAAACTGGCCCCCGCCCGATGTGAACAACGGGCGATCGCTAGGATCGCCCCACGAGATCATGGGCCATGAGCGGGCAAACTGTGTAGGTCAGAGTGGGAGCAGCCCAAATAGATCGAGCTGCTCCCTTGTGATGCGGTGCTAGCTAATTCGCTGTTGGTTCTACACTAGCAACAATCTCCTTGGCCGAACTCCACCAAGAATAGGGAACTGCGTAGTAATTGTCAGCCTTGGGGAAGTTGGTCCAGTAGTACTCGTTGGTCGGGATAGTGGTCGGAATGTTCATCATGTTGATCCAGGCCATATCCTTCACAAATTCCTGCATGATCGCATGACCATTTGCAAAGAATTCGTCCGAATCCTGTTCCAGTGATTTTGAATCCGCAACCAACTGATAGACGGTTTCGTTGTCCCACTGGAAGCGATTGCCGTCATTCCGTTCCTGAGAATCGGGCGCTTTGATATGGCCAGGTTCAATCTCTTGCCAGGCGCCCATCCAGCTTGGTGTGAAGATGCAGTTGGTCCACATGTACTGCACGTCAAGCAGGGCATTGGTCCGTTGAACGGCGCCATGTTCGGCGTTGTCGACCTGCCGGATGTTCACCTGGATACCCGCATCGCGCCAGCTGTCGGCAACCGCGAAGCCGGTCCGCTGCATGACTTTGTTCCAGTCGCCAGGGACGGTCAAGTTCAGAATCCACTCTTCACCATTGGGCAGCAGCCAGTTGCCATCGGCATTCTTGGTAAAGCCCTCTTCTTCCAGCAACTTGGCAGCCTGCTCGAGATCGTAGTTCCACCAGCCGATGCCAAAGTCCGTGGTGTCTTCGGGAAGTTCCGCCGCATCCACACCGCTTGCCAAGATTGTTTCAGCCAGTTCAGCACCGAAGTCGGGGTTAAACGGTTTGTAGCCATCGTCCAGGGTAAATTCTTCCAGCCACGCTTGGTTGGGATCGTAGTAGAGAGGGTGCAAAATCTGAGTATCGGCCACCGGCCACGGCGAGACAATCACTTCACCGCTCAAGGCGTTCATAGCGATTGACTCCAGGTCAAGCGACAGGGCCATCGCCCAACGCACGTTCTTCAAGTCATAGGGCGACTTCTGATTGTTGATCAACATGCCATAGATACAGGCATCATCCATGTTGTGGTACGGCAAGGTGGGCGAGAACGTGGTAATTGCGTCGTTGCGATCCTGTGAAGCCTTGATGGTGTCGGGGCTCATGAAGGTATCGACGTCATAGTCGTTCTGGACAAAGGAGAGGGAGCGTGTCTCTTCCGGGCCATAGTCCTTGTAGAGCACATATTGGGGCATGTAGCCGTCCTGATCCAGATCAGCCCATGCTGAGCGTTCCCAATCTTCGCGCAGCTCCCACAATTGCCAGAACCCGGTCTCATCAAATTCCTTGACAGTGTAGGGCCCCAGAGTAACCGGGTAGGTATTCTTGAATTCGCAGGCATTCTCGTTCTCAAAGACGTGCTTGGGCAGCGGTACGAAAGCTGAACCCCAGGTGCGAACGCCCAGGTTCTGCTGGATGTCGTAGGCCGGGTTATTCGTCTCGAGTTCGACTGTATAGTCGTCAATCTTCTCCCAGCTACCTTCTTTGACATAGTTGACAACGCCGCCCACACGTGTCGCAATGTCCTTACACGCAAAATTGGTCTCCAGCGTATAGATCACATCGTCGGCCGTGAACTCAACACCGTCACTCCAGTAGATCCCTTCTTTGAGGTTGATTCTAAATCTGGTGTGTTCGTCGTTGAGCACTTCAGCCGGCCCGTCCGCCAGTTCCCCGTAGGATTCACCGGTCCCGGTGTCCGTCTCCCAGAGCGCTCCCCAGCCGAGTTCCCGAAATCCGCGCCAGCGTGCGTAGGCCAGCATTGGATTCATATTACTCGGATCCGAAGTCTGTCGGTCGAATGTCTGGAAGATCAGGGTCTCGTTGCGCGGGGTGCCGACGTCGGTCATTTCGCCATCGCTGGCGCGCGCTTCCTCGCCGGATGCGCCCTGTTCCTGCGGTGCGTCCGCCGGGGGCGCACATGCAGCCATTCCGATCAAGGCAAGCATTAGGATGAGCAAGGTTGTCACTCGTTGTACAGTTTTCATGGTATCTCTATTCTCCTATGTTCGGGGGAGGCAAATTTCGCTTGAACTCGACTCCAGTTGTTCACGCTCTGAAGAAAAACGGGCTTCTGTTCCCTGCCGCAAAGTGCACTGTTTGAGGAGAATGGTTGCTATTGCTGTACAATAGCAACCGACTTGCGGCAGCAGCTCAAACCGGCAACACGCCGGACTGTGCTCCTATCTGTACAGTCATCCTTTGGGGATGCCGGGTAACTTGGCAGTGCACGGCATCCCCATCTTCTGTCTCCTCATGTTTGGTCATTTCTAGCTTCAGTTCATTGGCATTTGCCCCTTTCATGTGTCGGCATGCATTGATGTCAGGGATTAATATCTTCTCAATAGACCGTGGAGCGTGCGACGCACGCGGCTCCGAAATGTTGAGACGGCACAAGAATTGTGCCTCTGGTAAATTCTGTCCTAAACCGCTAACGTGGTTCTCGCTATTGCTGCCTGCCACCCGCCGTACAATCGCTCGCGCTCTTGCGAAGACATCCGTGGCTCAAACCGCTCCTGTCCGCGCGGCAAGACTGCAATCTCATCTTCCGAGTCCCAGACACCGACCGCCAGCCCTGCCAGATAGGCCGCGCCCAGCGCCGAGACGACCGGCGATGAGCTGCGCACCACCGGACATCCGATGATGTCGGCCTGGAACTGCATGAGCAGATCGTTCTGGCTGGGGCCGCCGTCGGCCAGCAGCATCTGCAACGCCGTGCCCGCCTCGGCCTGCATCACGTCGAAGACATCGCGAATCTGATAGGCGATGGACTCCAGCGTGGCGCGGGCCAGGTGCGCCGGCGTCGTGCCGCGAGTCAAGCCGGCCATCAGGCCTCGGGCCGAGTCTGACCAGTGGGGCGCGCCCAAGCCCACAAAAGCGGGGACGAAGTAGGCGCCGCCGTTATCTTCCACCTCAGATGCCATCTGTTCGATCTCTTCGCCGGCATCCGACAGGTTGAGCAGTTGTCCCAGCCATTCGACCGCCGCGCCGGTGACATAGATGTTGCCCTCCAGCGCGTACGTCGGGCCGCTTTCCTGCGCCCAGGCCACCGTCGTCGCCAGCCCATTCTGCGAAGCGACCGGTATCGCCGTCGGCGTCATCAACGAGGAACCCGTGCCGTAGGTGGCCTTGATCGACCCCGGTTGGAAGCCGGCATGGCCGAAAAGCGCTGCATGCGAATCGCCGATCATTGAGGCGATGGGGATACCTGCGGGCAGATTGCCCATGGCCACCGTTTCGCCGTAGATCGTGCTGGACGGCTTCACCTCGGGCAGCGCGGCTTCCGGGATGCCGAAGATGTCCAGCAGATCCGGGTCCCAGGTCAGGCTGCTCAGGTTGAACAACTGAGTACGTGAGGCGTTGGTCATGTCGCAGGCGAAGACCAAACCACCGGTCAGGTTGTACAACACCCAACTGTCGACTGTGCCCAGGCAAAGCTCGCCGGCCTCCGCCCGTGTACGTCCATCTTCTGCGTGATCCAGCAGCCAGCGCATTTTGGAGGCTGAGAACATGGAGTCCAGCGTCAGACCGGTCCGCTCCTGCACCAGCGGCGCCAAACCCTGCTCTCGCAACGTCTGGCAGAGTGCTGCCCCGCGCTGGCATTGCCAGACCACGCAAGGGCCGGCCGGTCGTCCGCTCGCCCGTTCCCAGAGGATCACCGACTCACGCTGATTGGAGACGCCGATGGCGGCGATATCGGGACTGTCTTGCAGACATTCATCGATGACCGTCTGCACATTGCGCCAGATGACCATCGGATCCTGTTCGACCCAAGCCGGCTGCGGATAGCTCACCGATTGCCCGCGCGCTGCGCGCTTGGTCACCTCACCGCCCCGATCGACGAGTACGGCTTTGGTATTGGTCGTCCCCTGGTCGATGGCTAAGATGTTGGTGTCCACGATATATACCTTGGTGTCGGGCCTTGGTGCAGGGCGGAATGGTATTCTGCCTGGCTGGGCTATGCTTGGCTGGTTGGATTGATAATCCAACCTACGGTGCGCACGGGTCTGCACGAACAACCCGGTCAGAACGATTCTACTCGCTCGAATTGCGTGCGAACCAACCGATGGCCATCTCTAGCCGAGCAACGATTTGGCGGAGAGCGCCAACCCCTCCGGCGTGATTCCGTAATGGGCGAAGATCTCGTCCTGGCTGCCGGTGACCGTATATTCGTCAGGAATGCCGACCCGCTTGAACGGGTTGTGCAAGCCATGCTCCATCAACAACGATGCGCAGGTGCTGCCCAAGCCGCCATAGATGCTGTGCTCTTCGACAGTGATCAGCGCCGCGCTGCGCTCCGCTGCTTCCAACACGGCCTCTTCGTCCAGCGGCTTCAACGTGTGCATGCTGATCACGCCGGCCGATAAACCTTCCGCTTGCAGCAGCTCCGCCGCCGCCACCGCACGCCAGACCGTCTCGCCAGTGGCGATGAAGGTCACGTCGCTGCCGGTAGAGAGCGTGATCGCTTTTCCGATCTCAAATGTCGCATCCGGTCCGTGCAAATTGGGCATGGCCTTCTTGCCGAAGCGCAGATAGAGTGGGCGGTCGTGCTTGATAGCCGCCTTGACCACTTCCCGGGTTTCAAAATTGTCGGCCGGGGTCACGATATCGATGTTGTTGATGGCCTGCAGCGCGGCGTAGTCGTGCAACGAATGGTGTGTCGACCCCAGCGCACCGTAGGAGACGCCCGCGCTGATGCCGACCAGCTTGACCGGCCGATCCGAATAGGCCACGTCGTTCTTGATCTGCTCCAATGCACGCGCCGTCAGGAAGCAGGCCGGTGAAACGGCAAAGACTAACTTGCCCGCAGACGCCAGCCCGGCGGAGACGCCGACCAGGTTTTGCTCAGCAATACCGACTTCGACCATCTGCTCTGGAAGTTCTTGCCCATAAGCCACCAGCTTGCCCGACCCGCGGGAGTCGCTGGTCACGACCAACACGTCCCGGTTTTCTCGACCCAGCTCCAGCAGCGTGGCGCTGAACACATCCTGATTGGCTTTTCCTAGCTCCATTGCGGCGCCTCCATCAGTTGCGCTGCTGCTGCATCGAGTTCCGCCGTGGCGATCTCGTATTCTTGGGCCGTGGGCACGTGATGGTGCCAGTTCACCGCATTTTCAATGAAGCTGACACCCTTTCCCTTGACCGTATGGCACAGAATGAGCGATGGCTTGCCCGCTGCAAAGGGCGCATGATCGAGGATGTCGACCAGCGCCGCGATGTCGTTTCCATCCACCGAGCGCACAGCAAACCCAAAGGCGACAAACTTGTCGACCAAAGGCTCCAGCCCGTTGACATCTTCTGTGGATCCCGTGATCTGCAATCCGTTGCGGTCTACAAGGACCACCAGGTTGTCCAGATCATAGTGGGCCGCGGTCATGGCTGCTTCCCAACTGGAGCCTTCGGCCAGTTCACCGTCGCCGAGCA
This sequence comes from uncultured Chloroflexia bacterium, assembly GCA_963765875.1. GTDB lineage: Bacteria > Chloroflexota > Anaerolineae > Caldilineales > Caldilineaceae > JAWKOK01. The sequence goes on from CAVXYK010000027.1 coordinate 40,933, forward strand.
AGGAAAAGACCCGGTAGTCACGTTTGTCCAGCTTGCCGGCAATCGCCATGCCCACGGCCACCGACAGGCCATGCCCCAGTCCGCCGGAGTTGTGTTCAATGCCGTTCACCTTGCGAGTCGGGTGTCCGACAAAGTGGGAGCCGGCCTTATTCAGTGTTGACAATTCAGATGTCGGGTAGAATCCACGCTCGGCCAGCACCGCATAGAGAGCTTCAACCGAGTGGCCCTTGCTCTGTACATAGCGGTCCCGGTCCGGATCGGTGAATCGCTCCGGCGATACGTTCATAGAATGGTTGTAGAGTACGTTCAGGATATCGATACAGGAGAGGCTGCCGCCTGTGTGGCCTGCATTTGCCTCTACGATCATAGTCAGAATCGACCTACGATACTCGATTGACTTCAGTTCAAGTTCTTGGACAGTGTTCATGGTTTCGAGTTGACCCACTTGTGAAATAGTCTGCACGCGATGCCGATCTGGAGGGAGCCGGCGAGCCTGCTGATAAATTGACCCTTGCATTGAGCAAGATAGTGTGGGATACTGCACGTGAATAAATATTCTTGACAAGAATTTTATTCAATTGTGGATCAGCATACAGTAACCGTTTTGATTTGTCAAGAGGTGAAAAATGGCTCGCATTGACGAATTGCGCACGATGACCAAAATTTCGCGCATGTATTATGAGCAGAATATGCGCCAATCTATCATCGCTCAGCGCCTCAATCTCTCCCAAGCGACCATCTCTCGCTTTTTGAAGCGCGCTCAGACTGAGGGCATCGTGCGTATCAGCGTCAACATGCCCCAGGGGATCTATGCATTGCTGGAGGAGGAACTGGTCTCGACCTACGGCCTACACGACGCCATCGTAGTTGACAGCACCTCCGAGTACGATGAATTTGTGCAGCGGGATATTGGTTCAGCCGCGGGCTACTACGTCGAATCGACCATCCGCAAGGACCAGGTCGTCGGACTCTCGTCATGGAGCGAAACATTGCTGGCCATGGTCGACGCCATGCACCAGGTCTCGCGCCCGACCAACGCCCAGGTCATCCAAATCCTGGGGGGGATCGGCAATCCCGCTGTGGAGGTCTATGCGACCCGGCTGTTGGAACGCTTTGCCCAACTGGTACGCGGCACGGCAACCCACTTGCCCGCGCCCGGCATTTTGGGGTCATCCGATTCGCTACAAGTCTTCCTGGACGACCCTTACGTGGGCGACGTGATGTCCATGTTTGACAAAGTCGACCTGGCGCTGGTCGGCATCGGCGATGTGGAGCCGTCCAAACTGCTGGCCCAGAGCGGCAACAAATTCTCGGCGGATGAGTTGGAGATTCTGAGGAAAAAGGGAGCGGTCGGGGATATTCTGCTGCGTTTCTTCGATGCCGATGGCAATCCGGTCGACACGGCTCTGAACGACCGCGTGGCCTCCATGCGCTTAGAGCAGCTACGCTCGGCCGAGCGCTCTGTCGGCATTGCCGGCGGCAAGCGCAAGTATGCCGCCATCCTCGGCGCATTGCGCGGCGGCTGGCTGAATGTGTTGATTACGGACCGATTTACTGCGGAGCGATTGGTGGCAGAGTAGAGATGAAATGTAGGGTGCGCCCCTTGCGGGCGCCCACAAGGGGCGCACCCTACGGAAGATACTGATCACCCGAGCAACTCGCGTACCTTGGCTGCCACGGCCTCACCTAGCTTGCGATGCTCGTTCACTTCGAAGTGGATACCGTCGATCTCGCTGGAGACGATGACCTGGCCTGCGTCCAGGAATGCAACACCTTTTTCGCCAGCCATACGTGCGTACTCAACGCCAAATCGATCGGCCTTGGGGCCGGCGCCCTTGAACATCTGGGAAAAGCCCGTCAGCGTGGTGATCGGCGGTGGTGCAATCACCAGTACCTTAGGTTCGCCGCCGTCGATACCGGCTTCGCTCTTGTGAACGATATCGACCAACGCACCCACACCGTTGGCGATGTCGAAGGCAGGCACCGAAAAGCGCATCTTGAGGTCATTGGTGCCCAGCATGATGATCACCAAATCCAACGGCTTGTGCGAGTTGAGACACGGGGGAAGGTAAGTTTTGCCGTTCTTGTCTCCTTCGATGGGGTCATCCCAGACAGTGGTGCGTCCGCCCAGCCCCTCTTCGATTACCCAGTAGCCTTCGCCGAGCGTGTTGCGCAACACGCCGGGCCAGCGTTCGTCCAGGCCATAGCGTGGCGCGCCGTCTGACCGGGTTCGACCCCCACGTGTTTGAATCTCCGTAACAAAGGATTGTTTTCATCGGTACCATTTCCTTTCGCATGTATATGCGTATCGTGCCACATTTCTGAGCAGGCACGTGATCGACCATCGTAGGGACACAGGGTGCGGCGCCTCGACGCCGCCAATGCCGCCAAGACGTCCTCTCGCCGCATCATGTGCCCGGGCCTCACAGTAGAATTCTTCTCCTCGAGCGGGCATGTGACCGAACGGAAGAAACGCTTCAGACCAGAGCGACGCGGTTTCCCGTCCGACCCCATGCCCTACGATTCGTAACTCACGCGAGCCGCGCCAGTCGCTCGTAGATCGGCTCAAGCGCTGTGTACGTATCTGCAAAAACCCCTGCCAACTCGTCATAGAAGGCCATGGCATCGGCGTTCGGTTCGGTCACATCGATGACCTGAATGCGCTCAGCCGCAATCGACCAATCGTAGAGGCCGACGCCGACGCCTGCTGCCACGGCCGCGCCCCAGCTTGTGGCCCCGGCCTGCAAGTCCAGCGTGTGGATCGGCATTTTGAAGCAGTCCGCTAGAATCTGCCGCCAGAGCAGGCTGCGCGTGCCGCCGCCGATGAGGCGCATGGTTTCGATACCAGGCACTTGCTCGCTCAGAGCGTCGAGGATCAGACGAAGATGCAACGCAACACCTTCCAGCGCGGCGCGCGCCATCTGCGGTCGCGTGTGCGACATGCTCAGGCCGACAAAGGTGCCGCGGGCCAGCGGATTCCAGTAGGGCTGACCGTTCACCCAACAGATAAGGCAGGAAGACCAGACCGCCGGCTCCATGCTCGGTTTCGGAAATCGCCAGGTCCAGATCGACACCCTCCTGGGCCAGCAGTTCCCAGGCCCATTGACGTGCTCCCCCTGCGGCCAACATGGTTCCCATGGGCGCGTAGCGCTGCGGGTGTACATGGTGGAAGGTGATCGTGCGTTCTTTGGGATCGGGAATGGGCGCGCCGCTGGCTACGCTGATCCAGGCCGACGAGCCGAGATTGCAATAGGCGTCGCCCGGTTCGATTACACCCGCGCCGACGCCGGCGCATGAGCCGTCGCCGCCGCCGATGACCACCGGTGTGCCCACGGCAAGGCCGGTGGCGTCCGCGGCCTCGCGCGTCACCTCGCCTACCACGTCCGTGGATGCGTGAAGAGCGGGAAGGATCTCTGCCGGCAGATCCCAACGCTTCCAGAAAACCAGGATCCCAGGTACGTGCCTCCAGGTCAAAGAGCAGCGTGCCCGACGCATCGGAGTAGTCTGTGGCCAGGCTGCCGGTCAGCTTGTAGACCAGGTAGTCCTTGGGCTGGAGAAAGCAGATGGCCTGCTCGTAGATCTCCGGCTGCTCGTCTCGCACCCAGAGGATCTTGGGCGCGCTGTAGGCCGGGCTGGCCGGATGACCCAGCCGTGCGATAGATGCGGCTGGAACCGCACAGCTGAGCCATGCGCTGGGCCTGCGCCTGGGCACGCGTGTCGGCCCAGATGATGCAGGATGCGCAGTGGCCGTCCCGCTGCGTCGATGGGCACGCAGCCCATCATCTGCCCACTGAAGCCAATGGCGGCGATGGCTGCCGGATCGGCGCCGGTCTCGGCCAGCAGTTGTTGCGTCGTGTCGCAGACAGCCCGCCACCAGTCATCCGGGATTTTGCTCGACCCAATTGGGCTGCGGATAGTCGGTATCATAGCCGGCAAAGGCGCTGCCCAGCAGCGCTGCCGTCGGCGTCAAAGAGCGTCGCCTTGTTGCCCGTCGTGCCCAGATCGTGGGCCAGAATCAATCTTCTGTTCGCCATTCATCCTCCTGAAACTGGAGTTAGAGTATCTCCTACTCGTGGTGTTCTAACGGGATGGCCTCATAGCTTCCATGCCATGAAATGCTTTTGCCAGTGCATTCAGCAGCACAAACCCGGCCTCCTCGGCGCTGCGGCCAAAGGTGACGATGCCGTCCTCGTGGCCGTCCATGCCGAAGATCTTGCGCTCGGACACATCGGTATCCTGAAAGAGACGCTGAACCTCGCCGGCCATCTCGGGCGAACCGTAGGCCACGCTGCCGTCGGTCATGGGGATGCCGAGCGCACGCGGCATGCATGCCAAATATGCGGTGAGTGGGCATGCATCACCCATTGCAGCGGTCACGTCCATGTCGTAGACCATGCCATGGGTGAGCGATTCCGACGAAGGTCGAACCGGCCCTTCACCGACAATCAGGTTGCGCGCCGGGTAGTAGGCCCGCACCACGGCGTAGTGCTCGGGCAACAGGTCGACCATGTCGCCGGTCTGGGTGCCGCTGATGACAAAGCGGCGCTCGTTCTGCGGCGCATTCAACGGCGGCAGGCGGCGGCTGATGTTGCCGAAGCCGTAGCCATCGTAGCGGGCCGGAGTCCTGGCCGATGAGCTGGGTGAGGTAGAGCATCTTGCGCCAGGCGCTGATCTCCATCAGATCGTCGGTCGGCAAGCGGTGCGGCGGGTGAAAATCGAGTTGAAATTTGATGACGCCTTCTTGTTCGGTCATGTGTTGTGGTCTCGTGTTTCTAGGTTCAGTGCGCAGCCCACGTGCGAACTGTGTGAGTACGATCGGCATGCCGTTGAGCATGACCCGTGCGCACGATGGGCGTGCGCACTAGCCCTACACGCTCTACTCAGACGATCAACTCCAGCAACCCACTCAAATCCTCGATCACATAGTCCGGCGGATATTCCATCTCTTCGACATCGGCACGCGTGGCCACGCCGGTGAGCACGGCAGCGGTGGCCATGCCGGCCTGCTGCCCCATGAGTATGTCGGTTTCCAGCCGGTCGCCGACCATCATGCAGCGGTCGGCGGCACGCCCAACAGATCCAGCGCCACCTGCATGATGAGCGGCGATGGTTTGCCGGCCAGCAGTTCGAGTTGTGCGACCGGTCAGATGTTCCAGCGCCGCAATGGTGGCGCCGGCGTCGGGGATGCCGCGCCGCCCGGGCATGGGACAGGTCTTGTCTGCATTGGTGGCGAAGAAGCGTGCGCCGTTCACCAACGCCTGGTAGGCCGTGTTGAGTCTTGCGATAGTCGAGCGTGCGGTCAAAGGCAACGATGACGGCATCGATGCCGTCCGGATCGATGACCTCTTTCGGATCCTGCGCCGGATCCTGATCGATGAACTCGTCCAGCACATGCAGGCCATGAGAGCGCAGATCGACACGCAGATTCTCCTCGCCGACGACGTAGTAGCGCAGTTCGGGCAGGTGGTCGGCGAGGTGGTGGCCCAGCACAAAGGCCGAGGTGATGACATCCTCCGCAGGCGTGGGGATGCCCAGACGGGTGAGCTTGTCGGCATAGGCCGAACGCGGGTCCAGCGGTTTGTTGCTGACAAAGAGCGTGCGTTTGCCACGTTGTCGCAGATCGGCAATGGTCTCCACACTGGTGGGCAGTGCCGAATCGCCCAGATAGACTGTGCCATCCAGATCAAAGATGAAGGCATCAATTTCCCGTTTCATCGTCTGCTTCTTTCAGATCGGCCATGCAGCAAAATCGTTGCCCACGAAGGAGTCCACGAACTCTTCAGATCCAGGGATTGACATACTGACGCCAATCCAGTTTGCTCGGATGCGCTATCAACCGATGTGGTCCAGCTGTTTTGCGACCTGTGCCCTCCGGTCCCATGAGCCGGATCCTTGCAATAGAGTCACATTCACCAGGTGAAAATGGTTACGACAGAGATAACCGGGATTACTCTGGACACTATTCTCTTAACTCTACGCCGAACGCAACAAAATGCGCAAAAGCGATTTCCTTTTTCGAAATTGCTTTGCTTGAGTCGAAATACTCAAGGAAAGCCGCCAAACCAAATCAGATTGCAAAACATTTAGAGCCATGATATATTTCACTGTACCTTCAAAAGGAGATGCCCATGAGCAGACTGGAAAGCACCAACCTGATTGACAGGCTCAGCGATTTCGATCCCAGCGTACGAGCGCAGGCGCTGCAAGCCCTGATTGACTCTCCCAACACATCTTTCCCGCCGGTGACGAAGTCGCCAATATGCATTGCCATACCTTCTTTTCGTTCAATGCCTACGGCTATTCACCATCGGACTGGCTTGGCTGGCACGCGAGCGTGGCTACAAGCTGTTAGGCATCGTCGATTTTGACGTGCTCGATGCTGTTGATGAATTTCTGGATGCCTGTGAACTGCTGGAAGTACGCGGCAGCGCCGGCATCGAAACTCGACTCTTTGTGCCCGAATTCGGTACGCGTGAGATCAACTCGCCGGGTGAGCCGGGCGTTCTCTACTCGATGGGCATCGGTTTCACATCCAGTGCACGCGCCTGAATCAGCGGCCCCCATCTTGGCCGACCTGCGCGATCAGGCCACTGCATCGCAACCTTGGGCTGATCGCTCGCATCAACGCCTATCTGGATCCGGCGGCGATCGACTACGAGGCGGATGTTCTGCCGTTGACGCCCGGCGGCAATGCCACCGAACGACATATTGTCAGCGCCTACATCGCCAAGGCCGAAGAGGTGACCGATGATCCGGCTGCTTTCTGGGCCGACAAACTCGATCTCTCCCGCGAACAGGTCGAGGCGCTCATGGGCGACGAGGCCAGCTGCAGAACACGGTGCGTGCCAAGCTGATGAAGCGGGGCGGCGTGGGCTATGTGCAGCCGGGCAACGATACCTTCCCCACGGTCGAGCAGTTCCACGAACTGATCACGGCCTGCGGTGCGCTGCCCTGCGCCGCCTGGCTGGACGGCCTCTCCGAGGGCGAGCAAGCATATCGAAGAACTGCTGCGGCTGATGATCGATAAGGGTGCGGTCGCGCTCAACATCGTGCCGGATCGCAACTGGGACATCGCCGATCCCGAGGTCAAAGCGGTCAAAGTGCAGAATCTGTACGACGTGGTCGCATTGGCCCAGGAGCTTGACTTGCCGCTCAACATGGGCACAGAGATGAACAGCCCTGGTCAGAAGCTGATGGATGACTTCGATGCGCCCGAGCTGGCTCCGGTGCGCCAGGCTTTCCTGGACGGCGCTTACTTCATCTACGGTCACACCATCATGCAGCGCAAACTGGGCATGGGCTACCAGAGCGAATGGGCGTCGCAGATGACGACCCGGCGTGAGCGCAATGAATTCTACACGGCCGTGGGCAAAGCAGTGCCGCCGGGCGCGCCTGGCACGGCGATGCTGGCCGGCGTGGACGAGGCGATGACGCCGGCTGACATTTTGGCGAAATTGCCGGCTAGATAGGCTGAAGGCTGCCCACCGTACCAGTACGAATTCGTCAATCTTCAATAGCGTGAAGTTTTGGTTAACGAGATCCCCGGCTAGTCGCTGGGTCTACAAGGTTAAGCGAGCACAGTATTCGTTTGAACGTGCCGGGGACATCGAAAGTCCCCGGCACGTCTGTCAAAGCATAAGGGAGGCATAAACCATGTCCGAAAAACTGACCACCTACCAGCGTGCCGATGCGCCGCTGCCAGACACCTCACGCCAATGGCCGCTCTACGGCGAGGGATTCGACAATCTGGGCGACGACGGCCAGATGATCGACGTGATCTTGCCGCAACCCGGTCCGGACGAACTGATGGTGCGCCATGACGCGGTGGGCATCTGCTTCTCCGACATCAAGGTGATCCGAGCCGGCGAGAATCACCCGCGCATCTATCGCAAGATGGCAGAGCAGCCGGTCGTCCTCGGCCATGAAGTGGCCCTGACCGTGGTCGGCGTGGGCGAAAACCTGAGAGATGCAGTATAAGATCGGCGACCGCTTCATCATCCAAGCCGACATCTACATCGACAGCGTCTCCTATGCCTACGGCTACGAGATCCAGGGCGGCTATTCCGAGTACAACATCATCGACCAGCGCGTGCTCAACGGCGACGACGGCAACTACCTGATCGAGGTCAAGCCGGAGACAGGCTACGCCGAATCCGCGCTCAACGAGCCGTGGGCCTGCGTCGAGGCGTCGTACACCGTCGAATATCGCACCACCTGGCTGCCTGGCGGAACCGTCTGGCTGACGGGTGACGGCGCCGGCATCGAAATGGGCGCGGCAGTCGACTGGCAGCCAAAGGCCATCGTGCTCGACGTGAGCGATGAGTCGTTTGCGGCGCAGGTTCGTTCGTGGGCCGATGCCAAGGGCGTGAGCATCATCGAGGACGATGGCGAGTTGACCTTCGATGATATTGTGATCCTGGGCAACGATCCTGACATCATCGAAGGCGCCTTCAAACGGTTGGCCAACGGCGGCGTTTTTACCGTAGTAAGTGCGGCGCCGGTTGAGCGCACGGTCAGCCTGGACGTCGGGCGCATGCACTACGACAACCTGATGACAGTGGGCACAGCTTCCGCGGACTTATCGGCGGCCTACAAGCCAGTGCGCACCCAGTTGAAGGCGGACGGCGTGGCCTGGGTAATGGGCGCGGCCGGCCCCATGGGTCACATGCATGTGCAGCGGGCGCTGGAGATGACGAGCAAGCCCAACAAGGTGGTGGCCAACGATCTGAACGATCTACGCATGGAAATCACGGCCAACAAATATGCGGGGATGGCCAAAGAGAATGGTGTAGCGCTTGTCTGCTTTTCCGGGAGCAGTTTTGACTCGCAGGAGGCTTTTGCCAAGCGCATGATGGCGGAGACGGGCGGCAAAGGTTTTGATGACATCGTGGTCTGCGCACCCAGCCCCAGGGCTGTCGAATCCGCTATCCCCTTCCTTGCAGAGAACGCCGTCATGAACGTCTTCGCCGGCCTATCGCGTGGCACCCAGGCGTTCATCGACATCAACGTAGCCATCGCAAAAGGCGTACGCTTCACAGGGACCAGCGGTTCGTCCATCGACGACCTGCGCAACATGCTCGAACTGACCGAAAGCCATACCCTCTCGACCAACAGTGTGGTGGCGGCAGTGGCCGGGCTGGAAGGCGTAGCCGATGGCTTGCAAGCCGTGGCCGACGGCGAATTCGCCGGCAAGATCGTCATCTACCCGCAGATCAAGCCGTTGCCGGTGACGCCGCTTTCCGACCTCGCCGAAAAGATGCCCTCGGTGTATGAAAAGATGGGCGCAGGAGGAATTTGGACCAATCAGGCGGAGGAAGAACTGCTGAACCTGATGCTGCCGTAGGGGCCATGTGCTACGTACTGCCTACTGCGTAAGGTCTCTGGATTGAATGACTATGCATGAAACGGGCGTTCTGAGAAGCGGCATAGTCATGTTGCCGTAACGAATTCTTGGCACGAATCCTTACGCAGTACGGAGTACGCAGCAGCCTTCTTTTCAAGCAGCAAGCAGAAAAATCCATGCATAACCCACCACGGAGTATAAATTCCAATGAACCTACGTCCATTGTTTGATAAAATCGCCATTGTGACCGGCGGCGCGCAGGGGTTGGGCGCAGCGATATGCCGACGTCTGGCCGAGGAAGGCGCACATGTCGTGGTGGCCGACCTCAACATCGAGAGCGCCGAACAGGTGGCGCAGACCATTGCCGCGGAGACCGACCGCCAGGCCATGGCCGTGCACGTCAACGTCACTGATGAGGAACAGGTGGCGGCCATGTTCGAGACCACGCTGGAACGCTTTGGCCGGCTAGACATCCTGGTGGCCAATGCGGCCGTGCTCTTTGCCGGACCGGTCGAGGAATTTGAACGGGCTCGCTGGCAGGCAGTCATCGATGTCAACCTGGTCGGCTACTTCCTGTGCGCCAAACATGCAGCCCAGGTGATGAAGCCCCAGGGCAGCGGAGCCATCGTCCAGATCAATTCCAAATCGGGCAAAAAGGGCAGTTTCAAGAACTCGGCCTACGCGGCCAGCAAGTTCGGCGGCATCGGCCTCACCCAGAGCATCGCCCTGGAATTGGCCGAATTTGGCGTGCGCGTCAACTCGATCTGCCCCGGCAACTTGCTCGATTCGCCGCTCTGGGTCAACTCGCTCTACAAACAGTATGCGGCCAACCTGGGCATCACCGAGGCGGAGGTGCGCCAGCGCTACGTCAACCAGGTGCCCATGAAGCGGGGCTGCACCTACGAAGATGTGACCAACATGGTCGTCTTCCTGTCCTCAGACCAGTCGAGCTACATGACCGGCCAAGCCATCAACGTCACCGGCGGTCAGGAGATGCGCTGATACACAATCGCCGCAGGGCGTGCTCAAAGTCAGTATAAGCATCCCGGGATTAAGCCGAACGCGTGGCGTAGTCGAAAAGCTTGTGGCCTAATCCCGGAATGCTGGCTTAATCCGCTCTATTTGCCTAGCAGGCGCAATGCGCCACCATGCCCATATCGAACTGCGAGAGTAGCCTCGTCGCACCGTCTAGCACCCAAAGTTGCCTTCTGCGTCCTTCTCGGCCTTCATGCACGCGCCCGGCAGGGCTTTGGCTTTGAGAATACAGAACGAGCATGGAGAGCGAGAGCGGTGGCAAGGATCAGCAGCAATAACGTTGTATGAACGGAGAAACCGGTGGCCAATTCCAAACAAGACCCTGAAACTGGAAGCAAGAACGGGCAAGATACGCAGAACACCCTCTCCAGTGACGGCCGTAGAAACCTGATTATCGAAATCCTGCACGAGCAAGATTCCGTCACAGTGGCCGACCTGAGCAAACGGCTGGGCGTGACAGAGGTGACCACGCGCAAGGACCTGCAGATGCTGGAGGAGCAAGGGTATCTGACGCGTGTGCGCGGTGGAGCCGTCATGTCCGGCCGCGGGCAGTTGGAACTGCGTTTTGCCGCCCGCCAACAGCTTCATCTGGACGCAAAACGGCGCATCGCCGCACGGGCTGTGCGCCATATCGAACCGGGACAGACCATCTTTTTGGACGGCAGCAGCACTGTCTTTCAGATGACGCGGCTGCTACGCGATCAGAAAAACCTGACCGTCTTGACCAACGGTCTCTACGCAGCGCTAGAGTTGAGTTTTGCACCCGCCATCGTCACCATCGTCGTGGGCGGCATACTGCGGCGGCATACTAGCAGCCTGGTCGACATGCTCAACCCCAACTTGCTGCGGCGCTTGCACGTCGATATCGCTTTCCTCAGTTGCCGGGGCTTTACGTTGGCAAACGGCATGATGGAATCTGATCTGCGCGAGGCCCAGATCAAGCGCTCTATGGCCATGGCCGCGCAACGCACCATCGCATTGGTCGACGATTCAAAGTTTGGTCAGCCTTTTACAGCCAGTTCACTCCTGCCTGAAGAGATCGATTCGATCATCAGCAACACGGCGCTGGGCGAAGAGTACCGCGAGAAACTCATCGCGGACGGCATTGAACTTACACTTGCATAGCGGTGTACGATTCAGGTTTTGTCAACCTGTCTTCTGATGACCTGTAAGGCAATCGCGTATAAATCCCAGAGGGGCCGCATCGCTGCGGCAGGAGCCGGATTCCATCCGTTGCGGACAATGAATACGCGATTGCCCTGTTATTTCCTATCATTCAATTTCCTGTCACTCTATGACCTTTCTCGTTATGACCTGACTCTTTATGGGGTATAGAAATCATGTCGAAGACCACAAATTTTCTGGCGGCCGATCTGGGTGCATCCAATGGACGTGTGCTGCTGGCCCGCTGGGACGGCGCACGGTTTGAGTTGGATGTCGTTCATCGTTTTGCCAATGGCCCGGTCGATGTGCCGGGTCGCCAATACTGGGATGTACTGCGTCTCTGGGCTGAGATCAAGGAAGGTCTGGCGCGCTATGTGAGCCAATACGGCGCGGATGCGGCCAGCGTTGGCGTGGACACATGGGGCGTCGACTATGGCCTGCTGGACGCCAACGGCCAATTGCTGGGCAACCCTGTCCACTATCGCGACGTGCGCACGGTCGGCGTTCCGGAGATCGCGTTCAGTCGGATCTCGCGTGCCGATATCTTTGCCCAGACCGGTCTCCAGTTCATGGAATTGAACACGCTGTTCCAACTCTACGCCATGCGCATTCAAGGCGATCCCCAGTTGGACATGGCATCGCGGCTGCTGCTGATGCCGGACCTGATACATAACTGGATGACCGGCGAACAGGTGGCCGAATATACCATCGCTTCCACCACACAGATGTTGCACGCTGAGGAACGACGCTGGGCGACCGGCCTGTTGGCCAATCTAGGACTGCCGACCGAGTTGCTGCCGCCTATCGTCGATCCTGGAACCGTGCTCGGTCCGCTGCTGCCGTATGTGGCCGGCGAAGTGGGCTTCTCCGGCGATGTTCCGGTCATCGCCGCCGGCAGCCATGACACTGCCAGTGCCGTGGCCGCGGTTCCCGGTCTGGACGAAGATAGCATCTATCTTAGCAGCGGCACCTGGAGTCTCATGGGGGTCGAGATTCCCCAGCCGATCCTGACCGATGCGGTTCTGGCCTACAATTTCACCAACGAAGGCGGCGTGGGTAACACCATCCGCATGCTCAAAAATGTGACCGGCCTCTTCCTTGTCCAAGAGTGTCGCGGCCAGTGGCAGCGCGCCGGAGATGAGTACAGTTGGGCGGATCTGATGAACCAGGCCGAGAAAGCTGAATCTTTCCGCAGCCTGATCGATCCGGACGCAGCCGATTTTCTGAACCCGTCCGACATGATCGGCGCCATCCAGAATTTCTGTCGGCGTAGCAACCAGCCTGTGCCCGAGAGCGTAGGGCAAATCATTCGTTGTTGCCTGGAAAGCCTGGCGCTGCGCTATCGTTCGGTTGCCGAATCGCTGGACGAGTTGACGGGGCGGCATCTGGGCACGATCCGTGTCGTGGGCGGCGGAAGCCAGAACACGTTGCTCAACCGCTTCACGGCTGACGCCTGCCAGCGCATCGTCGTCACAGGCCCGAGTGAGGCAACGGCGCTGGGCAATGTCATGGTGCAGGCCATTGCCACCGGACATCTGGCCAACATTGCCGAGGGTCGCGCCGCCATCGCAGCCTCGATCGATCAAACGGTCATCGAGCCGGGCGAGGTCGGCGGTTGGGACCAAGCATATGGTCGATTTGCTGATCTGGTGGACGTTGCCTGATTCGAAGATAGCGCGAACACGGTTCTTTGGGATCGCAAACACAAAGGCTGCCGACGGTTGGATAGACCAGCAGTCGGCAGCCCTTTTTTTTCATAACCCCATGCCCATCATGTCGTTAGCGCCAGGATTTCTGACAGCACAGCCTCCGCGGCTTCTTCGCCGATGCGAACCAGCTCGGCCATACGTCCGAGGCTGAAGGTATTGACATCGGGCGGAATCGCCGGCTTGATGAGCAGATCCGGTGGATTCGCCCCCAATCTAAGGCGTACGATCTCCTGCATCATTACGGCCTGGGCACGCCACATATCCAGGGCAAAGTCGGGCACCAAAGCTGAACGAATGACATCCTCTGCATTGAGGCCGCTGTCCGGATCCGTGATCAGCCTAGCAGCAGCTACATCGACGGCGATCACCACATCGGCCCCCATCTCCCGTGCGACATCTGCCGGCACATTGTTGAGGATTCCGCCGTCGACCAGCTTGGCGTCGCCCTTCTTCATGGGTGCGATCACACCGGGGATGGCCATGGTGGCGCGCACCGCTTCGCTGACTGGGCCGCTTCTCAAGACAATCTGTTTGCCGCTGTGAAGATCGACAGCCACCAGCGCAAGTTCACGCTTCAGATCGTCAAAATTGAGGTTCTCACCCCAAATTTCGCCAAGGTATCGATAGACGGCCTGGCCCTGTACGATTCCGTTGCGCTTCGGCAGCCAATCAACAAGTTTGACCAGATTGTTGATCGATCCGAGTTGTAGGGCTTCCTTCTCGATCTGATGTGCAGACAACCCCGCGGCAAAGGGTGCGGCAATAATGCCGCCAATGCTCGTGCCCGCCAGAAAATCGATTGGCACGTTTTCACGCTCCAGCACTTTCAGAATGCCGATATGCGCGATGCCACGTGCGCCTCCCCCGCCCAGCGCCAGACCAACGAGCGGTCTCGAAGATGATTGAGTCATGTCGATCTTACTCCTCCCGGCTTCAACACCTCAGAAGCTGGACGGCCATCTGATTTTCACCGTAACTATTCGACTAGTGACCAGGTGGGACACGGATGATGCTGATCTTCGGATCCCCACGGATTTATCCAGCAAAACCCATAGGGATCCGAGTGAATCTGCGCCACCTCTGTCCTATCTCACCATGCTCTGAATCGTTACGATTGATTGTGGATACCCGTATTGTCGCCGCTGGTGCACGATTTGTCTACTCGAGAAGACGCAAAAAACGCCCGACATCTTGAGATGCCGGGCGTTTCGAGCAGTGGATTTATGGGGTAGCCAGCAGATAATCGACGAAATATGGATCGCTGATCGCCAGTTGGTAAGCGGCGATGCTATCTTCACTTGATTCGATGCGGAAACCGGTCGGCCATGGCGTATTCTCCTCGGCATAGTTGAACCAGACCATAGCCCGCAGATTTTCGTGCTCTTTGGCCTTCTGAAATGCATCCCTGATCCACTCTGCTTTGTCTCCGCCGTCATCTTCGACAGAACCATAGTCGGCCAACATGACCGGCTTCCCCGGATGTTCAGCGGCCAGTTCATTGAGCATAGTCGCATAGAGCATATCAAACGTAGCCCAACGATAGCTGGTGTAGGGTGAGCTGGCGCCGAAGTTATAGCCGATCATGCCGATCCAGTCGACGTAATCGTCGCCGGGATAATAGATGCGATAGTCGTTCCAGGCTTCGGGCGGATAATTGCCGATAATCGGCGACCAGATCCACTTGGCATTGTCGGCGCCATCTTGACGAAAGAGATCGACAATGTGTCGATAGGCAAGAATGAATTTGTCAGTGCGTCCGCCATTGCAGAACCCTGCCCACGAGTACTGGTTCAGGTTCATCTCATGGCCCCAACGCATGAGGACAGTATGCTCATAGGCTGCCAATTCTTGGGCAAACTGATGAAGAAAGTCGTCGTGGGACCCATTGATGATACTGTCGAGGTTCCAATTTGGGTCACCGCAACCCGTATAGTTGTCTCCATCTGCAGGTATCGACATGAAAGATATCATTGGTGTTGCGTCGTGTCTGACAATCTCCTCTAGCAGCGGTTTCTGATAATTGTCAAAACCTCCGTGAGGCCAGGCCGTGTAAAAATGATAAATTGCATGACCTTTGCCCATCAGCTGCTCAAACTTGTCGATTCTCTCTCTATACTGCGCCAGGCTAAAGCCGGGATCGATGTAGACGCCGAGAGAGAGAGTCTGGCTTGAATCATCTGTCGCCGGCACAGATCGTGAATCTTTCACCATCGGCAAGTAGATGGTCGTTCTGGTGTCAGTTTGACTCGGGACGGTACTGTTGGGGAGTGTGCCGTTGGGAGAGTCGTCGGCGTGGGCTGTGAGAGCGGGTAGGAAGAAAATGATGAGAATGAGTAAGATAATTCCAAAGCGCTGGGGGATCCATGACCAACTGCGAAGCGAGCACATGACAACCTCTCTGAGTTCGGGCGTGAAGCTTGGCTATTGCCCTTCTGGACTTCAATTGACCAGTCCAGAATATCTCAGTTGTCATGTATGCGCTCGACATTTACCATACCCTTACGAAACCGTAAGGGTATGATTACACTACGTTCCTCAGACGGGCATGAACTATTGCAGTTTCCAGCGGATAAACTGGCGAGTTTCGGCCCAGAGCGAAGAGAATCCTTCTCTGCGTACAATGTGAAATGCACGGTTTAGGCGTTCGTACCAGCCGCGGATCGGTGTCTGCCCATCAACTGCACCGGGCATGGTGAGGCGCTGAATCGTGTCTGCCTGCTGCGAGACCAACACGGAGCGAGGCGGCAGGTCTATCACTTGATAGAGCAGCGTCCAGAGCCGTGCTGCGGTCTCTGTCCAGCGAAACTCAGCGGCCCGCGCCCTGATAGCTTCCGTCTGTTTGGTCCGGGCCGCCTCATCTTCGATCAAAGTCCACAGGAGATCAGCACTCTCTTCCGGATCAAAGGAGTCGAAGTAGACGACCTCTTCACCAAGCACCTCGGCCAGCGATCCGCCCCGGGAGGTAAGTGCCGGCGTGCCGATCTGGGCCGCTTCGAATGGATTGAGACCAAATCCCTCGGAGATAGACGGGTACAGAAGCACAACTGCATTCGCCAGGAGCCAGCCCTTCTCCGCCTCATCTACAATGCCAAGCTGCACTGTTTGCGCAGCTGCCTGTGGAAATTGTACGAGGATCTCTTGCTCCTCCGCCTGCGAACCGCCAAACGATACAGTTGGTCCTGCGAGGACAAGTTGCCCATCCCACCCATACTTCTCCAACAATGCAGCAAAGATGCGTATCACATGAGCACGGTTCTTGTGTTTGAAGTTGGTGCCCAGAACGAAAAGAAAGCGACCGGGTGTCAGATCGACCGCCTTGGGCGCTACAACTTTCTCCTGTAGGTGCATGTTGTGGTCAACACCCGCATATGCCACACAGGTGCGTCGCTCTTCCGGCGTCTCAAGGCCCCTATGGTGGGCGTCTGCCTCAACGTCTGCACTCAAATAGGCGATCCCGTCCGCATAGGCGAAGCATAGCTCTGTCGCTCGCTGGTATCGTTGCCATTCAGGATAGCTACGAACGTAGTCGGGATCGGCATAGGCGATCAGGTCCAATTGCATGACCACAAATCGCCTGGCGATGGTACGTAGACGCAGCAGATCATCAGGATTCAGGATCTGCAACGGACGAAAGACCAAATCAAACGCAGGTTCACTCAAATGTCGGAACTCGGACACCGGGCGCACCGAGTCCGCGTACTGAGACAGTTCCTGGATCATCGACTCGGGCAATGAGCTGTGTACCAGCAACGTCACCGGTGACCTTCGTTCCGGCGCCAGGCCCATCGCCCGCACCAGTTCGAGTGCAAACACGCTGGTCCCGGTCGTTGTCGGAGCAATGTAGGTAATGTCAATGGCAATCCGAGTGCCGAGCAGGGCCATGGAAGCGGTGTCAATGGCTTGGGCCAACGCCGTCGACCTGCTGCTACTGAAGTCATGTATCCAGTTTCGATACCAGGGATAGCGCTGGTTGATCAGTTTCTCGTGCTGATCCTGGATCGTAGATCGACTGGTGTTGAATGACGCTGAGCCAACATGGTAGACGAAGAGATCGTCTGCGGCCACATGCGAAAAACCGAGAGTGATGGCCCGCTGGGAAAAATCGACCTCCTCCCCATAGCCGGGAGCGAAGGCTTCGTCGAAGAAGCCGATAACGTTCAGCGCCGATCGCCGAAAGTACGTACAATGACCAATGGCAGTCGGGATCGATGGGTGCAGGCGAAGAGATGCCGTGCGCACACGCTCATCCGCTTCCTCCGTGCTCATCTGGCCCGGCAAGTCGGTCGACTGTCGATTTCGATAGGGGACGGAGAGGATGCTGCCATAATTGGTCAGGGGCGTTGCTGTCGCAACCGTCGTGCGAGAATAGGCCGCAGCACGCAGACGCGGCAGCCACGCCGGCGGATAGGTCGTGTCACTGTTGACCATGACCAGGTCGCGCGGACCGGCAGACTGGAAACCCAGATTGACGCTGCCGACGAATCCCGTATTTGTCGGCTTACAGAAATAGCCGAACTGACGGCCAAAGCGAGTTCCTGCGTCGGAAAAGGACTTGGCAATGCGTTCATCTGTACTCGCATCATCGATGAGCATAATAGGCACATCGTCAGGCGTGTTGGCAACAAGGCTGCGGACGCAGTTCAACAGATCATCATGCGCGTTGAAAATCGGTATTACCAGCGCCGGCTGATCGATTGGAAAATCCTTGATCCAGGCCCGGATCCGATCAATAAGTTCATTCATCACCTTGTCACTATTCATGGCAAATCTGGATTCCGCTTCTTGCGCTGAGACTTGACCTCAAACCTCCACAACTAAAGTGGAAGATTCATTCAGAGCGTTCCACTTCAACATCAATCATTCGATAGATCTCAAGCACATATTGGTTGCGCTGAACCATCGCAGGCGCGTGATCATACGTCAGTTCAAGCACAGGCGTATCCCACGTAAAGGTGTCGACAGGTTCCAGCAGAGCCTCTTCGAAGAAAGGCGTCGAGCCCTGTTTTCGTATCACATAGACCGATCTCCCCGCTTGTTGCCAGTCCGCGATTTGAGCCGTCATCGCCGGCATGGCCAGTTGGTCTTCCTGCAGGTCGAATGCGGTCATCTGATACAGATACTGAAGCGGCGTGCCGAAGACCGCACCCACGCCGACCGGTGCGTCGTCGACAAAAAGAGCAATCGGCTGGTCATTGGCTTCTTCATCCAGGAGGGTCGCCAATTGGGCCAACTGATCTACACCGCCCGCATAGTCGACCTGCTGCCCGATCAGTCGATTATTATAGAGCAGCAGGCCCACAAGTGCGATTGCCAGCGCCGCGCCAGCGAATCGTCCTGCAGGCTGTAGGCGCGGTTGTCGCCACAACCAGACCAATGCATAGCCAACCGCAATCATGATCAATGGAACGGTGACCGGCACATAGCGCCGCATGGCATAGATCTGGATAGGATTATTGAAGATATTATAGAGGT
Organism: uncultured Chloroflexia bacterium; assembly: GCA_963765875.1. Taxonomy (GTDB): domain Bacteria; phylum Chloroflexota; class Anaerolineae; order Caldilineales; family Caldilineaceae; genus JAWKOK01. Next base: position 59,656 of record CAVXYK010000027.1, read on the forward strand.
AGAAGATCGTAAAAAAGCCGCCCACGCTGAGCAACGGCCACATGAAACGCCACGCTTCCCGCTCCAGAATCAGCACGCCGCCCAAAACGCTCACCCAAATGGCCAGCGGCGACAGGTACCAGCCCAGCCTGACCAAGTTTTCATGGTCAGAGATCGGGACCAGGGTCTGTGCATACCAGTAGCCCCAAAACTCAATATCACCAAGAGCTGGGCGGATGAAGTAGGCGTAGAGAGCTAGGAGCACCAGGAGCAAAGAGAGAAGATGGCGCACCTTGCGGCTGGCTGCCGCTGCGCCAAGCAGCCGCAGCAGAAGATCACGTCTGTAGAGAAAGGCGTAGCCGAAGAGGAGGCCAAAGAAGACGAACAGTAGGAAGAGCACCACGAATTGACGTTGTAGGATGGCGAGTACTGCACCATAAGTATTGAGCGTATACGGTCTCGAGAAGAGCAAGGCATGAACCGATGCGTAGGCTACGGAGATCGAAAACGACCCCCAGAACCACCACTCTGAACGGCGCCATTCCCGGTTTGCAAGCAGGTAGAGACTCCAGATCGCCGGCAGCAACAACAGCGGCAACATGTCGATGCGCACCAGAAAGACCTGGCCCAGGGTCAGGCCAGCAGCCAGACCCCAAAGACTATTGGGATCGCGACGCATGACAAACTGAGTAAACATCCAGAGCCCGGCCCAGACCAGGTACTGGGAAAGGGGTTCTGCCGTGGGATAGCGGGCGAAGTAGATCTGCAACGGCGCCAGAATCAACAACAGCGCCGGCAACCATGCGAAACCCGTTGCCCCCAAGGTGCGAGCCAGCAGGCTGCGCGCAAAGAGGTAGACGGCCCAGACGCTCAGCATGGCCCACAAAGGCGTCATCGCCAGCGCGCCCCAGATACCGCCGAGACTATAGGCAATGGCAAGCCAGGTCGGATGGAGAGAGAAGAATTGCGGAATCAGCAGGTCGAGTTCTGTATCGGAGCGATAGAAGCCGGGCAAATGGATGAAGTCGACCTGTTCCCAGGCCTCCAATCGACGCAGCAGCCCAGGCCAGAGATCTGGATCGAGATCTGCCAGCAACGGCTCCCGGATCAGCAGCGCGCCCGTGTTGGCGATGTTGGCGCCCAGGCTAACGTAGACACCGGCATCAGCACCGCCGGTGACAAATTCGTGGGGCTGGATGAAGAGCCAGCCACTCACGAATAGCAGCAGAACGACCGCAAGCCAGTCGCCCCTCGGTGCAGCCACTGGACGCCAACGCCAGCTGATGTTTGAGGCCTCGCCAGCAACCCCCAGAATCAGCGAGATGCCCAGCAGCATCAGTGTGAGGTTGGCCAGGCTGAAAAAGCCCAGCTCAGCCAAGAAAAGGCCCGCCGTCCCGGTCGTGATGATTGACAGGGTGAGGGCTAGAAAGATCGCTTCCAGCCAATCGAGCGCATCGCCTCGCCGGCTGCGGGAAGCAAACATCAGGACAACCAGCAGGCCGGGCAGTGCGAACGCGAAGGCCAAAGCCAGCGCCGTCAAGGCGGGTATCATCGACTCCATCATACCGGCCACCGATTCCTTTGTCGCACACGCTCACTGATTGACTGCACGAAATCAAGATTTTGCTGTGCAACCACAGACGGCGCACATTCGCGCTCAACATAGCCGTGCGCCGCCCCGCCCATACGCTGGCGCAGTTCAGTCTCGTGCGCAAGCCGCGACAGCCATGTCACGACTTGCGGCAGTTCATTGGCATCCGTTGCGATTTTGATACACGCGTCGTCCGGCAACTCGGCGAAGGCGTCTCTGTTTGAGACCAAGCATGGTTTTCCGGCAGCCATCATCGACAGGAGCGCCGCCGAGGTCTCGCCGGTGGTTGGATGGCGCAGATTGATCCCGATGTCTACGGCATGCAGATAATCGGCGAATATGTCGTCATCCGCATAGCCTACGAATCGGACAATATCGTCCAGACCCATTTCAGTAGCCATCGACTGCACCTCATAGCCGTCGATGACAGCGCCTACAACGGCATAGCGGATGCCGGGCAGTTCTCCGCGCAGCTCCGCCAGCGCTTGAAGCACAACATGGATGCGCTTTGGGGGAGCGGCGTAGCCAAATGACCCGATCATCAGTTCGTCGGCAGTGTAGCCAAGCCGCGAACGGGCGCTGGCCGCGGCATCCTGACAATTCTGCCGGGAGGCGCAGGAAACAGAGCGCGGCTGGTTGATCTGCGTAACCGGCGTGTATGGGCACCGTCGACTGACATAACGCCGGGCATAGTGACTGTGGGTGATGACGCCGAGGCTGACATCACCAATTCGTTTCAGAAGAGGAAAGCGTTCATCCTCGCGAGCGAGGCTGTCGCTGAGAATCTTTCTACCGGCACGAAAGCCCTCCATGCCTTTTTCATAGCACATTTCGCGGAGATATGCGCCGCGTTCCCCGCTGCGTACCAACAGATCGTCGTGAAATGCATATAGATTGGGATCGTGAAGCACAGTGACACCCGGATTCGACATAAGCGTCTCGTAAATACCTCGATGGTACAGTGTGTTGTTGCCCATCTGGTAGAGGCACATGTCGAACCGTTCTTCGAGCGGTCCGCGGAACGAATCGATGGCTCTGATTTCGAGCCCTTCGACGGGCTCAACCTGGGCAGGATCGTCGACGTAGAGCGTCACATGCGCCAGCCGTGAGAGATGAGGCAACAGCTCCATGCTGTAGTTGGCGATGCCGCTCTTCTGGGGCGGCATCGGCGAGAAGAAGGCCAAACGCATGGCTAGCCGCCCTGCTCATCTGTGGCGTTCTTCTGACTGCCGTCACCTAGGTCATCACCACTGCGGGAGGAGCCAACCGGGCTAGCAGTTGGCGACGCAGACAGAGCCAGTCGGTCTTCAAGCTGGATCAGCCGATAGGCGAACTCGCCGGATTGTTGCGCCAGTCTGGTCGTATCGCGATCTGCCTCGATCCACCAATCTGACAGATCATTGAGCAGATCATGGGTCTCATTGACGATCTCATACATCTCGATCTGAAAGGTGCGCAGCTCGCGCAGCCGCTCCAAGACCTGATAGTTGTACTCATTCTGCTGTTGCGTCAACGGGCGTACATACCAGGTAGTGGCGATGTTATTCCAGAAAGTACGAAATCGGGCAAGTAGCGTTCCGATCACAGGAACTGAGGAAGTGAACGGTTGTTCACCAACGTATGACTTTGTCTGTAGCAGCGTATCCGACTCGCTCCATCGAATGAAATTTCCCTCTTTCAAGGCATCCGAAGATCGCGTATGGGCACGGTTGTAGAGCGTACGCGTCGTTTCTGCCAGATCAGCAACGCCGGCGGCGATGGCCTGCTCTTCTTCTAACGTGGGAATCGTAGCGGGAAATAGATCTACGTCCATTGCTTCTTCTCTCCGGGTGCGCCAAATCTCCGGCATCTGTCGCAGGGCGTTACGATAAGCGATGCCCAGTGCTTGCCATTCTCGCGCCGAACGACCCTTTAGCCAATCCTGCTCTGCCGGGAAAGTCTGTTCCAGTAGCTCGCTGGCTGGCGAATGCTTGAGCAGATACCGCCATCGTCCGCTATGGATCTGTCTCAGATAAAAGGCGCTCTCTTTTTCTGTTGTCGCAGCTTCAACATGGGTGGCCACCGAATCCGGGACATAGACGACGCGGAAACCAGCATCTCGTGCGCGTCGACAAAGGTCCGCTTCTTCAAAATAGAGGAAGAACCCTTCGTCAAAGTGGCCGATCTGGTCCAACATGGAGTGGCGCAATGCAATCGCTGCCCCGATTACATAGTCAACATCGCGCTGTTCATCACATTGACCCTCGTCTACTTCCCGTAAGCCATAGTGCCCGGGAAATGCCTGAGGCGATGTGATATAACCGCCCGCATGTTGGATGGTCTTCGAATCCGGGTAGAGCAACTTGCAGCCTGCAATCCCAATGGACATATCCCGGACCATCGGCTCAACCAGCGCACGGAGCCAGTTTTGCTCAACGACCACGTCGGGATTGATGAGCACGGCAATTTCAGCCTGGGACTTCCGCAATGCGACATTGTTGCCCCCGCCGTAGCCCAGATTTCGATGATTCTCTGTGCGCGCGATCTCCGGGAAGTGACTTTCCAGATAGGAAATGGAATCGTCAGTCGACGCGTTGTCAACGATGGTGATGCTGTATGAGGGATAGCCGAGCTGCTGCAGGGCGTGGAGACAGTCTTTCAGGAACGATTGGCTGTTCCAGTTTAAGACGATAATTGAAACACTGGGCAATGAAGACATAAGACCATCTCAAGTCGGCGATTTAGGGTCGTACGATAGGTTGTTCCTCAAAGACGATCTCGCCCGATTCCGCTACATGTTCATTATCGGCTAAATGACGCCACTGTGCAGGAATATGGAGCACGCCGTCTTCCGTTCGTACAGTTGCCGCACGTATCTCAAATTCATACATACGATGATGATGGTCGAATGCCAGGGTTGAGTCCTGATTGTATAACGCTACCGTGACTTCGTAGTAGCCTGGATTGAGAGGGAGAGCGTCAATCGTATACTCCATGGTGCCCGACCCGTCAATGGCGGGGATATGGTAGCCGGCCTGTACCGAGTTTGGCCCATTGATATGAACACCATCACGCCGATAGAGAGCCAGACCAAATGCCGGCAATTCTATCGGTTCACGCGTTCTGTAGTGGATGCGCAGCCGCAGTTGATCGCCGGTCGAGAAATACTCAGGGACAACGTCAGTTTCGGCTAGAATCTCCACGTTGTCGATGATGGCTTCACCGGTGCCCCAGCGTTGTTCACTGCTGGCGATGATAAATTCCTCAGCAATTTCCTCTTTCTCTTCCTGCTCTTGTTCTTGGCGTTCCCGCCGACCATGGTAGTAGAGGTCGTTGGCGAAGGCGGTGTAGTCGTCCACAACGTGGAGCGCTTCACCGTCGCCACGCACCAGCCCTTCGTGAAGCCAGATAGCGCGATCACAGAGTCTCTCGACATCGGCGAGGCTGTGCGATACCAGCACAATGGCAACGCCCTTTCGCTTCAGCTCAAAGATACGCTCAAGGCACTTCTGCTGAAAGACCTGATCGCCGACGGTCAGAACCTCATCGACCACCAGCACCTCCGGATCGGTATGGATGGCAACGGCAAAGCCCAGCCGCACATACATACCCGACGAATAGTGCTTAACCGGCGTGTCGATAAAGTCACCCAACTCGGCAAAATCGATGATTCCTTTGAGCCGTTTTTGCATATCCTTGCGGCTCAACCCATGTACTGAGCCATTCAAGTAGATATTTTCGCGTCCCGTCAGATCAGGATGAAAGCCTGCCCCCAATTCCAGCAAGGACGATACCCGCCCACGAACCTGAATCTGCCCACTTGTCGGATCCAGAATCCCGGTGATCAGCTTGAGCAATGTGCTCTTGCCGGAGCCGTTGGGTCCCAGAATGCCGATGCTGTCGCCCGGATAGACTGAGAATGAGACATCACGCAATGGCCAGAAGAATTCATGCGGATCCCGTTGGCGCCGCAACAGGCGAATAAAACTGTCCTGAAGCGAACGCTGCTGTTCTCGACGAATTCTAAAGCGCTTGGAAATGCTCTTCAGTTCGATGAGCGGGCGAACACTGTCGCGGCTCTCTTCCGGCATCCGTCTTTCCCCTAGTCAAGATTCGTTCCCCTGTCCACACAGACCTGGACAGTGAGATTATAACGAATGTCGTACGGTTCGCCCAATATGTCACGTTTGGCTGAGTACGCTGGGAGCTTGGAAAAAGCTAGTGAAGGAGGGGAGGAAGGGTCGGCAGCAATAACCTGCTCGTACAGGCGCACCATCAACTCCGTGCTACAACGAGGTCAACTTTTCGCATTTCAGCCCCTCTGTAGACATTTGAGGATCGGGAGTCACGGAGTAGATAGCCGGAGCTTCTCGGACGATTTCCAAGTCGAGGTAGGTGTCCAACATCTCCAATGTGCCCCACGCAGATGGATCGCTATCTAGTACATAGTATACTGGGGTCCCGGCAGCAAGAAGTCGCGATACACTGAGCACCATGCAGGGTTCTAACATCTCTCCACGGAAGGATTGGCTCTCAGGGTCTGATTCGGGAATCCTACGATAGTTCAACACAGAATGGTCGCTGTAGTAAATGATGTGATCATTAAATACGTAGGACAAGAATACGCTAGGCTCTAATGCGAATGCGACCAATTCTTGAACACGTTGTGCTTGATCCTGATAGCCTTGGTTTCGCTCTTGCAGATCTGTCAGTTTACTCGGTATCGGCATTGTGAGGAAAATTGCAATTACAACGCCAAGACCATATCGCAGCCGTCTATCTGGCACTCGAATACCGATCCAAACCAATACCTGTGCGATCGAAATGCACATAAAGGGAAAGACTGGCAACAAAAAGCGGCTGTTGACGCCGGTTGGCGAAAAAGCGTATACGCTGTAGAGCGCTGCAGTCAACAAGGTGGCGAAAGCAGTCAAAATCGCAGTTCCACGTGGCAGCAAGAACCAACCCAATGGAATCAAGATCATTGCCACGCCGAAATTCTCCCATAACATTGTGCCAAGGCCGTAGAAGCTGTATCCGTTGACAAATGAAGGTCCCAGTGCATACGACAGTGAAAAGGGCGAATGAGGATACCAGCCGTGCACAGGGCTGTAACTGGTTATTGTTGGGCCACCGTAATAATAGGAATTGAAGAGGGGAATCGCCAGCACAGCCAAGATCAAAGGCAAGTAGAAGGGATATAACTGTCTTTTCCTGAAGACGCTGCTGCGCTCCACCCAAAGATCAAAGAGTGCAAAAGCAGGAAACACGGCGATATTTGAGTAGCGAACAAAAAGTGAAAATCCTAGCAGCATTCCTCCAATGAGGGATACCAGAATCATATAATTCGATGAGTCACTCTTGCGTGACCATAGGAAAAGTGCCGTTCCTCCGGCAATCAATGCCATACTTGGCATCTCAGACCAAGCAGCCGTTCCGAAATCCCAGTATGCAGGCGCGGCAACCATCAACAGAATAGCCCAGACACCGTTCCACCGATTATCGCTCACCAAGACGCCCAGAGCAAACGTACTTATCAGCGCCACAATGGCCAAGATAGGTACGGTGTAGTGAACTGCATTTTCACTCGAGGTGATTTTCACTGCAGCAGCAAGAAGCAGAGGAAACCCTGGGGGGAATCCCAGATAGACCAGAAGGCCATTTTCCCGAACGACCTGGAACGCCATCAACGAAAAGTAGGGGGCGATTTCCTGGTTGTAGATATTACTGTATGTCGGTCCAAAGCCCTCGGCAATACGGATACCGGCATAAACATACCCCATTGTGTCATTCACACTTGGGGTCGTCGTCGTCAGCAGCAGTAGTCCTACTGAGACCGGCACCACAATGAGTAGACCAACGCCGTAAGGAAGCCACCTGTACGAAATACTAAGTTCGCGTATTGACATGCCCGTACAGTCCTCTATGCACAGCTGCAGAATCGAACAGATTGCCGCAAAAAGCTGCGAAGAGCGGGTTAATGATTCAGATACACCCGCCGCTCGTTTTGGGTGAGTTGATCGCATTGACGATAGCACACGACTCCATAGTCTGGAGAGTCGTACGCTATCGTCAATGCGATCAATGCGAAGCTACAACACGTTATCCAAAAAAAGTCGATCGAAATACTCTATCAATACTTGATAATCAAAGGTGAAAACAGACGCTCCGTTGCGAAAAAGAACTGAGTGCTTGCAGAGTTGTTATTCGGCTGAATATCAGTGCCGTCAACGGCCTCAACTTGCACGAAGTACTGGTAGACACCCGGCGCAACGGCAGGCACGGTGATCTGCGCTGTCATGACACTGCCGCATCCGCCCAGCGAAATGGACTGCGGTGCGCCAACCTGTATGCCGCCGCTGTTCGGATCGCCGTCGTAGACACGCACGACGGCATTCGTCGCTTGCAACTCATTGCCACTATTGGCAATTTGTGCGTGGATTGTCAGATCCGCCGGACCATCTTGCACAAGCGGACCGGACGGGAGAACAAACACACTGATCGGGAATAGATCGAGCGTTGCAGCGACGCCCGATGCGTATTTTGCGTAATTCTGGCCCATGAGTGTGGGTTGAAAGCCATTGTTTTCATCAAATAGAAAGCCGTTGTGTAAAGCCTGTTCAGTCGTGCTGAACCAGGATAGCCGCTGTACCAGTCGATTCCCATCTGCCGGATATCCAGAATCAGGATCTGTCGCGGTTGTCAGGTAATCGAAGGTGGCATCCATAAATGCATTGACACGACCTTCATCGAAGTCGGGCGTAAAACGACCCTTGGGCATCAGCACACCGTATTCGGACATATAGAGAGGCAGATCGCGATAGCCGTGACGCTTCATCCAACTTCGGAAGTTCACCACATGGCTCTTGAATAGATCGAGATCCGTGGTGAGTTGAACGTCGTACGTGATTGTGCCGTCCGGTGCAACCGTGCCGAGAACAAGGCCGCGCTGAGCATCGATTCCCGGTGGGATATCAGCTCCCCAATCACCCGCAACTTCATTGAGAATGAAGCCGTGAATGCTCCAGCCATCAGCCGGCAGCGGAACGCCATACTTCTCGCGATAGCTTGAGAGGATCATGTCGAGGTATTGCAAACGAACCGCGGTTGCCTGCACAATCGATCCGGGGAAAATCTGTGCGGTCGAATCGCGTCCCTTGATCAGGTGGTATAGTTCGTGATAGGCCTCCGCATAGACAGCGGGTTCAATATCATCCTGAAATTGGCGCCGATCCGGCTCGTTGCCGATGAACCAGGTTGCACCCAGATTGAGATCAATCGCAATCTCAATCTGGCTCTGGCTCGGCGAGTAACTGTAGCCGCCACCAACCTTCTGCGTCAATCTAATCACTTGAGCATACTCGGCGCCGTTGGGTTGCGCTGGTGACGCCGTGGTCCTATAGTCTAGGTACCAACCAATCCGCAGTGGAGCCAGATCCAGGTCTTCCACAGTAATGCCGGAGATCGTTGACGTATCATTGACGCCAAATCGACAGAGCGGCGTCTGTGCAGCCGATTCATCATCGGCTGCCATTGCAACGGTGGTATCGCCAATCAGCAGACCGAGCATCAGGACAGACAATACGCAAAGGCCAATGATTTGAAGCAACTTTGTACCAACCAGATGACGCTGATGGAACATACTCTACTCCTCAACACTAACGTAGACAGGCTGAGCGCTAACGCCGACGGTGACATGATTATCCGTACTGCCGTCGTCGCCGTCTGAGATAATCTTCTCATTTCCGTAGATATCACTCACTGTGGCCCTGGAGGCCAATATCCTCAGATTGGCGGTCTCGCTCGAATCAACCGGGTTCATCCAGGCAACATATAGAGTATGAAGCGCAGCGTCATTGCGCAGACGATAGGCCTGCATTTTGGCATTTCCGGTCTCAGCTGCGGACAATACGCCAAAAGAGCGCATGTCCTCCATCATCCGGACCGCAACACGATAGGCATCAAATGCGAGTTTATTTTTCGGAGATTCTTCTGCTGTCACCAATCCATTCTTGAACGGGTACCAGTCCGGCGGATCGTAGAGCATGAACCAGATTAACGTTTGAACATTAGCTGCGACACCTTCGGTGTATAGCTGCACCACGTAGCGAGCCTGCAGTTCTTCCGTTAGAGGCAGACCGACATCGTTATTGCTGTGCATTCCAGACTCGGTGATAAAGAAGGGCTTCTGCAGGCCATACTGCAGGAGTTTGTTTTGAATTGCAACCGTCTTTTCATAGATTCCAGGTCCTTGCGGCGCCCAATTGGCTGCAAAGGGTGGATAGCCGTGAAAATTCATGATATCGAAATATGCGCCGCCCCCCTCCTGCAACACACCGTCAAGAAATTCGCTGACATAAGGTCCGCCCTGATCAACGAACCAGTCATATGCTATGCCCCCAAAGAGAACCTGAGCGCCCGGGTTGGCTGCCTTCACCGCAGGATAGACGAAGGAGAGCATCTGTGCATATGCTTCTGGCTCTTCGCCCCAACCGCTCCGAGCTCCCCCCTCAGGCACCCTATCCGGCTCATTGAAGAACTCGAAATGGGTCACCTTTGTACCACCCGGTATATCTGCAAATCCGTCGCCGTCATACCGCTCCACCAACGCTTGCACAAACTCTGCGAATTCACCCATGTAGATCGGGTCTATGGGACCGTTCGGTCGACCGGGTACGTCGGCTGCCCAATTAGGGACATATCCGATCGTCAAGACCATATTGATGCCCCCATCAGTTGCAGCACCCACGACATGGTCTACATGTCCCCATCGGAACTGATTCGGATCCGTGTTGACTGGTTCAACAGCGCTCCATGAAATTTCGTTCCGATACCAACTGGCCTGACTATCTTTCAGGGAGTCGAAATACGGACTCGTCGCTCGTGTATCCCCATACATTTGTACGCCAAAGAGTGTCTGAGGCACCAATGGGGCCGCAGGGATCCCAGGTTTAAGCACAAACGGCAAGAAGAGTGTGTCAGCGTCTACAGCTGACTCAGGCTGCGCATCTTCTGTGAGATAACGAGCATGCGAAGACGCCGGTCCGATTATGACGGCGCCCACAAATGTGATCAGGATTAAGAAGCTGCGAATCAATCGCAGTGACATTGTCGGCATAGTGTTTCTCCTATTGTCCACGAAGAGTCGGAAGATAGAGGTATGGTCCATCTTCATAGGGTGAGCGCCAGACCGCTATTAGCCCGGCGCCGGGATCTGCAATCCAAACGGCATGGTCGTCATCCACATCAAGGCCCCACGGGGCGCTGTTGGCGGCATTGATGCTGACCTCAGAGACGCCCATCAACGCAGTGTCTGACGAGCGAATGAGAAAACGCGCTACTTTGCCCCCGCCAGGCTCTGTGAAAAATAGAGACCAGATGGAGCCCAGATCGTCAAAAATCAAGTTGGCAGGATCGGCATCCAAGGTTGGGGTTCCGAACCAACGGAAGAAGGCAAGTGTTTCGGGCGTGTACCTCCCGATAGCATCTGATCCTCTTGCCGTGAGCCAAGGGGTTCCCTTACTATCGATAGCCAGACCAGTCGGAAGGGTGAATGATCCTGTCGGTGACACCGTATTGGCGGCGTCAAAGCGATCACGAGCTATGTCATAGAAGACCAGACGATTGGCATCAGGCATCGTAAACCAGGGACCCTTAGTGCTGACAATCCTGAATATTTTCTAGACGACTATCGACTATGTAAAAGGGGACAAAATGCTCGATGAATTCCTCAGTAGTCGGGTCGAACACGGCCAGCTTACTTGCTGCACTTTCCAGGAACCAGATTCTTCCGTCCGGTGCAATGTCAATGCCGGTCGGGCCGCTGGCCGCCGTGGGAATCGCAAATTCACGAAATTCGAGCAGCGCTATGTCAAATCGACCGATCTTGTTGCCGGCGCGCTCGGTGAACCAGATAACACCATCACGATAGACCAGGTTATAGGGTTCGGCGCTTGCCGTAGGCACTTCGTAGTGAGTGAAGGTGTATTCGCCAGCGTCGTGAACGACCACGGTGCCGATGGCGTTCTCTTGCGGGAGCGTAAACCAGACCTGTTCCGGCGTCTCGACGACGATATTCAGCGGTGCTCCAGTGACAGGGTACGTAGTCACGAAGTCAGTGGTTTCAGCCTGGGCATAGGCCTGTCGTCCAGACAAACCAAAAGCCATGAGAGTCAAGAACAGGATGGATATCGACCTAAAAAATCTGACTGCATCCCCGCGATCATAATTTGGTTGAGACAAAAAACCAAACATTTCCCTATACCTCCTCACCAAAGCGACCGCTGTGACGAACGAAAAACCAGTAGCCAAACACAAGAACAGTGACGCACGTCAATGCTGTACGAAAGAAAAAGTCAGGATCAGTTCGATAGCCCCAATACAGAAGATCACGGTACATGTTGATGATCGAAGCCATGGGGTTCAATATATAGTAAAGGCGTTGCACGTCGATGACGTATCCAGAAACAACCACGGTCGCAGGCAACAGATCCGCTGAATAAAAGACCGGCGTGAGAAAGAACCATGCCAGCATCACCACATCCATGATCATAATTGTGTCTCGATAGTAGACGTTGAGTGTGCTTAGAAAAAAGACGAGACCGAGTGTGAAACAGACCTGAATCGCAATAACTGCAGGCAGTAACCAAATCCACGGGCTGAAGTTGGATCGAAACACGACGAGCGCAACAAAGAGGACAATAAAGGCCAACAAGAAGTTCACAAGGTTCGAGAGTGTGTTGGCAATCGGCAGAGCTTCACGCGGGAAATAGACTTTCTTCACGAGATTCGCATTGTCAACAATGCTGTTGGTGCCGCCCATGATGCTGGCCGAGAAGAAGTTCCACGGCAGCAGACCACAGAGTAAGAAGATTGGGTACTTCTCAATTGTATTGTTGGGCAACAAGACGCCGAAGACAATCGTGAAGACCAGCATCATACCCAACGGGTTCAGCAAGCTCCAGACAAAGCCCAGGACGCTGTTCTTATATCGCGCCTTGAGCTCGCGCAGAACCAGATTGTAGATCAATTCCCGATAGGAAAACAGTGTCCTGACTTGATAGATCAGCCGCATCTGCTTGGCTTCAGGCGGGTAGGTTCGAACTTGTGTGGGTTGATGCATATTCACACTGAATTCTCGCGCAGATTCGACTGCGTTCTGCACTATAGTCGGTCAAGTTGCGACGACAAACGGGCTGTACCGTTTCTGGATGCTGCTGCATAAGCCGCTTCAATCATTCCGGCTGCACCACGCCAATCATACCGTTCAATCGCTCTAAGACGCAGATTTTTTCCAAACTTGAACGCATTCCCGCCATCGGCTTCTGAATCAAGCGCTAGTGCAGCTTTAAGCTGTTCGGCCAAGCTATCGACATTCCCTCGATCTGCAAAGAAACCGTATTCACCCAGGTATTCGTGAGCAACCGGCGTATCAAATGCGACGGTAGGCAATGCAATGGCCATGTAATTGAGCAATTTCCCCGAGCCTTCAGTCAAGCTTAGTTTCGGCGCCGCAGCAGCATCGCCCAACGCCAGATGGATGGGAGCATCCTCGTAGGGCACCCTGCCGGTGAAGCGTACATGATTCTCAATGCCCAGCAAAGTGGCCTTGTGTTGGTAGACAGCTACGCCCGGAAAGCCCATTAACAGCAAGTATACGTTCGGATGTTCGGCAACGATACGGCTTGTTGCTTCAAGCAGCAGACTAGTGCCCTGATATTCAGCCAACAGACCCAGATAGACGATTACCTTGGCATCGAGCGGGATGCCGAGAGCCTGACGCTTTTCTGCCAACAGGGCCGGGCTATAGGCGTCGGCAGGCTTGAACACCTCGGTGTTGACACAGTCCGGAACGGTTCGGATTCTGGCCGGGTCACACGAGAACTCATCGATCAGAATACGCTCTGCATTTCTGGAACTAGTCAAGACAACCGACGATCTGTGATCGATCCATTCCTCAAGACGACGCATGACTCCATGCAGTGAGCCATCCCGACGAAGAAACTGATGATCAATCATCTCTTCCGTCAGGCTGCCCTGAAAATCAAAGACAATGGGCAAATTGAACAATCTGCCCAAAACTAGGCCCATCAACGCACCCTCATGCAAGTGGGCATGGATGATGTCATAGTGATGACGAGCCAACAGTTGGAGCGTTTTCAGACCAAGCAAGAGATCAAAAGCGATCTTATGGCGGCTTGACCCCACCTCGTAGTCGCGTCGCCAGGGAATCGGGAGAGACCGCCGTATGTCGATTCCCGCCACATCCTTGCCGTTCTGATAGGTGGCTATTGTGATTGAATGGCCACGCGACTGCAAAATGCGCGCTTCTTCCAAGATTCGCACGTGGCATCCATAATCAGCGAAAAAGCTCGTCGGCGCGATCATCAGAACTCGATAGGAACGCTTTTCCATCCGCTCTTCTGTTAGGACGTTCGCCTGTTCGATGCTCATGCTCATCCATCACGTGGCCAATATTCAATATGGCTACCATTCCCATACCCGCCAAACCGACATTGTACTGGAAGGCGATGTTGATCACAAAGAAGCGCCAAACACGGTAAACACTGAAGCAAGGACGAGAAATGCAATCCAATTGCACTCATCGGCATTCGAATCAGCAAAATAGCCAGTTTTAGTCAAGCCAATGCGAGTATACGGGGCGGATGTTTGGGTGTCAATTTGCCCCACCTCTCATTTTCTAGGCGTAGCAGACCGGAGAATCGCCTAACCGTAGGCAAAACGCACAGTAGGTGACTAATGGAAGAGAAACAGGGAGAAAACAACGAAGATTGGCTAAAAAGTTGAAGACCAAGCGTACGCGTGCTGTGGGCCGATCATCAGCCTGACCGTGAGGATCGCAACCGCAATGCATCTCGGAAGATCTGTCTATCGCTGGGCGCAAAGACACCTGTAAGCCAGATAATGCCTAGATAGACACCCCCTGCACAGAGCGCCCGAACAACCCAGGGCAGCGGCAGAAACGTCGCCAACAGGCCGGCGACACAGGTAGCGCCGAGCAATATGGTGATGTGAGGAACACTTTAATGGAAGTGAACGGCTGCGCATCAGAAGCCCACCAGTGATCGCGCCACTGCCGCCGGCAACGACCAATGCAATGGCCGCACCCACTACATCGATTTGACTAGTCAGAATTGGCAGTAGCAGCAAGACAGTAAGGATATGAACCCATGTCACGCGCAGACTCAGGTTCGGGTAACCGGTGGCCATAAGCTGAGTGATCGAATACATCTCGATCAGGAAGAACGGCGTCGACCAGATGAGAATCTGAAAGACAGGGACAGAAGCAGCGGCATCATCGCCGTATAGGAGATGCAGCACGTTGGCTGCGACGCCAAAGCCTATGGCAGCGGCAGGCAGGACCAGGATCAGTCCATAGCGTAGGCTGAGAGACGAAAGGCGCCGATATTGATATTGATCTTGAACATGATGAAAGAGGCGACTGATTGTTGGATAGAGCGCTTGCCAGTAGCTCTGAACCAGCTTCATGATGATGCGAACAACACTGTATGCGATGCTGTAGATGCCCGTGACGAGATCGCCGGCAAACACGTTGAGCAGAAGAATATCCAACCGATGCAGCAGCACATCGGCCAGCGAAAGCCAATAAAAGGGGCGTGCGCCATGCCACAGCATGCCCCAACTAGCATCTGCATTGGTTCGCTCACCAGCGAGCAGGCGATTGCGCGCCACGAGCAGCGCATACATCCCTGCAGAGAGGGCCTGCGCCAAAACAAGAACACCCACCAGTGAAATGATGCCGCCGCCCAGCCACATTGCTACGATACTGAACAGGAGAATCAATGTGTTAATTGTCCCCTCGACACTCATGACCAGTTCCATGCGTTCGCTGGCCTTGAATAGCGTCTGGCTCACTGAAGAGACGGCATAAAAAGGCAGTGAAGCCCCAACCAGCCAGAGCGCGGCCTGGGTCGCGGGTGAAACCGGCAGCACCCAGATCAACAACACCAGACCGAGCCAGGTGATGAAGCCTGCCGTCAGTTGCACACGCAACGCCAGGGAGAAGTAGGCTCGCCGCAGATCGGGATACTGAGCCAGATTGCGCACCAACAACGTAGGCAATCCCAGTTCACTGACCACCTGGCTGACGTTCAAGAACGCCAGCACGCTGACATACTGACCAAACTCCGCCACGCCCAGCAGACGCGAGATCAAAATCTGCAGCACAAAGCTGATGAAGATGCGCCACAGAGTGGACCCGGTTAACGATCCGGTATTGACCAGAATCCGTCGACCAACCGAACCAGGATTGCTTTCAGATTTGGGTTGCTGAGTCGCACCGGAAGAGTTGGAATCCATTCCGCGATTGTATCACCGGTCACTCGATGAGCGGCAATGGGAGGATGGTTACTCGCTCCACCCAAAAGCACTTGCCACAGATGACTTCACTGCAAAAAGGTGCTGATTTTCACCACGGAGACATCGGAGGCGGCACAGAGCGTTCACAGAGGAAAATCAGACTCCTATCTGTGCCCATCTGTGTTTATCTGAGGACCACTTTCCTTTTCATTGTCAAGCCGACCGGTCAAGATGAAATTGAGCAGATTCGGCAGGCGATAGAGCTTGTGGCGCCAGACAAACAAGGCGAGTGCGATCAGCCCGCCGACTTCCCAGATCCACAACTCGGGCCGTCGGGTGAAGGCGAACCAGTAGGCAAGGCCGATCTTCTCCTGCTCGGAGCCACGCTTGCCCCAGACATGGAAACGCCAGCCGCGAAAGGGCCAGTAGAATGTGTTGGGGAAGAGCCAGATCCGGTCCAGGATAGCGTGGCCGACGAAGGCGGTGCCATAGATCCAGAGCTGCGGCAGCTTGACGATGGTGACGGCTGACGACGATTGCGTAGGCGATCAGCGTGTGGGCAAAAAGCACGGCAGACTTGTACTTCTCGTAGAAGTGAGCCCAGGCCAGAGGTTTGTCGATAAGGTCCGAGCCCATGGCGGCGATGGCCACAAGGCGATAGTCTGCGTCTGGCGCAACGTCGAGGTGCTCCTGGGCAAGGCTGAGCGTCAGCCAGGTGTATGCGACATGAGATTGCGGCAGCATATCAGGCGCCACGCTCTTCGCGTACATATGGAACGCCGAGAGCGGCCGGCGCGCCCACCCGCCGTCGCATGGCCTCCCGCGAGCCGATGACGAGCACGACGATGGTGAAGATGTAGGGCAACATATTCATGAAATAGCCCAACGTCGGATTGGCGAGAAAGAAGCCAACATTTTGCAGGTCGAGCGGCAGGCGTCGAATGGCCCCAAAGAGATAGGAACCCATGGCCGCACGCAGCGGATCCCAGCCGGCGAAGATGACCAGACCGACGGCAATCCAGCCCTGACCGGCCGTCATGCCCTCGATCCAGAGCGGCGTGATGGCCAGGCTCAGCGCTGCACCGCCTGCGCCGGCCAGGCAACCGCCCAGCATGACGTAGAGGTAGCGTTGCAGGTAGACGTTGACGCCGAGCACGTCGGCCGCGGCCGGGTACTCGCCGATGGCGCGCAGTTCCATCCCGCGTCGCGTGCGATAGATGTAGAACCAGGCAACGGGGATCAGAATGAAGCCGATGTAGACGATGACGTTGTGTTGAAAGAGAATGGGGCCGAGAATCGGAATCTGGGAAAGCAGCGGAATGTCGAAGGCCGGCAGCTTGGGCGCATTGCGCACTTCCACCAGCGGCGCGCCGAGGACGGCGCTCATGCCCGCGCCCAGGAAGGTCAACGCCAGGCCGCTCACGACCTGGTCGGCGCGTAGCGTCACCGTCACGAAGGCATGCAGCAACGCCATCAATGTGCCCACGAGCATGGCCGCCAGCAGACCCAGCCATGGATTCCCCGTTGCATAAGAGACGCCATAGCCGGTCATGGCCCCCATGAGCATCATGCCTTCGACGCCCAGGTTGAGCACGCCCGAGCGCTCGGCAAAGATTTCGCCGATGGACGCAAACAGAATGGCCGTGCCCGAACGGACACCCGCGGCCAACAGACTGACGATCATCGCTACTTCCATAAGGATTCCCTATAATTTCACAAACACTCAATCTGTCGTTCGTTGAGCAATCTCAAGGACTCTTTCAAGTCTGGCGCAAGCTGATTTTCCATAGTTGATTGTGCGTAACACCTGAACGTGCCGCAGCCGCTCGTATGGCGTACGCGAGAACCAATAGTCTCGTTCGTCGTCGGCTTCGCTCAGTGAGACTAGGGAAAAGGCAGTTCTATCGATACAGGTTTCCCGTACGGATGCCACCATGAATTTCTCTTTTAAAGTCGTCAAAGAATCATTTCTCTTCCCAAATATCGGTATCGGATACGACACAATCCCTGCTATCCGATACCGAAACTACATGCGGATACGCAACCAACTTCATCGGCCATGCCGTCGAACGCAGCTTGTCGTTTTGCTCGTACGCACCGGTCGCCTGGAAGCGGTCAAAAAAGGCCGAAACTGGGTCACGACCCGGAAGGCGGTGCGGGTGTCAGGAATCCGTCGGTTGACTCAAATCGAGCGAAACCACTCGTGGTCGATTTCAACTTGCTCGACCTGTATCAGCTCTGTTGAGACGCCAAGGCTCAACTCTTTTAGCTTGTCCACCAACAGATCTCCATCAATCAGATCAATCGCCGGGGCTCCATCTCTGGTAGCCTCTCGCACGGCATCCTTTGTGAAGTTGCCGGTGGTGATCATGAGGGCTTTGTCGGCCCTGCCGACCATGGCTCCTCTGAAATCACGTACGTGTCCTGCACCAACGGAACCCTGATACCGCTTGCACTGGAAGATGACATGAAAGCTCAGTAATCCGCCAAGTCTCATTATCCCTTTGCCGTCGATGCCACCGTCTCCGCTTTGCCCAGTGACCTCAACTTGGATGAATCCGGACTCTCTGAGCAATCGTTGTACCAGTCGTTCAAATGCAGCGGGGTGCATTTCCAACAAAGAATGAAGCAACTCATCACGCCAGGACGAATCCGCACTCTGCTCATCAGCCAAATCTTGCCGAGGTGTCTTTCGTTCATCATATTCTTGTTTGACGAACTGCTTCACTTTGTCAGGGTCGACTCGATCAACCTGACGCCCTTCTGATGTAAGCGACCAAACACCACGACTGGAGTTCTCAACGATTCCGTATTTTTTCAGGTATGTCCGAGACCAAGCCAGTCGATATTCCACTTCCGTTTGACTGCCTTTTTGAGGGTCATGAAGAACTTCCAACTGCTTGTCAGAAAGATCTTCAAGCTCTGTGACCTTGCTATTAATTTCTTCAATCGTGCCAGAGCCGCCAAGCGCTTTCAATGCCTGGATTGTCGGGTTCATCAGCCGGTCATACGTTGGCATTTTCGCCATGACAAACAACACCAAACCTTGTTTTGTTCAGAACGAGTTATGGGCTACACATTGACAATTGAACGTCGACAATTGTCAATTGACCATTTTTCTACTTGACCACCCGCACCCGATACTGCAACATCATCTCGCCGCCCACAACGACGAACAGAATCACGCCTTGCAGAAGCTGGGCAATGCCTGCCGGCTGGATCACATCGGCGCCGACCAGGAGACCGGCAAAGAGATAGGAGACCACAATGATGGCGATCGGATTGAGCTTGGCCAGCCAGGCCACGATGATGGCGGTGAAGCCGTAGCCGGGCGAGAAATTCTCCTGCAGGCGATGAACGACGCCGCTGACCTCGGCCATGCCGGCCAGACCAGCCAGGCCGCCGCTCAAGGCCATGACCACCATGATCTTGCGTGGCAGGTTGATGCCTGCGTAGGTACCGGCCCGCGAGTTGTCGCCCAGAATGCTGACCTCAAAGCCCCAGCGTGTCCGCTTCCAAACCACCCAGAGGATCAGTGCCAGGAAAATGGCAAGAAAAATGCCAAAATGGGCTGTCAGGCCGCGGAAGGCGGGCATCGTATCGCCATAGTCTGTGAAACGGGGCATCCAGGCGCTGCGCGGAAACTGGGGCGTCAGGCCAAAGCCCCGCTCGCTCCAGGGGCCGTAGATGAAGTAATTGTTCCAGAGGATGGCCACATAGTTGAGCATCAACGTGGTGATGATTTCGTTGACGTTGAGCTTGGCCTTGAGCAGACCGGGGATGAAGCCCCAGATGGCGCCGCCGATGAAACCGGCCAGGGCCATGGAGAGCAACATGACGGCTCTGGGCGTCTCCGGTGGGAGGATGTGAAGGGCGGTCCCGGTTGCAAAAAAGGCGCCCATAAACAATTGCCCTTCGGCGCCAATGTTCCAGAGCTTCATGCGAAAGGCAATGGAAACACCGAGGCTGGCCAGGATCAACGGCGTAGCCTTGATGGTAGTGTCGGACCAGCCATAGAGGTCGCCATAAGCCGTCTGGGCCATTTTAGCGTAGACGATCCAAGGATCGGCCCCGGCCACACGCAGCAAGAGCGCACCGACCAATAGGGCTGCGACAATTAGGATGAACGGCGAGAGAATGTTCAGCCAGCGTGGCTGCTCCATACGCCGTTCTAGGCGCAGCCTCGGCCTGGTTGCGCGGGTCTGAGGTACAGGTTGTGTGGTCATGCTCTCACCAACTCTTCACCGGCCATCATCAGGCCGATCTGCTCACGGTCTACTTCCGTCGCATCGACAATGCCCATGATGCGCCCCTCGAAGAGCACAACGATGCGATCCGAGAGAGCAAAGACCTCATCCAGATCCTCGGAGATCAACAGAATCGCAGCGCCCTGGCTGCGCTCTTCCACCAGGATGTTGCGTACATTTTCGGTAGCGCCGATGTCGAGACCGCGTGTGGGATAGGAGGCGACGATCACCTGCGGCTCACTGGAGATCTCACGGGCCAGAATCACCTTCTGAAGGTTGCCGCCGCTCAACTTTCGTGAGGGCGTTTCCGGGCCGGGGGTTGAAATATCATACTGGTCGATCAGGCGAACGGCACGTTCGCTCATCTCATTGCGGTCGATGAAGACGCGCCCGCCAATGGGCGACTTGCGATAAGATTTCAGAGCCAAGTTCTCGGCAATCGACAGGTTGGGCGCGCTGCCTGTGGCGCTGCGATCTTCGGGCACATAGGCCACGCCCGCTTCGATCATGATAAGCGGCGGCTTTCCTGTAACATCGGACTCAGCCACATCAATCGTGCCGCTGGTTAACTCACGCATGCCCGAGATGACCTCGGCCAGTTCTCGTTGTCCGTTGCCCGCCACGCCGGCAATGCCAACAATCTCGCTGGAGCGCACCTGAAGTGAGAGCTTGTCCAGCGCCAACAACCCCTTGTTGTTCACCGCATCAACATCGGTCAGCTCCAGTCTTGTCTCACCCGGCTCAATGACCGGCTTATCGACATGGAAGAAGACCTCGCGGCCAACCATCAAGCTGGCCAGCTCTGGTTTGGTCATACCCTCAGTCGATACGGTAGCAACATTTCTGCCGTCACGCAGAACAGTAACGCGGTCGGCAATTGAGAGCACTTCGTCCAGTTTGTGGCTGATGAAGACGATGGTCTTGCCCTCGGCCGTCATGCCCTTCAGCGTCTCGAAAAAGCCCTCGGTCTCCTGAGGAGTGAGCACGGCCGTCGGTTCATCGAGGATGAGAATCTGTGCGCCCCTGTAGAGCATCTTGATGATTTCAACCCGTTGCTGCTCGCCGACCGAAAGCTGCCAGATCAATGCAGCCGGGTCGACCGGCAAGCCGTACTGCTCGCCGATACGCTCGACCTCTTTATTGATCTCGGTCATATTGAGAACGAACGGAATGTTCTTGAGGCCCAAGATCACATTCTCGGCCACACTCTGGACCGGCACCAGCATGAAATGTTGGTGCACCATGCCGACGCCGGCAGCGATGGCATCGCCCGGCACGTTGAAGCGTACCTGCTCGCCATCGATGTAGAGCTCACCTTCGTCTGCGTGATAGAGCCCAGATAGTACATTCATCAGCGTCGACTTGCCGGCGCCGTTCTCGCCGAGCAGGGCATGGATCTCTCCCTTCTCTGCGATGAAGGTGACATCCTCGTTGGCAATCACACCGGGGAAGAGTTTGGTGACATTGCGCATTTCAAAGGCTGGCGTTGGTTCAGTCATGGGCGTTTTCTTTTTGTCACAGATGGACACAGATGATGTACAGATGATCACAGATAGAAACAGATAGACCGCGGATTAGACAGATTCGGCGGATACCGATCGAGTTAACAAATCGGTTTTGATCCGTCCAATCCGCTTCATCCGCGGTCCATTCTATCAGCTATGTGCGATTCTTCACATCAAGGAAAATCTGTGCCTCATCCGTGAAAATCGGTGTTCATCTGTGGCTAGTTCATTCCTACGGCAGTTCGGCATCGGTGACAACGCCTTCAGCCAGCCAGTTCATACAGATGGTGCAGTCCTCACGGCCGGGGATGCCGCTCAGGCCCTCAAGGTCGGATTGGGTGAGCGCCACACCTTCGGGGACGATCACTTCACCCTTGTTGTCCATGATGGGACCGGTGAAGATATCGAAGCGAGTGACTTCGCCGGCCTGCATCTTGGCCAGCATCTCCTGAACCGCGGGAATAATCGATTCGGGCACGCCCGGAGCCGGTTCCTGGCCTTCCATGAAGCCCAGCAGACCGAGTGCGCCGCTGTCAACATCAAAGTACAGATCGTCACCCACAAAGGAACCGTCCATCATAGAATTAGCCAGTTCCACATAGAACGGGCCCCAATCCCAATAGGGGGTGGTCAGACAGTGTTCGGGATCGACTTCACAGGCATTGCTGGAGTCGTAGCCCACACCGTACAGACCGCGTTCGCCCGCAACCTGCACCGGACCGGGCGTGTCGGCGCCGGTGATGACAACGGTGGCGCCGGCATCCATCATTGATTCGGCGGCCTGGCGCTCCAGATCCGGATCGAACCAGCTGAAGATCCAGCGGATGTCCATTTCACAGTCGGGACAGGTGCTCTTCATGCCCAGGGAAGCAGCGTTGATGTGGCGGATGACTTCCGGAATCGGGAAGGGGGCCACATAGCCGACACGGTTGGAGCCGTCTTCGGCCGCACGCTCGCCTGCAATCATGCCGACCAGATACTTCATGCTCTCCATGGCGCCGAAGAGATTGGAGAAGTTGGTCTCGTTCTTCTTGAAGCCAGAGACGTGGACGAAGTAAGCGTCCGGGAATTCTTCTGCAACAGTTTCGGTCGGATCCATGTAGCCGAATGAGGTGGTGAAGACGGCGTCAAAGCCGGCACGCGCCAGGTTGCGGATCACGCGTTCTGCGTCCGCGCCTTCGGGCACGCTCTCCATGTACGCGGTGTGGACCGTATCGCCCAACTCCTCCTGGAGATACTCACGGCCTTCGTTATGCGCATAGGTCCAGCCGCCGTCGCCGATGGGGCCGACAAAGACAAATGCTACATTGAACTTGCCTTCCTCAATCTCCGGAATCTGAATGCTGCCTGCCCCAGCCGAATCGGCAGGGGCTTCTTCGGCAGACTCACCCGCGGCTTCTTCAGATGCCGCATCTCCGGTCATTTCGCCGGCCGGCGCAGCACACGCCGCAAACATCAGCGCTGTCACAAGCAACAACGCCAACCAAACCCAACTTCGTCTCTTCTGCATTTGAAGCTCCTATGATGCTATTTAGGGGAAAATGTGGATAATCTCGATGTCACGTCCACAAAAACGGACGAAGACATCGTCGTGGACACCAGTAATCGTGATGAAATAGTGATGAGGCAGAAATCGTAGCCATGGGCAAAGCTCAGACGCTGGGTATGAGATGGACAAGCACCTTTGCTCAATTGGCGAACGGAGAAATCTTACAATACCCGCTCTGGAATGTCAACGACTCAGGCGCCAAAAATCTCGATAGTATTTTTTGCAAAGTGCCGCATTGATATCACGCTGAATAGTAACAGGTGAGGTTCAACAGCGACTTTGATAGCGTCACTGATTCGTAAACGGCAGCATACGATTGAGGAAGCGATCTCGGTTGATGAATTGATGTTTGAGCACCAATGTCAGGTGACAGAGCCAGACGACCAAAATAGCATAGGCCGTGAAACGATGAGTCAACTGAGCGATCCCGGCCAATGTCTCATTGACATTGATGATGTTGGGCAGGGGAAAGCGGCCAAAGAGCAGAACGCCGTAACCGCCGGACATCACATAGATGAAGCCCGAGATAGGCATGAGAAACATACAGATGTAGAGCAATCGCTCGATCCAGTGGGTCGCACTGCGTTCAAAGGGTGAAAGGGTCGGCGCCCGATCAGGCAGTGGGGCGTTTCGACGCCACATGTAGCGAGCAAAGGCCAAGATCAACAGAAGAATCCCGATTGTCTTGTGCCAATTGTAGAGCGTGTTCTGACCGTAGAAGCCGAGCGCCGTATCACCATTCTCCATCCGCACCATGTTCATGGCCACAACATATTGGTAGATGAAGAGTAGGAAAACCGCCCAGTGAAACAATTTGGTGACCGCGCCATAACGCGAAGACGTATTCTTCCATTGCATTGGGAAGCACTCCTGGGAACGGTTCTACGTAGCAGGCGCCAACCATACCCTACATTCAGCAGAACATCAACCGTTCACGGAGCATGCGATCATCCGACCCAGGATCGTCCCAAGAGGGCCTTCTCGACAGACACAGGTCCGTCTATGCCGACAACTGTCAGCGTCGCTTGCATCGGCAGATCTACCGATGATCGTCCAACGTTGAGGTGGAAATCACCAGGCTCAATGGCGTACCCCATTTCGCCATGGTGGAAGCCGAGCTGTGCACCTGCAAGCTCAAAAGTCACTGTGGCCGTTTGGCCTGGCTCCAAGTTGAGGCGCTGGAATCCGCGCAGTTCCAGCCGCGGTCGAACTGCGCTGGCCTCCACGTCAGCAACATAGAGTTGCACCACCTCATCACCGGGCTTCTCACCATCGTTGGTCACATCAACCTGGACGATGACCGTCTCGTCAGCACTGATCTCACTTCGATCCAGACGCAGGTTTGCGTAGTCAAAAGTCGAGTAGCTCAAGCCATGTCCAAAGGGGTAGAGCGTTTTACCTGCGAAATAACGATAGGTTCGACCGGCCATGTCGTAGTTTTCGAATGGGGGCAGATCCTCGGTGCGATTGTAGAACGTGATTGGCAGACGACCGCCCGGATTGGCGTCGCCGAAAAGCACATCAGCAATGGCCTGACCTCCAGCCTGTCCGGGATACCAGGCCTGGACGATGGCCGGGATATTTTCTGCTGCCCAGGGTATTGCAAGCGCACTGCCACTCATGGAGACGAGAACAATGGGCTTGTCCAACTTGTACAGTTCCTGCAAGAGCGTCATCTGAGTCGGCGGCAATTCGATGTAGGTGCGGTCGCCGTCAAAGCCCTCGACCACCACTGGAAACTCTTCACCTTCGATGCGCGGCGAAATGCCCAGCGCAGCCACGATCACGTCGGCCTGCTTCCCCGCGGCCAACGCGGCCCCTAGTTCGTCTTCATCCGGACGGGCCCAGACGAGCCGCACCTGCGGGTCAAGACCCCAATTGGCATACTCCAGGCGAACCGTGTAGAGAAGGCCGCTCTCCAGTTTGACCTCAGCCAGACGCAACATCGCATGGTGGACGTCTGAGTGCTCGACAATCAACTCGTTGTTGAGCCAGAGCCGGTAGGCGTTGTGGCCGGTGACGCCGATCTGATAGCTGCCCGACGTCGGCGGGATCAGATAACCGGTCCAGCGCACTGAGAAATGATCGGCCCAGCCGCCTTCCGTGGGTGACGTATCTTTCCAGACGAAGTCGATACCCTGGTCGGTACGCGTGAAGGCCGCCTCGCCGGTCAACTTCTCATTGGCGTAGTACGCGCCGGCCAACCCGGTCGCGCCGGCTTCGTGGGCCGAAGGACGCAGACAACCGGCGGGGATGGCTTCGATATTGGGCACGCCCGGAGCCAGCGCACACCCGCGTGCGTGGTAGACCTTGGCGTTGTCGCTCAGCTTGTCTCGAATCCCGGCCAGCAATGTCGCGCCCTGAGAAGGCGTGCCGTTGTAGTTGCCCAGCAGGACGAGCAGATCGTCGGCGTTGGGACCGATGACGGCCACCGAATCCAAATCGGGTGATAGGGGCAACAGCCCGTCGTTCTTGAGCAAGACGAGACTCTGTCGCGCGGCCTCCAAGGCAAGCGCTTGGTGTGCGGGCGAGTCGACGATGCTGTAGGGAATCTGCGCGTAGGGTACTTCTTCGGGCGGATCGAACATGCCGAGGCGGAAGCGGACATCAAGTAATCGTCGCAGCGCATTGTCGATGGTTGCCTCGTCCAGCAGGCCCTCCTCAACAGCCTCCACCAACGAATGGAAGACGCAACCGCACTCCAGATCACAGCCGTTATTGACGGCCAACGCCGCAGCCTGGGCCGGCGTCTCCACCACTTTGTGGTCGGCGAAAAAGTCGGTCACCGCCCAGCAGTCTGAGACCACATGACCCTGGAAGCCCCACTGCTCACGCAGTATCTGCTGCAGCAAGGTCGGGCTGCCGCAACAGACCTCGCCATTGGTTCGATTGTAAGCACCCATGACCGCTTCGACGCCGCCTTCCTTGACGCAGGCTTCGAACGCAGGCAAATATGTATCCCACAGATCGCGTTCGCTGACGCGTGCATCGAAACGGTGGCGATCCGCCTCCGGCCCGCTGTGGACGGCATAGTGCTTGGCGCAGGCAGTTGTCTTCAGATGATTTGCATCATCACCCTGTAGGTTCTTGATAAAGGGCACGGCCATGGCAGAGGTCAAATAAGGATCCTCGCCATAGGTCTCTTGGCCACGCCCCCAACGCGGATCGCGGAAAATGTTGACATTGGGCGACCAGAAAGTGAGTCCACTGTAGATCTGGCGCTTGCCCAGGCGAATTGCTTCGTGGTGCTTGGCGCGAGCCTCATCGGAGATCGCTGTGGCGACGCGCCCCAGCAGTTGCGGATTCCACGTGGCGGCCAAACCGATGGCCTGGGGAAAGACCGTGGCCACGCCGGCCCGGCCCAAGCCGTGCAGGGCTTCGTTCCACCAGTTGTACTCAGGAACGCCCAACCGTTCGATGGCCGGAGAGATGTAGAGCATCTGCGAAGCTTTCTCCTCCAACGTCATCCGGTTGAGCAGATCATCGACGCGTTTCTCGATGGGGGCTGGGTTATTGGGTGTAGAATCATTACTCGACATGATTTCTCCTGGCAGAGACGAAAAGCGATTGTCAATGGAACGCTCGGGGAAACGGCCACATTGTTCCGATAGCTCTGCCTTACTCTTGAATCCGCCATCCACGCGGTCAGTAGCGGAACCAAGACAATCGTCGCAAAGCAAAGAGCGATCAGTAGACGTATGAGCGTATGAGTTCTGGTCCGATGAAGATGAGCATGTCGAGGCGTAAGACTGAGAGATCGAGATATTCGCAGATTGTGGGAGTGCGGAGGCGATCTACAATCCCTCAATCCTCTGTCCCTCCTTCACAACTCCTCTACTCCCTCCCCACCCCTTTCAATACAGACGGTTCTACCGGCACCATCGCCTCGGCCATCAGCGTGGCAACCGGGCCGGGGCCGGACGCGGTTTCGACCACGACCAAATCATCGCCGCCATAGACAGAGACCGTACCAATCGATAGCCAACCAGCACGCCCATCAGGATCAAAGACGGCGTAGGAGAGTCCATCAGCGCTCTTGCCCGTGATGGTCACGGTGGCCCCTGCCGGCAGAGAATCGATTTGCAACCCACCCGGCGCAATTCGCAACGCCGCACCACCGCGCACTATCCCCAGTGCCGATGGCGTCTGCTGGTACGGTAGAACGACCGCCGTGCGGCTCATTGCCCCGTTCGAAATTGCACGGCCAGCAGTAGCGCCGGCCCGGGCAATAACAGGCGGCCTGGGCGTCGCCAGAGTGAAGCGTTCAGCATCATCCACATAGACAGGAATCGGCTGATCGGGCACGGTGATATCGGGGGGAATCGCCGTTGGCAGCGCCAAATTCGGTCCGCCACAGGCTGTCAGAGCGAACGACAAAAAGACTGCCAGACTGATGAAGAGAAGAAATTTTCCACAAAGCGATACAACTGAACAAAGATGATAGCAGTTCTTCGTGTTCATTCGTGTTCTTCGTGGATCAAAAGCTGTTTGGAATCGCCCAGGCTCGAAACGAGAACGTCTATTCATAGCGCAACGCATCAATCGGGTTGAGGCGGCTGGCTCGATAGGCCGGATAGATGCCGAAAAAGAGGCCGACCGCCATGGAGAAAAAGAGCGAGAGCAACACCGCATCCAGACCGACGACGGCCTCAAAGGAATCGAAGGCCGCTGATATGCCACGCGCCCCCAGAACACCGAGCGTAATGCCGATCATCCCGCCAAAGACCGCCAACGTCACAGCCTCCACAAGAAACTGGAAGAGCACGTCTCGGCGCTTTGCGCCCACGGCTTTGCGCAGCCCGATCTCACGCGTGCGCTCGGTGACGCTCACCAGCATGATGTTCATGATGCCGATGCCGCCGACCAACAGGCTGATCCCGGCGATGGCCCCAAGAAAGATCGTCAACGCGCCCAGGATATCGCCGAAGACGGCGATGATGTCGTTTTGGCTGATGATGCTGAAATCGTCATCATCCAGATAGTTGATGCCGCGTCGTTCGCGTATGACCTCGGCGATCTGCTGCTGCGCCGCCTCTATGTCCGCTCCCTCCTTGATGGAGGCGTAGATCACGCTGACGATGTAGTCGCCATTGACGGTCTTCTGTTTGAAGAGCCGATCCTGCGCCGTGGTGAGCGGCACAAAGACCGACTCATCCAAATTGCCGCCCGGTCCACCGCCCCGCTCTTCCATGACGCCGATGACCCGGAAGGCCAGATTGTTGATGCGGATGGTTTGATCGATGGGATACTCGTCCGGCTCAAAGAGTTCATCATAGACGGCCGTGCCGATGAGCGCCACGCGTGCCCGCTCATCGAAATCCCGTTCTGTAAAAAACTGTCCCTGCGTCGGCCCCCAATTGCGCACAGCCGGGAAGTTGGGCGTCACCGCGCTGACACTGGCGCGCACATCTTTGCCTTCCCGGTCGACGGAGGCGCTGCCGGCAAATTCGGCGGCCAGCGCCTCCACATCGGGCAGATAGCTACCGTCACCTAGGGAACGTAGATCGGCAAGCGTCATGGGATCGGGCGAGCTGCCGCGTTCAGTGGGCGGACCCTCGGAGAACTGCCCCGGCGCGATGAAGAGCAGGTTGCTGCCTAGGCTGGCGAACTGGTCAGTCACATACTTTTCAACACCGCGGCCAATCGACATGAGTGCAATGACCGCGCCCACGCCGATGATAATCCCGAGCATGGTCAACACACTGCGCAGTTTGTTGGCCGCCAATGCCCGCAAGGCAATACGGATGGACTCAAAGATCTTCATGCTGTTGCCGCCGCACCCGCAATTTCCTGCTCACCTCCGGCCTCAGCCGGCGCTGGCAGACCGGAATCATGTCGTTCATCCCGCTCTACGTGACCGTCGCGGACGTGGATCACGCGATGGCAATAGTCCGCGGTCTCAGGATCGTGGGTCACAAAGACGACTGTGATGCCTTGCTCACGATTGAGTCGCCGAAAGAGTTCCATGATCTCGACGCTGGTGGTACTGTCCAGGTTGCCCGTCGGCTCGTCAGCCAGAATCATGGCTGGACGGTTCACGAGCGAGCGTGCGATGGCCACGCGCTGCTGCTGGCCGCCCGAAAGCTCGTTGGGCTTATGGTCCAAGCGGTCGCCTAAACCAACCTGGGTCAAGGCTTCGGTAGCTCGCTCCCGACGCTGACGCCCACTGAAACCGGCATAGATGAGCGGCAGTTCCACATTGGCTATGGCTGACGTTCTGGCCAGCAGATTGAAGCTTTGGAAAACGAACCCGATCTTCAGGCAGCGGATCTCTGCCAGACGGTCGTCACTGAGTTGGCTGACATCGACGCCATCCAGCTGGTAGGCGCCTGCCGTGGGCACATCCAGGCAGCCGACGATGTTCATCAACGTGGATTTTCCACTGCCGCTGGGCCCCATGATGGAGACCATTTCGCCAGGCCAGACGTCCAGGTCGACCCCGCGCAGGGCACGCACCTCGACATCGCCCATCTGGTAGACCTTAGTGACGCCGCGCACGGAAATAACGGGGGCATCAGTTCTTTCTTGCGTTCCCCTATTCGCCACCGAAAAGCGCTCCCCGAAGTTGCTCCTCGCTCGACTGGGTGACCAGCGCAACTTCATCGCCGTCGTCCAGGCCGGACAGGATCTGGCTCTCGCGTTCGTTGCGCAGCCCCAACGTCACCTCCTGCAGGGCGGGTTTTCCATCCACCACCTTGTATACAAAGGCGCGACCACTGTCTCGATCGCGCTGGATGAAGCGGTTGGGCAACAGAATGACATCGTTGACCTCGGCCGTGGTGATGATTGCCGTGGCGCTCATGCCCGCACGCAACGGCGCATCGACCGGCTCAGGCTCGACCGTCACGGCGTAGGCGATGACGCCGCCGACATCCTGAGCCGTGGGAGAGATGGCCGCAACAATGCCGGAGATTTCCACATCGGGCAGGGCGTCAACACGAATGCGCACCGGCTGACCGACTGCCAGTTGACGAACGTCGATCTCATCTACCAGTACGGTCATGCGGAAGTGGCTGAGATCGGTCAATACAACTGCAGGCAATCCGGTGGGCGCCTGCTCATTGGCCTTGACGTTGAGCCGGCTCACGATGCCGTCAAAGGCCGCAGTCAGTTGTGCATTGCGCAGATTGTTCTCGGACTGAAGCTGGTTCAACTGAGCCTGCTGCACTTGGGCTTGGGCGACCCGGACGTCTTCCTCATCGGGACCGTCAAGCAAGGTCTGCAAGTTGTTCTGCGCCGTGATCAGATTGCTCTGGGCCTGGCGGAGCGAGACCTCACCCTGTGCGATCTGGTTGAGGGCCGCAGCCACCTCGGCCTGGTTCGCAGTCTGGTCAGTCAACGCAGCCTGGGCCTGGGCGACCTCGAACGCCTGGGTTGCTTGCTCCAACTGGCTGGCCTGGGGCAGAGTGCCGATATTGGGCAGATTGCGGACCTCATCGTAGGCCCGTTGCGCACGCCTCAGCTCGGCCTCGGCCTGCATAACCTGGGCACGATTGACCGTGCGCTCTTCCTCTGACAGACCAACAAACAGTTCTCGATAGGCGGCCTGGGCGCTTGCCAACGAGGCATCGGCCCCGGCTACCCCGGTCTGAGCGACCTCGACTGCGGCCTGGGCCGCGGCGACATCGTTGTCACTGGGCGGCTTCAAGAGTTTGGCCAATTGAGCGCGGTTGATCTCCAACGTCGTCTTGGCCTGAGCCACGGCCAATGTCAGATCAACTGTATCCAATTCGGCCAGCAATTGTCCTTGAACCACGGACTGGCCTTCATCAACATAGACCTGGTCTACAATACCGGGCGTGCGGAAATTCAGAGAGATTTCGTCCGCAGGCTCAATACTGCCGGTGGCGCTGACAGTGCTGGCGATCGATCCACGAATCACCTCAGTCGTCTCGACCCCGGATTCGTTGGCAGCAGTCTGTCTCGGTAGCCAGACACGTTGATAGACAAACCAACCAAGCGTCACAACCAACACCAGACTTACCGCTACTATCAAGATTCTACGCATAGCCGATCATTCCCTGACAAGATCTCGATTTCTGTTGCCGAATTATCTGGACAAATGCTCGAACCGGCGATTTCTTGCGCAGGTTATGCCCAGAAATCCAAGTTATCCACATTCCCACGTCCAGAAATGTGGATAACCAATGTGGATTGTGGATAATCTCCACGATCTGTGTGCGGTGGAGAGCCATATGCCCAAGGTGATCTATGGTACAATATCGACAGCTTGACCAATATTCAGCCGATGTCGACACGGATATTTACCGGCAGCAACAACAGTATTAGTCTATGCCCACTTCCTCTGTTTCGCAACAATCGCCCAGTCGTCTAGACCTCCTGCGAGTCCCTTATCTTGGTTCGATTTTGCTCTGGAAGCATAGCCGCACCGTTGCCCAAACGGTCGTTTTCGCGATGGTGATGGCCATCATCATTGATGGCCTGCTGGGCAGTCCGTTGGCCGCAAAGAACGTAGCGACGGTCTCCGCCTGGGTACACTATCGCGGTTTCGTTGTGTTGGCCCTGCTGCTCTTCGGCAATCTCTTTTGCGCGGCCTGTCCGTTTGTCTTGCCACGTCGTTTTGCCAAGTGGCTGGGCAAGCCTACCGGGCGCTGGCCCAAGCCCTTGCGCAACAAATGGATGGCCATCACGGCACTGATAGCCATCATCTTTCTCTATGAGCTATTCGACCTGTGGGCGAGCCCCTGGTGGACGGCCTGGTTGGCAATCGCCTACTTCGCCGCGGCCTTCGTGCTGGAGGCGCTCTTCACAGGCAGCAGCTTCTGTAAATACGTCTGCCCGCTGGGGACGTTCAATTTTCTCTACAGCACGGCCAGTCCATCTCAGATCACGGCACAGAATTTTCAGACATGTCGGGACTGCGTGGGCCACGAGTGCATCAATGGAAGCTCGACCCAGCAAGGCTGCCAGCTCGAACTATATGTGCCGACCCTCGCCACCAACATGGATTGCACCCTCTGCCTTGACTGCGCCAAAGCCTGTCCCCATGACAACGTTGCCCTGGTAACCCGACCATACGGGTCTGAGTTGGTGCATCAGACCTGGCCACATCGTCTTGACCTTGCGCTCCTGGCCATTCTGGCTGCCTTCATGGCGCTGATCAACGCCTTTGCCATGACGCCACCGGCCTATCGGCTAGAAATTAAAATGGCCTCGCTCTCTGTATACAGAGAGCGAGGCCATCGTTCTGGGCATCATCTATGTGGTTGGCGTATTGCTCGTGCCGCTTGCCCTGATCTACACAGCGGCCTGGCTTTCACAGCGGTTCACCGGCGAACGCATCAGATTGAATCGGCTCATCATGCGCTACGCCTACGCATTTGTGCCCCTGGGCTTCGCCATCTGGATCGCGCACTATCTCTTCCACTTCATGACCGGCGCAATGACGCTGGTGCCTGCGGTCCAGATATTCTTTGGCGAGACGCTTGGCTGGCCGATACTGGGTGATCCCAATTGGCAGCTGGCCCAATCAGCCGTTCCGCCCATTCCGTTGATCCAGACCCTTCAGCAGATCATCACATGGGCTGGACTGGCAGCAGCGCTCTACGTCGCATGGTGGGCCGCAAACAATGCACATCAAAGGCAGCGCCATCGACTGATCGAATGGCTCGTCTGGGCCGCCATACTTGCGCTGCTGGCCGTCGCTGTCGGCGTCGTCTTCCTATTGCCCATGGAAATGCGCGGCAGCGTCTTGAGCGGATAGGCTCCAGACTTCTAAGCTTCCGACAGAACATGTTTTTCGAATCTCTACGCTTCTGCGCTGACCTCAAAACCGGCCAGATTTTCCAGCGCCTTGACCAACGCATGATTGCCGTCGCCGCCAAGCCCCTGAGCTTCCAGCGTGCGATAAAGGTTGAAGATCAATGATGTACCGGGGATGGGGACGCCGAATTCGTCGGCGGCGTCGAGCACGAGGCGCAGGTCCTTCTGCTGAAGGTCGATGGTGAAGCCGGGTCGCCAGTCCCGATCGATGATCTGCGGCGCGCGATTGGTGAACATCCAACTGCCTGCAGCGCCCTTGCTGACGGCGTCGAAGGCCTTCTGCAAGTCCACACCGCCGGCCTCAGCCAGCATGAGCGCCTCGCACATGGCCAGGCAATTGCCCACCACCAGCACCTGATTGACCAACTTCACGGTCTGCCCTGCGCCGGTCTCGCCGACATGGGTGATGGTCTTGCCCATGGCCTCGAAGATGGGCATGGCCCGCTCAAACTGGGCGGCATCTCCGCCGACCATAATGCTCAATGTGCCGTTGGCTGCACCCTCGCTGCCGCCACTTATCGGGGCATCCAGCATGTGCACATCTTTCTCGGCCAGCAGGGCAGCGATCTCCTTGGTCACTTTGGGACTGATGGTGCTGCAATCGATGACCAGCGACCCAGGTTTGGCTGCTCCAAGGATACCGTTCTCGCCCAACACGACATTTTCAACATCCGGCGTGTCGCTGACGCACACAACGGTCACATCGCAATTGGCAGCAACATCGGCTGGACTCTCGCCGGCCTCAGCGCCATCCGCAACCAGCGCATCCATGCGGCTGGCCGTTCGATTCCAGACGCGTACATCGAAGCCGGCCTTCAACAGATTGGCCGCCATGCCACGCCCCATGATGCCAAGTCCCACAAATCCTACACGTTCCGCCATGATTAGCTCCTCCTAGTCCTTTTTTGATTATCTATGTCGGTGGCGCAGTCAATAGATGAATGCACAATATCAATCATAAGTTGAAGTGTTGAACCTGCCAAACAGAGGGAGCGGCATCAGCGATCAGCGATCGCGTTCTAACTAGGATTACTCATGAATCCACTGCAAAAAGGGATCTGGACACGAATTTACACGAATCTCCTCTCTGGGGCGACGATACAATTCGTGTAAATTCGTGTCCATTCGTGTCAGAAAAGGGCTTTTTGCAGTAGAGTCACTCATGGACAACGACGAGCGTGCCCGGATAAGTTGCATCGATAACGACCCAGCCGTTCTTGTCGACCGTGGCCCCGTCGGGTCCGGCCCATTCGTAGAGCCATTCGGCATCTTCGTTGCGCATGTTGACGCAGCCGCGGCTCATGGGTTGACCGAAGTTATCATGCCAGGTCGCGCCGTGGAATCCGTAATCCTCATGGAAGTATTGGACCCACTGTACATCTTCCAGGAAATAGAAATCGCCGGCCGCTCGATTGCCGCCAAACATGTCCTGGACAGCGGTCTTGGCCCAAATACGGAACGTGCCGGTCACCGTCGGGGTCGCCTGCTTGCCTGTAGAGACGCTGAACTCGGCCACCGGCTCCGCGCCTTCGTAGGCGACAACCCGCTGCTCGCTCAGATCAACGTCGATCCAATTCTCGGTCTCGCTGAGCGCAACAGGGTGGGCATGGTAGCCGTCGTCGCCTTCGGGCGCCAGCTTGGCCAGCTCATCAAAGCTCGGCGGCGGGATACGCAGCGACTGACCCGGCGTAAGCAAGCTGGCGTTTGAAAGATCATTCACCTCGGCGATCTTGCGCGCGCTGGTGGTGTACGTCTCGGCAATGATGCCCAGATGTTCGCCCGCCTGCACCACATGGACGCGCTCCTCCTGGGTACTTTCAGCCACATCATTGATCGAGATCGTCTCCACCGGCCGAAGAGAGAGTACCTCACCGACGTAGAGAGGCCGAGACAGAGAGATTCGGTTTAGCTCGACCAACTGTGCCAGGCTCATGCCATAGGCGGCAGCAATCGATGACAGCGTATCGCCAGGTTCAGCTGTGTAACTCGCGGGGCCAATATCGGCAGCAGCACCCCCCTCTGTCATCATCACTTCTGCCGACGTCGCTGCTGCATAATCGAGCACCATCGGTAAAGTCAGCGGCAGCCCGACCCAGACCAGGTCGACATCGCCCAGATCGTTGAGGCGACGTAACGTTTCCACGTCTGTGTCATAGGCGACCGCGATCTCGGACAAGGTCTCGCCCGGTTCCACCACATGGACATTCTCATTCGCATAAGCTGCTCCTACAGACGTCCAGAGATCAAAAAAGAGCAGAATTGCGACTAGTAGAACAATCGGAAGTATAGCTTTTGACAGAGGCCCTATTTCCGGGCGTTCGACCAGACGAGAGTGCTGACCTTCTAGATTGCCGACTCGTTTCATACCATTCCTCTACTTGATCTAGGTTTCCTGGGCATCAGGCCGCTTGAAAAGACCTGTCAGCGTCATATTGTAGGTCGGCCTCATGGCACGTATCGGTGATCTTGCTTGCATACCGTCTGGATTTTTCCGCCATCAGTGACAGTTGCTTGACCGCACATGTGGTGATTCGGAGTCAATTGCCGTCAAGGCGAACATAAAAACAGCCCCATCATTGCTGATGGGGCTGATGATCGGCGCAAATTCTGATATTATTGAAGCATTGCCTCGATGGCTTCCGTGGTCTCGGTGTCATTCTCCTCGACCGGCGCATGATCAATGACTTCGAAGACGAAACGTTCCTCCATTTCGCCCTCTTCGTCAGCGGCCTCTCGGTGGTCCACTTGAATGACATCACCCGGGACGTAGCGATTGGCCAGAATCGCCTCACTCAGCTCATCCTGGATTTCACTCTGAATCACTCGGCGCAATGGTCGCGCCCCGTACTCAGGATCAAACCCAGCGTTGGCGACAGCGATACGAGCGGACTCTGTCAACAGAAGCTTCATCTCTTGTTCGGCAAGCTGCATGCGCAGCGGCTTCAATTCCAGTTCGACGATCATGGCGATCTCCTCACGCGTGAGGCTACGGAAGACCATAACGCCGTCCAACCGGTTGATGAATTCTGGCCGGAAGGTCTTCTTGAGCGCTTCCATGACCTTAGCCTTCATCGATTCGTAATCCTGTTCGCGAGTTTCGTCGTTCTCTCGATCAGTGGAAAAGCCGAGACGATTGGCCCCCTGAATCAGTTTGGCGCCGATGTTACTGGTCATCAAGATCAAAGTATTGCGGAAATCGACACGCCGGCCCTTAGCATCGGAAAGATAGCCATCCTCCATCACCTGGAGCAACATGTTAAACGCTTCCGGGTGGGCCTTTTCAATTTCGTCCAGCAAGATCACACTGTAAGGTCGCCGTCGTACCGCTTCGGTCAACTGGCCACCCTCTTCGTACCCTACGTAACCGGGAGGGGCGCCGACCAGACGGCTCACATTGTGACGTTCCATGAACTCACTCATGTCGAGCTTGATGAGTGCTTCCTCACTGCCAAACATAAATTCAGCCAGCGTCTTGGCCGTCAACGACTTGCCGATGCCGGTTGGCCCAAGGAACATGAACGTGCCAATCGGGCGACGAGGATCCTTCAGGCCTGCACGAGCACGGCGCACAGCCTTGCTGATGGCTTTGATCGGCTCTTCCTGACCGATGACACGCTGCTGCATGACGACTTCCATCTCGAGCAGCCGTTCCTTCTCCTCGCCAGCGATACGGCTGACCGGCACACCTGTCCACATGGCGACGACTTCGGCGATATCCTCAGCATTCACCTTGGGCTGATTGTCGGTCTCATCCCAGCCTTCACGAAGCTCAGTCAATTTGGCTTCGAGTTCAACTTCCTGATAACGCAGATCAATGGCATCGTCGAAGCGCTGTTCTTCGAGCGCCTCTTCCTTGGATTTCTGCAATTTGCGCAGATCTTTGAACGTCTCGCGTAGATTGGTTGCGTAGGGAGCCTTGTACATACGTACACGGCTGCCAGCCTCATCGATCAGATCGATTGCTTTGTCGGGCATGAACCGATCCGGCACATATCGGGCCGCCAAATTGGCAGCCGCCATTAAGGCCTCATCGGTGATCTGCAGCTTGTGATGCTCTTCGTAGCGGCCACGCACACCATGCAAGATCTGGATTGTCTCTTCGATTGACGGTTCTTCCACCAAGATCGGCTGGAAACGCCGCTCCAAGGCCGCATCGCTCTCGATATGTTTACGGTATTCGTCCAGCGTGGTTGCGCCGATTACCTGCAACTCGCCACGGCTGAGCGCCGGTTTCAGGATATTAGCTGCATCCACACTGCTGCCTGCCGCCCCCGCGCCCACCAACATATGCACTTCGTCAATGAAGAGCAAAGACTTCGTACTGATGATCTCCTCGATCACCTTCTTCAGCCGTTCTTCAAACTGACCGCGATACATGGTGCCGGCGACAAGCGAGCCCACATCGAGCATAACCAACCGTCGATTGAGCAGAGGCTCAGGGACATCGCCCTCAATAATGCGTTGGGCCAAGCCCTCAACAATGGCTGTCTTACCGACACCAGGCTCGCCAATCAGCGCCGGATTATTCTTTGTCCGGCGGCTAAGAATCTGAATCAGTCGTTCGATCTCCATCTGGCGACCAACTACCGGATCGAGCTTGTTTTCTTCGGCAGCAACGGTCAAGTCATATCCCAGTTGGTCGACAAGCGGCGTTTTGGACTCTTTTTTGCCTTTCTCCTTGGACTGAGACTGGCCCTGCAAAATATTGCGTGCCGTCTGTTGGCGTACACCGTCCAAGTTCACGCCGAGGCCGCGTAACACATTCACGGCAATACCTTCGCCCTCGCGGACAAGGCCAAGCAATAAATGCTCTGTGCCAATATAGTGGTTTCCCATGAGCCGTGCTTCATCAACGGCGAGCTCGATGACGCGCTTTGTGCGCGGCGCTAGGCTCGGCTTGGCAAAGGGGGGACGTTCTCCCCGGCCCACAGTGCGTTCGACGGCACGGATCACCTGATTGGGTTCCACACCGAGCTCACGCAGCACCTTGACGGCGACTCCGTTTTCCTCGCGCACCAGGCCCAACAACAGGTGCTCTGTGCCAATATAGTTGTGGTTCAGCCGCACGGCTTCTTCCTGGGCAAGTGTCAATACGCGTCGTGAACGTTTGGTAAAACGATCTAGTTTATCAGACATCAAGTCATCCTCAATGGGTTGTGAGAACCTATATCTTAAGCCGACATTACCATATCAGAGATTACTGCAATATTGCAGTAACGTCTGTTCCGCTTCGAATCTACCGCATGGGATTACCCATTTCATCTCAAACACTTCATCTTGACCAGAAATACCCAGGCTACTGGTGAAAGTATCTCGCATCTGGAATGCATATGTTGCGAACATCAATTTGAGAGAATTCACACGGCTATTTGACCGAATGATTCTCAGAACGAGAGGATTGAATGGCTGAGGTAGATGGTCATCTGGCTTCTATTGTAACGATTCGTTGCAGGCTTTGTCAACACGGAATGTGAGAAGTAGTGCATACCCACTCCTGAATCGTTAGTTAGCAGCCTCCTGTCGTCCATCGAGGGTACGGCAAGTTCGCTTCAATTCTTACTTTGAACGCCAAAGGAGAGCGCCATGTTCCGCCCGCTGCATGAAAGCCAGTCCCGAGAGTGCTACCGAGCGTGCAATGGCAAGAAAGATCAAAGACGGGGGTGAATCTAAGATTCACCCCCGTCTTAACAGACAAATATTGAACGAACAGTTGTGTGCAGAACCTTAGCCGGCGATTTCGGCAAGCTCCGGCTCTTCTGCAACAACTTCCTCGACGATTTCTTCGACAACTTCAACGGTCGCTTCGCTGGGCGCAATCTCCCAGTCTAGCTCCACCGTCTCTTCCGGAGGCAACGCCTGCTTCAGGCTCAGGCCCATGCGCTGACGATCGGTGTCGATGCGAATGATACGTAGTTCGTGCTCCTCACCCTCGGCGACAATCTCCTTGGGATGGTTCACACGCCGATTCGCCAATTCACTAATATGAATCAGACCCTCAACACCGCTGTCCAGTCGGGCAAAAGCGCCAAAGTTGACCAACTTGGTAACACGACCGACAACGATCTGACCGATCTCGTAGGTATCGTCCACCAGGTCCCATGGTTGTGGCTGCAAACGACGCAGGCTGAGACCGATTCGACGGCGTTCAGTATCGACGCTCAGAATCTGAACTTTGACCTTCTCGCCAACCTTAACAACCTCACTCGGGTGCGAGACACGATTCCAACTGAGCTCGCTCAGATGAATCAGGCCATCAGCGCCGCCAAGGTCTACGAATGCGCCGAAGTCAGCAATGCTGCTGATAGTACCCTCAAAGGTCTCTCCTTCGGCCAGTGAAGCGAGCAGCTGCTCCTTCTGATGTCGGCGCCACTCACGCATTGCCAGACGTTCAGAGAGAATCAAGCGATTTCGACTGCGATCGATGTCGATAACCTTGAGTTTGATCTCTTCACCCATCAGGGGAGCCCAGCGATCCTCAGGGGCGACATCGGCGTCGCCATTCTTATTCCGAGTCAGCGCTTGACTTGTTGTGCTCAATTGGCTGGCCGGCACGAATCCACGGACCTGGCCAAGCTTCACGATCACTCCGCCACGGTTATATGCCGCAACAGCTCCTTCAAAGATATCCTGACTGGCCATCAGCTCTTCAGCTGTCTCCCAGTCCTTCTCTGCCAAGGCGCGACTAATGCTCAGCTGTAGATTGCCGTCTCGATCTTCCCGCATAATATAGACAGGAACTTCATCGCCAATCTCCAGTGAATCAATTAGGTCGCCGAGACGATCCAACTCTCGGCTGCTGACAAAGCCTTCGGACTTATAGCGAATGTCAACAAGCAATTCACTTGATCGCTTGTCGACGATAACGCCGGTACGAACTTCGCCCGAATTCGGCAGCGCCATCGTCGAATCCATCTCATCCAATAGCTGCTCCATTGGATGTGCTTCGCCGGTCTCCTCTGTGGAGCGGACGTGGAACGTAGAGTCGGACGGCATAGCGAACGCTGTTGGCTCAAACACTGCTTGACCATTACTCATGGGGAAAAAATATCCTCCGAATTAAAAAAAATATACGGCCAAAATAACAATATCTTGGCATAACAGAACAAATTACCCAGGGGCACCTACTTCATATCGACAGCAAGGCAATCACACTACGTTGGTTGGCCAACGAGTGCTATCGCCTCGATTTCAACAAGACCACCAAGTGGTAGAGTTGCAACTTCCACCGTGCTGCGGGCCGGAGGCTCAGCAGTAAAGGCTTCGGCATAGATCGCGTTCACAGTAGAAAAATCCGACATGTCGGCCAAAAATATCGTTGTCTTAACGACTTGACCCATGCTGCTTCCGGCGGCCTGCAATACAGCAGCCAGATTTTGCATTACCTGTCGTGTTTGTTCTTCGATACCTTCAGGGAGTTTACCCGACTCTGGAACGAGGCCAAGTTGTCCAGAGAGAAACACCATGCCATCTGCTTTGATCGCCTGTGAATAGGGACCAAGTGCAGCCGGGGCATGTTCCGTCTTAACGGCTACGCGGCTC
Organism: uncultured Chloroflexia bacterium; assembly: GCA_963765875.1. GTDB lineage: Bacteria > Chloroflexota > Anaerolineae > Caldilineales > Caldilineaceae > JAWKOK01. The sequence continues at coordinate 100,168 of CAVXYK010000027.1, forward strand.
AAATCAAACCTCTAAAATTCGCACTAACTAGTCTTCACGCACGGTGGGAACACACATTTCTGTGTCTTTGCAGATGTTTCAAACACCTAGATAGGATTGCGACTCGATGTAAAGCCGAAGCCAGTCTAACATTGACTGGCTTACAAATCTATGACTAAGAAACTCTGTCTACTCAGAAAATTCTAATTGAATTTCGAGATGAAGTCAAAAACCATTGACAATGGAATCGAAGTTACACGTCAATCTTCCAAGTAAGTTTTCCACTCCAATTTGGAACCAGACGCTGGATGCAGGACTTGGAATGATCTACGTAGCACAGCAACCGCGAACGTTCATCTCATTCATACGATCAGTGTGTGGACAGTGATACGCGAGGGAACGTCAAAACAGGTCTACCGTTTCACGCAGAATGATTTGGCAAAGCAGATCGAACGCCGAAAAGCCTGCGCGCAGAACAAGGGGCCTAGCTCGGTACGATGGGAAGGCTACGGCGCATAATCTCATAGTTTTCGAGCGCCCGCCCTGCGCCCAACGCCACACAGGCAATGGGATTTTCAGCGACATAGCAGGGAACGCCCGTGTCTTGAGTCAGGAGTTGGGCAATATTGCGCAATTGCGAACCACCGCCGGTTAGAACCATTCCGCGATCCATAATGTCGGCCGACAGCTCGGGAGGTGTCTTCTCCAGCGTTGCCCTCACCGTACTCACGACAGCCTGCAATGGCTCGGCCATCGCTTCCGTCACTTCGCTACTCGCAATATTGATGATCTTGGGCAGCCCTGTGACTTGATCCCGTCCACGGACTTCCATCACTCGCTCGTCTTCCATCGGCAACGCACTGCCGATGCCGATCTTGATCTCTTCAGCCGTCTGTTCACCAACCAACAGATTGTATTTCTTTCGGATATAGCTAATAATCGATTCATCGAATCGATTGCCGCCGACGCGGACACTGCTCCAGACCACAATGTCATACATGGAAGCCACGGCCGCCTCGGTGGTGCCTCCCCCCATATCCACGACCATATTGCCCGTGGGTGTGCCGATCGGCAGACCGGCGCCGTAGGCGGCAGCTAATGGTTCAGGAATCAGGTAGGCGGCGCCCGCGCCTGCCTGCATCGCCGCATCATGGACAGCACGCTCTTCAACGCTCGTGACGCCACGAGGCGTGCTGATCATCACCTTTGGCTTGAAGAGCGGCGCCACCATTGGATTCAGATTGCCGACGATCGACTGAATAAAATAGCGCAACATCGCTTCGGTCACGACAAAATCGGCGATCACACCGTCTCGCATGGGACGCGCGACTTCGATGCTCTCTGGCGTTCGCCCTAACATATCATAGGCTTCGTGGCCGACAGCTACCATTTTGTTGTCACGCAGTCGGATGGCGACAACCGAGGGCTCGTGCATGACAATGCCTCGCCCTTTTACATGTACGAGCACGTTGACCGTGCCCAGATCAATTCCTATGTGCTTGCCAAACATGCGCTTCTTCTACTAAGTCTGTCAGGGAATCGAACTGGATTCATATTCTGCCGCTATCAAGAAACAGAAGTAGGCGCCGGCCAGCGGCAGGGCTCTTGATTCTATGCCGAATAAAACATGTGATAGATATCAAGAGCCATTATAGCGTTTCGACTGAATAGCGCTAAATAGACACAAAGCCGGATTCCAGTACTGGAATCCGGCTACTGTTGCTAAGAATTATCGGCCTGACCCTAACTGCCCGGATCGCCTCTGAAGTTCGGCGCTTCCCGGTGTCGGATACGGCGTCGTCGATGCAACCTTAAGCCGCAAATTGCTGCGGCGATAGGCTGCCACCATGACGGGTCGCCGCTCCGGCGGGCCACCTTCTTCAAGGAATACACGTGCACGTTCCAAAGCGGCCTCGGCGCGTTCAACATCGATTTCATGTTCCTGCTCCGCAGTATCGGCCAAGAATCGTAATCTTGTCGGGCCGAACTTCTGCCACGCCACCGCCGATCACCATGATACTCAGTTTCGGTGCCACGGTGCAGAACAATCTCGCCGATATCAAGCGTGGTCAGCAACGGCGCATGTCCACGCAGAATGCCCATCTGGCCATCACTCCAGGAAGCGTGACCATATCTACTTCATCTGACACCAACAGGCGTTCCGGCGTCACAATATCTACCTGGATGCCCATCGCTGTTTTCCTCAACAATAGATGATAGTACTCAAGAACAGTCTTGCCACAGATGCCCATGACGAAAACTGAGATACACAGAAAGTGGTAGCGATTCCTTGGATACCCGAACGGCATCAGCGGGAATCAGCTTCTATCTGCGCAATCTGTGGCAAGGCTTAGTTGCTCAGAGTCTTGGCCTTCTCGACGGCTTCTTCAATCGTGCCAACCATATAGAATGCCTGTTCCGGCAAATCATCGTACTTGCCGTCAATAATGTCACGGAAACCACGAACCGTATCCTCAACCTTGACATACTTGCCGGCCTGACCGGTGAACTGCTCAGCCACGAACATGGGCTGTGTCAGGAAGCGCTGCACCTTGCGAGCACGTGCCACGGTCAACTTGTCATCTTCACTCAATTCTTCAACACCGAGAATGGCGATGATGTCCTGAAGATCCTTGTAGCGCTGCAAGGTCTGCTGTACTTCGCGGGCCACATCGTAGTGCTCCTGGCCCACAATCAGCGGATCCAAAATGCGGCTGGTAGAACCGAGCGGATCCACAGCCGGGAAGAGCGCCTGCTCTGCCAGAGAACGCTGAAGCGTAATCGTCGCATCAAGATGGGCAAAGGTAGTCGCCGGAGCCGGATCGGTATAGTCATCAGCCGGCACATAAACTGCCTGCATCGATGTAATCGAACCGGTCTTGGTCGACGTAATGCGCTCTTGCAGGTCACCCATATCAGTGCCCAAGGTGGGCGCATAACCCACAGCGCTGGGCAAGCGGCCCAACAGCGCCGACACTTCTGAACCGGCCTGGACAAATCGGAAGATATTGTCAATGAAGAGGAGCACATCGCGACCCTCATCACGGAAATATTCAGCCATGGTGACGCCGGTCAAACCCACACGCAGGCGAGCGCCCGGCGGCTCATTCATCTGACCAAAGACCATCACCGTGGAGCTAATAACGCCCGACTCGATCATCTCGCGCATGAGGTCATTGCCTTCACGGCTACGCTCACCCACACCGGCAAAAATTGAATAACCGCTGTGGAACTCGGCCACGTTGTGGATTAGTTCCTGAATGACAACTGTCTTGCCCACGCCGGCGCCGCCGAAGATGCCGGTCTTGCCACCCTTGGTGAAGGGAGCAATCAGGTCAATAACCTTGACACCCGTTTCAAAGACTTCTGCCTGTGTACTCTGTTCGGCAAAGGATGGCGGTCGACGGTGGATTGGATAGTAGGTATCGGCCTCAACCGGGCCGGCATTGTCAATTGGATCACCGACAACATTAAAGAGGCGTCCAAGAGTAGCCGGGCCAACAGGAACCCGAATCGGCTCGCCGTCAGAAACGGCAGTCATGCCGCGCATGAGGCCGTCCGTGCTGCCCATGCAGATGCCGCGAACAACACTATTGCCGAGCTGCTGCTCAATTTCAAATGTTTCGAGACGGCCATCGTCAAAATTGACTTGCACAGCGTCATATATCTCAGGAAGCCGACCGTCAGGGAAGACGAAGTCGACGACCGGGCCGATTACGCTCATTACCGAGCCTACCAGTTGTTCAGCCATTCTGGACTCCTAATGCTCTATCTGTATTCCGTGCACTATCTCCTAATGCGCCGATTCAGCACATTAAGGAACAGTCGCTAAGCGACTATTCAAGCGCTACCGTTCCGCCAATGATATCCATCAATTCGTTGGTAATGCCCTCTTGACGGGCCTTGTTGTAGGTCAGCGTCAGGCTGTCAATTAGCTCGTCGGCAGCATCAGTCGCGTTACGCATGGCAACCATGCGTGCGGAATGCTCGCTGGCAATCGATTCATAAAGCGCCTGCAACACCTGCACCTCGATAAAACCGTACACGACTTGGCTCAACACTGCTTCGGGTGACGGCTCGAAGATATATTCGGGAGCCATCGTTACGGAAGCCTCAGCTGCCTCGATCGGAAGCAGCTTCTTGACGAGGGGCTCCTGCCGAATGGTGTTGACAAAATGCGTATAGATTACGTAGACCTCATCAAAATGTTCCTGCGTGAAGTCATCTACAATCAGTCGCGTGATCGGCCCGACATCATACGTCGTTGGGCTATCAGGCATGCCGGTGAATTCAGCCCGTACAACGGGATCATACCTCAGCAGCCAATCTCGCCCTTTGCGACCTACGGTCACAACTTCGATCTCATGACCGGCACTACGTTTCTCGCGCATAAATCTGGACAGCTCACGAATGACGTTCGCCGTAAAGCCGCCGGCAAGACCACGATCTGCCGTGATCAACAGAATACCGATTCGATTCACCGATCTCGGCTGAATAAGCGGATCCAGTTCGTCTTCGATACTGGGCAATCTTGCGATGTACGACAGGACTTCCCCAGCCTGATGGGCATAGGGACGCGTAGCCGTCACTTGCCCCTGCGCCTTGCGCATTTTGGCAGCAGATACGGCCTCCATCGCTTTTGTAACTTGCGAAATGTTCGTTACCGACTTAATCCGTCGGCGAATTTCTCGTGTATTGGCCACGGCTAGCGATTCTCCTCACGGGCTTGTGAAGATGAGTATGAGGGTGAAACGAAGAGACGCTCCGACACCCCCGCAACAACATCATCTTCCTAGGCCGGTGCGCTCCACGAATTGTTGAAATCTTCCAGCGCCAAACCCATCGCCTCAATAGTCTCGGGGCTCAGATCTCCTGTGCGCATGATTGACTGGCCAATCTCGGGATGACTGGACTCCATGAAGGCATGCATATCTGATTCCCAAGTCTTCACATGCTGCAGGGGAATCTCATCGACATAACCGTTGCCTGCCGACCAGAGCGTCAGTACCTGTTGATCGAGCGACAGTGGCTGATACTGGGGTTGTTTGAGCAGTTCGGTCAGACGTCGACCACGTTCCAACTGTCGCTGGGTCGAAGCATCCAGATCGCTGCCAAACTGGGCAAAAGCAGCCAACTCACGGAACTGACTGAGTTCCAACTTCAGACGACCACCGACCTTCTTCATGGCCTTCGTCTGGGCGGAAGTGCCAACACGGCTTACGGAGATACCGATGTTCAGGGCCGGTCGAACACCCGCATAAAACAGGTCGCTCTCCAGGAAGATCTGACCATCAGTAATCGAGATCACGTTGGTCGGGATATAGGCGGAGACATCACCGGCTTGGGTCTCGATGACAGGCAGAGCAGTCAAACTGCCGCCGCCTTCCTCATCGGAGAGGCGTGCTGCACGTTCCAGCAAGCGACTATGCAAGTAGAAAACATCACCGGGATAAGCTTCACGTCCAGGAGGACGTCGGAGCAACAGCGAAACCTGTCGATAGGCTTGGGCATGCTTGGAGAGATCGTCGATCACGATCAGTGCATCACGGCCCTGCTCCATGAACTCTTCGCCCAAGGACATGCCGGCAAAAGGAGCCAGGTATTGTAGTGCAGCCGGATCGGATGCGGAAGCGCTGACGACAATCGTGTGTTCCATCGCTCCGTACTTCTCGAGCGTACCCACAACCTGGGCCACACTGGACTGCTTCTGGCCGATAGCGACGTAGATGCAGATCAGGTCCTTGCCCTTTTGATTGATGATCGTATCAATCGCAATGGCAGTCTTACCTGTCTGACGGTCACCAATGATCAACTCACGCTGACCACGTCCGATGGGAATCAACGCATCAATGGCCGTAACACCGGTCTGAACCGGCGTATCCACCGGCTGGCGCATAATTACGCCGGGCGCGATACGCTCCATGTTACGGTAGGTGTCGCTCTCAATCGGGCCCTTACCGTCGATCGGCTGGCCGACGGCGTTGACAACACGACCGATCAGGGCATCGCCTACAGGCACAGAACCGATGCGCCCCGTGCTACGTACAAGATCGCCCTCTTCAATGCCTGCGTAGTCACCCATAATGATGACACCGACATTGTCGGCTGAAAGATTCAAGGCAATGCCGGGTACACCGTTCTTGGTGAACTCGACCAACTCGCCGGCCATCGCACTTTCCAGGCCGGAGACAAGGGCAATGCCATCGCCAATCTCAATTACCTCGCCCACATCCACCTGAGTGGCAGCGGGCGTGAAATTCAGAATCTGTTGTTTGAGTAATGCTGTGATGTCGTTTGTTTGCACAGCCACTATCTATTCCTCCTATTACGGCCAACGCAGACAAAGGCCTGTACCGAGTCAGCTAATTACAAGATCGGCTGATATCCGGCAATGATTCACGCGCAACAGACGTTTGCGCAGTCTGCCATACACAAATGCCACACAGAGCCTCAGTCGTTGGTGGTCGACGCAAGGTCGCGTTAGCGCACAACCGACGTAATCGATTCCCGAAGCTTCGTCAATCGGCTCGCCACCGAATTGTCCATTAAACGGTCGCCTACGCGTACACGTAGACCGCCGAGAAGCGACGAGTCAACCTGGAAAGTAAAGACCAAACCTTCGCCGTATTGTTTTGTAAGCGAACGGCGAATCTGCTCTTGTTCATCAGCACTGAGTTCTACAGCGCTCGTGATTTCGGCCTTGATTGGCGTGACCTGTCCACTTGCGGCGTTCGTCAACGCACTTGCGATTTCCGGGAGCAGATTCAGGTCGCCCTCTTGTATGAGTAGACTGAGCAGGTTTGAGATCTCAGCAGGCATGTCCGATGAGAGCTTGGCGTTCAAAGCCTTATTCTTGGCCCCAACGCTCTTGCCCTTATCGCTAAGCAAAGCAGCCAGCTTCGGGTCGGTGTCGAGCGTGTCGGCAACCTCACCAAGGGCGCTCTGCCAGCGTTCGACCATCGCCTGCAAGACAGCCTGCGCATAGCGGTCTGCTCGCGCACGGTTGTCAGCCATACCTAACTGCTCCCATTCTGCTGGGCCAGGAACTCAGCAACGAAACGCTCTTGCTCGTCTTTCTGAGCCAGCTCTCGACCAAGCAATTGCTCGGTCGCCAGAATTGCCAGATCGGCAATCTGCTTATTGGCGTCGGACAATGCCGCATCAACCTGCTTCTGGGCATCCTCTTGCGCTCTGATGCGAATTTCGCCCGCCTCAACTTCGGCTCGCGTTCGCACTTCCTGCGCAATCTTCTCCGCGTCACGATTCACCTGTGCGCGAATCTCCTGTGCCTCACGGCGAGCGACTTCCAGGATTTTGGCTTTTTCCTGTTCGGCCTCTTGTGCCGCAGCACTCGCACGCTCAGCATCTTTCATGCTCTGAGCGATACGCTCTTTGCGTGCGTCAAGCATATTAAGTATTGGCCTGTACAACAGCATTCGCAGTATGACCACCAACAACATAAAGTTGACGATCTGCGATACCAGAAGGCCACCGCTGATACCAATTTTATCCAAAATTAGCCTCCCCTTCAGCTAAATGCGACTTTGTGTCAAGTGGGCAACATCTAGATGTCGACAGCTAGACAGATGTCGCAAACTGAGTCGGTCGAATTTAGAGAAACATGAGTAGCAGAGCCATAACCAGAGCAAAAATGCCCAATGATTCGGCAAAGGCGATGGCCAGAATCATGTTGGTCTGGATCGTGCTTGTGACCTCAGGGTTACGCCCCATTGCTTCCATGGCCTTCGAACCGATCAGACCAATACCGATGGCAGGACCGATGGTACCCAAGCCGATGGCCAAACCTGCGGAAAGTAGTTTCAGGGCATCTGCATCCATTTTATTTACTCCTTAAAGCTTATGCTGCGTTTTCGACAGACTAAAACGAACTATAACGCATAGACAATTCGAGAACAGACGAATCAATAACGGACAATCAAACCAGGCTTAATGCTCGTGATCGTGACTCTGGGTCGACATGCTAAAGAAAACCAATGCCAACATCATAAACACAAGCGCCTGAACCAAACCAACAAAAATTTCCAACATATAGAACGGAAGCGGCAACAGGAATGCGATCAAGAACGCCATGGTCGCAAGCATGACTTCGCCTGCAAAGATGTTGCCGAATAGACGAAAGCCAAACGCAATGACTCGTGCAAACTCACTGACGAGTTCCAGGAGGCCCACAAAGCCATTAAGTAGCTTCATCGAGATATTGGGGCCGTTCCATACAAAGAATTTGCCGAAGTAGCCAAGACCCAATGCTTGCACACCGAAGACCTGAACCGCGATCATCGTGACAATCGCCAAAGCAAAGGTAACATTGAGGTCTGCACTCGGGGCCCTGAAGAGCGGTACAAACTTTGCATGCCCCTCTTCTGCCGCTGTCGGAGCAGACTCAACTGCCCGCGACTCAGTCAAAATCAGATTGCCGTCGGCCATGGCAAGCTGCCCGTCCAGCAGATACCCATGTCCATCATCGGCCGGAGCCTCTTCGCCTGCAGGCGCTTCCTCACCGGACGGGGCCTCTTCGTGCTGTACGTCTTCCGTGTGCTCCTCGGAACTCTGATAGACGCCAATGCTCCCAACACCGGGCACCAGGCCGCTCCAATTGCTGATAACGACGAACAAGGCAATGGTTACAACCCAAGGGAAAAACTTGCGAGCGTCCTTGCCGGCGATACTCTCACTCATCCCAAGCAGATACTCGAGAATCATTTCCATGAAGTTCTGCACGCCACTCGGAATCATCTTCATGCTATGCGTGGCAAAGACAGCCAAAACAATCAGGAAAATGTCGACGAGGATGGTTGTCAACATCGAGTTCGTGAACCATTTCGGACCATTCGAAAGAATCGGTTCACCGGAGAGAGAGACATGGGGCGGGTCAACAGGGATTAGGAAACTCAGGAGAAACAGGAGAACAATACCGACCCAAATTGCGGTCTTGCGCGGGTTGTCCTGTGCTTTCTCCTTGGTCCTGTTGAAGAAGTTCTTCAAGGATTCCATGCTGGTTATTTCCTCATTGGTCTTAGGCAGGCCATTGGCAAACGAAAAACACCCATGAAACCTACATCTCTTCTTTTCTCACAGCATTATCTCGCAGCAGCCATGCCAATCCGACCCTGACAATCAGGGCCAATAACTGACCCGTCAACTCTGTCGACTACCTGAGTCCCACTCTCTAATGGGCGTCTACAAGCAAGTCTCTACGAGGGGGGATTCGAACTCTCACCGGCATCAACTATTCCGGCATCAATCACATTGCCATCAACATTGTCGTCATCGGGTGGGGCCACTTCGGCAATCACCTTGTTCATCTCGGCCAAAGCGGCACGGCTGCCAAAAAGCGTCCCGATTGGCAGAATCAGTGCCAAACTAATTATTGTCAAAAAAGGCCACGTTCCAACAAAATTGTCTATCAATATCACGACGCTTAACGGCAACACCATGCTCAAAAACAGCACTTTGAGTAACCGCTGGACATCTACACGTGGACCATTCATATCATGTTGAAGTGCGCTGTCTGCCACTTAAGATGTATCGACCGTCAAGACAGTCTCATCAAACCAATTTTTTATCTGCATGATAGCGGCTAACAAGGCCGATCATCAAGTAGAGGTGATGTGGGCATCTCAGTGTGGTGCCGATTATAGCGGTCGGCTTCCGATCGCGCAAATTTTCACATGTATTTTGAACTACTTCAATCTTGCCGATGTGATAGACCACTTTTCTGTTGTTTTTTCGATCTTCTCACCGGGGCAAACAGTCAGTAAAATTGCGCATCGTACACGCATAAAACATGGACGCAGAAGGCGCGAAGATTCTGATTACCGTAGCTGCGACACAGCATTGCCAAAGGCAATTCTACCATATCAACTTCGACGGAGTTTCCGCTTTTCGGCCCCTTTGGGTACACTTTCAAAATCTAAGTGTCACAAATCGGATGGAGGCATCCATGCAATCTCAGCTACAAGCGCCGCCCAGTGTGTCCGCACAACCCAGCTATCAGCAGATCGATACCCACCCGGCCAGAGAGCTTTGGCGCGGCGCCGTAGTCATATTCTCCAAACATATGCTGAAGTTCCGCAGCAACTCTATGGAGATCGGCGGCACGCTCGCTTGGCCGTTGCTTTGGGTGATGACCTTCGGGCTGGGCATGGAGAAAATTGTCGACGTCAACACCCTGGGCGGCACGACCAGCAGCTATCTGGCCTTCATCACGCCGGGCATCATTGCCCTCACGGCGCTGAGCGGTGCGGTCAACAGCGGCATGACCCTGCTCGAAGAGAAGATCAAGGGCATCCTCAAGGAATACTTCGTGGCCCCCATCCCTCGGATGAGCATTCTGCTGGCTTCCAGCGCCAGTGGCCTGGTTAAGACACTGGCACAGTCAATCATCATTCTCGGCATCGCCATCATCTTTGGCGCCCGGCTCAGCACAAGCCTTCCAGGTCTGGTTGGGGCATTCATCTTCCTGCTTCTCTATGTGGTCGGTTTCGTCGGCTTCAGCAATGGCGTCGCTGCCCGCAGCAAATCGGTCGGCGGCTATCACATGCTGCTCTTTGTGCTCAACCTGCCCCTCCTCTTCTTGAGCAACGCACTCTATCCACTGGATTCCATGCCTACCTGGATGCGAGTGATTGCCATGGTCAACCCGACCACCTATGTTGTCGATGGGCTGCGCCAGACCCTTTTTGATAACGGCGAACTGCCCATGGTCCTAAGCCTGATCGTTCTGGTCGCCTTCGCGATTGTCTGCAACTGGTACGGTTTGCGCAGCTTCCGGCGCATTCTGGAGGCCAACTAGATGGAAGAATTCATCAAGCTTGACCAGTTCCTGAAATTGGCCCAGGTTGTACAGACCGGCGGCGAAGCCAAACATCTGATTCGCTCAGGAGAGGTGATGGTCAACGGCGCAGAAGAGACGCGGCGTGGCCGCAAGCTCTACCACGGCGACCAGGTCCAGGTTCGAGACAGCGACGAGATGGTGGTGCTGATCGAAGATGAGTGATCGGCGAGATCAGAGGCGATTGCGGGATTAGACTCCGCGGCTAAGACGGAAATGCGCCCGCAGGCGATCTGTGTTGAGCCACAGTTTCCGTGAAAATCCTGGAAGTTGGTCAAGAATAAAAAGCCGCAGCGACGTGATTCTCGCTGCGGCTTTCCTTTTTATGCGTCAATGTATCGTCGTTCCGGCATAGATCTCTTTGGAGCTACGCGGCTTCACCAGAAGGAACCAACTGCTCGTCCGGTATGGAAGCGGAGGGCTCATCAGTAGTCCCATCATCGGTAGTCATATCATCGGAAACCGAGTCGGCATCCGTGACGGCAGGCAACTCGATCATACCATCCGCGGCCAGCACGGGCTCCAGGGCAGCGATGGCGCACTCGACCATGCTGTCATCGGGCGCACGTGTTGTCAGCTTCTGCATGGCTAAGCCGGGCGCAATCAGCAGGCGCATGAGCGCCTTGTCCTGGTGGGCTGTGCTGAAACGGATCACCTCGTAGGCGATGCCCGCCACCACCGGCACAAGCAGCAGTCGGGACCCCAATCGCAGCACCAGCGCCAGCCAGAGCGGCTGCACAGATGCGAAGGTCAGTGGTGCAAAAAGGACGATGCTGATGACCAGAACGTAGAGGATGAAGCTGGTGCCGCAGCGCGTGTGTTGCACACTATGCGTCTGTACATTCTCGACCGTCAGCTCATCGCCGGCCTCATACACGTTGATCGTCTTGTGCTCAGCCCCGTGATAACCAAAGACCCGCTGAATATCGGGAATGCGCCCGATGGCCCAAATGTAGCCAATGAAGAGGGCGAGCCGAATGATACCCTCGAAAAACGCGTCGACAATGGGGTGATCGTAGGTCAGA
>CAVXYK010000028.1:0-44957 GCA_963765875.1 uncultured Chloroflexia bacterium
GATGTTTTTCAGTCGTTCAGAGAATTTCCAGCATTATCTGTGTCCTATCCTTTTTCCATCTGTGAAAATCTGTGGCGAAAAAGGCTTCTTCAATATAGGTTATTCGCTACGGATAGTATCGCTACGGATAGTATCGCTCCAACACACCATTGGCATGCTCGGTCGCACTCTCCAATGCCGATTCAAGGTCGCTTTCACCGTTGAAGACCTCGCCCAACTGACCTTCCAGTCCGGCGCCGTCGGTGTAGCCGCGCCACTCACCCCAGCCGGGCGTGAATGACGTCGGGCCAGTGTTGTTGGCCCACTCCAGCAGGAGGCCCTTGTTGTCGGGCTGTTGGTCCGCTTCCAGGAACTCCTCCGAGAGTGCAACGGGCTGATAGATCGGGATCTTGCCGCCGAAGGTCAGGTCGATGGTGCGTTCGGGACCGGTCATGAACTCGATGAAGTCCCAGGCCAGGTCAGGATTTTCGCAGGTGGCGGCAATCGCCATGCTGTCGGGCCAGCCGTAGGCCAGGTCGCCCTCGGCCCTCGGGCCACGCGGCAGCGGAGCAATGCCCCAATTGAAGCTGTCGCCGATGGTCTCGCGGTTGCCGTTGATGTTCCATGCTCCATCCACCCACATGGCTGACAGACCCAGCGGGAAGACATCTTGCTGACGAACGCCCTCCATCTCCTTGGGCTCGGGTGCCACACTGTGCTCGTGAATCAGTGAATCGAGGAAGGCCAGCGCTTCAACAGCGCCTTCGTCCGGCTCAAAGCGGGTCTTGTTCTCGTTGAGCAGGCTGCCGGCGTTCTGATAAATCCAGGACTCGATATGGGCGTAGCGACCGTAGAACCAGAAACCGTACTGATCGACGACGCCGTCGTCTTCATTGTCCAATGTCAGCGCTTCGGCTGCGGCCAGGAAGTCGTCCCAGGTCCAGCCTTCGCTCGGATATTCGAGACCGGCGGCGTCAAAGGCGTCCTTGTTGTAGAAGAGAACCGTCTCTACAAAGGCAAAGGGGAAGGCGTGCATGTCGCCGCTGTTCTTGTCGCGGGTCACATCGAAGACGCCGGTGAAATATTCATCAGCATTGATGTCAGCATCCACGTAGGGCTGGATGTTGTAGAGCAGACCGTCGCTGATCCACTGATCCACAAAGCCTGCACTCATATTGAAAACACAGGGCAGATCGCTGGCGGCAGAGAGCGCCTCGACCTTGGTCCAGTAGTCGGGCGTGCCAATGGTCTGGAAGTCGACGGTCACGCCCGGGTTGGCGGCCTCGAACTTGTCGACCATGATCTGCTCAGTCTCCTCAAACGAAGGATCCCACATGAGGTAGCTCAGGGTCACCTCTTCGGCCATGGCTTCCTCGCCGCCGGCATCGCCGGGTGCCGCAGCGGGCGGAGCAACGCAGCCCACCAGTGCAAACAACGCCAGAACAAGCGCTAGGAATAGAATTGATCGTTTCATCGTTTACATCTCCTTGAGAAAAATGGGATATGCGCTTGGATCGCATATCGTGTTTGCGCGTTGATGATTCGGTCCGGCATCCTTCGGCGGACGCCGTCGCAGGCCGAGGGGAAGCGCGCCTACCATAAGATGACTATAATCCTTTGCAACGGCTGATGTCAACTGGAGCGAATTTGCCAGGCGATGCCCTGGAATCTGCTTTCCGCCGGCATTCCGAGATTGCGTCACGGATTCTAGCGTTCTTGATATGACGGCTCGTGCAATCCCGGAATACCTCAACGCCACATACACGCCAAACAAGTCGGACTCTGAGCGTCTCTTGAAGAAAACCGCCGATTGCCAAGCCCGGTGCCAAGGACTACACTATCATGAGTTCACGATCGGTCATTCTGCTCGTGCAATGACCGCGACAAGACAATGGAGCTACGCTAGATCCTCGTCTATAGCGGGTAGCAAGCAAAGAATCTCGGTTTGTCATAGATCGCGAACGGCAAAATACGGCTTCTTGAACGGATCGTGTCAGGCAAGAGGGTCTTACTATGACCGTCAAGGAAATCGAACAAGCAATCGAACAGCTTCCGCGACATGAACTGAATGAGTTGGCTGCCTGGTTCGAAACCTACCATGCACAAGTGTGGGATCAGCAGATTGAGAACGATCTGAATTCAGGTCGGCTGGACAAGTTACTCAACGAGGCAGATGACGAATACTTTGTGACTCACGTTGCCAATGTAGACGAAATCCCCGATCCAAAGCCGGGGAGCATTCGTGCCCAAATCCCGAAAAACAGTATTTAGCAGAATTCTTGACCTACAGATGTTCCCCAAGCAACCGCATCCAGTTTCCGTGCAGTACCTTTTCCATATCCCCGTCCCCAAACCCACGCTCGATCATGATGCGGGTCACGTTGCTCATATGGCTGTGATCGGACAGATCCGGCGGAAAAAAGACGTCAATCGCCGGCAAGGTCATAGCCGGGCGCTGGTCGATGAGGAACTTGCAGAAGTCGAAGCCGATGCCCACCAGGTCGACCGTATGCTTAAGCTGATCGACGAAGCCGTCGGCCGTGGCCTTGGCCCGCTCGGTGCTGAGCAACGCCGCGCCCAAGCCGATGACGCCGCCGCGCTCGGCCACGCGTATCATCTGCTCGTCGCTGCTGTTGCGCTCGATGTCGAAGAAGGTTCGCGGGTTGGTGTAGGAGATGACGACCTGATTCCTCTAGACAAACGTTCTTGAATTATCCTGTCGATTGCGATAAGCTTCTGGCATATTTCCGGATGTTGTTCCGTACACCTGACAGAAGAGGCGTAGACTTCATGAATGAGCAATTGTTAGACCAGCTTGAGGCCGCACAGGCTGATCTTGATCCCCAGTTCAAGGCGTTGCGCAATGCAGCCGGCGCGCTCAAGCGTGCCGTCAAACTTGCCAACGAGGAAACACTCGATGCACTGGCCATGAACAAGCTCCTGGTCAAACTGGAGGAAGCAGCGGCCCAGGTCGACAGTGCCGCCCTTCAGACAGCGACCGCAACCTTCGCCGCCGAGACCCAACAGGCCCTCGACGGACTGGCCTTCGACTTCGCCAAGGATCTGCGAGACGTCTTCCAGGCACGCGGCCTGACTGTCGAAGGACGACCACCGACCTTGAGCGTGGGCCTGCTGGTCCTGCAGATCGACATCGGCGCACGCAAGGCTCAATGGTTCTACGGCAAGGAACCGCTGACTCGCCCGATCCCGCTCTCCATCAACAACCTGCTGAAGGCGTATGACGCCCAACATAAGGCCATTGAACAGCGCGAATTGAAGGCCATTGAGTTTGTGGGTGAGCTGTACACGGCATGGGAAGACCTGATCGGGCAGCGGAAATCGAAGCCGACCGGCGGACGCATCAGCCTGGTCGAACTCTTTGCCCAGGTGACCATGAATCGGCAGGCGGCGCGTTTCTGGAATGCACCCTCGCGTAGCACTTTCAAGGACTATGACCGTGCCCACTTCGTGCGTGACTTGGTGTTGGCCTTAGACGTGTTGCCCCTTGAGGTCAATGGCCGGGAACTCGTCTTCCATCTGGCCGGGGCGACCAAAAGCCAGGCAGAAAGCGCGGCCAAGAGCATCTGGATCCCCACGAACGCCCTGGACGGTGAATACTACTCCGGCCTCACCTTCGATCAGTAGTTGTAAGGGCTTTACCACAGAGGCACGATGGGGAGCACGGAGAGCACAGAGGCGAAATCGAGAAAAATCTTTGCCCATCTGGTCCTATCCATGTCCATCTGTGACAAAAACAGGCAGGTCAATCATGACTTCATCAAGGCTGGTCGCACGTCGAATCATTGAGATTCTCGGCAGTTCAGGCACGCCGCCGGTCAAGGGCGTGGCCTACTTCAACGTGGGCAATCGTTCACTGCTGGACACGCTGGACGAGTACTACTTCTCATCCTATCTCCAGGATGGCGGCGCCGCCTATAAGATGGTGATCGGCGACTACGGCAGCGGGAAGTCCCACTTCCTCTACTGTCTGCAAGATCTCGCCTGGAGCCGGGGTTTCGCCGTCTCCAAGGTAGACCTTAGCCCGGTCGAGACGCCCTACAACGACCAGCGGCTGGTCTATGCCGCGGTGGTGCGCAATCTGGTCTGGCATGAGGAAGACGAGAGCATGACCGACGAACGCGGCCTGTCCGCCTTCCTTGAGGGCACGCTACGCCGCTTCGTGGGCAGCGATCCGCTTAGCCTGGAGACACTGAGTCACCCCAACTATCAGGGTCTTGTCGACACGCTGGAGGCAGCGGCCATCGACAGCCTCGCCTACAAGAACGCCACCCTGGCCTACTTCGAAGCGCTGATTCGCGAGCAGGATGATCGGCTTGACTCGCTGACACGCTGGCTGATGGGCGTCAACACCACGCCGGAAGATACCAAGCGGCTGCGTGAGGTGGGCGTCACCGGCAAGATCACGCGGCCCAACGCCTTCCGCATGCTGCGCTCGCTGACCCAAACCATCCGCACCCTCTCCTACAGCGGGCTTGTACTGCTCTTCGACGAAGTGGATCGCATGTCGAGCATCGGCGGCAAGGCCGAAAAGCTGGCCACCGACAACTTACGCGAGGTCATCGACCGCTGCCGCGACGATCTGCCCGGGGCCATGTTCGTCTACGCCGCGCCGCCTCAGTTCATCAACGACATCGTGCCCCGCTATCCGGCCTTGCAGCAGCGACTGCGTTCGCCCGGCCGTTTCTCACATGCCAACCATTTCAGCCCGCTGATCAGCATCGATCACCTCGACCTGGATGAGAACGACCTGATGTTGGCCATCGGCGAGAAGCTGTCCCGCTCTACGAGGCAGCGTTCGAGGTGAAGCTCGACGAAAAGATGCAGCAGGCCAACGCCGCCATCATGGCCAACGTTGCGCGCGATGTATTTCTCGACATCAGCCATCGGCGGCTTTTCGTCAAATCCTTTGTCACCGAACTGGCTCGGCAGCAGGCTGAGGGCGAACATCTGCTTTCCGAAGCCGAGGCCATGGCCATCATCCGCGGCCAGGTCGATGAGTTGAGCGGCAGGAAACACCGCCGTATTGAGGCAGGGTGATTGGTGATTGGGAGATTGCTGCTGTGAGCACAAGGCGTAGAGACGCAAGATTTTGCGTCTCTGCTGTCAATTGAGAGCCGGATCAGGACAACGAGCAGGCGACGTGATGAATGTAGAATTGGGCGACCGGGTAGAGCATCCTCGCTACGGCGGCGGGCAGATTGTGGCCCTCTATCGCAACGGCGAGGAGTGGATGGTGCGCTTCGACAGCGGGCTGCGCTTTCGGCGCGACCGCGCATGAGTTTCCGGCGAGGAGAAGACGCCGGCTGTCGGGCCCGCTCCGTTGCCACTGCCCGACACGCCGCCCATGACCCGCACCCAATATGAGGCGCGCAACTTGGTCGAAGCGTTGCGCGTCGGCGTGGCCCCGGCCCAGCATGTCTCCGAATTGACCATCGGCCTGGAAGAAGAGCGGGCCAGCCTGATTGCCGGGCTGAACGAGGCCCACGCTCAGGGCGGCGCTGCTCGCGCCATCCTCGGCGACTATGGCTTCGGCAAGAGCCACATCGTCGAGTTGACCAGCCAGGAGGCGCTGGAACGCAATTTCCTGGTGGCGACCGCCAGCCTGGACCTGGGTGAACTGCCGCCGCATCGGGCCTTCGACATATTCGGCAGCCTCATGCGCAGCCTGCGCTATCCGGACACCGACGAGCAGGGCATCGGCCCGCTGCTGGATGCCATCACCGCCAGCCGAACGTGCCCAGTTGGACGAATTGGGCGACGTGGAGAACGATCCGCTGGTGGTGGCGTTGCAGGCGCTGGACGGTCTCACGTCAACACGCCAACGGCGGGCATGGCAACAGTGGCTCATGGGCGGTCGTCGCGTCAAGCTCATGAACCGGGCCACGCCACGCAAGATCCGCTTCCCCTCCATCTATCGCGTCGGCCACAACGCGCGGCCAGATCGCCTATCTGCTCTCCGGCGTCAGCGTGATGGCGCGGCTGGCCGGCTACAGCGGTCTCTGCGTCCTCATCGACGAGGCCGAGAGCCTACTCGCTGCTCTACCCATACCAGCGTCCCAAGGCCGGGCACTTCTTCAGCGCCGTCATCTATGCCGCGCTGCAAGACCGGCAGTCCGGATCGATTTCAGAGGACGCATTCCCGCAGCACCGATGGCGTGACTATCCGCTGGCCTACAACGATCGCCAGTCGCTCTTCTTTCTCTTCACCGTCACGCGCAGCGACGACCAGATGCCGCTTGAGGACTGGCTCAGCGACGACCAGATCCTGACCCTGGACCCCATCATACGCCTCAGGAGATCGGCCAGTTTCTGCAACAGCTGATGGGCTACCACGGGCGGCCTATGAATATGAGGCCGGCGAACGTCAGGGACAGTTGCGCCGCGGCGCGGCCGAACACCTGGCGCGGGCGTGCGCAACGACCGCCTCAACATCCGCGGCATGGTGCGTCTGGCCGTCGAACTCTACGATCTGCTCTACCTCTATCCCGACTACCCCATCGTCGACCTGCTGGACGAACTGCGCAGCCAGATGCATGAGCGCGACCCCCTCGCCGGCTGAGCTGAAGGGACGCCTGCCGCCACACGTGGCCCGCCTTCTTCGCCCGCCACGGCAACTTCACCGGCGGTGCAGATTGACGGCCATTCCGCCCATCCTGCGACGGCGAAAATACATTGATCATGGCGGCCACTGCGGCGGGCAAGACCGAGGCCGCCATTGCTCCGCTGCTCGAGCGGTACTCTGCTGGCCGCATCTGCCGCGACTGGCGTCACTACCAAAGCCGATGCCGGCAATGCTGACCTGCGCATCCTCTACATCTCGCCCACCACGAGCGCTTGGTGCGAGACCTGTACGAGCGGCTGCGACTGCCGTTGGACTCGCTCAGTGTCTCATTGGCCATGAAGAGCGGCGACACCGGTCCGCTCTCGAATCTGCCTCGGTGCTGATCACCACGCCCGAATCGACCGACTCGCTGTTGACGCGCGGGCGCTCGTTCCTTTACCGGCTTGCAGGCCGTGGTGCTCGACGAGATCCACCTCTTCGACGGCGGCCCACGCGGCGATCACGTGCGCTGTCTGCTCAACCGCATCGAGATCATCCGCGCTACTATCATCGGCAGGCATCAGGACACCCGATGCGCCGCCACTGCAACGGATGGCGCTCTCGGCCACGGTAGCCGATCCCGCGGGCGTGGCCCAGCGCTACCTGGCCGTGCGGCGATGGACGGACGAGAACGCGCCGGTCATTGTCGAGTGCGCCGGCAGGGCGTGGGCTCGACGCCGAGATTTCCCCGTCGCCTGAGCTGGAAGAGTCGCCCAGGCGCTGCTCTGGCGAGCCTGGGGCGATCCGCCGGCGCGCAAGTCGCTGCTCTTCTGCAACACGCGGCGCGAGGTCGAGCAGACCGCTGCCTATCTGCGCCGGAATCTGGGCTACGAAGCCTCGGATCTTCGTCCACTACTCCAACCTGGATCCGGCCATGCGTCGCACCGTGGAGGAGGATTTTGCCCAGGCGGGCACGGCCATCTGCGTCTGCACCTCCACACTGGAACTGGGCATCGACATCGGCAGCATCGACGATGTGGTGCTGCTGGGGCCGCCGCCGTCGCTGGGCTCGTTCCTGCAGCGCATCGGCCGCGGCAACCGGCGCAGCAATCGGAGCCGGGTGCTCTGTCTGGCACGCGATCCGCTGGAAGAGATTCAGTTTCAGCGCAATGGTCGAACTGGCCGGCGGACGACGGCAGCAGTGGCGACAGCGGCAACTGTAGACGAGGATGCGGCCCCGACCGTTTGGGAAAAGCGGCCTGCCTCTGTGGAGGCGCAACCCGCCTATCTCTTCCGGCCATCAGTACTGATCCAGCAGGTCTTCAGCCTGCTCAAGCAGAGTCCGACCGGCAGCGTGCGCCTGGCAGATCTGCGCCGCGTCTCGCCTGTCGACCTGGATGACAAAGACTCTGCGAGCGATTCTGGACGAGCTGGGCGGCCCGACTATTCTGCGCCAAGGGCGGCCCAACGAGTGGCGGCCCGGCGCCGAATTGGACCTGCTGCTGGACGCCCACGAAATCTACAGCAACATCGGCTCGGATCCGCTCTCGGTGCTGGTGGTGGATGCCTACAGCAGGCGCACGATGGCCAGGATGGAGCGTTCACAAGTGCGCGGCGCCAATGCTGCAATTGGGCGGACGAACCTGGGCCGTGGCCTGGCGTGATCGTTACCGCATCGGCGTGCGCCTGGGCGGCAAAGGCGTGCCGGACGAGTCATTCATGGCCGGGCGGCGCACCCATGACCGTCTCGCTGGAGATGGGCCAGGCGGTTGCCGGTCATTTTGGCATCAACTCGGCCGACGCTGCCGATGATCCAGGACCTCCAGGGAACGTGGGTCTGCCATTTCTGGGGCGACCTCTATGGCCGCTGGCTGGCAGCCATGCTGCAAGGGGAACGGGCGACCTCGGCCGCGCATGTGGAGGTGGTCAACGAACATGTGCTCTACGTACACGGGCGCGTCCGCCGGTTGCCGCCATGGGATGAAGCATTGGCGCTGCGCCATCTGCGCACGCTGGCGCCGGGCGCGATCCCATACCTCAATCTGGGGCGGTTTCATTCGTTGTTGCCGCCGACATTGGCCTGGCAGACGGTGATGAATGCATGTGATGTGGAACGCTTCGAGCGGCTCTATCGGGAGGCGAGGCCGGCTTCAGCAAGTAGCACTCTGGCCGGGGAACTGAGGCCTCTGCTATACTGAAACTCCGTTGTAAATTCAGATCAGGAGAAAAAAATGCAGACCATTGGAATGAACTACGATGTCAAACCCGAGCGTGTTGGCGAGTTCGTCGAATACTCGTTGAAGGTGCTGGAGGCAATGAACGGCTTCGACGGTCACGTCGAGACGCGTCTCTATGCAGACGTAACCCGCCCCAATTCGCTGATGATCTACTCCAACTGGGAGTCGGTCGATCAGTTCAACGTCTTCATGCGTTCCGACGCATTCAAGCTGGCCATCGGCGAGACCTCGGGGATGTTGGAAGGCATGCCGTCACACAAGGTCTACG
This sequence comes from uncultured Chloroflexia bacterium, assembly GCA_963765875.1. Classification (GTDB taxonomy): domain Bacteria; phylum Chloroflexota; class Anaerolineae; order Caldilineales; family Caldilineaceae; genus JAWKOK01. Next base: position 9,047 of record CAVXYK010000028.1, read on the forward strand.
AAGAGGCCGGTAAACTGTAGCCGGCGGAGGTAACCAACACCAGAAGAGTCAGTCTGTAACATTGTAGGGACAGGTCTCAGATCTGTTCCTACAATAAAACGGCGATTGATCGAAAAGGGGGACTGAACATTCCGGACCGGAATGTTCAGTCCCCCTTTTTACATTTTGTGGCGGCGCCTACTTCGCCCGAATCTAGTAGATTGAGTCCGGCTCGTAGTAGTCCGCTGCATTTTCGGGCGTGATCAACTCGGCAGCCAGAATGATCCTGGACGGAATCTTCTGCTGGTAGAAGCCGTTCAGTCCCTCGCCGCGCAGGCCCATGACAGCCGTGCTAACGGCAGTGGCGGCCATCGACGGCGGATAGGTGACGTCGGCCTTGATCAGCGGGTCGCCGTCCATGATCATCTTGATGATGTCCTTGGAGCCGGCGCCGCCCAGGAAGAGGCCAATGTCGTCGCGGCCGGATTCCTTGTAGGCCTGCATCACGCCCTTGAGCACGTCGTCGTCTTGCGCCCAGACTGCGTCGATGCTCTCATATTTCTGCAGGTAGTTCTCCATGATCTCCAGGCCCTTCTGTGTCGACCACATGGCAGGCTGGGAATCGAGGATGTTGATGTCAGGATACTGGTCCATAACAGCGTTGAAGGCTTCGACGCGTTCGGTGTTGATGACGGTGGGGATGCCCTCAAGAACCACGATATCGCCGGCGCCATCCATCTCAGCCGCCATCCACTCGGCGCTGACCTTGCCCAGGCCCGGGTTGTCGCCGGCCACATAGACGTCGCTGATCGGCTTGGTCAGGCCACGGTCGATGACGACAATGTAGATGCCCTCGTTCTTGGCCTCTTCAACGACCGGCGTCAGAGACGCGGAGTCGTGGGGCAGAACGACCAACACGTCGATCTCCTGGACCATCAAGTCCTCAATATCGCCAACCTGCGTGTCAGGCGAATCAGCCGTGGTCAGGAAGAACTCGACATTGGGATCCTTGGCCTCCCAGTCGGCGATGGCTTTCTCCGTCCAGTAGACGACGCCGCCGGTCCAGCCATGGTCGGCGCTGGGAATCGAGACGCCGATCTTGATCGGGTCGGTGGAGACGGGCATCGCTTCTGCAGCCGCCGCGTCTGAGTCGGCTGCCGGTGCGGCAGGCGCAGCGGCCTCAGGGGCCACACAGCCGGCGAGCAACATCAACGCCACCACTGCGAGCACAAAAATCTGTTTCCATGAAGACATAGTGAAATCCTTTCTTTTGGTGGAACAAATTGGGCGTGCTGCTTGCTACGTGCTGCGTGAAAAACTCTTCACGCAGCACGTAGCAAGCAGCACGCTATTCTCTATCTCCGCTTGTACTGCACCAACACCGCGGCAATGATCACAATGCCCTTAACGCTTCCCTGCAAGTAGGGTGAAACGCCGGCCATGTTGAGCATGTTGTTGATGACGCCCAGCACCATGGCGCCGACAACTGTGCCCCAGATGGTGCCAACGCCGCCGGCCATGGATGTGCCGCCGATGACGACGGCGGCGATTGCGTCCAGTTCGTAGAAGACGCCGGCGTTGGTCGAGCTGATCGAGTTGAGCCGGGATGAGAGCAGAACGGCCGAGATGCCGACGGTCAAACCGGTGAGCACGTAGGTAACAAACTTGACCCACTGAATGCGGATGGCCGAGTAGCGGGCCACAGTCTCACTTGCGCCGACGGCACAGACATGCCGTCCGAAAGGCGTGTAGGTCAGCAATATGTGAAAGATGATGGCGATGGCTAGAAAAATCAAGGCTGAGTTGGGGATGCCCATCGTCATCCCTGCGCCAATGTTGGGGTAGAGATCGCTCTGGGCGCGGAATTCACCGCCATTGGCGATGTAAAGCGCCATCGATCTAAAGATGGACATGGTGCCCAACGTGGCGATGAATGGGGCCACGTGACCGGTGGTGACCAGCGTGCCGTTGAGCGCGCCACAGAGCATGCCCACTGCGATGGCGACCAGCACCGCCGCCACAACTGCACCCACCCCGCCGCCCAGCGCATTGAGGGCCAGGATCGCCACGCCGCCAGCCAACGCCACCATGGACCCGACCGACAAGTCAATGCCGCCGGCAATGATCACCAGGGTCAAGCCCAGGGCGATGGTGCCGGTGTAGGAGATCTGCCGCGTGATGTTGAGCAGGTTACGCGGACGGAGGAAGTACTCGCTGGTCATGGCCGAAATAATGAAAAGAATGATGAGTGCAATTAGCGGCGCCCAGGTAGAATAATTGATATTTTTGAGTTTTGCAGTCACGAATGGCTTCCCTGTCGTATCATTACAAACACACTCTTTGATCGGAGTTACAATTAGCCACAGACAGCACAGATAAAGAGCTGATTTTTACGGATGTTCTTCTGAGTTCCTAAATTGCCCTGAGGACTATCTGTGTCCTATCCTTTTTTTATCCGTGTAAATCTGTGCCAAAAAAGGGGCATCCGACAAATTCCAGCGCGCCATCAAATCCTAGGCGTAAGGCCGTTCAAAGAAATCAAATCCCTATTTGACGGCCTGCAAGCCGCTGCGCAAGCATTATCAAACAGGGATTCAATTTCTTGCAGCGGCCTAAATCTCTGCACCCTGCGCCTTGAGACCGGTGGCGTAGTACATGATCTCTTCTTCAGTCAGATCGTCGCCGGTGAGCTCGCCGACCAGCCGCCCCTCGCGCATGACCAACACTCTGCTGCACATGCCCAGCAACTCTTCCAACTCCGAAGAGATGATAATGCAAGAGAGTCCATTGCCGACCAGGTCGTGGATGAAGCCGTAGATCTCACGGCGTGCGCCCACGTCGATGCCGCGTGTCGGCTCGTCCAGAATCAGGATCTTGGGCGATGTGTCCAGCCACTTGGCCAGATAGACCTTCTGCTGGTTGCCGCCGCTCAGGTGAGCCAGGTCGTCGGTCAAGGACGGGACGCTGATGTTGAAGCTGTCGACGTAATACTCGGCTCGCTCCTCACACTGGCGATTCTGGATGAAGATCTTGGTATATTTCGCCAGCGATGCCAGCGTCACATTGATGGTGGTGTCGTATTGAAGTAGGAGGCCCCGGCCCTGCCTGTCCTCAGACAGATATGCGATGCGCGCCGCCATGGCGTCACGCGGGTTGTGGATCTCCACAAGCTGCCCGTCGACCGAAATTTCAGCGCTGTGAAGGCGGCGCAGCCCCATCAGGGCTTCGCCAAGCTCAGAGCGCCCCGCGCCCATCAGACCGCCGATGCCCAAAATCTCGCCAGCTCTCAGATCGAATGAAATGTCTTCCATTACACCATGCTGGCTGAGGTTGCGCACCGAAAGCGCGGCTTCGGCGCCGGTCGGCTCGGCCTTGGGCGGGAAGGCTTCGCTCAGTTCGCGGCCGACCATGCGTCGGGCCATCTCATGTTCATCCAGATTCTCCACCGGCTCGACGCTGATCAGATCGCCGTCGCGCAGCACCAGCACGCGGTCACAGAAGGCCATGACCTCGCCCAGCTTGTGGGAGACGAACATGATGGCCCCGCCTTTGGCAGCGAAGTCGCGCATGACGACAAAGAGCGACTCGACTTCGCTAGGCGAGAGCACGGTCGTCGGCTCATCCATGATCAGGAGTCGCGACTCCTGGCTCATGGCCTTGGCGATCTCGACCATCTGCTTCTGGGCAACGCTCAGATCGCCGACCATGGCCTCTGGCGACACCTCAGCGCCCAGCGTCTCAAAGAGGCTCTGCGAAGTTTCGATCATACGGCGTCGATCCAGGAAGCCCCTGCTTTTCAGTTCACGACCCAGGAAGATATTTTCGTAGACGCGCAGCGTGTTCACCAGGTTAAATTCCTGGGGAATCATGGCGATGCCATAGCGTTGGGCAGCCAGTGGATTGGGGATGTTGATCGGTTTTCCGTCTAGGAGAATCGTTCCACGCGTCGGTGAGTAGACGCCGCTGATCAGCTTCATGAAGGTCGACTTGCCGGCGCCGTTCTCGCCGATGACGCCGAGGATTTCGCCGCTGCGCACGCCAACACTCAGCTTTCTCAACACTTCAACGCCGGAGAAGGCCTTGGTCAGATCATCGACCCGGAGGAGGTCGGGATTCTCTGGAGCGACTTGTGACAAATCAGTCATCAATCACCGAATCTGGATGGGGTGTTTCTGGCCTGTGAGCCTGTCGGAGAGAATAACTGGATGGACCACGGATGGAGCGAATTAGGCGGAAACAGCCTGATTCTTCCAATTTTATCGGCCTTGATCAGCCAAATCTTCCGAATCCACGGTCTATCGTGTGTCACTCCGACAACCGGCTAGGGACAGGCAATCGTTTGCGTCGAAATATCATCCGGCGCAGAACAAATTGAAATTTAGCTTACACTTTGTATTCTGCCCCAAACATCACTTTTTTACAAGATGACCAATCACGTCAAATCACGTGCAAGCCGCCCTGCTTGGCTCGGATCTCAGATTTGGCCAGCAAGTGGCGCGAGAGCAGTGTGAAGAGGATGGCGTAGGCGATCACAATCAGCCACTCCTGCCAGACAGGCAACAGCGTTGGCCAGCCACCGTCAAAGCTGTAGAAGCGGATAAGGTCGTAGCCCCAGGTGTAGGGCAGGAGGTAGGCAAGAAAACGCAACGCAGGCGGGAAAGTGCTGACAGGGAGATAGGCGCCGCCCAGGAATTCAAAGAGCATGCCCAGCACCTGGGCCAGCGATCCGACCTGCCGCCAGAGCAGCGCCAGCAGTGCGATCATGATGCCCATAGCCGTCAGCGCCACCAACATGACGGCACAGACCAGCAGGATCATCAACGTGTTCCTGAGTCCGGCTCGCGCGAAATAGACCAGGAAAAGGTAAAAGGGCACAAAGACGACCATGGCGATGACCACGTCGGTGAGGACGGTGCCGATGTAGTAGGCGTAGCGCGAGCCGGGGCCGCTGTAGATATATTCGAGGGTGCCGTTGTAGAGGTCGGTGGAAACGGCATTGATGGGGGCCCAGAGCGTGGGACCGTTGAAGACGAGCAGCAGGATGGCACCCTGGAAGAAGAGGAAGAGATTGCGCCCGCTCAGTTCCTCACCGCCCCCAACGCCTCCCACACCGTAAGTCACGGCATTGGCGATGAGTAGAAAAAAGAGCACACGAATGCCCAGTCCGACAAAGTTGCCGATCAGGTTCGGCGTGTAGCGCCGCGCGATCTGCAGGCCCTTGACCACCGTCGCCTGGGTGACAACGCGTGGCGCAACCGGCCGCGACAGGCCGTGGGGAGAATCCGGAATGATTTTCGGCTCACTCATACTCATAACTAATGCTCAAACGTCTCCGACAACTCGCCGATGTGATAGATGAATGCGTCCTCCAGCGTGGCCGAATGGTAGCGGAAGCCGGTCACAACGTCGTGGGCGCGCAGCACGCCGATGATAGCCTCAGCACCGGCCATCGAATCGGTGACGGCGAAGGAATACCAGCCACCCCGCCGCTCGATCTCAAATTGGACCGGCTCAAGGAGCAGAATGGCCTCATGGGTTCGATCCGGCAGCCCAGCGGCCTCAATCTCCACAAATTCAGTTGAGCCGATGCCGGCCTTGAGCTTATCCGGTGTACCGCTGATGGGAATGATTCCCCCATGGATGAGCGCCACACGGTCAGCCATCTCTTCCACCTCAGAGAGCACATGTGACGTGAGCAACAGTGACTTGCCGCCCTCGGTGACCAGACGGCGCAGAAAGGTACGGATGCGTTTGGCAACGATGGGATCGAGCCCCTTGGTCGGTTCGTCCAGGTAGACAAGCGGCGGATCGTGCAGCAGCGCGCGCATAATTACAATGGTCTGTTTCTGGCCGCCGGAAAGGGTGACAAACTGCTTGTCCAGGTTGGCCTCAAATTCAAACTGTGTTGCCAGCTTTCCGATCCGTTCCCCGATCTCGCGATCCGAGAGCCCACGCAACTTGCCGAAGAACTGTAGATTCTCGCGCGTGGTCAATCGCGCATAGGCCGAACGCTCGGTATCCTGGCCGACATAGCCGAAAAGGTGGCGAATCGCCTCCGGCTCCTTGTCCAGATCAAGACCGAAGATCTTTACCTGACCGTCATCTTTGGTCAGCAAGGTAGCCAGGATCTTGATAAAGGTTGTCTTGCCTGCCCCGTTGGGGCCGAGCAAAGCCAAGATCTCGCCTTCACAGAGATCAAGAGAGGCACCTGCCAGGGCAGCGTGATGCCCGTAGAATTTCCATAGATTATTGGCTGAAAGGGTGATATTTGGCATTTGTCAGCGACCACGTTGATTCGATGATTGTCGGCCCCACGAAACCTCAGAGAACCGAAAATGGGTACCAATGAATTGATAATTGAGAATGGTGAAGGAAGCATGTGGCGGTACAGGCACGCATTCACATTTGAGGGTATCAATTCACCATAAACCATTTGGGTTGTCAATACCGATAGTCAAATAGCTATACACCACTCGGATCGTGCTTGCTACCCAACAAATTATAGCGCAGCCTACGCCTCTTCTCAATTTGTAGGGACAGGTCTTGCGCCTACCCGTGGCGGACGACCACAAGTGTCGCCCCTACCACGAAATATTGAGAAGGTCCTCAAAATGAACCTGGTTGGCCGTTGTAGAAATTCACACTTGACACAATCGTTAATGTATTGTATAGTATTTGTACAGTAAATTTTCAGATAGGAATTTGATTAGAAAAATTGTTTTTTGATTCAGGAGATAAGCAGATGTTTGGTCGACTTTTTCAACGTAATGGAAAGCAAGAAAATAATTCTTCGTCGGAGACCTCGCTCATCGATCTGCGCAATGTGGTCAAGGCCTACGACACTGCCGCAGGAGAGTTCTTGGCGCTCAGAGGCGTCGACATGACCGTCTCGCCTGGATCCTTTGTATCCGTCGTTGGCAAATCGGGCAGCGGCAAATCGACATTGACCAACATGATCACAGGCATCGACCGGCCCAGCGACGGTGAGGTCTGGATTGCAGGCACACCTGTTCACACGCTGAATGAAGGACAGATCGCCAAGTGGCGTGGCCGCAACATCGGCGTCGTCTTCCAGTTCTTCCAGTTGCTGCCGACGTTGACGATTGTCGAAAATGTCATGCTGCCTATGTCCTTCTGCAACATGTACGCACGCAACGAGCGACGCCAGCGAGCGATCGACCTGTTGGCCCGTGTCGAGATGGCCGACCAGGCTGATAAATTGCCGACCGCCATCTCGGGTGGTCAGCAGCAGCGTGTGGCCATCGCCCGTGCGCTGGCTAACGATCCCCCCATCATCGTGGCGGATGAGCCGACGGGAAATCTTGACTCCAAGACGGCAGACTCGGTCTTCCACCTCTTCGAAGAGCTGGTTGATAAGGGAAAGACCATTCTTATGGTTACCCATGATGACGATTTAGCTGAGCGTGCCACCCGCACCGTGACCATTGCCGACGGCCAGATTCTCAGTGACACCAGCCGGGCGCCCAAGCAGATGGCCCCAGAACACGCAGACGAAAAGCGGATTGCCGTGCCGCACATCGACTTTGACTTAAGCCGAAACGGCGTGAGCCCGGCACTGAACCTGGAGGCCGCCAATGCTTGACCCAAGATGGATGAAGATCCTGCGAGATCTCTGGTTTAACAAGACACGAACTGTGCTGGTTGTGGCATCGATCGCCGTCGGCATTTTCGCCGTCGGTACGGTGCAGAACCTGAGCACCGTGCTGCTCGACGAATTGGACGCTGTATTTGTGGCCAGCAACCCATCACACGCCTTCATCAGCGCCGACAACCTGGATGAAGGCATGCTTGATACAATCCAACGCATGCCTGAGGTTGCCGAGGTTGCTGGTCGTAGTTCGCTGGGATTGAAGGTTGAAATTGAGCCCGGCAAGTGGGAGGCGTTTACACTGACCGCCATCGAGGATTTCGAAGACATCCAGATGGACAAAATCCTGCCGCTCACTGAACTCGACAAGCATCCTGAGTTTGGTGTTGAAGAGACGCGCTGGCCGGAAGAAAACGAGATCATCCTGGAGAATAGCTCGCTGGATGCTCGGGACGTATTGCCGGAGGGTTTGCAGAATGGCGACACCTTGACATTCGAAACCCCTGACGGTCGCATTCGCGACGTCGTCGTCAGCGGCATCGCCTACGACGCCAACGCATTCCCAGCGCCCTTTGTCGGACAGGCCAGTGGCTATGTGGATTATGATACGTTCGAGCGTCTCGGTGGCAGCCGTGATTTCTCACAGGTATCCATGCGCTTCAACGGCACTGAGGAGCAACTGCTTGACCTCGAGTACATGGAGGCGCAAGCCGCTCTAGTTGAAGACAAGATAGAAAAGAGTGGCCGCACGGTCGGCTCCGTGCGCGTGCCGGAACCGGGCGAAGTCGGGCTTCAGAATCTGTTCGACTCGATCTCGCTGTTGCTGACGCCGCTGGGATTGATTGCCCTGATGCTGAGTGGATTCCTGGTCATCAACACCATCTCGGCGCTCATGGCTCAGCAGACGCGCCAGATCGGCGTCATGAAATCCATCGGCGCCCGACGGTCGCAGATCATCATGATGTACCTTGCCGCTGTACTTTCCTACAGCTTGGTGGCGCTGGCGGTTGCCATTCCGCTGACGGCGTTTGTCTCCGGCCTGCTGGCTCAGACAGTCGGCGGCTTTCTCAACTTGACCTTGCCCCGATTTGCATTGCCGACGAATGTTCTCGCCATCCAGATCGTTATTGGCATCTTGACACCGCTGCTCGCAGCATTGCTCCCGATCCTGCGGGGCACGTCGGTTTCGGTCCATGATGCCATCAATGACTATGGCGTGGGTGATGCAGGCAGCACCGATCGACTTGGTCGCTTCCTGGCCCGTATCAAGGGTATCTCACAGCCGCTGCAGCTTTCGCTGCGCAACACATTCCGCCGGCGTGCACGGCTGGTTCTTACCCTGATCACGCTGGTGCTGGGCGGCATGTTGTTCATGACCGTTGGTAGCGTGCGCCTCTCGCTGACCAGTCTCATCGAGTCGGGCATCTCCTACAGTCAGTTCGACATCAATATCGACTTTGAGCAGCCCTATCGCTCGGCCAAGATCGAAGATGTGCTCGAGAAAGTGCCCGGCGTCGACACCGTCGAGGTTTGGACCAGCACGATTGCCACGCCCATCCGTCCGGATGAGAGCGAAGGCACCGGTCTGACGGTGACAGCCCTGCCGGCCGAGAGCATCATGGTTGATCCGACGCTGATTTCCGGGCGCTGGCTCCTGCCCGACGATGAGAACGCCATCGTCATCAGCCAGCTTGTGCTGGGCGACGAGCCGGATCTGGTTGTGGGCGACGAACTCGTGCTCGAGATCGATGGGCGGGAACAGTCCTGGATCGTGGTCGGAATCGCACAGATACTCAGCGGCCCGCCTAACGTGATTCCAGCCTACGTCAACTACCCGTACTTCACGCGTTACACACGCAGCGTCGGCACGGGCGACAGCGCCCAGATTTTGCTCAATGACAGCTCGCCGGAGAACGTCAACGCCATGGTAGATGTGGTGCAGGCGGCCCTGGATGCCGAAGGACTGGCTGTCTCATCAGTCTTCACCATCGAGCGGTTGCGACGCATCACCGGCGGCTTCTTCGATGTCATCGTCTACCTGCTGTTGGCCATGGGCATTCTGATTGCGGCCGTGGGCGCACTGGGGTTGATGGGTACGATGAGCACCAATGTGCTGGAACGCACCCGAGAGATCGGCATCATGCGGGCCATCGGCGCCTCAGACGGCTCGGTTCAACGCATCGTGATTGTCGAGGGCGTGTTCATCGGCTTGATCAGCTGGGCCATCGGCGGGGCTCTGGCCTTCCCGGTGGGTGCGGCATTGAGCAACGCGGTCGGCACCGTCCTCTTCCAGACGCAGCTGCCCTACACGTTCTCAGCCTCCGGCGTGATCACCTGGTTTGCGGTAGTAACTATTCTGGCCACCATTGCCAGCTTCTTGCCGGCACGCAATGCGTCGAGGCTTACGGTGCGCGAAGTGTTGGCATATGAATAGGTCGTCATCCATAGAGGCATTTCTCAGTCTGAATTGACACTTCTACGAGACTAGTAGCTTCTGGCCACCGAGATTCTGAGAGTGTGAGATTGCGGAAGAGTCCGCAATCTCATACTCTCAGACCGAAGGCCAAAATCGCCCAATCCCGAAGAATAGGGGCTCGTGGCACTTTCAGCGTAGCGTGCGGATCTACATTGATAAGCATCTGTATCCGATCAGAGATGAAACCCATCGAAAACCACTGAACACAAATTTGACACTCTTGATGTATAATCTTGGCGCGGAATCGATGAGTCTTAGACGCGCAAATAACCAAATGCATCTGGAGAGGAAACTGGGACCATGGGCGCCACCAACGAGACATGGGAAAATCGGTTGTTGGTACAGGCCTACGCGCCGCTAGAAGATCGCATACTGCATGACGTGCAATTGTTTTCCAACAGGGCCCAAACACGCAGGGCGTATGCTCACTGCAGGGCCGTGACCAGGGAACATAGCCGGACGTTCTTTACCGCAGCACATCTGTTGCCAAGGGCGCAACGCCAAGCGGTCCATGCGCTCTATGCGTTCTGTAGAGTGAGCGACGATGTGGTCGATCGGGGAAGCGGCGATATTGCCGCCAATTTGCAGCACTGGCGGCAGCAAAGTCTCAGCGATAGCCCGCCGGCCGACGATTTGGTAGCGCTAGCCTGGGCAGATACCCGAAGTCACTACAATATCCCGCGTCAATATGCAGAGCAACTACTGGACGGCGTTGCACGGGATCTGTCTCAAGACCGCTACGAGACCTTTGCCGACCTGACGGACTATTGCTACGCTGTGGCATCAACGGTGGGATTGATGAGCATGCACATTGTCGGTTACACCGGCAAAGAAGCGATCCCGTATGCGGTCAAGTTGGGGGTGGCGCTTCAACTCACCAATATCCTGCGCGATGTCGGCGAGGACTGGACCAATGGCCGGCTCTATCTGCCCCAAGATGAACTGGAGCAGTTTGGACTGACGGAAGCGGATATCGCAAGCGGTCAGGTTGATGAACGCTGGCGAGCCTTCATGCGCTTCCAGATCGATCGCACACGACGGCTCTACGACGAGGCAATGCCCGGTGTTTCTCTGCTTGGGAAAAGAGGACGGTTTGCGATTGCCGCCGCTGCCGAACTCTATCGGGGTATCTTGGACGGCATTGAAGCCAACGACTACGACGTGTTCAATCATCGAGCCCGTTTGGATGACCGCAGGAAACTTGGTCAGCTTCCAGGTATTTGGTGGCGATCACGGTTTCAGAACTATCAGCAACAAGAGAAGGATCATGGGTAACAAAGTAATCGTCATCGGCAGTGGTTTTGGTGGATTAGGCGCTGCTGCGCGTCTTGCAGCACGCGGCTATCAGGTGGAAATCTTTGAAAAGCTCGACAAAGCCGGCGGACGCGGCTACACGTTCAAGCAAGACGGCTTCACCTTCGACGGTGGCCCGACAGTGATCACGGCGCCCTTCATGTTTGACGATATTTTTGAAGCGGCCGGTCGCAAGCGTGAGGACTACGTCAAATTTACGCCGCTGGACCCTTTCTATCGCATCTTCGATCATACGGGGAAGCCGTTCGACTACAACGATGATCTGGCGTTCATCCACAGCGAGATCGAAAAGTGGGAACCCAACGATGTTGCAGGCTACGACGCCTTCATGGATACGACCCAGGCCATTTTCCAAAAGGGCTTTGTGGAACTGGCCGATAAGCCCTTTCTGCATATCACCGACATGCTGCGAGTGGCGCCGGACCTGATCCGGCTACAATCGCAGAAGAGCGTCTACCGCTACGTCTCCCAGTTCATCGACAACGAGTTTCTACGCCGCTGTTTCTCGTTCCACCCGTTGCTCATCGGCGGCAATCCGTTCGATGCGCCGTCCATCTACGCCATGATCCACTATCTGGAGCGAGAGTGGGGCATTCATTATGTCGTTGGCGGCACCGGAGCGCTGGTGCAAGCACTGGTGCAGTTGATCGAGGACTTGGGCGGACGCTTTCACTACAACACCGAAGTCGATGAGATCCTGATCGACGGTCGCCGTGCCAAAGGGATTCGTCTGGCCGACGGCACGGTGCAAATGGCAGACGAGGTCATTGCCAACAGCGATGTCGCCTGGACCTACCTCAACATGATTCCGTCCAAGGCCCGCGGGCTTCGCAACAGCGATTTCCGCTGGAACAAGCTCACCAAGTACAGCATGTCGCTCTTCGTGATCTACTTCGGGACCAAAAAGCAGTATCGGCATGACGGACGGCTTGCCCACCACAACATCATTCTCAGCGAGCGCTACAAGGGGCTGCTGGCCGACATCTTCAAGCACAAGCGGCTGCCCGAAGACTTCTCGCTCTACCTGCACATGCCAACCTTGACCGACTCATCCATGGCCCCTGAAGGCTGCGACTCGTTCTATGTGCTCTCGCCCGTGCCCCACTTGGGTGCGGACGTCGATTGGGAGACCGCGGCCAAGCCCTACCGCGACACAATCATGCAGTTCCTGGAAGACAACTACCTGCCCGATCTGCAGGAAAACATCGTGGTCGAACACCATGTCGATCCACTCTACTATCAGAACCAACTCAATAGTCAAATGGGCACGGCCTTCTCAGTTGAGCCAGTGTTGACCCAGTCGGCCTGGTTCCGCCCCCACAACCGCTCCGAGGACTTCGACAATCTCTACTTCGTGGGCGCGGGCACCCATCCCGGCGCGGGCCTGCCGGGCGTTCTCTCATCGTCCAAGATCGCAGAAGACTTGATCGTCGAGGCAGCGGTAGGCAGTGCCGTCAGCAGCAGCCCGGAACCGCGCGAACACGCAATGGCTGGGCCGGCATGAAGCAATACCGGCATACCTTCCGCGTCAATGCGCCGTTGAGCGCGGTGGCCGACTTCCACCGCAGCACGGCAGCGCTGCGCCAGCTTTCGCCCCCGCCCATGATCGTCCAGTTTCACGACATCGAACCCATGGGCGAAGGCTCTGTCTCCGATTTTACGCTTTGGCTTGGGCCGCTGCCCATCCGCTGGGTCGCCGTCCATTCCGATGTGAGTGACCTGCACGGGTTCACGGACAGCCAGCAGAGCGGCCCCTACACAAGCTGGGTTCACCGCCACACCTTCCGCGAGATCGATGCCAACACCACGGAAGTCATCGACGAGGTCCAGGCCGAGCCGGGCAACCTGCTCAGTCGCTTCATGTGGCTCAACCTGCCGATTCTCTTCGCCTACCGCGGCTGGAAGACAAGGCGCGTGGTGGGGAATCTTTAGTAGACACGAAAATTAGCCACAGATGACTCCACTGCAAAAAGTCTTTTTCGCCACAGATTTACACAGATAAAGAAAGGATAAAACACAGATGGTACCCGGATTACTTTGGACACCTGGCATACATCTGTGAAAATCAGCTCCTTATCTGTGGCTATCTGTGGCAAAGCTCTTCCCATTTGGCCAAACAACTACTCCAGGAAACAGAAACCCCATGTCTGCACGCATCGAACTCAATCAACCGGCGCCGGACTTCAGCCTGGCTGATACCGCCGGCTCACTCTTTCAGCTCTCGGACATATACGGCCCGAAGAATGTCGTACTCGTCTTCAATCGCGGCTTTGTCTGACCATTCTGCCGACGGCACATGGCGCAGTTGCGTCAAGACTATGATCAGTTCGTGGCGGCTGGGGCGGAAGTTGTAGTGACCGGACCTGATGATGCTGATGCTTTCAGCACCTACTGGGCGGAAAACGATCTGCCGTTCATTGGCTTGCCCGATCCGGATCATGTAGTGGCAGACCTGTATAGCCAGGAGACAAGCTTGCTCAAGCTTGGGCGGATGCCGGCACAGGTCATCGTGGATAGGGCCGGCGTGGTACGTTTCGTCCACTATGGCCGCTCCATGAAGGACATTCCTGACAATCAGGAAATTTTGGAATCTCTGGCGGCGTTGCCGTCCATTGAGTGAAGGCTGCGCCAGGTATGCGTTTCTGGCAGACGAATGGGCGTTTGGGGCCCAGCAGAGGAAAAACAGAAGCGATGCCCACATACTGAGGCATCGCTTGGTTTGAAGCTATTCTGCAATTCGATAGTGTGGCGACGGGTAGACTTGAACTACCGACCTAGAGATTATGAGTCCCTCGCTCTAACCGCCTGAGCTACGTCGCCAGATTTCAGAAACCGCCGGTCATAAATGACCAGCGGCCTGTAAGGTAGCGGGGGCAGGATTCGAACCTACGACCTCCGGGTTATGAGCCCGACGAGCTACCTCTGCTCTACCCCGCAACAATGTCTAGACTATATCATACGGACCTCTGCCGGTCAAATATCGCAGGGCCAAAGTTCCATGCCGTTCTGCATCCTCATCGTAACCATGCACCGAAACAGACTGAGTCAGCGTCTAATCACTCTGCGAGCGAAAGACCGACAGCCACTGCCGCCACACCGATGATTCAGCGTCCGTTGGTGCAGCATCTGAGTCGACGACACCTGCCGCCTCCACCACACTCTCGGACTCACTCGCCGCCACGCTCTCACCCACTGTAGCCTGGGATCCGGCCAGATCCAGATCCTGACTGTCCGGATGCTGACAGTTTGGCCGTTGCTGGTGCGTCAATCACCGTTAGAACCCGATCATTCGGGCGCGCCATCCCAAATTCCATGATCGCCATCTCCTCGGTGTATTCCTGGCTCTTGACATCCTCCAACTCAGAGACCAGTTCACGCCCACGCGCCTCAGCGTCTTCAATCCGATACTGCATGGACACTTCCTGGCCAAGCAGCCGGCGGTATTCACTTAGGCGACTGGCGTACGTGATCACAAAGAGAAACATGAGTATGAGCAGCACAAAAAGCAGCGGTCTACGGCTTCCCCGCTTCGCTTGTGCATTATCGGATTGAAGATCGGGCTGAGCCGACATAACACGCTCCTTCCGTTGCAGATCACGCCTTGCCCTGCGCCGGCCGATAGCGACCTATTCTTGACAAGCGATCTCTCTGCAACAATGCAGTCTACGGTACTACCAGTCTACAACAATAATGACTTCTAGAACAACCGGTGAAAATGAGGGTACGATCCAGCCTGTGACCATGATGGGAATCGTTACAAAATAAGAACCAAAAAGGGACTTCGCTGAAGCCCCTTCGTCATACACTTCTCAAAATTCAATTCGGTTCAGTCGTCGATGTTTCTATGGTGCCGCAGGAGGGACTTGAACCCCCACGAGCTAAAGCTCACTACGCCCTGAACGTAGCGCGTCTTCCGATTCCGCCACTGCGGCAGGCAACCATAAGCTCAAAAACTATATCATGGGCGGCGTTGCCTGTCAAATAATGGCACGGGATTTCAGTTAGCGGGCAATGGCTTGCCTGGGGCCAAACTTGCACTTCACTCAAGCGTGCTGGGCGGGGTTGGGGGGCAGCCGGAGGAACCTGCTCTGCAGGCATACGACGCGTGATCATGTACCAGTCAGCGAAGGATTCGAATCGTTCCGCCGGGCGGTTGAGCGAACCAATCTGCACGTTGTGAACCCGGTCGCTCACGCCATAGGTGTAGACTGGATAGTAGAGCAACAGGGCAGGCGCTTCGTCTGCAAAGATTTCCTGGAAACGCGCATAGAGCCGTTTGCGTTCGGCGGGATCGATGATGGCCCGCGCCTGTTCCAGGATTTCATCCGCCTCTTCATTCGACCATCCACTGTAGTTCTGGCCACCGCCTTCGCTCTGGGTGCTGTGCCATAGCGGATACGGATCGGGGTCGCCGCTCTGCTCCCAGCCGATCAGCGCAGCCTCAAACCGGCGCGGAATCAACAGGTCACCGACCAGTGTAGAAAACGGGGAAGGCGAAGGAACGGTGCGAACGCCGAGCTTCTCCCAGTCTCCCGCAATGTGCTCGACCAGCGCAGGATTGATGCCGTCATCGTTGGTATGCAGCAACATCTGCATAGGACGGCCGTCTTTGTCGCGGATGCCGTCACCGTCGGTATCGACCCAACCGGATTCATCTAGCAGACTGTTGGCACGCTCAGGATCGTATTCATAGATTGGCGTGTCAGGATTATAGGCCCAATTTTCCGGCAGAAGCAGACTGTGGGCGACGATGCCCTGCCCATCAGCAACTTCGTCGATCAGCTTCTCCCGGTCAAGTCCGTAGTAGAGCGCCTTTCGTACTAGCGGATCCTGCAGAAAGGGCACATCGGGATTCTTCAGATTGAAGATGATGTTTAGATAACTGGACTGTTCAGACGAAAAGAGCTGAAGATCATCACGTTCGGCAGCGACCGGCAAATCTGCGGGCAAGATCTGGCTAATTCCGTCGATCTCTCCCTCGGTATAGGCCGCAAAAAGGCTGGCATGATCCGGGTAGAAGTGCAGTTCCAGGGCCGACAGATAGGGCTGGTTACCGTAGAAATAGGGGCTAGGCTCGAGGCGAATGGATGTCGGCGTCTGTGCCGTTACATGGAGTGCACCGGAGCCAATGGGCGCCTCGATCAACGGACCCGTTGCTAGCTCAGGAGCCGGCGTATCCGCCCAGACATGGGCCGGCAGCAGGCCAATCGAGGTATAGTCGAGAAACGGTGTAAACGGCTCCGTGAGTGTGAAACGGACCGTGTAGTCATCCAGCTTCTCGACCTGAACCGTGCGCCAGAGCCCGGCCAGGTCGGGCAGGCTATAGACTTCCGGATCTTGCATAATGCCGATGGTGAAGAGCACATCGTCTGCCGTGATCGCCCTGCCGTCATGCCATGTCTGATTGGGATTGAGGCTGAAAGTGTAGATGACATCATCTTCGACGGTCCAATTGTCCGCCAAATCCGGAACCACACGTCCCTGCTTATCAATCTGTGTCAAACCACGATAGAGCAGATTGCAGAGATCCTGATCCACATCGGTGGCCTGGCAGAGCAATGGATTTAGATACCGCGGCGAGCCTGCAACGCCTTCTCGATAGACACCGCCCCGATCTGGAACGAGGACCGTGTCAACGTTCTGCGTGGAAACGCCCAGCAACGTGGCGAGAAGAATGAAACCAAGCAGCACCAGCAATATCTGCCAGCGAATGTGCTTGCCGAGCGTATCAGTGTTGGATGGAGAAGGCTGTTTCGATGTCATCTAGATCGGTTGGGCATGGATATCATAGCAATGGTCCCGCGCCCCACACCCAGGAGTAACCCTCAATTGATATTGCAGGCAGTCATCAGCCGGATCGGCTCTTGATCCACTTTGGCTGTGCATGGAGGAATGAGAACACCAGCGACGAAAATGCCCACATCAGCCGCAAACAGGGCCATGTGGGCAGTAGAATCGTCTGGATTGCAGTTGGATCTACTCTGCGATCACCGTCAGCAATGAAAGCAGCAGGAAGACGCCGGCCAGCAAGAAGGTGGCGTTGAAGAGCGTCTTCTCCATGCCACGGCGTGTCCGGTAGATGTCAGTTCCGCCAAAGACGCTGCCCAGCCCGCTGGCGCTCTGCCCCTGAACAAGAACGATAGCGATAACGGCAACAGCCAGAATATCGGTGGCAATCATCAAATAATTGGCAAAACTCATCGAAAAACTCCTTCAGACCGGTATGCGACTTATCCTGTCAAGATTCCACAAAGGAATCGAATCTATCTGATTAAGGTTGGCATCTCTACACAGCAGACCGCGAATCAAGCCACGCGTGCAAGGCCATTGCCGATTATAGCAAGTCGATGCAGGATTACCAAATTTAGCGTCCAGGAATCAACTTGAGGAAGGGATAGAGTACAATCCCGGCACAGGCAATGAGTTTACCAACCGGGATCGAGTGGTTCAAGTTGAGCTGTAGTCTCGGGCAATTGGCTGCATCACGCCATCATGCGCATGACGAGACTAGGCTGACTGACCGTTGCTGGCGCTCTCTACCGGCGCATCAGCAGCAGGCTCTGCAGCGGCAGGAGCAGCCGCAGGAGTCGCAACCTCTGTCTCTGTTGTGCTGGCGCTGGAGCCGGCATCGTCGATCGAGGACTCTTTGCGGAACTCTCGGATGCCCTTGCCAACACTGCCAAAGACCTCGGGCAACTTGCCGACGCCAAATAGCATGGCAACGATCACTAGGATTAGAACTAGTTCCAATGGGCCTGGTACTGGCATTGTCTCATTCTCCTCAATAATACGGGCAAAAAAATACGGACAGAAAGACCGGCAAAAACTGAAGCATGGAGCCGGCAACTTTTCGTGCGAATTTACACGTTCAACGCTGTCTGACCACATTCAATAGTGCAGGAAATTATAGCACGCCTTTGGCGAAGCGCAAATCAACCATAGGCCATCTATTCAAGTTCCATTGCCTCATTCAAAATCTCAGATCAACTGTGCTAAAATAGCGAGGCTATGATAAATGAACTCCACATTCGCAATTTTGCGATTATCGATGACCTAAGACTGACCTTTGGCCCTGGACTGAATATCTTGACAGGTGAGACCGGGGCAGGCAAATCGATCATCATTGACGCTGTGGGCTTGCTGCTCGGGGACCGTGCTTCGGCGGAATGGGTGCGAGCCGGAGCGGAGCGGGCCGAGATAGAAGCCACGGTCTTTTTGCCGCCTGGTCTAGAGACGTCTTCAACTGTCCAGCAGTTCCTTGGCGAACAAGGATTCGATGATCCGGACAGCCCCGACTGGCTACTGCTGAGCCGGGAGGTGCGCAAAAACGGTCGCAATGTCTGTCGCGTCAATGGGCGAGCTGTCAGCCTACAGGTTTTGGGCGAGCTTACCGCCCGGTTGGTGGATGTTCACGGCCAGGGCGAGCACCTGAGCCTCCTGCGTCCACGCAGCCACATACAACTGCTCGATCGATACGCCGATCTCTTGACCCGCCGCGATGAGATCGCCATCCTGGTGAGGCGGCTGCACGTCGTGCGCAACGAATTGTCGAAACTGCGCCAGGATGCTCGAACCATGGCCCGGCGCATGGATTTGCTCAGCTTTCAGGCCGAGGAGATCGCGACAGCAGCGCTTCAGCCCCATGAAGATGGCGCACTGGACAGCGAGCGTCGCCGGCTGAGCAATGCCGAAGCATTGTTGCGGTTAGCCCAGTCTTCGGAGGCCATCATCAATGACGGCGAGAGCGAAATACCGGCAGCCATCGACCTCATCGGCGAGGTCGCCGGCCGTCTGGATCGGCTGGCCCGTATCGATCCGGACATGGCGGAAACGGCGGACTCAGCGCAAGTTCTGGTGGAGCAGGTGGCCGATTTAGCGCGGTCCCTGCAGGATTATGCCGACTCGTTGGAGTTCAACCCTGAACGACTGAAAGAGGTCGAAGATCGGCTCGAATTGATTGACAGCCTGAAACGAAAGTATGGTGACACCATTGAGGAAATCGTCTCCTTTGGCGCAGAAGCGCAGTCCGAGTTGGACGATCTGAGCAACTGGGAGGCCAAAACCTCCGATCTTGAGGATGAGGAAAAATCCCTGCTGCACTCGATCGGGAGCGCAGCGGCTGAGCTGACGACATTGCGCCAAGCCGCCGGCAAGACGATGGCCGCACAGATGGAAGGCGAGTTGGACGATCTGCGCATGGAGCGCGCCCGCTTTGGCGTTTCCGTTACACAGCGTGAAAAGGATGATGGCGCTTATCTCCCCGACGGTCGCCGTGTGGCCTTCGACAGCACGGGCGTAGATCGGGTCGAGTTTCTGATCAGCGCCAATCCCGGTGAGCCGCTCAAGCCGTTGGCCAAAGTGGCTTCAGGCGGCGAGACTGCACGACTGATGTTGGCGCTAAAGAGCGTGTTAACGGCGGCTGACGCCACGCCGACATTGATTTTCGATGAGATCGATCAGGGTATCGGCGGCCGCGTGGGGGCCGTTGTCGGCCAGAAGCTCTGGCGGCTGACCGGCCAGGCGCAGGCCAATTCCGGCTCTCGGGCAACAGACAATCTCAAGAACAATGACGCAGACCGGGCCAGACAGCTCGAAGTCGTTTCCCATCAGGTACTCTGCATCACTCATTTACCCCAATTGGCCGCCTTCGGGGACCAGCACCATACGGTCAACAAACAGATTCTGGTGGATGGCGACCAGGAACGAACCAAAACTGTGGTCGTTGAACTTGCGCCTGATGAGCGCATCGACGAGTTGACCCAGATGCTTGGTGCGCCATCCGAGGCCGGCAGGCTCTCCGTCGAAGAGATGATTGCGCAGGTCGCTCTGCTCAAGACCGAGCAGAGCACGGGAGCCAACAAGAAAGGCTCCAAGAAAAAGCGTGCAGTGAAGGATAGCGCAGGGAGCAGCGGCGCTAAGTCGCTGCCAGGCGAGCAGGAGTGATGATGGCGCAAACCAAACGATCGTACCGCTACGGCGTTCTAACCGACAGTCCTTCATCAGCACGCGTGAACGGATTTCTGCGGCGGCACGGGCGTCAAACTAAACCGGCAGTGCGACAATCAAGCGCTAACCGGGACCAGGAGCCGGGCTTTTGAAAGCCGCCAGACGCCTTCTGCTTGCGCTTCTTTTCGGCTTGATGTTGAGTGCAACCCGCGCCGATGCCGCCGGCGACATCGTGTACGTGCTCACTTTCGAAGGCGCGGTTACGCCGGTTCTTGAGCAGTATCTCGCCAATGGCATTGAGGCCGCCCTTGCCTCCAACGCCGAGGCGATTATCCTGCAACTCGACACGCCGGGCGGCAGCGTCAATGTCACAAAATCGATCACCCAGGAGATGCTGGCTTCACCCGTCCCCATCGTGGTCTACGTGGCGCCGGTCGGCGCGCATGCAGGCAGTGCCGGCACCTTCGTCACGCTGGCAGGCCATGCAGCGGCCATGGCCCCCGGCACAAGCATTGGCGCGGCCAGCCCGGTTGACGCAAGCGGCGGAGATGTCGGCGAGACCATGCAGGCCAAAATTGAGAACATCCTCAGCGCCGATGTGGAGAACCTATCGACCCGGCGCGGACCGGAAGCGACGGAGTGGGCAATCGCAGCCGTTCGTGAGGCAAAGGCGGCAACCGCCCAGCAGGCATTGACGCTGGGCGTCATCGATTTCATCGCCGATGACGTGCCCGATCTCCTGGAGCAGTTGGACGGGTTCGAGGTGGTGGTCCTGGATCAGCCGCGCACGTTGGAAACTGCCGAAGCTGCGCCGGTGCCGCTGGAGATGAGTGGTTGGCAGCGGTTTCTCAGCTTGATCGCCGATCCGACGGTCGCTTCGCTGCTGCTTAGCTTGGGCATCCTGGGGTTGATCACGGAGATCCGCACGCCGGGTTTCGGCATTCCGGGCATCGTGGGCATCATCAGTCTGATGCTGGCTTTCTACGCGCTGGGTCAGCTTGACGCCAACTTCGCCGGACTGGCGCTGATCGCGGTTGCAGTGGCCCTGTTCATCGCCGAGGCGTTCACCCCTACGTTTGGCTTGTTGGCAACCGGCGGCATCATTGCGTTCATCCTGGGAGCGATGATGCTCTTCAACACACCGGGCGTCGAGATGCCTTGGGCCGCCATCATCACAATGGCTGTCGGCATGGGTGTATTCACCATCTGGATCGGCGCCAAAGCATTGGCCGCCCAACGCAAGCCGCCCTACGGCGGCGATGAAGCATTGATCGGCAAACGAGCAACGGTCAAACGGTCGTTTGCCTCCGATGAGATCGGCTCCGTCTTCGTCCTCGGCGAGTGGTGGAATGCAAAGCTTGAGCACAGTGATAGGGATGACGGCACTGCATCAGCAAGCCGCGTTCAGAAGGACGAAGACGTGGAGATCGTCGGACGCCAAGGCTACACGCTGCTGGTCAAATCGATCGATCAGTGAGGTCACTGCCAAGAAGGGATACTTCAACACAGAGAAGAGAATTTCATTCGCGATAGGAGTGTGGTGTGGAAAACACCAATACCTGGAGTAAGTATCTAACCGATTACAACGAGGGCCTAGGACTCGTCTATGAGCGTTTCGTGCTCAATGATTTCCTCGAAAACCTGCGCCGCCGCTACAACATCCAGTCGGTTCTGGAGGCGCCGCTCTATGGCATGGCCGGCGTCAGTGGCATCAACGATGTCGATTTTGCGCGCAAGGGGGTTTCCGTCACCATGGTCGACGATACGGCCGAGCGCATTCGAGGCGTCCAGCGCATCTGGCAGGAGGATCTGGACCTGTCGCCCGATCTGGTCTACATCCGTCCGGATCAATGGGCTTCGTTGCCCTTTGCCGATGCCAGCTTCGATCTGACATGGGAGTGGGCCGGCCTTTGGTACATTGCTGATCCGGCCGGATTGTTGCGGGAACTCGTGCGCGCGAGCAAGGATCTGGTCTTTGTGGCCATGCCCAACAACATTCAGGTAGGCTACTGGATGCGCAAACTGCTGATCGACCGCGAGTTCTTTGAGACCCACGACGAAACGTGGACCTACATCGGCCGCATCCGCCGCATCTTGCAAGCGTCCGGTGTCGAGATCATCGAGCAGGGCGTGCTCGACGTGCCGCCCTGGCCGGATACGGTCATGCCGGCCAATGAAGTGCTCAAGCGGCTGGGTATCCGCAGCCGGCAACTGGAGGATCAGTTCACGGGTGACGGCTGGCAATGGAGTACGATGGCCTACTACATGGGCGAAGAACCGGATCTCTACGACCGGGTCATGAAGTACGCTTGGCTGGATCATGCCTCACTGCCCTGGCAGCTCAAATCTGTGTGGGCGCATCATCGATATTTGCTGGGAAGGGTAAAGCGCTAAGGACCGACGGCGATCTAGCTGTGAATCACAGGAGCGGTTTCCTGCAGCCGTTTTCGACCGGTGGTTACCCAATAGGCGGCCAGTCCCCCGCCGATGAGGCCAAAGAGATGTCCCAGCCACGAGACGCCGTCTCGCAGTGGCAGTACACCCCAGATCATGCTGCCGTAGAAAAAGAGTGCAATCAAGGCCAAAGCAATGGCCACCGGGCTGCGTTCGAAATAGCCACGTGACAGCAAAAAGCCCAGATAGCCGAAGACAACGCCACTGACCCCCAGGTGGATAGAATTGCCTGCGCCGAAGATCCAGATTCCCAATCCGCTGACCAACACGGCTACGGCGGTCACGAAGAAGTACTCTCGCGTGCTGCGCAGCATGATGAACCAGCCCAAGATCAGAAATGGGAGCGTGTTGGTGAAAAGGTGTCCGACTCCGGCGTGCAGAATGGGCGACACGAAGATATTGCGCAAGCCCGATAAGGTGCGGGGCTGGATCCCATAGTAGTCAAGCCCGCCGTTCCAGAGCAGCAAATCCAACAGTTCGACCATCCAGAGCAGTGTGACAATACTGCCGAGAATGAGGACGTGCTGCACCAGCGTCGATCGAACCCGTTGTACGTGTTGGTTATTACTCACTTCCGGCGGTACGTTTCGATTGTTTATCCAAGACATATCAGTTGCAGCCCCATTCGGTCACGCTCGATCACCCTGTCCCACGGGCCGATCGCTCGCGACGCTACCATCAGTATCGTTTCGAATTACAGTAGTTCACGTTGTCATTCCGATGACCGGAGGGAAGAGGAATCTCAGGTTCGCACAGGAGAGATTCCTCGTCGCTTCGCTCCATCGGAATGACAATGGCACCGAATTCGTGAACTACTAAATTACCGGTTTGCTCTAGTTTTGTATTGATCAACGACATGCCGGAATCAAGCCATGGGTCAATTGGACGAGCAGAGACGCAAGATTTTGCGTCTCTACGATTTCACCATCTTGCTGACCAATACAGTCTTCCCCATTTTTCCCCTGTGTGCCTCTGTTCCACCTCTGTGTTCAATACAGACGTACCAATATCAAACATGTGGCAGCAGAGCCACTATGCAACCACTACGCAATACATGTTGGTATGTTGCAGACTTTGCGCTAGAATCTGGATAATGGAGGGTTCGGGCACAATAGGCCGGACAAGAATCAGACTTTACAATCGAGTACAGATCACCGCAGACGAGTTTCGGCTCTGCAATTTCACGCGATTTCTGCCGGGAGCAGAAAGCCCCATGGCCTATTCGTTTTCGGACCTCTACCGCCCTCTGCGAATCAGCATGCGCATAAACGGCATGGTTGTGGGGCTTGCCTGCGGGCTGTTATTACTCTGGGGTCCGAAGAACGTGCTGGAATTCCTGCGAATCAGTGAAAACGAGCTTATGTGGCCCGTCCGTCTGGCGGGGGCAGCATTGGTCGGCTTAGGGGTCTTTCTCTTAATGGCATCCGGCGAACGCATCATCCACCCGCCGGTACTCTTCTCGGTCATCGTCTCTAATGGATTGATCGCCTCGGTGCTGCTTCTATCTTACTTACAAGGCGATCTGGCACAATTGTCGCTCGGGGGAAGCCTGATCCTGGTCTTCATCGTTGCGATCTGCCTGATCGGCGCGGTATTGCCGGTCCGGTACCTTCGAGCGGAATATCGAGCGCCCTAGCAGCTTGTCGGAGGGAGCCCGCTAGCCCAATTCCACTTTTCTGTGTAGCCATCCAAGCCTAGTCGGGCTGGAAGTGAATGGACCCTATGAGCTTTCTAAAACGAATATTCGGGAACGCCAGGTTGAATGGCGCAGCGCTGGCCGATTCACCCAACGTATCCGATTATGCGCAGATCGATCTACTCAGCCGCTTCGTTAATGCCCGCCCATTGGACACCCCACAGACACAACAACGATGGAACCGCGTGCTGCCACAGCCCTATGACCAGACTATCCAGCTCTTTGAGGAACAGGGATGGCTGACGCATGGGGTGGGCGAAAACCAGGCAGATGAGTATCAGACATCGCCTCTGGCAATGCCCTTTGTCGAGGCATACCAGGAACGGCTGGAGCGGGCACGCCTGCGAGTCCGAGCTGAGGTGCGCAAGGCCGTTGAGGAGAGAGACACGGGCGAGGCATTGGAGATCCGGCGCCGGTATGAGTCAAGCCATCCGCTGGGCAGCGCAGACTGGTCCGGGCCCAAGCCGCAGCTGAGCCGCAGTTCGCTCACGCGACGCATCCTCTATCTTCAGCATTGGCTGCTCGACGGCCTGACACCGGAAACGGCGGAATGGTTGAAGCGCTATGCGGCCGAGCAACATCTTTGGGAAACCAGTTGGCGGCTGGAAGATGCCGAGATCCCGGAGCACGTGGCGAATGAATTGCGCACAGCGCAGATGGACGCGTCTGAAGCGGCCTATTGGCGGGCCCATGGGATTGCACTGTTGATTGACAATCAAGAAACATGGCAGCGCTGCAAAGGCGGCGATCATGTACGTCGAATCGAAATCGTCGGGTTTGATGACGAGTTCACATGCAGCCACTGCAAGGAATCGCTCGGCAACGAGTATCTCGTGGCCCGTGTGCCCGAATTGCCCCATCGCGACTGCACATCGTTACGCGGGTGCCGGTGCCGCTATGAGCCTGTGCTTGAATCGTATGAATAGAGGGTGAGGGGGTGACAAGGTGAGGGGAAGTGAAAGATTGATCATTACCGGTCATTACCCTGGATTGTCATATGGTATTCGATGTACGACAGTCGGTCCGTAGGTATACCCGATTCGTTTTTCGATCTCATCCGAATGGCAGCCCATGATGTGCCGCAGCGTTCGACTAGAGTAGGCAACGATTCCTCTGGCCAGTTCGTGTTGATACTGGTCAATAATGGAGATCGTATCCCCTCGTATGAACTCCCCTTCCACGCCAATGATGCCTGCCGGCAATAGGCTGCGTCCGGCTTGGGAAAGCGCTCTGGTGGCGCCGTCATCAATGAGTAGTCGGCCGGCGGGCTTGGGTCCGGCCAGGATCCACCGTTTGCGATTCTCAACGCGCGTTTCGAGCGCAGGGAAGCGCGTGCCGATCAGTTCACCCGCGGCGACTCGGGTGATGACATTGGGCTCTCGCCCGTAACAGATGACCGCATCAGCGCCGGCATGACGCGCCACATTGGCTGCCTGCAACTTGGTTGCCATACCGCCGACCCCCAGCCCAGTCTCTGTGCCGCCGGCGGTGGCACGCAGCGAATCATCGATTCTGTGGACTTCAGAGATCAATTCTGCCTCAGGGTCTTTGCGCGGATCGGCAGTGTAGAGACCACGCTGATCGGTCAGCATGAGCAGCAGGTCCGCATTAGAGAGCGTCGTCACCAGGGCAGACAGGTTGTCGTTATCGCCGACCTTGATCTCCTCGGTGGCGACTGCATCGTTCTCGTTGACGATCGGGATGATGCCCTGTTCCAGTAGCGCCGAAAACGTATCACGGGCATTGAGATACCGTTGCCGGTTTTCCACATCGGCACGGGTCAGCAGGATCTGACCGACATGGATGTCGTAGATGTCGAAGAAGCGCTCCCACATCAACATCAGACGGGTCTGCCCGACCGCTGCATAGAGTTGCTTGGTGATGATGGTGTCTGGCAAGTTTGGGAAGTCGAGACGCCCCTTGCCCATATTGATAGCGCCGGAACTGGTGATGATAATTTCGTGACCATTACGCTGAAGCTCCGCACACTGGCGTACCAACTCCACCATATGGGCCTGGTCCGGCTGACGGCCACCGCCGGTTAACACACTTGTTCCCAATTTGATGACAATTCGCTTGTACATGGCTCAAATCGATCCATTCGGGATTCTACTAAACGCCTATTTCACCACGGAGGCACGAAGGAGGCACAGAGTTCACAGAGGAAAAGCTCTTTCAATCTGTGGTTATCGGCGTCTATCTGTGGCAAATTCGCCATTTTCCAGTAGAGTTATTCGGCGTTCGGCAATTCGGATGCAAAAAATCAAAACAACGCCGCTGTATGAACATGCTGAACAATGCGGATCAGTATAGCGTACCGGCCACGATCACCCAATGAGGGTTCCCATGCGTATCGCCATATTTTCAGACATCCACGACAATGTTGCCGGCCTGACAGCGGTGCTTGCCGACGCCGAACGGCGCAACGCTGATCGGCTGATATTCCTCGGCGATCTAGGCAACAACGAGCAACTGTATGAGACGTTGCAACGATTGGGCGTCGACTGTCTGTTCGGCAACTGGGAGGTGAGTGGATTGCAGCGCCTGACCCCGTCAGTACATGACTGGGTCAGCGGATGGCCGTCCACGCTGCGTACAGAATCCGCCATCTATTGTCATGCTACGCCGGATATGCCCGCACAGGCAAGCACCACGCAAGACGCTGTCGCCCACATGAGCCGGGGAGCCCGATGGCAGCAACTCTTTCCTCGTCTTCACCTTGATGAGACTGCACTGTGGAACGCGCTGGCCGTCATGGAGGAAGGAGATCTGCGGGTGACATTTCACGGCCATACGCATGTGCAAATGGCCTGGGGATGGTGCGTCAGTGCGCACGAGGTAGACGTCAGCAACGGTCGACGTCTACAATCGTGGATCGGCCTGGATGAGCTTCAACTGATGCCCGGCAGAGTGAGTACGCCCAATCGCTATGTTATCAGTGTCGGCAGCGCCGGTCAGCCCGACGACGGACCGGCGCTCAAGTATGCGATGTATGAATGCCGAACAGCAAAAAATCCGATTTCACCGCATTTGAATCATCAGCAAAATCTAGACTGTTCTTATCCGCTTGCCGTACTACGGCGCAAGAGCGGTTTATTGCCCATGTATGTGGCGAAGAAAGCGAGGAAGATAGCGAACATGAAGCCAACTGCCCCCCCTAGCGCCGTGGCCATAATCGGGCTGATGCCGGGCACTGGCCTCACAGGCGGGATGGCAGGCGCACCAAGACGTACTTCGCTATTGGCAGCGCTGCGGGCAAGGTTGAGTTCCACCACTTTGCTATTCAACGTCTCATAGGCAGTCCATGCCAGATCGCGCTGCTGGGTCAACTGTCGCTGTATCGCTTGTTCTCTCTCTAACTGAGCGGACAGACGTTGGATATCTTGTTCCAGCTGAGTCATCGTGTGCGCCAGATCGTCACCAACGGTTATGCTTCCCTCAGGGATGACGCCGGCCGTCCGCGCTTGATTGGTCAATGCGCCCAATCCAAACAGGCTCTCATAGCTTGTCGCAATGGCCTGGGACAGCGAACTTTCCACCTGGGGAAACGGTTCCGTCTCTATGTCGACGGTAGATGTGTCGGCAGCAGCGCCATTCTCGGCGGCAGAATCGACCGGCAGCAGCGATGAGAGAGTGAATCCCCGCGCGGTCAGTTCGTCAACGAATCGGACCGAATCATTGGCTAGAATACTCTCACCGAACAGATCAATCTGACTATCAAGCTGAGTCAAATATTCCTCTAGGGCTACGATCAGAGACTCAATATCTGTCTGTTGCTCGGCGGCGGTAGGCGGGGCAGAGGCGTCAATGTTGAGGAAGAGACCCGTGGGCAGGTCCACAGCCAATTCAGACGATGTAGCGGCGAAGACCTGGGCCTTGAGCAATTGTAGGGCCAAAGCATTTGTTGCGGCAGCAGCGTCTCCGCCGGACGCCACCTGGGCTTGCAGTGTTCGAGTTTTCCCCAGCGCCTGCTCGATCTGGCTGCGGATAGCGAGCAGATCGGCAATCACCGCCACATTCTGGGTGGTCTGTTGTTCCAGCAACGCCAGCGATGGCTTGACTTCAGCGTCGACCAGCCGATTGAAGAGAGCCAAACGTGCATTCAGATCCCGATCAATGACTGCCGAAGCGGCGCTGATTTGGCCTAGCTTCAATGAAGCTAACAAGGCCCGATCTGTCTCCAATTGGCGGTTGATCGACTGAATCTGACTGCCGCCAATGAAATCTTCCAATGACTTTTGAACGTCTAAATAGCGTTGCTCCACCCCGGCCTGTTCGCTTTGCACCGAGGCAATCACGGCTTCCGGCACCTGCCCATAGATGGCATTGACTACGTCAACATAGTGACCGGTCCAGGCGTTAGCTATGGCGGCAGCTTTGTCCGGATCATCAGCCGTTACTGTGATCTGAATGAGATCGCTAGGACTGCGAGCATCCGGGCCAGGCGCCAATTCGGCTTCTACGCTCTCGAGCAGAGTCGCCGGCACCTGTTCCTCTTCGGCCCACTGGGCGCCCAAATCGTCGATGACTGACTGGGCAATCGCGCCGCTTTTGACCAAGCCCAACAATGCGGCACGCCGAGATGCCACTGCCGAGGAGGCAGCTCCCTCTTCGGACGTCGTGAGGAAACGTGAATCAAAGTTGACGTCACTGCTGACGCGGGCAATGACGACAGTGGCAGTCGCTTTATATTGAGATTGCTGTACCTGGCCAAGGACGAAGATTGCGCCGCCTGCCACCAGGGCGGAGAGTACAGAGATCAAGAGGATTTCTCGCCACCAATCAATCAGCACGTCAATATATTGGCGCAGATCAATTTCGTCATCGGCCGTCCAGTGGTCGCGATCTGGATTCTCTGGGGTTTGCACGGTCATATCAGCTTTTCCTTGTCCTACTAAGCCACTCATTTCTATCTCCATGCATATACTTGGGAGGAACAACATCCCTCTGTCAATGATCCGGAATCAGACAAGCTGAATGATAGCTTCTCCCAATTCACCGGGCATTCTGGTCGTTCTTCGTCAATGGTCATCAGTTGCGGTTGCCAAATAGTTGGATACACTGCGAAAGTGCTCCAAGTCTTCGTAGTACTCCGTGATGGGCGTCAAGACACCACCGGGGCAGATTCGATAGATACTGTATCCCATGGGGTGTAGAAAATCCCACAGGTCGTGAAAATAGGTTCGGGAGTTGATATTGCCTGAACCAAATTCGAATGTCAGGACTCGAATTCGCTGCGTTTCCAGTCCGCGTGTAGCACCCTGCAACACGGCGAACTCATGGCCTTCAACATCAATCTTCATGAAATCAACTTGATCGATCCCCATTTCCACCATCGTGTCGTCAATGGTTACGACCGGAGTCTGTTCTCGCACCGGCGGGTGATCAAGTTGGTGATATGTATCTCGACGAGCATAAAGAGATGCGATTGCCCCACCCGGCTCCGGCGATACCAGTGTGGCAACGCCGGGTTCCGCCCCCACTGCAGCGGGGACCAGCGTGACATTTGGCAGATTGAGGCTGCGCAATTGCAGCTGGCAGTGAGAAGATGGCTCAAACATGACTATCTGACACGGTCTAGGTCTTAAGGCTGCAACGACCCTGCGCGTCCATTCTCCCTGGTTCGCACCCACATCAAAAATGATCGGCCTGGCGCTACTCACTTGGGCAGTCACTACATTGATTTCTCCCTGCATATCCCATCCAGTGCCTGCCCCCTTCCCCTGAATAATTTCAAGATAGATTTCCAATAGCCGTAGAGTACGCGCGCCGATGCCATGTAACAAGACACGCGACAATATGGGCGCCATCCGTTTGCCGATACGGTTTAGCGGACCAGGTTCGTGAGGTTTGATCATGGTAGGATGCCAGTGTTGACGATTGCCCAACTATACCGAGCCATCAGGACCTCCATCTTGCTGTGTAGAGTCCTGCTCGTGGGAGAAACTCTCGCGATGCAGGAGCGTTGCTGTAGCGATCAGAAGCCACGGGAAAAATGCCGGCTTTGATCCCCAATTGACGGCAGCGAAGAATCCAGCGATGAGCGTTGCCGTTAACGATCCCAATATTCCGGCAGCGATTGCCCACTGCAAAGACGTTGGCCTACGTCGCAACACGCTGACCAGCATAACTATCAAAGTGATGATTAATTGATAGATAGGCGATCAAACCGGGTAAGCCCAAATCAACACCAACCTGCAACAGTAGACTATGGGCGTCCGGGATGTTCACGACCTGGCGGGATGAGAAAGTAGGGGTAGAGCAGCGGAATCACCTGATCAAATGTGCCAATGCCGATACCGGTGAATGGAAAGTCATGCAGTGCATAGAGCGCCCGGCCCCAGATTTCCACACGTACATCAAAGCCACTGGCCACACCGTCGGCTGCGAGTGCATCCAGGAAAGAACTGGAATCAGTCACGATCAGAGTCACAAACACGCAGAACAGAGCAGCGCCAGTACATAGAGCAATTTGGGCCAACGCAGCGCCACCATCAACGGCAGCACAACAGCCAATGCCAACAGGCTGCCACGACTGCCCGTCAGAATGATCATCGCCCACCATCCCACAGCCACCAGCCCTGACAGAAGCGGCAACCAAGGGTAGTCGAGTCCTAGGTCGGACGCAGCGCCAAGGGTGACCCAAATGGGGACAAATATGAGTAATCCACTGGCAAGGATGTTGGCGTTGATGGTCTCGCCCAGATACTGCACCAACGGTTGCATTGCAGTCTGATAAGTCTCAACAGCGATGCAAAGCGGACAGGCTGTGATGCCAAAACGGCCGGTCCAAGCTAGCGCCATGGCAAGACTCATGGCAAGCAGCGGCCAGAGAACCAATTCAGGACGCTGCTGGGTGGGTGGCCAGTTGACGGTAGCAACAAAGAACGCAAGCCCTAATGCCAGATAGCCCAGTGCCTCCCAAGATTGGTTCGGAGACGCCGATGCCCATAGACTTACGGGCAGCCACAACAGGATGAACGCCAGCGACCAGTTGAGAGGAGTAGGCGGCAGAAGTCGTCGCTGCACCAATAGACGCAGCGGCCAGAAGAGGGCAAGCGAGATCACAAGCCACGGCTGCCATTTGACGGAGACAAACCGACCCGGCAACAAGATTAGCGGGGAGAGACTGATGACCCATAGGGGCTCCCACCACAGGACACCCAGAGCCATGTTCTTGCCGCGTGTTAGCGAAGCTGTATGGGAAGAGGATTGAGTCTTTCGCCGGGTGGTCAATTCGGGCACACACGTATCATTGCTAATTTGGCTGTGCCTTCAGCGAAGACTGTGATTTCTGTACAACCGCGGAAAGCGGCTTGTCCACAGATACATCTTCCGGTGGCTGAAACTCAGGTATCAGGTTCTTCAGGCCACGCATGATTGCAGCCCGATCATTGGTATGGGCGGCAAAGGCCAAGGAGTCGACCGCTTCGTCGAGTTGATGCGGCACGAATAGGCTGGCGTTGGCGGCAATAAAGATCTTTTCGTGTCTGGTCCGCTGATAGTCCTCGCCCGTGATGAAGAGCTCCTCGTAGAGTTTTTCGCCGGGTCTCACGCCGCTGAAGACGATATCAATGTCACGGCCAACCTCAAGACCGGACAACTCAATCAAGTCGCGCGCCAGATCAACGATCTTGACTGGTTTCCCCATGTCCAGCACGAAGACTTCACCGCCCTGCCCCAATACCGCAGCCTGCAGCACCAACTGCACCGCTTCGGGAATGGTCATGAAGTAGCGTTCCATTTCCGGGTCCGTAACGGTAACCGGGCCGCCGGCCGCGATCTGCTTCTTGAAAGTGAGCACGACACTGCCACGACTACCCAACACATTGCCAAAACGTACGGCAACATAGTCATGGCCACTCTCCCTAGCCGCCTTGTGGACCAGCAACTCAGCGGCTCGTTTGCTGGCCCCCATGATGCTGGTGGGATTTACCGCCTTGTCGGTTGAAATCATGACAAACCGCTTCACGTTGGCCGCCTGGGCAGCGGTCAGAAGATTACGAACGCCCAACACATTATTGGTGATGGCTTCTGTTGGATTGGCCTCCATAAGCGGCACATGTTTATGCGCCGCAGCATGGAAGACCACCTCTGGTTTCGTCTCTTGAAAAATGGCAAGAAGGCGTTCAGGAAAGCGGACATCGGCAATAACAGGCCGAATGACGGTTTGGGCGCCAGGATCCGCTATTGGCCCCTGTTCGCGGGCAAGCTGCAGACGGAGGTCATGGTAACTATCAAAAATGGAATTTTCACCGTGGCCAAGCAGTATCATTTCCGCCGGATTGCAGCGCAGGATTTGCCGACACAGTTCACTGCCGATTGAGCCGCCGCCGCCGGTGATGAGGACCCGTTTACCACGCAACAAGTCGTATACCGCCGCCGTGTCGGTCTGAATCGGGGTGCGACGCAGGAGATCCTCGATGTCCACATCGCGAAGTTGATTCAAGCCGACTGTTCCGTCCAGAAGTTCATACATACCAGGGATGGTACGCGGATGAATGCCGATCTGTTCGCAGATCTTCACGATCCCCCGGATCTGTTTTCCAGTCGCGGTCGGCATGGCAATAATCACCTGGTCCACTCGCTCCTGCAGCACAATTCGGGGGATATCATTGCGATTACCCAAGACGCGCACGCCGTGAATATGCATATGGTGCTTTGCCTTGTGATCGTCAACAAAACCGACTACGCGAAACCCAAGACCCGGGTTGGCCTGCATCTCACGCAAGGTCATGGCGCCGGCATCGCCGGCGCCGACAATGAGGATCCTGCTGGGATTCTGAACAAACGTACGAAGACGAGCCAGCTCTCCAGGTTGCATGCGTTCCTGCAAAATGCGCAGCAGCATACGAGTCCCACCCAAAAATGCAGTACTGAGAACACCCTCCAGGAGCCAGATGGAGTGAGAAGGGATGTTTCGTATGCCCAAGAAAGGCATGATCCAGAAGTTTGCAATATAGATCAGTATTGAACCAACACCACCTGCAACCAGGATTGCGCGCAATTCATTCATGCTTGCATAGCGCCAAAGGCGATTGTAGAGACCAAAGGCGTAATAGACAGGCAACCGGATCAGAATGATCACGATCAAAGAGGAATCCCCAGGCGCAAGTAGGGCCAGACATCTACCAGCGCTTCATAGCGGATGACAAAACTCAGGACAAATGCCAGAACAATCGTGGCAGTGTCGATTGCCACCAAATAGCGTACGCGCAGACCGCTTATCGGTACGCTTATCCTTTTGTTTGACATGAAGAGTTCGCTCGTTTTCGGTAAAATCAGTACTTCACGAATTGTCAGTCTGAGCGGGCTTACAGAATCTCTTCACTCTGGAAAACGACCAGCGAAGAGTCTTGTTTTGCTTGAATTCGTGAAGTACCGTAATTAGTAGATTGATGAAGGGAGAATCCAGTAAGTAACTGTCCGCAAACAACTTAGCGGTTTGAACCTCCGGGAGGTGGTCAGAACCACTTCGTTCAGCCAAACGTTCGTGACCACCTCCCGGAGGTTATTCGCGGACACTCACTAAGATCGAAGGCGTCCCTTGCTATAGAAATATCGTTTGCCCATTCATGCAGCATGATTTCGTAGGGCAACCCTTGCGGTCGCCCGCTATGGTCAGCGGACGGTGGCAAGCTCCGCCCCCGCAAAACACGATCGTTGACCGCACAATCGGTATGATATATGTACGCTCTACATGACGATAAGGGTACGACATGCATATCGAATCGCCAAGTTTTTCGGCAGGGCTGGGGCACTTAACCGAATCCCCTCAAGGGTTTAGCCGGAGAGAGGATTATGTCTGTCGGCTACACCATGGCCGTAGACAATCATCGAGGATATTCTCATCACGATATCCGCCCAACTTCCACTTTCTCACAGTGACCTACACATGACGCAATCGCCTCAACAACACGCGCCAGGTCACGCTCAGTCAGATTTGAACCGGAAGGTAGGCAAAGTCCGTACTCAAACAGGTCTGCAGCAACCGAACCGCCAAAACACTCGTACTCGGCAAAGACTGGTTGCATGTGCATGGGCTTCCATACCGGACGCGCCTCAATATTCTCCGCTTCCAACGCCAGACGAATGTCCTCCGGGGTAGCGCCAAATTGTTCCGGGTCTACAGTGATGCACGTGAGCCAGCGCGTATGTCGACCCCAGGCCGCTTCAGGCATGAAGTCGATCCCCGGCAGTTGACCCAGTGTTTCTTGATAGTAGTCGAAATTGCCGCGCCTTGCCTGCACCCTCTCTTCCAGCACCTGCAGTTGGCCACGTCCGATACCGGCAAGCACATTGCTCATGCGATAGTTGTAGCCGATCTCAGAATGTTGGTAGTGAGGCGCTGCATCACGAGCCTGTGTGGCCAGTTTGCGGGCATGGGCAATGAATTCAGCATCGTCGGAGACAAGCATGCCGCCTCCGGACGTGGTGATGATTTTGTTGCCGTTGAAGGAGAAAATGCCGGCTTTGCCAAAGATCCCGGGCATCCGCCCTCTGTACCTGCTGCCCAAGGCCTCAGCAGCATCCTCGATCAAGGGGATTTCATAACGGTTACAAATACTTAAAATGGGATCAATGTCAGCACTCTGCCCATAGAGATGTACCAGCAACACCGCACTTGGCAAATTCCCGAGGCGGGCACGCTCCTCGACCGCCGACGCCAACAAGATCGGGTCCATATTCCAGGAGGTGCGCTCGCTATCAACGAAGACTGGCCGAGCACCCAAGTACACAATAGGATTGACGCTGGCTGAAAATGTGAGGGTCGATACCATCACCTCATCATCACGCTGGACGCCGGCCAGCAGCAAGGCCAGGTGGATGGCGGCCGTGCCTGAGCTGAGCGCAACCGCATGGGGCGATCCGACTAATTCTGCAAATTCTTGTTCAAATGCATCCACATGTGGACCCACGGGCGCGATCCAATTGGTCGCGAAGGCTTCCTGGACATACTGTTCTTCAAGACCGGACATGTGTGGGGAAGAGAGATAGATTCGACTGTTCATATAGTTTCCGAACTATTCCACTTGGGCGATTCCAAAGAAATACCGATCCACGAAGGAGCACAAAAGAAACACGAAGAAATTCACCCTTTGTGTGATTTCGTGCTCCTTCGTGGATAACTATTTTCCTGCATTCGCCTTGACTGCCGATTTGACAATTTGCGCCGGAACACCCATGGCCGTTACGCCGGCGGGCAAATCTTTGTGGACCAGGGCTCCCGCGCCAACGATGCATCTCTCCCCCACGTTGCACTGTGACATCACAGTGGCGCCAATGCCAATCAGCGAGCCCTCACCGATGATGACATCGCCGCCTAGATGCACACCGGGAGCGATATGCGTATGATCGCCGATCTGATTGTGGTGATCCGCAGTACAGCCCGTGTTGAGGATCGCATTTTCACCGATACGCGTCCCAAAGTTGACAA
>CAVXYK010000029.1:0-303777 GCA_963765875.1 uncultured Chloroflexia bacterium
AGTTCCCCAGCGGTTGCCAATGGACGCGTCTACATCGGATCAGGCAATTCGCCCTTCTTCTACTGTCTTGACGAGGAGACCGGTGTACCACATTGGATCTACAAGCTCGGTCACCGTGTCGAGGAGGCGACGCTCTGCATCTACCGCGACAAGGTCTTCGTGCTCGCGGCCGACGGCTACGTGCACGCCATCGAGTAGCTGCATTTGTGTTAGGCCATGGCAAAGAAATAGTGATCCACGAAGAGCACCAATAAACACGAAGTAAGGGTTGACCTTCGTGAATCTTCGTGAAGATTCGTGTCCCTTCGTGGATAGTTATTTTTCTGCATTGGCCTTAAAGACGCCGGAACCGATAGGAAATCTACTTTTCGAGGAGGGACCCAAACCATGAGTGAACAACTTCCACCATCAGTCTCGCATTCCAGACCTTCGCAACTGAAGCCCCTGGGCAAGCCAAAGTCATGGGCCGAGGCCGTGCAAGCGTTGGGCCAGGCCAGCGCCCTGGACCCAAAGACACAGGCGCTCGCCTATCTGGCCGTACTCGCTGCGCTGCGCCTGGAGAGCGGCGTGCCCTTTCACGTCAAGACGGCCAAGCAGGTAGGCGCGTCGCGCGAGGAGGTGATCAGCGCCGTCTTGGTCGGGCTGCCGGCAGCGGGCCATAGGGTCACGCAGGTGCTGCCCGCGGCGCTGGCCGCGTACGACGAGGAGTGAGATGAATACCGACATTCAGGAAAAGGGTTTTGATACAGGCAAAGTGGCGCTTAACTACGCTACGTCCTCTTCTTCGGGTACGCCGTTGGTCCTACTGCATGGCGGTTCGGCACGCTGGCAAGATTTCAATTCTATACTGCCGGACCTTGCTTCAGATTTTCGTGTTTATGCGCCAGATTTTCGGGGACATGGAAAATCTGACTGGGCGCCCAATACATATCGTCTGCAAGACTATACGGACGACATCATAGCGTTTGCACAAAAACAATTGACTGAGCCGGCATGCCTCTTTGGTCACTCGCTCGGGGGAATCGTCGCCTTGATGGTTGCTGCTCAATATCCAGCGGCTGTTCGAGCAGTGGCAGTTGGCGATGCCCCGTTGTCGAGCAAGACCTGGTATGAACATCTTAGCCTGAGTCGGGATAGAGTCGAAGCCTGGCGAGAATTGGCAGGTGGGCAACAGCCACTGCCGGTCGTAATCGAGCGACTGAAGGATTCGCCATTTGAGGTTCCCGGCCAGAACGAACCTATCGCCCTACGCCAAGTGATGGGCGAAAACTCCCCGGTATTTGAGTGGATCGCCACCAATCTATATAAAAATGATCCAGATATGATAAGTGCAGTACTGGAACGTTTTGAGACCACGGCTGCCGGCTATGAGATGGATATAGTTTTGCCGGCCATTCAGTGTCCGGTATTATTGATGCAGGCTGATCCTTCGGCCGGCGGACTCATGACTGATCGGGAAGTAGCGCAGGCGCTACCGCTTTTGGCACAGCCACAGCATGTGAAATTGTCGGGGGTCAGCCACGTTCTTCATAATAATCGCAAGGAGCTGGTTCTAGCCGAGCTGGAGGCGTTTTATGAGACGTGCTAACTCTTGATAGCCAACAGAATATTGAGGATCTTCCCAATAATGTCTTTGGCGTTGACAAGCCATTCTGATTCCCTTCTGAGAGATCCATGATGTTATTCCCTGACCTCGCCCTGGCCCGGCGACTAAAATTGCATGAGGCTTGGAGCAGCAGCGAACATGCTCGTACGCAAGCCCGGCTCTATCCAGAGACTGGCGGGGCCTCCCAACCTCTGGCAGAAGGATGTTTGGTCTATTTGGGCGCCTTCATTCAGGACAATTTCAAGTCCTATCTTGATAGCGTTGAACGCTCTATTGCTGCAACTCACTCATGAGTCATACCGTTTACCCATTCACGACCATGATGTCGTTGATTGACCTCTCAACCAGCAAACAGGACAATGCATCAATAACAGAGGAGTTCAGGCAAAAATGCAACCGAAACAGCGAGCCATCATCAATGATGCAGTGAGCCCACATGTGAAATTGAAAAACATCAACATCGGCGATTGCCGGTGGACGGAGGGTTTTTGGGCCGACAAGTACCAACTATGCGAAGACGTCATGGTGCCGCATATGGGCACGCTGCTCAAAGGCGACATCGGCCACGCCTACAACAACTTCAAGATCGCTGCCGGCCTCAAGAGGGCGAGGCACAAGGGCATGTGGTGGCATGACGGCGATTTCTACAAGTGGATGGAATCGGCCGTGTATGTCTACGCCAACAATGGCGACGAAGCCATCATCGTCGGAACTGGATGAGATCATTGAAGTCATCGGCAAGGCCCAGGCCGACGACGGCTACTTGTCGACGCCGGTCATGATCAGGGGCGTGGGCCGTTGGTCGAACGTGACGCACCACGAGCTCTACAACAGCGGACATCTGCTGACCAGCGCCTGCATTCACCACCGGGTCACGGGCAAGACGAACTTCCTGGACATTGCCGTCAAGCACGCCGACTATCTCTACACGGTATTCAGCCCGCAGGATCCGGAGCTGGCCCGTTTTGGCTTCAACCCCTCCCAGATCATGGGACTGATGGAACTTTACCGCACCACCAGAGATGCGAAGTATCTTGAACTGGCGGAGATCTTCATCAACATGAGAGGGTCCGTCCCCGTTGAGGAGCATCCGACCGTGCCCTATTTTTTCATCGGGGACCAGTGCCAGATGCGCACCCCACTTCGGGAGGAAACCGAGGCTGTCGGCCATGCGGTGCTGGGCATGTATCTCTACGCCGGGGCTGCGGACGTCTATGCGGAAACGGGCGAAAAGGCGCTGCTGGAAGCGCTCGACCGGATCTGGGACGACGTGATCGATCAGAAGATGTATGTCACCGGCGCGCTGGGCCAGGTCCATCATGGCGCGTCCGGCCGCTTCGACATGGTGCACGAGGCATTCCAGGATGAATACATGATGCCCAATGCCACCGCCTACAACGAGACCTGCGCGAACATCGCCAATGCCATGTTCAACTGGCGCATGCTCGGGCTCAAGGGAGAGGCGAAATATGCAGACATCA
The DNA here is from genome assembly GCA_963765875.1 of uncultured Chloroflexia bacterium. Lineage (GTDB taxonomy): Bacteria > Chloroflexota > Anaerolineae > Caldilineales > Caldilineaceae > JAWKOK01. The sequence goes on from CAVXYK010000029.1 coordinate 3,088, forward strand.
TGGAACTGGTTCTGTACAACAGCGCGCTGGTGGGCATCAGTGACGACGGCAAGCACTATTTCTACGCCAATCCGCTGCGCATGAACCACGACGCCCGCGACTATTCCGATACCGAATCTGCGACGCGTGAACCCTACATCGAGTGCTTCTGCTGTCCGCCCAATCTTGTGCGCACCATCGCAAAATCTGCCGCATGGGCGTACAGCCTGTCAGAGAACGGGCTCTCGGTGAATCTGTATGGCGGAAACAGGCTGGACACAACGCTGTTGGACGGGTCAAGAATCGTGCTCACCCAGGAGACTCGCTATCCATGGGACGGCGCCGTTCAGATATGCGTGCAGGAGTGCAAGGAGGCGCCCTTTGAGATGCTGCTGCGCATTCCCGACTGGGCCGAGGGCACAACGATCCGCGTGAACGGCGAAGATGCCGGTGTGGAGACAACACCGGGCACATTTGCCAAAATTGAGCGTCCTTGGAAACAGGGCGACATTGTTACCCTGGATATGCCGATGGAGATCAGGCTGCTCGAAGGTCATCCCCGCATCGAGGAAGTCCGCAACCAGGCAGCCATCCAACGCGGTCCCGTGGTCTACTGCATTGAATCGCCTGACCTCCCGGAAAACACGGGAATTCTGGATGTCTACTTGCCGATCAGCTCCGATCTTGAAGCGGAATACCATCCAGAACTGATGGGTGGCCTGACCACGATCAGCGCAGAAGTTGCCTTGCGAAAAGACAAGAAGGAAGGCATGTATCGGGCGCTGAACAAACTTGAGTGGCAGACCGTCAAAACCCAGTTTGTGCCATACTATTCATGGTGCAATCGAGGAGAGAGCGAAATGACGGTCTGGGTGCCGATCATGTGGACGTAGCGCGCTCCATAAGGCCAAGTCTGAGACCTGACCCGACGACCGGCGTATTGATTTGGGTGTGGTCAAAATTCAGTACTTCACGATTTGTCATTCTGAGCGGGTTTTTTCGAATACTTCACTCTGGCAGGTGACCAGCGAAGAATCTCGCTTTTCACCAAATCGTGAACTACTGATATTGGTTATAGCGATCCTCCGGGAGGGGCACGGCGTAGTCCTAGTCTGCCGTCATCACCCTCCCGGAGGATCTCGGGGTTCAAAACCAGTTGGGAACCGTGGGGCATGTGGCGGGGCGGGAAAACAGATCGAACCACAACAGTGAGTTCGCCCGCCCGACCACCCTCAACGCCCTGCGTATAGCCGCCCCTACCAGTTCGTCATCGACCCATCACGTCGATGCAATTTCGGCGCTTCCCACATCTTGAACTCCTGTTTCTTGATTGCCTCTTCATCCACCTCAACGCCAAGACCCGGTGTGTTCGGCACCGTGAAGTTCGGTCCGTCCTGTTGGGTGTCCAACGTGAAGATCTCCTCGTCGATGAACTTGCGCTTCTCTGTAGGTGACGAGCGCACTTCCAGCCAGGCGAAGTTGGGCACGGCCGCGGCCAGGTGGATGGTCGCCGCCGTGCAGACCGCGCCCAGCGGATTGTGGGGCATGAGGTCGATGTAGTGGGACTCGGCCATGGCCGCCACCTTCATGGACTCAGTCAAGCCGCCCAGGTTGCAGACGTCGACACGCGCGAAGTTAGTGATGCCGCGCTCGATGTAGGGCAGGAACTGCCACTTGCTCGACATCTCTTCACCGATGGCCAAGGGCACGCCGGTCATGGTGCGCAACTGCTCGTAGGCCTCGGGCGTCTCGTCACGGATCGGCTCTTCCAGGAAGTCGAGCACGCCATTGGGCATGCGCTGGCAGAAGGAGGCCGCTTCAGCCACATTGAGACGGTGGTGATAGTCGATGCCCAGCACGAAGTCGGGGCCGAACTGCTCACGCGCTTTGGTCAGCCAATGGGCAGTCGTGCCGATGGACTCGCGCGGCTCGAAGAGACCACCACCCCCGCCGTGGGCGACATAGCCCGGGATGGTGCGAATCACATTCCAGCCCGATTCGAGCAGAAGCTGGATATCGTCCATCAGTTCCGGCCCGGCGGCTACATGCGTGGTAGCAAAACAGGGCACGAGGTCACGATGTTTCCCGCCCAACAACTGGTAGACGGGCACGCCCAGCGCTTTGCCGGCAATGTCGTAGAGTGCGATGTCAATGGCAGAGATGGCAGCGGTCAGCACGCGTCCGCCCTCAAAGTATTGGCTGCGATAGAGTTCCTGCCAGATTGCGCTGATCTGCATGGGGTCGCGGCCGACCAGAATCTCACGATAATGTTGAACCGCGCCGACCACGGCCAGTTCACGTCCGGAAAGGCCGGCCTCGCCCCAACCGTAGACACCCTCATCGGTCTCGACCTTGACCAAACATTGATTGCGATGCCCCACCCAGACTGGATAAGCTTTGACGTCAGTAATTCTCATGGTTCTTCCTTTGTAGTGGTCTGTTTCGTTTGCTTTTCTGTCACAGATTCACACAGATGAAAAAAGGATAGGACACTGATGATTCCAGAAACACGTTAGGCACCACACAATTAGCTGTGGATTTCATCTCATTGTCCGTATCCATCTATGGCAAAAAACAAACATTATGTAAGAGCTCAAGCCCTCAGTAATTGCGGACGGTTGGACACTCAAGTGGAGAATGATACACTTGGCCGGACACAAATCACAACCGGAGACAATCAATGGGAGGGAGCACCATGTCTGAGGAAAGAGCCGCTCAGATCGCCAAAATCGCACTATTACCCGATCAGATCGAAACTCTGGTGGCAGACCTATCGGCGGAGCAGCTGACGACCCACTATTTACCCGACGAGTGGACTGTCGCCCAGAATGTCCACCATCTGGCCGACTCGCACATGAACAGCTACATTCGCTGCAAGCTGATGATGACTGAAGATCATCCAATGCTGCGCTCCTACGATCAGGATCGATGGGCAGCGTTGCCGGACGCAAGCACGGCCGACCTGACGGCCTCGCTGGCGCTGCTGCGCAGTTTGCATAAACGTTGGGTAGTTTTCTGGGAAAGTCTATCGGGCGAAGAATGGCAGCGGACCGGTCAGTTCACCAGCGGCAACACCATCACGCTGAAGAAGCAACTAGACCTCTATGTGTGGCACGGAGAGGCCCACATCGACCAGATCACACGCACGCTGGCAGCGGGTGGATAAGAAGATCACCACAGAGACACGGAGTTACACAGAGAAAAGCATTTCCTGTTTTTCCTCTGTGAACTCTGCGGCCCCTCTGTGCCTCTGTGGTGATGTCTTTCCCCTACCACAACGAAATGACCCGTTCATCCTGGGTGCGAATCTTCTCGCGGTTGCCCTTGAGCGCGACCATGACCGATATCAAGGCGATCACGCCAAAGACGATATAGGGCCAGGGCGACAATTGATTAACGCCCAACATCAGGAAGATTGCGAAAGCGCTGAGACCGACGCTGAAGGTGGCAATGGAGGCAATGCGCGTCCACCAGTAGAGGAAGGCGCCAATGATCCAGATCATGCCGCCGACCAATGGCGAGATGGCCATGGCCGTCGCCGCGCTGGTGACACCGCCGGCCCCACCTTTGAAGCCATTGAAGATCGACCAGTTATGGCCAATGACGGCCATGCCGCCCGCAAGCGCAGCGCTCAGCTGCACCACCGTCTGGCGCATGGTGGCCTCGTCAATGGTCATAACGCCCGGTTCGGGGAAGATCTGGTAGAAGAGCGCTCGCGTCAACCAAACAGCGACCGCGCCCTTGACGGCATCACCGATGACAGTCGGGATCGCGGCCTTGAGGCCGGCTGCCCGCCAGGCATTGGTGCCGCCGGTGCGCCCGCTGCCGACGGTACGGATATCCACGCCGTAGAGACGGCAGACCCATAGCCCGACAGGAATCGATCCGAGCAGATAGCCCAAGAGTGCTGCAATGGGTACGGTCAGCCAGATGGACACGGTGAGACTCCTGAATGATAGGAAGGTAGGATCGGTTGAACGAAGTGGCGGAAGGGCGAAGGGTTGATGCGTTTTATGTGCTGCTTGCTGCTTGCTGCGTGAGGTCTCGTCAACGAAGGAGATTTCAAGACCAAGAATACGGTTGGTCGACCCGCTACTTGATAAAGAAAGCGGTTCTCCACCACAGTTCACGCAGCAAGCAGCACGCAGCCGCCGTTCCTACGCAATCTCGCCCAACGCCGACAACGCAGCATCATAGTCCGGATGCTGCGCGACTTCGGGCACATACTCGGCATAGCGTACCGTGTCATCGGCATCGATGATGAAGATGGCCCGCTGGTCGAGGCGCAGCTCTTTGATGGTCGTGCCGTAGGCATTGCCAAAAGCCATATCTAGATGATCCGAAAGCATCTTGACGCTCTCGACACCGGCGGCCCCGCACCAGCGGGCCTGGGCCACAGGCAGGTCGGCGCTCACCGTCAAAATCACGACGTTATCGCCCAAGTTGCCGGCCTCTTCATTCATGCGCCGCGTCTGCGCATCACAGATTCCGGTATCAATGCTGGGCACAACACTCACCAGTCGAACCTTGCCGGCGGAATCCCCGAGCAAATTGTAGGAAGATCCCAATCCATCAGCCAATGTGACGTCTGTGGCTTTGTCGCCGACGCCGACGGCGCTTCCTTCCAAATGCAAGGTGGTGTCGCCACCGAGCGTTACTGTACGGTCACTCATTTTTTCCACTCCTTGTGTGAATCGGACTCATCTCTGATCGGCGACAAACGTCGCACTATGTGGTAGCGTCGGAAGTCTGATCGTCGGCGCTGCCCACAATAGGTATTTTGCCACCAGACTTGGCAGGCTGCGGTAATGCCAATCGCTCTTCTTGGCCCGATCCTTGAATATTCAACTCAGCGTGCAACGAGACGCCTTCATCCATAAAGAAGCTGCCCACGTTCAGCGAGCCATAGACTTGACTGCCGGCCAACAACTCGACGCGGTCAGCATGGACAATGCCCCGATAGATGCCGCGGATGCTAATCGTCTTTGCCTTGATATTACATTCGACCCGCGCCGTCTCCGTGAGAATCACATTGGACGGCGTCTCGATCTGACCACCGTCCACAGCACCGTCGATGCGAATACTCGCGTCACATTGCAGGTTGCCGCTAAACGATGCCCGCGGGCCGATGATTACTTCAATGGCATCCGGTTCTGGTCTACGATATTGACCAAACAAACGTTCCTCCTCTATCCGAGAACAAGTTTCTCAGAAATGCTTTCGCCTCTGTAGATCCGACTGATGATATCTGCAAGCAAGGGAGCGATGGAGAGGACCTCGACCTTGCCCGTACGCTTCTCCGGCGGCACAGCCACGGTATTGGTCACCACCAACTTCTCAATGCGGTCATCGTTCTCCAACCGTTCAAGCGCGCTGGGCAACAGGACCCCATGGGTCACGGCAAAGTAGGCTTTGCCGGTGGCGCCGGCATCGTAGAGCGCGTCGACTTGCTTCAGCACACTGCCGCCCGCCATGACGTCGTCGATAATGATCGGATTGCGACCCTCGATGTCACCGACTACGTGAGTTGTCTCCGTCGAACTGAAATCAGTTCGACGTTTGTGCATAACGACCAACGGCAGATCGGTGTGCTCTGCATAACGGCCTGCCATTCCAGCGCGACCCACATCCGGGCTGACGATGGCTGAATTGGCAAACTGCGGCTTTCGGAAATAGTCGCCCAGCAGAGGCACGGCACTGAGCGGATCGACCGGCACATTGAAAAAACCTTGAATTGCCCGATTGTGGATGTCCACATAGATGACGCGTCTCACCCCCTGCATCTCGAGCATATTGACAACGGCACGAGCGCTAACCGCTTCACGACCGCGGGCCATACGCTCTTGACGGGCATAGGGGAAGTAGGGAATGACCACGCTAACGCTATGTGCGCTGGCCCGACGAAAGGCGTCGATATAGAGCAACAGTTCCATCAGATGGTCGTTGACCGGCGCAGAACAAGGCTGAACGATGAAGATGTCCTGATCGCGCACGACCTCATCGATCATGACATGGATCTCGCTGTCAGGCAGATACGTCGTCGTAGACTGCCCCATGCCAACGTCCAGAATATCTGCGATGCGCCGTGCGAGAGCCGGGTGTGCCGACCCACTAAAAATACGGAGAGGGTGGTAGGATTCAACCATGCTTGACCACTTCTTTCTTTACGGGTTGTATGCCCATGAAAGACAGCTGTTCAGGTGCCCACAGGCAGATCGGAAGGTACGTCTACACGGCAGAATGGGGAGTCGGTTGCTGACTTCTACGAAATTATATGATACCCTTTTGACCGGGTCAAAGTATTGAAGGAGAGAAAATGCAGAAACTTCTGATCGCCACCCACAATCCCGGCAAGCTGCTTGAATATCGTAGCCTGCTCGCCGATCTAGATTTGGACGTCGTGAATTTGGATGAAGCCGGCATCGGCTTTGATGTCGAGGAGACCGGATCAACCTTTGCTGAAAACGCCATTCTGAAAGCTCGTACCTATGCCGACGCGTCAGGACTCTGGACCTGGGCCGATGACAGCGGTCTGGAGGTCGACGCACTCGGCGGGCGACCAGGGATCTATTCTGCGCGCTATGCCGGGCCGGATGCCAGCGACGAAGATCGATACCGTAAGTTGATCGCAGAGCTTGAGCAACAGCCTGAGCGCGACTGGCGCGCGCGTTTCCGCTGTGTCGTCGCCTTGGCAACGCCCGACGGCCGCGTCGAAACCATTGGCGACACAGTGGAGGGCATCATCATCGACGGGCCCCGCGGCGACCACGGATTCGGCTACGATCCCATCTTTTTCATGCCCGAGCGTGACGCTACCATGGCCGAACTGCCCGCTGAAATCAAAAACCAAATAAGTCACCGTGGCAAGGCGGCATTGGCGGCCAAAGAGGTGCTGAGTCGGATGATCGGGTGATCAAACCGGAATTGCATAATGGCGGCATCAGGTCTACAATGCACTATGGTTGACGTAAGTGTTGACGGTGATGTTGGCATTGATAATAACCTAGGTGGAAATCCGTAAGTCATGACAAAAAAGTGCTGGGGGCTTCCCGATGCTGGAGCGTCAAAAACTGGGCGTACACACTCGCTTGGTTGCATAAGGCCGCTGCAAGAAATTGAATCCCTGTTTGATGATGCTTGCGCAGAGGCTTGCAGGCCGTCAAATAGGGATTCGATTTCTTTGAACGGCCTAAGTCCCCGGCACTTTTCGCACCACTTACAGACTCTACTTAGATGATATACCCGTCTGTTCGTACAATATGACATCAGTGAACGCCATTAGTAAAGCAGCGCCCAAGTTGAGTAGTGCACCCATTCCTGCAACTGGGACTGCCGGCCGTGCAAGTATGCTCAAGAAGCTGATCAACGAACCAAACGATATTGTCAACGAAAGCTTGGAAGGCCTGGAGCTATCCTATCCTGGCCTGCTGCGTGTCCACTATCATCCCCATTTCGTACGACGAATTGACGCACCGGTTCAGGGCAAAGTTTCACTGATCAGTGGCAGCGGCAGCGGCCACGAACCCCTCAATACTGGCTATGTGGGCATTGGCATGCTGGATGCAGCCTGTCCCGGCGGCATTTTCACCAGCCCGACTCCTGACCAATACCTGGCGGCAATGCAGACCGTTTACGGCAACGCCGGCATACTTTTCATCATGAAAAATTTCGCCGGCGGCGTGTTCAACATGGGCATGGCGCTGGAACTGGCCGACGAGGATGGTTATGAGGTGGCGTCGGTACTGGTCAATGATGATGTAGCGCTTGAAGACCCCAGCAAACGACGTGGACTCGGCGCGACCATCCTGGTCGAGAAAATGGCCGGCGCCGCGGCAGAAGAAGGCCGTTCATTGGCCGAAGTGACTGCCGTTGCCCAGACCGTAATCGAACAGTCGAGGAGTATGGGGGCCGCGCTGACCGGATGCACAGTGCCTGCAATCGGCAAACGCACGTTCCTGCTCCCCAATGGCCAGCTTGAGCTCGGCGTGGGCATGCATGGCGAACGCGGTCGCCGCCGCATCCCCTATACCGGGGCCGACCAGATGACCGAACTGCTGGTCCAACCGATTCTTGACGACCTGGGCGCACGGCCTGGCGACCGGGTGATTGCGCTGGTCAGCGGGCTGGGGGGCACACCGCTTCAGGAACTCTACATCGTCTATCGACAACTCCATCAGGTTTTGGCTTCTCACGACATTCAGATCGAGCGCAACCTGATCGGCAACTACATCACAAGCCTGGACGCAGCCGGCTGCGCCATCACCCTCATGCGCCTGACGCCGGAGCTGCTTTCTCTCTGGGACGCGCCGGTGCGCACGCCGGCGCTGAGCTGGTAATTCGACCGAAATCAGACACATTGGGATCATTCCATTGGAGACCACGATGAGCCAGACAATCTCACTGGCCCAGTTTCGCAATTGGCTGAAATTGTTTGCAGAACAGATCGAAAGAGAAGAACGGTACCTCACGGAATTAGATACGGCCATCGGTGATGCGGATCACGGCACCAACATGCAGCGGGGAATGGAACAGGTGACTCGACTACTTGCCCGCGACAGTGGTCCTCGGCAGGAAACAGTCTCGACCTTCCTACGCTCGATCGCGATGACCCTCATCAGCAGTATCGGCGGGGCTGCCGGGCCGCTCTACGGGGCGTTCTTCTTGCGTTCCGGCAAAGCAGCGGCGGATTCTGAGACAATCGACCTCGTCCAGCTTGCGGCCATGTTCCGCAATGGACTGGAAGGCGTGAAGCAGCGCGGCGAAGCCGAAATAGACGACAAGACCATGATCGACACACTGGAGCCGGCAGTCATCGCCTTGGAAAACGCATCCTCCTCAGGCGCCTCGCTGGACGAAGCGCTGGCAGCCGCATTGGCTGCCGCCGAAGTCGGCATGATCCATACCATCGAACTGGAAGCCCAGCGGGGACGCGCCAGCTATCTCGGCCCCCGCTCCATCGGCCACCAGGACCCCGGCGCCACCAGCAGCTACTATCTGATCCAATGTGCGGCAGGCACGCTATGTAGTGAAGACCCAACGTAGTTAACACCCAGTGTCGTAAACATCCAGTGTAGTGAAGACTCTATGTAGACCATCCGCAGAATCGGGGAGCAGGCAGCAATGGCTAAGTACGTAGGCGCGATAGACTCCGGGACAACCAGTACGCGGTTTATGTTGTTCGATGAGTCAGGCTCGGTCGTAGACTACGATCAACATGAGCATGAGCAGATCTTTCCCAAGAGCGGCTGGGTCGAGCACGACGCAGTCGAGATCTGGGAACGAACACGCCAGGTCATCGGCGGGGCCATGGCCAAGGCGCAGGTAAAGGCCAACGACATCGCGGCCATCGGCATCACCAATCAACGTGAGACGGCCGTGGTGTGGAATCGCCACACGGGCGAGCCGATTGCCAATGCCATCGTCTGGCAAGACACGCGGACCGATCGACTCTGTCGAGAGCTGGAAAAGGCCGGACATGCCGAGACCATCTTCCAAAAGGCCGGTCTCCCCCTGGCAACCTACTTCGCAGGGCCGAAGATCCGATGGCTGCTGGACAATGTGCCGGACGCCCGCCAACAGGCAGAGCGCAGCGATCTGCTCTTCGGCACCATCGACACCTGGCTGATCTGGCAATTGACCGGCGGTAACCATATCACCGACCCGACCAATGCCAGCCGCACCATGCTCATGAACCTGGAGACACTCGATTGGGACGACGAACTGCTGGCGATCCTGGACATCCCTCGACAGATGTTGCCGACAATTCGGCCCAGCAGCGATCCGGAATTTTACGGAAAGACGCTGGCGAACGGCCCCTTCCAAGGCGAAATCCCGGTCTGCGGCGACCTCGGTGATCAGCAGGCCGCCACCGTTGGCCAGACCTGCTTCAGCCCGGGCGAGGCAAAGAACACCTACGGCACCGGCTGTTTTATGATTCTCAACACCGGCACCGAGATCGTGCATAGCAAGAACGGTCTGCTCACCACCGTCTGCTACCAGTTTGACGACGCGCCGGCCGTCTATGCGTTGGAAGGGTCGATTGCCATGGCCGGCGCAACCGTGCAGTGGTTACGCGATAATCTGGGACTCATCGACAACGCCGCAGAGACAGAGGCCATTGCCCAGAGCGTGGAGGACAGCGGCGGATGCTACTTCGTTCCCGCCTTTAGCGGCCTGTTCGCCCCCTACTGGCGCAGTGACGCCCGCGGTGTCATCGTCGGCCTCACGAGTTACATCAATCGGGCGCATATTGTACGGGCGACGCTGGAAGCACTCTGTTACCAGACGCGTGAAGTGCTGGAGGCCATGAACGCCGACAGCGGCGTGCCGCTGCGTCAACTCAAAGTTGACGGCGGGGCCACCGTTAACAATTTTTTGATGCAGCTTCAGGCCGACATCCTGGGCACAGAAGTTGTTCGCCCCAAAGTATCGGAGACGACCAGCCTCGGAGCAGCCTATGCCGCAGGCCTGGCTGTCGGATTCTGGAGCGATCTTGAGAGTCTGCGAGCCAACTGGCAGGTCGACCGCACTTGGCAGCCCGAGATCGACCAGACCACGCGTGATGCAGGCTATGCAGGCTGGAAGAAGGCTGTCGAGCGCACATTTGATTGGGTTGAAGAATAGCCGGGTTGAAGAATAGAAGGAATCATTGTGGTCAGTCTGGTCATCGTCTCCCACTGTCATCAACTCGCCAACGGCGTCAAAGAGCTTGCCGACCAGATGGCCAATGGCCAGATCGATATCGCCGCGGTCGGCGGCATTGTGATTGAAAACAGGCCGCCGACATTGGGAACCGATGCAGTGCGCATCAGCCAGGCCGTCGAGAGTGTATGGACGCCAAGCGGCGTTCTGCTGCTGGTCGACCTCGGCAGTGCCATCCTAAGCACCAAATTGGCGCTGGATATGTTGCCTGACAAAATGCACGAGACTTGCCTGATCAGCAATGCCCCATCTGGTCGAAGGGGCCGTGATCGCTGCATTGGAAGCAAGCATCAACCATACGCTCGACGCCGTCAACGAGGCGGCCGAGGCCGCCAGCCAATACGCAAAGGTCACACGTTAGGCCATGTCACAGCCGTCTACTGCCGAGATCACTATCACACACCCACTGGGCTTGCACCTGCGCAAGAGTAGAGACGTCGTGCAGATCGCCAGCCGCTACGACGCGGATATCACCGCCAGCAATCTAACGTTGGAGACGCAGGCTGTGGATGCCAAGAGCATTCTGCAATTGATGCAGTTACAGGCACGGCAGGGACACAGGCTGCGTCTGTGCGCGACGGGACTCGATGCACAGGACGCTATCGATGCTCTGAGGAAGCTCTTCGACGCTCGTTTTTACGACATTCCCGGCGCAACTTCATGACAACTATCTATGGCGGGTTGCCCGCAGCGCCCGGCATAGGGCTGGGAGAAGCATATATTCACCGGCCCGATGAACCGACGCTGGAGACAATGCTCTCCAACGTATCGGATGTGCAGGAACATGACAGCGATATTGAGTGGCGCCGCTTCCTGGTCGCCCAAGCCAAAGTTGAACGCGAATTGGAGCATCTGCGCAAGTCACTCAACACCGTCGCCGCAGATATTTTTTCGGTACATCAGCTGATCCTGCACGACAAGACCCTGACCGAGTCAGTTCGTGAAGCCATCCGAATCAACCAGAGCAGTGCGATCAGCGCAACGCAGCAGGCCATCCAAAACATGGCGGAAATCTTCCGGGAGTTGGAGGATGAGTATTTCGCCAGTCGAGCCGCCGATATCATCGACATCGGAAAGCGCCTACTGACCCATCTGGGCGTCGATCTCGACGAAGTGCCGCTCTCCCACCTCCCGGCAGGCACGGTCTTGGTCGCCGCTGACCTCACCCCGTCCGATATCGCCCAACTCTCAAGCGACCGGGTCACGGGCATTGCGCTGGCCGAAAGCACGCCGACCGCGCACTCATCCATTCTGGCCCGCAGCCTGGGGCTTCCGCTGGTCTGCGGCCTGGGACTTGAGATTCTGCTGCTTGAAGCCGGTCAGCAAGTCGTCTTGGACGGCGACCGTGGCCGGCTCGTGGTTGGACCCACACCCGAAGAGACCGCCCGCTACAAGGACGCATTTTATCTTCTAGAGAAACAGCGCAATCTGGCGCTGGCCCATGTTCAAGAGGACGCTGTCACCCGTGACGGCGTTCATGTGCCCGTCTACATCAATGCCAACCAACCGAGCGAAGTCGATCAGAGTCGTCAGGCCGGGGCCGATGGCGTAGGCCTGTTGCGCACCGAATATCTATTCCAGAGCCGCACCCTGCCGCCAAGCAGAGACGAGCAGCGCTGGATATATCAGGGCATCGCCGACACCCTGGCAGGACAGCCGTTGACTGTACGTGCGCTGGATGCAGGTGGCGATAAACCGGTGGAATTTCTGCTCAACAGCGCCGAGGAAAATCCATTTCTTGGTCGGCGCGGCATTCGTCTGCTACTTGATCACCCCGAGATTCTCGTCACTCAATATCAGGCGTTGCTGGACGTCGCAACTCAGCCCAGCGAGGCGACCCAGTTACGTTATATGTTGCCAATGGTCAGCACACTGGAAGAAGTTGATGCGGCGCAGCGCTTGCTGGATGAGGCCAGAGCGAAGTTCGTCGCCGACCACAGTGGAACGGCAGGAAAAAACATGGACGATCATACGCCCGTCGAAATCGGCGTACTGATCGAAGTTCCTTCCGCCGCGCTCATGGCCGAACAGCTTGCCGAGAAAGTCGATTTTTTCAGCATTGGCACCAATGATCTGGCCCAATATGTGATGGCCAGTGACCGCACCAACAGCTCGGTGGCCAGACTTGCAGATCCGCTACACCCAGCCGTGCTCAAGTTGATCGGCCATGTCTGCAACACGGCCAAGCGAGCGAATTTGCCCGTTTCACTCTGCGGCGAGATGGCAGGCAATCCGAGTACAGTACCACTATTGCTTGGGCTGGGCGTGACGGAACTCAGCGTGCCGCTGCCCTGTGTGCCATTGGTGAAGCAGGCTGTGCGTGAGTGCAATATGGTACAATGTCATCAGGTGGCAGAGGCCGCTCTGAGCTGTGCCAATGCTGAAGAAGTGCGGGATCTGCTTGCTGATAGTTGAGCCTATTTACAGATGTTTTTCAGAAATCCAGAGCATCTTCTGAACCACCTGTGTCCCATTTTTCTACCATCTGCGTAAATCTGTGACGAAAACGACTTTCTACGGTCGGGTCACACATCCAGAGAGATTGTAACCAGCGAGACGATAAGTCGAGACATGAAACAGATCGATACTGAGATTTTGGTCATTGGCGGCGGATCGACGGGGACTGGGGTGGCATGGGACGCGGCACTGCGCGGCTTCAAGGTCGTCTTGGTCGAGAAACGCGATCTGACCCACGGCACCACAGGACGCTATCACGGGCTGCTGCACAGCGGCGGTCGCTATGTCGTGAAAGATCCCCAGAGCGCGGTTGAATGCATTCAGGAAAACCGCACCCTCCGCAACACGCATACCCATTGTATTGAGGATACCAGCGGCTTCTTCGTGGTCACCCCGGAAGATGAGGGGGCGTACCCCGACAAGTTTAAGGCCGCCTGTGAAAAGATCGGACTGCCCTGCGACGAGATTTCGGTAGCCGAAGCGCTGCAGCGGGAGCCACTGCTGAACCCACGCATCAGCCGTGTCTTCGAAGTGCCCGATGGCGCATCCGATAGCTTCCTTGCCACCCACGCCACGGCCCAGGCCGCACGCAACGCCGGGGCCAAGATCCTGACCTACCACGAAGTCGTCCGCCTGGTGACCGAAGGCAGCGACGGCGATCGTAAAATCGTCGGCGCTCAGGTACGCGACATGGTCACCGGTGAAGAACTACTGATCCGCTCGGACATGGTCATCAATGCCTCCGGCGCATGGGCCGGCCTGATCGCGGCCACGGCCGGCATCGAAGTCAACGTGCTGCCGGGCAAGGGCACCATGGTGGCTATGAACCACCGGGTGGTCAACACCGTGGTCAACCGCTGCAAAATGCCTGCCGACGGTGATATCATCGTCCCGGTCCACACCGTCGCCATCATCGGCACCACCGACGAACGCGTGACCGACCCGGAGAATCTGCGCATCGAGCCCTGGGAAGTGGCGCTCATGCTCTCTGAAGGGGAGAAACTGGTGCCGTCCATCAGCCAGGCGCGCGTACTGCGTGCCTGGGCGGGCGTCCGTCCGCTCTACCAGGAAGGCTTTGCAGGCGACAGCCGCGACGTCACCCGTGCACTTGCCCTGCTCGACCATGCCAAACGCGATGGCGTGGCCGGCATGGTCAGCATCACCGGCGGCAAGTGGACGACCTTCCGTCTGATGGCCGAGCTGACCATGGATCGGGTCTGCGAACTGCTGGAGACGGCCCGGGCGTGTACCACAGCGACCACGCAAGTTCCTGGCATCGATCAGGGTCACTATTGGCTCGGCCACCGACTACATGAGGTTGAGGAGAACCGCCTGCAGGGCGAACTCGTCTGCGAATGCGAGTTGGTCACCCGGCGCATGCTCGAAGAGGCGGCAATGCGCAACCCGACCGTGACCCTTGACGACCTGCGCCGCGATGTGCGCCTGGGCATGGGACCCTGCCAAGGCGGTTTCTGCACCTACCGTGCCGCCGGCATTCTGCACGAACTGGGTGCAGCCCAAGATAAGGACGAAGATCCGATCGGCGAGGCGCCTTCGCCCGCCCAAGACACGGCCTGGGACTCAGCTTGGGACGTAGCCTACATGCAATCGCCGGGTCACGTTGACCGGAGCAGGGTGTCAGCGCCGCGTCGAGCGCCCATCGCAGACGCTCCCAATCTGATTCTACGTGACTTCTTGCAGGAACGTTGGAAGGGGCTGACACCCATCCTGTGGGCTCGCCAACTCAAACAGGAACGCCTGGACGAATTGATCTATCAGAGTCTGATGAATGTTGACCATTTGCCGGTCGATGATCAGATCAGCCCCATGAGCGACTTCTATCGGTACGACACCACGCCCGGCGGCCGCGATTCGCTGGGCGATGAAGATGCGGCCATGCGATCCGGCGCCGACATATCTGAGAAACAAGCAGAGTCTGCAGCGAACAGAGTGAACGGCACAGTGACAGACAGCGGGGTGTCAGATGCTTGATTTACTGATCATCGGCGCCGGTCTGTCCGGACTGTCGGCAGCCCTAGCGGCGGCCAAGGCGGGCAAGAGCGTCCGTGTGGTCGCCAAGGGGCTGGGGTCAATGCACTGGAGTGCGGCCACTGTCGATGTGCTGGGCTATCTGCCCGACGCCTACGAGACGCCGGTTGCCGAGCCGCTCGCCGATATTGAGAAACTGACGCCGGCCCACCCCTATCATTTGCTTTCGCCGAATGATAGTCAGGAAGCTCTTGCTCTTTTTCAGCAGACCCTGGCCGACGCAGGCATGCCCTATCTTGGCGCACCAGAGGCCGGGCACAATCTCTCGCTGCCATCGCCGGTAGGGGCTGCCCGCCCGACCTATTTGGCCCCGCTGGCGCAGCTTGGCGGCCGATCTGGACGTTGACGAGCCCATACTGATCGTCGGTTTCAGGGCATGCGTGATTTCTATCCGGCGTTGATTGCGGAAAATCTGGTCAAACAGGGATATCTCGCCCGTTTGGCACAACTGCCGCTGGATATGATCACCAGTCGCAGCGATGCCAACACCGTGCAACTCGCCCAGGCAGCCGATAGCTCGCCGGTTTTCAATCGGCTGGGCGCTGCGCTGGCCAAGCTCGTCAGACCGGATGAACGCATCGGACTGCCCGCCATCCTGGGCCTGCATCGACATACGGAAGTGATGGATTTCCTGGCCGAGCGCACCGGCGCCGTCGTTTTCGAGATACCGACTTTGCCGCCCAGCGTGCCCGGCATCCGCATGCACACCTTGCTGCGCAAGACGCTGCTTGGGCTAGGCGTTCGCGTGGAAGCGGGCATGGAGATCATCGACTTCAGCGCTGACGAGGGACAGATTCGCTGGGTGGCATCAGAGACCAGCGCGCGCCCGCTCAAACATCGTGCCAGGCATTTTCTGCTGGCGACTGGCGGCGTCCTCGGCGGCGGCTTCGACAGTGCGCCCGATGGACGATTTTGGGAGACCGTCTTCGATCTACCCCTCACTGTCGAGCAGGATCGCACCAAGTGGTTTAGGCCGGAGTTTCTCGATCCGGAGGGGCAGCCGGTCTTCAACGGCGGCGTCAGGTCAACGGCAATTTGCAGCCGGTCGATGCTTCGGGCAATCTCGTCTACGGCAACCTCTGGGCTGCCGGCGGCGTTTTGGCCCATGCCGGACCCGATCCAAGAGCGCAGCCTTGAAGGACTGTCGATCATCACGGGCATGATGGCGGCAAAGGCGATTATCGGGTAGCATCAAGAACATCGATGCGACATCTGTGAAAATCGATTCGCTACCTGTGTCCATCTGTGGCGAATTTTCATTGTTTCGTCGAAAACTATCGGTTTAGGTGCACCATTATCGTACGGAGAGCTTTCATGCACGGTTCGTCTTGGCTTTCAGTAGACCATTCATTGGATGAATGCATCAAGTGCAACATCTGCACCAGCTATTGCCCTGTTTCAGCGGTCACGGATCTCTTCCCCGGACCGAAGTATGTCGGGCCCCAGGCGCAGCGTTTCCGTGAAAACGGCCAGCCCATGTCGCCGGATCATTCGGTTGACTACTGTTCCGGCTGTCGTGTCTGCAACGAAGTCTGCCCGACCGGCGTGAAGATCGCCGAACTCAATGCGCGGGCCCGCGCTCAGATCGTGGCCGAAAACGGATTACCGTTACGCAATCGGCTCTTGGGGCGCAATGAATTGCTCGGCAAGGTGGGTAGTTTTACGCCGCATCTGGCCAATTTCGCCCTACAGAATCCCATGAGCCGCATCGTCGCAGAGAAGGTGATGGGCATCGCCACGGGATGCACCGTTGCCGACATGGAGCACCGACGGTACCCTGGCCCAATGGCTAAAACGAACCGCCAAGCAACGACTCAAGTCGGACAAGAAGGTCGTCTACTTCCACGGCTGCGCCACGATGTACTATGAGCCATACGTGGGCAAGGCCGCGATCGCCGTCTTCGAACATCACGGCTACGAAGTGATCGTGCCGCCGCAGAACTGCTGCGGCCTGCCCATGCTCAGCAACGGCGAATTTGACGCGGCGGCCAACTACCATCGCAACAATGTCGCCCATCTTGCCGGATATGCCAAGGCCGGCTACCCGATCATCGGCACCAGCACAAGTTGTACGCTCACCTTGAAGGAAGAAGCCCCCGAACTGCTCGACCTGCACGACGAGGCAACCAATCGAACTCAAGATGGGCACGTGGGATATCTTCGAATGGTTGCAGGAACTGCATGATGCCGATGAACTGCGCACAGATTTCCATCCCATGTCGATGCGTCTCCCCTACCATGCGCCCTGCCAGCAACGCGCACATCGGGTCGGCAAACCGGCACTGGAGATACTCTCTTTGATTCCTGGGATCGACGTACGCGAAAGCCATGCCCGTTGCTGCGGTATTGCCGGCACGTATGGATATAAGGTCGAAAAGTATCAGATCGGCATGGATGTCGGTCAGGAACTATTTGATTTCGTGGAGGAGCAAGGGGCCGAAGGTCAACTACACAGCCTGTGATTCGGAAACCTGTCGATGGCAGTTGGAGCATGGCACAGACCTGCCCAGCAGACATCCGATCGAGATTCTGGCAACGGCATACGGACTCTATGACCTGGAGAACCGCAAGCTGCTCCATGCACAGCCGACCTCAGTCAGTTGACGCTCGTTCGTAACGATTTTGCCGGCGAAGCATGGATGTTACAGTCTGTGCGGGTATTACGGACAAATCCGTGAATATCTGTGGGGCTATGTCAATTGAAGCCGGACACGAATTTCATGAGTCTTCTGCCGGGACGACGAAACAATTCGTGATCATTCCAGACCATTAGTCTCAAGAAAAGGCTTTTTGCAGCTGCGTCATCCGTCTCCTATTCCACGCCCATCCTAATCGGCAAACTTTCATTTAAAGGCAGACCCTCATTGAAAACCCTCATCGTCGGCGCCGGTGCAATCGGCTGTTTGTCGGCAGCAAGCTTGCTCAAAACGGTTATCCGTCACATTGGTCGGACGTAAGCGATTCGTCGCCGCAGTCGAAAGCCGAGGGTTGCAGGTCATTGACGAGGCAGGTACTACCGAGTCGACGATATCGTGGCCTTGGACAGCATCGCCGCTGCCTACGCAGGAGCGGACGACACTTCATCGAGGATACACAGATAATGGTTACGATGTTGTGATCTTCACCGTCAAGAGTTATGACACTGCCGATGTGCTGAAGGAACTGAGTCGACGCACTCGACCTTTCCGGCGCCAAGCCGCCGCTGGTGCTCAGCCTGCAGAACGGCGTCGGCAACGAAGAGGCCTTGGCCGCTGTGCTGGGCGCCGAGAACATTGCCGCCGGGACCATCACCACACCTGTTTCCGTTTGGCTCCCGGCCATATCCGGGTGGACAAGCCCAAGTATGTCATCGGCATCAGCCCTTGGTTGCCGGAAGCCGTTCAGCCAACATTTCATAGCACTGAAGCAATCGCTGATCAGACGGTGGCTTTGATGTCACCGAATTTGCCGATGCAAGCGGCATGAAGTGGACAAAATTGCTGATGAACATGGTCGGCAATGCCACCAGTGCAATCCTCGATGAGTCGCCCGAACAGGTCTTCCAGGAGTCAGCGTTGGTCGACCTGGAGATTCGAGCCTGGCGAGAGGCCCTTACCGTCATGTCGACCTGGGAGATCGAGCCTGTCAATCTTGAAAGTTACCCTTTCGCCAAGCTGGCGCCGTGGATACAGCGCACGCCAAAGCCGATTCTGCGCCCCGTTCTGCGCAGGCAGATCGGCGGCGCCCGTGGCGGCAAAATGCCCAGCTTGCATATCGATCTCTATAGCGATAAAGGCAAGAGCGAAGTGAATTGGCTCAACGGCGCTATCGTGCAACAGGGACGGGCTGATGAATATCCCGACGCCGACAAACCAGGCGCTTGACCGAAGCGCTGACTTGCCTTGTCCATGATCCATCAAAACGGGAGTTGTGGAAAGACGAACAATTTACGCTTGATCGTCAGCGCAGAGGACCATCGAGCAGCGATAAGTCTTACATCTTGCGCCTTCGCTAGGGGCTCAGGACGGCAGCGCAAACATGGCCTCATGGCCGTATTGACGAAGAGATGAGCATCCAACGATATTTCTTGCTGGATGGAATGTAGTCTTGTCCACAGAATGGAATCAGCGATCAAAGAAGTCCAGGCTTTTGGCCGAAAGCCAGATCTTCTACCCCCGGAGTATTCAGACACGACACGATGGTTGACCGCTAAGAGTCATTATCTGAAGCGAGGGCCAACAGCAACGATCAACACGATAGCCACAGTGGCAAATACCCCGAACTCGATGAGCACGCGCCGATTCAGACGACCCTGAATCCCCTGCTGCGCCAACCCGGTTAAGAGGTAGAAGATCAACAGAAGCAGCAAGCCTCCTGTTAGGTTTGCCAACAACCAGTAGTTCAACGCCCAGGTCACTTCGCCAAGGATCAGCCCAACGATCATGCCATAGCCCAGAACCATTTTGACGTCACTGGTGGTACTGCGCAACAACTCGACGGCCAAAAGCATGGCAGTCGCAGCAATTAGTGAACCCGACAGTAGACTACGTGTACGAGTCTGATATACTAGGAGAAATAGAAGTAGCGCCGAACCATAGGCCAACGCATCAAGCAGAAATCGGGAACGTCGGAACCCGGTTTGCCCGCGCTCAACCGTGGCATATAGGCCAAAAAAGGCCATAGCCAGCAATGCGCCACTCACCAGAAGGGCAAGGACACCCACTTGCCTACTGGGCGCCAGCGGCAGGAGCAGAACCGCAATAATGGTAATGGCCGACGGAAGCGCCCAAAATGCCCAGGTCTGTGCACCGACCTCGTCGGTTCACCGCAAAATAGGGATGGACAGAGACGACACTCTGGGTACCTGCAGCGGCCAGCACTGCCATGAAGATTGCGGCGACAATACGTTCGCTGAAGGGAATGCT
This sequence comes from uncultured Chloroflexia bacterium, assembly GCA_963765875.1. Lineage (GTDB taxonomy): Bacteria > Chloroflexota > Anaerolineae > Caldilineales > Caldilineaceae > JAWKOK01. Next base: position 23,178 of record CAVXYK010000029.1, read on the forward strand.
GATGGGCGAACCAAGCGCGCTAAACGTCAACACAGCGGTCGGCAGATCCAAGAGGATGCTGGCGCCCAGTCCGAAGACAATCAGCCAGGTAACGACGCTTATGCGATCTCGGTAGTCAACCTGAATGGCTCGACGAGGCGTTGTGCTCGATTCCCGGCGAAATCTACGGTGCAGGTTTCTCGGTAGGTTTCGCGGAAGGTTTCGCTGCAACCGTTGCTGTAAATTGTCGATCCAGTTCGCGGGTTGTACATTACGCATTCCGATATTCTATGCGCCACCGAAGAGACTGTCAAAATCATGCAGAACTGTCACTTCATCAACTTCGACATCACCATTCGTGGCACGGAAGCGCCCTACACCGTCATGGCACATTTCGCCGGCAACATCGCCGAAGGCGAATTTGACCAAGAGTCCATTCAGCCATTCTGGATCGATGTAGAGAATCGTCTGGGTGACATGTCCCGACCGCCGGGCGGAGAACTCATGGCCGAAGCCGGCGCAAGGCTCTACAACGCCCTCATGTGCGGCGATGTACAACAGCTGTGGGCACGTGCACGGTCGCGCTCTGTCGGGGCCTGAAGCGGTTGGCCTGCGTATTCGGCTTGCACTCTATCCACCGACGGTAGCCGCTCTTCCTTGGGAATGTCTGTATGATCCGGACCGAAGCGAACTGTTCGCTGCCAATGGCCGCACGCCGCTGGTACGCGTAGAGAACCAGGAACGCTATCTAGGCCGCCCCGCTCACTGAGCGCTACGCTGCCGATCAAGATATTGATTGCCGCGCCTGAAGATCCGACAGGCATTATAACCCGACAGAAGCCGACCGGACAGCCGAAGTGCTGGATCGGCTTGGCAAAGATGTGGCAGAGACTGAGACATAACCGGTAGATTCAGTCTCATCGATCTCAGCCGGAAGCTCACCGACATGCAAGCCGATGTTCTGCACTTGATCACACATGGCGAGCCAGATGGCCTACTGCTATGGCAGGATGATGAGCCCGCCTTCATGCCAGCCCAAACACTGCGTATCGCATTGGAGCGAGCACAGACCGTTAAGTTCGTCCTGATTAACGCATGTCTTGCTGGCCAGTCATCTGATCGTACGCCCTTCACAACGGTAGGGCCGCAGCTGCTGCAGACAGGGATTCCAGCCGTTGTCGCCATGCAGTATGAGATCAGCGACGAGGATGCCGCCGAATTTGCCAGATTTCTCTATGAAGAGCTGTTGCTTGGTCCTTGTCCCGGCCACATCGATGCTGCAGTTGGCTATGCGCGCAGCAACCTCTATATCTCACACCCAGATCGGTTCTCATTTCGGCATCCCCGTGCTCTGGCTCAACGCCCGTGATGGTCAGATTTTCCAACTGGATGAAGACAATTCAGAACGGTCAGCCGACCTCAAATCCGGTCACGCAAGCCAGCCATCGTCGCACCCGGAAAATCGCTCCGAAGACAGACCAATGCGGACCAGCTGCCCGAGCGATCAGGTCGCTTCAACGGCTGTCGCCATCGACAGTTACTGATGGAGGACGGCCCCAGTGACGAAGTCATCAGACGCCAGAGAGCAGCAACGATGGTGATGAAACCAGCAGCGAACAGCACGACACCGACCATCATCCTGGACACATACAGGCATTGGCTGTCTGCGCGCCTGTCAGAGGTGGAGCGACACCAGGAATCCGAAGCATGGAAAGTGTTACATTTCACATGGGCCAATTCAACGAACGAGTTGGCTAGCCTCATCCGTCACATCGAGAAAGAGCTTGCCGACAACAACGCGACCGACGAGCGAATCAGCATCGATCTGAAGCAGGCTGGACGACTGCGAACCAAGATAGACAACTTGGCGCAAGCTATCTGTGGCGAATTGACAAATGACGAGACCAAATGGAGCACGGACACCGATACAGACGACATGGCATGATCGACCGTCTGAAACAGTGCGCTAAAGACGAGATGCCAGCCTAAGGCAAATCCCGAAATGCAATGAGGAGGAGCGAAACAGCGGTTCGCTCCTCCTCATTGCGTGTGGGGTTGGCCCTGGCTCGGGCCGCTTTGCTCTTCGTCCTCTTCTGCTGGTTGGTGATGCTCATCGGGCTAGCAAATACGCAATGCCCGCGAACATGGCTGGGGGCTCAACGCACACGCAACGCCTTCAATATGTCACACGGTGAAAGCCAAACGTTGCCAGGCGCCTTTCAGAACAATACACGTCAGGCTCCCCCCGCCTACCACTATGGATTGCCGTTTATCGGCGCAACCGTCGAACTGGACTCGATCTCGGAGTCAGAGAGAGCCCTTGCCCTCAAGCGTCTGTCTGATCATGGCATTGGGTGGAGCAGACAGCGGTTCGACTGGAACCTGCCTTGAGCCTGCGCCCGGAGTATTTGACTGGCGATCAGCCGACGCCATCATCGCAGCCATCAGCGAAAGCAACTTGACGCCCATCGCCGTACTCGATGGCAGTCCAGCATGGGCACGCCATCCCCAAGATCGTCTTCCTGCCGACAACCCATTTGCGCCGCCTGCTGATCCACGGACTTTCGCCCGCTTCGCGGCGAGTTTGCCCAGCGATACGGCGATCACGTGCGCTTCTATCAGATCTGGGATGAGCCAAATATCGCCCCACACTGGGGTAACCGACACATTGCGCCGACTGAATACGCCCAATTGCTGATTGCGGCCAGCCGGGCAATCCGTGCTGCTGACGACGACGCCGTCATCATAGCCGGTGCACTGGCCCCAACCACAGACCGGGGTCACACAGCCATCGATGAAGTGTTCTTTCTACAACGAATGTACGCGGCCGGGGTGAAGCCTCACGTGGATATGATTTCGATTGAACCGTTCGGCTTTGGCTACAGCGCTGAAGATCCGGCTCAACGTCCGACGGTGTTAAACTTTCAGCGCGTCGCGCTGGTACGACGTACCATGCTGGCGGCCGGCGATGGGACAACACCGCTTCTCGCCGCCCGCTTCGGCTGGAATCAGCGCACGGCTTCGCCATGGCGCACGGTTGATCCGGTTGAACAGCAGGCCTTTCTGGACGATGGCCTCGCCATTGCCTGGCGTCTGTGGCCATGGCTTGCCGGCCTGGGATGGGCAATCGATCAGCCCGCCGCACCTTTCGACGATCCGATCTGGGGATTTGAGCTCAACGAACCTTTGATTGAGACGATTGGCGTTGGAACCGATAGCGCCGCGGCATTCACGAACTGGCTATGCCACCGAAACGCCCTGGAGTCTGATATTCGTTGGCGTAGCACTGGCGATAGTGCTCTGGCGCACGGGTGCTGCGCTGCGACTGCTGCCATTTCTGCGATGGCGGACAGCATACCTGCACGCCCAACCGGCTGCCAAGGCGTTGTTCTGGCTGATTCTGGTTGTGCTCTATTTCTTTGCAACGTGGCCGCCGCTCATCCTGTTTCTGATGATTCTGGCGTCAATTCTGATCGTCATGCAGCCCGGCGTCGGGCTGTGGCTGGCAGCTGCGCTATTGCCCTTTCACTTTCAGCACAAAGAGATCCATCTCGTCGACCATACGCTACTTCTCCCACCGCTGCAGGCAGTCGTACTTGTATCGGTTCCGGCTATCGTGGGTCAGCTTCAGCCACAATCTACGTCAGTATCGCGCTGTCGATACTGTTACGAAACTTCAGCCGCTGGACTGGTTCGGCATCGGCTGGCTCGGGATCAGTCTGCTGACGATGTTCAACGTGTGGCATTGGCCCGGATACCGGACAGGCATACTTGAACTAGTGATCGTTCCTCTGCTGCTCTACAGCATGGTGCGGCTCTTTGCCACAGACCAACGCACACAAACGTTGACGGCGGTGGCACTTCTTGCCGGGGGCATCCTGGTTGCGACAGTTGGGCTGGCCGGATGGGCGGCAGGCGGCGGCACAAATGCGGATGCTGTTCGACGACTTGTCGGACCCTACTTCTCACCCAACCATGCCGCGCTCTACCTGGAGCGCTCCTTCTTGTTGGGCATGGGATTCCTGCACTATCTGAAATGTCGAGAGGAAACGGAAACCGGATCTAGATCCAAAGCGATTGAGCGTCTATCTATTGACTTCGATTATTGGCATTGGCATCGCGCTATTGCTGACGGCCAGCCGGGGTGCGCTACTTCTGGGCCTGCCATTTGGACTGATACTTTTCATCTGGCTGGTCTACTCATCGCAGACGGTGCAGTCAGCAAGAGGCGCCAATGCAAGCAATGGAGACGCAACAGGATTTCATATAGGAAGGCGGTGGTGGGCGGGGATTGCAGTTGCCGGGCTGCTCCTCTCTGCACTGATTGTCGTCGCCTTCTGGCCACGACTCAGCAACACGGCAACGATTCTCGAGCGTTTGGGCGTGTGGAGCGTCTCGTTGGACGCTATGGCAATCATCGCCGCCGTTGGGTATAGGGCCAGGGGGATTCTACTGGCAGTTTCCGGCAAGCATTCCTGTCGGCAGCTTTCTAGACCCGAATCTGCGCCATCCCCACAATATCTGGCTGGAAAGCATGACGATGTGGGGTGGAATCGGGCTGGTCTGGCTGATTGCGATGATCGGATGGACGATACAACACATCAGGCAAGAGCGCCGGGCTTTGGGCACGCTGCCGCAAGGTGGCATCGTTATTGGACTACTGGCCGGGCTGGCCGCCGGCGTTGCCCACGGACAAGTGGATGCCTTTGGCACGTTGGCTGACCTTGCCGCCTGGACCTGGCTGGCGCTGGGCCTATGGCGAGCGATGGTTCGAGGACGATAGTATCCATGCAAAAAAGCCGGGCCTCGCAATTGCGAGGCCCGGCTTTTTATCTCTGCTACGTCAGTTCGTAAAGGTCATATGTTCAATGACCGTTTTCCAAACCGACTAGATCGCCTATCCGCTTACTCGATATGGACAGTGACATTCAGATCAGAAGCGGGCAACAGCGGCAGAATCTGCTCGATAAGCAGCCGATTTAGCGCCGGATCACCCAGCGGTGTATCGCCCAGGAAGGGAGCCGCCAACTCAAGTGCAGCCTGCAACGAGGGCGCATCGTAGCCTAGCGACAATGCAGAGTTGCCGTCGATAAGAATGCTCAACTGGTTATCGTCGGTAACAATCGTCAGTTCTTCTGCGCCGAGGTCGCTCAATGCAGCCATGACATCAGGCGGCAGCACAATGCCGCTCAACGGAGCTACATCGGCGGCGGCCAGATTACCGAGGGCCTGCAAGTTACCTGACCCATCAAATGTTGCATCCAAGCGAATGGTCGGCGCAGTCATGTCACCCAGATCTGCGGGTGCAAACGAACGGCTGATTTCGCCGGCCACGTCTATGGCATCGGCTCCTTCACCAGCCGGCACCTTGACGACTGTGGACAGGCCTGTGTCCCGGGCAATGCCCAACAGGCTATCAATCGCTTCCGCACCCATGCCGGCCATGGGACCGACAATGCCGGCAAGCGTATCGATCGAAGCATCATCCCAGGCGATGCTGGGCAGAAGTTGACCATTAGAGGCAAGGAACAGACCATCTTCGGCCACATCGATGTTGAGCTGCTGAACATTGGCAGCCTGGAAGTTGCCGATCACATCAGCGGGCAATTCAGCGACGGAGAAACCCATCACCTGTGCCTTGCCGTCGGGTTGGATGTCGATGACAATCGGTGCAATCTCAGTAGCGACGGCCGGCTCTCCCGTGAAGGAGACGACTGCGGTTATTTCGGCGCCGGGCAATAGCGGGACAATCTGCTCAAGCGTTGCCATCGTTGCAGGATCGATGCCCAGACCCGGACCATATTGCAGCAGCGTATTGAGCCGTGGCGTATCATAGGCGATACCCGGCAGCGGCTGCTCGTTCATCGCAACGTTGACGCCATTGGGTTGGGTTGAAATCGTCAGTCGGTCCGCGCCCAGAAGGGTCAGAATCGACATCACGGATGGGGGGAGTTGCAACGGAATGGATGTCCCTAGCGCTTGCTCCAATGTCGAGACCGGTACATTCTGAATATTGGCGCTTCCGTCCTCATTGTACGAAAGCAGACCAATCGTCATTGGGCCGATGGTTGTCTCTTCAGGCGACTCAGGCGTCACTTCCGTCTCGCCGCTCCAGCGTTCGGGGTTAAGTGATGCAGCTCCGTCTGCTGCCGGAATGTATAGGATTGCCCCCAAGCCGATCTTGCGCAACCATGGCAATGCGTTAGCGATCATGTTGCCATTGGGAATATCGGGCAACGCGCTGATCACTTCCTGGATATTCTCTGTGGACTGTTCGTCCCAGGAAATGTAGGGCAGGTCGTCGCCATTCAATTCGACGTGGATACCGTTGTAGCCGATGCGCGCTTCCAGCTTCTGAATATCGCCAGACTGGAACTGCTGCACCTGAGTCGTCGGCAGAATTGCACCAACAGGGAGGCCATAGATCGTAGCCGAGCCACTGCTGTCAAGTCGCAATGGCAACGATGGCAGGTTAAACCAAACGCGTCCCGAGTCGCCGCCATAGCATGCGCCCAGAAGCAGACTGGCAATAAGTGCAACCAAGAAGACTTTCAAAATCTTTGGTTTGGCCTGCATGTGCAGTCTCCTTTATGAGATCGTTTCAAGAAATATGTGGATATTCAGACAGCATCTAGCGTATCACGGCGGAGAGAATGGTTCTCTACAAGGCCGTGTACTCGGTTTTTCTCATGTGGCATTGACATCTAGCTGTACCAGTGGTCGAGCAACCACTATCAGCGCAATGATCGTTTTCAATAATACACCAACTTTTTCCAACGTACAAGCAACGTTGACGCGCCGGGGTGGGTCTTTCCTGAGGGTTACCCGGAGCGGATTTGTGTAGACGTCAAAACCATTTTTCCGTCAAGACGAACATCCAATGCATGTGCAACCGCGTCCTGATCACTCCACGGAAACTCAGTTTCGCCAAAGCACATACTGCGCTCATGTCCTTTGCCAAAGGCGACGACAATATCACCCGCCTCGGCCAGATCGACTGCGTACTGGATGGCCTCTGCCCGGTCCGGCACAATCGCGTAAGAACCGGCTTCCGCTTCTGTGAGCAGGCCCGCTTCGATAGACCGATTGATCTCATTGAGATCTTCCGTCCGCGGATCCTCGGCTGTGATCACAGTGTAGTCAGCCAAGCGTCCACTCACCTGCCCCATGAGGAAGCGTTTCTCCTTGTCGCGCAGACCGGCAGATCCGAAGATCGCGTAAATGCGTCCGCCCGAACCAGCATGCCCGGATCTCTGCGAAAGCGCTACAGTGCGCAGCGTCGTCAGCGCTCGTTCAAGGCTGGCCGGCGAATGGGCGAAGTCTACGAGGGCCAGAAACGATTGCCCGCGGTCAATACGCTCCATGCGCCCTATGATTCCGGACAAAGCGCGAATGCCGTGCTGAATCACGCTCTCGGGAAGATTCAGCTCAAGAGCGACGGTCGCTGCACAGAGAATGTTCTGGACGTTGAAGTCGCCGATTAGATTCGTTTCTACTTCAAACGTTCCGCCGCCGTACCGGACTGTGAACGTCGTATGAGCCGGATGGTAGACGATATCGTCTGCGCGCACATCAATGGCATCGGCTTCGGTGACCGGCAGATCTCTTCCGATGCCGTAGCTACGGATTCGTACCTCTTGCCCCCCGCCGGGGGCTTCTTCGGCCAGAATCGCTGACAGAAACGGATAGCTTGCCGGATCATCGGCATTGAGCACGGCCACCTTGGGGATCTCCTTCTTCTGCGCAGCGCTGAAGAGGGAGCGAAACAACTCCCCTTTGGCGGACGCATAGGCATCCCAAGAACCATGATAATCAAGGTGTTCATGGGTGATATTGGTAACTGCAGCGATATCAAAATCGACAGCCATCACCCGTCCCTGCGCAAGGCCGTGGCTCGTGCTTTCGATGATGGCATGGCTGCACCCTATTGCACGCATGTCATCAAGAAAGCGCTGAATGACAGGCGCATCGGGTGTAGTCACGTGATAACCCGTATCGTGGTCCTGTCCACTGACCCGAGCCCCCAGCGTCGTAATGACGCCGACACGCCCCTGAGGAGCGAGTTCATCGGCGGTGGCCACCTGCAATATCGATTCAAGAATGGTCGATGTACTGGTCTTGCCGTCTGTTCCGGTGATGCCGGCTACGGCCATTGAGCGACTGGGATAACCATAGAAAGCGGCGCTGCACCAGGCCAAAGCAAGTCGGCTGTCGGGTACGCGAATGTAGGGAACCGACAGATGTACGCCCTGCGTGGTCAATGCCTCTTCCGATCGTGTGCCGACGACGATCGCTGCGCCTCGCTCGATAGCATCAGGGATGAAACGGTGCCTATCAAGATTTGCTCCTATGATTGCCACAAAGAGCGCACCCGGACGCACCGTGCGGTTGTCGCTGGTGACATCCACGATGGCCGGCCAATCTTCAGTCAGGTTGGCCGCATTGGAGGAATCTAAATGGGCGAGTAGTTGGTCAAAGCTAAGTGTTGTTGGCATTAGCGGAAGTAATGACAGGTAGAGTCCAATCTCTCTGGAATGGCCTTAGATATCCTTGGGGCCACGCACAATGGCAATGCCGGCGCCGAGCACAAACGCAAAGAGCAACAAGCCCAGACCTACGAAGACGGACGGCAGTGTCTCATTGACAACCGCGACAACATCAATAGGAATCGATGTTGGTGTTGGCGTAGGGATCTCGGTTGGCGTAGCAGACGGTGAAGGCGTCTCCGTTGGAAAGGGTGTCTCGGTATCGGTCGCGGTTGGCGTCGCTGTAATGGTCGGTATCGGTGTCAATGTGAGCGTTGGCAGCAACGGCTCAGCAGTCGGCACATCGATTGCAATTGGAAGCGAACCGGGAATCGAGATCGGCGGCGTCTCCGTCACACCCTCATCTCCAAGGACCTCATCTTGGGCGACAGTACCGTCATCTCCTGGGTCGGGCGTCGTCGTAAGCGATGCCGTTATTATCGACGAAGTCTCCGTGAGTTCGACCGTACCCGTGATCAAAGGAGCGCCCGGCAGGTCAACCGCGATACTTATCGATTCAGTTGTGGTCAACGGATCCGTTGCAACCAGAGTCGACGTTCCGGACGGTGTCGCCTGCACATCCAGCACCGATACAAGCGTTGGGGTCGACGTCGGTGTGCGTGTGGCCGTCGGTGTACGGGTGGCTGTCGGTGTTCGCGTGGGGATGGGCGTCGGCGTATCAGTGGGGAGTGGTGTCTCGGTGGGCGTGGCTGTATCTGTTGCAGTTGCTGTTGGGGTCACCGTTGATGTTTCAGTCGGTGTTGCTGTCGGGGTGCTGGTCGATGTCGGTGTCGGCGTGGGCGTTGCAAGTGCAGCAGCCACGTCCAGCGTAGGCATAGCAGCGGATGCAAAGAAATTGAGCCCTTCATCATCGCTGCGCAGCACCCAGTCAAATTCTGTAGCTGCGTAGAGCGTACGCGGGGCCTGCGGCGCATTGGCCACCGCATAGATGACGCCGGTATAGTCCACGTCATTCACAAGTGAGCGTTGCCACTGGTCGCCCTTGCCAACCCAAAGTCCGCCGGAACTGCCGACAACCACATTCGACCCGGTTGTTGCAATGCTGTAGACGGTTGTCTGAGGCAGATTGAGCTCTCGTTCCCAGGTCAGTCCATCTTCGCTGAAAAAGAGGCCTTGTTCCGTTCCTGCATAGAGAACTCTATTCCCATCCGATGCAAAGGAATAGACAATCGAGGGGGTCGGAAAACCGGCAACCTTTTCCCAGACCGAGGCGCCAGGAGGCAACACATAGAGACCATCATGGGTACCGGCATAGAGTTCATCATCGAATCGAATGACTGCACGCACCCGGCTCGCCTCACCTGTAAGACCATCCTTCAACTGCGTCCAGGTTAGGCCGTCATCTTCAGAACGAAATACGCCTTCGTAGCGCGTAGAAACGTAGAAGACCGATTTGCGCAGTTCTACGGTCGAATACAGATCCGCGATAGCGCTGTTCTCACTCAACAGGTCGCGGAATCCGGGCACTTCCTGCCAGGTGGTTCCCCCGTTGTCACTGCGGTAGAGGTAGCCAAAACCTCCATCGCCTGCGAAGACCATGTTGGCGTTGCGCGGGTTATAGGTCAGTCCTGCCACGCTGATATTGGGTTCGACACCGTCGATGACCGGCGACCAACTGACAGCGCCGTCCTGGGTTCGGAAGATGTTGTCCGGATCGGGTGCATTCAGGGTGCCGACAAGAGCGACATCGGGCTTGCCGGGTTGCACCGCCAGCGTGATGGGCACGTTGCGCGTGGGGGCAGCCCCCTCCTGCGCCTTTGCCCAAATCGGCAAGAGGATGCCAAGAAGCGTTAGCAGAGCGCCCCCTGCCAACAGCGTTCGCTTCAATGCTTGCCTGTACAAAACCACTAGATCGACACCTTTTCACCATCTTTGCACTTTTGGCCTGTCACACTGGCCTTCGCGGGCAGCAACAGAACTGCAAACATAGTGACCTTTTGCGACAGCGGAAATTTCTGTCAGTAATCAATCAGAGCTGCCCACATCAATCGGACCTAGGTTTGCTGATTCAACTTGGTTGAGAACCCAAATCAGCTCTCTGAGATTTCGGAGGATATCGGCTTTGCAGGATCGGTTCTCTTACCCGCCGCTGCTCGACAGGAAGGGGCACGCTCCCTGCAGCCTCTTGAAATCCTGTGGAACCAGAAGATCTAGCTCAAGTATACTAGGCAACTCGTGCAATAAAAAACGTCAGGGGATGTTGACAGTTCCATCAACATCCCCTGACGCAGTTGTTTCGATTCGCAATTGCTCGAAGCAGATGCCGCAGTCTTTATAGTGAAAGTGTCAAGAGATAACGGGAGGCATCGTTTGCCCAGTTGATTACGTTGGTCGGATAGAGACCAATCCAGAGCGTTGCACCGACACAGACAATAACAGCAATTTGTACGGGAATGGATACCGAGAATCCACCGGCTGATACACGACCATCACCATCCTCAGCTTGCTCCGGAGAGACGAAGAACATGGCCCGGACGACGTTCAGATAGTAGAACGCTGAAATGCCCACGTTGATCAAAGCAATTATGACCAACCAGAAATACTGGTGCTGCACCGCAGCGCCAAAAACGAAGAACTTGCCGATGAAGCCACCCGTGGCAGGGATACCGGTCAGGCTCAAGAGGAAGATGAGCATAGACCAGGCCAGAGCCGGTGCGCGCTTACCCAGACCGTTGTATGCCTTGATGTCGTGACTACCGGTGAACTCTTCCACCGCCATAACGACCATAAAGGCCCCGACGTTGGTGAACAGGTAGGCAAACAGGTAGATGAGCATGCCATTGAGGCCGTTCATGGTCAACACAGCCAGATCAGCCTGCGAAACGGTGACCACCGAAACCAACCCCATCAGAATGTATCCGGCCTGAGCGATCGAACTATAGGCCAGCATTCGCTTGACGCTCGACTGTCGCAAGGCCATCAAGTTGCCGGCGCTCATGGTCAGCACACTAAGACCCGCCAACATCGGCACCCAGTCAGCATTAAATCCACCCAGACCGACCAGCAACACACGGGCCATAACCGCGAAGCCTACGGCCTTTGATGCAGTAGAAAGATAGGCCGTGACAGGTGTCGGCGCACCGTCGTACGTATCGGGCGCCCACTGGAAAAAGGGAGCCAGGCTTGCCTTGAAACCTAGGCCCACCAGCGTCAACAGCATGGCAGGAATGGCAACCAACGAGATATCTTCATTGGCCGAAAATGCAGCCGAAATCTCGGCCAAGTTGAGTGAACCACTAGCGCCGTAGAGCAGGCTCATACCATAGAGCATGACGGATGAAGCAACTGAGCCGTAGAGGAAGTATTTGACGCCAGCTTCGACGCTTCGACCATTGTCACGCAGGAAACCAACCAATAGGTAGCTGGTGATGGACAAAAATTCGATAGCCAGGAAGATCATCAGCAAGTTGCCGGCGCTCACAGCAACACTCATTGCCAGCGTAACATACAGGTAGAGCGACCAGAATTCGCCATGACCCTCTGTGCGACTGTTAATATGCGCCCCGCCTGCCACAGCCACCAGCATCATGCCCACAAAGACAGCGATCTTCAGAAAGGCTGCAAAGGGATCGACCTCAATCATATACAGTGCGGTATGCGGATCCATACCCATCTGGAAGATGGCCCCGATCAGCGCGGCAAAAATGAACAGGATCGATATCATCATATATCCGATGCCTGAATCACCTTCATCATTGAAGGCGGCATCAAGTAGTAGTATCAGCGTACCGCCCACCAACAAGATGATCTCAGGCAGTAGCGAGCCAAGTGAACCTACGGCCACAGTGAGCCCCCTTGCTTAAATGACATTCTTAACGAATTCGATCAGTTCCACAGAATAGAGGTTGAAGTACCTCAGGATCAGTGTCGGGAAAATACCCAGAATGAACATGCCGAGAATCAACGGCCAGAGGGTAATTTTCTCGAAGGCAACCATATCCGTGGGACCGTCAGCATCTTCGCCCTGAACTGTCGTCCAGTGTTCGAGTTTGGTCGGATCATATTTGCCCAAGAAGACGTTTTGAACAATTCGCCAGAGAATGTAGACGGCTGTAATCACAATGCCGATGACGCCGAAAGCGGCCCAGAACGGCACGATGGCAAAGGCGCCTCGGAAGGTGAAGAACTCAGCCCAGAATCCCGCCAAGCCCGGAAGCCCCAGACTTGCAAACCCGGCCACAAGGAACATCCCGTAGTAGTAGGGCATCTTGGTGGCTAGCCCACCGAATTTTCCAATTTCACGCGTATGAGCACGTTCGTAGAGCACGCCCACCAACAGGAAGAGCGCGCCGGTGATAATGCCATGATTGAACATCTGGAGTGTTGCACCGTTGATAGCCATTGCTGCGCTATCAGCCATGCCCGGCTCAGCCAGCACTTTCCCGCCTTCAACGGTATAGCCAAACGTGTGGGCGGCAGCACCGATGGCCAACATCACGTAGCCCATGTGGCTGACTGAACTGTAGGCAATCAGCCGCTTGAGATCCGATTGAGCAACACAGACGAATGCACCGTATACGATCGCGATCGCGCCCAGTGCAACAATCCACATCGACCAGTAGTCGGAAGCGAAGGGGAAGGTGGGCAGGACGATGCGCAGGAAGCCATAGGCGCCCAACTTCAGCAGCACGCCGGCCAGAATAACACTACCGGCTGTCGGCGCTTCCGTATGAGCATCGGGCAGCCAGGTGTGGAATGGGAAGGCGGGAACTTTGAAGGCAAAGCCGAGGAAGAATCCCCAGAAGGCCAGGCTCGAGAGCAACAATGCCCGATCCGCCGGCAGGTCCATGAACGGCTGCATTAGCGCCGCTTCCATGATGTCGAATGTACCCGTAGCAAAGTAGGTGCCAAGGATGGCCAACAACATGGCGACAGAACCAACCAACGTGAAGATGAAGAACTTGATCGAAGCGTAGAAGCGATTCTGACCGCCCCAGATGCCGATCAATAGGTACATCGGTACCAGGCCAATCTCCCAGAAGAGGTAGAAGAGCACGTAGTCCAGGGCCATGAAGACGCCAAACATGCTCAACGCTAGAATCTGGAAAGAGACAAAATACTCTTTCACCCGCACGCGGATCGTGCCGGCGCTATAATAGACGCTCAGCGTCATAAGCAACGCCGTCAGAAAGATCAACGGCACGCTCAGCCCGTCTACACCAAGATGGAAGTTGGCCCCCAGTGATTCGATCCAAGGAACGTTAACTTCAAACTGAATGCCGCCCGTGCTTAAATCGTAGGCAGCCATCATATAGATGCTAAGGCCTAGTGGGAAAAGAGTAGAAATGATACTCCACCACTTGATTGCCTTCTCGCTCTTGATGAACATCGTGACGATGGCAGCAAGAACAGGCCAAATTATAATCGCTGGCAACAACCATTGATTAAGGAATTCCATGGATAGCTCCTCCGCAGACCCTTTTATTGGCGTTCAAAAAAGTTCGCATTTAATTAGCAATTTTCACGCCGCAAGTGTCTCCATCCGATGTGCAATACATCCGATTTGTAATGTATACGTAGAGACAATCAACGGCCTTTGACGAGTTGACGCTATACAAGCGTCAAGACCAACGGTAGTGCTTCGAGCAACAGCCAGATGGCAATCGAAACTGCCAGAACCAGCAGATAGACCTGGATGTGACCATCCTGAATCCGACGCGTTGAGACGCCCAGACCATCGGTAATGGATGCAACACCATTTACCACACCGTCAATCACCCACCGGTCAAAGGCAGCGCTGACGTTCGCAATCCAGACGCTAACCCGGCCGATGAGATTGACCAGCGGATCGATAATCCAGAAATCGTCGACCCAGTAGAGGAATTTCGACAAACCCAGGCTGAAGGGAATAATACTGTACTGATAGATTTCATCGATATAGTACTTGTTGTGCAACAGCACCCAGACCGGTCCCAACCACTTGCGCAACGGGTCAATCTTGCCTTTGGGCAATCCCTTGCCATAGAGCAAGTAGCCAAATCCCAGTCCTCCGAACACAACAACAAACGACGCTCCTAAAGCGACCCAAGAGAACTTCGCATGTGCTACATGAATCGAATAATACTCAACATAGGGCTCTATCAATCCCTCCAGGAAGTTGGGCGTAACAGCGCCAAAGACAGGGAACGAATCCGGGATGCCAAACCAACCCAGCGCAACGGCAAAGGGAGTAATCAGCATTAGCGGCCATGTCATACTGCCGACACTCTCAGGGGCATGTTCCGCACCCTCACTTCGGGGCTCACTGAAAAAGGTGAGGCTGATCTGACGCATTGTATAAAACGCGGTCAGAAAGGCTGCAATCACCAAAGCCCAGAAGACAAAATAACGATCTGTGCCCCAAGCCACGGTCAAAATCTCATCCTTAGACCAAAAACCTGCGGTGAGAAAAGGCAAACCACTCAGTGCAAGGCCGCCGATAATAAACGTCCATCCCGTACGCGGCATTCGACTTAACAGACCACCCATATTGCGCATGTCCTGGGGATCTTCGGGATCAAGATCACCATCGCTGCGTTTCTCAATCTCGGCGTGACCATGTCCTTCACCATGCTCGTGCACATGGTGGAATCCATGCTCAACACCATGGATGACGCTACCAGACCCCAAGAAGAGCAGCGCTTTGAAGAAGGCATGCGTGATCAGATGAAAGAGTGCGGCCGTGTAGGCGCCGATACCGATAGCGGCAACCATATAGCCAAGCTGGCTAATGGTCGAATAGGCCAGTACACGCTTTATGTCCCACTGGGCCACAGCAATTGTCGAGGCGAAGAGCGCCGTAAAGGCGCCAATAAAGGCGATAAATTGCATCACGCCGGGCGAAACCTCGCCGGTTACCAAAAACAGGGGGAACATACGAACCAGCAGGAAGACACCGGCAGAGACCATGGTCGCTGCATGGATCATCGCACTGACAGGCGTAGGGCCTTCCATGGCATCAGGCAACCAGACATGAAGCGGAAACTGAGCGCTCTTACCGACAGTGCCAAAGAAAATCAGAATCGAGATCAGCGCAATCACCGGCACTGTCGTGCCCAGGATCGGCAGGTCAATCATCGTATGGGCCAGGTGTTCCAAGTTCTCGCCGGAGAGTACTGTCTCGAAACGTAGGCTACTGGGCACGCTGTAGACGTAGAGAATCATCATGCCGATGAACATGATGGCATCACCAATACGCGTGGTCATGAAAGCCTTGATGGCAGCAGCCTGAGCCGATGGTTTCTCATACCAGAAACCGATCAGGAGATAGCTGCACAGGCCCATGATTTCCCAGAAGATAAAGAAGGTGATGAGTGAATTTGAGAGTACCAGGCCAAACATACCGGTTGCAAAGAGGCTGATATAGGCCATGAAACGGCTATATCGGGGATCCTTATTCTCGGCATACTCCTTCGGGTATTCTTCCTTGCTCAGATGGGCAGGGAAGGTCATGTACCCCTTGGAATAGATGAAAATCATCAGAATCAGGAAGGTCGACATGAAGAGCATCAGCGCATTTGCCGGATCGACCTGAAAGCCAATCACGATCTCACTCATGCCTGTAGGAATCGTAAAAAGCTCCCCATAGAAGGGATGTTCGCCAAAGTGCTCAGCGGCGAATACGGTAAAAGCAATTGGCCATCCCAGTAGCAGGCTGAGCGCTGCACCACCAATGGCGGTGTACGAGCTGACCGTCTTGTTCCGATTCAGGAACAGGATAATCGCGACAAACGCCAGAAATGGTGGCACCGGTACCAACCAGGCCAAATTTAGGAAACCTTCCATTGCTCAACCTCGCAGTATATTTTGGAGTTCACGACGGCCAATGGATTCACTGTCGTGGCTAAATTTCCTAGTCATAATTCAGTAGATAAAGCGACTCAAATCAGCCCAAATTTTCTAGCTTGACCGTCGGCCGTAGCGCCCTGCCAGATCGCCGATTCCGTAGCCTACAAGTGCCCCGACTACTGCAAAAACCAACAGGTAGAGGTCATTTGGTAATCCGAGCATCGAACCAACTACAACAAAGACTGAAAGCCCAAGCAGCGCCCAGAGCAGCAAATTACGATGCTCGGACTTGCGCCTCTTCGCCAACGCCAGTAGGTCAGCAGCATCCTTGTAATCAGGCGCATACGTTGCGATTTCATTCAGTGCATGGATGGCGCCGGTATAATTACCTTGCTCCATCTTCTCATTTGCGAGTCTATACAAAAACTCGCACTGTTCATCGAGCGTGCCGGTAAGCAGCTGCTTCGTCATTCGCCCTCGCCCGGCTACCCTCGCAACGTATCAAGCTCGTCCAAATTGACCGTATTGCGGTTGCGATAGACTGAGATGATCAATGCCAGTCCAACGGCCGCTTCGGCTGCCGCAATGGCAATGACGAATATCGCAAAGACCTGCCCAGCCAACTGATCGACGTTTTCGCCATAGCGCCAGAAGGCTACCAGGTTGATGTTGACGGCATTGAGCATCAATTCAATGCCAATCAGGACAGCAATTGCGTTTCGACGTGCAGTGGCGGCGTAAAGACCGCAGCTGAAGACGAAAGCTGCTAACATCAGATACCAGGTTAGAGGAACCATTCAACGTTCTCCTCGAACAGATGGACTTGCCTTACCGATAAGTTCATGCGCAACATCAATCGTGGATAAGCCTGTTAGGGGATACCCTACCACACTAGCGGTCTTTACTACTGTTCATCGCGTGCCAACATCAATGCACCGGCCAATGCAACCAACAACAACAAGGCCAACATGATGAACGGCACCACATAGATCGTCACAAAGAGTTCACCCAGGCCGGCTATGATGGCCTCACCATCGGTGATTTCGGCAGCAACATTGGGCCAGGAAATATTCCCCACGACGCCCATTGCTGCAAGGCCGAATATGGCTGCAACCAAGAGCGCTGCCAGCCATTGGCGATTTCGTACTGCCGTGCGGCCAAACATCATACCACGCGTCAACATGATAGCGAAAGTGATCAGCGTCGCGATTGCGCCGACATAGACCAGAACCTGACTCACCGCAATAAATTCAGCTTCCAAAAGAATAAAGATTCCGGCCACGCCAAAGAGTGTTGCCACCAGGCCCAAGGCGCTGTGGAACAGATTGTCGGCTAACACTGTAGCCAACGAAGCAAAAGCAACAAAACTGGCGATGAGTACAAACACCACCTGTTGGACCGTCGGTAAGTGCTGCATCAATTCTGTTGGATCAGGCATGACAGATGACCTCTTCTTGGAAGTGAGTCCCAAAGCCGTACCGAAAAGGCTGGCATTCTTAGGCTAAGAACGTGAAATCCTCACACGAAATTCACGTACAATTATTAATCACCCGATGAAGCGGGCTCCATTGTTCCGACTAGCGATGTCGGCTCAAACGCTCGCTTGGTGCGTACTGCCTCGGTCTTGAAGTATTTGCCGATGATGTTTAGTACCGCAATAATGACGACAATATTCCCGACGAGAATTGCAATGTTCTGCATCCACATTGGCCCAAAGAGCTTCATGGCCACCATCTGCCAAAGAACCAAAGCAAGAACCATCGGTACAAGAATCTTCCATGCGAAACCCATCATCTGGTCGACACGAATACGCGGGAAAGTGCCCTTGATCCACTGGATAAGCAGATAGACTGCGAAGACCTTGGCCGTGAAGTAGAACAGACCCAGAATCGGGAGCTGATCCACGAACGGACCCTGGTAGCCGCCTAAGAATAAGATGACGGCAATTGCCCCAAGGAAGAATGAATTCAGGAACTGCGCCAGGAAGAACATTGCAAACTTCATGCCGGAATATTCGATATGGAAACCGGCGATAAGTTCGGATTCCGCCTCAAGCAGATCAAAGGGCGTCTGCTCGGCTTCAGCCAATGCGCTGATGAAGAAGATCAGCAGCCCTGCCGGAATGATGAAGACATTCCACCCCAGCCCGAGATTGATCCCTCCGATATAGAGTCCCTGTGATTCAACGATGGTGCCGGTACGCATGCTGCCGATCAAAAGGACAGGAAGGAGCATGGCCAACACCATGGGGATTTCATAGCTGAGCAGTTGAGCGACGACACGGAACCCGGCGAGAAGTGCATACTTGTTGTTGCTGCCCCAGCCGGCCATTAGCGCCGACATAATGCCAATCGAGCCGATAGCGACCAGGAAGAGAACGCCGACGTTAATGTCTGCACCGATGAGGCCCGGCGCAAATGTCAGTACAGCGACAGTTAGAAGCACGCCAAACACGTCCAAGAATCGGCGCAAGATTGTAGGAGATCTTGTCCGCGTTATCTGGACTGATATCCTCCTTGGTCAGTAGCTTCATGGCATCAGCGACCGACTGAACCAGCCCATAGGGGCCAAGACGGTTCGGACCGATACGATCCTGAATACGGCTGATGACCTTTCGCGTGATCCAAATCAGAATCAGAGCCGTATTCAGCGCCATAATTACTAAAAAGAGTGCGCCGATAAAATAGGCAACAAACCGGGCAGGCCCTTCCGGTGCGCCCAAGTTTACTTGTAACTGAGTCAGCCAGTCACTCCATTCCCACATATCGCAATTCTCCAGGTTTCGCTATCGGCAGCCTAATTCCATTCAAGCGCGCCCTTGCGCCATTCAAGAACCAGACCGAGGAGCAAAATCAAGACGAACGTGATCGTTGCCACTACCGAAAAGAGCGACAGTTGATTAAAAGCTACCGCAATGGGGAAGAGGAAGATCACTTCGACATCAAAGATCAGGAAGATCAGCCCGATCAGATAGTACTGTGCACGGAACTGAACCCAGGTATCGCCGATCGTCTCGACACCACTCTCATAGGTGGCGTTCTTAATCGGATTGGGGCGCTTTGGTCCCAAAAAGTGGCCAATGAGCACAGCAGACAATGGCACAATGAAGGCAAGCGCACTGAGAATCAGAATAAATGAATATTGCTGAAGCATATCGCGAACTCCTGTTCAGCACCGCGTAGCAAAAATATTGCGTAAAAGTATTAAGTAGAGACAATCTCGACTGTTGAACCAGAGATTGCGCAAGATGGATTTCAGACTCTGATCGGAGCCAACCAGCAAGCCCTGCCGTATGCGCTGTTTGTGTAGAAAAGTACAAACACGTGGCTATGATAGCACAGTAAGGAATTGATCCGAAAGTTTTGCAGGACGAATATGACAATTAAATCCTGACGATGAAAGCCTCATGACACCCTGCGCAACCATTTGTAACGAATCACACAATCAAGCGGCGGCTATTGTAACATAGGCAACAGGGTTCGACAAAAAAAAACGGTCAAATGAGGTTCTTTTTAGCCCCTCAATCGCACTACGTTTTTTCGTTCCATATTTCACAAAAAGCTGTGGAAAATTGACAGCCCATCGCCTTCGTGATAAACTCTGCAACCAGAGTGCGCAAGAGAAAGTCGAGCTTGTTGTGACCCCAAATTTGTCTGCTGTTGGCACGATAGTGTATATGGTCAACTGGACGTGCGAATCGTACCCTGACGTGCCTTTTTGACCCAACATGGCATCCGTGTTGGGTCACTGTTTTACTTGACAGGATATCCGGGCTGACTTCTCGGCACTTGATACAATTGTACCGTTTTTGAGCGATTTTTTCAGATCTTTGCAGAGGTTTACTGAAGGTGACTTTGTGGCGATAGATTATCTTCCCTTACTGATCCTCATCCTGGTAGCTGTCGGTTTCGCAGCCATTGCACTGATGGTGCCGATTCTCTTTGGCCCCCATAAAAAAAACGAGCAGAAACTTGAACCGTACGAATCGGGCATCATCCCCTTTGCGGATGCTCGACGCCGGTTTCCAATCAAGTACTATCTAGTTGCGATGCTCTTCCTCCTCTTCGATATCGAGGTCATATTTCTCTATCCATGGGCCGTCGTCCTGCGAGATCTGCGTGTCATGGCACTCATCCCCATGAGCTTCTTTCTTCTAATTCTGATTTTTGGCCTGATTTATGAATGGAAGAAGGGCGCCCTCGATTGGGAATAAACGGACAAAAGCAGCTATTGCGGCATTGAGTATTGTTTTAGGGGTGAAGTATGGGTCTTGAGGAACAGATTCCCGAAGGAATTCTGACAGTACAGTTGGAAAAGATGGTCAATTGGAGTCGCCAGAACAGTACTTGGCCGCTGCTTTTTGGCCTGGCATGTTGCGCGATTGAGATGATCGCTGCCGGCGGTGCACGATATGACATTGCCCGTTACGGTTCTGAGTTGTTCCGAGCAAGTCCACGACAGGCTGACCTAATGATCGTCTCCGGACGCGTTAGTAATAAGATGGCCCCGGTCATCAAGCGCCTCCATGATCAAATGCTGGAACCCAAGTGGGTGATTGCCATGGGCATCTGCGCAAGTGCAGGCGGCCCGTTCAACAACTATGCGATTGTCCAGGGCGTCGATAAGATCATCCCCGTTGACGTCTACGTTCCCGGTTGTCCGCCCCGTCCCGAGGCGCTGCTGTACGGGCTGGATAAACTGCGTGAGAAGCAGGGCAAAGAGACCTTTGCCATGTACAAAGCACGCAATGCCGAACCGACGATTGCTACGTCCAGCGATATCGACTCGCTAGACGCTATCAGAGCCTAAACGGAGCACTTCATGCTGAATGTCTCTCCGCTCCACAGAGATTACGAGACCTTGCCGGGACTGAACGATCCCTCCATTCCTGCACAAGCACCGCAACCGATCGGTGAAACCGAAGACACCCTACGCATTGTTGAGCGCTTTGGCAACGACATTCTGGCAGCCGGTGAACAGAACGGTATCCAACTCGTCTATGTTAAACCGGAACGGCTGGTTGAGCTGGCGACGTTCATCCGTGACAATCAGAAGCTCGCCTATGAAATGCTGGCCGATGTTTCTTCCGTGGACGCTTCGAAACTGCCCCTCTCCGCTGATGACAAACGATTCAGCACCGTCTATCAGTTTCGCTCGCTACTGCGCCGCAAGCACCTGATGGTGATTTGTCCACTGGAAGACGATGAGGAGCCTTCCGCCCCTTCCCTTACATCAGTCTTTGCCGGAGCCAATTGGCCCGAACGCGAAGTACTCGATCTGATGGGCATCAAGTTTGCGGATCACCCTGATCCGCGTCGCATCCTCATGCCTGCAAAGTGGCCAAATCACCCACTGCGCAAAAATGTGCCATTGGGCGGTGAGGAGGTCCCCTTCAGCTTGACTTGGGACGATCCTCAGTTTGAGTCCTTCGGCACGCAGATATTACCCGCAGTCAGCGAGCCGCCAGTATTGCCCGAAGGCATGGACCGCAAGAACATGGTCATCAACATGGGCCCGCACCATCCCAGCACCCATGGCGTGCTGCGTTTGGTGGTCGAGTTGGACGGCGAAGATGTTGTCAGTATCGATCCGGACATCGGATTCCTGCATAGCGGCTTTGAGAAGACCGGTGAAAACAAGCGCTACAAAGACTTCGTCTATTACACGGATCGTATGGACTACATCTCCGGCATGAACAACAACTTCGGCTATGTATTGGCCGTAGAAAAGTTGCTCGGGCTGGAGATTCCGGAGCGCGCTCAGACCATTCGCATCATCATGAGCGAGTTGCAGCGCCTGGCCTCGCATCTGATGTGGTTGGCCACCCATGTGCTGGACATATCCGGCACCGGCATGAGTCTGCTCATGTATGCGACGCGCGAACGCGAACGCATCCTCGATCTCTTCGAAATGGCCTGCGGCGCCCGTCTGACCGTGAGCTACATCCGCGTCGGCGGCGTCTGGCAAGATCTACCGCCGGCTTTTCTGACTGAGTTGGAAGATTTCCTGACCGTCATGCCCGGCTATATCGATGACTACGTCGATATGCTCACCAGGGTCCCACTCTGGCAAGAGAGGCTGGAAGGCATCGGCTACCTGAGTCGCGAGGAAGCGATCAACATGGGCATGACCGGCCCAATGTTGCGCGGCAGCGGCGTCGATTGGGATCTGCGCAGGGATATGCCCTACGGCGGCTACGAAAACTATGAATTTGATGTGCCCGTCAGCGATCGTGGCGATTGTTATGGACGCTACCTGATTCGCATGGAAGAGATGCACCAGAGCCTGCGCATCATCCATCAGGCCGTTGCAAGACTGTCGGACGGCCCTTACAAGAGCGAAGACCGCAAGGTCAGCCTGCCGCCCCGCGCCGAGCTGGACGTTAGCATGGAATCCCTGATCCACCACTTCAAGCTGGTGACTGAAGGATTTCATGTGCCGCCCGGCGTCATGTATCACGGTATTGAGGCCAGCAAGGGGGAGCTCGGCTTCTTCATCTACAGTGACGGCTCAGGCAAGCCCTATCGCTTGCACGTCCGCGGCCCCAGCTTCAACAACCTGTATGCCATCGACAAGATGAGTCGCGGCCACATGCTTTCCGATGTTGTGGCGAATATTGGATCAATCGACATCGTCTTGGGAGAGGTCGATCGATAGGGCAAATACGATAGAACGCGGATTTTCCGGATCAAGCGGATTTTCGCTGATTCCTTTTTTGCTCATCCCCCGAGGGCACATAATGACGATTAAGCATGAACTGCTGACGAAAGAGATTATTGGTGCATTCTACGCAGTTTACAATGACCTGAGATATGGTTTTTTGGAAAAGGTCTACGAAAATGCGCTTGCACTGGAACTTGCGGACCGTGGACTTACCGTAGAGCAACAGAAGCGAATTCAAGTACACTACGGTGGTCAAATTGTTGGCGAATACTGTGCCGATATGCTGATCGAAGCCAAGGTGATACTCGAACTAAAAACTGCCGAATCGATCAGTGGCGCACACGTAGCACAATTGACCAACTACTTGCGAGCAACAACGTGTGAAGTTGGCCTTGTCTTGAACTTCGGAGCGAAGCCGGAGTACAAACGGCGGTTTTTCAGCAACGAGCGTAAGTTAAAATTGAGAAAAAATCCGCGGAAATCCGCATGATCCGCTGAATCCGCGTTCTATCTGATCAGGAATTTGGTTATGATCTTATCTGAATCCGTACGAGACGAAATCCAGAAATGGATGCACTTATATCCTGAAGGCCGGCAGCGATCGGCGATTTTGCCGGCGCTCTATGTCATTCAGCGAGAGTTCGGCTACTGTCCCGTCGATGCGCAGGATGAGTTGGCGGCGATGCTGGGCATCACGCCGGCCGAGGTCGGCGGTGTGGTCGACTTCTACCACATGTTCCACACCGCACCCAAGGGCGAATATCACGTTGAGGTCTGCACCAATGTGCCGTGTATGTTACGCGGCGCCAACAAGTGTCTGAACCACTTTGAAGAAAAGCTGGGCATTCATCACGGCGAGCAGACGCAGGACGGCAAGTACGGTCTGGATCACATGGAGTGCCTCGGCTCCTGCGGCACAGCGCCTATGGTCTCGGTGACCGATCAGAAGAGTGGCCAGATCCGCTATTTTGAAGAGCTAGACTCGGCCGAGAATGTCGATGCCGTGCTCCAACTGCTGGACAGCGGAAAAGGCTTTGAGAGCCTGGAGCGCTGGACTGCTGATGGCGATCCACACCTCGACGGCAAAGCTGCCGGTCCGTATACCACAGGCGGCATGGAGCCACGCTTCCTGATGGCGCGTGTCAACGAGCAAAACAGCCATCTCATCGACACCTATGAAGCCGACGGCGGCTATGAGACCGCTCGCCGGGTGCTCGCCGAGATGGAATCTGATGCAGTCATTGAAGAGGTCAAGGCAAGCGGTATCCGCGGACGAGGCGGTGCAGGCTTTCCGACCGGCATCAAATGGGGCTTCCTTCCCCAGGGCGTCTTCCCACGCTACCTCGTTGTCAATGCCGATGAGTCTGAGCCGGGCACGTTCAAAGATCGCATCGTCATGGAATACGATCCCCATCAGCTGATTGAGGGCATCATTCTCAGCGCTTTCGCCATCCAGGCCGAACACGCTTTCATCTATATCCGTGGCGAATACTACTTTGGCTACACACGGCTGGTTGAGGCCATCAAAGAGGCCGAAGCCAAGGGCTATTTGGGCGAAAATATCTTCGGCACTGATAGAAATCTCCAGGTGGTGGTCCATCGTGGAGCCGGCGCCTATGAGTGCGGTGAGGAGACGGCACAGCTTTCCAGCCTGGAAGGCTATCGCGGCCACCCGCGCATGAAGCCGCCCTTCCCGGCTGTTGAGGGCCTATATGCCAAGCCGACCATCGTTAATAA
The DNA here is from genome assembly GCA_963765875.1 of uncultured Chloroflexia bacterium. Taxonomy (GTDB): domain Bacteria; phylum Chloroflexota; class Anaerolineae; order Caldilineales; family Caldilineaceae; genus JAWKOK01. The sequence goes on from CAVXYK010000029.1 coordinate 47,870, forward strand.
CGTCGAGTCGATCTGTAATGTGACCCATGTCATGCGCCACGGCGTGGACTGGTATAGGCAGTTCGGCACCGAACGCAGCCCGGGCATGCGCATGTTCTGCCTTAGCGGCAATGTGAAGCGCCCGGGCCTTTACGAACTGCCCCACGCTACGCCCCTGCGTGAACTGATCTTCGACTATGGCGGCGGCCTTCAGAACGAGAATGTCTCGGTCAAGGCCATCGTGCCCGGCGGTCTGTCCATGAAGTTGCTCACCGCCGATCAGCTTGATACGCCGCTCGACTATGAGGCGTTAGCAGAGGCCGGGTCTTCGCTCGGCTCGGCCGGCGTCATCGTCATCGATGAGACCCAGTCCATGGTTGAGATTGCACGGCGTACGCTGGCGTTTTATCGCGAGGAGAGTTGCGGCAAATGCACGCCCTGTCGCGAAGGGACTACCTGGTTGGAGAACATCCTCATCCGTTTTGAAGAAGGCGGCGGTCGCATCAAAGATATCGACCTGCTGGAACATATCACGACCTTCATCGCGGGCAAGAGTTTTTGCCCATTCGGCGAGGCCGCAGTCTGGGGCTTGCAGAGCAATCTGGCCAAGTTCCGTGGCGAGTTCATCGAATATGTTGAAGAGACCAATCCGGAGGAAATCGGCCCTATCATTCCGATTCGTCCCACCTACCGGCCCGATGTCGGCCAGGACAGTGTGATGCGAGACAGCGTCTCCAAAATGTCAGGCGAGCCGGCATTGCATCGGGATCATCTTATTACGAATTCGAGTGATTGATCTATGAAGACAACCGAAGCCTCCACATGGCGGCAACGTCTAGAAAAAGCCAGAACACATCTGAGTAACGGCGATTCCGCGTCATTGATGAATGAGACCAAACAGTATCTGTATTGGAAGGGCATCATCAAACCGAAGAATCAAGTCGCGACACAGCGTCCCGTTCAGTCTCCTGCTCATCGACCAACAGAGGAAGAATACTGGGATGAGACCGATGTAGTGGTCGGCAGGAATGTCGCGTGGTTGGCCGCTTGCAACGGCATACTAGGAGCGTGGGCGCAAGAAGAACTTTTGGATGGTCAACACTTGGGCGCGGCTGTGCCCGAATTGATGGGGGAAGAACACAATAAATCTCCAAAGTATGCATTGGTTCTCGGCTGTGGCGACATGCGCTCCGAACATGCCTTGTTGATCCATCCTGATTGTCAGTTCGACCGGATCGACGCCTACGACGTCAGCACGAAGTCGATGGAACGTGCCGCCGAGTTCACAGAGCCTCTAGGCCTCAAGATAAACTATCAGGTTGGTGACGCCAATACGATGGACTATCCCTCCAACGAATATAGCCTGGTGATGTGCTTCTTCGCCTATCACCACTTCCGTGAAGTGGATCGCGTAGCCGAACAGATCGGGCATACTTTGACCGATGACGGCATTTTCGTAACCATCGACTATGTAGGGCCGCCGAGACTGCAGTACTCTGAGGAGCAACTCTATTGGGCGCATCATCTTCTGGCGACCTTGCCGAAGCGCTACCGCAGAGAGCTGTCGGGAGCCATTCGGACCGAGATTCATTCCATGTCGTTGGATGATATCTCGCCGGACGAAGCACCCTGTTCTGACCAGATTCTGGCGGCCATAGATCGGCATCTGGATGTGGTCTACCAATACAATTTTGCCGGGCTTCTGTATCCGCTGCTGGAAGGCCTTGGCGGCAATTTTGCTGATACGCCCGAGGACAGAGACTTGGTGCGTTTCTTCTTCGATCTTGACAAGCTGTTGGATGAGTCGAAGCAGATTCCGCCGAACTATACAATGACTGTGGCAAGGAAACGTCAGGGTTCGTAATCCTTGTCGCGACAAGTTCCGATCAACTGGAAAAGCCGCAGATTTTTTTGAGCTATATCAGGGTATGACAAACAATGACTGATCAAGTCACGCTGACCATAGACGGCAAAGAGACCAGTGTACCCAAAGGGACGCTGGTGGTCGATGCAGCCGCCCAACTGAATATCGAGATACCAGTTTTTTGCAGCCACCCCAAACTGGACCCGGTTGCCTGTTGCCGCATGTGCCTGGTCGAAATCGACATTCCAGGACCACGCAGCCGCGGTCCCATGCTGATGACGGCCTGTTCGGTGCCTGTCGCCAAGGGCATGGTTGTGAGCACTGAGACCGAACAGGTCAAGGCGACTCAGGAGGCCAATCTGGCCTTCATCTTGCTCAACCATCCGCTGGACTGCCCCATTTGCGACAAGGGCGGCGAATGCCCGCTGCAGGATCAGGCTATGCGCTATGGTCCCGGTTTCAGTGAAGTGGTCGAAGCCAAGCGGCTCAAGAAGAAGCACTACCACATCTCCGACACCATCGTACTCGATCAGGAGCGCTGCGTGGTCTGCTGGCGATGTATCCGCTATCTGGACGAGTGGGAGGACAAGCACCAGCTTGAGCTCTTCCAGCGTGGCGGTGAGACCATCATCGACATCCAGCAAGGCCAACCGGTGGACGCCAAAACCGGCGGCAACATCATTGACATCTGCCCCGTGGGCGCGTTGACCAACAAGGTCGCCCGCTTTGGCTATCGCCCCTGGCAAGTCGAGCGCACACCGAGCATCGACCCCCATTTTTCGACGGGCGACAACCTGCGCATCGACACCCGCAGCCACAAGATTCGGCGTATCGTCGGACGCGAGAACATGCAGGTCAACGACCAGTGGATCGCGGATAAGACACGGTTCGCCTATGAGTGGGTCAACAGTGAAGAACGCTTGACCATGCCGTTGGTGCGCAAGGACGGCGAGCTCCAGCCCGCCACCTGGGGCGAAGCCCTGCAAGCAGTGGCGGATGGGCTGAACAAGGCCAAGCAGGTCCACGGTCCCGACGCCATTGGCGGGCTGGGCAGCACCAAACTGAGCAACGAGAGCAACTATCTTTTCCAACGCTTCATGCGACAGGCCATCGGCACCAACAATGTCGATCATCGCAACGGCGCTGATGTGGCGGCGCTTGCCACCGGGCTGCCTGCACTGTCCGACATCATGAAACCCCAGTACGGTCCCGATCCCAAGGTCGATGTCATCTTCCTCATGGGTATTGATCCCAGTGAGGAGTTGCCGATTCTGGATCTGCACCTGAAACGTGCAGTACGCAGGGGCGGCGTCAAGCTGATCATTGCGCACCCACGAGAGATTGAGCTCACCCGCTACGACGGACCCTACCTTGGCTATAAGCCGGGCGCCGAAGTCACGTTGCTCAACGGGCTGACCCGGTTGGCCCTTGAGGCTTCCGGCGAGAGCAAGGAACGTGTTGCAGGGATGGTGGCCGACGCCACCGACGATCTGCTGCGCGACTTCTGTGGCGTGGACGTTGACGCAGTCCGCGAGGCCGCCACGCTATTGGCTCAGAGTGAAAACGCCCTGATTGCCTACGGCCCAATGGCGGCCAAGGGAGAAGGCGGCGGCGAGATGCTCGATGGCATCACCAATCTCTCCATGGTCACCGGCCACTATGACAATCTTGCCTACATCGGCCTGGATGCCAACAGCCAGGGCTGTCGCGACATGGGCGTGCTGCCCAGCAGGCTGCCCGGCCATGCCAAGCTGGATGACGCCGATGTCCGCCAAGGTCTTGAAGCGCTCTGGACCACAAAGCTGCCGACATCAGCCGGCAAGAGCTATGAGCAGATGTTGGACGCGGCAGGCGATGATATCGCCGCCATGTATATCATGGGCGCAGACCCGGCCAGCGAGCGCCCCGTCTGGGCCGGCAACTTGGACAGCCTAGACTTCCTCGTCGTGCAGGAGCTTTTCCTGACCGAGACTGCAGCGAGAGCGGATGTGGTTCTGCCGGCAGTCAGTTGGGCGGAGGGCGACGGGACCTTCACCAATGTAGAACGTCGCGTACAGCGAGCGCCCAAGGCGGTGAGCAATCCGGCCAACAAGGCGGCTCCGGACTGGATGATTCTCGATCACCTGGCCGGCTATTTCGACGCCAATTGGTCCTACACCTCTGCACAAGACGTCACGACCGAGATCGCAAATGCTGTGCCAATTTATGCGGGCCTGACCTGGGAAGCGATTGGCGACCAGGGCCTGCAATGGGCTGCGGCTGATGTGCGGCCACGCCCGACCTATCGCAAGGCGGAGCAATCGCAATTGACCGAAGACGCAGGCTATCCGCTGCAATTGGTCACCGGCACCGTCGCCTACGATGGCGGTACCCTCTTTACACTAACAAAGGAGATGCATGACATGTCCTTTGGCTCCACGGTCAAGTTGAACCCTGACGATGCCGACAGCTTGGGTATTGTAGACAGAAGCGCCGTTGTAGTAACGAGTCGTCACGGCATGGTCAATGTGGTAGCAGAGCTGAACAAGCAGGTCCAACCGGGCACAGCTTGGATGCCGGAAAGTCTGCCGCATGCGCCTGTCGGCGCGTTGCTGAACGGCAAGAACAGTGCGTCAGTACGTGTCGTCGCTTCTGACAGCATCGACTAATTATAGGAATGACAGTTCACCAAACGGAAACGCGTTATGGATTGGCTTGTTGTAGTCTCATTGTCGGTGTTGCGTGCATTGGCGTTAATCGTCGTGCTGCTGACCGGGTTCGCCTACCTGACTTGGTATGAGCGAAAACTGCTGGCTCGCTTCCACGGTCGGTACGGCCCAAATCGGGCAGGCCCCAGGGGACTGCTCCAGCCGATTGCTGATGCAATCAAGGCGATCTTCAAGGAAGAGATCATCCCCAACCATGTGGACAAGCCGATCTATCTATTGGCTCCCATGTTGGCATTGGTGCCGGCGCTGATCATCTGGGCTGTGGTTCCGGTGGCCAAGGGCGTGCCTGCAATGGCCGATGTCAACATTGGCTTCCTCTGGATTCTGGCGATTGCCGGCATTGAGGCGTACGGTATTATTTTGGCCGGATGGAGCAGCAACAACAACTACTCACTCCTTGGTGCGCTGCGCTCGTCGGCGCAGATGATCTCCTATGAACTGCCGCTAGGCATGTTCCTGGTCAGCATCTTGATGTTGGCGGGCAGCTTCAGCCTGGTACAGTTGTTGGAAACACAACGAGCCTGGTGGGAATGGATCTGGCTCTGGGCCATGTTCCCACTTTTCTTCATCTGCATTCTGGCTGAGACCAATCGTAGTCCATTTGACCTGCCGGAAACGGAGAATGAGCTGGTCGCCGGTTTCCAGACCGAGTACGGCGGCATCAAGTTTGCGCTCTTCTTCATGGCCGAGTACATCAACATGATTACCACCAGCGCGATTATGGCCACCCTCTTCTTCGGCGGATACCGGTTGCCCTTCGGCATTCTCTCCAACGTGGTCTGGATCGGCCCATTCGTGTTGGCAGTCAAGGTCATACTGTTGCTCTTCCTCTTCATCTGGGTGCGTGCAAGCCTCGGCCGCCCGCGCTACGACCAGTTGATGCGCTTTTCGTGGAAGACATTGTTGCCCATCAGCGTCGGCTATATGATCATCACTTCACTGTTGGTGGTATTTTTCAAGTAGCGACGCAAGATTTTGCGTCGCTACGGGCCAAATCAATCGCCGGCCAACTGGATTTCGGACACTTTCTAGGGACAAATAAGACACATGGCTCTGAACGACTACTTCAAAGGCGCTGTCGAGATTGGCAGGGCGATGGGCGTAACGCTCAATCAGCTCACCCAAAAGCCGGTAACAGTCGAGTATCCATTTGAGTCGATAGCGATGTACCCGCGTTTTCGCGGTCGTCATGAATTGCGTCGCTACGAAAACGGCATGGAACGCTGCATCGGCTGCATGTTGTGTGAAGCCGCCTGTCCCACCGGGGCCATCTATGTAGATGCGGCTGAAAACGATGCCGAAGATCCACACTCTCCGGGCGAACGCTATGCAAAGGTCTACGAAGTCAATCTGCTGCGCTGCGTCTTCTGCGGTGATTGTGAAGAGGCCTGTCCGACTGAAGCAGTTGTGCTTGGCCATGAGTTTGCACTAGCGAATTTTAGTCGAGAAGATTTTATCTTGGACAAAGAGGCACTGCTTAATCCCGGTCTGCCGAACGTCATTATCCGTCCGGAATAGGGTTCAATTTAGAGGGTAAGTTTCATGTCTTGGGCAATGCTTTTCTTCATCTTGGTTGGCGCCGTCAGCATCGCAGCGGCGATTGGCGTCGTCACCAGCCGACAGCCGATCCACGCTGCGCTCTACCTGTTGGTCCACTTTGCATCGTTGGCTGTGATGTATGTCACGCTGGACGCCCAGTTTCTGGCAGCGATCCAGGTGATCATCTATGCCGGCGGCATCGTCATCCTGATCCTCTTTGTGATCATGCTGCTTGGCAGCAAGCAGTTGGAGGACGAGTTCAAGGAGATGACCTGGGGACCCTACATCGGTCTTGCGCTCGGTCTAGTACTGATCGGCAGCATGATGTTCTCGCTGATGTCCGCTTTCGGCGACGCACCCGCCAACCCTGAAGCGCTGGTCGGCGGAGCGCCGTACGCTGTCGGCATGGAACTCTTCACAAAATACATTTTGCCGGTGGAGTTGGTTGCTGTACTGCTGTTGGTTGCGCTGATTGGCGCGTTGCTGGTTGCCCGGATGCCGGATTCGAAATCGGCTCAAGAGTCGAAATAGGTCCTATCTGGACCGGAATAATTTCTGAAGATTCAGAAGAGGAAACGATCCGTGGTTTCAGTCAACCTATATCTTGTACTCAGTGCACTCATTTTCATTATCGGTGCAGCCGGCGTTCTCACTCGACGCAACGCACTCATCATCTTCATGTGCGTGGAGATGATGCTCAACAGCGTTAACCTTACGCTGATCGCTTTGAGCTATCAGTGGGGCAACCTAAATGGCCATATCTTTGTCTTCGTCATCATGGCCGTTGCTGCTGCCGAGATCGCGGTAGGGCTCGCCATTCTAATCGCCTATCAGCGTCATACCGGAACGTCAAATATCGGCGAAATCAACTTGCTGAAGTGGTAATGCCGGCAGCTTATCCGGACCGGAATTTACTCCGGCGCTTGTACTCTAGGAATTATCCGAGAACTGCTCATCGCCCACAATCATGCTGTCTACTGGCAGACAGAGGTTGCGACTGAGTTTAAAGAGGACTGTCTCATGCCTTTCCCGTTGTATTACCTAGCCTGGGTGCTTTTACTGATTCCAGCCGCTGGAGCTCTAATCAACCTATTTGCCGGTACGAAACTGAGCAAAACGGTTATAGGCAGCATCGCCACCGGCGCCGTGGCCCTCTCATTTGCACTTGGGTTGCTGCTCATGCTGGCCATGTTTACGCTACCGGTCGAGGAGCGCGAGATCATTGTGCCGCTCTATGAGTGGATCACGATCGGTAGTTTCAGCGTAAGCGCTGCTCTGCTCGTTGACCCGTTGAGCATCGTCATGGTGCTCGTTATCACCGGCGTCGGTTCTCTGATTCACCTCTATTCGATGAGCTATATGGCGGATGAAGAGCGGTACCAGCGCTACTTCGTCTATCTTAACTTCTTCATTTTTGCCATGTTGGTCCTGGTACTCAGCGACAACTTCCTGGCCATGTTCGTCGGCTGGGAGGGCGTGGGGCTAGCTTCTTTCCTCCTGATCGGCTTCTGGTTTGACCGTCGAGATGACACCTACGGCTACTATGCTGATGCCGGCAAGAAAGCCTTTCTGGTCAATCGCGTCGGTGACTTTGGCCTGATCCTGGCCATGGCGCTGATCTGGACATCGCTAGGCACTCTCGACTTCCTTGAACTGAATGAAGCCATTCACGTTAATGGTCTGGCCGTTGCTACCGCCGGCATGATTTGCCTGCTGCTACTGCTGGGCGCTGCCGGCAAAAGCGCACAGATTCCGCTCTACGTCTGGCTGCCCGACGCCATGGCCGGCCCGACACCGGTCTCGGCGTTGATCCATGCCGCAACCATGGTGACCGCAGGCATCTACATGATTGCCCGTACGAATGTGCTCTGGCACATGACGCCGCAGATCTCGTTGTTGGCAGCTTTCATCGGTGTGCTGACGGCCCTTTTTGCAGCCACCATTGCATTGGTTCAGACCGACCTGAAAAAGATTCTCGCCTATTCAACCATCTCACAGTTGGGGTACATGATGGTTAGTGTAGGCGTGGGCGCCTATGGTGCGGCCATTTTCCACTTGACGACCCATGCCCTATTCAAAGCGTTGCTCTTTCTGGGGGCCGGCAGCGTTATGCATGCCACACATGGCGAACTGGACATCCGTAAGATGGGCGGCCTCAAGCAGAAGATGCCAGTTACATACTGGACGTTCCTGATTGGCACGCTGGCGTTGGCCGGCCTCCCGCCGTTCGCCGGGTTCTTCTCCAAGGATGCAATTCTGCTCAGTGCACTGGGTGAAGCTCCGATCGCCTACGTTATCGGGATGATTACGGCCTTCCTAACCGCAGTCTATAGCTTCCGCATGTTCTTCCTTGTCTTCTCGGGAAAACCACGCAACCAGGAGCTATACGAGCATGCTCATGAAAGCCCCTCCATGATGACCTGGCCGCTGATTATTCTGGCAGCGCTGACGACGATCGCTGGCCTGCTCAATCTGCCCTTCTTGGTTAACATGGAGTACTTCCTGGAACCCGCAGTCGGCCATCCCCACGAGCCGCCGTTGGCCATGGAATTGGCCGCATTGACATCCAGTTTCGTCGTGGCCGTCTTCGGCTTCGTCGTAGCCTATTCACTCTATCGCACACGTGAAAACTGGGTCCAGCGGGTCACCCAGCGCCTCACATTCATGGAACCGGTCCTGCAGAACGCATACTACGTGGACGAATTCTACACACGCGTGATCGTGAATCCGTTGCTCAAGCTTTCAGGCTGGTTTGCCGCTGTAGTTGACCCGAAGTATATCGATGGCGCCGTCAACGGCGTCGGCCACTACACATTGGTGGCCGGTGAACGCATTCGCTATCTACAAAACGGTAAGATCCCGACATATGCCCTGAGCATCCTTGTGGGTGTTGTTGTCATTGTCGTTGCATACATATTCAGCGGCTAGCCGCATAGGTATCACATCAGTCTGTCGGCGTCGGTCTACGTCCGTGGTTTACACAGTAGTCTGTCCCGGCCACTGATGCACTATTAGTAGGATATAAGGTTAGGATAGACATTATGACGTTTTCTATCCCGTTTTTGCTCTCCGCCATCATATTCTTGCCGCTTGTCGGCGCAGGAATTGTGTTGGTGATTTCCAATGAGCAATATCAGAAATATACTGCCCTGGCAACCACCCTCCTCACATTTGTGATTAGTCTGGTGTTGCTTGTCGGCTGGCAGAACGGCTATGCGGGTATGCAGTTTGTGGAGCAGTACCTGTGGTTGCCTGCGTATAACCTGAGCTATCACCTGGGTGTAGACGGCATTAGTCTCTTCCTGGTCTTGCTGACCACGTTCCTCATGCCCATCGTCATCTACTTCAGCAATCTCTATGTCAAAGAGACAGTCGGGCCCTATCTGGCTCTGATGCTGCTGTTGCAGACGGCGATGACAGGCGTCTTCCTCGCTCTGGACATGGTGCTCTTCTTCGTCTTCTTTGAGATGAGTCTAATTCCGATGTACTTCCTCATCGGGCTCTGGGGCGGCGCCAATCGGCTCTATGCGGCGACCAAGTTCTTTCTCTACACGTTTGCCGGATCCGCCCTGCTCTTCGTTGGTATCCTGGCGGTCTACTCGGCCGCGGGCACTGCCGACATCGTCGAACTGACCGGCGTGCAGTTTGGGACGACCTTCCAGATGTGGGTCTTCGCTGCCTTTGCCATCGGTTTCGCCGTCAAGGTGCCGATTTTCCCGCTGCACACCTGGCTGCCCGACGCGCATGTCCAGGCACCGACGGCCGGGTCCATTGTGCTGGCGGGCGTTCTGCTCAAGATGGGCACCTATGGCTACGTCCGCTTTGCCCTGCCGCTCTTCCCTGAAGCCGCTGCTCAACTGGGCTGGATCATCGCAACGTTGGCGGTTATCGGCATTCTCTACGGGGCCATGGTAGCGCTCGTTCAGAAGGACGTTAAGTCGTTGGTCGCCTACAGTTCTGTCGCTCACTTGGGCTTTGTGATGCTTGGCATCTTTGCCCTCAACGAGCAGGGAATCAGCGGCGCCGTGTTGCAAATGGTCAATCACGGGCTCAGCACGGGCGCTCTCTTCCTGATGGTCGGGCTCATTTACGAGCGGCGTCACACACGCCTGCTTGAAGACTACGGCGGTCTTTGGAAGAGCGTCCCCATCTTCTCATCGATCTTCCTTGTGGTCATCATGAGCAGTGCCGGTCTACCGGGATTAAACGGCTTCGTCGGTGAATTCACCATCTTGCTGGGCATGTTCGACCATCAGCCTATCTTCACCGTGTTGGGCGCGCTGGGCGTGATCTTGGCCGCCTGGTATCTGCTCACAGCCTTCCGCAAGATCGCCCAAGGGCCGATCACAAACCCGGCGAATGAATCTGAGAATTTGAAAGACTTGAATGTCCACGAGATCGGAATGTTGGTGCCATTGGTAGTGCTCTTCTTTGTCATCGGCCTCTTTCCCAATCTCTTCTTTGACAAGATCAACCCGTCAGTCGAAGCGCTCACAGAGCAGATGGCACGCAATAATTCGGCCGTCGTTCTTCAACTGGACGCGACTGAGCTTGCGGAAATCGAACTGGCTATGCCTGACCCAAGCCGGGTAGAACTCAACACGGGGGCGCAGCGATAAGCCATGCCTGAACTATCATCCATTGCTAACTTCAACCTGAGCGCGCTGCTGCCCGAGTTGACGTTGGTTATGTTCACCATCATCGTCATGTTCTTTGACGTCTTCGCGGATGCCAAGAACCCCAAGACTCGTGCCGCCCTGCCCTGGATCGCCCTGGTCGGTGTTTTCGCCTCTGGACTGGCTGTGGCCTGGCTCTGGGGCCAACCGGACATCAGCTTCCAGGATGCCGCTATCTCTGACCGTTTCGCACTCGGTTTGAGTGCGATTGTCCTGGTGGCGACCGGGCTGACCATCCTATTGAGCGTGGCCTATATTCCGCGCATCAATCGACAGGTCGGCGAATATTACGCACTGATTCTGCTCTGCGCCGTCGGCATGATGCTGATGGGCTTGGCCAACGACCTAATCGTTCTCTTCCTGGCACTGGAGATCTTCTCGCTCGGGCTCTACATTCTGACCGGCGTCTACCGAAAGAGCCCGCGTGGCGCGGAAGCCAGTATGAAGTACTTCTTGCTCGGCGCCTTTGCCAGCACTTTCTTCGTCTACGGTGCAGCGCTGATCTACGGCGCGGCCGGCAGCACCCAATATCACGCAATCTCGGAGATGGTCGGCTCAGGCAATGCCGACCGCTTCCTGCTCTATCCGGGCATCGCCCTACTCATCGCAGGCTTCGCCTTCAAGATCAGCCTGGTTCCCTTCCATATGTGGACACCGGACGTCTACCAGGGTTCACCGACGCCTGTGACGGCATTCATGAGTGCGGGGACCAAAGCTGCGGCCTTTGCGGCCATGATTCGTGTGTTGGTGATTGCAGTTCCCGCGCAGCAAGCCAATTGGGGCTGGATGTTGGCCACATTGGCTGTGCTGACCATGACGTTGGGCAACTTGGCCGCCCTGCACCAGACCAGTCTCAAACGCATGCTCGCCTATTCGAGCATTGCTCATGCCGGCTACATTCTCGTGGGTCTAACAGCGGGAACGGCCGCAGGAGCCAATGCGGCGCTCTTCTACTTGTTCAGCTACGCCTTCATGAACATGGGCGCGCTGGCAGCAGTCATTGCACTGGAGAACATCGAGGAGAGCGACGCCTCACTGATGACAGTATCGGGCCTGTCACAGGTTCGCCCCAAACTCGCCTTTGTGCTCGCCATCTTCATGTTCGGATTGAGCGGCATGCCGCCGCTGGCCGGTTTCTTCGGCAAGTTGTTTATATTCCAGGCCGCTGTTGCCGGCGGTTGGGCCTGGCTGGCCGCCTTTGCCATGCTCACCAGCGTGGTCGGCGCCTACTACTATTTGCGAGTCATCGTCCTCATGTATTTCAAGGAACCGACCGCCGAAACAGATTCTGGCTCAGCGGGCATGACATCACTGCCCTTGGCAATCGGGCTTGGCGTGGCTGCTGCATTCACCATCATCATCGGTATCGCTCCGGGCATGTGGACCAACCTGTTCCAGACAGGCTTGGGCAGCTTCTAGCAAAGGGCTATTGACAATCGAGGCAAAAAGGGCGGAGGCTACATTGAGTAGCCTCCGCCCTTTTTAGTAGAATCACAATTATTTCACGTAGAGTTCAGAAGGAAGGTCGCTGAGGAGATCGACGTAGCTATCGGCGTCCCTGTGCTGAAGTTTCAGATTCCGCTTGATGGCGTGATATTCCTCCGGCTGATCAAGCTGCACACTATCCGCACTGTGCGGCAATCTCTCGAACGCTGCATCCGGGCCCATGGATGCATTCCAGTTGAGCGGAACTGCGAAGTTTGCCATCAGAAGTTCGAGCGGCGGATCTTCCCAGATCGTCACATAGGGCATGCGCATGCCCCAGCGTTGCGCCGTCTGGTAGTCAACATCCAAGATCCAGTTGCGCTCAAGTAACATGCCAACGTGCTGTGTTGCGGCGGTGTCCGTCACATGGAATGGGCCCTCCAAGTGTGAACCATAGAACTGAATCCAAACTTTGCGATTGACATCTCCATAGCGCAACATTGCTACGCGACCGATACACTCTTCGCACAGTTCGATCCGTTTGAATTTCAGCCGATTCTCTACAACCTTTTCCATAATGCCGGGATTGTAGTACATGGCCTTACCGCTGGCGGGCAGCGGTGTCTGGGAAGAATAAGAGGGACTGAGAAGCTTCCATGCAGTTGCTAGTGGATCGCTAGTCTGCTCACCGATGATCTCTTGAGTTTCTGAAGTCAGGGTATCGGAGGCAACTTCTACAACGCTGCTTTCAGCTGTCGTACCGTCGGATTCAACATCGCTCGCCGGAGATGAGTCAACGTGGGCCGCTTGAACCGATTCGGTGACTTCCGAAGGGGGCTGATTAACCGTATCAATGTGTTCAATCTCGACCCTATCACCGTCCGTCCCATGATCTATCAATTCGGTGTCGGCTTGGTCGGGCGCTTCGTCTACTTCGTCGGTGGCTACTTCGTCGGTGTCTAGTGTGTCGGTGTCTGGTGTGTCGGTGGCCACTGCGTCAGGCGAAGCTGCAAGCTCTGAGGGCCCGGTCTCCGCAGGCGGTGGAACGTCAACGGGAGCAGAATCATCAGCATTTAGCGCCATACCGGGCAGTGAGAACAAAAAAAACAAGAGGAGAACCAGCCGCAGCGAACGCATCAACCTGGACGGGCCGGGCCGTATTCGGTGAGCGTATATGCTAGTGGCGGGCATGTCCTAATTCTCCATCACCCGACAACGCATGGCCACACTCTGAGCCAGACCGACAGCGATCATCATTGACAGTAAACTACTGCCGCCGTAGCTGACAAACGGCAATGTCAGGCCGGTAACCGGCACCATACTCAAATTCATGCCGACGTTGACAAAGACCTGGAAGAAGATGAGCGCTGCGACACCTGTGGCAATCAAGCGGCCGAAGTGATCTTGGGCCCGGTCTGCAATGCGCAGCAATCGCCAGATCACGAAGAAGAGTAGACTAAGAATGAGTATAGAACCCACCATACCCAGTTCTTCAGCGATCACGCTGAAGATGAAGTCAGTGTGACGGACACGCAGAAAGTGGAGTTGGTTCTGGCTGCCAAAGCGCCAGCCCCGGCCCAGCCAACCACCGGAGCCAACTGCAATCATCGCCTGGTTGATGTTGAAGGCTGCGTCCGGGTTGCCTTGCGGATCCAGAAAAACTTGAATACGTTCAAGCATGTAGCCTTGAAGTGTGCCCCAAAGAAACGGCGTGAGGGCGGCAGCAGCGCCCGCCATCAGGCCAATCTGCCAAAAACGGATGCCACCCACCAGAATTAGGACGCCGCCAAGAAATGCCAGCGTGACGGTCATACCAAGATCGGGTTGTAGATAGACAAGCACCAGCGGGGCGAGCAGCAGCACCAGCGCTCCCAGCAGATAGGGTAGCCGCTGCATGCGGTCATGGAACCAACTCAAATACCAGGCCATGAAAATAATGACAAGAAATTTGCCGGCCTCCGTCGGCTGAACCAAGGTGCCACCGACACTGATCCAACGAGTCGAACCACCCTGAGCCACGCCCACAACCAACACGGCTACAAGCGATACCACAAAGAACAGATAAGCAGGCAGTGCCAGCAACTCCATATTGCGGTAATCAAAAAGAGCGGCAAGCATCAGTATGACGAGGCCCAGACCGACAAAAAGCGTCTGGCGTGTCCAGTAGTCAGTTAGGTCAATCGTGGTAATTGTTGCACTGTATATCATTGCAATGCCGATGCCGCAAAGAATGATTACGGCAATCAGCAAGGGCCAGTCGAAATTTCGCCAACTATATTCATGTCTCATACGATTACGTCTTCATCGATCGGCTACCTACCAAACATCCGTGCGAACAGACCACGGAGTCCAGGCTCCCTAAAGCGCATTAGGGGTACATTTTCGCCCAGAATTCTGTGTGCGATATTCATATAGGCCTGGCTGACGGAAAGACTCTTGTCTAATGCCGCAGGGATACCCCTGTCGGTCGTCAGAATGATCTGATCGTCTTCCGGCACAACACCAAGCAAGTCAACTGCCAGTATATCAAGAATATCATCGATGCCGCGCAGGTCGCCATATCGTGCCAGGCGGGGATTGTATCGATTGATCACAAGGCCCGGTTGGCTATTCCAATCCCGTTCCAACAAATAGATTACCTTGTCGGCATCGCGCAGAGCGCTAACGTCCGGTGTCGTGATAATCAGTGTCCGATCTGACGGTGCGATCGCATTCTCAAAACCATGCTCGATGCCGGCAGGTGAATCGATGAGTACGATATCGGCCATCTGGCGCAACTGAACACAGAGGGTCATCATTTGTTCGGCAGTTACATCCGACTTCTCACGCGTCTGTGCAGCCGCCAACATATAAAGGTGATCAACTCGGGTATCACGTACCAGGGCCTGCTGTAGTTGGCATCGCTCCTCAACCACATCAAGCAAGTCATAGACAATCCGATTCTCCAGGCCAAGGACCAGATCGAGATTGCGCAATCCAATATCGGCATCAACTGTGATAACGCGTTTCCCCAACAATGCCAGTGCTGTTGCGATGTTGGCAACGGTCGTTGTCTTGCCAACACCGCCCTTACCAGATGTTGCTGTGATGATCGTCCCAGGCATGTAGTCTTCGTCGTTTCTGTGATGATGGTTCCATCGAATGGGATTTGAGACGTAGGCTAGCCAATCAGGCTATGTATCCTGTCGATTTATCATTCTGTCAGGCATTCACGCCTCGCGCCAAGACAGCGAAGACGATCAACTACCCAAGAGCACTGAACGGAAACCGCGTCGAGCGTGCTGCCACGGTCGGATAACAAGTTTGCCCTCGTCAATGAACGCCACTTGCGGCACAACCGGTTCGTCAGGATTGCGTTTTTCTCGGGGCCGACCATTGCTCTGGCCTGGACCAACAGAAATGATGTTGGCGATACGTAGTTGTGTCGGCTCCAACATCAGCGCGCTGACAATCACGTTGCTATCGCCCTCTGCGCCGGCATGGGCAATACCCCGCAATCGCCCCCAGACCATGACATCTCCAGAGCTGACGATTTGCCCCCCTGGATTGACATCGCCAATGACGACAACACTTTCCTGCCTGCGCAGTACATGGCCCGAGCGTAGGTTTCCCCGATAAACAAAGTACGTCTGTCCCTCTTCATTCGAGTCAGCGTATACAGCTTCGTTCTGTACTTCTTTATCAGGGTTATCCAATTTAGAGGCCAGGCCAAGCGTCATTGCAGACTGGAACGTTCGTTCCGACCCGGTGCGAATGAGGCCGACAGAAAGGCTGTATTTATGAAGAATGGCACAGACTTGATCTAGTTCGGGCTCAACCAGAGGACGAGGTCCCGTGTTAAGTGCGACCTGACCACCCCGAAAGAAACCTGAAGCCTCTTCAAGTCTTCTATCCAAATTTGCGACCATGTGACTCCAATCACCAACGCCCAGTTCGATGGCCACGCCATCGCTCCGCCCCTTGATGGTGATCTTGTCATCACTGTTGGTCTCAGGCGTCTCTTCGTCGCCCGTATCATGCTCGAATTGATTGGCGTTAATTGGGGCACTCTCTTCGCGTGTTGTGCTTACTTCAGCCTCAACAAAATCACGGTGTTCAGGCTCGGTTTCCCCCTGCTGAACACCTAGCGAACGCTCCCATTCTTCATTCAGCGACGGATGCGTCTGCTGATCGATTTCCGTTATATCATCTAACAGATCGGCTACTTTGGTCAACACCGGGTTTTGCTCGCCATCCTGCTCAGAAAGCCTGCCTTCACTTTTCCCATTGCCGAGTGCTGTCGAGGAGGCGCTCTGTTCCGTATCCAGGGTCTCTTCATCCATGGTATCTTTTGCCCCTGGGACGCTGTTCTGTCCAGCCTCATTCCGATGATTGCTAAAATCACTCATTTGGCGGCAGCTCCTGAAGCGGGCTAATTTCGCGGAAATAGGTTTCCAACGCCTTCTGCGTCACCGGCACCGCTGTCTCTGAACCCTCACCGCCATCGTACACAAATGTCACGACAGCGATTTCCGGATTCTCATACGGAGCATAGCCAACAAACCATGCATGGGTCGGAAGGTTATCCTCATCATCACGGCGGCAATCTTCTTCTTCCGGAATGTACTCGCAGAACTCTGCTGTCCCGGTTTTGCCCGCCACCGTCACACCGGGGACACGGGCATTCGGGGCTGTGCCGTAATCAGTATTCACGACACTCCACATTCCCTCCTGCACCAATTCTAGCACACCTTCGTCAAGGGGCAGTTGCCTCAGTGCATTTGGCTCGAAATCCCGTTGCAATCCACCCGCAGAATCCACAACCTGGTGGACAATTTGCGGCTGGTAAATGGTACCGCCATTGGCCACAGCCGTGGTACTCACAAGAACCTGCAAGGGCGTAGAGAGCACGTATCCCTGTCCGATGGCCATGTTGTAGCTATCGCCGGTGGTCCAGCTTTCGGCATAGAGCTGACGCTTCCACTGATCATCCGGGATGACGGCTTCCACCTCACCCGGCAGATCGATGCCCGTCGGTTCGCCATAGCCGAAACGAGCCGCCCACTCAGCCAGCCGTCTTTGTCCTAGCCCCTCAAAATCGGCCTGTGGATAGCCACCGCCGATCCAGTAAAAGAAAATATCGTTGGAGAGTGCCAAGGCCTGAACCACATTGATCGCGCCGTGGACGATGCCCAGCTTATGGTTCCAACTCACAAACTCCTGAGCCTGCGAGAGATCATTGGGAAAGAACTGATTGGCCAAATAGATCGGCCCACCGTCGACAACAGTTGTCCGCCCACTGATAACATTTTCCTGAATCGCCGCGGTTGCCGGTACCATCTTGAAGGTCGACCCAGGCGGATAGAGACCGCCAATGGCGTAGTTGATGAGTGGTCGACGCTCATCTTGTTCTAGCGCCAGGTAGTCCTCATTGATGCTCTCAGCGAAAATATTGTTGTCGTAGGAAGGCAAACTAACCATGCCCAAAATCGCGCCCGTCTGCGGATTCATGGCGATACTGACGCCCCAAGGGGCCTCGGCTTCTTCCATCTGCACGACCAGTTCATCGTGCATGGCCCGCTGCAACCGCAGGTCAATGTTGAGAATCAAATTCGATCCGGGCACCGGTTCAATCACCTGTCCCACCGTACGCATCTCGCGGCCCAAGATGTCGACCTCAAGATTCTTGAAGCCAGGCAGGCCACGCAGTTCTCTCTGATACGAATATTCCAATCCATTCAATCCGACACGTTCGTTTGGGTTTGAGTACCCATTCGCTCTGTACTCGTCAGCCACCACCGCCGGAATCGGCCCCATAAAACCGAGGATGTGGCTTACCAGGTCGCCATAGACATACTCACGAACAGGAACCTCATTGACGCGAATGGCCGGAATCCGAAAGCTCTCCTCAACAATTTCGAATGCAGAAATACGATCCACAAGATCCAGAGACCGGCACTGGTTCGGAAGCGCTACCCTGCCGCCCCAGCTGAACCGAACGCTGGACCAGCGCAACCAGGCCCTTCAATGGCGAGTGGCTGGCTGATATCCGGGATCAATATCGGAGCAGGCGGTTCTGGAGGCGCTTGATCCTCTTCTTCGTCCTCGTCATCTTCAGGGATCTCTTCAGCCAGGCCGGGAACCAAAACATAGTCCAGCTCTAGCCCAACGTCTTCAACAGTTTCAGCAAAATCGACGCGGCCCAGTTTACGAAACATCAATTCGCCGATTCGAATGGCAATTTCCGTATCCGTGTCTGCCCCGATCAGGCGCAACACCTTCTCGATCTCAGCGGCTTCCTCATCAATCTCCGTATCGGGATCGTCGGTCGGCGTTTCATCCGGCACGAGTGAAATCTCAAAACTAGGTCGGTTCCTGGTTAGAATCTGTCCCGTTTTGTCATACATAACACCCCGTGGCGCTGGAACTTCAACCAGACGGAATCGATTGTCATCTGAATCTTCTCGAAACGTATCTCCCCGAATGATCTGAATCTGATAGAGCCGCCCAGTGAGCAACACAAAGACCGAAACCATAAGAACCCGAAACAGCACCATAAAAATACGGGCTGTGTTGGTCTCAGTTCGGTCTTCATCATATTCATCGGACGACGATCTTTGCTCAAACATCAATTATCTCAGAATACCCTTGGTACAATCCACAGGACTCGCGGCGTCTTCGCGTTCAACATCACTGAAAAACCGAAACTGTTTCCGGGGTCTCAGGAATCCGGTTCAGGATCGGGACCAAGAGCAACATCAGAACCGTATTATAGGCAATCGAAGGCAAAATCACCTGTTGTACCGTTTCCCAGAATGGAAGACGATGGCTCAGGACATCAGCACCCGTCAACGTAACCAGTCCGTCCAACACAAATAGCATGCCGGTGTAGACGGCGCCATAGGTCAGCGTGCCCAATATAATCGCCCCCAACGGAACAAACAGATTGAAGCGGGACAGGGTTGTGTGCCCAAAGCCGGCCACCGCGACAGCGGCCATCAATGCCAAGCTCGAACTGCCAAACGGACCGCCACTAAAAATATCCAGAAAGAGACCGCCAATGAACGCCCAAACCACCCCTGCTCGCGGCCCGTATAGGAGCGTACCGACGATAACCAACAGAAGTACGAGATCCGGTTTGACACCGGCAATGGTAAGGCGGTTGAAAGCCGTCGACTGCAGGAGCGCGGCAACGGCCATCAGCGGCACCATCAGGTAGTAAAGCGTACCCCTTCTCATTCGTTGGCTGTCACTCCTTTTACGGCAAGCCTTCTGCGTCTAGATCTGCTGCGTCTGGATTTTCAGGGGCTGAATCGTCCAAAGTTGAACCCTCAACAGGCACGATTACCTCTCCGTCGCTCCCTGCTTCATCACCTGATATCACACCGGCTGGTTCTGTTTCTCCTGCCGGGGCCTCATCAACCGGAATCGGCTCCGGAAGCAGATCCGGAAGTAGATCTGGAACGGTCTCCAGTGGATCGAAATTCGTAACCACCATCACGAGTTCCAAGCTACCGAAATCAACCGTAGGCCGCACAACAGCCTGCTGAAACACATCGATATCACGTTGTAAGATCTCAAGTACCTGCCCGACCGGAATCCCTTTGGGAAAATTGCCGCCCAGACCGGACGTCAATACAACCTCGCCGACGCTGAATAGCCCACCCTGGGGGATGTAGTCCATCACCAGATCGGCGCCAGGCGTGCCCCTCAGCACACCGTTGAGACGACTGCTCTGCAGCAATGCGTTGACCGAGCTACTGGCATCGGTAATCAATAGAACCTTGGATGTCGTATTCGTCACCTCACTAATACGTCCAACCAATCCCTGGTCTGTCAACACTGGCATGCCAACACCAATGCCATGCGTGCTACCAAGATCAAGCATGATAAAGTCCAGGAAATTGTTGCTCTCCTGTCCAATCACTCGTGCAACGATCTGGGCCCCTCGTAGTTCCAATCCAGGACGCGTCTGAGCGAAATTCAGCATTTCACGTAGCTGCTGATTTTCGCCTTCCACTTCACGCAACTGGAAATTCTCAACGACAAGGCTTGAGTTGATCTGTTCAAGCTCCGAGTTGCGCTGGCGCATGGTACGCAACTCGACCAGAAAACTGAACAGATCCGTGACGTTCTCAGTAGCGCCCGTCGCGCTAACCTGCGCCGGGGAGGTCAACTGAGTCACAAAACTCTGCACAGCTTTAAGCTGGCCCGTCTGCTGCAGCGCCATAATCATCAACGCCGCCAACGAGAGAAGTAGCAGGCGAATCCCAATGTCGCCAATAGACCAGGATCGTCGTTCCGTATTACGCATAGAAATGTGTTCGAGAAAGAATACCGAAACCTCGGAGCCAGAGGAGAAGACAGCAAATCCAACAGATGTAACGAACAGACGTCAAGATAAAGCTCGAGCAAACCGATCTAACGCACCAGTCTAACGAATTGTACTCTTACGCTGCATACTGGTCAGCGTCTCCCGATAGAATTCCGGCTTTTCCAGAATCATGCCGGTCCCCATCACCACAGCCGTGAGCGGATTGTCCGCAACATAGACATGCATGCGTGTTTCATCCTGCAGACGTTGAGCCAGACCCTGCAACAACGCACCGCCACCCGCCAGAACCACACCGTATTCCATCAAGTCTGCAACCAATTCAGGAGGCGTCTCATCCAGCGTTCCCTTGACGGAATCAACGATAACATCCACGGAACCCGAGAGCGCCTCACGAATTTCTACCGAGCTGACCTCAACCGCCTCAGGCAATCCCGTGATCAGGTTGCGTCCACGCAGAATCATCGTACGTTCCCGTTCCATGGGATAGGCTGAGCCAATCTCGATTTTTGTGCGTTCAGCCATACGCTCACCGATCAGCAGATTATACTTCTGTCGGGCATAGTTGATGATATCCTCGTTCATCTCATCGCCGGCCACCCGAATCGAACGCGATACGACGATGCCGCCCAGCGAAATCACAGCAACTTCAGTGGTTCCGCCGCCGATATCCACGATCATCGAACCAACGGACTCAGTCACCGGCAATCCCGCGCCGATGGCCGCCGCCATCGGCTCTTCAACCAGGCCGGCCTCACGCGCACCCGCGCTGATGGCAGCGTCTCGAACAGCACGCTTTTCCACCTCTGTCACGCCCGAGGGGATGCCGATGACGACACGGGGGCGTGCTGTGCCAAACGCACGGTTGCCATGGACCTTGCCGATGAAATGGTGGATCATCTGCTCGGTCACATCAAAATCAGAAATGACGCCGTCTTGCAGAGGACGAATGGCGACAATATGCGCCGGCGTACGGCCAACCATCTCCTTGGCCTCGGTACCGATCGCTTTGACTGCATTGCGTCGTCGCGATGATCGATCGATGGCAACAACCGATGGCTCGTTGATGACAATCCCTCGGTTTTTCACATGGACCAATGTATTGGCGGTACCTAGATCGATACCGATATCCAAAGAAAAAAGGCCCAGTAGCCGATCAAACGGGTTGATCACGCGTTAGCTCCAAGTAGGCACAATGGTTGGCAGGGCGCTTCGCAAATAGACGAATTCGATTGTGAACGGACACAAAAAACCTGCACAAACAAAACGTCCTTCTGAGATTCGAAAGCCACGCTTATTAGTCAATAGTTGCCACTGCTTGTCCGGGGTATCTACTCTTGTCTGGACAGACCGGAAGCCCACGCATAAATACCCGAGTTGAGTTATCCCTATCCTTTTGCCTATTCATAGAAAATTGATAGACAAATCAAGCCAAATTATACCATAATCGATCCATTGCCGGAAAAGATCTCTACATTTTCCGAAGATATCCCGCACCAACTGCCAGAGAAAACTTGGCAGAGCCAGCGTCGCCACAACGTTCACGCAATGCAATAGCCATGAACGAGCCAGCTGATAACCGGATTCACACCAAATCCATGACGAATCCTCCGACATACCTCGCGATCCTCGGGCCAGATCCTGGCTCCAGAGTTGACCGAAGCCAGGCAGCGCAAGCAAAGCAGGAAAGGACGTCCATCGGCCCCGCATCGACCCATCGATGTGGTATAATTCCAACCATGACCGTTCGAACCCATGCACCTGAAGACCCATCTTCAACAGAAGAAAAATCCAGGTTGCTGACAATCGTTCAACGCAACTGGATCAACCACCAACTCGCACCGCTCGCACACCATGACGGACCAATTCCAGTGGTGATCGGCGTCAGTGGCGGCGCAGATAGCGTCTGCCTGCTTCACGTGCTGCACGAGCTGTCCGGCGACCTTGCGCTGAACATACACGTCGCTCATCTCAACCACAATCTACGACCCGAGTCGACTGAAGACGCTCAGTTCGTCGCATCGCTCTGCCGGCAGCTTGACCTGCCCTATCATGAGTCAACACTGGATGCTGATGCACTGGCTCATGCACCTGGAGGTCTGGAGGACGCTGCACGACGTGCCAGATATGCGTTCCTGTGCCATATTGCACACCAAGCTCTCTACAACGAAACAGGTCATGACCAGGTTCCCTTGATTGCAGTCGCCCACAACATGGACGATCAGGCGGAGACACTGTTGCTAAACCTCATACGCGGCAGCGGCTTACGTGGCCTTGGCGGCATGCGCTGGCGGACGAAGATCGGCTGGCCGCACCTGACGTCGGCAGAGCCGGGCGATGACTCGAAACCGGCCTGGTTGATTCGACCGCTGCTCAATATCCGTCGCAGCGAGATTGAAGCATTCCTCACCCAGCGGGGCCTTGCCTGGCGTGAGGACAGCAGCAACAGCGAGCTTCACTTCTCACGCAACCTGCTACGGCATCAAATCCTACCCCAACTGACCACGATCAACCCCAACGTTGTCGGGACCCTGACACGCACGGCACAGATTGTGGCCGATGACGTAGACCGACTCGAACAGATCGATCATGCGTTGATGGCCGATCTGAGGCTGACCGAACCGGCAACAGACGAAGGACTGGAGCGCATCAGCCTTGACTATGGCCGGTTTGCCGCGCTCAAACCACCTCAGCAACGGGGCGTACTGCGGGCGGCCATCGATCAATTGCCCGGCGGTCTATACGGCGTCGACGCGGCATCCATTGCTCGGCTGCTCTGCGAATTACAGCGTGGCTCTGATCCCGGCAGCCCCCGCCCTACTAGCGGCCCGCATTCACTTATCGGCTCGATTGCCTGGACATTTCTATCCGGGGCATCCAGAGCATCCAGGGGCTCCCGAGCCTCCTCAACGCAAAATCACAGAGCGGCCCAGCTTATCCTACATCTTGACAGCGTAGCGCCCGTGGGGGCTTGGGGACCGCAGCTGGACCAGGAGAGCAGACCGGTCGAACTACCTGAATCCGGCATCGTGCAGGTAGACGGCTGGCGACTGCTCGTCGAGCGGCTTCCCTCAACCGAGCTTCCTGCAGATTGGGACGAAGTATCTTCATGGCAGGCGTTTCTGGATGCAGACAAGATTGGCCGCCCAGAGCTCTCAAAACCAGCGAACGGTCTGCGCATTGCCCCTTTGGGCATGGCCGGACAGACCCGAATGCTAGGCAATCTGTTCACCGATGAAAAGATTCACGTCTCACTACGCGAAAGGTGGCCGCTGTTGGTCAACGGCGATCGGGACCTGACGGATGAAGACCATATCCTCTGGGTGTGCGGGCTAAGATCGGGACACAGCGCCCGTATCACCGACAATACAGTCAACGTACTGGCTCTCACATGGGAGCCGACCTAGGTAGGACCCCAATATAGATGCGCACCAACGTGAAGCCATTGGTCCACTGGGCCATTTACAAGAACTACAAGATCCGCTATACGGACCGATCGGCGGCCCATGTACAGGGCATCCTGACGACGCCGGATGGCGAGCAGTCATTCAGCTATAATTCAGTGAACCTAATCATCACCATTGCCGATCAGCAGATTACAATCAATCAACATGGCTGGGAACTTTCCCAGGATGCAGACCGGGCGGGCTACGGCAGCGCCCTCAGCGATCCAGAGGATCAGAGATGAATGACAGCATAGCTCTCAAGCCCAAGCGCGACAAACCGGTTCGCCAGGGCCATCCCTGGATTTTCAGTGGAGCAATCCGCCAGATACCTGAGTCTGCCGTAGATGGATCGATTGTCTCAGTCACTGATTCCGGCGGCAATTGGCTGGCTAAGGGGTACCTCAATCGCAAGAGTCAGATCTGTGTGCGCCTGCTCAGTTGGCAAAAAGACGAGCAAATCGATGAAGATTTCTGGCATCGGCGGCTGGCTGCATCCGTTGCGCGACGCCAAGATTTGGCCGATGATCCCCAAACGACCATCTACAGGCTAGTCAATGCCGAAAGCGACTATTTGCCCGGCTTGACCGTCGACCGCTACGGCGACTACCTGGTCTTGCAGTCCGGCACGCTGGGCATCGACCAGCGCAAGGTCGAGCTCGCAGAACAGTTGATGTCCATCACCGGTTGCAGTGGTGTGATCGAACGCAGCGAGGCGTCCGTACGACGTCGGGAAGGCCTTGATGATGCATCCAGCATCCTGGCGGGCGTCGCGCCGGAAGCGACGGTTCAGGTTATCGAACATGGTTTTCAGTTTCTCGTCGACGTGACGAGCGGCCAGAAGACCGGCTTCTATGCCGATCAACGTGAGAATCGCCGGCGTGTAGCTGCATACTGTGCGGGCAAACGCGTACTGAATGCCTTCAGCTATACGGGGGCCTTTGGCATCTACGCACTGGCTGCAGCTGCAGACCATGTGATCAACGTCGACACAAGCGCCGATGCACTTGCCCTGGGTCGGGAGAATGCGCGGCTGAACGGATTTGGCGATGGCGCCACAGATGATGTCACTGGTGACGTCTTTCAGGTGTTGCGCCAATGGCGAGGTCGCAGCAATGCCGGCGCCGTCACGGATCAGGCGCCCAAGTTCGATGTGATCGTCTTGGACCCACCCAAGTTTGCTCAATCAAAACGCAATATCGACCGTGCCCTGCGCGGCTACAAAGACATAAACTTGCTGGCCATGCAATTGCTCAAGCCCGGCGGCATTCTGGCCACTTTCAGCTGCAGTGGATTGGTTAGCGCCGATCTGTTCCAGAAAGTGGTCTTTGGGGCCGCAGTGGATGCAGAACGGCCGGTGCAGATCGTCGAGTGGTTGCGCCAGGGTGCGGATCACCCCGTTGCTATCACTTTTCCCGAGGGAGAATATCTGAAGGGATTGATCTGCCGCGTACTATGAGTGACCACTACGAGCCGTTTCTGCGCCAGTTGCGCATCGACCTCTCCCGTCCGCTGCCGGGTCCCGACGCTCAGCAACGGATGGCGCCGCGACCGCGTACGAGTGCATCCAACCACTATGAACCAGGGCCAAAAACACGGCAAGGCGGCGTGCTGTTTCTCTTCTATCCCCATGCAGATCAAGTCTACTTCCCGCTGATCCTTCGACCGACCTATGGCGGCGTGCACAGTGGACAGGTGGGCCTGCCCGGCGGCGGTCATGAGGAGATCGACAATGGAATGGCAGACACTGCGTTGCGCGAGACCTATGAGGAAGTCGGCGTTCATCCCAGTCAAATCACGTTGCTGGGGCTGCTAACGCCGCTCTATGTCTCTGCCTCCAACTACCTCGTCCATCCCTATGTAGGCTGGACCGACTATTGTCCCGAGTTTCACCCCGACCCGTACGAAGTAGCCAAGCTGATTCAGGCGTCTCTGACCGAGTTCCTTGCACCTGACAACCTTCAGGAAGAGATATGGCAACTACGTGGGCGTGATGTACTCGTCCCCTTCTTCGATATCCAGGATCAAGTCATCTGGGGAGCCACGGCTATGATGTTGAGCGAACTACTGGCCCTGCCGTCAGTTCAGCAGCTATCTACGCCCGGTCGATAGCAGCAGGCCGGCCCAATGAGAAGCGACATTCCATTTGTCGCCTCTGAAACGGTGAAGATTGAAGCGATGAGGATTATCACGGCGAGGACACGGGTTGGCTCAATCCCGGAATACGGAAATCTGCCCCCATCGTTTCAGAAAACTTCCAAGACTGCTTCCCCACGATTGCCCAACGAAATACCGACAGACTCAAGTAATCACCTTGATCGCGTCTCTCAGTTGCTTTTCTCTCGGGGAGACGATTCCGGAAAGCGCTTGTGAAATCGTTTCAATTTGGCGTCGATTGCAGCCACATGTTACGATCCCCACTTATGAGCAGTAATCAAGATGATCCACGAACCGTCCAAGCTAATTTCCCGCCGCGTCCTGGAAAGTCAGGTGCTAGAGCGGATAGATACACATGAACACCTGCGCCTGGGATGGCGCATTCTGTTGACGATGCTTCTGTTGGCCTGCATTGCCATTCTCGGATTGGCCGCAGCCTCAAGGACCCGGGTCGAAGCGAGTCCGCTTCCCGCCCCTTCTCAGAATCTTGCGCAGCGGCCCCAAAGCCAAGGCAGCGGCGATCCGTTGGTGATGGCGTTTTACTACACTTGGTTCGATGAGAACACGTGGACCTATGACAAACTCAGTGACCTGCCGGCCGAGCCGTATGTCAGCCGAGATCGGGCGGCCATGGGCAGGCACATCGACCAGGCCAAGGCCGCGGGCATAGACGCCTTTCTGGTGGCCTGGTACGGTCCGAACGCCCAGTTCAACCAGACCGAGTCTAATTTGGCAGCGTTACTGGAGGAAGCGGCTGCACGCAATTTCAGGATCGGCATCCTGTTCGAGACCGACTCGCCCTTTCTTGGAAGTACCGCCAGCGTTGCCGGCGCCCTCCAGCATGCGCAGGGCGCCCATCTTCAACATCCAGCCTACCTGCGGGTAGATGGACGGCCCGTCATCTTCTTCTGGCGTCCACACATGTATGGCGTCGACACTTGGCGCAACATCCGCAACCAGGTAGATCCGGGCAATGGACAGATCTGGATCTCAGAGGGCGTCGACATGTCCTACCTGTCCGTTTTTGACGGGCACCACCTCTACAGTAACACCTGGAATCCACCCAACGACCTGGGCTACACCAATCAAAAATTTGCTAATTATGTGGCCGCCGCACGCAATCAACAGGGCACGCATAAATACTGGGTGTCCACTGTCATGCCCGGATACAATGATCTGCGCATCCGGCCGGGCGTCGGCTTCGCACAGGATCGTGAAGGCGGCGCATACTATGCCCGCGCATGGCAGGCCGCCATTGACAGCCAGCCAAACTGGATTGTGATCAACAGCTTCAATGAGTGGCCCGAGGGAACCTATATCGAGCCCAGTGCTACCTATGGCAGCCAGTTCATCAACCTCAGCGCGCAGTGGAGTGGACAGTTCAAAGCCGGCACAGCAAATACGCCGGCGGAGCCGTTGCCGGCCGCCGGTTCCGTCCAGGTTGAAGCGACTCAACCGGAGCCTACGGCGATCGTGGTTCCAACGGCCACGCCCTTCGTAGAACCCGATATCCCTACCGCCTACGTGGAAGCCTCCCTGCTCAATGTGCGTGCCGGGCCAGGCATTGAGCATGAGATCGTCGGGGTCGTGTCCAATGGCACGGCGCTGCCCATTCGTGGCAATGTACCTGCCAACACGGAATGGTGGCAGGTCGAGTTTGAAGGAGAACTGGCCTGGGTCTACGCCCCGCTGGTCAATGCACTGGGCCCGTTGGACCAGATTGCCCCTGCGCAGTTGCCGGAAGAGCAAGATGATAGTGCTCTTTCGCAGGACGTGCAGTCGACGGACGATCTGCCGGGCTACGAATTGCCATTGGCCTCGGTAAGGAATACCATTGCGGTAGTACCGACCCGGTTGAGCTATCCGTAGCCGATTGCCTGTTGAGCTGCGACACGAGTCTCTACCGTCACCAATGTCACGATCAGTAGCGATTCCAACGGTTACAACGCCAACAGTGAGGAGACGTTCTATGCCCGCAATCGACCTCTGGAGGGCCCGCTCTCTACACGGTGACATCGACCACGTATTGATCGACGAAGAGACCCTGCAACGCCGGGTGAACGAGCTTGGTCAGATCATGAGCGAAGAGTACAGCGGCAAAGATCTATTGCTCGTGTCGGTGCTTAAAGGCAGCCTCGTCTTTATGGCCGACCTGATCCGCTCTATCTCCATTCCTCATGCCATCGATTTCATGGCGACGAGCAGCTACGGCGCAGGCATGGACAGTAGCGGCATCGTGCGCATTATGAAGGACCTCAACTACCCGATCACGGGCCGAAATGTCGTACTGGTCGAGGATATCATCGACAGCGGGCACACGCTTGAATACCTGGTCGGCCTCTTGGTCAACGAAACCCTGCCAGCCTGCGCATCATGTCCCTTCTCGACAAGCCCTCTCGCCGCGAGGTCGACGTACCGGTGGATTGGGTCGGCTTCTCAGTTCCCAATGAGTTCGTCGTCGGTTACGGCTTGGACTATGATGAGATCTACCGAAACCTGCCATACATCGGCGTACTCAAACCCAGTGTGTATTCTGAAGAAGCTGAAGAATAGCCATATCGTGAATGCCCCAGCAGTCATCACTGTGGATCCAGGTCGAAGCCATATTTGGCGACTCATCACAAAGCTGGTGATTTCGCAGCGACGGTCTTCGCCATTGCCTTTGGCCTCTGGTCGCCGGTGGGTTGGGCGCAGGAGGCTACAGACAACTACACGGTTGTAGCCGGCGACTCGTTGAGCAGCATTGCCCAGCAGGTGAACGTCTCTGTAGACGCCCTGGCACAGTTCAACCAGATCGAGGATCCATCCCTCATCCGTGTCGGACAGGTGCTCCTGATTCCTTCGGCGGAAGAAGTCGAGGCGCTGGCGACTCAGTCTCTAATTATCGGGCCCACCACGATTGTTCGCGCGCTGCCCGGTGACACAGTAAGATCAGTTGCGCAACGGACCGGGCAAGAGCTGGAAACGCTATTGACTCTGAACGGGCTTGCAGACGATGCACGCCTTTTCCCGGGCCAGCCGATCAGAGCCTCAGGTGATTTCAACCCCGACCCATCTCTTCGCTTTGGCGCCGTTACCGCACTTGAGTTCACGGATCCACTCACCCAGGGCCGCACAGGCATGCTGACCGTGAGCGCGGATCGCCCCACATTTCTTGCCGCCAGCTTCGGCGACATTCCGCTGGTCTTCACACAGACCGACGAAGACCCGCTGCGTCAATTCACCTATCTGCCGGTGCCCGCGCTGCTGGAGCCGGGCACGTACACGATCACAGTCAGCTATTTGGCTGGCCGGGGCCTCCCGGTCGCACAGAGCTGGCAGGTAACTGTGGTCGATGGCGGCTATGCCAGCCAGGAAATCGTCCTGCCCGATGAAAAATCCGATCTGCTCGATCCCACGGCGGTAATCGCCGAAGAGGAACGCGTCAATCAAGTCTGGTCGACGGTATCATCGGAGCCCTACTGGTCGACCTTTGTCAGACGCCCCATTGGTTCCGAATATCCAACCAGCAGCCCCTTCGGCACGCGTCGAGTCTACACTGGCGGTGATTCCATCAGCTACGGGTATCACGCCGGCCAGGATTTTGCCGCGCCAGACACTGTGTCCGTCACAGCCCCGGCCAGAGGCACAGTCGTTTTGGCCGAGCCAATGACCATCCGTGGCAATGCGGTCATCATTGACCACGGTCGCGGCGTGTTGACGGGTTACTGGCACCTCAGTGAGTTGTACGTTTCCGAAGGTGATGCGATCAGTCCAGGCGATTCAATCGGCAGAGTCGGCACGACCGGCCGCAGCACAGGCGCTCATCTGCACTGGGAACTGCAAATCAACGGTGTGGCCGTCGATCCTATGCAGTTCCTGGCAGACGGTGATTTCTAACCCAGTGGATTTCTAACACTGGTATTTCTGACTCCACTACAAAAAGCCTTTTTCGCCACAGATTTACACAGATAAAAAATGGATAAAACACAGATGCTACCGGGATTACTCTGGACACCTGGTAGACATCTGTGAAAATCAGCTCTTTATCTGTGGCTATCTGTGGCAAATTTCTTTTTTGCAGTGGAGTCATTTCTAACACGGGGATTTCTAACCTGTGGGGATTCAGAGCAATAAAAAAGGTCGGTCTCGATATGAGACCGACCTTTTTGTTGCTCTAAAATCAGATTTACACTGACTATCCTTCGTCTTCTTCTTCGTCTGCCTTGCCGCCTGAGATAACTTCCGGCTCGAGCATGGCCTCGCCTTCGAGTTCCAGCTCTTCGTCGACTTCCTCTTCCTCTTCTTCACGGGTGACGACCAACATAAAGACAGCCTCATCTGCAGGCGTCAAGTACTCAATGCCCGGCATATCGGGCAGATCAGCAACCGTGATCGATTCTTCCATCGTCAATGGCGAAATGTCGATCTCGATATGGGAAGGGATATCCGACGGCAGCGCCTCAATCTCAACCTGGTCAAGGGCCTGCAACATCATCAGGCCGGCCATCATGCCTTCCGCCTCACCTAAGCCATGGATGGCAACGGAGACCTGTTGCTTCTCAGACATGTTCACAACATAAAAATCAGCGTGCATCAGGCTATGGTTCACCGGATGGCGCTGAAGCTCGCGAACCAACACATTGTGAGTCGTGCCGCCGTCGACAACGAGCTCGACAAGCTGCGAAATGCCGCCCGCATGCAGCGTTCGCTCAAATTCACGCGAATTGACCTGAAGGCTGACCGACTCTTGTGTCGGGCCATAGACGACAATCGGCACCAAACCTTCGGCACGAACCTGTTTAACCTTGCGCCCGGTGATCTCACGATCTTGGGCGCCCAACTGCAACTTATCCATTCTCAACGACTCCTCTTCCCATAATCAGACACATCGATCTCTATTGATCAGTATTTTCAGCAGCGATATCCATTGGTTCGTGATGACAACAACATCGCCCAAATCCCTAAGTTCCTGCGGACCAACCGTTCGAATCCTCGATTTCGAGAGAAACAGGCAGATCGGCGCCCAGATTGCCACTGCTACAGACTCTACAACAGGTCCCTAAGCATCGACCCTGCGGCGGCGTCTTGAGAAGACCGCCGAGGCCATACTCCTGAGAATGACCAGGGTCAGCGCAAATCCGGCGCCGGCCGCCAAAGCGGTGACCGGGGTCAGCACCGATTTTGCATCGCCATCCAATTCGGCGGCAACGATCGCAAACGCGCGGATGTTTCGGGCACTGACACGTTTGGCCGCCACCAGCGAAGTGGTCACATCATCCAAATTCACATCGGCCGCCACCACAACAGCGATGGCGCTATCGCCGGCATCAACCGATCCGGCACGCACAAAGCCGGCCGCCGATTCTTCCATATTCAATGCACTGGCCTGTACCGAACGAGCGGCAGACTGCTGCATCTTCACCTGGCCGCCCTCGACCAGGTCGACCGACGAGTTCTTGATCTCAACCGATTTACCAGGCAATGAGTCGCTCAACTCGGCTGCAAAATCTTCCAACGGATTTCCGCTCTGCTCGTCTGCCACAATCACCTTCTCTCTGCCCACGTTCATCCCGCTCATGTGACCGACTTACCATCAAACGAGCAGACATCCGGTGGACCAATAATCCACGTTCGCCCCCGAAAAGACGCGATCCTGATTATAGCGAAGCCTGGATTGACGGTCAATTCCTGACCCGTTCACGCGTCAGGTAAGGAATGGAGGCCAATCCCTCAACAGATTGCCCCTGCCTTTGGTCGCTCTCATGTGGTCACCCCCATGTGGCCTCAGACTTGGACACCCGTCTGTCGAAAAGGACGAATCGAATCCTGAACCAATGAATTGGCGTCCACACGGGCCGATGATACCATGCAACCATCATGACCGCCGACTCAGAGACCTCTCAAAAGACCAATCGGGAGACCGGCCCATCGGCCAGCAGGCAACGGAAGCCCATCCACTGGACCTTGCTAGGCCTGGCCTTTCTATTGGCCGTCGCCGGAATCAGCTGGCTTACTTGGGCCGGATCGCTCCGGGCCCAGACGCCGCAGCAGGCCCTTGCGCTGCCGGTGGACAGTCTTACGCCAGGCACCGTCGCCGGCATGGATAGCCCCTTCTTCGAGTACGGACCCGGCTGGACGATCAGTGCAGCCGGGGCAGATCCGGGCGAACCGGCCGATCCCTGGCACGAACCAGCCGGCGTCGTTGAGTTCACGTATGAGGGGAACGAACTAGCTCTCCAGTTGGCGACCGGGGACTACTGGGGCTATCTCTATGTCACAGTCGATGGCGCACCGGCTTCAGAATTACCCGTCATCCGCGGCAATAACAACAGCCAGGGGCATCCAGCAGGCTACAAGCCTCTCTATGACCCTGACACACAACCGGACAATCAAGCGGAAGACAGCGAGCCTGCGCCCGTCTGGATTCGAGTGCACCAGGCCCCAAGTACGGCAGGTCCCCACAGCGTACGGTTGGAGATCTGGCGCGGTTGGACCCAGAGACCGCTGCGAGCAGTGGCCATCGACGCCCTGCCGCCGGTTCCAGCACCGATTTGGCCGGGCGCAGCGATGCTGGTGACCGCGTTCTGGCTGGCTGTGGCCGGGCTGCACGGGATCGTCGGATGGACGTTCGCGCGTCGTGAACGTGGCGCACTGTCCACTCAACCGACTCCATTCAATGGTGTGCTTTCCAGCCTGGTCCAAGCAGCAACCGGTCTGGCCACACTCGGACTAATGCTGGCTACGTTTGGTACAGCCACAGACCTCTGGTTTCTCTGCCTGAGTGGAGTAGCCCTGCTCGGCCTGGCTGCATTAACGCGCCCGGCACTCTGGATCGGAGCGCTGCTCTTCGGTCTGCCCTTCTACTTCACCTACCCGCTGCCGCTGCTGCCGGGTCGCAGCTTCAGCCTCATCGACGTCGGCGTCTTCGGCGGGCTGGTGATCTGGGTGGTGTACGTAGTTCTGCAATCGATGATGGGAAAAACTGATCCACGAAGGGACACGAAGGGACACGAAGGGCAATCATCGTTCGTGTCTCTTCGTGATCTTCGGGGATCAAGTTTTTCAAGGAGTTGGTTCTCACCAGGCTGGATTTTGGCCGCCATCGTCTCTTGGGCGCTCATCGCCGCGGTCGCAGCTGCCCACACGGATCTAGCACTACACGAATGGCGCACGGTCTTTCTCGCCGGCGGGATCTTTGCCCTGCTACTGACGCTCACGCTCTCGACGTCGCGCAGCCCATCAACGGATCGACGGCTGATTCTGTGGTCCTGGCTGGCCGGTGCGACGGTCGTCTCGCTTGTGGGGCTGTGGCAGTTCGCCGCCGGCTCCATGCTCATCAGCGCCGAGGGCGTCCAGCGCATTCGTGCCTTCTACGGTTCGCCCAACAATCTGGCGCTCTACCTGGAGCGCAGCCTGGCGGTGACGCTGGCGCTGGGTCTTTTTGTCAGAGATAGATGGACGCGAATTGGTTGGTTGATACTGGCCGGGATCCAGGGCGCGGCCTTGCTGCTCACGTTCAGCAAAGGTGCGCTGTTGCTTGCACTGCCGGTCAGCTTCATCGTGCTTTGGGTGGGCGGCCGACGTCTGCTCAAGCAACGCAGCCAGTCGACTGCGCCCCTCTGGGTTCTGGCAGCACTAGCTGCGGTCGCGGTGCTGGCAGTGACCCCGTTCCTGGGCACGGAACGCTTTCAGCGCCTACTCGATTTCTCTCAGGGTACCGGGTTTTTGCGTATCCAGCTCTGGCGCAGCGCCTGGCAGATGGCGCTGGATCATCTACCGTTTGGTGTGGGGCCGGACAACTTCCTCTACGCCTACCGAAGCGGCTACATCCTGCCCGAGGCCTGGCAAGAACCCAACCTCAACCATCCCCACAACTGGCTGCTGGACTGGTGGACACGCCTTGGCTTGGTTGGGCTGGCGCTGGGGCTGGGCTTCTGGGCCAGCGGCATTGCCCGGCTCTGGCGGCGTTTCCGCTCGGCCGGCGAAGCGATCACCGGCGAGCAAGAAATCTGGGCGCTCGGCTTCCTGGCCGCGTCGCTGGCCGCCCTAGCCCACGGCTGGATCGACCTGAGCTACGCTCTGCCCGACCTGATGATCGTCTGGTGCACGATGTTCTTTTTGCCTGGGGAGAATGAGTGAAACGTCGAACTGTACCGCGGCTTGCTGAGCGCGAAGAAGTCTGACCGGCGGAGTCAGTTCGGGCGCCAGACGCCATGTAGGGCGGAATGGCATTCCGCCTGGCTAGGCTAAGCTGAGCTTGGCCGGTCGGATACCCAATCCGACCTACAGTTCAAGCTATCGTTTCACAACTTCGGCGTCAATTCGCTCAGCGATCCACATCTTGATGATCGACTGCCGCGTCACGCCAACGCGACCAGCTTCACGATCCAGCGATTCAATCATCCATTCGGGGAAATCGACATTAACTCGCCGCTGTTTCCGTCCCGGCCGGGTCTTCGTCGTCAAATCTAGGTGAGGCGTGATGTCGTCCCCACGATCAAATAGATCATCCAAATTCTTCAGCTTTCATCATATAGCTGAACCTCGCCCTTTCTGGCTCGTCGCACGGAGATAAGCCGAATGCGCTCTTCGCGAAGCGTATAAAATGCGGTCCACAACTTTCCACGATAGGTCGCGATCAATGCGTACCGTGACTCGGTATCGCTTTTGGCCTGAATCTGGAGCCGTTCTTCATCTGACCACAGCGCTTTGGCCTCATTGAAGTCGATTCCATGTTTCTGTTTGTTGGAAGCACTCTTGGCAAGATCGAATTCAAAATCCATCATTCGCACCAATTATTATACTGATATTGTAATGTAATTATACATTTTCAGACAATAATCCGTTCCACTCCAAATCCGCTGTTGTTGTTCATCACCACGCTCATGCCCTCCGCCAGACCAGAACGCCGTTCGCTGTCGTCGATATCCGCCCGCCAATCTTCGATCTTCTGATCTTTGGTCTGCACGACGATTCCAAAATCGACCTGCAGCGGCACATAGACGTCGACCAGACTGATCCGCTCCTTGCGGTCGCTCAGGTCAGCCAGCGAGACCTTGGCCCATGGCTTGTCAAACCAATGGCGAAGATAGTCAAGATGCTCAGTCGAGAGTTTTTTGGCGAAGATCACCTGTTCGGCGTCGACATCGGGGCGAGTCAGCAGAACCAGATCCTCAACCATCGGCAACAGTCCCTTGAATGAAACCTGGTTACAGTCGTAATCGAAGGCCCGTACCACCAAAAAACGCCGGCCAGCGACCTGTAGAACTCCTCGGCAAAGGCGATGGCGCTGTCGTCAGGTATCGGCTCGTGGTCGGCAATGACACACTCGACATGGCGGGCCAGTTGCTTGGCCTGGCGAGCGCCGTAGCAGGCGTTGAGCACGATCAGGCGCAGTTTGCCGTTGGTCTCGCGGTTGAAGATTCGCACGGCCTCAGCCAGCGCGTCCATGGGGATGACGGCGGCGTTGCCGGCTTCGTCCTCGGCGTAGAGATCGCCGGCGGAGTCGCCATGGCCGGCGAAATGGAGGATATCGGGTGTCTGCTGGCGCAGCAGCGACTGTATCTCTTCGGCACGCGTGGCCAGGCCGAATTCAATGGCGAAACCCTGGGGTTCGAGCAGACGCTTCAAATTCTTCAGTTCTGTGGTCGTGCGCAGAGGAGCCTTGTCGAGCGGGTTGGCTTCAAGGATGAGGGCTCGGGGCCGTTGGGTGGGCACGTACGGGCTCCTGTTGGGTGAACGTGGAGTAGAACTATTGACCGTGAACTCAGTTTACCATGAGGTCCATCTCCACGCCCTGTCGAGCGTGAAGATGTCTGACTTTTTGCGAAAGTCAGACATCTGGCCACGATACGACTGAAGTCGTTGCTACGAACGTTGTTTCACCGGATCGACTCGGTCTTCTCGGCCAGGGTGATGGCGTTCATCTCGCCCGCCCAGATCTCCTGGATCACGCCGTCGCCGTCGATGAAGAAGGTCGTGGGCAGACCGCGCACGTTGTAGCGTGAGCCGATGGCCCCGTCCGTGTCCATAGGTATTTCAAAGGTGAGACCCAGTTCGTCGACAAACTGCTGCACGGTCGCAGCCGGTTCACCCTGGTCCACGCCAACGATCAGCACATCGCCGTCATAGCGCTGTGCCGCCTGCTGTAGCGCAGGCATTTCGCGCTTGCACGGCCCGCACCAAGTCGCCCAGAAGTTGAGCACGACCGGCGTTCCCTCTGGTACCCCAACGATCTCGCTGAGCACAAAAGTCTGCCCGTCCAGCGTGTCCAGGGCAAAATCGGGCGCGCGGTAGCCGACGGCCGGCTGTGGTTCACGCGCCACCACGGTAGCGTCGACCGGCACCTGGCTCATCCACAGCCAGGCCCCGCCCAATGTCAATGTGAGGAAGAATATGATTATCCAGCGGTTCATGATGTAGGGGGGTAGGTGATTGGGAA
The DNA here is from genome assembly GCA_963765875.1 of uncultured Chloroflexia bacterium. Lineage (GTDB taxonomy): Bacteria > Chloroflexota > Anaerolineae > Caldilineales > Caldilineaceae > JAWKOK01. The sequence goes on from CAVXYK010000029.1 coordinate 84,395, forward strand.
TTAGGGAATGGGGAATGGGGATTGGCATCTTGAGTCAAGCCTTTTCCCCAGCCCCTAATCCCCAGTCCCTAATCACTATCCCCCAATCCCCCTATTCCCAATTCGAATGGAATGTGCCTTCGCGATCCGTGCGCTCGTAGGTGTGGGCCCCGAAAAGATCACGCTGGGCCTGGATCAGGTTGGCCGGCAGGGTCTCGCTGCGATAGGAGTCGTAGTAGGCCAGGCTGCCGCTGAAGGCCGGCACAGGAATGCCCAGGCCGATGGCGGTCTGCACGACGTGTCGCCAGGCAGGCAGCCGCTCGATGACGGCCGCGCCCAGATCGGGATCGAGCAGCAGGTTGGGCAGATCCGGGTTGTTGCGGAAGGCATCGGTGATGCGGTTGAGGAAACGGGCGCGGATGATGCAACCGGCTCGCCAGATGGCAGCGATCTCGCCCAGGTTCAGGTCATAGCCATACTCTTCGCTGACCAGACGCAGCAGAGCCATGCCCTGGGCATAGGCGCTGATCTTGGAGGCGTAGAGCGCCTGGCGCACGGACTCGATGAGCACGGCAGGATCGCCCTCGTAGGTGACGCCTTGCGGGCCCGGCAGCACCTTGCTAGCGGCCACACGCTCGTCCTTGAGGCTGGAGATGATGCGGCCAACGACAGCGCTGTTGATAGTAGGAATCGGTGCGCCGACGTCAAAGGCGTCCTGGCTGGTCCACTTGCCGGTGCCCTTCTGCGCAGCTTTGTCCAGCACCAGATCGACCAGCGGTTTGCCGGTCTCTTCGTCGACGCGTTTCAGAATGGTGACGGTGATGTCGATGAGGAAAGAGTCCAGCTCGCCGTCGTTCCACTCACTGAAGATCTCGGCCAGCTCGCCGGCGGAAAGGCCCAACGCCCGTTGCAGAATGTCATAGGCTTCAGCGATCAACTGCATGTCGCCATACTCGATGCCGTTGTGAACCATCTTGACGTAGTGGCCTGCGCCACGCGGTCCCAAGTAGGCCACGCAAGGCTCGCCGTCCTCGGGCGCTTTGGCCGCGATGGCCTCCAGCAGCGGCTGCACAGCCGACCAGGTCTCGTAGGAGCCGCCCGGCATGATGCTGGGCCCCCAGAGCGCGCCCTCTTCGCCGCCGCTGACGCCCACACCCATGAAATTGAGCCCGGCGGCTGTGACAGTCTCGGCACGACGCTCGGTGTCCTTGTAGAAACTGTTGCCGCCATCCATGATCAGATCGCCTTCATCCAGCAGCGGAATCAAGCCTTCGATGACTGCGTCAACCGGTCGGCCGGCCTGCACCATAATCATGATGCGACGCGGGCGCTCTAAGCTATCGACCAGTTCCTCTAACGTTGTGGTGGCGATCAGCTTCTTGCCGGGGTGGCCGTCCACAAAATCCTGCATGGTGGCAGTTGTGCGGTTGAAGACGGCAACGGTATAGCCGTTGCGTTCTAAATTCAACACCAAATTCTGGCCCATGACGGCCAGCCCGATCAGTCCGATCTGTGCTTTGCTCATAATCCTCGCTCACTGGGTGGGTATTTCAGATTTCGACAGGCTCAGCCTGTACAAACCGATATCAACGTTTGATGTGGAAATGCCAGGTCGTTGCTCCGACATCCTGAGCGCCGGTTCAATCAGCCGGGCTCCGGCGGACAAGAAATCTCGTCATGCAACCGTTAAGAATCGCCGCCGAAGTTGGATCGCAGCACCCGTTCAAGCAGACTGGGTTCATGACGAGTCTGCTCAGCCATGACCTCAGGCTTTAGACGTCCGTCGTCAAAAATATAGCCGGACGTGGTACGCGCCAACAGCCACGGCAGACCCCACAGCACATTGTGCGCCTCGCTTGCCAGAGCCCTACGCGCCTCAACCATGGCCAGGTCGACCGGCTGCATCTGCGCGATATTGGCGTACAGATCATGCAGAAACGCCAGCGAGAGATTGTCGGGCATGTCATACGGCAACACGACCGCCGCCGGCACCCCGCGCTGCACAATGTTCTGTGCCACCAATCCCAACGGATTGTTTCTATCCAGCACCGGATCGCAGGACTGGAGGATCACAAGCCGCGTGGCGTAGTGATCACGTAGAAATTGCCCCAGATGTTGACCAGACATCATACGCCCACGACCGACCTCATCTTCGAGCACGAGTCGGCCATCTTGATCCGCCTCATTGTACACTGCGTGACCGATTACGTGCAGAATGTGGCACGGGCGCTGACGCAAACGTTTTTGCAGTTCAAAAAGCGTCGGCTTCTCCAGGCGCTCGACAACCAACCGGTCATCCATGCCAAGATAGTCGATCGTATCGATCAGCTTGATCCATTCCTGCCGGGCGTCGACCGGGGTTAGCCGCTCGGCATTGGCGATCACGACGAGCACACGCAGTGGCGGCTCAACATCGAGGGGGCGAATTTGATGGCGGCGATCCACATAGCGGGCGATCGGCGAATGGGGCGACAATGACAAAAACTCATGCCGTGTCGGGTCGAACAGGTATTCCCAAGGCAAGGTCAACAGTGAGCCGCTATCGGGCAAGGTCAGACGCAGATGAAGGGCGGCGCTCTGTTGATAGGCAAGGTCGAGACTTCCCCTCAACTTTGACATCAACTCACCGGCAAATAGTGCGTTGAAAAGCCGTTCGCCAACTGTTCGAACAAGAGACGACTGCGTAGTCACCTGTTCAGCCGAGCGGTCGCCGGCCGCCAGATCGATGGGCTCCGACATGCTTGCCCAGAAGCCGTCTCGTTCACCGGACGTCATCGGAGAGACAAAAGGCGCGCTGGCTTGACCGACCGGCGACGAAACGACTCGGGTCATCGGTCCATTTTCTGTCGACTCAATTGCAACGTGCAGCATAAGCGCTTCAGGATTCATAGGTATTGAGATTGTACAGGCGCTCTCATGGTAGCGTCAAACCTACTGCCGGCCATGGATCTATGCCGGATTTCGTCGCACGAGCCAGCAGATTCCTACGCTGTGAAGATATCCCCTCAGGAAAATCTTGCCTTCGTCGTATAGATTTCACTCTGGTATAATGTGCGCACGGATCACCGATGACCCTTTCCGCCACAATAGGGTTGATCGCCGGCCACCTTTCAAAATGTCCCCTGAACCATGTTCTGTGACATATCGATCTCTACTGGATCATACCTGGACCAATGATTCATCGCCCTCAACCCTGAAGGAGCAGACCATCCATGGCCTCATTGTTCTCAACCATCGTGAAGCACGTCCACAGATCCTTCTCCGCGAATTTATTGACAGCCGTACTGTTGACGATCTTGCTCATACTCATGTCCGACCTGTGGACGGTTCCGTCTGTGCATGCACAGACAGAACCTCCGGCTGTTCCAGCTGCAATCATCAAGAATGATCAGGGGGGACCGGTCGCGATCAAGGGCGAAGTGTCGTACACAAACGCATTCTTCACAATCGGCACCGAAGCGCCCATGGTAATTCTGGAAGACCAGGCCGGGTTTGTCGACCGCGATCAAGGCTATATCTTGCCCATCGAATCTCAAACGATCGGCCAGATCACATCCGACTTTCACACTTCACCATTTTCCTACTCGATTTCGCTCCCGATCAACCCCCAAGCCTCGCTGCGGGATGTGGACAATGACGGAGAAGATGACACCGGCGTCATGGTCTTTTCGATCGCATACTGGGCCAACGTCTTTGGCGATCCATTTCTTGAGGAGCGGGATCTCTTTGGAGGAGGTTGGTCAACCACTTATGCGTCAACCAAAGTCAGCGGAAAAGCCGACACCTTTCGAGAAATCATCGGCGGATCCTTGCTTGTCTATGCACCGGACGATGGGCAAGGATTTCCCGCCGGCTTCGGCGACGATGGTCGGCTATTCAGCGTAGACGATCCCGTTGTGGGGATTCCCCAGGGATATACGATCGTCAACATGGATTCGGAACCATTTACCTTTGACCGCTCTCGCTTTCCGAACATCGACTTGTTCGAGCCGGCAGGCCGAGAAATGGAAGACTTCTCAGCGCTGGCATACGATGATGCGTTCGACGCTTTGGTCGATCTACTGAGCAATGAATATGCCTTTACGGAATACAAACAGTTGGATTGGGACGCGCTCCGGGCTACCTTCCGGGGGCGCTTTGAAGAAGCAGCCGCCAATAACGACGATCTGGCCTTTCGACGAGCGCTGCGCGATTTCTCATTTTCGATACCGGACGGCCACGTGAGCGGGCCGTTCGTCGTCGAGGATTTCCGCTTCGAGGCGGGCGGCGGGCTGGGCATGGCCATCCGCGAACTGGACAACGGACGCGTCATCACCAATTACATCGTGGCAGGCGGACCGGCGGATCGAGCGGGCATTGTCGAGGGCGCAGAGATCATCAGCATGAACGGAAGTCCCATCGACGAATTTATTCAGGAAACAGTGGCGCTTTCAGCACCCTTTAGCACCAGCCATTTTGAACGGCTGCAGAAACTGCGCTATGCCGTGCGCTCGCCGCTAGGCGCTGTCGTTGACGTGACCTATCGGAACCCCGACGCCCAGTCGCCGATCACAGTATCTTTGACCTCAGAGGCCGAAACGGAAAGCTTCAATTTCTCTTCTTTCAACACCGGAATAGACGGGTTTCAGTTGCCCGTCGAATATACGCAGTTAGACAATGGCTATGGATATGCGAAGATCTATAGTTTTTCCGACAACAAGCTGTTGACCATCCAATTGTGGGAACGACTTGTTTACACGCTTAAGAACAAGAGTGTACCCGGCTTGATTGTCGACATGAGACAGAACGGTGGGGGCAGCGCTTTCCTCGCCGACCAGATGGCCGCCTACTTCCATGATGAGGAGCTGGCACTGGCCAGCATCGGCTTCTATGACGAGGACCTGGATGCGTTTTACTTCGACCCGAAAACCATCAATCAATTCTACTTACCGTCTGAGGATCTACGCTACGCCGGCGCCGTGGCCGTGCTCGCGGGACCCAATTGTAATAGCGCCTGTGAGTTTTTCGTGCGCGACATGGCGCTGCAAGATCGAGCGGCCATCGTTGGGCACTATCCCACAGCAGGGCTGGGCGGGACGATTGATGTTGCGCTTATGCCGGACGATATCCTCTTCCAGTATTCAGAGGGACGAGTGGTCGACCTTGACGGCGAAATCTTGATTGAAGGAAAGGGCGTCGCTCCGACCATCCGCGTGCCGGTGAACGAGGAGACGCTACTGGGTACTGGAGATCCGGAGCTTGAAGCGGCTATCCGACACTTGGACGGTCTGACCCGGATCGAGTTCATAGATGCCGGCGTCCTGAAACTGGACAGATCGGTAACAGGCAAGCTTGAGCCAAACGTACGTGTACGCTACACGCTGTCGCTGAAGGCTGGAGAGATGGTGAATGCCTATCTGGTAGACAGCACGGGACGCCTCGACACCATTTTGCGCCTCTATGATCTGTCAGAAGCGCTCCTGGCATCCAACGATGACGCTGAAACTCATGAGACCGTCAATTCATCCATCGAGCGTTTTGAGATCCCCACCGATCTCACGCTGATCGTTGAGGTTGCGACCTATGGTGACGCATTGTCAGGGGATTACATTCTTACTGTCGAAGCAGGGGAGGCTATCTCAGACGTTGCTCCTTTGCCGGTAGGATCAGCCAGTGTAATATCAGACGATGAGGGCTCCGGCACCGCAGCCACAAACACTGCAGTCACAAACACCGTAGTCACAAGCGATGAAGCAGTAGAAGATACAAGCGATGAAGCAGTAGAAGATACAAGCGATGAAGCAGTAGAACGAAGCGCCAACAACGATACCGTTGAAGGGGACGCCATTTCTGTGTCGACGCAGATCGCCATTGTACGCACAGAAGGCGCGCGTCTGAGTATTCGCAGCGGCCCAGGATCCAACTTCACTCGCATCGGCTATGTGACCGATGGGTCCAGTCATCAGGTGCTGGAAGTGAGTGCCGACGGCGATTGGGTACAGGTCGTGTTGGGTGCGTTTGAACAGAATAGACCGGGGACGATACCAATTGCGGATAGAGAAACAGATGGAGAAATCTCTGGTTGGATCTCAATAGACTATGTCGACATTGATGTCCAAGACTGATGTCTAACATTGACGGTGGTGAATTAACGGTGGTGAATTAACGGTGGTGATATGCAGACTATCATGAAGCTCAGTTGGTCCGAATGTGTCGTGGCACGTATAATTCCGCTAGCAGTCTGTCGGAGAGACACGAAATGGAACGCGGATCGGGCGGATATGGCGGAAAAAGACCGGATTATTCCTGTATTTATCCGCGAATATCAGCCAGATCCGCATGATCAGCGTTCTATTCTGCTTCTCTCCGACAAGCTGCTAGCGGATCAGAATTCCTGTCCAAGGATGCCGTGAGATTCGCTCTCCATGACTGATTACGCATGCAGTTGGATTGCACCGGTTGGATCAACAGATACCTTGCCGAAAGGTTGAGCAAACATGTTTTTTCTTGTGTTTCGTCTTCTTATCAATACACTTCTGATATCCCTGACCGTACTACTATTGCCAGGCCTGGAGATTCAGAATGCCAGTATCCTCTGGTTCCTCTTCTTCGGAACCATCTTTGGGCTAATCAATACATTTGTACGGCCTTTCGTCATTTTCGCCACAGGTCGCTACGTGATCCGGACACTGGGTCTTTTCATGATTGTGATCAACAGCTTTATGCTCGTGTTGGTCGCATTGATCAGCCCGATTGAATGGGATTTCGACAACATCTTCACTTTGCTCTTTGCCGGCGCCATCATCGGCCTTCTGTTGGCACTCTTCGACGCCGTTCTGGGTCTGAATCGGCCGATTTTAGACGAGATCGAATCTGGGGAATCGTACTGGCGCTGGTTCACAAAACTGCCGGTCAGCGGTCGCAACACGTTTGTGGAAAACATGCGTTTCCAACAGGTCTACGACACCATGTGGCGTTATGGACTGGACATTTCACTGGCGAAGACACCGCTAGAGCCGATCCGAGAATACATCGGCCTCCTCTTCTTCCCCCACGCACATACGATGGATAACGTCTCCGCGCCGGCCCAAGTCCGAGTCATGCTTCAGGAACTGGGCCCCACCTATGTGAAGCTGGGCCAGATGGTCTCCAGTCGTTCCGAGGCGTTGCCACCGGAATGGCAGACCGAGTTGGCGAAACTGCAGAGCAATGTGGCGCCGTTTCCATCGGCTGAGGCCGTAAAAGTGGTTGAAGAGGAGATCGGGCGGCCTATGGACGAGATATTTTCCGAGTTTCACTTTGAGCCACTGGCTGCCGCGTCAACGGCGCAGGTCCATGAGGCGACCATGTTTGACGGCACCCATGTGGTTGTGAAGGTGGAACGACCGTTGATCATTCCCAAGGTCCAAGCTGACCTGGGTATTATGCAGGACGCGGTCGAGACCATGGAGAAACGCTTTGAATGGGCGCGCAACACCGACATGAGCGGTATTTTTTCGGTCTTTGCCAAGAACATCATGGAGGAGCTCGACTACACCAACGAAGCCTATAGGGCGACGCGGCTCAGGTTCGCCTTGGCCGATCTTGAAGGCATTCGCGTCCCGGCTATCTATCCGGTGGCCAGCACGACCAAAGTCATGACCATGGATTTCGTCTCCGGCGTCAAAATCACCGATGTCGACGCAATCGACGCGGCCGGTTTTGATCGTAAAGCGTTGGCCAAGACTTTTTTGCGAGCAATGATCAAACAGATTCTGATCGACGGCTTCTTTCACGGCGATCCACATCCCGGCAACGTGATGGTCGACATGGACAACGGCGATGTTGTCTTCCTAGACATGGGCATGATGGGATTCTTGAATTCGGATGACCGCATGGCCCTCATCGACCTGATTTGGGCCATCCGCTCTGTGGATGCACAAGAACTGGCCAGCGTGATGATACAACTGAGTACGCCCTTCAGGCCATTCAATGAGCAGGTATTCCGTGAGCAGATGGAACAGATGGTCAACCGCTACATGGTCTACGACACCAGCGGCACCGGCGCCGGCCTCGGCAGCGTCATGACGGCGGCGCTCGACAAGATGTACGATGCAGGCCTACGCATGCGCGGCGATCTGACGCTGGCCATCAAGGCGCTGATGCAGGCCGAGGAGATCGTCTACACGCTCGATCCGGCTCCAATGCTGATCGATACCGCATTCATACAGGTACGCGAGCTGATGATACAACAGTTCAGCGTCGACAACGTCACCAAGTCCCTCAAAACACAGGCCGTACGCACGGGCAAAGAGGTGATTCGCCGCATGCCCTCCTTGCAGGAAGCCACACTCAAATGGCTCGACCAATATGAGGCAGGCAAGTTTCAGTTGGTGGTGGACACAGAATCACTCAACAAGAAGCTTGACGGGGTTCAGGCAGTTGGCGAGCGGCTGGCCATCGGCATGATTCTTGTCGGTATCATCGTCGGTGCTGCGGTCTCGATGACCATGGATACATCTCTACTCGGCATTCCCATGTCAACAGTCGGATTTGTGCTGCTGGTTGTGGCAGTGACAATCGGGATCAAGCAAATCTGGGATATGTCGTCGGACATTAGCAGGCGGTCTGATGAGGCGGAGCGAAAGTAACAGACAGTAAGGCAATCAAAAAGGGGCGGGCAATTTTCAAATTGCCCGCCCCTTTTTGATTGTTCAACGGAACCTGCTGACAGACGCCTTGGCTACGGCAAAAACTGTCGCAGATAGCGGCCACTCTGGCGAAGCGACCCCTTGCGGGCCTCCAGCGAACCCTCATAGGCACGATCTTCGACTTCGATACAGATGGGGCCATCGTAGCCGGAATCGGTTGCCATAGAAAAGAACTGCCCCCAATCCACATCGCCCAGTCCCGGCAGCTTGGGCGTATGATATTCAAGCGGATTGGCCATGATGCCGACCTCATCCAGCCGGTGCTTGTCGACGCGCACGTCTTTGGCATGGAGGTGAAACATTTTGTCGCCAAAATCTCGGAAAGGCTTGAGATAGTCCATCTGTTGCCAGACCATGTGCGACGGGTCATAGTTGAGCCCAAAGTTGGCGCTGGGGATGGCCTCAAACAACCGTCGCCAGATGGCAGGCGTACTGGCTAGGTTCTTGCCGCCCGGCCATTCATCGCCGGAGAAGAACATGGGACAGTTTTCGATGCCGATACGAATGCCATGCTCCTCGGCAAACTGAATCAGCGGCGGCCAGACTTCCAGGAAACGATCCCAGTTGTCGTCGACTGAGCGGGTCCAGTCACGGCCGATGAAGGTGTTGACCGAGGTCAGCCCCAATGTCTCGGCAGCCAGAATCACCTGCTTGATATGATCAATGTAGACCTGGGCCTCGGCTTTGTCTGGAGTCAGCGGGTTCGGATAGTAGCCGAGCCCGCTGATGCTGACGCCCTTGGTCGCGCACAGTTCGTTGATGGCCGCGGCATCGTCCGGCGAAAGATCGACGACATCGATGTGGGTCACGCCGGCGTAGCGGCGCTCGGCCTTGCCCTTGGGCCAACACATGACCTCGACGCAGTCGAAGCCTTCAGACGCGGCGAAGTCGAGCACTTCTTCCAGCGACAGATCGGGTAGGATGGCGCTAACGAATCCGAGTTGCATTTTGGTTATTCCTTTCTACTTGATGCGGGACGCTCTCTCCAGGTTGGTAGATTCCCTTCACCAGATGATGGGCACATCGTAGCCCTGCATGTTTGCGTCCGCAGTGAGCAACGCCATTTTTTCGCACATGGCTTGAGCGATGAAAGCATGGGTATCCAACAACAATTTCATTTCATGTATTCCTGAAGATCTTCGATGGGGGCGTCGAAATCGTCAGCCATGTATTGAACTACACCTTTTGCGCCGCCCATACGTCGCTGAGATCGCGCTTCCGGCAAGACAACCAATTTCACCAGCGGCTGCGTTCCACGGGCGATGATGATCTCATCACCCGCCAATGCTTCGCGGATAAGGCGGGAGAGGTGTGTTTTTGCTTCGTGGATCGTTACTTGAGTCATATTCTCATGTTAGCCATTGTCCACGCTTACCCAGCCCTGCTCCTGATGACTCTTCAAGATCGCCTCACACAATACGATCTCCTTATGCCCGTCGACAAAAGTCGGGAATGGCGCTGGCGCTGACAAGTCGCCGGCGGCCAGATAGCCATAGAATGCCTTGAAGCACTGCTTGAATGAATCATCATAGCCCTCATTGTGGCCGCCGGGGTAGGTGATGTAGGTGCGGGCCAGTTCGGAGACCAGGCCGGGATCACGCAGCAAAAGTTCGTTGGGCTGATTGCGATGGCCGATCCAGAGTTCATTGGGCTGCTCGCTGTTCCAGGCAAGGGCCTGCTCGGAGCCGCCAATCTCGTAGCGTAAAGAATTCTTGCGCCCGGCCGTGATCTGCGAAACCCAGAGATTGGCCGTCGCTCCCCCTTTGAGCCGCAGCAGGATCGAGCCGCAATCCTCGGTTTCGATGTCGATGGGCTCGGTGGCGTCAATCTCCTCTACCTTGCCCGAGAAGGTTTCGACTTCGCCGGTCGGTCGCCGGCGGACCGGATGCACTGTACTCAGATCCGCAAAGACTGCTTCCACATCCAGCCCGGTGATGCTTGTGACAAGATCGAGCCAATGTGTGCCGATGTCGGCCACGGCACGCAGCGCACCGCCCTCTTCGGCCAGCACACGCCAGTTATAGTCGCCGGGATAGAGCAGCCAGTCCTGGACGTAGCTGCCGTGAATGGTGAAGATGTCGCCCAATTGACCGGATTGAACACGGGCACGCGCCTCCAAGTTCAGCGGATAGAAGCGCATATTGTAGTTGACGCCCGCCACGAGTCCGCTCTTCTCAGCCAACGCCACCAGTTCGGCAGATTCCATCGTATTCATGGCCAACGGCTTTTCGCAGAGCACATGTTTGCCCGCCAAGAGTGCATCACGGGCCGTGGCAAAGTGAACTCGATTGGGCGTGGTGAGATGAGCAACTTGAACATCGTCGTCGGACAAAATGGCATCGAAGTTCGCATACGCTTTCTCAAGCCCCAGCTGGTCGGCTGCCGCGCGTGACTTCTCCGGCGACGACCCTAGGATGCCGACTACATGTATGCCAAGTCGACGCAAAGCTTCCAAATGGGCAGGCCCCATAAATCCGGCGCCAGTAATGGCGACGCCTCCCTGATATGCAGTCATGAATTCCCCCCAGAATCTGTGTCTATTCTTCCGTTTCGATCAGGCACGGACTCGCCTCCGCCAACGGAATGTCGGTGCGACAGTCAATAGGATACGGATCACACTGATGTGGTCAATTTGCACGAAAAACAGATGGGTTTCCCCTGGATAATGCCGGGTCAGTATACCCGAATTTTGACAGGAATTCGAATCACTTTCGCCTCTCCAGGATCTCAACAGTTGATCGCCCATACGAGGCCCTTTGGAGGCAGTTCAACGAGAGCAGAGCCTCCAAAGTTAGGCAACAACCGGCGAATGGCTGTCAACACAGAGTGCATCTCAATTATGGCGGCAATCTGAGTTGGTCGCATTGACAACAACAGAGTTGAATGCGCTGTGGCCAGTGCAATATTTCGCTTTCGCCGGGTTCTCCGTATAATGATCCCCATTACTTAGGGAGATAGCCTGCGCGGCTTCGGCAGCGTGACTCGCGTTGATGCATCAATGCAGCAGTCTCTCATCCGTCTGTTTTCCGCACTTTTGTCAACCATCGGCCTGAATTTCAATCCTCCGTTCGAACCGGGAGCGCACCATGAATCGAAAACTATTGGCTACACTGCTCGCCATTTTTGTCCTATCGCTTGCCGCATGTGGCGGCTCAAAGGAGACGCCCGAACCGGCAGAGCCTGCCGTTGCAGAAGAGCAGGTTGTTGAAGAACCAGCCGCGCAAGAGTCTGTCGACGAGGCGACTGAAGTTCCGGCCGAAGAGGTTGCTGAGGAAACGCTACCCACAGCTGAACCGGTTGAAGAGGCCGCTTCTGCAGAAGCCGTCAGTGCCGCGGAGCCAATCGACACGCCGATCATCAGTGTAGGCATCAATGCAGAATTCGAGCCCTTTGTCTTCGTCGATGAAAACGGCAATCTGTCCGGCTTTGATATCGACATGATGAATGCGCTATCGGCTGCGGCCGGATTTGAGATAGCCTATGCCACCACGCCATTTGAAGAGATCTTCAATGGCTTGGAAAACGGCGACTTTGATGCAGCGATTAGCGCCATTACCATCACCGAGGGGCGCAAGGAACGCGTCGACTTCACAGATCCATACTTCGAGCCGGACATGGCGCCGGTCTCCTATTTCAGCTCAGGACAAGGCGTGGCCGTGCTGACCGACAACATGACCATCATGGGCGCCGACGATCTCACCGCCGACGTGACTGTCGGCGTGAAGAAGGGAACGACCGGCGCTGAGTTTGTCGCCGATCAGACGGAGGCGAAAGTGTCGGCCTATGACGAAGCGGTTCCTGCCCTGCAGGCGCTAGTCAATGCTGAGGTGACGGCCGTCGTGCTCGATATGCCGGTGATCATCGACTTCATCAAGAGCAACCCGGGCGCAGCCATCAAGTTGGTCGGCGGACCGGTCACTGACGAACAGTATGGAATCGCCGTGAGTAAAGACCGACCTCTCGTCCTCGAAGGGCTCAATCTGGCCCTTGAACAGATTCAGGAAACCGGCGTCTATGATCAGGTCTTCCAGAAATGGTTTGGCACTCCCTAGCAGCCGGCCAGAGTGACTAAAAATGGGATGGGTTTTTCGAGAAGCCATCCTTATACGGAACCGCCACCCTGACAGGGTGGCGGTTTTTGCTTGCTAAGTTGTCGGCTTAGGGTTATGATCGAATTGACTAGATGTTGCACAATGACGGTAAACGCAGGGTCATTCTTGACATGGTAAGCCGCCATCATAGAAAAACGTCACAGAGATTGCGAGCCGCGCTATGAGATTCAGTCCATTGTTGATCGGTCTCCTGTTTGTGGTCAGCTTAAGCTTGGTTGCCTGTGCACCTTTGCAAACCCCGTATGCTGGGGCGCCCGGTCTCGGCGACACATTCTACCCGCTGATGGGCAACGGCGGCTACGATGTTCAGCACTATACACTCGATCTCGACGTGGATGTGCCAACCAACATCATCACTGCCACGGCTACGATTCTGGCGGAGGCGACCCATCCGCTCTCCAGCTTCAACCTGGACCTGGCCGGCTTGACCGTCGAGTCCGTTGACGTTAACGGAGACGAGGCGCTGTTCAGCCATATGGAATCCGAGCTGACCATCACGCCGGCACACTCACTGGCGGACGGCCAACTGTTTACCACCACCATCGTATACGGCGGAGAGCCGCAGCCGATTATTGACCCCGGCGCCTCCTATTCTGAAGTCGGATGGCTAACCCAGATCGACGGCACGTTTGTGGCCAGCGAACCGTCGGGCGCTATGGGTTGGTATCCAGTCAACAACCACCCACAGGACAAGGCCACATATACGTTTCGCGTTGGCGTCGACCCGGACTACATTGTGGCGGCCAATGGCCTGTTGACGGACGTACGTGAAGATGAGGGTCGCATAACCTATACCTGGGATACAGCCGACAACACGGCCAGCTACCTGACGACAATCCACATTGGCGACTACGAAATTGAGGTGAGTGAGAGTCCTGACGGCGTTCCGATTCGCAACTATTTCCCCAGAGGAACGCCCCGGGCAGTCCAGTCCAAGTTCGAGAAGACCGGCGAGATGATCGATTTTCTTGCCGACCTGATCGCTCCCTACCCCTTCGAGGTCTACGGTGTTGCATTGCTCAATCAGGATGTGCGTTGGGCGCTGGAAACCCAGACGCTCTCAACATTCGGTGCATCGGGCGCCGGCGAGACCACGGTGATCCATGAGCTGGCGCACCAATGGTTCGGCAACAGCGTTAGCCCGGGCGACTGGCAGGATATCTGGTTGAATGAAGGATTCGCGACCTATCTTTCCGATCTATGGATTGAGGAGCAAGAGGGCGCTGAAGCCTTTGATAAACACATGCGTGAGATGTATGGCTATCTTGATGGGATGGGCGCCAAGCCGCCTGGGTCCATTCCCAACGAGGAGATGTTCAGCCGCACGGTCTACGTGCGTGGCGCATGGACGTTGCACGCACTGCGTCTGGAAATCGGGGATGAGACATTCTTCGAACTGCTGCGTACATATTATCAGCGCTTTGCAAACAGCGACGTAACGACGGACGAATTCATCGCCCTGGTCAATGAGGTCAGCGGACGAGATATCAGCCTGCTGATCAACGCGTGGCTTTTCGATGAGAAACTGCCGCCCATGCCTGAACAGGAAGTGGCGGATGGAAATCTGTAAGGGTGCAATGCATGGGTAAAGTTCTATCGCTGTTCCTTGGGGTTCTATTGGCAGGGCTGTTGACGACAAGCGAAGCCGGCTTCGGCTATCGAGCCGCGATGGCCGATGATGGGGAAATCGGATCGTTTGAAGCGGCGGACTGTATGTTCGATCCATTGATTCCAGGCACGCGGGATGAGACCATCCGCTGCGGCTATTTGACGGTTCCCGAGCAACGCAGGGGCGAAAGCAATGATGGCCGCACCATCCGTCTGGCCGTTGCCATTCTAGAGAGCTCCGGTGAAAATCCTCGTTCGGACCCGCTGTTCATCGCGCAAGGCGGTCCCGGCGGCTCGACCATCGATACCTACGCCAATCTACTTGCCGATCATCCGCTGAGGCAAAGTCGCGATCTCGTGCTCTTTGACCAGCGAGGCACGCTCTATTCCGAGCCCAATCTGCTCTGCACCGAGTCCTTTGACGCCACTGCCGACCTGTTGGCATCCGATGTCGAGGAACAGGATGAGTTGAGCCGCCAGATCGCATCTGCATGCCGCCAGCGATTGATAGACGAGGACATTAACCTGGCAGCCTACAATAGTCTGGAAAATGCCGCCGACATCGAGGATCTGCGTATCGCCTTGGGCTACGATACGATCAACTTCTACGGCGTCTCGTACGGCACACTGCTCGGCCTCCATTTCATGCGCGACTTTCCCGACAACATTCGCAGCGTCATTTTGGACGGCGTCGTTGCGCCTCAGACTAGCTTCATCGCCCGGGTAGCGCAGAGCCAGGAGCGTGTCTTCAGCGAGTTCTTCGCCGCCTGCCGAAACGATATCGATTGCGCCGAACTCTATCCCGACCTGGAGGAGCGATTCTTCACGCTGGTTGAGCAGCTAAACGACATTCCGGCGACGATCACGTTGACCGATCCGGAAACGGGTGAGCGGACTCGGACCACTCTGTGGGGCGATGATGTCATCGACTTTCTATTCCAGATGTTCTATGTCAGCGGCAGCATCGGAGCCTTGCCCGCGGCGATTGCGGATGTCGAGCGAGGTGACTATCGCTATCTGGAGACCATGTTCTCAGTCTTCCTCTTCGATCGCAGCATGAGCGAAGGGATGTACAACTCGGTTATCTGCGCGGAGGAAGCCGGTTTCACTCCTGCCGACGCGCTGGTTGACGGCGTTCGACCCGCATTCGCTGAGAGCATTGCCGACGAACTGGAGGATACTGCTCGACGGCTGCGTGCAGTGGGATGTTCCCGCCCTCCCCGCCGAGGCCAATGAGCCGGTCGAGAGCGACATTCCTACCTTATTGCTCTCCGGCCTCTTCGACCCCATCACACCGCCCCAATTTGCAGAGATGGCACAGGAAACGTTGCCCAACAGCTACAACTTCGTACTGCCGACCGGAGGGCATGGCGTTGCTTTCGCCGTCGATGAGTGCATCGATGGAATCGTAGATGATTTCCTGGATGAGCCGCTGGCTGAGCCGCAATCCGGCTGCCTGAACCGGGTGGAGCCAATCGTATTTGCAGCGGACAACACCAAAACGGTACCCATCCTTGGTTTTCTCAACAGCCTTAGCAGCAAAGCCTGGAGACACGTCGGCATCGCCGCGCTTCTGTTGGCCGGGGTGCTCTCTGCGTTTGTGCTCTGGCCATTGGGCTGGTTCCTGCGTGCAGTGCGCGGCATTCAAGTGAAACGAAGCGAAAGCGAAATCCAATGGCGCTGGGGCGGCCGATTTCTGATCGTGCTCTTCGGGGGCATGGCATTGATGTTTGTCTTCGGATTCATCCTGATCACGGTCGGCGTTGTTCTCTTCGACACAAATTTGATGATGTTGTCGGCCATGCCGCGCACGGTGCTACCGCTTTTCTTGCTGCCATTCGGGCTGGCACTCACGACAGTCGGGCTGCTCATTGTCTCAGTCCAACAATGGCGCAAGTCGTATGGCTCGCTCTGGGACAGGCTCTACTACTCGTTCCTACTCGTGTGTGCCGTAGGCTACGTCTACGTTCTCTTCTTGGATGGCATGTTTGGTGTCATCGTATAGGCACACAGGTAAATATGCCACAGGCTTTCATCCCCGGCTTACAACTATGCGAAGATTTTTACCATGATGCGGTACGCCCGATATTGGATGCCGGCTTCCCAGGGCTAGCCCATGCCGCGGCGCTGATCGGCCCTGGCTCCGAAGTGCTTGGATACGACGATCCCACCTCGACCGACCACGACTGGGGCCCGCGGGTCATGCTCTTCATCGACGAGCGTGACGTTCGCCGTACATCCGTGAGTAGCGATGACCGCGGTTCGATTGCTGACGCCGTGCATCTGACCCTGGCTGAGAAGCTGCCCCCGGTCTTTCGTGGCCATTCAACCAACTTCACCGGACCCGATCCCCCGGGCAACGGAACGCGGCAGATGACCCCGCTTGAATCCGGTTCGCTGATTAACCACCGAGTCACCATACAGACTGTCAGCGCGTTCACCACAGCGCACCTGGGGATCGATCTGGGCATCGATCTAGGTAGTGAGTTGGAATCGCCCATGGAACCCGCTGATTGGTTGACAATACCGGAACAGCGGTTGCTATCGGTCACATCGGGCGCCGTCTTCCATGATGAAATCGGACTGACACGGTTGCGCACCCTGCTTGCGTACTATCCCCATGACATCTGGCTCTACCTGCTCGGCTGCGGCTGGACGCGTATCGGCCAAGAGGAGCATCTCATGGGTCGAGCCGGGTTATCCGGTGATGAAATCGGTTCGACCCTAATCGGTGCGCGGCTGGTGCGTGATGTCATGCGGCTCTGTTTTCTCATGCAGCGGACCTATGCGCCCTATCCCAAGTGGTTCGGGCGCGCCTTCCAAGAACTGCCCTGTGCGCCGGATTTCCTGCCCCACCTTGAAGGCGCGCTGGGGGCCACAGACTGGGAATCGCGCCAGCAGCATCTGATCCCTGCCTACGAGGCATTGGCTCGTCTGCACAACTCGCTCGGGTTGACTGCCTCGATGCCTGAAGCTGTCAAGCGCTTTTTTGGACGACCGTTTCAAGTCATGGCCATCCACGGCTTTGCCGATGCACTGCTTGGCCAAATATCCGATCCCCAGGTCAGGCGAATTGCAGAGCGTTCACCCATCGGTGGGATCGACCAGTTCAGCGACAGCACGGATTTACTCTCCGATCTTCGCGGAGACCGTTGCTGCGTCAGCTCTATCTGTGAACATCGCTCTTGCGTCTACGTAAATCTGTAGCAAATAGAGCTACTTCCGTGACTGCACAAATCTCTGGAGACCGATCCTTATGACGACCGGCAGGCCGACTGATTTCCCCCTATCTGAGCCGAACTACACCAACAAGCGTGCCCGCGATTTCAGTCCATCTGCCCAGACGTTGGCCACATTCTCGACGCAGCGACTCGCTACGCTCGACACGTTGCTGGTGGGAAAAGAGATTCCCGAAATCCAGAGACTGATGGACGCCGGTGAACTCAATGCTGAGGAACTGGTCATCTACTATCTGGACCGCATCCGCCGGTATGATATCGACAAGCTCAACGCAGTGATGGAACTGAACCCGGATGCGCTGCAGATTGCCCGCGACTTGGATGCCGAACGGGCAAGCCGTGGCCCTCGTACTGCCATGCATGGGATTCCCGTACTGCTCAAGGACAACATCGCCACCGGTGACCGTCTGCACACCGCGGCCGGGGCCTATGCGCTCAAAGATTGGCAGCCAGAGCGTGATGCATTTCTTGTCCAGCAATTGCGGGCTGCCGGCGCAGTCGTACTGGGCAAGGCCAACCTGTCCGAATGGGCCAACTGGATGGAGCCAAACATGCCCAATGGGTTCAGCACCCTGGGCGGACAGACCCGGCACCCCTATGGTCCGTTTGATCCGTTCGGTTCAAGCAGTGGTTCGGCAGTTTCAGTCGCAGCGGATCTGGTGACGGTCAGCGTGGGTTCAGAGACACGCGGATCGATCATAGCGCCTGGCGGAATCAACTCGATTGTCGGACTCAAGACAAGTTTGGGTCTGGTGAGCCGGGACCTGATCATTCCGCTCGTAGATCGGCTGGATGTCCCTGGCCCCATGGGACGAACCGTGACCGATGTCGCCGTGATGTTGACCGCCATGACCGGCACAGACATGAACGATCCGGAGACGGAGCGTGCAGACGCAATGACCGGCGTAGACTTTGCGCAGTTTCTCGGCTCACCGGTAGACAGGTTCCGTATCGGCGTGCTGGTCTATGACGAAGCTGCCCGCCAGACCGAAAATGACGCGTTGACCGCGTCGACGAATGGAGACGGGGCCGATATCGTTGAGGCACGTGCCAAGCTCAACGAGGAACTGATGCGAAAAACACGCTTGTCCGCGAGCTGGCGGCTCCTTTCCATGCGCTGGGCATGGAAGTCGTAGAGATCAGCATTGCATCCCTGCCATCTGAACCAGACTTGATGGGCGTCTTGTCCCACGGTTTCAAAGTCGTGCTCAATCGATTCCTGAGGGAGACAAACGACATCTTCGCGGAGGGTCAGCTCGTCTCATCCCTGGCGGACATCATCGCCATCAATCGCAAGGACCCAACCAACCGCGCGCCCTATGGACAGGGCCGGCTGCTGGAATCCGAGAACAACCCGATCACGGACGACGACTATGCGTCGATGGTGATGCATGGGCGAAAGGTTGCGGACCAACTCCATGATCTATTTGTGTCAGAAGATGTGGATGTGATTCTCTGCAATGCGGCTCCTGCGGTCTATGCCACAGCAGGCTTCCCGGCACTGACTGTACCTGCCGGATATGAATCTGACGGCGAGCCGGTAAGCGTGACGTTGATGGCTGATTATCTGGGAGAACCGGCATTGATCGCTGTCGGACACGCCTATGAACGTGCAACTCAGGCACGGCGCAGACCGGGTCTTGATGCTGTGATTGCCTCATTTGTGGACCTGGAACCGGTTGATCTGACATCGAATGACGGGAAATAGACAATTACCGAGTGCTTTGAGCCGGAAGGCAGACTGCCGCCTATAAGTCGTACCGTAAGCGCAGACTATTCTAGGCGTTCTTGGTGTATACTGGTAGCCTACATGCAGAAAACAGTTTGCGAGCACAATCGTTCTTGGTCATAATTAGCCGCGACCCACTGCGGGTCGTCCAACAAGCGACGACACGGAATCAATATGTGTCGTACGAAACCGGAAATCGGTTGTTTTACTCATTGCCAATCATTTCGCGAGGTAACACATGGCATTTGAACTCGACACCTTCATATTGAATGCGCTGATTATGTCATTCGGCGTGGTGGCGATCTTGAATGGTCAGCGACTCTACTGGGTCTTTGTCGGGATCGGCGGCGCCGTATTGGGCCTGATTCTGGCAGACTGGCTGATTCCAAATCAGCCCGAGTGGGTGCAAATTCTAGCGGTACTCATTTTTGGCGTGCTTAGCGTACTCCTTGCTCGTATGAACAAACCGATTGCCGTACGGGCCGCTGCCTTCGTCTTGGGCGGCTTCATACTCAACTTTCTACTGACCGATGCCGGCCTGACAACCTCCAGTATTACCAGCGAAGTGATTATCGTAGTGATCGGCGGCATTATTGGCGTTGGGCTGGAGATTTACTATGGGGCCAGCGCGATGATCGTGATCTCATCCTTTTGTGGGGCAGCACTGGTGACTGTACCGCTTGAAGCAAGCGTCGCCTTTCAGGCTGCGCTCTTCTCGGGTCTAGCCGCCGTCGGCATGCTGCTCCAGTCGCGAGAATGGATCGGCACGGGCGATGACCCTGATACGGTGGGCACGGCGGGAATCGAGGAAGCGATTGCCGACTCATAAGTAGGCACAGAAGCCGCATCCTCTGCTCATTACATCATTTACCGTCACATCATTCGTCGTTGCGCACGCTCGGTTCCATCTTCCGTACCACCCCACAACTGAACTCGACACCAGAATTCACCTATCTTCAACGAGCCAATCATTCCACAAGGAGAGTCTCACCTATGCACAGTTCGATCAAGTATCTACTCACGCTGATATTGGGCGGGGTCATTGTCGGCTCCATCCTGGTTGCAACCGGAGCCAATGCCCAGAACGACGCTCCAGACGAATTTGAAACAGACGCCCCCATGGTTGTCGATGGTACCCTATCCATCGACAGCATTTTCCAATATCAGGGTCAATTGCTGGACAGAAGCGGCACCCCAATCAATGGCGTCCTTCCCATAACCTTCCGCCTCTACGATGCTGCGACCGACGGTGCGGCATTGTGGGGCCAGGTAAAACAAGTGACCGTCTCAGACGGATGGTTTACGGCTCCATTGGGTGACGACGGCGCTACGATCTCTGATACGATTCTCGATGGCCGCAACCTCTGGCTCGGTGTACAGGTGGGCGGTGATGCAGAGACCACTCCTCGCCAGCCGATCCGACCGGCCATGTTTGCAGTTAATTCTAAAATGCTCAACGGCAAGACTGCTGACAACTATCTTGAAGCACGGCGTGGCCCCATCGCCTATGGCCACGTCAAGGCTGACGGCGGGCGGGAAAGCGGCTGGCATTTCACGAGCGCAACATATACAAATAATAGATACGAGATCCCATTGGAGGTAGACGGTGTACCGCTCAACTATGACACCAATACCTTCACAACCGTGGTGACCGCTCTGGAAGGAAGTAATTGCCGGGTGGCAACGGTTGCCACCACCAATGCCAGCAATGGCAAACTCGTCGTCTACCTTCACCCGTTAAGCAACGGCATCCAGTTTCAGGCAGTGCGCCTTCAACTTCATACGATTCAGAACAAATAGCGCTTCAGCTCAAAATCTTGAGAGAAGAGGAAGGCGAAATGATGAAACAACCAAGACGAAAACGACTGCTATATACGCTGGCGACATGACTGTTCGTCGCAGTGATCCTGTTGTCGGCGACGGGTGCAGCCCTGGCACAGGTTTCACAGAACTACAACCTGGCCTGTTGGGGCACAATTGCTGATGGCGGCGGTTTGCGCACATCCGGACAATATATCCTGCTGGATTCGCTGGGACAGCAATTTGCCGGCCAATCCAACAGCTCTTCGTATATCGTGCGTTCGGGGTACATTCAGGAGAGCCTGGTCGGCGGTTCCAATCCAATTGTGCCACCGCCGAACGGAGAGCATGCTCTACTTGCCGATAATTGCACGTGCAGCCAACCTAGTCGGGGTTTGCTCCTGGTAGGAGGGTAGTCAACCACAAACAGCAAGAGAAAAGCCCGGTCGATTTCGAAATCGACCTGGGGGTTTTTTGTATCCAGAACAGTCTTGGGGTACAAGATTCAACGAATTTCACCATCATGCCTATGGCCTTGTCAGCCGGGGCAATCGCGGTAATTACAGAGAGATACCGCTCTGCGGCAGGGTTAAAACCCGCCGCTAACAACGAGAAGCCGCCTCAGCGGCTTAGCTCTCAGCGCCTGAGGGCGCTTTTTGCTGTTAGGAGCCGGATTTCATCTGTTGCAGATAATCTAGTGCTATTGCCTGCGCCTGGACCATCATTCCTATCTGGGGATCGACGCAGGTTATAATGGGCTTAGGAGGATTTCTGAGCGATGTAAGGGACGGAGATGGACCATTGAAATTCAACAATTGGTTGATTGAGTCCAAATTATGAGTAGATTTTCTTGGCGCAAGTATCTCATCTGGATGCGCGGTTGGCGTGGCAGTTAGTGCCGCACTCTACGTGCTCTATCAAAACTTCACGTTGACCGGTCCGGAAGAATTCTCCATCGCCACAGGGCGAGCCGGTGGCGCCTACGACCAATATGCACAGGATTATGCCCAACTGTTGCAGGAGACTGAGGGGGTGCAGCTTGATATCATCGAGACGGCTGGTTCAGTCGAAACGCTGGACAAGCTGATCGCACGTGAGGTACCCGTCGGTTTTGTGCAGAGTGGTACCATCGGCGATCGTGACACCACAGGGCTCTACTCATTGGGGAGCATTTTCTACGAACCAGATCCTGATTTTCTATCGTCCCGATCAGTTTGACGAGCCATTGCAATACCTCTATGACCTGGAAGGGACGAAAAGTCGGAATCGGCGAAAAGGGCAGCGGGACGAACTTGATGGCGCGCCTGATGCTTGCCAACAACGAACTCGACGACAGCAATACCGAATTCATCGAGCTTCCCACCACTGATATCTACGCTGCACTCTCTGCCGGCGAGAGTGGACGCCGCCTTTTTCGTCATGTCACCCGCGGCAGAGATCGTCATCGACATGCTGAAAGATCCATCGTTGGAATTGATGAATCTTCGACGAGCCGGCGCCTATGAGGCTCGCTACCCCTACCTGACGGAATTCATCATCTCGGAGGGAGCCGTCGATCTGCGCAACAACATTCCGGACGAAGACAAGACGATTGTGGCGACGACTGCTATGCTGGCTGCCAATGAGCAACTTCATGTCGATTCTGCACGGCAGTTGCTGACTGCCGGTCTTGATTCTACACGCAGCCGGAGACTATTTCGCTGAGGAGGGCGAATTTCCATCCGTCAGATAATAGCGAACTGACCATTCCCAACAACATTCAGCAATTTATTGAACTTGGACCTTCAGACCTGGAAGAGTATTTACCGGTCTCATTGGCTTCGATTCTGCAGCGGCTGATTTTTGTGGTGTTGCCGATGGTCATTCTCCTCTATCCATTGCTGCGCAGCACGCCTGGCGCCTATAGTTTTGCCAATCGGTACCGGGTCTACCGCTGGTATCAACAGATGCGACGCATCGAAATCCATCTGGAAGAATCCACCGTGGAAGAACTGGACGAATACCTCGTAGAATTGAGGGAAATGGAGCAACGCTTGACGGATCGGCTGCGGGTGCCGCTCTTCTACCAGCGAGATTTCTACAATCTGCGCCTTCATCTCCGATTGGTCATTGAGCGTTGCGAACGGCATCGAGAGGAGCTTCTTGAAGCAAGTGACGACAATAGCGGTTCCGTAGCAGAGCTCGGTTTGAGCGAGACTACATCTGCCGGCGGAAGTCTCGCCTCTGCAACCATGGACTCAACGATTTCCGCGGCAAGCGGCAAGAATAAAAAATCTCAACCAAATAACTTTGACGATGGTCTCGGCGCGCCCCTGACCGACTCGGACTTCGAAGCCAATCCAGATATCGATGCAAAAATGGGATCCGAAGGAAAGACAAAAACAGGATGAGACGGTGGTTGTAGGCCAACAGGTCGGACTCACTCAAAATTAGGAGCTTCTATGTCAACATTAACCCAATCGCCAGCCTGGCGCGATCTTGCGGACCACTTTGCGGAAATGATGCCCGTCGAAATGCGCACGCTCTTTTCCGAAGATCCAGGCCGTTTTGACCGTTTCTCTCTGCGCTTTGAAGACATCCTCTTCGACTATTCAAAGAATCGCATCAACCAAGAGACCATGAACCTGCTGTTGAGCCTGGCTGAATCATCGGATCTGCGCAGCAAAATCGATGCCATGTTCAACGGCGAGAAGATCAACAACACCGAAAATCGGGCCGTGCTGCACATTGCCCTGCGCAACCGCTCAAACCGCCCCATCATCGTGGACGGCGTCGATGTGATGCCGGAGGTGAATCGGGTACTTGAGCAGATGCGGGTCTTCAGCGACAAAGTGCGCTCAGGCGACTGGCGCGGCTACACGGGCAAGGCCATCACCGATATCGTCAATATCGGCATCGGCGGCTCGGATCTTGGCCCCAAGATGGTGACGACGGCGCTGACACCCTACGGCAAGCCTGGCCTGAATGTGCACTTCGTCTCCAACGTCGACGGCACAGACATCGCCGAAACGCTGAAGAAGGTCGATCCGGAGACGACGCTCTTCCTGGTGGCCTCAAAGACCTTCACCACCCAGGAGACCATGACCAACGCGCACACGGCTCGTCGCTGGTTCCTGGACGCGTCCGGCGACGAAGCCGCCATTGCCAAACACTTCGTTGCCCTCTCCACCAATTCAGAGGGCGTGGCCCAGTTCGGCATCGATCCGGCCAACATGTTCGAATTCTGGGATTGGGTGGGCGGACGCTACTCGCTCTGGTCAGCCATCGGCCTTTCCATTGCCATCTACATCGGTTTCGACCACTTCGTGGAATTGCTCACCGGCGCCCACGAAGGCGATGAGTATTTTCGAACGGCCCCATTCGAGGACAACATCCCGGTCATCATGGCACTATTGGGCATCTGGTACAACAACTTCTTTGATGCCGAGACCAACGCCATTCTGCCCTACGATCAATACCTCGAACATTTCGCCAGCTATTTTCAGCAGGGCGACATGGAGAGCAACGGCAAGCGCGTGACCCGTGCCGGCGCTCCGGTGGATTACAGCAGCGGTCCCATCATCTGGGGACAGCCGGGCACCAATGGCCAGCATGCCTTCTATCAGCTCATCCATCAAGGCACAAAGCTCATTCCCTGTGACTTCCTGGCCCCGGCCCAAAGCCAGAACCCCATCGGCGATCACCATCCGATCTTGCTGTCCAACTACTTCGCACAGACCGAGGCTTTAATGCAAGGCAAGACGTCTGACGAGGTGCGTGTTGAACTTGATGACCAGGGGGTATCCGGCGAGCAACTGGAGTTACTGGTAGCAGCCAAGACCTTCCCCGGCAACCGGCCGACCAACTCTTTCCTCTTCAAAAAACTGACGCCCATGACCCTCGGCTCGCTAATCGCTCTCTACGAGCACAAGATCTTTGTGCAAGGCGTAATCTGGGACATCAACTCCTACGATCAGATGGGCGTCGAACTGGGCAAGGTCCTGGCCAAAGCGATCCTGCCCGAATTGGACGATGATGTCGAAGTGACCAGTCACGATTCCTCGACCAACAACCTGATCAACTACTACAAGCAACTGCGTGCATAATTGCATTTCAGTTGACGCATAATTTCAGTAGGGGCAGGGCTTGCCCCTGCCCGCTGAGGACGACCGCAAGGGTGCGCCCCGCCCCCCGTTTATTGAGCCGATACAATTTCATAAAAAAAGTCCGGCTTCTTGAAGAAGCCGGACTTTTTGATCTTCACTCTATGACAGCCCACATCATCTGCCTGCTGTCATCAGATATACAGTTACTACGGTCGTTCCATCCCTGAGACATCGACCCCCAGGTCTGCTAGGCTGTCCTGCAAAACCTGAATGATATAGTAAGGATTGTGGGTGAAGGTGCCAGGATCCTTAGCTACATACTGATAGTTGTAGGCCGCTCGAAGTAGGCGCGGCGTCCACGAGCTGAACCGGCCCTCCTCCTCGTCAAAGAAGTAAGGATAGCTGTGTGCATCGTAAACGATGCCGGTCCCAACCTCGTCGGCGGCATATGCCTGCATGGCTTCGTAGAGCATCTCGTGCAGCGCCCCGATCTCGCCGAGCACGCCCTCTTCGTCATCGCCGTCGCCGTCGTAGTCGGCGAAGTTGTAGCGGATGTCAGCGACGTCCCCGGAATCTTCCATCTCTTCGTGACACTCGATGCAAGATTCAGTATCCACCTCAAGTTCATGTGCGCCGTGACAATCGGTACAGCTGTTGACATTGGCGTGATCGAAGTAGCCGGCATACTCCTGGCCGTCATACTCGTACGCACCCTTTGCCTCGCTTCCAAAGCGAGTGGCACCGGCAGCGTAATAATGCACGTTGAGGAAGCTGAGGTCATCGGCTACCTCATCGTCTGCCTTGTCGCCGATACGGGCGTTGACGCTCACCGTAGACTGGCGTCCCTGGTGGCAGTTCATGCACAGATTATCGTTGGCATCTTCAGCCGAGACAACCAAGCCGCTGGGGAACTCGACCTCTTCCACCTCATACAGGGTGAACTCGACCAGGTCGTTGTGGCAGGTGCTGCATTCGAGGCCGTTGGGCAACGGCTGCGAAATGTTGACACCCTCATCCAGATACATGGGCAAGCCGCCAGGCGTATGGCACTTGGCACAGGAGCCGGGCACGGCGCCGTCCTCGTCCCAGTGGCGGAAGGCTTCCTCGGAACCGGCAAAGTGACCGGCATCGATGCGATGCATCGCTGCCATATCGACGGGCTCAGCAATCGCCTCGTTCAGATCCACGAGCGAGTCATACATCAACTCAATGATATACTTGCCGCCGTGCGCATAGGCGCCGGGATCCTTCTTAGAGGTCTGGTAGTTGTAGGCCGCCTTGAGCAGGCGCGGTGTCCAGGCGTTGTAGCGATCGCCTTCGTCTTCCCCAATCTCACCGTCGTCATTGGCATCAATGAAGAAGTAGGGATAGCCGGAGCCGTAGCCAATCGGCGTGCCAGAGACTTCGTTGGCGTAGGCCTGCATGGCCGGCAGCAACTGCTCGCGAATGCCTGCCAACTCGTAGTAGATGCCTTCGTCGGTGTCGCCGTCGCCGTCATAGTCGACGAGTGAGCCCTGCATGCGTACATCGTGCAGGTCTTCAACCTCAGCTGACGTCTTCATGGCAGGTGGTGCAAGATTCGATGTCGAGTTCCAACGTATGCGGGTTATGGCAGTCGTTACAGGTCTCGAAGCCCTCTACGTGGGCGAAATTGCCGTCGTAGGTATCGAAGTCATATTCGTAGCCGCCCTTGGCCAGCGTGCCATACTTGGTTGCGGCAGCCGCGTAGTAGTGGATATTCGCGAAACCCAGCTCTTCACTGACGGTGTCCACGCTTTCAAGCGCCAGTTCATCAATGGCGGCGTTGACGCTTACGCTTCGACTCACGGCCCTGATGACATTCCATACAGCGCGCCTCAGCGCCCAGTCCGGTCAATTCGAGGCCGGAAGGCATAATAACGCTGTCTTTGTGCATGGTGGCATCGTTGTGGCAGGTGACGCATTCAACAACCTCGGCCGGATCGACCGGTACGGGGCTGTTGACTACGCCGAATTCACTGCCATCGACGCCGTGGAAATCCAGATAGCCGCTGGAACTGTGGCATTTGGCGCAGTTTTCCGGTACCTCGGCAGGATCGTCTTCATCCCAATGGCGGAAGGCCTCGGCCTCGCTATCGGCATGACCAGATCCCATCCAGTCGAGCAGGAATGGTATTTCGGGCTGAAGCTCTTCTGCTTCTTGAGCAAGTGCGACGCCACTTCCGACGCCCAGTGCGCTCATACAGACAAGTACGACGAACAAGCCTGCGAGCAGTAATATTCGTCTCATGGTTCTCTCCTCTGGGTAGGTTGTTTATTTAGCCCGATTGGGCCTCAAGCCGGCAACCTAGTTGATCAAATAATTGAACGGAATTCTTGTCAGGCATTCGTCCTTTCGTGGCTGGTTTCGAATGTAAGCGATGAATATATTTGATTGCATCTTGCCGGAAAAATTAATGCGTCTTTAATGTTCTACTAATCATATCAAATCGTGGAGAATATTACAATCTCGGTTTCTCCCCTTTTGTCATACGCCCAACATGCGCAAATTCCACACCATCCACAGTCAGCGATTCCCGCTGTCTACTTGGGCTCGACTGTCGGCGTCAGCGGCACGAAGACCTCAACATCCTGGCGTGGTACAGTGGTGATGGCCGTCGTCTCAATGGTCAGAAACCGATAGGCACCCAACAACATCACCGTCGTGAGAACGATCGCGATCGGCCAATAAACCAGGTTTCTTCGCCGCACAACGTTTTGCGGCGGCCGGACCACCTTGACGCCCTGTTCAATTTCTGCAAGTTCCAGTTGATGCTCTTCTTCCATGACATGACGATCGATGTATCCGTTGAACATGCTCTTGTTGAAGTGCTTGAGGTGAACGTTGTACAGATGCCAGGAGAGAATTGAGAGCGTCGCCAGTAAAGCCTCGGCGCTGTGTGCGGCCTTGGAGGCCGGAATGATCTGTCCAGGCAGATATTGGGTCACCAGAACCGGGTTCCAGAGCGCAAACCCGGTGATTATCATAATCACTGTTCCCCAGATCACGGCCCAATACTCAACCTTCTCGCCAAACGTATAGCGACCCATTTGCGGCGCTTCAGACGTCAACCCAAGATTGTAGGTGACCGTGTGGCCGGTGTCTTTGGCATCCTTTGGGCTGGGCAGCATGGTCAGCGGCAAACGCAGGACAAAGACCTTGTAACTCACCCGACCCAGATGATAGATGGACTCAAAAACCAAGATCGCCGCGGCCACATGATGGATGATGCGTGTCGTCTCGATTCCGCCCATCAATTGAATCGCCCCGTTGCCAAGAAACGAATCGGCATAGCGTTGGGGGATGCCGGTGATCACCAGCGTCGTGAAGCTCATAATGAGCAGCCCATGTTCGATCCGTGACCAAGTGTTAAAGCGCCAATATCTGGAAGGCTTATTGCTGTTCGCCATGATCCTCCTCTTTCTTACGCGCACGTCGTTCTTTGGACGTACGATAGATGTCGCTTCCGATCAACAGCGTGAAGAAGCCAATCGTGATCGGGATGACGATGGCATAGAACAGGTCCACCAGGTAGACCAATGTATTGTTCTGCAACGACGGCTTAAAGTGGCTGGTCCATGCATCGGGGAAATTCGTACTCGCATCCGGATGGCACTGTTGGCAGGTGACAAGCAAGTTTTCGCGGATCACTTGAGAATTTTCATCGCTGGCCGGCAGGATGTTGTGCACGCCGTGACAATCGTAACAGACTGCCTTGTTGGTCTCCTGATCGGGCGACTGTCTTTCGAAGAGTTCAACGGTCGTGCCGTGGAAGTCGGCCACGTAGGTGTCGAACACATCGGTGGAGATGCCATATTTGCCCATCATTTCTTCGTCTGCATGGCATTCGGCACACATCTCCGGCGACTGAAGCCTAAACTGGGCCGTCGTTGGATCTTCGATGTGGTGCACGCCGTGGCAGTCGGTACAGACCGGCACATCCGGATTGTCCTGGCCCATCAACGCCGCTCCGTGGACGCTGTGAGCATACTGATCGTTGATGGTAGAGTGGCATTGGGAGCAGGTCTGGGAGACACGTTCGCGTGGCTCTGCCGGCATCTGAATATCGTGGTTACCATGACAGTCGAAACAGGTCGCGGCATCGGCTAGGCCGGATGCATAGGCCTCGGCATGGACGCCGTCACGTTCTGCTTCGTAGATATCGATGTGGCAGTCCCGACACATGCCCTCGTTTTCGAAGTGGTAGCTGCGCAGACCTGTTAATGTCCTCGTCGGGTGAGGAAACTCGTACTGCTCCACGTTGCTGTGGCAGTCTGTGCAGAGCAATTGGCTATGCTCGTACTGTTCAGTCAGATGGAAGCCATGAACCGAGTTTTCCAACGTTTCCAGATCGACATTGAGCGGCAACGTGTCGCCCGAAAGCATGGTGATCTCGCTGGTCAGCAGCGTATGGCAGTTCTTACACTGGGCATCGGCCGGATAGACATGGGTATCGGTATGGCACGTCTGGCAGGTCTGATCCGGGCCCAGATTCGCAACCAGTTCGGCGTGGGTCTCGGCCACACGCTCGTCCTCGTAGGTCTCATGGCAGCTTTGGCAGGTGCCGACTGGGTCGGCCTACATGGCGTCCACCGGCTCGGCTTCATGCCCACCGTGGCAGTCGGTGCAGGTGGGCAGGCCTTCCTTGTCCTCAGCCATCAGATGGCCGGGATTATGAACCTCGCTCGACTCATGGCAGCGCTGGCAATTCTGCGAAACATCCGCGGAGAATTCTTGGAGCGTTTCGGCGGGATTGGGCTCATGGGGAAAGCGGTAGCGCTGGGCGCCGCGATGGCAGTCAGTGCAGTAGACGTCCTCAGCGCTGTGCATACCGTGGACGGACTGATCGAGCGCCATAAGATCTACGCCCAGCGGCATTTCTTCACCGCTAGGCAACGTCATCATGTCCGTTCTGTCACCGTGACAGCCGATACAGGCACTGTCCGGCGGAGGTTGGGCAGCCAACACAACGGCCGGCTGCGAGAGTCCGAGTAGTCCGAAAATTGCGATGGCAAATAGGACTGACACCGTTGCTAGGAGTCGCACACCTAAAATTCGGGCGCGCCTTCGTTGATCCATTGTTCGATCCATTCTAGTTCACGAGGAGCGAGGCTATTGGGATGCCCCGCCTTCTGTAGTTCGACGAGAAGGCTCTCGTCAGCATTGCCGGGAATGATCGCAGGTCCGAAGTTGCCTCCGTCCATCATCCCTTCGTAAGTGTCGAGATAGAGGCCGGCTGTGCCGCCATGGCAGGCAACGCAACGCGCCTCGAGGATCGGGCCTACGAGGTCATTCCAGGTTAAATCCGATTCGGGATAGGTCGGCAACCGAGCGTCAAGCACGTTAGTCAGCTCAACAATACTCGGCGCATTGAAGCCGGCATAAGTCCATTCCGTCGCATGACATGAGCTGTTAGCGCAGAAGCTTGTATCGCTGATTCCGCCGGGATCGCTGACCGTATGACAACCCTCACATGTGTCATCAAACTCGAAGCGATGGATAGAGATCCAATTGCTGTCGATGTGCGATTCAGGCTCGAATGATTCCTGCAGGGTCAGGATCGGTGAAGAGCCGTCTTCCGGGCTCTTGACAGGAATCGAATGACAGATGTTGCACTCAATGCGAATGCTCTCGCCTTGCGGTGTGAGATGTTTGCCATCATGGCAACGGAAGCAGCCGGCTGACTCGCTGTGGCCCAAGTTGTCAGGATGAGATCCCCAACTTGGTTCCATGGTGGAATACATCATCTTCTGGTAGAGATTCAGCACTTCATCAATTCCGGCACTGAGCGTCTCCTGATTGGCTGCGGTGTAATCCGGATAGTGCACCTCGTAGTAGCCGTTGAGACCCAGAATGGCACGCTTGGCTTCGTCCATATTGGGGTAATCGCGTTCAAAGACGGCCAGGGCGTTCTGCTTGAAATAAGGAATCTCCGGTGAGATGACGCCACGCGCCATGGAGTCATCGATCGCTGCACTCGGTGTCGGGAACTGATGGGAGACCCGATTGTGACAGCTTGTGCAGTCCATCTGCTTGATATTGTCGGCATTCTGCTCGACGAAGTCTGCCGGCAGATCGGCGTCAACATCGATAAATTCCTCAGATTCGCCGGAATCGGCGTAGTTGACGCGCACCCAGGGAATCTCCTGCTGGAGATGTGGGTCATCGGTGGAAATGTATTCGATGTCATTCTCAATGTGCCAGTGGATTCCCTTGCCGCGGCCCTCGCGTACGCTGCCGCCACCGGTCTTGAAGGACATATACTGGAGCAACTCCTCATTGTTCTGTTCGGCATCGTAATGCTTGAACTCGCGCAACGAATCCGCTGAGAATTTCTCAGGATTGTGGCACTTTTCGCACACTTCAGTGGCCGGTCGGAACGACTTGGTGTAGACGGGCAGATGGTAGCCGGCGCCCGCATACTTGAGTACGTGGGTAATCTCTTTTGACTTGCGTGTCAACTGGGTGGCGATTGTGGCGCGACCAATGTGGCACTCGACGCACTTGACGTTAGCATGAGGAGATTCCAGGAATGAGATATACTCGGCCGGCATGGTGTGGCAGGCGGTTCCACAAAACGCATTGCTGTTGGTATATTCCCAGCCCGCTCCCATTATCAAGAAGACCGTTATCCCCGCGAAAAGAAAGAACGCGTAGGGCATAATGCGAACCCACAGGGGTGACGTCCGTGCGGGGGAAAAAAACCTACCTATGCGTTCAAACATTGCTGCTTCTCCTGGAGCGCACGATGCGCACCACTGAAAAGATCAAAATCCCCAATCCGACCAGTCCCGATAGGGCGTAGAAGCCATAGCGTAGCCAGAGCCCGGGCGTTGCTACCGGCACATCTACAGGCTGTCCGACGGACGGCAATGGCGTCGGAATGGGCGGTGCGGTTGGGGTCGGTCCGGGACCAAAGAAAGAGTTGTTGCCTTCCTGTTGTATCACTGAATAATCGATGATTTCCATTGCCCATTGCGGACTCTCACCAAGATCTGTGTGACAGAGATTGCATGCGTTCGGCATGACCTCCACGCCACCATGGTCAATACTGCCTTGGGGATTCGGTTGCAGGAACGTATGGCTGTGGATATCGTAGTCTACTGCGCTGGTGGCCATCTTGGGCATATGACAGTCAGTACAGGTGAAGTCATACTCGGCGCTGGCCACTTCATGATAGGGCATATGCGTGATCAGTGCGCTCTTGTCGCCGTGGCAGTCGACGCAGAGTTCGTTCACCGGAGCCTTCAGTTGGGCCCGGCCGACACCGCCACCATGGACGGCATGGCATGATGCGCAACTGGTTGTATCGTCCGCCTGCATGCTATTGCCCGACGTCCAATCCAGGAATTGCTGATTGTGCAGCTTGGCGCTGCCGTCGGGCCAGGAATCCGCCGGATCCGCGGTGAAGGTGAAATGGTCGGTCAGTTGATCGCCAGGACGGAAGGTGGCCGGAAAGGGGAATCCGTCCGGAGACATGCCACGGCTATGGCAGGCGCCGCAGACCTGGTCATCGATCTGGGCAAAGGGCTTGACATTTTCCGGGTCAGCCACGTGGTCAGTCGACGGACCATGAC
Source organism: uncultured Chloroflexia bacterium (assembly GCA_963765875.1). Classification (GTDB taxonomy): domain Bacteria; phylum Chloroflexota; class Anaerolineae; order Caldilineales; family Caldilineaceae; genus JAWKOK01. The sequence continues at coordinate 117,212 of CAVXYK010000029.1, forward strand.
AGCTCTCACAGCCAATACCAAATTCAGTGAACTCCCAGCTCTCGGTATCTAACCCCGTGATGTGACAGGTACCGCACGACTCGCGCCAGTCCGTCTCGTCCCAGGTCTCGGGATGATAGCTCGCCCATTCCTCAGTCTCTGAGTGCCACTCTGCCGGCAACACGTAAAAGCCGCCTTCGCTCCCCGTGATCTGTGCAGCCGACGTGATGTCGGTCGTGGAAGTCAGCCCCACTGTCCCGGTGATGCCGGATGCTGAGGCGATGCCGGTCGTCACTGTGATAAAACGCTGCATCCACTCGCCGCCGATGGTATAGGCGACGTCGGTCAGTTCGATGGTGCGATGCGGGTCGTCCAGCGTAAAATCGGCGACGATGGCATCCGGATTGATCTCTACATCCTGAATCGTGCCGGCGTGGAGCGTGTCGCGCCAACTCAGGTAGATGTCCTCATGGCAACCGAGACAGCGTCTGCTGCCACTGAAGTCGACAGCCCCTTCTCCGTAGCCAACACGGCTGTCAAAAAACGATTGCGCCCAGCCATCGGCTTCATCGGTGTGGCAATCCACACAGCGTTCCGGCATGACATCGACCATCCCCTCAAACGGCTCGACCGCGTGGGCGGTGTGGCAGTCCACACAGGTCGGAGCGTCCGGACCAGCCTCCAGATCTCCGTGGAACGGGTTGTGCGCATAATGACACGATTCGCAGGTCTGAGACGCTGTCAATGTGTAGGCGCGGCGATCAGTGGCTGTGGTCGGTTCGTGGGGAAATCGGTACTCGGTGTCGTTGGTGTGGCAATCGGAACAGGAGATCTCAGTCTCTGATGAGGAACTGTGAGATGAGACAGAATGTGCCGATTGATCCAACAAATCTAGTGGCACCAACAACGGGAGCGTCTCGCCGGAGGAGAGCGTGAGTTCCCGTTGGTTGTCACCGTGGCAGCCGCGGCAGGCCAAATCCGGTGGCGACTGCGCATGGCTAGCGCCACCGGTAACTAGACTGAACGCTCCTACCAGGCTCAGAAGGAGCAGCCAACGGACAGCCGGTATCCTTCTGAACTCGCTAATCCTTTTCATTTGCGCTGCCGGCCTGATCTCGATCATGGTAGCCGATGGCGATTTCCTGCAACTCTTCATCCGTCAGGTTGTCGGCACGACCATCATCCCGATGACAGTTGCGACAGGCAAAATCCAACGCCAGGTATGGCTGCGAGAAAGCGCCGTCCTTGTCGAACTGAGATGTGGCATGTGGGTTGATGGCCATCAGATGGGTGCGGAGATCGCCACTGAATTGCTCAGGATCGCCCACAGCGCTCTTGGTCACACGCGGCATGTGGCAATCCACACACTTGGCATGTCTACGGTCGGTGATTTTCTGGTAGATCTTGTTCTCGAAATGACAGCTTTCGCAATCAGTCTTGATGCCCAATCCACCTGAGGCGTATTTGACCGTCTCATGCGGATTGTGGCAGTCGATGCAGCGCATGACGCGCTTCTTGGACTCAAAGAGTTCTTCATACTGCTCGTGATGCTTGATGAAACCGCCGCTGGCGTCGATCTCGGTCACTTCGCCGCGGATGTGACATTGGCCACAAAGCTCCGAGTCCCGGTCGATGGTGGCCGGCACCTGATAGGGATCGTTGACATGGTTACTGCCGGGACCGTGGCATTCCTCACAGCCGATGCCGTCCTCTGCCCAGGTGCCGATTAGGCCCGGCAACCCATCTTGGTTGCCTTCGGGAATGTAGCCGGTGGTGTGGCAACTGCCACAATCATAGGGCTTCTCTTCACCGGCATGGTAGGGTACCCAATCATCGCCCATTTTGAGCGTCTTGTTCTCCAAGTTGTACTGGGTGGCGGCATTCTCGTCGCCGGTGATAATGTAGCCTTCCTGGTCGATAAAGCGGGCCTTCCAACCGTAGCCGCCGATGACGTATAGGATGTCATCCCACGTGTACCCCTCTGGCGGATCCGACACCTCGGAGAAGGGATATTCAGGTGGCTGGCCGTCAACAACCTTGTTGAGCTTATATGGGTGGCCGGTCTCCCGATAGGTCGCGTAGAGATCTTCGTGGCATTCCTGACAGTTCTCTGAACCGACGTAGGTAGCAGGAGCCCAGTTCAGCCCATCTTCGCCGACAGGACCGGCAGGACCTGCAAGACCTTGCGGACCAGGTGGTCCTGCTTCACCCTGGGGACCGGGCGCACCAGCAGGACCCATAGGACCTGCTTCTGGAGTCTGCAACTGGCAGCCGCCGCCCATGACCGCTACCATCAGTAGAACAGCCAGCAAAGCTACCGTACGTCGCATGTTACCCTCCCGAAAAGAGAATTCGCAAAGATGCCTTGTGAAAAAAATAACATTAGTTTGCGTCCAAAAAAAGAAAGAAAAATCTAAAGATCGGTCGGTTACCCTGGATAGGGCAGACAATTCGTGATTTGCGGTGGGAGAATAATGTGGCATTGATTACAATGTCTGTCTATGATATCCTAACAACAAAATGAAAGCAAGTCCGTTTTGTTCTCCGTTTCAATTCCTGACAACAGCAGACAACCCGAATATTTTATCAATTGTTGGCCATTTCGTACCCAGTGGAGGTGACCCTTGGCAGAGCTTCAGTGTCCGCATTGCCAGAGTGAAGAGATCGACCGAGAGGCTCGGCTGGTGGCATCTGACAGGTCGACATCGGTGGGGCGATGGCGTTTGAAGTATGGCCTTGCCAGCGCCATTGGGGCCGGGCTGTTCGGGCTACTCTGTTTGCTTGCAAGCTGGCTCTGGCTCGAGCCGCCGGCGAATGAAGCGGCCTTCATCATTGCGGTCCTGGCCTTCATTTTTGCCGCATTCGTCCTCGGCACAACGCTCGCCTTCTCACGTTGGACTGATGTGACTCAATATCATTGCCGTGCCTGCGATCTGACTTGGATCGAAGAGGTCGAGTCGGAATAGACCTAACATCCTTGAGACATGTCCCGTTCTTTCCGGGACATTTGACCCTTGTTCGCCCTATCCTCTTCCTCTACCCTAGAGCAGCAACAGCGAGAGCAAACCATCGATCCATGCAGATTTTAAGGCGACTTGGGAATCCGGGTCCGCTGCTCTCGGTGTTTACGTTGTTTTCCCTGGTGATCAGATGCACCACCCAATCCACCACCAAGAAGAGAGGTAACAGAGGATGAAAGCAGACCGTATTTTTGCCATTTTTGCCATTGTCTTGATGGCGACTGTGCTGACGACCGGCTGTGTGTACATGCTCACACCCGAGGCTGAGATGCCAGCAGATACGGAAGCAGAAACATCTGCCGCTGAAGACTGGATGGCCCCTGAGGGCGCCCTGGTCGCAGCCAAGGTCGACACCGCACCAACCCTGGACGGCATGGCCGACGAGGCCGTCTGGGCGGATGCAGTCGCGATCAGTGTCGACGTCGAGGATGGCGCCAACATGGAAACGTCCACCGTCAACATCAAGTCTGTCTACGCCGACGACATGGTCTACTTCCTGGTGAAGTGGGCAGATCCGACCCAGAGCTTCATGCGCAGCCCCTGGCAGAAGCAAGATGACGGAAGCTGGGTCAAATTGAGCGATCCCGACGACCGCGGTGGCGACAACAATGTTTGGTACGAAGATAAGATGTCCTTCATCTGGCCCATTGACGAAGGCATTCGTAGCTTCGAGAGCAAGGGCTGTTTCACCGCCTGTCATGATGGCGAAAATGAAGACGCCAAGCCCTACGGCAACAAGTATACCGATGAAGGCATGGGCGACATCTGGCACTGGAAATCGGTGCGCAATGTCAACCAAATTGACGACCAGTATCTCGACTCGACCCAATATTCGCCTGAGACCCCTTCTGCCGGACGCCACGGCGATCCCAAGGATGGCGGCGGCTACGTGAACAACGACAACGAAGACAAGTCTGCTCCCATGTGGATGGGCCCGGAAGGCTATCCTGTAGACGGCAGCCCCGGCTATATCCTGGACTCGGAGAAATTACCCTTCGACGATAGCCTTTTCGTGGCCGGCGACATGATTGGCGGCGTGACTACGGCTCCCTTTGAGGGCGACCGCGGCGACATCTCTGCGGGTTGGGTCTATGAAGACGGCATGTGGACAGTCGAGATTGGACGTGCACTCGAGACCGGCTCCGAGTACGATGTCCAATACGACGACCTGAGCAAGCCCTACTACTTCGGCGTAGCAGTCTTTGACAACGCCCAGGTACGTCACGCCTATCAGTACAAGTCGGAACGAATTGGTCTTCCAGCCATAGAGCGTATGCTTCACAGTAGATAAAACAGATGGGGGCCGAGCGATGCTCGGCCCCCATCTGTTTTATCTACTGTGAATTCAACCACTCACCTATTCAAAATAGACATCATCCTCTTCAAGCGCCCTGCGCAGATCCGCATAGGGCAAGGCCCGAATGTCGCAATCCGCAGCCGGCAGAGAGCGCGGCAGCCGTGCCCGCGGCCTGCCCCATGCCCATGCAGGAGACCGTGTTGCGCGTCGACATGTGCGCGTCGTGATCGGCCGTGATCATCATGCCGGTGGCGAAAAGGTTGTCCACGCCGGCAACACAGAGCGCCCGATAGGGGATGCCATAGGTGCCGCCGTCCTTGATCTGGAAGCGCGGCGCCATGTCGTGAAAGCCGTAGGCGAAGACGTCGTCCTCAAAGTGCCGGCCTTCCAGCACGTCCTCACGGGTGATGTCGTAGTCGCAGGTGATGAGCCGCCCACGCCGGGGATTGATGTGCGGGCTGGTGCGCGGCGATGAAGGCCTTTTCGCAGCCGGGCACGAATTTGCGGAAGAGTTCGATGGCCGCAACTTGGCGTCGCCGCAGTTCCAACTCTGCCTCGGCTGTGGCGTCACGATCCGTGGGGCTGACCTTCATCTTGTAGTTGAGCTTGATGAACATGAAGTAGTCGTCGTGCACGGTCGTGGTCACGGTGGCCATGCCGATGCGCCGGGCCTCTTCCATGAACTCGGTGGGCAGATTCTTACTGATGCCCATGAGGCGCACGATCTGGTCTTCCTTGCCGCTGCGCCAGCCCTCGGAATACTCCTTGACCGCATCGTTCTCTTTGAGAAATTCGTAGTACTTCTCAACATCAACGCCGCCTACGCCGATGCTGTTGGCCACCGGATAGTCGTTGGGCTCGGAGAAATCGGCCCCGGCATAGGCGCAGAGCTCGCCGAGGCCGGTGCAGTCCACGAACGTGTGAGCGAAGATGGCCTCACGCCCGGATCGGCTCTCTGCGATGACGCCGGTGATGCGTGAGCCGTCCATGATGGCGCCGGTCAGCAACGTGTTGACGCAGACGGTCACGCCCGCCTCCACCAGCATCTCGAAGGTGACGAGCTTGTAGATCTCGGTGTCGATGGCCGTGCAGATCGAGTCGTAGTCGTAACCTTCGGTCATCTCGGCGTGGCCCGACGTGCCGCCGGCCTCGGCCAGCCGATCGACGATCTCCTGTGGGATGCCCTTGACCACCTGGCGCTTTTCGACGCCGGGGAAGGCCTTCCACAGATTGTAATAACTGTGCAGCGCCGTTCCACCCTCGACCACCGTGCCGCCGGGATAGCCCTTGGCCTCGATAAGCACCGTGTTGGCCCCACGTCGTGCCGCGGCCAGCGCTGCTACGACACCGCCTGTTCCTCCGCCGGCGACGACGACGTCAAAGGTACGGGCGGGTAGTTCTCTACTCGGTTCTTGATAGCGGTGCATAATGATTCCCTTCATGAAGATGTTTGAAGTTGGTTGTTCCTTGGTTTTCGGTTGCTCTTACCTTTGTAGCCAATGGAGGGAAAAATGCATTGGTCAAGAAGATGGTGAAATCGTAGAGACGCAAGATTTTGCGTCTCCGCTCGTCCATTCGACCCATTGTTTCATTCCAGCATGTCGTTGACCAATACACAATGGAGCAAAAAAGGATCGATCAGCGAGTATCGCGGACATCAGACACCCAATGGCGCGGCTGCCGGGTGATGCCGGCCAGTGCAACCGTCTCTCCGGCATACTGGCCGTGACATTCCAGACGCTCAAACAGGATCTCGTCCAAGGTCCGTAAATAGGTACGGATGTGCTCGAAGGCATCTTCAAGGTTGTTCGCCGGCGCCCCGTCCTTGAGGCTGATCAGCCACTTACCCTTGAGCGCCTGTTTGCGGTTGTTGATCGCGCGGTTGACCCGCTGTCGCGGCATCATGGCCAGATCGACCACCGAAAAGAAGCAATATCGAGATTGTGCGCTGTCACGCACGAGAACCCCACAGCGCGGTGCGTGGCCGATGCACTTGCGCACCGTCAAATCATCCAAGATGAACAGGTCAGTCTCAAGGATTGCCGTCGGCCAGTGGGCGGCATTGTAGGGTTTTCGCTTCTCCTTGACCTCAAGCTGGAAAATGGGGTCGCCATGGCTGGAGAGGGTGAAATCGAGATCCTTGAACGATCTCGTGTTGTCAGAGAAGTCTGCTTTCTGCCGTTTCAGATAGTCTCGGACTTCCTGTTGAAGAGAGGGCATGATGGCTTTGCATAGATGGAAAGTGTGGTTCTTGGCACTGACAGTGAAAATTGTAGCCGCCGGAATGTCACCTGTCAATCGCCGCGAACGCGGGTGCAGTTCACGCCAAAGGCGAGATCGTTTGGAATGACTTCCTGTCTTCTTCGACCACGTGTACTTCATCACGCGGCCAAACGCGGGCGATGTGCTTCGTGATAATTCGTGTCAGAATGGGATCCTTGTAGTCGGCTCACAAGTTTGCAACGAACCCTCGCGTCAGATGTACAATAGGTGAAACTCAATCAGACCACTCCCATCGGAAGGACCAGAATGAACTATCAGGCACTGATCGACTATTTCAACCAACATGAAGACGAGATGTTGGAAACCATCAAGTTGCTGGTCACCACTGAGACGCCCAGCGACGACAAGCCACGACTGGATGCCTTTGCCGAGCTGCTGGCGGGTCGGCTCAGCGCGGTCGGCGCTGAAACCGAAATCCTACCGACAGAGATCCAGGGCAACCATGTGCGTGCTCGCTTCAACAACGGCGACTACGACGCCGACGTCAAACCGGCGTTGATTCTCTGTCACTACGACACGGTCTGGCCGGTCGGCTCATTGGAGACCCATCCATTCCGCATCGAAGAGGACGGCAAGGGCTACGGCCCGGGCATCTTCGACATGCAGTCGAGTCTCATGCTTTCCGAGTATGCGCTACGCGCGATTGGTGATCTGGCCTTGCAGTTGCCCCGCCCCATCACCATTCTGATGACGTCGGACGAGGAAGTAGGCAGCCCCACCTCCCGGGCGTTGATCGAAGAGGAGGCTCGGCGCTCCGAGTATGCGTTGGTGATGGAATCACCGCTGCCTGGCGGCGTGATCAAGACGGCACGCAAGGGCGGCGGCAGCTTCGGCCTTGAGATCACCGGTCGCGCCGCCCATGCCGGTGTCGAGCCGGAGGCAGGCATCAGCGCCGTCCACGAGTTGGCCCACCAGATCCTCGCCATTCAGGCGCTAACCGATCTGGGAAAAAGGCACCACGGTCAGTGTCAATGTAGTCGAGGGTGGCACCAAATCAAATGTAATTCCGGCCAAGGCGGTCGCCAGCATTGACATGCGCGCCTGGACCCAGGACGAGGTAGATCGGGTCATGACAGCCATGTACAGTCTGCAACCGGTGCTTCCCGGTGCAACGATCAAGGTGACAGGCGGGGCCAATCGCCCGCCGCTGGAACGCGCAGTCACTGCAGCGCTCTTCGAACGTGTACGTGAATTGGGCAAAAAGATGGATCTTGAGCTTGAGGAAGGCAGCACCGGCGGCGGCAGCGATGCCAGCTTCACCGGCGCGCTGGGCGTGCCCACGCTGGACGGTCTGGGCATCCCAGGCCATGGCGCCCACGCCGATCATGAGCACATCGAGGTCGACCAGATGGTGTCGCGAGCAGCATTGCTAGTTGCGATGTTGATAGAACTGTAGTTGGTCGAAGTCGGATTGTGAAATCTGTAGGGACAGGTCTGAGACCTGTCCCATGCGTATCAAGCTAAGCGTTATGTCTAGCGTTGCCGTTGGTGGCGGCAGGGATAAATCCCGCCGCTAACAACGACAAGCCGCCTCAGCGGCTGGAGTGAAGCGCCTGTGGGCGCTTTTCGCTGTTAGCAGCCGGCTTCAGCCGCTGCTGCACACCGGTTCAAACCGACGACAAATTTATCATAATCCTTAGCTTGATATCTGTGGGACAGGTCTGAGACCTGTCCCTACGCGCGTCTACGGCTATTGACAAACCTCACCCGCATAGACATCCGGACGTCGATGCTTGAGGTTGGGCAATCCGGCCCGGATTTGGTCTTGGGCTGCGTAGTCGATGTCGGCAACCACCACGCACTCTCGTTCAGGCGCCCGGGCCAGTACCGTTCCCCACGGATCGACGATCATGGTGTTGCCGTAGCAGGTCTTGTTGCCGGCGTGGACGCCGATCTGCGCGGGCGAGACCATGTAGACCTGGTTCTCGATGGCTCGTGCACGGATCAGCGCTTCCCAATGATCCTTGCCGGTGTATAAAGTGAAGGCAGACGGCTGGAAAATGACGCGCGAGCCGGCCAGCGTCAACGCCCGGTAGACCTCGGGGAAGCGGATGTCGTAACAGATGGTCAGGCCGAATTGGCCATGCTCACTTTCGAAGGCCACCATCTCGGTGCCGGCCTCGTAGCGAGACGACTCGTTGTCCGACACAGTGCCTGTGATGTCGATATCGAAGAGATGGATCTTGCGATACGTGGCGACCAGATCACCGGCGGGATCATAGACCAGCGAGATATTCCAGGCTTTGTCGCTATCAGGCACCTGGACGGGAATGCTGCCGCCATGCAGTGTGATGCCATGTTGCATTGCCTTGCTCTGGAGAAAGTGACTGGTGGGTCCATCCATCGACTCACGACCAGCACGGATCTCGCCTGATGTCCCGTAGATGTTGAACATCTCCGGCAACGCCACCACGTCAGCCCCCTGGGCAACCGCCTCATCGATCAGACGCTCGGCCGTCGCCAGGTTGGCGTCCTTATCCCCCTGCGAGTTCATCTGAACCGCACCAATACGAAATGTCATCCCTTGCCCCCTATCAATCCTTGTCGTTAATCATTGAGATCAATCATTGAGGTCACTCCTCGTCACCGTCAATCACGCGCAATAATGCATGCACGAGTGTTCGATGTTCCGCCTGGTGCATGCGCTTCTCCAGCGTCTCCAGCGCGTCACTGGGATAGATCGGGACCGTCGTGGTCTCAAGCACCGGCCCGGCATCGACCTGCTCGTCCGGCACCAGATGCACCATGATCCCGGTCTCCCTGATCTCGCCCCGCTGGTAGGCATCAAACGCACGCTCGATGGCATGGGTGCCGGGGAATTTACCCGGTAGCGCCGGATGGAGATTGATGACCCGGTAGGAGAATTTGTCCAGAAACGCCGAGCTGAGGATGAGCATCCAACCGGCCAGCACCACCCAATCAGGCCGGTACTCCTTGACGATCTGAGCCAGATCGGCGTCATAGTCACGCCGACTGCGTCCGACTTCTTTGTATGGGGCAAGCGAATGCACACGCGTGGGAATGCCCGCCTTCTCCGCCCGTTGCAGGCCATAGGCATCCTCCTGATTCGATACCACGACCACGATTTCGGCAGGCAAAATGCGATAGCCGATGGCGTCAATCAGGGCCTGCAAGTTTGAACCATTGCCGGAAATGAGCACCGCGATCTTGGCTGTCATGTTGGATTCCTTGATCGGTTTTGCTGAAAACAGCTTTTATTCAGCCACAGGTTTTCAACACAGAGACACAGAGAAGGCACGGAGGGCCACAGAGAAAACTGCCTACCCCGTGATCAACTTGACCTGTTCCGGTTGGCCGTTGCGCGGCTGGAGCTTGCCGATGACGATGGCCTCCGGCACGGCGGATACGACCTTGTCGGCATTGGCTGCGGAGACAATGCCGACCATCCCGATGCCCATGTTGAAGACCCGATATGCCTCTTGCTGATCCATACCACTCCACACGAGCAAGTTATCGAAAATCGGAGGGGTGCGCCAACGGCTCACATCGATTTCGGCGGCCAGGTTTTCAGGCAAGACGCGTGGAATGTTGTCTACAAAGCCGCCGCCGGTGATGTGGGCCAGCCCTTTGATATCGACACCGGCCTCGATCATCTGCTCGATTTCAGTCACGTAACAGCGATGGGGCGCCAGCAAGGCGTCGGCCAGCGTCTGTCCGTCGTCGAGGGTCAGATTCAGGTCCCGGTCGGCGACGAGGCTGCGGATGAGCGAATAGCCGTTGGTGTGGGGCCCGGAACTGGGCAATCCGACAATCAGATCACCGGCCTGCATGACATCTTGCTGGGGCCAGAGCGCATCACGGTCCACCAGCCCGACGACGGTGCCGGCAAGATCGAAGGCTCCTTCAGTGTAGACGCCGGGCATCTCTGCGGTTTCGCCGCCCAGCAGTGCACAGCCGGCAGCCTGGCAGGCCTCGGCCACGCCGGTCACGACCGCGGCCACGGCCTCGGGCACAAGCTTGCTGGTGGCGATGTAGTCAAGAAAGAAGAGCGGCCGCGCATTCTGGACCAGGATATCATTGACGCAGTGGTTGACAATATCATGGCCGATGCCGTGCCAGCGTCCGAGTTCGGCGGCCAGTTTGACCTTGGTGCCTACACCGTCGGTCGAGGCTACCAGCACCGGTCTAGCCGGCAGATTTTCCAATGCGTAAAGTCCGCCGAAACTGCCGATATCGGCCAATACGCCCGATGTATATGACGCACGCACGGCGCCCTTCATCATGTCAACGGCGCTCTGTGCGGCATCAATGTCGACGCCGGCTTGCTTGTAGGAATCGGAACTGGACATGGCTTCTCTTCGCTATGGTTGCTTGTTGGCGGTAGGCGGTCATTCCATTTGGGCGGACACAAAGGCACGCCCCTACCAGTTGGACGTGTCCATTGTAGATCATTCTGATGGTGCAACCGATCCTCGAAGGCCAGAACATTTTCTTGAGCGGGAACGTCTTTGGAGAGCAGGGATTTTGGCCGCTGGCCTCGGGCACATTTGTCCGGCTACAGAGTTCATGAAATGTCCGAACACAGCGCAAAGGAGTGGACGTCATGTCATATTCAGATCGAGTTCGCGATCTGGGCGCCGATCCAGAGCAACTTGAAACGACCTATCATCAGGTCATCGAGATGGGCGATGAGCAAGCCTTCGCCACTGCCATCGACGGACGCCTACAACGAAGAGCCGGACAATCTGCTCTATGCCGCCTGGCACTATCGTCTGGCCCATTCCCTGGCCGATCGGCTCGACGAATGGCGCATTGCCTGGGCGTGGGCCATCCCGCTTGCGATTGTCAACGGCCTGTTACTATGGTGGCTCTCTGACGATGCCCAGTTCAGCGTTCAGATCGCCGGGACAGGCGACATCCAGGGCTACAACTCGATCCCCAGATCCTGCTGCTCTGGGGGCCAATCAGCGCAGCTCGCTGTCCTGACCTATCTGTGCGTGGCCGGACGGCACGGTGGGCGCACCTGGTTGGCGTCGTCGCGGCGCTGGCGCTTCTGGTCGTCTACGTGCTCCTGTTCTATTCGCGCACGGGACCGGCCATCTTCCAGGAACAGTATCTGATGCTCATGGTCTTTCACCTGCCGCTGGCGGCCTGGTCAGCAGTCGGCATCTACCTGCTGTTCGGTCTGCCCGATGCCGAAGAACGATTTGCCTTCCTCCTCAAATCACTGGAGGTCGCGGTGCTGGCCGGGCTCTTTTTGATTGCGGGCATGGCCTTCGTCGGGATCTCCGTGGCGCTCTTCGATGCGTTGGATATCCAACTCTCCGAGCTGGTCATGCGGCTCCTTCTGGCTGGGGGCGGCGGACTGATCCCGGTGCTGGCCACGGCCATGACCTACAACCCGGGGCCCACACCTGCCGGCCAAGCCTTTGGCTCTGGCCTGAGCCGCCTCATCGCCTTGGTCATGCGCCTGATGTTGCCTCTGACACTGGCGCTTCTGGCAATCTATCTCGCCTTCATCCCGATGAATTTCCGAGCGCCCTTCGAGAATCGGGACGTGCTGGTCAGCTACAACGCCATGCTCTTCGGCGTGATGGCATTGCTGCTTGGGGCAACACCCACGCGTGAGCGCGATGCAGCGGGCAAGACCGGCGTATGGCTCCGGCGCGGCATCATCTCGCTGGCCGTCGCTGGCCGTCCTTGTCAGCCTCTACGCACTCTCGGCCATCCTCTACCGCGCCTGGCAGGATCGCCTGACGCCCAACCGCCTGACATTCATCGGCTGGAACGTCGTCAACATGGCTATTCTGTTGTTGATTCTCTGGAAGCAGATCTCGAAGCGGGGAAAGTCCTGGTTGTCTGCCCTGCACAGCGCCTTCGCCACCGGCGCGCTGCTCTACGTCGGCTGGATGCTTGTCGTGATTCTGGCTGTGCCCTGGTTCTTCGGCATCAGCCAGGGCGATATCGCCGATCTGCCCATCTCGGTTCAGTCCATCGTTTACGAACGGGCCGAACCTATTTTGCTCAAGTGTCCCACCAGTCCGCACATCTATCTGCTGGACGACGGCGAGAAGCGCTGGGTCCAGGACATTCCGACCTTTGAAGGAGAAGGCTACGTCTGGGGCGACGTGTCCATGATCCAATGTGACGATCTGCGCAGCATTCCCGACGGTCCGCCGATTCCGCCCGATGCCGGTGAACCGCCACAGCCGTAGCGTAGCAGGCACGCGTTGCTATCTGCCGCGGTCGACCCTGACCCGGCGGGTGATGCTCTCACTGGTAACGACCATCGACGACTGGGTGACGAGTTTGTCCGGTGCCCGAAAGAGCGTTTCCGCCAGCGCGCTGTGGGGATCGCGGTCCGTCACTCCGCGCTGCCGATAGCGGCCGCGCTCGCCGCCGGCATCCAGTCGCCGACTGATGCCATGGGTCTCTTCCGCCTCACGAACGGCCAGCAGGATGTAGGGAAAGAGCGCGTGGGCATTGCCGAAGAGGGTTAAGTCGAACATGATAGTATCCTCGATTCGGACCGTGGTTGTGCGCTACTGGGATTGAAGAGTGAGCACCATCGTGATAAAATATGACCATAGTCATGACTATGGTTTGGCGCTCGATTGTCTAGCTGATAGGACGGAGTGAATGAAATGCAGACAGTCTCCAAGAGCAAATTGAAGGCCGAGATGTTGCGCATCTTCCGCGAGATCGAAGAGTCCGGCGAAGAGTTGATCGTCACCGACAACAATCGTCCGGTGTTGAGTATCCGCCCAGTGTCACAGGGACGTAGCGTCGGGGAGGTCTTTGCCGATATAAGAGGCAAGGTCGTATTCCACGAAGACCCAAACACGCCAACATGGGATGACTGGGAGGATCTGTAGATGGTCGTCCTCGATACCGCTGCGCTTGATCTACTGGACGCTCGAAGCGGAAACCCTCTCGCCGGTAGCAGCCAAAGCCATTACTGAAAACCGGCAGGTCATCGCCAGTGCCATCTCTATCTGGGAGATCGGCTGGAAGACAAAACTGGGCAAGCTCACATTACCGATTTCAACGCGTGAATTCGCAACACGCCTCACTCAAGTTCAGAACGTAGAAATCGTGGCGGTGGACTCCGAAACCTGGCTGCGCAACGTAGCGCTGGATTGGGATCATCGCGATCCGGCTGACCGCACCATCGTGGCCACGGCTGAACTACGCGGCTGTCCCCTGGTGACGCCGGACCGGCGGATACGCGACTTCTACGACCTGTCGATCTGGTAGAGCGAGGGGCGTTTCAGCTCTGTTTCAATCCACGCCCCCCGTGAGGGGGGCGACGTGGTGGCTAGACTCAGGATGTCTAATCCAAAAATGTTTCAATCCACGCCCCCCGTGGGGGGGCGACGCGATTGCCTGCACGTTATGGCCACAATGCGAGCCGTTTCAATCCACGCCCCCCGTGAGGGGGGCGACCTTTATCGGCATCGAACTGGATGAGCAACTACACGGTTTCAATCCACGCCCCCGCGTGAGGGGGCGACGGCACGTTCGGAATTGGTCGACGTGGCCGAAGCCGTTTCAATCCACGCCCCCCGTGGGGGGCGACCAACAGCGCCGAGCCGGGCGGCGAATCCCGGCAGTTTCAATCCACGCCCCCCGTGAGGGGGCGACTGCTTCTGATCATTGGCCGCAGGCGATGCGAAGAGTTTCAATCCACGCCCCCCGTGGGGGGGCGACGTGATGACTTGGAGGATAATATGAGCGACGATCTGTTTCAATCCACGCCCCCGTGTGGGGGGCGACTTGCTTCTGATCATCGGCCGCAGGCGATGCGAAGAGTTTCAATCCACGCCCCCCGTGAGGGGGGCGACGTGGAACGCACCCTCTCCGGTCAGAACTATGCAAGTTTCAATCCACGCCCCCCGCGTGGGGGCGACCGGTGCCGTTCGTGTTGGCTATGACCATCAGCTATGTTTCAATCCACGCCCCCCGTGGGGGGGCGACCAGACGTGCAGTTTGATGAGCAAATGTATCAGAGGCATGTTTCAATCCACGCCCCCGTGAGGGGGCGACTCGGATTGGTTGCCGTGGTCGACCGTGTGCTGGAGTTTCAATCCACGCCCCCCGTGAGGAGGGCGACATGATATTGCTATGTCCGTTGCCCGCCGTACAAAAGTTTCAATCCACGCCCCCCGTGAGGGGGGCGACGTGGGCGAAGGCTGTCGGCATGAGCGCGATTGAGGTTGTTTCAATCCACGCCCCCCGTGAGGGGGCGACGGGATACGTTCAAAGCACTAGCAAGCAACTATATTGTTTCAATCCACGCCCCCCGTGAGGGGGGCGACGAGGTTGCAATTCTACAGAAACAAATAGCAGCACTGTTTCAATCCACGCCCCCCGTGAGGGGGGCGACCGCACTAAGCGGGACAGCTGCACCTGACTGAGCAAGTTTCAATCCACGCCCCCCGTGAGGGGGCGACATTAAATCCACTTGGTCCATAGCACGATGCAACGTTTCAATCCACGCCCCCCGTGAGGGGGGCGACATAATGATTTTTCAAAATCGGCTCTTTGATTAGTGTTTCAATCCACGCCCCCCGTGAGGGGGGCGACGGCGTACGTTCAAGGCGAGTATGCATCTGAGGCCGGTTTCAATCCACGCCCCCCGTGAAGGGGGCGACCGCAACATTTAGGTGACAAACACATGCCGACCCCCTAAATATTGATTCTGCTATTTCAATTGTACCTCAACACTTGCCTTGAATGCCCTGGAATCGCGGTTGGTAGGCGCCGAAAAGGCTGCGAACCTGTAGGACAGAAACATGGTCACTTCCAGTTCGCAATCGTCATGATTTCAGGCAATCAAGGGTCCCTTCCAGATCAATGCTGCCTTTGTGCCTATATGCTCAACACGATTCCGCCATTCATTGCCCAGATAGTAGAACCGAGGCTGTCCTTTTCAGGATCTATCAACTCCACCAATCGATGCTTCAACTGCCTCATCTGGGCTGCATCCACCAGGCACTCAAAGACCGAGTTTTGGACGCGCTGCCCGTAATTTTGACACTGTTTTGCCACCAATCGCAACCGTCGCTTTCCGGCATTGCTGGTGGTATTCACGTCGTAGGTGATCAAGAACCATCATCGGCGTCTAGCCTCCTGCCAATGCCTAATTCCAGAAGAAGGGTGGATATGCGTCGATGTCTCCGCGCAGATGACGGGCCAGCAACATGGCTTGGACGTGGGGAATCAGCCCAAAGGGAATGCGTTCTTTCAGATATGGGTGCATAATCTCATCTTGCTTGCGTTTCTGCCAGGCCCCCAACACCGCCTTGCGGGTCTCGTCATCCATCAGAGTACCGCCGCTTTCCTTCTGAACAAAGCCCTTGCCGCTAACTTGCTTGCGATTGACCAGGGTGAGCGCCAGCCGGTCGGCAAAGACCGGACGAAGCTCTTCCATCATGTCCAAGCGCCAGAGAGGGACGGCCAGGACGATCAGCGTGCAAGAAGCCCACATACGGGTCAAGGCCCACAGTCTCCAGGGCGGACGCAACTTCATAGGTCAGCAGAGTGTAGAAAAACGAGAGCAGCGCGTTCATGTTGTCCTGGGGCGGACGTCGAGTGCGTTTCTCAAAGAAGAAACTCTCCTTCTGATGCAGAATCAGTTGCCCAAAGACCCCAAAGTAGCGTTTGGCCGCGTTGCCTTCCAGTCCTCGCAATGTCTCCACCGACTCTCTCCCTCACGGATGGCAGATCAGCATCTCCTTAAGAAATCAGATGTAGTTCGCAAGCCGGCACATCGACCAGCAAGGCATGGTCACGAAGTGCCCGGTCGATAACCGTCCGGCTGTTGGCAATCTTCCCCAGCAAAGCCGACTGGCGATGGTTGCACTGGCGGCTTCGTTTTGAGAAAGATCATATTGCTTCTTGCGCAGCAGCAGATTGCCCTTTTCTTTGCCCGCTAACCCGTGCCAGAAAGCGCCCGCTGGGCTTGAGAAAGCAGAGCCCGATGTTGCGTTCGGCACATGCGCCCATCAGCGCCGGGCTCACCCCGGATAGTTGAAGCAGACGATGTTTTCCAGGTTGTGCAGCGGCAGGCGCATGGACGTTGTATCATCCTTCTTGACCACGACGTTTTCACCATCCAAGGACACATAGGCTTTGGGTGTGGTGACATAGAGAACGTTGGCCAGTTTTTCATTGCCTACGCCCTTTCGATCTGTTGGCGGATGTATTCAGAGGCCGGCACAACTTCATTCTTGCAGATGGGGCAGGCAGATATCGGCCAGCGAGCAGGACTTGCACCCCTTGAACGGTTTTACTTTCGGCGTGTATCCTCGCTGAAAGTACGCGTGCATTTCCTTGGCCGCCTTGCGCACCAGGTCGCGCAGTTCGTCATGTGAGGTCCACAGCCACACGGCGGCGGGTTTGGCCGTAGTAGAGATAGCCGGTAGGGATCGAGATCGCCAGCATCTCCTCCAGGCAGATGGCCTGAGCGCATAGCTGGGCCTCGTCGCTGCGATCATGTTTCTTCTTGCCCCGCTTGTATTCCACCGGCGCGGCGAGAAAAGCAGCCCTCGTGCCCAGGCAGGTGGACGCCATCCGGCGATTCGGTGAACTCCACCACATCACATATCCCCGACAGACCGAGCGAGCGTGAAGCCACCGGCACCGACCGGGCGACGATCACGCCCTTGCGCTTTTCGGTGAAGAAGGGATCGTCTGCCCGGCGGTGCATGATTTGGCCCTCGACGGTCAGCGCATTCTCCTGCCACTGACGCTCCACATGGATCAGCGCCCACTGCCGGCGGCAGAAGAGGAAGTGTTGGATGCCCGAGAGGGGCAGCATATCTTCGGGACTGGTTTCGGTGATCATAGTTTTTCGATGACGGTCACACCATCGGGCGCGCTGTCTGCGTCGATACTCACGTCGTAATCGGTAAAACTGCGCGGCACCACGACATCTGGCTTGCGCGTGACCTTGACCAGATCAAACAACTGATGCGAAGGAGCATTGCCCAGATCGCTGTCATGTTTGAAGACGATCAGGGTGCGGCTCGCCATCTTGCCGCGGGCCGCCGAGTGGTCGTGTTCGAACATGTTGACCAGAGCATCCCACAGCAGATCCAGGTCTTCATCGGAAAATCCGGTACCTTTGGTGGGTGCGTTGGCGAGTTTGGCCGAGACATAGCCCTCTGCACGATATAGGCCATAGGGGACATAGTGCTTGCGGCCCATTTCTGTTGTCTTGTCTTCGTCCTTTCGCGTCACAGTGACTCGGTTATGGAAGCCTCTAGCAGTTTGTCGGAGAGAACCGACAGTCGGCTCTCTGACGGATCGGTGGTAATGTGAGAGCATGGCAAAGAAACGTAAGTTCAGACAAGCGGACTATGAGGCAACGGAAAAGACCCAAATCACGTTGGGCGAAGCGTTGCCGGAAGATCATCTGGCTCGATTCATCGTGAGCGTAGTCAGCCTGCTCGATTTGAGCAAGGTCTATGGTCAGTACAGCGACCGTGGGGGAGCGCCGTATGCGCCAGAAGTGCTGCTGGGGCTGTTGCTGTATGGCTACGCAACCGGGACCTTCAGTTCTCGCAAACTGGAGAGGGCGACGTACGAATCGATTCCGCTTCGATACATTGCCGGGAACATGCATCCAGACCATGACACTATTAACCAGTTTCGCAAGGAGAATCTGGAGACGCTGAAGGGATTGTTTGTACAGGTGCTGATGCTTGCCTACATATTGGGCCATGTGAGACTGGGCAACATCAGCATTGATGGCAGCAAGGTCCATGCCGATGCGTCCAAGAGCAAGGCGGTGAGTTATGGACGTATCTTGTCGATGGAGAAGCGCTTGCAACAAGAGATCAATGAGTTGTTCGCCCTGGCTGAAAAGGCGGACAGCGAGCAACCGGACGATTTTGATATCGACGATGAGATCGGACGGCGCACCAAGAAGCTGGTGGATCTTGCCCAAGCCAAGGCAATGATAGAAACGATGGCCGCTCAACGCCATGCTCAAGAACAAGCCGAGTATGAACAGAAGATGGCTGCTCGCAAGGAGAAGGAAGAGCAAACTGGCAAGAAGACGCCAGGTCGTATCCCTCAGCCACCTGAACCCGGCCCGCGTGACAAAGACCAGGTCAATTTCACCGATCCAGAGTCTCGTATCATGAAGAATGGCAACAACAAGGCTTTCCAACAATCGTACAATGCCCAGGCTGCGGTGGAACATGAGAGTCGCCTCATTGTGGGCAATACTCTTTCCAATCACCCCAACGACAAGCAGGAAGGTGTGGCAACGGCCCAGGCGATCCCGGCTCAACTGGGTACCCCGAATGCGGCGGCCATGGATGCCGGCTATTTCAGCCCTGGGACAATCCAGGGCTTTGAAGCCATGGGCATCGAACCTTACATTGCTGCAGGTCGAGACAGCCATGCGTTCGATCGGCGGACGCTTCTGGAGGGTGAGCCAGAACCCCCGCCCGAGAATGCCAGCCACAAGACCAAAATGCACTACAAACTGTGCACCGAAGCCGGCAAAGCCATCTACAAACTGCGCAAGAGCACGGTTGAGCCGGTCTTCGGCATCATCAAGGAGATCATGGGTTTCCGACAGTTTTCCTTGCGCGGACTGACCGCGGCGGCCGGCGAATGGAATCTTGTTTGTTTGGCCTACAATCTGAAGCGTCTTCATGTATTACACACGACCTGATTCTGCGCGCCCTCAGACGGGAGGGCTGAGAAGATGCGACGCTCTGGAGCATGCATATCCGTGATTATGTCTACTCCCTGCCTGCTATCGAGTCGATTTTGTCAAAAAACATGGCAACAGGCTCAACTATGTTCAATCTATGCTGTCTCTCCGACAGCCTGCTAGTTGTGAAATCGGATCAATGCTGCGCGAGAAGTTGATTTGTACTGGACCTCGAACGATACCTGCTGGAACATCGGTGCTCATCACAGCACCAAAGGTGCGATATCGTAGAAGTTCGCACACATCCATTTACGCAATTCCTGAATTTTCTGCACATTGTTCCGGATTGCCTTTATTTCATTCTTTGAGGCAGGAATTCGGTGTAACGGTAGCAACGTATGCTGCCTCGTGTTGAGTATTCAAAAGGATATTCTCTTTGACATAGATTTGATGCCCTGGAGCATCTTCATGTACCAGTTCCGCATAGTTGCGGATCTTGCGCTTCAAGCAGACATCGGTGACGATGCCGTGGCCGGTTTCTGGATCAATCCGTGGCATATTTCCGGCATCCGGATCGCCGTTGGGGTTACCGTTTTCCACATCGTAAACAGGACAAATTCGTAGCGGTTGTTGATAGGGGTAGTCATGGTCTGATCTCCTGTGAAGATAGCTATTGGTTCTCGGGTTCTGATCAGGATCGATTCAGAGGGCGGTTCGTTTCCTTTTTGGTGAAGAAGGCGGCGCGTTGATGGTAGTAGCCCAGCACGAAAATACCCTGTTCATCCAGGGTCAGCCGTGAAGGAATGGGGTTCTTCTCAACGTCGAGCAAATTCAGAATGTCTTGAATACGTCGATCGCTGGCATAGCCATATTCTGCCTTGGCAATGTGATGCTGAGAGAGTCGCAGAAGTGTAGGGAACACGGTCCTGGGCGAAGCGCAGGCCGAAGTGAAGTAGCGATCTTTGATGCTGGCGTTGACGTCACCGATGGCTTCTCCCTGAACTTTTTCCAACACGGCGAATAGGCGGCCCAGCAAATAGGCTGGAATTGTGGATTGCTCGTTGAGAGCCATGGTCAGTACCTCCTCGAATGGGTTTTGGGGTTGAAGGCGATATTTGCGCAACAAAAATGCCTTGATCGCCGCGGCGCGCACGTAGTTAATTTTGTGGATGCCTTTTCCGAGTCATCCATGTCGGCACGGATGCGGTTGATGATGGCGTAGTAAAGGGCCGCCGGATACGGTGCGTTGGTGAGAATGGAACGAGAAACAACTCCTGCCAACAAGGGAGATGCATTCTTGTCTTTGGATTTCTTGGAGATGGTCTCGTTAAGAATTCGCCATACAGTCAGATAGGTTGGCTGATCATCGTACTCCTTGACTATCTCCAAGATCCCGATAGTGCGCCATGATATTCTGGACAATCTTCTCGAAGGGATCTGCGATGAAGAAACGCACCGAAACCCGTGCTGCATTGGGGGCCAGGCCAAGGATGTAAAAGCGCGGGTTTTCGTCCCTCAAATCTGCCAGCAAAGCATCCAAATCAAGCATTTGAGTGCGCTTGACCTTCTCGGATACTGTTTTCAAGGCGGCTTCGGCCTTTTTCCGTCCAGCCTGTTTTGCGGTCGCTTCATCCTCAACATATGTAGGATCGAAGATGCTGGCGAAGGCGGTTTCATAGACCCGGCTGTCGCTCTCGGCCCAATAGACCACCGTCGTGTCACCCAGATAGAACTTCTTGTTCGGGTTGGCATCTGACAGCAAGTAATTCAGAACCGTCGTATAGGCGAAAGTCGCTTTTTCGCTGACCGGCGAATTGATACCCTGAGAACGATTGTATGATTCGTAAGCAGCAGCATTGAAGCCTACTAATGTTGCCCCGCTTGACTGTGCCCCTCGTACCCGTTTCAAGCTTGGATGCAAACGTGCGATGGATCGATCTTTCTCCAGTCACGAGGCATTGCATGTGATTCGCTCTCCTGTCCAGCTCTGGTGTTCTTCCCAAACCTCACGAATGCGCGGATCATTGTGTGCAAACGCACCGTTAATCAGAAAGACTAGATTTCCACCTGCCATAAGGGCGTCCAGGTTTCCGGCTATAGCAGGATAGTTGGCGGCCATGCGCTGGATCATATTGTTCAAGAAACGCAAGCATGGCACGAGCAGGCTCGCAATCAACACCACTCAACAGATTCGTAATGCAACTGACGAAACGCACTCAAAGCGGTCCTGGCTGTATTCAGGCTTCTTATCGTCCCTTTCTGAAATCCCCAGAACATACACGCTGTTGTCCCACAGGAAATTTGGCGGCGACATTGACTGAGCGCTTGACTTGGCCCGGCACAACCATCGGTCGCGGCACCTCCACCATCTTCTTGCCGCGCTGTTCCTGCGTAAACTGCGGCAGAATATCCAGCAACTCGCCCTGTGCTGAAATAGTTAAGTGCAAAGCTGACTCCAACCGTACTGTACCCAAACGGGGCGATCTCAGTTTTGGGATCTTCTACCAGAATGTCGTAATACCGATTCAAAGCTTGCAGAATCATTGCCGCACCTCAACTTCGGTCAGATCAATTACACCGTCTTGCATGGTCGCTTTGAAGAACTGAGGCCTAATATCCTGAGGATCTCGAAAGTCCAGGTCATAGAGCATCCAGCCCAACTCTTGTGTGCCGCTCAACGGGCTTTGAGGAATATTCCCCCCTTCGATAAGGTCCACCTTTGCGCCAAACTCTCGGGTTCCCAGATAGGGTGCGTGGTAATGTTGCCCTTTGCGCAGACGGCGCAAGGCAATGTTGTAGTGCTTCTCCACCGTGTCATCTGGTCCGGCTTGTTCAGGTACAGGTTCAAAGTGGGCTTCCACAATGTAATCCACATTTTTCAGCACGAGGGCGGCGCGCTGTTGACGGGCATCGGTTGCATCCAGAAAAAACGGATCTGTCGCTCCATTCATGCGTCGCTCCGCCTCACGAGTTGAAATCTTCTCGCTCACCTCGTTGCGCCGGATATTGGTGAATTCGATCTCACTCAGTACATGGATCTTGTCGATCACCCAACGGATGGCCGGTTTCCAGTAGATGGCCTCGATGACACCTCGTGCCGCCGATGGCGTGATGACATCGTAGCTCACCCGTTCGACCTTCATTTCGGGTCGAGTGAACAGAGCGTAATCGCCACGGATGCGAATCGTGATTCCGTATCCCATAAGATGAACCTCCTTTCTGGTCTTCAATCAAAGAATATGGCTTCCCCGCCACGACTTTCCGGGAGGACAAGCCCGGTTTGGGGATGGTAATAGTGCTTCATCCAATCTTCGTCTAACACATGGCATACATCAGCGATTGTCTGAATGACACCCAGACTCTGCAAACTCTGAAATTCTCGTTCGTAAATGTTGACGGTGTACACCTGCAACTTGCGCAAGGTGCTAAACGGATAGAGCGTGTGCCGCAATTCCCGCAGCCGAATTTTCGCTTCTTTATCATACGGAATCACCACCGACACCGTATCGTCATCAATCAACTTGAAGTTTTCGGCCGCTGTTTTGAAATCGAAATCCAAGCTTCGGGAACCTTTGTCGAGAAAACTTAGAATTCTCCTGGCATCGAAACTGGCTTTATCATGCAGGGTGTAAAGACGGTCGTAGTAGGCCTCAATTGCCGCAATCGTCGTTGGATCCGTACTGAAATCACGCAGGGTACTCTTGGCCACAGCACCCGTCTGTGCGATGAAGATCGGCGTGCGCTTGATGAAGTCGGTCTTGGGGTCGAACACGAGCATTTCCCCGATCGATTGCTTACCTTCCCGATTGATTCGCCCTGCCGCCTGGATGATTGAGTCCAATCCCGCCAGCGCACGATAGCCGACCGGGAAATCCACGTCGATCCCGGCTTCCATAACCTGCGTCGAGACGACGCGGCAGACGTCCCCGTCTTCAAGCCGTTGGCGGATTTCCGTCAGGATTACCTTGCGGTGTACCGGACACATCAAGGTTGAGAGGTGAAATCGCCCTTCCCCGACCAGTCCATCAAACAGCCCCTTGGCATGGCGACGGGTGTTGACAATACACAAAACCTGGCGCTGCGCTTCAAGCTTCTCCAGTAACTCTTGATCGGGCAGAGTTCCCAGTTCCTTCACCTGTACACGGCGATAGAAATCGAACAACTGTTGGGGATTGGGAGCCAGTTCCGTAAACTGCGTACTGTCTGGGAAGAATCGCTGCAAAGATGGTTGCGTGGCTGTGCAAAAGACTGTGCTGACTCCGTAATTATGCACCAATTCCTGAACAGCCGATAGGCTGGGTGTCATGTATTCTCGCGGCAGCGTTTGAGCCTCATCGAAAATGATCACGCTCTTGGCGATGTTGTGCAGTTTGCGCGCCCGTGATTTCTTGCTGGCAAACAGGGACTCGAAGAACTGCACATTGGTCGTAACCACGATAGGGATGTCCCAGTTCTCGGCAGCCAATCTCAGCTTCTCATGTACGTCGTTGGTCTCATCGTCTGATGTATGTCGCAGCCCCTCCCAATCAAAATTGGAATGGTGCTCCAAGATGTTTTCCTCTCCCAGTATGCCCAATGACTCCCTAAACACCGCAGCGTTTTGTTCAATGATGCTGGTAAAGGGAATGACATAGATGACTCGCTTCAACCCGTGAGCAATGGCGTGATTGAGTGCAAAAGCCATTGAGGCCAGTGTCTTGCCGCCACCAGTCGGCACGGTCAAGGTGAAAAAGCCCGGATCTTGGTTGGCTTTAGCCCGGCAGGCGTGCAGGGTTTCGGTACGCTTGCGGTTGATGGGCGTTTGCGGATCCTCGAAACGCTGCAAATATCGGTTGAATTGCTCAGCCAATGCCTCGATACTGGCATACTGACCGCGGGGCTTTTCGACCTCTTGCATATACCGTTCAGTGTCCAGCCAGTCGGCATCCACCAAGGTAGAGAACAACATGCGCGTCAAGAAGGATATTGAAAAGCCTGGATATTCACGATTGACTTTTATGTGCAGGGGCTGGAATTGTAGTTGGTTGGCATCAAGTTCCGTGGCATAGGCGCTGTAGTCTTCCAGTTGTTTCTTCTCCCGCCGCGCCAGAAGGGTTCCATCCGCTTCCGTATCACCAAGGCTGCCATAGTCGGGCAGACCAGAATGGTGCCCAGCGATGCAGTAGGACAGTAACTCGGCATAGGTGTTATCGGGCTTTGCGGGGAATAGGCTGACTATTTCCCGTGCGCCGGCAGTAGCATGATCGACTCGCTTGTTCGAGCCGCGCAACCGATCCTGAAAAGCCTGCGAGTATTTGCCAATGTCGTGCAAAATCCCAGCTACTCGTGCCAGTTCGGACACACCGGCATCTCGCCCCAGCTCAAAAGCCAGATCGCCAGTTTGGAATAAGTGGTCTCTCAGCAACTGCCACTCTGATTCATCGATGCCGGGCTTCGAGTGGGCATAGTATCGCTCGTCGAAGGTTTTGAACGCTGAAACAGCGTACAACTCAGCCAGCTGTCGTGCTTCTCGAATCAGCGACTCCCGCAATTTTACCGGCTCCAACACTTCGACTTTGCTGCCCCACCCGCGTATCCACGGCAACATCTCCTGCGGTTCGGCTACCCAAGCCCGCCAGAGCAGACTGCCGTCCGCTTCCAACACGGTCTGCTGCGACTGATGCCAGCGCGTCTCCTCCACCCGCTTGGCCACGCGTGGATGGAACTTGAGCACCACCTCCACCGGCTCGGCCTCCGTGTACCAGATGCCCCAGGCGTTAGCGAGCTTGGCACGCGGGTCAAAATCATCAGGAATCTCATAGCTGTCTCGGAGAATCTCGGCCGAGCGCAGCCGCTCCACCTTGAAAGTGCGCACAGCGCTTGGCGGCTCACGCCAGCCGATGACGTGTGCAGTCTGACCGACGGCATACGGTTCGATGAAGTAGGGCGAAAAGGTGTACTCAAAGACCCGCCCGTCTTCCATCTGGTGACTCACCTTCACCTTGCGCCCCACGGACCACGCCTCGGTCAGCTTCTGCAGCACGTCCAGGTAGACCGGATCACGATAGGCCGCAGCCTCGTCCATCATTTCGGCAGAACGCAGCAGATGTCGGCTCACGTTGTTGTCCAGACGCCGCAAGGCCATGCCCAGCTTGCGTAGCGACGACGCAGCATGGGGGTTCTGTTTGTCCGTACGCGTTGCCAGCAGACGGGTCGCTAAATGGATGGCCATGATTTCATGTAGGCTGAAGGACGCTTTGGTCAGGTCGGCCGAGCGGTCCAACTTGAGCTTATTGCCGTCTAGATCATCTTCGTAGATGCTGGGCGGCAGATGATCCTTGTCCAGATAGCGACCAATGGTAGATCGGTTCACATTCAGGCGTCGGGCGATCTCGGCCCGAGTCATGCCCTCCGGGTGCGCCCAGAGCAGTTCCTCGATCTGCAACAGGCGTTGTGATTTCTCTTGTGCCCTGTTCATTCGACACTTCCTTTGTGGTTGGTGGTTGTCGCTGTGAACAACTTATCACAGGGTGCTGCGATTTCCTGCAACACCCCGTGAAATTGGCCTATTTCCGTCGGCCGAATGGCCAAAGACCGCCACGTTCATCCTGGCTGAAGAGGATACCGGCCTCTTCCATACCCGCCAGCCGATGGCCAATGGTCGATACCGCTACGTCCAGTTCTCTCGCCAACTCAGCCTGGGTTTTACCCGGATCGCTCTCGACTACCTGCGCCATTGTTTCATACTCATTCTTGCTCTTGCGCCAAATACCCATTTTGCACCTCCATGTTGGGAACAATCGGACTCGTTGTCCGAACTATCCCCAGCATGGAGGTGACATGTTGCACCTACTGCAACACGCATAGATCAATTCCGAATACTCATCAAGTTCACCGGATTAGGCACAAGTCCATTCAAATAAGCCGGGATGACCGTTCAGTAGGCACGCCCACGTGCCGGTCGCTCCCGTGTAGAGCCGCAAGTGGGCGTGCTCACTGGACGTTATTTGAATTGTCTTGGGATTAGGCAGGCTCAAGCGAATGAAGCAGCAATCCGCTCCATTCCAAATCTGCTGTAGTATTGCTCCTCCAATAACAAACCACGCACTCCGGCAATCGCCGGGTGCGTGGGTCAAGAACATTTCCGTTGGCCAGAAACTCAAACCTCGCGCGGGAGATACGCATGATCACCCTTTCGGGGTGTGTGGAGCGGACACTCGACGGCGGCGGCAGTGCTGTGCCGGTCAAGTCTGTGGTGCTATGGATTCAGTATAGTTCTCCTCAAAAAAGGCGTCAATCAGGATTCCAGCGTTGGAGGGTTGTGACCCTCTGAACGATTGTGGGCTGGACAACCCGACCTCCGGGAGGTGTCTGAGAAACCTCTGGCTCGTACACCGTTTGTGGGCACCTCCCGGAGGTCTAGCCCCACAATTCTTCAGAGAACCAGGGTTGTTTGGCGATTGACACACATGTTGATGCGCCATATAATATCGCATGAGACATCACAAATTGTTCGAGCGAGGCAAACATGGCACGATATCCCCTAAACCTACCTCAGCAGCTCAAACAGGATGCAGAGACCTGGGCTGGGAAACAGGGCATCTCCCTCAACAAATTTATCCTCTGGGCGACAGCAGAGAAAGTCGGTTCGCTGAACCAACAGCTTGACGATCCTGCATTTCCGCAGATCACCTACCGCCGAGGCGCAAGCGGTATTCCCACGCCGATTCTGAGAGGCACAGGGCTACGTGTGCAAGCGGTGGCCATCGCCCATGAACGGTGGGGCATGCAGCCTGCCGAAATCGCTGACGAGTACGGGCTTACGCAACGCCAGATCAAAGAAGCGCTGGCCTTCTTTGACGCGCATCGCGCAGAAATCGAAATGCACATAGCCGGAGAGCAGCGGCTGAGCGGCTGAACGGTTGAACAGATGGCAATCCCCCGGCTACACCTCGATGCAGACGTTTCCTATCGCACCCTGCACATGGCCTTGAATGAACGAGGCCATGATGTAACGCGCACGCCATGTGAGTGGATGCCCATGGATGCCGATGATGAACAGCAGTTGCTGGAGGCCGGCGCACGTGGGCGTTGTATCATGACGTTCAACATCGGCGATTTCATGCGCCTGGCGAAGACACACCCTGACCATGGCGGCATCGTGCTGGCTCAGCAGGTGGACTGGTCGCTCGCATCGCTAATTTCTGCGCTGGACAACTTGTTGACACAGACTGACGCTGCGGATTGGCCCGGTCAAGTGCGTTGGCTCACCGAGTGGAAATAGAGCTTCCTCCTACCCCAACACCCAAGGCCCCACCATATTCCCATCCTCATCAAAAGCCAGCGGCACTTCGACGGCAATGGTCAAGCGCGGGTGAGCTTCAATGGTCGCGCGCAGGCTGGGGCTGGCATAGAAGCGATCCAGGGTCAGTGTGTCGCGGATGAAGACCATGGCGGCCTCGTCCTGGGGCACGGCGCAGCAGCGCAGCGAGACGTTGAGCGCCTGCCGGTCGTTGGGCATCGTAAGGGGCAGCGCAGCCCGGTACATGCCGAAGATGCCCGAGGTGACGGCGTTCATGTAGGTGGCCTGCCAGTCGATCTTCTCGGCCACGCGTGCCGTGGTCACGTTGGCCAGGCCCAGGCCCGAGGCATTGCCGTGGGTCTCTTCGGTGAAGTCAAGCACCGTGATCACGGCCACATCGACCTTGCCGAAGGCCTCAGGCTGGCGCGGGATCATCAGGCGTGAGACGATGTTGGTGTCCATGCCCGTGCCGCTGATGTTCTTGCCAAGGTCGCGCACGACCAGGACGTCGACGGCGTCGAAGGGCAGCCCGGCCAGCAGATCCTTGGCCTCCTGCAAGAGGTCCGCCTCGGGTTGCAGGCCGACCTGCTTGTCGGTCAGGCCGACGATCTTGGCGGTGTCGTCATAGGCGTTCTCGATGGGACAGATGGCTCCTGCGAAATTGCTGTGGGTCTCGTAGACTCGGGCCGCCGGCGCCAGATATTTCTGGAAGTTGGCCCCGCCGCCGGAGTGCATCTGCGCGGCGCCGAACTGCTTGCCCAGGCCGATAACACACATTTTCGACGGGCCACTCTCCAGGTGCGAGCGGAAGTCGGTGTGGGGTTTGATGCGGCTGACCAGAATGGCGTGGTCTGCGGCCATCGAGTCCTTGCCCTGGTAGAGGGGCGGCCCGTTCTCGATGCGGCCGATCTGCTCGACCTCCATGGTGGCGCGCACCTCTGCGCCCACGCTCTCTTCGGTGACGCCCAGGAAGGCGAGCATCTCCTTTTGGCCTTCGGCCGTGGCCCCGCCATGGCTGCCCATGGCCGGCATCACGAAGGGCTTCATGCCCGCCGCGCGCAGCCCGTCCACCGTCGCCTTGACAATGGCCGGCAGGTTGGCAATGCCCCGGCTGCCCGCGCCCACAGCCACTGTATCGCCAGGGGTCATGCGATCGAGAATGCCGCTTTCATTCAGCGCGGCGATTGTCGCTGCCGCGATGTCGTTCACCTTGGGCGCATCAAAACGCTGCTCCACTTCGAGTAGCGTGGACGGTAAATTGGCGGGGAAGTCGAGTTGGGAAATTTGGGATAGTAGGTTCATGGGATCTCCTGTTAGCTGCTGCGTGCTACTTGCTGCTTGCTGCGTGATTGGTTTTGGTGTCTTGAAGTGGTTGGCGAGATACGAAACTGGTTCTTCGCGGATGTTGTGTTTGTGTTGGTCGGACAGCATGGCTAGGAGCAGGCGAATGATTCGGGTTAGGTTGTCACAACGGTGTTCAACGATGGCTGTACCCAGAATATGTCGTGCCCCGAAATACCAGGTGCGTGCTTCTCGGGCTGAACCGAGTGAATATTCGTAGAATCGAGCCCGGTCCTTCCCTGAGTTCTTGCCGTAGCCTTCGGCAATGTTGGCACCGATAGAACCGATAGCCCGGTAGAGCTGATCGGAAAGCGATCGAGTTCTCGTATCTCGGCTCAATTTGCTCACATCCGGCCAACTGATGTCGAGGGCAAAGAGTGCAAGTCGGTAAACCTGCAACCGCCAGAGCGGATCGCCGGTCAAATACGTTGGAACGGAAAGTTCCCACTCGGAGTAGTTCATCGCACCTCCAATCAGGGATGTGCTGCTTGCTGCTTGCTGCTTGCTGCTTGCTGCTTGCTGCTTGCTGCTTGCTGCTTGCTGCTTGCTGCTTGCTGCTTGCTGCTTGCTGCTTGCTGCTTGCTGCTTGCTGCTTGCTGCTTGCTGCTTGCTGCTTGCTGCTTGCTGCTTGCTGCTTGCTGCTTGCTGCTTGCTGCTTGCTGCTTGCTGCTTGCTGCTTGCTGCTTGCTGCTTGCTGCTTGCTGCTTGCTGCTTGCTGCTTGCTGCTTGCTGCTTGCTGCTTGCTGCTTGCTGCTTGTCTGCTGTGCTGCTTGCTGCTTGCTGCTTCTCGAATGAGGATAAGCCACAAGGAGGACTTGTCAACCCCGAGACTCTCCAAATGCGGCAGCCCAATCTGAGCGGAAACCTCACGCAGCAAGCAGCACGCAGCAGTCTACCCCTTCACCCTCTCCACAATCTCCCGCAACAACCCCTCAAAATTCTCCTGCGCCACCTCGAATGCCTCGTTGCTGATCACAAGCGGCGCGCCAAAGACGACGATCTCTGCGCCCATGTCCAGGGTATCGATGGCTTGCTCGATGCTGAGACCGCCTACGGCCTGGACCGGGATGTCGACGGCGGCGAGGATGTCGGCCAGGTCATCGAGGGGGCTGAGGCCGGGGATCATATTGCGCTCGTCAAAGCCTGTGTGCACGATGATGTAGTCGACGCCCAGATCCTGGGCTTGCTTGGCGCGGCCGGGCTTGTCCGGGCAGAGCATGACGTCGGCCATGACCTTGCCGCCATACTGCTTGGCCATCTTGACCTGCTCGATGATGGAGGCGTCGTGGGCCACACCCATGACGACCACCATGTCGGCCCCGGCCTTGAACATCATCTCGGCCTCCAGTCCGGCCCCGTCCATGGTCTTGAGATCAGCCACGATGGGCACGTCGGGAAACTCGGCGCGCATAACCTCGACACAGCGCAGCCCCTCGGCCAAGATGAGCGGCGTACCCGCTTCCAGCCAGTCCACGCCGGCCCTCACCGCAGCCCGCGCCAGGTCCATGGCCTCATCAATAGAGGTCACGTCGATAGATACTTGAATAATTGGTTTCATGAGGAATCCTTTTTGTGTAGGTAGAGTAGATGGGATTGGTGGTCAGGGTTTGTGAAACTGGCTGCTGCGTGCTGCTTGCTGCGTGACAATTGGCATGAACAACAGTCGAATCGATTGGAAACTGGTTGACAAGCCAAAACGATTCCAAGGACGAATTCGGATACTGCCCGAAGACCTCACGCAGCAAGCAGCACGCAGCAGATCCCTACTACCTAATCACCAAAACCGACTTCACATTCTCCCCCTCCTCCATCTTGGAGAAGGCTTCTTCCCATTGGTCCAGCCCATAGACGCCGCCGATGACCGCGTCCATGTTGAGCTTGCCGTCGGCCATGAGGCGCAGGACGCGCTCCCAGGTGGCGTAGGTGTGGCTGAAACTGCCCTGCAGCGTGACCGCTTTTTGCACCAGCGGGTCCAGGCTGAAGTCCATCGGCTGTGGTCCCCAGCCGATCTTGGTGATGCGCCCGCCGGCCCGCACCATCTCCATGGACTGTTGCAGCGCCCGAGAGACGCCGGTGCAGTCGACCACCAGGTCGGCCCCGAAGCCGTCGCCCAGATCCTGAATCAACTCCATGGGATCCTGGCGCTGGATATTGATGGCGTAGTCCGCGCCCAATTCGGCGGCGACCTCCAGCCGACGCTCGTCGACATCCGTACCGAGCACGATGATGGGCCCGGCCCCGCGCAGCTTGGCTACCTGCAAGGCCATGATGCCGATGGGCCCCGGCCCCTGGATGACGGTCATGTCGCCCGGCTTGATCTCGGTCTTCTCCACCAGCGCGTTCATGGCCACGCAGACCGGTTCGGTGAGGGCGGCATGCTCAAAGGGCACATGCTCGGGGATGCGATGCAGAATCTGCGGACGTGCGGCCACGTACTCGGTCATGGATGCCGCCGATCAGCGCGCCGTAGCCCAGCCGGTGCGGGCAGAGATTGTACTCGCCACTGAGGCAATAGGTACACTGGCCGCAGACTGTGGCCGCAGTCTCGCAGGCCACCCGGTCGCCTACTGAAAAGCCGGTCACGTTGGCCCCGACATCGACCACGGTCGCCGAAAATTCATGGCCGAGCACCAGCGGTAAGTTGATCTTCCAGCTCTGATGCTCGCGCCACATGTGTACATCGCTGCCGCAGACGCCCACCGCCTGCACCTTCAACAACACCTGGTCCGGCGACATCACCGGTTCAGCCACCTCCCGCACCTCCACGGCACGGTCTTCGTATGCGTATTTGACGACGGCTTGCATGGGATAGATCCTTGGCTAATATTGGATGATTTGTTGTGCTGCTTGCTGCGTGATTTTTTTTAGACCTATGCTCAACGCGATTGGGAACTTGTTGATTGAACTAACTGATCCCAATCGCGAATCCGGATACTATCCGGAAAACTCACGCAGCAAGAAGCACGCAGCAGATTCCCGCTCAGTATACCTTCCATCAAAAATACTTGTCCCTCATCCCCTTCAAAAAGTCCACCGACTCCTTCATCTCGCCCATGCCGTTCATGCCGTCTTCGATGCTGACCCAGCCGTCGTAGCCGGCGTCGGCGAGGAGGGAGAAGATGGTATCGTAGTCGTTGAGACCCTGGCCGGTGATGCCATGCTGGAGCATGTCGGGATAGCCGATCATGCCGTCGGCCTGGAGCACGTCGTCCAGGGTGGAGCCTTCGGTCAGGTAGCGGTCGCTGGCGTGAACGCTGACGACGCGGTCGACCACGGCGCGCAGCAACGCGATGGGATCATCGCCGGCCACGATGGAGTTGGAGGGATCGTACTGGACGCCGAAATAGTCACGCTCGGGGATGGCGTCAAGCACCTTGAGGAAGACATCCATACGCTGGGCGAACTCGGGATAGAGCCAGTGTCCATCTTTGTAGTGGTTCTCCAGACCAAGAATGATGTCATACTCACGCGCCACCGGCAGCAATTGCTCGATGCACTCCTTGACCCAGGCCACGCCTTGTTCGACGCTGACCTCAGGATAGCGCTGGCCGGTGAGCACGCGGCAGATGGCCTTTGGCCCACCCATGCGCCGGGTGACCGCGATCATCTCAGCCTCGTGGTCGACGGCCTGTTTGCGGGCATCGGCGTCCGGGTTGGTGAAGTCGGGTGAGCAGCACATCATGGGCATGGCGTAGCCAGCTCCGTGGATGGCATCGGCCACTGAATCGACATAGTCGTCGTCAATCTGCCAGAGAAAGCCTTCGTACATCTCCAGCCCCTCTGCGCCCAATGGCTCAGCCATCTTGATCCAATCAAAGACGCTCATAGTGCGGTCATAGGAGATGGCGTCGAGATAGCACTTGGGAAATGCGGATATTTTCATGATTGTACTGATCCTCGTTGATCTTTCATTGTGGTTGCGACCATTTCTATTCTGCACCCGAACGACCCGATTGGCAAGCATTTCAAAAATAGATAGCGCCTCCAATCAAAAAGAAGGAACGCCAAAGTTGGCGTTCCTTCCTGAGAAAGTCAGAACAGAAATTTACTGGACCGGGAAATTGACCGTCAGCGACACGCCCATCTGGCTCAACAGAGGCAGCACCTGTTGCAGCGGACCCTTGATGGCGCTCAACGCTTTG
Source organism: uncultured Chloroflexia bacterium (assembly GCA_963765875.1). GTDB lineage: Bacteria > Chloroflexota > Anaerolineae > Caldilineales > Caldilineaceae > JAWKOK01. The sequence goes on from CAVXYK010000029.1 coordinate 150,189, forward strand.
CCCGCACCTTCGGACATGTTGCCGCCCAAATCGATGAGATCAAACAGCTCTTGATTGTCATCAAATTTGATGAAGGGCATAATCTCGCCATTTACCTTGATCAGAATACCGCTGGGCGTGACACTCAAACCAACACTTTCAATACCCATATCGGTGATGCTCTCAACCTGATCCGCCTCCAGGTTGGCAGCAGCCAATTGGCCCTGAATCATGCCCATCATCAGCGGATTGATGCCGGCCAGTTCAAACGAGCCATCCTCGGCATAGTTGAGTTCCAATGCCAGCGCAGCCTCTGCGTTGGCAATCGCCTGCAAGTCAGTGGCAGCCAACGAATCAACAGATTGATCGCTATAGGTCATGGGTATTTCAGACTCGCCGGCAGCGACAGGGAAGCGCAAGGCAAAGTTCATACCCAACTGAGGCAGAAGCGGCAGTAGCTTGCCGGCGTCGCCAATATCCTGGCCTGTGGCCTCAAGCACGCCCACGACCGAAGTCAACACGTCGGCATCCCAAACCAGGGCCGGGGCAGCTTTGCTGTTGATGTAAATCAACATGCCATTGGGCTGGTTGGAGAGCTGAACATGCTGAACATTCGCGTCCATCAGCCGCGCGACCGTCTCTGGATCCATAGAGATGCTGGACAAATCTTGGCCGAGCGATTCACCCAATTCCGCCGCGGGAATGCCGGCGATGGTGGCTTCGCCCTGCTCATCAAAATCGACGTAGATCATCGGGATGTCGACAACCAGTTCATCTGCCGGAGCCGGAGCCGGGGCTGCATCACCGATACGCGGGCCACAGCCCGCCAGAAGCAGCATGGAGACCAGAAGCAGAGCTGTCAGTACCCAATACGCCTTGTGCTGGTAACTGTTACGTATGTGTCGCACTGTTCTTTTCCTCTTTTTGAATGAATTCGATTGGCTGATTGGCGAAAGCATGATCAATAGCGTGATCAATGGGCTGAAATGCTGAAGATGTACCCATTTTATAGCACACCCTTAGGCCACGGTCAATCAAGATTATTGACGTCCTGGTAACACATCGGCGGGTGACGTAGCGATCTCAAGAAGAAGTAGTCCCCTCATGGCAGCCTCGTTGGAGTCACGACACATCTCCATTGCGGGTCCAAGCCGGACACAAACTTGCGGTCGTTCGGGCAGGCCAAAGAGCTTGCACCGGTTGTCATTCGTCAGCTGGACACAGCGAACACCGGCCGGTTTGCCATTCGGCATACCAGGGATCGGCGAAGAGATCGACGGCGCAATACAGCAGGCTCCGCAGCCCAAACGACAGTCCATGGCTGTTTCAGGTCTTTCGTCCTTCTTCATGCTCTTCATGGATCGGCGTGAATCAGATTCGTTTTCCCGACTCGGTTTCAGGGGGCGGCAAAACACAAGAATCCCGCCGAATACAGCTTGCTTGACAGCTACTTCGATAGTGTATCACATATGCTTGCGGCTGGGTTAAAAATCCGTGCGCACCAAGCTAAGGATTATGTTAAACCCGCCACCGGTTCACACCGGCGTACAGCAACGGCTGAAGCCGGCTGCCAACAGCGAAAAGCGCCCTCAGGCGCTAGAGCTCAGCCGCTGAGGCGGCTTTTCGCTGTTAGCGGCGGGATTTATCCCTGCCGAAACCGACGACAGCGCTAGACATAACGCTTAGCTTGATGCGCACGGGTTAAAAACCCGGCGCTAACATACGGAAGCCTAACCACCTTTTGCCAACCAAAGACTGCAAAACCTATACTGTCGGCATGAACAACCCGCCAACCCATCTGCATGTGCATTCGCACTTCAGCCTATTGTCAGCCACACCCTCGATCCAATCGCTATTGCGACCGCGCCGTGGCCGATAGTCTGACCCATCTGGCGCTCACAGACACTAGTTCACTCTATGGGGCAGTCCAGTTTTCCAATGCTTGCCAGGCAGTCGGCATCCAGCCCATCATCGGTATGTCGACCCGCGTTCAATCGCTTGACACCGAAGAGGTGTCAGAGCCCGGTCGCATGCTCGTGCTTCTGGCCACCGGCCAAGCCGGCTACCGCTCACTCTGCCGGCTCTCTTCGCAATTGCAGGCCAGGCCAGACCGCGAAGAAAGGATGGTTCGAGGACTCGACTGGGCGACATTGAAGGAAAATGCGGACGGGATCATCTGTCTTTCGGGTGGACGACAGGGCTGGATCGAATGCTGTCTGCGCGCCGGAGAAAACATGGGCGCTGCACGATATGCGGGTCAACTCGGCGGCATATTCGGCAGCCGGGCCTACCTCTCACTCGAACTGCATGGCGAGAAAGACCACTCGACGGCCCGTGCCATCATGGCGCTGGGCAATCGCTTTGGACTACGTACGGTCGCTGTGCAACCGGTCTACACAATGCTGCCATCGGACCGCGCTCACCTGCGACTGCTGCGCGCCATCGACCGCAACTGTCCGCTGACCGAACTGCCGGCCGACGCCATGCCGGACGCCGGACTGGACTCCAGACTGGACGGAGATGAAACGTCCATAGGACTGCACTGGCTCTCACCAGCCGAGCTCACCCAGCGCTTCGACGCTTTCCCCGATGCGCTGGCCGCCGTCGAAGAGATTACGTCGCTCTGCCAACCGGCCCTGCCCGACAGCAATCCCATCTGGCCCAGGCCTGCCTTGCCATCTGACATCCCAGCCGACACACCTGTGGAAGAGGCGTTGTCCACCCTCGCAGCCGCCGGTCTAGCAGATCGATACGCGCGGTAGAGACGCAACATCTTGCGTCTCCGAAACGCCGTCAGACAGGTCGGCCACAGATAGTGCAGCCGACGGAGACGCAAGATGTTGCGTCTCCGAAACGCCGTCAGACAGGTCGGCCACAGATAGTGCAGCCGACGGAGACGCAACATCTTGCGTCTCCGAAACGCCGTCAGACAGGTCGGCCACAGATAGTGCAGCCGACGGAGACGCAGGATGTTGCGTCTCCGAAACACCGTCAGACAGGTCGACCACAGATAGTGCAGACGACGGAGACGCAAGATGTTGCGTCTCCGAAACACCGTCAGACAGGTCGACCACAGATAGTGCAGACGATGGAGACGCAAGATGTTGCGTCTCCGAAACACCGTCAGACAGGTCGACCACAGATAGTGCAGCCGACGGAGACGCAAGATATTACGTCTCTACCGATGTGACGGACCGACTGACGCGTGAACTAGCCGTCATCAACGAACATGGATTTGCACCCCTATTCCTGGTCGTGGCGGATGTCGTGCGCCATGCACGCGAGCAGGGAATCCCGGTCAGTACACGCGGCAGCGTGGCCAATTCGCTGGTCGCCTACTGCACCGGCATCACCACCGTCGATCCCATCGAGCACGATCTACTCTTCGAACGTTTCTTGAATCCGGCGCGCATCACGCCGCCCGACATCGATCTGGATTTTTGCAGCCGTCGCAGAGACGAGGTGCTCAACTATGTGCGCGAGACCTACGGCGCTGACCATGTTGCCCTGGTCGCAACCATCAGCACCATGCGCCCCAAGTCCGCAGTGCGCGAGACGGGCAAGGCCTATGGCCTCGACAATGCCGCGATTTCACGCCTGACACGCCTGCTTCCCGGCGGCTGGCATCCGGACCCTCGCCGGCGAGACCGGCGCAAGTTGCCCGACATTCTGGAACAGGTCGCCGATCCGACCGATCGGCAGGTGCTGAGCGACGCCTACGCCATCGTCGGCACGCCCCACCACCTGAGCATCCATCCTGGCGGCGTGGTCATCACGCCAGGGCCCCTTACAGACCGCTTGCCCTTGCAGTGGACGGCCAAGGGATTCCTCATCACCCAGTTTGATCACAACGATGTAGAGCAGATCGGCCTGCCCAAGATCGACCTGCTGGGCATCCGCGCCCTGACGGTGCTGGCCGATGCCACTGCTTTGGTGCGCAAACACCACGACGCCGGTTTCACGCTTGATCAGATCGATGAAGGCGATCCTGAGACGGAGCAGATGCTGAGTCAGGGCGATACTGTGGGCGTCTTCCAATGCGAGTCGACGGGGGCCAGACGGACGCTGCGCCAGCTCAAGGTACGCAGCGTCCGTGACCTGGCTGTGGCCAACGCCTTTTTCAAGCCGGGTCCGGCCACGGGCGGCATGGCCCAGGCCTTCATTCGTCGCTATCGTGGCGAAGAGCCGGTCCACTACCTGCATGAAACCTTGACGCCGATTCTGAATCCGACCAAGGGCGTGCTGCTCTTCCAGGAACAGATTTTGCGTGTGGCCAGGGAGATTGCCGGATTGAGTTGGGAAGAGGCCGACCATCTGCGCCGGGGCATGAGCAAATTCCAGACTGCTGAGATGAAAGCCATGCGTGAGCGTTTTGTGGCCGGTTGTGTGCAAGCGAAGCCGGACGGCCCCGGCTTCTCACCGACCCAGGCAACGACGCTTTGGGAGCAGGTCGAGGCCTTCGCCGGTTACGGCTTCAACCAGGGGCACGCCACGGCCTATGCCGATGTGAGCTATCGATCGGCCTACATCAAGGCACACTGGCCGGCCGAGTTCTGCGCAGCGCGTCCAGTCGATTGGGGCGGTTTTCATCACCAGGCGATCTACATTGCCGAAGCAAAACGGCTGGGCATCCCGGTGCGACCGCCTCACGTCAATCAGAGCGGTCGCAAGTTCACCTTGACACGCCACAATGGCATACCTGTGCTGTGGATGGGGCTGGGACAAGTTCGAGACCTGCGCCGCACGTCCGTTGCCCAGATCATGGCGCAACGAGCAGAGCGCCCTTTCGTGGATCTGGCCGATCTCTTGCGCCGCGTGCAATTCCAGGCCAAGGAGATCCGCCATCTTATCCAATGTGGAGCGCTGGATGGGCTGGGCGACAGCCGTGCGGCCATGCTCGCGCAGTCGATCGAGCTGTGGCGTGCCGGCGGCGCACAACAGATGGCCTTCAGCTTCACGGCTGAGCCGCCGCCGCCCGAAACTGCCGAGGACCGCCTCCAATGGGAGCGCCACCTCCTGGGGCTGCCGCTCACCGATCATCCCTTGGATGTCGCTGCGGCGTATGCCCCTCCCGTTGGATTACCGGTTGTCCCGCTGCAAAACGTTGCAGACAGTGCAGGCAGACCCTGCGTGGTGCGCGCGGTTCGTCTGCCCGGCTGGACCGGCGGCAAAGGTTTTTTTGTCGGGGATCGCCGGACATACGCGGTGGCCATCGCCGCAAAAGGGCTTGCCTCGCCCAAGCCATGGCAACCGCTGGCGTTGCGCGGCCGTTGGCGGGTAGATGAATGGGGCGGAGGTTGGCTGCAAATGGATGGGATTGAGATGTTGGAAAAGCAGGAAGGTGAGTAGGTTCTGTGTAGGTGCGGTTTGGAACCGCACAATTCTCATGACGTTCAGAGGTAGCCATTGATCGTGCGGTTGCAAACCGCACCTACGCCATCCCCGTGTTATTTCGTAAAATCCCAATATCCCGGACTCTGAAATGTCAAATGAACCTGGTCAAGCCAGAAAGCCCCAGGCGACCTCATTTCTCGATCTCAAACTGACCGACTGCAATTGAATCACCGGCCGATGTGTCGTCTACTGAGACGGGTAGCCGTTCCAGCGTCGTGAAATCGTAGAAGCCAACGACGGCCGAGTACTCACCGCTTAGCAGGTCCTCTGGGAGGACGAGATGGACGGTCTCGTGGACCGGCATCAGTGGGTTCCACGCACTTGTGGGCAGAAACCCATCCAGCGGGGGACTGTCAGCTTGGGCTACGAGTTGCCCATCGGCATCGAGGATGTGGACGAAACGCGTATAATCTCCAGTGACAGATTCATCGGTTCGCCAACGCAAATCAATAGAGACAGTGCCCCCTTCGGCGGATCGATTCTGCGCCAACCCGGCGTTCGTCAGTTCGATTGAGTCACCGAAGCGTGCAAGAGGTTCCGTCGGCGCCTGCCCTGCATCGGGAGCCCCAACCGCCAGATAGCCGACTGTCACCGGAGCGCCCAGGTCATCCGTGGTGCTGGGGTCATAGAAGCGGACATCGATGCGATAGTAGCCCGGTGGCGTATCTTCGGGCAGTGTGAACTCTTGGCCATCGGGCCAAACATCGCCCGGCTTCCACTGTGAGGTCCTCGATCCGAACGGCCAACCGTCGGCACGCAGCAACTCCTGTCCATCCGCACCAACGACGCGCACCTGCCGGTTGTAGTTTGCCTCCATCGGACGCAAACTCTGCAAATAGACGGTCAACAGTAAATCTTCGCCTGGCTTCAACAGACGATCAGGTATCGACGCACCGCCAAATTGAATGGCATCCCCCCATTGCGCCAGGGGAGAAAGCCAGAGAATGCTCTCGTCCGGCAGATTAACGGGCATGTACGCCTCGTCCTCTGCGTACGCGATCAGTGCGACTTCTTCGTCGGCATCGTCATCTTCCACCCCGGTCAGAATGGCTCGCGGCGGATCTGACTCGACAAGCGTCGACAATTCTTCCAATCCCACGATGTGAAAACGAGCACGATCGAGATCCGATACCAGCGGTGAAACGCGCCATGCAAAGGGCCCGGTGGCAAACTCGGGATAGATGGACGCGCCGCCCTCCAGCGCATAGAGCGGAGCCAGCGTCAATACGTTGCCTGCTGTGGAAGCGCCGCCTGTCACACCAGGAGCTGACACCAGATCTTCGACAAAACGGCCATAGCAGTGCGCCTTCGTCGGAAGCCACTGATCCGGCTGGTTCAACAACGCCAAACCGGGTGCGTAGACAGGAATAGCCACCAGAACTGCGGCTAAACCGCCCAGGAAATAGGCGTAGATGCCGCCGGCACGTAACGACGACGGCCATGCCGAGAAGGCATCTACAATGCCGAGCAACGCAAGCGGAAAGAGCGGATAGAAATATTGGGGCTGAGAAGGTGTTGCGCCAAACGCGCCGATCAGGGCAAAGAACATCAACAACAGAACGAAAGTCAATCTCAGACGTAGAGCAGTGTTGGCCTCCGAATTCTTGTCGGTCGAAACGGTACCGTTGGCCATTGGCCGGCGGCGAATGAGTCTTCGCAAGGGCCATAGGCTGACAGCCAACGCCACCAGTGTGATCAGGCTTGTCGGCTGCTCTACCAACATCGCGCCGGCATAGAGAAGCTTCTCGACCAGAAGTTGATAGCCCGATACCAAGCCAGTTCCGGTCTCCGTCGCAGCATCAGAAGCAACAGTCTGTTGAAAGAATCGCGTGTTCAACCCCACATAGTCGAGATTGCCGAACAGAAAGGCTTGAGGGGCACGGAAAAACGACGCCAATACAGAAGCCAGGCCCAGCAATCCACCCGCAGAAAAGAGTATCGTGCCCACCATCCGTTCGCGCATCGACCGCGCCGGCGCAAGCCAGATCAGCAACAAGAATGGGGCGACGGTTAGAGCAAAGGAGAGGCGCGTAGCAGTCGCCAGCCCTATAAGCAGACCGCTCAGCAAGAACCAGACGACGTTGCGCCGTGAAACACATGCTTCCCCATGCACGATGACGGCCAGCAACATCAGAAAGAGCGGGAGATCATGGTTCCAGGCGCGGCCGCTTGTGTAGGTGAAGAGGGGGAGCGCCGCCATCCATAGCGCGGCAAGGGCCGAAAAGCGCCAGCGAGACCACGAAACATCAGTACGTGCACGCTGCCAGGCAAAAACGAAGACCAGGACCACCGAGAGCCAGCCGAAGAAGATCGAAAGCAGGCGACTGCTCAGCAGGAGCGAATCGAAGAGAGTGTAGAGCAGTGCATAGACGTAGACCAGCAGCGGCACATGAAAGAATGCAAAATCTCGGTAGGGAACCAGACCGTCGCGTGCGATGAGGGCTGCACCAGCGATGAACTGGTGCTCGTCGTGGTTGAGCTCACGTCCCATATTCAGGCCAAAAAGCAGCAGGAAGAGCAAGGCCATCAGCAGCGCTGTCGCACCGCGCATCTTCCATACGGACGGATGCATCGAACTCTCCTTAGTGAGTGTCCGCAAATAACCTCCGGGAGGTGGTCACGAACGTTTGGCTGAACGAAGTGGTTCTGACCACCTCCCGGAGGTTCAAACCGCTCAGTTGTTTGCGGACAGTTACTTACTCGGTCTTCGGCGTCTATGTCTTTGGCGTCTACATCTTCGGCGTCTGTCGATGACGGTATTGCCACTCACTGGTGCATGCGCCAGCCGCCGCCCACATAGAGCAACTGGCCCGTCATCCAGCGCGCCTGCTCGGAGGCCAAGAAGACCATGACATCAGCCACGTCCTCGGGCGTGCCCAGGCGGCCGAGCGGCGTGCCTTCGTTGATCATCGCCTCAGATTCTGGTGTGATATAGCCGGTCTGAATGGGGCCAGGGGCGAGAATGTTGACGGTGATGCCATATTTGCCTAGCTCGGCAGCAGCGGAGCGGCTGTAGGATTCGATGGCATGTTTGGAGGCGGCATAGCTGATATTGGCGGTGTGGGCATGCGCGGCGTCGGTGCTGGTATTGATGATGCGCCCCCAGGTCGCGTCACGCGCCAGATAGCGCTTGACGTATTCGGCCATCATCAGGACCACGCCACGCGTGTTGACGGTGAAGTGCAGATCGATTACATCGGCGGACGGCAGCGAAATGCCGGAGTCTTCATCACTGGTCAATGACGGATCAAACGTTTCGAGGATACAGACCGTGTGGTTGTTGATCAGCACATCGACCGGACCAAAGGCCGCCTCACAAGCGTCAAAGAGCCTGTGCACATTGGCGATGTCGCCCAGATCGGCCTCCGTTGCCGTTGCCTTTCCACCGGCAGCGCGGATCTCCCCGACCAATTCGTCGGTGGTCTGCTGCTGATAAGCGCGGTAGAGCTTGTCTCCACCGACCGCCTCATCTTTCGCACCGGCCAGTTCCGCCTCGGAATAGACGGTCGGTTCTCGGAAATACGAGACAAAGACCTTGGCCCCCTGAACGGCAAATGCGCGTGCAGTGGCTGCACCGATACCATGGTTGGCGCCGGTGATCAGGATGGTCTTGTCAGTCAGTTGCGGGTCGATCATTGTTGAGCTCCTGGGTGTCTCGACCTACAAACATCGAATTTCAGCAGTTCACGAATTCAAGCAAAACAAGATTCGGCTCTTTGAGCTATTGTGGGGACATATGGAAACCCGACCTCCGGGAGGTGTCCAGGAAATCTCTGCCCCGACGGCCATTTTGTGGACACCTCCCGGAGGTCTCGCCCCACAATTCCTCACAGAGCCCAAGATTCTTCGCTGGTCATTTTCCAGAGCAAAGTAGTTCGGCAGACCTACTCAGAATGACAATTCGTGAAGTACTATATTTCGCAATAGTGATGCGTCGCAGCCGGACATCGGCTATCACCGGCGATCACTGGCTCTCTGATGAAGAGTTCAGAGAGCGTGCACAGCGAAACCCGCCTTGAGGCGCTCGAAAGTGCGGATCATCGCCTTTGTGCCCTGAATGGCGATAGGTCGTCATGCGATAGTTCCAGCCTTCCCGATAACATCCTCCCCGTGTCACGTGCCAATAGGACTCTTCCGGCCCCTGCGGGTTGTAGTATGGCGAATACTGATAGTAGCCGTCTTCCCATTTATCGTTCACCCATTCCTTGACGTTGCCGGCCATATCAAATAGGCCATAGGGACTCACGTTGCCGACCAGAGAACCGACCTGGCGCGTCTGCTCGGGCAGACCGCAATCCCCTGAGGCCCGCAAATAGTTGAGGAGATCACAGGTGGGCGCTTCATCCCCCCAGGGCCAGGAGCGCATATCAACACCTCTAGCGGCCTTCTCCCACTCGGCTTCGGTCGGCAGACGCATCCCCTGCCAGGCGCAGTAGTCTTGGGCATTCTGCCATGACACATAGACGACCGGATAATAGTTGAACTTTTCGTCAGAGAAATATCGAGATCTTCCCTCTCCGTCTGCACTCGCGAGACGCGGGCGATCACAGTACCCTTCGACCACGCAGGTTCGATACTGGATATTGGTCACCTCGTACTTACTCATCTCGAAACTATCCAGATAGACGGGATGCATGGGCATCTCATGCAAATTGCACGGCCACGCCGATATCCCTGGATAGCAGCCCATTTGGAACTCACCGGCCGGCACGACTCTCGTACTGTAGATGTCAGGCGGATCCGGCACAGGCGGCATGATCGTGAACGACCAGATCGGCCCAAACAGGGTCTGAGCGGAAGGACTTGTGGCGACAACCTGCCAGAAATACGTAGCGCCAAATTCCATCGTCGCCGTATCGAGAAAGCCGCCGGTTAGATTGCCGGCGATCAGCGAAATCGGGTTGGGGTTGTTTATGTCCATGTAGACATGAAAGCGATAGTCGCTTGGGTTGTCGACATCTAGCTCCCAGGCAAGGAAGATGGTCGGGCTCTGATCGGTCGCATTTTGGGATGGATGGGGGTTCTTGAGCTTGCTCGACTCATGAATGAAGGGCAGGAAATACGCATTGATCGCCGAGTCGTCGGAAGGGGCGGATGAGCGTGACTGTGATGAAGTCGAGTCGATGGCCGGATCCGGTTCGTACGAGGCGGCATCGATCTGGAAGCGAACGATAAGAAGAAACGAACAAAAAAACAGAGACTATCGCCACGATTATTGCGAGGGTGCGAGCGGCGGCAATTGCCAATGCTCGCTTCTGTATGCCATAATTGCAGCTTATTGATCTACCCGATATAGAAGACATTATTCACCTATTTTCGACTGTCTAGCCCTTGCCGATATCGTATCGACTCAGGATCACGATCGGTCAGATACAGTGAAATTCTATCATAGGTTTGCGAGTAGAGAACACATTGAACCAGAACATGAATAGCCAAAAGACCGACGTTGCCAATGTGTTAGTCATCATGATTGCCGCACTGCTCGTACTTCGGCCCTTTTGGTCCTACGGCATGCCAAATGCCAACGATTTTCTGATGAGCGTGCACCGAGTCTTCGAACTGAAGACCGGATGGGAACTAGGCATCTTCTTTCCCAGATTCGGCGCGGATCTCACATTTGGATATGGCGCACCCCTCTTTCAGTTCTATCCGCCGCTGGCCAGCTATCTCGCCTTAATCTTCCACTGGTTTGGGCTGGGCTATGTCGATGCGTTGAAAGCCGTCTTGACGTTTAGCATGCTCTCCGGAAGCATCGGCGTATACTTCTATGCACGTTTTCTACTGCGCGACAGATGGGTTGCATTGACGAGCAGTTTGCTCTATCTGCTTACCCCCTACTTGTTGACCATCGTCTATGAACGCGGGGCCGTTGCCGAATCGATGACATGGGCGCTATTGCCCTGGTTTTTTCTATTCGCCCACCGCTGCTACAAGTACCCGAGACGGAAAGATGCGGCCATTCTCGCCGCCGTCGTAGCCTTGATGATTCTGGGGCACAATGCGACCGCCATGTTTGTTGTGCCCGGGGTCGCCCTCTTCATTTTTTTGCTCGCGCTCTTCGATCGCAACTGGCGACCGCTATTCATCGTCGCCGGCACCTTCCTGCTTGGAGCCGGAATCAGCGCGTTCGATTGGATGCCCGCACTCGGAGAACTTCACTATACCAACACGAGCGATATCATGCTCAATGCGGGCACCGATGTCCGCAACAATGTTGTGTCGTTGACGAATCTGATTCAGACCACGCTGGCCCATCAATTTGTCGGCCCCCAACGTTTCCGCTATTCGCTCTGGCCCTTTGTGCTCGGTCTCTGCGTTTTCATCCCATTAGTCATCCGACGGGGAAAAGTGCCGGCCATTACCTGGCTCTTTGGCGCGGCATGGGGCCTCATCCTCATCCTACAAACAGATTTCGCTCTGAATTTCTGGACCGATGTCCCGTTTGTGGATTTCATTCAATTCCCGTGGCGGCTATACGGTTTTGCATCCTTCAGCATCGTCATGCTTGCGGGAACGGCTTTCATGGTAACCAAACCATCAAGCCGCACCGGGCTATGGGTCTGGGCCGTAACGATGGGGGCCGTGGTCGCGATCGCATGGTATGCTGGGACCACCAACGCATCGCCGGGAAAGCTGTCGCTTTGGGCACAGATGGATGAGGGCCAGATCTCCAAACAGCAAATGTGGGAGCGAGGGGTTTCCGACTACCCCTTGTTTGATGATTATTCACTCACGACCCAGCAACTGCGCACGGCGCATCTGGCATTATCGCGTCCGGCAGAAGAAGGCAGTATTCTGCCGCCGACCAACACGCCCAGCATCAACGTAATCTCAGAGCATCCGATGCGCTATGTGCTCAATGTGCATGCCCCGCAGCCATGGACATTGAGGCTCCATCGTCTCTATTTCCCCGGATGGCAGATCTACCAGGACGGCGCTCCGGTTGAGACCAGGGCCGACGGCGTTGCAGGCCTGGTGACGGCGGAGTTGCCGGCCGGCGACTATCGTGTAGAGGCCAAGTTCGGTGATTCCCTCCTGCGCACCATCGCCACGCTTCTTTCAGTGCTGTCGCTGGCGATCTGGATCACACTGCTTGTCCGCTCCGGGACCGGCTGGATCGATCTGCTGATCATCGCGATTCTTGCTATCGGCATCGGCGTCTCAGTTCGCCTTCTGTCAGATTTCGGCAAACAGCCCTATCAGCCGACTGCCTTTGAGACCCGTTTTGAAGGCGATGTCACACTCTACGGCTATCACCTACCGCCCGCGGCGCTCTGTGCCGGCGACCAGGTCCCCTTACGGCTCTACTGGTTTGTGAGCAAGACGCCTGAGGTCGATCTCAAGTACTTCATTCACATCAACAACCCGGAAGAGGATCGCATTGTCGCCCAATTCGATAGCATACCCTTCGACGGGTTCAGCCCCATGACGCGCTGGGAATCGGGCGAATTGGTGCCCGATGAAAAGATGCTTGCGATCCCCGCCGATATCGCTCCAGGTGTCTACCAGGTCCTCGTCGGCCTCTATGACCCGGTAACCGTGCAAAATCAGATCGTGTTGGATGCGCCGGACGTGTTGCCCGGGGAGCGGCTGCCTTTGACTGAACTGGAGATCGTCGCTTGTCCCGAGTAGCCCATTCCAGACGGCTGTGGATTGAGCTGCTATTGGTGGCATTACTCACCGCCGTTGCACTCTTCATTCGCACCTTTCAACTGCAAACATTCCCCCCAGGCCTGTACATTGATGAAGCAGCCTACGCTCTCGACGCGCTCTCAGTGCTTGACGGCGATTTCGCCGTTTTCTTCCCGCGCAACAATGGCCGAGAACCCTTCTTCATCTACGTTCTGGCCCTCGTCTTCTCTCAGCTCGGCTCGACCGCCTACACGGTCCGCCTGACGGCAGCCATCTGTGGATCGCTCACGGTGGCGACGTCCTACTGGATGGTGCGAGAGATGTTCAAGTTCGGCGGCTACTTCCGCTCGGCACGCTGGTATGCTGCCTGGACAGCACTCTTTCTGACATTTTCGTACTGGCACATCAGCTTGAGCCGGCTTGGATTCCGGGCAATCACGTTGCCGCTCGTCACGACCGTAGCATTTGCGCTCATGTGGCACACGTGGCGACGTCTGCGTGATGGGACCGGCCTGCCATGGAGTTGGGCGATTGCCACCGGCGCAGCGTTGGGTCTCACGGTCTACACCTACACGGCCGGACGCATGGCCCCGTTCCTGTTTTTGGCCATCGGCATGATCACGCTGATCTTCGCACATCACCTGAGCATGGACCGTGGTCGCGTCATCAAGGTCACGCTGTTGATCGTGGCGTCCATGTTGGTGGCCATGACGCCGCTGATCAGCTACTTCGTCACACACCCGGCTGCGTTTAGCGAACATGCGGCAATGGTTTCGGTCTTCAGCAATGAATTCACTGACGACGGCCCAATTGTGGCCATCCTGAAGAACAGCGCAAAGATGGCGCTCTTCTTTGTGACAGAACCAGACAAGAATCCGCGCCACAATCCTGCTCAAATCCCCGCCTTCGACCCCCTCCTGGCGCTCTGGTTGGCGGCCGGCATCGGCATCGCAATCATCCAATGGCGCAAGCTGCCGTCCCTGTTCAGTCTGCTTTGGTTCCTCTGTTTCCTTGCCCCCGCTCTGCTCTCTGCAGAGGGGATGCCCCATTCATTGCGCGCCATCGGCCTGCTGCCCATCGTCTACGTACTGCCCTTAATCGCAATGGGGTGGACGACAACCAGAACGCCGCCTCGCTTCGATTCGATTGTGCGATGGCTGCCGTTGCCCTTCCTCTTGATCTCGGGCATCCTCGGCGTCAACAGCTACTACAGCGTTATCGATGAACCGGACCGGTTCGCAGCGCCCTTCTTCGTCAAATTCTGGGAGCTATCGCTCTCGTTACAAGACAATCCCGACGATACTGTCTGGGTGCTGCCTTTGCCGCCAGGTGAAGATCTCACCGATCATCGCCTGTACACGACTGAATTCGGACTGCGCGACCCCAACGTTCTGGTGACGATTCCACTTGATGAAGCGACGCTGCCCACGGATTTGGCGCGGCTGACGGAGGGGAAGCGTGTTGTCAATGTGTTGCGCACCTATGGAGAGGAAGGCCTCACCTACTACGACACTCGATTCATGGATCCGAAAGGCCGTCTTGATCTTCATTTGCGTCGCAATACCGACGCGCCGATCACACAGGGGGAGTGGACGGGAATCCCATACACATCCTATCCCCTGATAGAGTCGCCTGACTTCGAATTGCCGGAGACGGGAGAACCGACCGATATCCTCTTTGGCGACCTGGTACGCCTGACTGCGGCCAACATCGGGGTCACCGCGGCAAGCGAGTCGACGATCGACGATTCTGAAGAGACTGCGGGTCCAGGGGGTGGCGAGCTGGTCCAGGATGTAGCGCATATCGCCAACGACCAGTCTGCTTGGGTCGTGTTGAACTGGCAAGCCGAAGAGGAGATCGAGGGCTATCTGAAGACGAGCCTGGTCTTGCGCAGCCAGACCGGGGAGTTTGCCGGGCAGATTGACGGCTTCCTGACTGGGGAGCGCTTCCCCAGGCACCCGGTCTGGAACGCCGGTGACGCCGCTAAGACCTACCACATCGTCGAACCGCTGCCGGCGCTGCCGCCGGGCCGATACACCCTCGCACTCACCGTGTACGACGATGAATCAGGTCGGACCTATCAGGCTCAGATGCCTGATGGGACAGTCACCACAAATGTACCATTGGCGATCATCGAGATTTCGCCGCCACTGACGCCGGGCGCGGACAGCAGTCCACAGATCCCGTTGACGGATGCCTTCCTGGCCGACGATCTGCAGGTCGTCGGCATAGATCTGCCGAACTCGTTGGTCTCGCCGGGCGACACGATTCCGGTTACGCTTCATTTCCGTGCAATCGAGGTCCCCCAGGAGGACTACGTCGTCGCAGTCGAACTGCGCGACGAAGACGGCAAGCTGATCCAGCAAGTTGAAGCGCCGCCCGGCGGAGACGGCTTCCCTACCAGTCAATGGCGAACAGGCGAAGTCATACGAAGTCAGTACAGGCTTCCCCTGGAAGCAGATACGGAATCCGGTGAATATACGCTCTCTGCCACAATGGCCGGAACCGAACCAGCGGAACCAACGGTCGTGGTTCTTGCCTCCGTCAGCGTGAACAACCGGCCCCGTCTGCTCATTGCCCCGCCCATGACCCATGAGATGGATGTCTCGTTCGAATCAGCCATTCGTCTGGCGGGCGTGGATGCACAAGAAGCGATATCTGTTCGACCGGGCGACGTCGTCACAACGACGCTGGTCTGGCAACCGACAGCGACCAGCACCAACGAAGCGTTGACTCGTTCCGCCCAACTCCTCAACGCAGAAGGGCAATTGGTCGCGCAGGAGGATACGATCCCCTGCGGCGGTTCATGTCCGGCCACATCTTGGCTGGCCGACGAGTATTTGCTCGACGACACTGCGGTCAGCTTGCCGGGCGATTTAGCTCCGGGCACGTACACACTCATTGTCGGATTCTATGATCCGACCACACAGAGCCGCCTGGTTGCAACAGATGAAAACGGAACGGCGCTGCCCAACAATATGGCCGCCCTTCCATTCAGTGTGATCGTGGAAGAATGATCGCAAGAAAGAGTGGCGTCCGCTGCAAAAAGGGATCTTGACAAGAATTCACACAGATTATCACGAATTTTCTCTCTGGGGCGACGACACAATTCGTAAAAATACGTGACCATTCGTGACTCCACTGCAAAAAGGGATTGGACACGAATTAACACAAATCTGCACGAATTCTCCCTCTGGCGCCACACTTCATTTCGTGTAAATTCGTGACAATTCGTGTCCAGAAAAGGCTTTTTGCAGGAGAGTCATTCGTATCAAGAATAGACTTTCTCCCGTTGAGCCACAGTGAATTTACACCTTGAACCGGCCTTACTGCACGACAACTTCAATCGGCAGCGTAATCAAGCCGTCCTCATGTCGCTGGCCGTCACCATCGACCGCTGAGGGGCGCACGAATGTTTCGGGCTCGTACCAGCCTACGGCCATGGTATAGGTTCCGGCAGCAAGATCGTCCGGGATGGCCACAGAAACGGGATCGACCAGGTACTCATCGGCGAGCCATGAGGTGGACGGGCAGGATCCGTCACAGGGCACGGTGTCCTGTTGAGCCACCGGCGCACCATCAACACCCAACAGATGCACGAATCGAGTGAGCGGCGTCTGCGCTGGATCGATCACCTGCCAGATCAGATCAAATGTGGCGATCTGACCTGGTTCGAGGGTCAGCTCGGTCGGTCCATCGACACCGATCAGCCGCACCGTCTGATCATACTGAGCGTCAACCGATTGCGTAAGCAACGGCTCCTCAAATAGACGCGCAATCCCCTGTACCTCAATGACGCCGAGTTGAATCGGCCCTGGCTGACCTGATGTTCCATCCGTCTGTGCGCTATCCGCCAACATGAGCGCATAGAGGCCGGTCTCTGTATCGGGCGGAATCGACAGATTTTTCCAATCCCTCACCACTTCTTCGGCCCGCCACGAGCCGGTGGGGAAACTCGATCTCCCGACCATCGCTTGCATCTCAGCCACCGGCCGGGCATTGGCGTCAGCGAGCGTCAGCGTAATCCAATGATCTTCTGATGGGGCCTCCTGCGCCTTCCAATAGAGCGTGACCGGGACCTGTTCGCCTGGAGCGACCGATGTTCGCGGCAGGTCATATCCGGCCAGCAACAGATCTGGGCCGACGGAAAATTCAACCTCGGGTTGGCGCTCAGGCTCGACCATTTGCGGACGCACGGCTGGCTCAACCTCAATCGACCCCAGATGGAGTTCCTTGTTCAAGAGCGCTCCATCTCGGTCTACAACCGGATAGGCGCGCTTCGATTCATCCTCGTAGACACGAAGAGAAAGGTCGTAGATGCCCGGTGAGACGCCGGGCCAGAGCGGTAGGATATGGTAACTCTTGGTCGGCTCACCGGCCGCCCAGATGCGCTCTACCGGGTAGCGGTCATCGACCAACAGATCATCGACCTGGCCGGCCAGGTTGCCGGCATCATCTCTGATCACCAGGCTTGCCTTCAGATCGACATCGATGGGTGCAAGCGCCTCCCAATCTAGAACGACCCAGAGCTTTTCGCCCACGGCGACGCGGTTCGTAGAAAGATCCGGGGCAGAAAGATCTGGCGCAACAAGGTCCGGTGACACAGAAGAATCGACGGCCGTGTGGCCAATGTCATGGCCATTCAGCGCCACCTGACCGGCAAACGATGCATGGGTCTGGGTAAACTCATTGTGGACCGCATAGTCGGCCTGATCCGGCAGTTTGTACAGCGTGAACGGGATGCCGCTCTCGTTCTCTTCATCATCGATTTTCTCAATGGGGCTGCCGTACTTTTCCAGCAGAAATTCGACCAGGTTCTTCGGATCACCCATGATATAGGAGGCGCTCGTGATCTCAGTCATCTCCTGAGAGCGCACGAGATAGGCGAACCGTTTGTCCTCCGTGATGTCGGCAAGCGACGACGAAATCGTCTCATCGTCAAGCCAAGCAAAGCCAACATCGGCGCTGCCCTGATGCATGAACTCCAACGGATAGAAGGTATTGTCCGACCAGTGATAATTCGGTGACAATGGCCAGATCCAAATACCGTCGGCATCGCCATACGCCGACATGTCAATCGACTGAAAATCGGACAGAAAGGGGCCACGAAAGCGATCAGGATTCTGCCATGCGCCGAAATAGCTCTGCACACCGATGGCGGCGCTGATCAGCAGGAAGGGCAGCGGCGTCCAGACCATTGCCGGTATGAAGCGATGGGAAAGTGCTTGCCCAATGGACATCATGCCGATCACACCAAGAAGATAGGCCGGGACCACCATGCCGATTGCCCGCAGCGAGTGAGGAACGCCTTCAGCCGTGACCACAGCCGGGATGGCGAAGAGCAGGAAACCGGAGAGGGCGAAAAAGTACGGCAGTGTCCGAATGCGCAGGACAGCGATGATGATTCCAGCCAGAAGCCACAGCGCCATCAGCAGATCAAAGACGGGTCGTTGTGCGGGATTATGGCGCAAATTCGGGTCGCCTTGATCGACAAACATCCTGGCCGTATCGATGATGCTGACAGCCAGTGCTCGTCCAGGAAGATCGCCGGCGAAGTAGGGGTTGAAGACTGAGACATCGGCGGCCCGGCCATAGAACTGTTCGGGATTGAACAAAAAGTAGCCGCCGAGAGGTACAAAGACCAAATCGCGCGACCCCCGTGATCACGCCGAAGGAGGCAGCAAGTCGACCCAGCCCAACAGTGCGCCTTACCTGGATCGCGCCAACGAGAAAGGTGAGGGCGAGCCAGAGTGGCGCTAATCTAGCGGCGGTGTAGGTGTAGAGGCAGAGTCCCGTGAGGACGCCGCATAGAACCAGACTCAGCCAGGGAAATCTGCGGCCATCAACCGATCGATGCCAGGCTCGCCAGAACAATGCCAGTGCCAATGACACGACCAGCGGGAGGAGGATGGCGCGAAAACCAAGCCGGCTCAGGCTAATATGCCGATCGGAGAAGGCAACGAAAAGGGCCGTCCACAGACCAAGCCAGCGTGAGGGCAATCGGTCGTATCGAAACGCTTCACGGACCATCCGATCGACGGCGGGAACGGTTAGGGCGCCGATGACGGCGGGGACCACGCGCAGTGCGTGCGGCGTTGCGCCGAGCATGCCAATCGCCAGGGCCTGAAGATAGATAAGAATCGGCTCGCGTCCGGTGTTGCGTTCGAAGAAGACTGAAAAGCGGCCTCCCAATACATCGAGGGCATCCACGCCGTTTGCGGCCTCATCCACATAGAGCCCGGGCGGAAACGCCTCAAGTCGATAGAGACGCAGAGCGAGCGCCACACCCAGCAAAAGTATGACGATCGAGAATTCGATGGTTTTGTTTTTGCGAGAATCACTCATTGCTGGTTCTGTCGAGGCGACCACATCCAAAGTTTTCAGCTCTCCCGGCGGCTACATCTGGAGGATCTTCAGCATCCCTGTGTTAAACTCAAGGAGCGATGAATCGTCACTTTCTGTCGCCTTTTTTGGAGAATCTACTATACCTCAACGAGTCTCCAACCCGAGAATTCGATGGCTTGTCTGGAAATACGGCATCCATCGCGAACGAATAGCAATAACTGATCAGCAAGTCAGTGATCACACCCAACCAAATCGGAGTACGTATCAAATGGCCAAGATCTGGTTCACAGAGGAGTTCGGTGGCGTCCGAGTCGTCAGTTTTGTTCTCATCTATCTCATTTGCCAACTCATGCCGGCGACAGAAATCATGCATGCGATGCCCAACAACCGCATGGCCGACGAACCAGGCAAAGAGGAACATACCCTCTACTTTCCCAACCTCCTGTACGAAAACTATCGTGACTACACAGTGCCGTCCACGCCCTATCCCCCAGACGGCGCGACCGATGTGAGTATCAACACGTTTTTTCGCTGGAACAACAATCCACGCACACTGCCGGACGATTCTTCGCCATACGATTTCGAAGTCTATCTTGCTCCCGGAGAGACTACATCTGACCTGGCCATTGTCCGTGTGAGCCGAAATGCGGTCGACACCGGGACGTTGATGCCTGACACCCTCTACACATGGCGAATCGTCTCCATCGATCCCGAAGGCCGACGCTACCCCGGTCCTGAATGGCGCTTTAGGACGCTCTCCGTTGCGCGGGACACCTCTGAAATTCCAGATCTGAACGCCATGGTCCCAGTGCCTGCCGGAGAATTCACTATGGGCTGCGATCGAAACAATCCTCATGATGAATCCAATAATCCCTGTGAAGACGGCACAGGTGTTGCATCTGAGCCCTTACACACGGTCTACCTTGATGCCTTTGAAATCGATAAATACGAAGTATCGAACGCCAGCTACAAGGCATGTGTCGACGCCGGCATCTGTGATCGCCCACGCGAAGAACCGATAGAGGAGCGCCTGGAACGGTATGGGCTTGAAGAATATGCACGGTATCCAGTGGTCTATGTTTCCCGGCAAGATGCGCTGGACTACTGCGGCTGGCAGGGAAAACGGCTGCCCACCGAAGCCGAATGGGAAAAAGCCGCTCGAGGGCCAGTTGACACGCGATCGTGGCCCTGGGGAAACGAGCGGTTTTCGTGCGACCGTATGCACATCGGGCGTGATAGTAAGTGCAGCGATTGGATTGACGTCGTACCTATCGGGTCGTTTCCCAATGGGATGAGCCCGTATGGTGCGCTCGATGTCTCGGGAAACGTCGCCGAATGGGTCAACGACAAGTTTGATCGAACCTATTACAGTTGGTCACCTTATGCCAATCCGCAGGGCTCGGACGTATCGCGCGTTTTCACAGAATCCCTCGAAGTGACTACGGACGATTGGGGATGGCCAACCTATGTGCTGCGCGGTGGTGATTTTTGGGGCCGCTTCTACTATCACCACGTCTACTATCGCTATTGGGGTCACTGGGGCGAATCTGCTCACCTCGATGATATCCCCCTCTTTCGCAACCGACGGACCGGCTTTCGATGCGCACGTTCAATTTCCGATGGCAGTCAGTAGCGGCTCTACCCTAGCTCCATGGGCCGTCAACTCAGGAATCCGAGTCGTTTCCCGTGAACTCAGCATTCGGTCTGGACAAAGATGATGTCACGCCATCAACTTAAATTCTCTTGTCAGCGAACACCGATCGCTGAAGCAGCCGGTCTTGCACTAGTTCATTTCGTTGTCGCTCTATATGCAAAATTTGCGCTTGGTATCGATATCGCCGCTCATACGCGTGGCAACTACTGGGACTATTTCTCACAGACTCTTCCCAGCGAGCTCCTGAAAAATGATCTCTGGACCAGCATTTGGCTACTCCATGCACAGCCGCCGCTCTACAATCTGCTGGGCGGACTAACGATCAGGCTATTCCCAGTAAAATACCCGGATATCATTCATTTCCAATACATTCTATTGGGATCGTTGATGGTTGGGTTACTCTATATCGTCCTATACCAGTTGACCTCGAATCGGTACTTTTCAGGAGTGATGGGCTTGCTGCTGGCTCTGTACCCTGCCATTCTGCTATACGAAGCCTATTTTTTATATTCATTGCCCGTGGCATTTCTGATCACTTGTAGTGTCGCTATGCTGTCATGTTTCTCGCTTTATCAGAGAAATTCGTTCCTCGTCGCATTCATCGTCTGCATCAACCTCCTTATCCTGACGAGAAGCGCGTACCATATTTTGATCCTCTTGCCCACGATGGCCGCTGTTTGGTTGGCCGTTCGAACAGATACGCGACGTATCCTGACCATCGCATTTCTGATCTGTCTGATCTCTGTCGGTTGGTATTCGAAAAACCAGGTGCAGTTTGGCTTCTGGGGCAGCAGCAGTTGGATAGGCATGAACTTATTTCGAGCTGCCGAAGCTAACTATGGAAACAACGAACTCAAGGAGTTAGCCGATGAGGGCGTCATCGATCAGCTGACCGGATACGTAAAGCCGATGGCAAGGCCGAGCGTTTACGGCGAATATGGATACGTCTCAGACTCTGAGCTACCTGCGCTCTCAGGGGACCATTACAACAATCAGATCTTTCTGACGCTATCGCCCATTTACATGAGGAACACGCTTCGGCTCGTTTCCCATGATCCGAAGCGCTATGTGAACGGCCTTGCAGATTCGATCATGAGGTTCGCGGCGCCCTCATCGCGCTACCCACATCTTGCCGCCAATGCGGCATCGTTGGGCATCTACGAGTCCTTCGTATCCCAAACTTTGCTTGGGCAACGACTGTTTCCCTCTGTTGACGATGAACCCAAAGGATCCATTCTTCTCTTTCTGATGCCGCTCAGTTTGATCCTGTACGGCTATCTGCTGTTCAATCTGTCTCGCCGGCCATGGCCGGCCGGGCAGACATGGGGTCATTTGCGCCGGCAGCTTGCTCCGGACATTGCACTGCACTTCATGTTCGTGATCTTCGCATACACACTGGCTGTCGGAATTCTGTTCGAACATGGCGAGAACGAACGATTCAAGTTCATGATCGAACCGATCTGGTGGGTATTCTTCGCGACGGTCTTGTATCGGACAGTCTATCTATTCCGCCATCGGGAATCCGATCTGGGAACCAAAGAACGACAAGAGACTCCATCGTCATTCGCCGAACCAAGCTCCGCCCATTATCCGGCAACCGTGATCGTACTGGTGGCCCTGATGCCGCTGGCAATCTGGGTACGCTGGCACTATGTCGCCAATGTCGGTCTCCACGTAGACGAGTTCAGCACGCTCTGGGGCAGTCGCCAGGTCATGAATTCGGGTCTCCCGCTCATGCCCAGCGGCGTGCTCTACACCCGCGGACTCTTCTCAACCTACCTGATAGCGGCGGTCGGCAAGTTGTTTGGGCTCACCTACATAGTCGGTCGCATGCCGAGTTTGATCTTTGGCGTGCTGGCCGTACTCGCGACCTTTTTCTTGGGTCAGCGCAGTTGGAATGCACGCGCCGGCTTGCTGGCGGCTGCCCTGCTGGCGCTCCTGCCGGAGGCAATCGAAGCATCTGGCCGGGCCCGTTTCTATGCGCCGCTCTCGCTGTGGTCTCTGCTTGCCGTCGGCATCCTCTTTTTGACGGTCCGACATCCACTGAAGGTCGAAAAAGATCACGCCCTTCGTTATGGCAACCACATCCTCTTTGGCCTCTTCTTCGCGGCCTCGCTCTTCTCGCAGGAAGCAACCATCCTGCTCTACCCAGCCTCGCTGCTCTGCATGATCTGGTGGCGCGGCTACCGCTATCTGCTGAAGTTGCCAGTGCTGGTGGGGCAAGGCATCGCCGTCGCAGCCATCGGCCTGCGACTGGCCATCGAACAGATCGGCCAGCCGGGCCAGTTGGAGAGCATCCAATCCGGCTCTCCCTATCTGGCGCTCTCGCTCGATATCCCTGCGGCCTGGCGGGCGTTTGATCAACTCTTTGTGTCGCCCGTTCGCCTACCTTGGACCATCGCAGCACTGGTCGCGGTGACTGTCGCCCTCATTGCGATTCGGCGAAACCGATGGCGTATCGCCGGCCTCGCGCCTTTCCACCAAGCCACGCTCTGGTACGCAGCCCAGTTCCTCTTTGTCCTCGGGGTGCTGCTCACCGTGGTCGGCGAAGACTGGCGTCACCCCCGCTACGTCCTGTTCATCCAGCAATTCTGGTTGCTCGTCGGCGCAGCAGGCGCGATCTGGGTCATCGACCGGCTCCTGAAGGGCGGGACAGGTCGTTGGATTGCCACAGCGGCTGTGACGGGGATGGCCCTATTCTTCATGTGGTCCGATGCCATTGACATGACAGAAAGAGAGATGTTGGGCTATGAACAGGGCTTCGCCTATGTGGCAGACCAGAGAACGCCGGGCGATGTGGTAATGACGCCGCAGGCAGCCGGTTGTGCGCTTGTGCTGGGCGATCCATGCGACTATTACATGCGTCAAGCGGGATATGAGCCATTTGTGATCAGACGCGAAGGCGAACTAATCGACCGCTGGTCAGGCGCACCACTGTTGCAGTCGACGGAACAGCTTCAAGCTGCGATTCAATCGAGCGAGCGTGTGTGGATGGTGATCGACGGCGACCGGCTGGCAACCACGTTCACGCCGCAGTTCACAGCGCTGATCGAGGAGCAGTTCCAGCCAGTCTTCCAGACGGGAAAGACATCGGTACTGGTGGCTGAGAGATGGGAGGAGATTCCTGACTACACATTCGCTGAAGAATTCGATCCTGCGTTGGCCTGGCCGAGCCTTGCGCTCGTTGGCTGGGAACGGAGCGAGCCTGTCTCAGGCGAGCCGCTGGCCGTACGTCTGTATTGGAAGCTATTGGGCGACATCGATGACGACATTCATACGTCGTTGCAGTTGATTGCCCACGACGGCGCCAACGTGGCACAGATCGACGGGCCCATCAATCAAGGAATTCTCTCGCTGGGCGACATCGAAGATCAACCGTTCCCCGAGTTCAAGCAACTCGGAGTACCAGAGCTTGTCCCTGGCCACTATCGGCTAGACGTTGTCGCCTATGACATCGATGACAAAGACCCGATCGGACCGCCGATATCCGTGGGCTGGTTCAGCATTGGTGACACTGAGTCACTGCCGGTGGAAGCGCCAGGCGCAACATGGGCCGAGGGTCTCAGTCTGGATACACACAGTTCTCTACCGGAATCCCTAATCCCGGGCGATATGCTTACCCTGGATCTGGCTTGGTTGACGAAGAGCCCGCTTGACCGAAATTTTATTGCCTTCGTGCATGTGCTCGGTCCGGAAGGGACAGTCATCGCCCAACGCGATCAGGCCCCGCTCAATGGTTTCTTTCCTACCTCACGATGGCCAACGGGCGAGCCGGTGACGGACCGATACGATGTACAACTGCCTACTGCTTTGGCCCCAGGCGCCTACCGTCTTGTCGTCGGCTGGTACGACGGCGAGACAGGTGAACGTCTACCCACTGTCGATGGTGGTGATCTCATCGAACTGGGCAATTGGCTAGTCCAGTGAGATCCCCAAGTTCTCATTAGCGACTTCTCGCGATGAAACTGAAAGCAAAACGTAACTATACAGCCGCACGCTGATAGACCGCGGATTAGGCTGATTAGGCGGACCAAACCGGATTGATTCGAATTTTATCCGTGGAAATCAGCCTAATCCGTCTAATCCGCGGTCCATGGGCACGGCAGGCTGTACAGTTACAGCAAAACGAGATCATGCGTTTCTGTAGGACACGCTTGCAGCGTGAGAAGGTACATTCTCGAGACAGATTCAGAGGTCAGCTGGTATAGCGTTGTCGCTGTGGACGCCTGTCTCGCCTCACTCTGCCGGCGAATCAAAGTCAAAGTCTAGATAGGGTACATTCTGCTTGAGCCGCTCCTTGCGTCCGGCCATGAAACGCGCACACCAGGGATCGTCCAGATTTTCTACGTCAAAGCTACGGTGGATGATGGTGTAGAGCTCGATCTCACGTTGCTTGAGAAACCAGGGAATCTCAGCCAGCCAACGCGGATCCAGCTGATTCTCCTAGCGATAGCCGCGCAGAAAATGGGTCAAAAACTCCGCTGATGATGAGGGTGTAGGTCACGGTCGGTCTCCTTTCACGATGAGCCGGAATATTTTTCGGATCTGACTGCCACACCTTTCATCTGGCGGCCGATCTCAAGTATAGAGACCTGCTGACATGATCGCAAGGGGAGGGCGCATTTCGGGTTTGGGGCAGCGTGACGCACTGCCCGATCATGGCTGATGATCCCTTTATCGTTTGGGTGTGTTCAAAATCAATTGAAGTGATCCTCCGGGAGGGGAATGACAGCAAACTGGTATTGCGCAGTGCTCCTCCCGGAGGGCCTTTGGGCGCTCAACTCATTTTGAACACACCCTTATCGTTTGGGCAGTGCGTCGCACGCGTTGCCTAATGTAGAGACCCCAGCATGAAATACACTCGCACGTGGATAACGCGGGCCGCTGCGCGGCCTGCTCGTGATATAATCTCCAACATGTCGAGCAGAGATTTGACCACCCGATCCCGAGCGTTAACCTGGATCGGGCTTCTTCTTGTAATCATCGCTGCGGGCCTGCGCCTCTGGCGCATCGACGCCATCCCGCCCGGCTTCCACTTCGACGAGTCGTTCGAGGGGCTGGAGGCGTGGCGCATTCTCACCGATCCAGCCTATCGGCCAATCTTCCTGACCGGCAACTTCGGCGTGCCTCCACTCAACGCCTATGCCAATGCACTCATCTTTGGCCTCTTTAGCATCTAGGCGGTGAAGCCGGTCCAACGGCCATGCGCACAAATGCCGCGATCTTCGGCATCCTGGGCGTACGTGGCCGTCTATCTCTTGGCCATTGAGCTTCGCCGATTGGACAGTGGCCGGTCATCGGCTCTCGCCGGCCTTTCCATTGCTGGCGGCAGCGATCCTGGCCGTCATGCGCTGGCATATCCACTTCAGCCGCATGGGCATCGAGCCGATCATCGTGCCCCTGATCTGGTCGACTTCGACATGGTTGCTGCTGCGCGGTTGGCGAACGGGCGGCAAAGGTTAGGTTCATCGCATGCGGCATTGTGCTCGCCGCGGGCATGTACGCGTACCAGGCGGCATGGTTTGTGCCGATCTTGATGATGGCGGTGGCAGGGCTATTGATAGTAGACCGAAGAACAAAGATCAAAGAGCGGGTAGCAGCGTCTTCGACGAACCGGCAAACCCTGATCTTCGATCTTCGATCTTCGATCTTTTCCTGGCTGCGGCGCCGCCACCCTCCTCGTCTTTCCCCTGTTCTGGTTCTTTGCAGCAGCAGCTTGATCTGTTCTATGCTGCGGCCGGCGCAACTGGCCATCGTCGGCGAGACGGATAGCCCGGCGGACAACTCGATCTGGCAGAGCGTATGGGCCACGGGCAAGATGTTCTGCCGGTTCGGAGCCCAGGCGATCTGGATCCGAGGCGAAATCTGCCCGGCGAACCGGCGCTGAACCTGTGGCTGGCCATTCCCTTCTACCTTGGACCTCGGGGTGGCGATGAGGCGGATTCGACGTCCGGCCTTTGCCATTCCGCTGATCGGCACTGATCGGGCATCTGCTGCCGGGATTCTTCAGCGAATATGCGCCCCACTTCCACCGCGTGTTGGGTGCAGCCGCGCCGGTAGCCGTTCTCGGCGGCATCGGACTGAACGCCTCTGGTCGTGGGACAGGCTGCGGCGCTGGCATCTGCAATGGCTCGCGTGATTCTGCTGGTCTTCGGCGGATTCACGTCGGCCCAGATTACTTCATGCGTTGGTCGTCATTGCCCGACCTCCACTATGCCTTTGACAGCGGTTTGTGGGAGATGGCCAGTGGATCGCGCACAGCCGGACGACGCCGTGATCTATATGACGCCGCGGGGCGGTGAACATGCCACGCTAGCCTTTGCCTTGCGAGGCCCGGGCGACGTACCCCCTCACCGCTTTGACGGTCGTCATGTTTTCCCGGTGACCCAGGGCGAGAACAGAGCCGACGAATACTATCTTGTCGTCGAACACGAAGATTTTCGCACACGCCTGCTGTTGCCCGAGGTACTGCCGACGCGACCATGACACACGAGTTCACGGATCGGGAAGGCAACGTCTATGCGCGTGTCTACACGCGCCCCGCACTCCCTGCCCCAGCGACCGCCCAGGTTACGCCATGAACGCCGGTTGGCGACGGCATCCGGCTTGCCGGCTATGATCTGCTGCCGGATAACGCCGCATGCCGGCGAGACATCTATCTGCAGTTACACTGGATCACGGATGCGCAGCCGTCCGGCGACTGGACCGTCTACACCCATGTGGTTGATACGGAAGATGGTTCGGTGCTGGCCGGACACGATAGCCGGCCGGGCAACGGCAGCCTGATCACCGCGGAGTGGCAAGCGGGCTGGCGCGTGCTTGACGAATACCAGATCCAATTGCCTGCCGATCTGCCGTCCGGCGAATATGGACTGCGAATTGGTCTCTACCAAGACGACGGAAGCGCCCTGCCCGTCGACTGGCGCGGGCATCAGATTCGGAACGTTCTGCAGTTGAAATCGAGCGAAAAGCGCTACGACTGCCCGAATCAAAGGACATGACTCACAGCGAGGGAATCTAGCTGCCGCTGCTCTTTCGCATCCGAGCAGACTATGGTTGGAGCATTGGCATGCGGCGCATCACCCGTGCGCTGCTGACCGGTCCGGCGCTTCCGTTTGGTCCAGTGGTGGATCTCGGCTGTGGCGGCGGCGCGATGCCGGCTGAACTGGCGCACCAGTTTCCAGATCGTCAGGTCCATGGCCTGGATCTGCATCCGGCCGCACTGCAACAGGCTTCATCGACGCGGACGGCAACGCCATCCAGGCCGACATCAACCGGCTTCCGCTGGCCGACGGTAGTGTTGCGCTGCTTCTGGCTCTCGACTCGTTTGACCAAGCCGGCGTTGATCCCGCACAATCACTGGGCGAATGCCGCCGTGTGCTGAAGCGCAACGGTCTGCTGATCATGCGTGTCAGCGCCCACGCCTGGCTGGAAGGCCCACACGATGTCGCTTTCAACACGGGCAGACGGCAGCGAAAGTCCGACCTGATTGCGCTGCTGCAAGCGCAGGCACTGCGGCCGATGCGCAGCACCTACGCCAATGCACTGTTGATGCCGCCCGTGGTCGGGAATCAGGCTATTGCAGCGGCAAGGCCTGCTGCCCATGTTTGAGACGATGGCCCGGCAGACGGCGCTCGACAGGCTGATGGCAACTGTCATTTCAGCAGAGGCCCAATGGCTCAGCCGGCGCAATCTGACCTTGGCCTGAGCCTGTACTTGCTTGCCCGAAAATAGCGACGCGATCAGAAGTTGGGCCTTTGGCAAAAGCCCAACTTCTTACGCTCGTGGATTGAGGAAATATCCATGCCCGAAAGCGATCAAAGATCACCGGAAGGACCACTGGTCTGCACCGTCCTTCCGACCTATAACGAACGCGACAATATTCGCCTGTTGATCGAAGGCGTGCTCGACAACGCCGACACGCCCACATCGTACTCGTGGTCGATGACGATTCGCCCGACGGCACGTGGCAGATTGTCGAAGAGGTGGCGGCGGAACGAAACCAGCCGGGCCACTCGGTCGTTCATCTGGTGCGACGCACCGACCGAGTCCGGGCTGACGTCGGCCATCCAGCGGGGCATCGACGAGGCGATCCGGACACATCGGCGCCGACATCGTTACATGGATGGACTGCGACCTCTCCATGCCGCCGGAAGATGTGCCCAAGTTGGTCTCGGCCATCGTCAGATGCAGATAGCGCGGATGACGCAGCTGTTGATGTAGCCGTCGGCTCACGCTGGATTCCCGGCGGCGCAGACATAGCCCACGGATTCATGGCCCGCTGCACTCAGCCGCGTCATCAACACCTATGCCATGGCCCTGCTCGGCAATGACGTCCACGATTACACCAGCGGCTTCATTGCCGCCCGTGCCGAGGTGCTTTGAGCACATTCGACTGCGCGGCGATTATGGCGAATACTGTATAGACTTACTGGGAAGGGCCACTCGATTGGGATACAATGTGGTGGAAGTGCCCTACGTCTGTGTGCCGCGCACGGCCGGCGACAGCAAGACCGGGGCCAATCTGGTCGATTACCTGGTCAAAGGGCGAAAGTATGTGAGCGCTGCGAGTGGCGAGGTATGATCGAGAGAAGTAATGGGTCGTAGATCGAATGCTGTATTCAAATGGTCGAATTGACAGACGTTCAATGTGACAATTGTCAGACTTGAATCTGAAGGACACGAAGCATGCTGAAACCTGCAACCTTGCCCTGGAAGATATGGGCGATCTGGCCGAGATCATCCCGGCCGCCGACCCGGAAGTTCGCGTCCGCTACAAGCCCATTCCCAGCTTTGATGACTATCAACGTCGCGCCATCATCCCGGTCTGCGAACCGACCTTGACCGGCAACGAGATGAAGTACGTGCAGCAGGCCGTAGAGACCAACTGGATCTCGTCTGCAGGCAGCTTCATCCGTGAATTCGAGGCCAACTTTGCTGAGGCCTGCGAAACCAAGTACGGCATTGCCTGCGCCAACGGCACCGTCGCAATGCATCTGGCCCTGGCCACGCTGGGGCTGGAGCCGGGCGACGAGGTGATCATCCCGACCTTCACCATGATCGCCACGGCCAATGCCGTCATCTACTGCGGGGCGACGCCGGTATTGGTCGATCAAGAGCCGGACCTACTGGCAGATGGACATCGACCAGATCGCGGCCAAGATCACGCCGCGCACCAAGGCCATCATGCCGGTACACATCTACGGCCATCCGGTCGACATGGATCCGCTCATGGAGCTGGCCGACAAACATGGCATCATGGTCATCGAGGACGCGGCCGAGGCCCATGGAGCCGAGTACAAAGGGCAACGCTGCGGCGGCTTGGGTCATGCCGCGGGCTTCAGCTTCTACGGCAACAAGATCATCACGACCGGCGAGGGCGGCATGGTCACCACCAATGACCGTGAGATGGCTCAGCTGGCCTGGAATCTGCGCGACCACGCCTTCAGCACTGAACGTCACTTCTGGCACAAGTTTGTCGGCTTCAACTACCGCATGACCAACTTGCAGGCTGCTGTCGGCCTGGCCCAGGTCGAGCAGATGGACGATTTACGTGGCGGCACGGCGCGGCAATGCGGCCAATACACTGGCGACTCTCCTCGTTCCCGGCATCACCACGCCGCCTGAGGCCGACTGGGCCAAGAACGTCTATCTGGATGTATGGTATCTTGGTCGATGCCGAGGAATATGGCATGAACCGCGATGAATTGCGCGTCGTTCTGGCCGACAACGGCATCGAGACGCGAACTTTCTTCATTCCCATGCATTGCCAACCCATCTACTGGGAGCAGTTCAAGGGGGAGCGCTATCCGGTGGCCGAACAGTTCTGTCGGGATGGACTTCTATCTGCCGTCGGCGTCGTCACTGACGTTGGGCGAGATCGAGTATGTAGCCGAGGTGATTCGCGAGGCTTGTCCGAATTTGAAATGACGGCAAAGCTCAACCAAGGGGCATGGATCTCGCCACAGAGACGCGGAGGAAGGCACGGAGGAGGGCACAGAGACCACAGAGGAAAAGCGGAGAAAAATGCTCTTCATCTGTGGCTAATTCTCTGGTCGTGCAGCGGAGCTACTGCTATTCACAGCGGCATTCAGGTATTGCCGTGGAGCAGCATGGCGGGACTACCTATCCGCTCAGGGTCGGCGCAGAGATATCATAGACGCTTTGAGCAAAGGCCAGAATCCTCGCTTCAGCGTCCTCATCATCAGTCAACCCGTCATCGTCAATCAACTCGGCGTAGGGAAATATGCTTCCTTCCCATCGTCGGTATGCCAGGCAGCGCCTTCAGGCAAAGGTTTGTCCAGAAGCTGATCCGCCTCGAATGGCCATGGGTTTGAGTAGAAGTAGGCAGGCGACGCCGGGAAGAATCCAAGGTTGAGCTGCGACGGCGCCGAAACAACCTCATCACCCTCGGCATATTCGACCATCCGCGTGCCGTACGACTGAAACGCTAGATCAAAGCCGTGGGTCCAGAAGTTGATCGGGCTGACATCGCGGGAGAGAGTGGCACGATGTTGTTCGAAGATGCGGTCTACATCTAGAAGCAGTTCGAAGAATCGCCCCGCTGCCACGGAAATCGTACGGTTCGTGGGGTATCATCAACAAACTTCTAGCGAGGATATTCGCCGGTGAGATCGCAAGGTCGGAAACTGCTCCCAGCACGGCGTAGCCCATCTCCGTGGCCGTCGAACCGGCAGCCATGTCGAACACACGGGGCGAACCCTCATCGGTTGCCAAGACAATCTGATGTCGATTGAAGTTCATCTCTAGCCAACATGCTCCCTCCTGCGGTAGCGCCATCTTCTCAGTCACCAGGCCATCCGATTGCACCTTCAGGCTGACGTGCCACCATTTTGGATGCGGCTCAGCATGGACGTTGGCTACAGCGCTCAATATCCGGCTGTAGAGATGCAGTGTGCTGCGTGTAGATTGCCAATCGCCTAAATATGGGAAAGTCGATCCATCTGCTAGTTGCTTCTGCGATGCGTGGTACGTTGTCATTGTGGAGTCTCCAGTCATGAAGGAAAAGAAGTCGGGCTTATGGCAGAAGCCCGACTTCTATGCGTTCGATGCGATTTGGATTCGAACTAGGCAACCGATTCCAGCGCCTGCCGTAGCGCCTCATACTCTTCGCGGCAATCTCGGCAACGCTCGGCATGTTCTTGCACCAGCGGCATGAGCGCAGCAACATCCTCACCGGAGAGATCGAGCTCCACAAAGCGATCCATCTGTGCGAAGAACTCGTCACAATCGAGCTCATCCGGCTCAACGCTCATCGCCATGTTGATGACCATTTTAGCGTCCAGCGCCGGACGGTCCGATGATGCAGCGCCCGAATCTTTTACTGGCTTCTCAGTCTCAGGCGAACCATCACCGGAGTCCATACCAAACCATGCTTGAATTCGTTTGTACCAGTCTTGCATAATGCTGCCTACTCTCGACCTGTCGTGATGTTCTAATCAAAACTTGCCAGAATCTCTTCGCTTGAATAGCCTGATGCCAGCAGTTCCTTCTTGAGCCGGCTGCGGGCGTCGTGCATCAGCTTATAGAGCGCGTTGCGGTTGCTGCCCATTCGAACGGCGACCTCTTCCATGGGCACGCCCTCGACCATGACGGCCATCATGGCCGTGCGCTGGCGTTCGGTCAATCGGGTGGCGATGGTCTGTTGCACCACTTCGAGCAACGTATCACGCACAGCTTGGGTCTCGGGATCCGGCGCGTCGTCGGCCAGCAACAGGGGAGTGAAGTCGCCCCTGGCGTCGCCTTCCTCGCCTTCGACCACACGCTCCAAGGACCAATCCTGCCAGCGTTTGCGACGTAGCTCGGTGTAGGCAACGCGCACGGCGATCTTCTGCGCCCACGTTGTAAAGCGGCTTTCGCCTCTGAAAGAATCAAGCCCGTTGAGAATCTTCAACAATGCATCCTGGGCAAAGTCCTCCAGATCAGGCTCGGTGACGTTTCCGCCGCGCAGTAACGCATTGCCCAATCCACGGACGAGTAGCGCCCTCAGATCAGCCAGTGCCGGATCAGCATCGGCACTCGTCAGCGCGGCAATCCATTCGTCGTTTGTCCGCTGGCTCATTTGACATCGTCCTGTTCAAGGTTGTGAAACTGGTTGAGGACGATTGTACCATGCTCTCTTTGTTGCCGAACGAAGCAAACTTACATTGGCTGCCTAAACTGAAAGTACGACGAGATGATATCTTTTGGAATTGAGAGATTTTAGCCTTCGGCCTGAGATTGGGCGATTCCTGACAAGCCCGCAATCTCTCAATCCCTAAATCCCTAAATCCCTAAATCCCTAAATCCCTAAGAATCAGTTTAGTTCAACGATAAACTCCAATCACAAGCCAGTCATCCCCACAAGCTGCTCATCGATAAAGGCCTGGGTCACCGGCCCATAGAAGACTGTCTCCACGTCGCCGTTGGGGTTAATGAAGATGGACGCCGGTTGACCGCGTACTTCATAGAGCGTTGCCACGTCGCCCTCTTCATCCAGCACGACCGGAAAGGTGACGCCAAACTCGTTGACAAAGGCTTGAACATCGTCTTGGTTGCCTTCACGCTGGGTCAAGTTGACCCCGAGCACCACCACGCCCTCATCCTGTCTAGTCAGATGGGTCTCTTGCAGATGGGGCATTTCCAGACGACAGGGGCCACACCACGAGGCCCAGAAGTTGACAATAACCGGCCGCCCGTGAAAGTCACTCAACGAGACAGGCTCGCCGCTGTCTAGAGAGAACAGCGTGAAATCCGGGGCTGGATGGCCGGCTGCCGGTGCAGGCGGTAGCGGGTTGGTCACTGTTTCGATGTCTGAGTCTTTGGCTGAGGATGTTGCCGCCTGGCTCTCTGTTTTTCCGCCGGCGGCGCTCCACAGAATCGCTGTCACACCAGCCATCAGCAGGCCGACGATCAGCACCGTCCAGAATGTTCGATTGAGTTTGCGATTGGTATCCATGGTTCTGTCCTATTCCCGCGCTTTATTTCGTTACCCTTGGGCCAGGGGTTCTGCCCATAGGCATCAAGCTAAGGTTATGTCTAGCATCGCCGTCGGTTTCGGCAGGGATAAATCCCGCCGCTAACAGCGAGAAGCCGCCTCAGCGGCTGAAAGTTAGCGCCTGAGGGCGCTTTTCACTGTTAGCAGCCGGCTTCAGCCGTTGCTGCACACCGGTTCAAACCGATGACGAAATCAACATAATCCTTAGCTTGATGCCTATGGGGGTTCTACCCGACACTCTCCGGGCTTGCCACGATTGAGACAGTGGGTTTTCCTGGTGCGGTCGGCCCTCGACCATCCGACCCTGATTCATCCGATCGTGATTCATCCGCCATCAGGAAAACCCACTGTCTCATGGACGACATGTTGGCTTCGGATCTTACGTGCGTGCGGTCGGACTGGACAAAAACGCTTGGCGTGCGCTGTTGAACAGAGTGGCGGCGATTCGTGAGAGCGACTCTATGTCGGCTGGAGACGCTTGAAACAGAAAACGGGCCGTCGGCTTGACCGACGGCCCGATTTGCACCCATCACTCAGACTACGCAACGAGGGAAACGAAAGAAAGTCACTTATGCGGACGTTGATTCGCTACGGGCGCTGAACTCCCCGCGTGTTGAGCATGATGGAATAGAGCGAAGTGGTGGCAACGATGAAGAGGCGATCCTTGTCAGGTCCGCCAAAGGTACAGTTGGCCACGACTTCAGGCACAAGGATTTTGCCAAGCAACTCGGCATCAGCGCTGAACACGTGGATGCCGTCGGCTGCGCTCGTAAAAAGGTGACCGTTCATGTCGATGCGAAAACCGTCGGACAACCCTGGCGTAATCTCAGCAAAGAGACGTCCATTGGTCAGAAACGGGCTTGACATTGCGCCTTGCACCACATCAAAGGCGCGGATATGGTGAGGTCCGCCCTCCGTGTGCGAACCACCGGTGTCCGAGATGTAGAGCACTCGTTCGTCAGGTGAAAAGGCCAGTCCATTGGGCTTGTCAAAGTCGTCCGCTACCACAGTCAGGTCGCCTGTTTCGGGATCGAGGCGATAGACAAAGTTGGCCCCGATTTCGCTCTCAGCCTGATAGCCCTCGACATTGCTGAGGATGCCGTAGGGCGGATCCGTGAACCAGATGGTCCCGTCAGACTTGACCACCAGATCGTTGGGCGAATTGAGTTTCTTGCCCTGATAGCGGTCTACCAACACGGTGACGCTGCCATCTGCTTCGGTGCGTGTAACGCGCCGCCCGCCATGTTCACAACTGACCAGCCGTCCTTGCAAGTCCCGGTAATGTCCATTGGTGAAATTGGCCGGTTCCCTGAAAACGGACATTCCATCTGGCTCTGACCAACGCAACATGCGGTTGTTGGGAATGTCACTCCACAACAGACAATCGTCTTCCTCAAAATAGACTGGGCCTTCAGCCCAGACCGTACCGGTACACAGTTTCTCCAGCACCGAATCGGGTCGCAGCAGCGCCCGGAATCGATCATCGTATATCTCAAACCCCGTGCTAATCATTTTGTGTTTTTCTCCCAAGATTACCCCAATCAACGTCTTGCTCACAGACATCAGGGTTTCAGTTCGTGACTCTACTGCAAAAAACCTTTTCTTGACACGAATGACCACGCATTTTCACGAATTTCATCGTCGCCCCAGAGAGAAAATTCGTGTGAATTCGTGTGAATTCGTGTCTGGATCCCTTTTTGCAGTAGAGTCAGTTCGCTCAGACTGAACTCGTTGCCACCTCGACTGTAGCCCTGAACATGCTGGTCTGTCAAACAGATTTGGGGATGGCAAGATAAAGCTGACGCCGCCCAGGTAGAGGCAAGGCATTCCCAACAATCGAACGCCTCCATTGACAATCAACACGCGGCGGGCTACACTCGGACTCATTGAAGAATCTTGCAACTGTGGCGTGCAGACTATCTCCACACTGCCTGTACGATACATCATAGCGATATTGAAATCTGCGAGGAGCAAACGATGACCGTGACCAATCTCATGTACATTGGTGCATACACCCGCAGCGAGCCTCATGTACAGGGTGCTGCCCAAGGCATATACACCTATCAAGTCGATCCTGAAACAGGCGCGCTTGCCCACATCGAAACCACATCAGGGTTGGAGAATCCAACTTTTCTAACTGTCGATCCGACCGAGCGATTTCTCTATGCCGTCAGCGAGGTAGGGGAATACGAGGGCAAGCCATCCGGCGCGGTGGCGGCGTACGCCATTGACGACGAGGGCGGACTGACGCTACTCAATCAGCAGGCGAGCCATGGGATCGCGCCTTGCCATGTCTGTGCAGGCCCTGACGGCAGCTACCTGCTGCTCACCAACTACGGTTCCGGCGTAGTCTCCATGTTTCCCGTGGCTGAAGACGGTAGCCTGAAACCCGCGAGCTGCGTCATTCAACTCGAAGGGGCCGGCATCAACCCGCAGCGCCAGGAAGGGCCACACGCCCATTCGGTCAACATCGACCCGACCGGGCGCCTGGCGGTTGTCGCCGATCTGGGCACTGACAAGGTCATGATCTACGCCATCGATAGCAAAAACGGACAGTTGACGCCGGCCGCACAGCCATGGGCAGAAGCAGAGCCCGGCTCCGGACCACGCCATTTTGCCTTCCATCCTGATCGCAAACATGCATACCTGATTCAAGAGATGGGATCCATGATCACGCTCTTTGATTATGATGAGGCAAGCGGCGGCCTGACGGCAAAGCAGACCATCTCCACCTTACCGGACGACTATGATGGTGACAGCACCTGCGCCGATATCCACATCCACCCATCGGGTCGATTTCTCTATGGCTCCAATCGGGGTCATGACAGCATCGCCATCTTCGAGATCGATGCAGAGAACGGCAAGCTCACGTCCGTCGGACACGAGTCAACCCGTGGAAAGACGCCGCGCAATTTCGCTCTCGACGCGGCAGGTCGCTATCTGTACGCGGCCAATCAGGACACACATACTGTCGAGACATTCTCCATCGATCAGACAACGGGCCTGCTCACCCACTGCCACAGCGCTGAAGCGCCGTCGCCGGTCTGCCTGCATATTATCGGGCAGGGCTGATCGCGACAGATCAAACGGCCGAACGTGCGACAGACGGACATAGACAGAGATCCCCAGGCCTAAACGGCCTGGGGATCTCTGTCTAGCAACATCTTCTTCGTACATCCACTTCGTACATCTATTTCGTACATCCACAAGGAGGTTAATCGGCAGATCCGCCCGGCAGATCCGGTAAGTTCGGTCGTTTTCCCGTCGACTCGGCGTGACGTTCGACCAGATCCTTCAGTTGGGCAATTGCATCTTCGGTTGCCTCATCCAACACCGTTGGAGCCGACTCTTCGTCAAATGACCAGGCCAGCCGCGTCCAATAGCTATTGTAGATGATCCCCAGCCAGGTCACGTACTGGAGGTTTTCCTCCACGGCCTGGGTCGGCCGTGTCAAGAAGTAGGTCAGAAAAGCCCCAATGCTCAGTCCGCCAAAAAGCACGGCCGGAACGGCCGAATCCCTGAAAAGCGCCAGCGACACAGACGTGACGAAAAAGCCGATCCCAACGCCGAACAAAATCCAATTCATGATCACCGTGGAATTATGGGAGCGCATGAAGGCGTCCAGAATTCGCTGAAAGATCTGATCGTTGTTCTCATAGCCGGCTTTGATGTGGTCGACCCACGCCTCGTAGAGTTCCCTGTGCTCCCTGCTGTAGTTCTCAGGCACAGAGGGCAAAGGCGTCTGGGCCACCAAGGGCGGTTCCACGCCCACGGGCGTAGGAGCCGGCTGTTCCGTAGATCCCAGGGTCGCCGGTGCATGTGCAGCCGACCCCATACTGTTCCGGTCATTGTTCTCTATTTTGCTATCCATCAAAGTAATCTCCATTCTGCCTGACTGATGCAACATCAGTTTGGTGAAGATCAGGTAAATGCTCGGATAAGCGTAGGGACAGGGCTGGCCCCGTCACCAACGGACAACCACAAGTGTCACACTGGTTACCAGTATGGCTCTACTGCAAAGAGGCGAATTTGCCACAGATAGAAGTCGATAGCCACAGGTTGAAAGAGCTTTTCCTCTGTGAACTCCGTGCCTCCTCCGTGCCTCCGTGGTGAAATGGGCGTTTTCGCAGTAGCGTCCAGGATTAATCCAGAATCTTCAAAGAACCGATGTATAATGCCACTTCATATTAACATAAAACAGATCAGTCTGCGACCCCCAATTTGTTGGAGGCGCATCTACCCATACCATGGGTTAGCATGTTCATATTTTACTATGCGAAAATCAGTCGAAATGCAGATCGTCGCTGATCTTCCCCCCACTGAAGATCGCCTCCCAATCACGAGATGCGCCCATATTACTGGATCATTTGGGTAAGGTCCTTCTGTTGCACTATACTCTAGTCAGTCTATTGAATCGTTCCAGCTACCAAAGGCAAGGGGTAACTTCGATTGCGTGTTCTGGTCACAGGAATTGCCGGGTTTGCCGGGAGCCTTCTGGCTGATTTTTTGCTTCAACAGCCAGGCCTAGAGGTTCACGGCGTCATCCATCGCCATGATTTCCGCATTCAGCATCTGCGCGAACAGCTTATCCTGCATCGCGGGGACCTACGCAATGCGCTCTGGGTAAACGAACTGATCGACGAAGTCCAGCCGGACTATACGTTCCATCTGGCGGCGTGGAGTGATGTGGGCGGAAGTTGGCAACAGCCGTGGACAACCTACGAGCTAAATATTCACTGTCAGCTCAATCTGCTCGAAGCACTGGTCCGGCGGTCGCCCGGAAGCCGCGTATTGGTTGTCACATCCAACGAGGTCTATGGCCTGCTCCAGCCGGAAGATATCCCGGTCAATGAAGGAGTCTCCTTTCGACCCAACAGCCCATACGGTGTTAGCAAGGTCGCTCAGGATATGATGGCCCTCCAATACTGGAATAGCCATGGCCTGGAGACCGTGCGTATGCGCAGCTTCAATCATATTGGACCCGGCCGATCCGATGATTTCGTCGCCAGCGCCTTCGCCCGTCAGATTGCCGAAATCGAGGCCGGCCAACATGAACCGGTGGTACGCGTAGGCAATCTTGAGGCCATCCGAGATTTCACCGACGTGCGTGACGTCGTACGCGCCTATTGGCTGGCATTGGAACAGGCCGGCGGCGGAGACGTTTTCAATGTGGGCAGCGGGAGAGGCCATTCCGTCCAGAAGATACTGGACACGCTTCTTTCTCTGACGCCCGTCGACGTGACCGTTGAACTCGATTCCGAGCGGCTACGTCCTAGTGACGTACCGATAAGTGTATGTGACAGTTCAAAGCTGTCACAGGCTACCGGCTGGCAGCCGCAGATCGATCTGCGTCATTCGCTTGCCGACCTGCTTGACGGCTGGCGTCGCCAGCTCGCCAAGCAGAAAACAACTCAACAAAAGAGTGCGTCTTAGAAAATCGTCAACTAGAATGAGCGTCTGAGGGCGCTTCTCACTGTTGAACTGAAGCCACAACGGGATCATGCGTTATGCAGGTCACGCTTGCAGCGTGACAAGGTACACATTCCAGACGGATTCAGTGGTCACCAGACTCGTCCGACTGCAAGTCGGACCTACCAATCTCATGTTTTCATAGCGTCTTCAGTTTAGCAGCCGGCTTCAGTCGATGCGCTCAAACGTTAACGGAACCGAGTAGTGCAATCAGTAAGCCCTGCCGGACAAGAAGTCCGGCTTTTGACGGAAGCCAGCCTTCCGGGCACTGGGCACTATTCGGTATTCGACAGTCATTTCGATGATCATGTAGTGTCCGACAGATCACACGCCCTTTATTACGCGGACAGACTGCACTCTACATGTAGACAGATGTTGCATGTTTTGCAAGGAGATAAGAAACGATGCCAACAGCATTGATCACAGGTGTGACCGGCCAGGACGGCAGCTATCTGGCAGATTTGCTGCTTAAAAAAGGCTACGATGTGGTCGGCATGGTGCGACGCACCAGCACACTGAATTATGACCGCATCAGCCACATTCAGGACCAGATTGAGATCGTGCAGGGCGATCTGCTCGATCAGATGAGTCTGATTGGCATCCTCCAGGAACACAACCCCGACGAAGTCTACAACCTGGCGGCCCAGAGCTTTGTGCCCACCAGCTTCACCCAGCCCGTCCTGACCGGCGAATTCACAGCCTTAGGCGTCACGCGCATTCTTGACGCCATCCGTTTCGTTGACCCGTCCATTCGATTCTACCAGGCCAGCAGCAGCGAGATGTTCGGCAAGGTCCAAGAAGTGCCCCAACGTGAGTCAACGCCCCTCTACCCACGCAGTCCCTACGGCGTCGCCAAGGTCTATGGCCATTGGATCACCATCAACTACCGCGAGAGCTACGATATGTTCGCTTGTTCGGGCATTCTCTTCAACCACGAAAGCCCGCGCCGTGGCCTGGAATTTGTCACCCACAAGATCACCCATGCTGCGGCCAGGATCAAGCTGGGGCTGGCTGACGAGCTGAGATTGGGCAACCTGGAAGCCCGTCGCGACTGGGGCTATGCAGCTGACTACGTCCATGCCATGTGGCTCATGCTCCAGCAGGATGAGCCGGATGACTATGTGGTTGCCTCCGGCGAGACCCACAGCGTCAAAGAATTTGTCGAGGAGGCCTTTGGCTATCTCGATCTGGACTGGGAGAAGTATGTAGTCCAGGATCCGCGCTTCTATCGCCCGGCCGAGGTCGATCTGCTGGTCGGTGATCCGAGCAAGGCCGGGGCCAAGCTGGGCTGGGAACCGACGGTGGATCTGCCGCAGTTGGTGCGCCTGATGGTCGATGCTGACCTGGCTGCGCTCAAGAACGCCATGGAGAATCCCGAACAGACGCCAGGTCATCAGGAAGCGCTGCTTCGTTGAGTTGATAGCCGGACATGCCGCAGATTGAGATAGATGCCCAGAAGCTCTTCTATCGAAGCCATGGCGCAGCCGGGCCCGAACGCGGTCAGAACGCGCTGATTCTGGTCCACGGCGCAGGCGGCACGTTGATGAATTGGCCGCCGGGCATCCGTCGT
The DNA here is from genome assembly GCA_963765875.1 of uncultured Chloroflexia bacterium. Classification (GTDB taxonomy): domain Bacteria; phylum Chloroflexota; class Anaerolineae; order Caldilineales; family Caldilineaceae; genus JAWKOK01. The sequence goes on from CAVXYK010000029.1 coordinate 191,229, forward strand.
CTGCCCGATAGATCGGTCTACGCCATCGACCTGCCCGGCCACGGTAGATCGAGCGGGCCGGGCCTTGAGTCGATTCCTGACTATCTGGACGCTCTTCTGGGATTTGCAGATGCGCTCGACCTGCCCCGATTCACGCTCGCCGGCCATTCGATGGGCAGCGCCATTGCCATAGAGATGGCCTTACGGCATCCAGAGCGACTGGCAGGCATCGTCCTGATCGGCGCGGGGGCCCGGCTCAGCGTCAAGCCATCCATTCTGACGGGGCTGCGCGAGCAATACGATGAAACATGTGCCTGGCTGGTCAAGCAACTGTTTGGCCCTGAAACAGATCGGCGCTTGCCCATCGGCTATCTCCGATATCTGTCTCTGCTCAATCAGTCCTTGCTCTACGGCGATTTTCTCGCCTGCGACGCCTTCGACCGGACCGATCAGATCAGCTCGATCCGCACACCGGCTTTGATAATCTGCGGCGAAGATGACAGGATGACGCCGCCGGCCGCGAGCCGGTTTCTCCACGAACAGATCGTCGGAAGCCGGCTCGAATTGATCGACAATGCAGGTCACATGGTCATGCTCGAAAAACCGGAGACCGTCGCCTCAATGGTTGCCGGCTTCCTTGGCGGATTGTAGCCATCAAGATCATCATTTCACCAGCCAACAGAAAGAAGACCCATGGCCGAACGACTTCGAATCTTTGTCAGTGCGACCAACGATCTGGAAGCTGAACGCGCCATCATCGGCCGCGCCATGGCCGGCCTGCCGGTGCAGATCGGCGCAGAAATTCGTCGAACACCGGCCGCCGGCGCCAAGTATGACGACATCTACGAACTCATCGCCATCGTAGACCGCTTCTACTTTCTCATGGGCGAGGACATCACCGCACCCGCCGGCGCCGAGTGGCACCTGGCCTGGGAGTTGGAGCGCTCAATCCTTCCGCTCCGTCATGGGCGGCGGTTGACCCCTGCCGCTCAGGCATTTATGTCGTCATCCGCCCCGTTCCGCTGGCAGCAATTTCACACCGCGACAGAATTGTCGCACATCATTGCGCTGGATATGGTGCGCATTCTCGATCACCCGACCAACCGCTATGGGCTGACCGTCTCCGAACTGGAGTTGGTCAAACTACACGGCAAACGGATCAAGGCGTCGGCGGCCGCTGCCTCACAGATTGATCCGCGCCACGAGGAGCCTATCGCTCTCGATCCGGGCGGAGCCGAGGGTGGCGGTGTGCTTCTGGACATCGGACACGAGGAGCCGGCCGACGGCGTAGCCCTGGGCGAGGATGAGTGGGACTGAGTCCAGCGCAGAAACAGAGTGACCGGCGGAGAATTTCGCTGGAAACGGCAGGCTAGCGACTCCCTTTTTTCTCTTGCAAACTCACGCCATGCTATAATCTGGTCCATGATTTCTTCGGGCAAGCAGCCAGCCCGCCTGGGCTTCTGGGCAGTTGTATTGATCGGCGTGTTTGCTTGGGCGCCGGCGACCTATCCTGGCTACTGGCAGAGCCTGGAAGGGTTCATCCCTGTCTTCAATGTCACCCAAAACAGCGCCCTATCCAAAGTCGCAACCGCAGCGGATCTCTGGCGCGGAGCCGGTAGCGCCACCTATATTCTGGCTCAACCATTCCTGCTGCTTGGGTTTACGCCGGTTGAAGCAGTGCGATTTGTCTTTGTTCTCGCGCTGCTCCTCGGCGGGTTGGGCATTTACGCCTGGCTCCGACCGGCGTATGGGGATCGAGGCGCGGGATTGGCCGGCGTCACCTACATGTTTCTGCCGACAGTGCTCTCAACGATCTACGTTCGGGGCAGTTTGAGCGACGCCCTCATCCTGGCGCTCTTGCCCTTGACGCTGGCCAGCACCGCAGCATACGCATCACGCGATGCGGAAGACACTCGACGTTCACCGGCTGTTGCCGGGCTGATGCTCATCGGCATACTCTGGATGTGGCGCACGCAGGCGGGCCTTGCGTTTTTTGCAACGCTCCTGCTACTCATCTATGCGCTGGTGGTAGAACGAGATCGGCTTGCGGCGCTGGTCACGACTGTTTCCGGCGTAATCGGCTTCGTCAGCCTGCTGCCGCTCTGGTCGGAGCAGAGTCCTGCGCCGGTGGATTTCAGTCAGCACTATCTTTTCCTGTTTCAGTTGTTCGACAATCAATGGACGGTGGCCCCCAGTATTCCCGGTTGGCAGGATAAATACCCCTTCCAGCTGGGCTTTGTTGCCGTCGCCTTTGGCATCGTGGCATTCTGGCTCTGGATTCGTACAAGGAATTCACCCAGATCGTGATGGCCACGTGACGAGATTGCTCGCCTTTTCGTTTGGCGGGGTTTTCGTACTCATGTTGCTGAGTCTGAACATCAGCGCCCCGTTGTGGCAGTTGACCAGCGCAGATCGTCTCCTGATCTACCCCTGGCAGATCCTGCTGATTGCGGCGCCGCTATTGGCAGCCATTGCAGGCTCGCTGCCGGTATTGAACACAAGCTTGTCACAGGCACCCTATTGGGTCGTATTGATGGCTCTGGTTGTCCTGGGAAGCTACAACTATCTGACAACAGACTTTACAGAAATCGTCCCTGGGCCGACACCCTATTCGCTTGTGGGTCCCGATCAGAACATCGCTATTCTGGATGCCACACTGGTGGAAAATGAAGACCGCTCTGCTGCTGAGCTGACAGTGACCTGGCAAGCGCTGCGGCCACTGCCGACTGACTACAACATCTTCCTCCAGGCATTGAGTGAGAGCGGTGCAGCGCCTCAGGTCGTTGCCCAGTTGGACACCCAGCCCCTCGGCGGCCGGCGGCCGGTCACCGATTGGCGACCGGGTGAGATATTTGTCGAGACTTATCAATTGGATCTGAGCCCGACGGACACAGGGCAGGCTGACACAGAGCAGGCTGACAGCCCGCTGAGCTACTACTTCGGCTACTACGACTGGCGCAACGGCGAACGACTGCCGGTCGACGGCGGCATTGATGACAAGTTGGTGTTCCATGGCCGTTAAGGTTCCCACAAAAGCCTCGGCTTTCGGCTATTCGGCAGATTCGACGAACGACCGACACAGTGCCGCTCTGGCGGGATCCGCTCTTCTGGCTCACCATCGGCCTGAGCATCTTCGCCGTTGCGCCCTTGCTACAACCGGGCTACTTTTGGGGCGCAAACGATGCCCGCCATCACGTCTACTTTCTGTTCGAGTACGACAGGGTCGTCCAGGACGGCATATGGTGGCCGCGCTGGAGTCCTGATTTTGCATTCGGGTATGGCTATCCGTTCTTTAACATCTATGGTCCGTTGAGCCATTTTCTGGCCGAGGTATTGCATCATTTCTTCGGCTTCGGCTTTGTGGCTGCAATCGAAGCGGTCTTTGTGCTCAGCATTGTTGGTAGCGCGGGGACAATGTACGCCTTCATCCGCTCATGGATGGGCAGACACGCAGCGGTGATCGCGGGCGTAGCCTATGTCTATGTGCCCTATCATTTGCTCAATCTCTATGTGCGTGCCAACCTGGCCGAAAGCATGGCCTTTGTGTGGATGCCGCTCTGTTTGCTGGCCATCCGCCAGTGTGTGATCCGTCCCTCCTTTTTCTGGATCGCGTTGACGGCCTTTAGCTACGCTGGATTGTTGCTGACAAGCAATCTGGTCTTTGTGCTTTTCACGCCGTTGCTGGGTTTCTACCTGCTGTTGCTGATCTTCGCCTACATCACACCGGACGGGACAGCAAATCTCAATCTGCCCTGGACCGCTCGCTTCTGGCCCTGGATCCGACGAGCGCTGACGCCCGTGATTGGACTATTCGCCGGGATCGGCCTGGGCGCAGTCTTTCTGATTCCCATGATTTTGGAACGCCAGTACGTGCGACAGGATCAATGGTTCGATGGTCGATATGACTTTCGTGGCAATTTCGTCTACTTCTTCCAGCTCTTCAGTCCACAGTGGGGATTTGGCGCCAGCCTGCCGGGGCCCGACGATCCAATCGGCTATCAGATTGGTGCAGCAGCACTGGTGTTGGCAGTGCTCGGCGTACTGCTCGTCTGGCCGAGAGTCGATCGACAGCGCTGGGAGATTGCAGGATTCTGCATTGCAGGTATGGTCGCCACAGTGGCCGGCTTGCAGTGGGCAAGCGGTCTCTGGGAGTTGCCGCTGATCGGCACGATACTGCAGTTCGCCCAGTTTCCATGGCGTTGGTTCAGCATTACCGCACTCTGTGTCAGCGTGCTTGCAGGATTGGTGGGTCACCGCGTACTCATCGACAGCGATCGCAGCCCGCTTGGCCTGCCATTGCTCTCCGTAATCGCAGTCCTTATCCTGAGCAGCTATCCGCTGTTGCAGGTGCAAATAGAGGAACCGGCTGAAGGACCCGTAGGACTGGCCGCGCTGATGCGGTTCCAGCGATCCGCCGACGAGCTGACGGGCAGTACGGCCTGGGTCAAGGAGATACCGACCTGGAGCCCAATGGCCGAATATTACGTGCGCACCGACGAAGCGGGCGATCCGGTTCTGCCGGTCGAGACCAAATTGGACTACAGCGTATTCGACTACAAGACCTTCGCAGCCGAGTCCGTCGCCCACAACACGCTCATGGAGGAGATTCAATACTTTAACGAGACTGACACCGACCAAACGCTGATCTTCAACCACTTCTACTACCCTGGTTGGAAGGCATATTTGCTTGAGGAAAACAGTAAGAAAATAGCTGATACCCTGCCGATAATTCCTGAGGAAACAGGCACACTGGGTCGAATGACAGTGCCTGTACCGCCCGGACAAGGAACCATGATCCTGCGCTACGAGGACACACCTCCGCGCACCGTTGGCCGGTTCATCAGCTTGGCCACGCTAGCGGCACTGCTGATCATCGGCCTTGCCCAGGTAGTACGAAACCGTCGAGACGATAGTTGACCCAAAGCTACAGCATAGTCAACGGTTGCTTCCCAGCATCATGACCGTTTGACTGAGTATCCCACATCAAGGCTTTCGCAGAATAATAGTTATACGAGAGTCGGCAAAGCCTCAAGCCATTCCAGGGAAAGAGTTCCTTGCCGCGTATATTTATCTCTCTGGATTGGCCCAAGTCAACGTGTGTACCACAAAGTGTTCCGACAGCAGCGCATCTGTCATGAACAACCCCGTCCTTCGCACTTTGTGACACACAGGCAGATCAGGAGTTCCCAGTATGTCAGAGACTGATGTCTCAGTGCGTACACAGTCAACGTGTATGCAGACTCGTAGACCGATGGTTTGTGAAAACGAAGTCGCTTCTCTTGTCGCGTTTCACGGTCCTCCCGTGCGATGCACATTCAATATCCAGGCCGATGAATACATACGCGCCTATCGCTGGCGCAAAGACCTTGACCGGCGTGCGGAAGTCGTCTTTGCCATCCAAGATCCGCTCTGTCGGGTCTGGCTACATGCAAAACGCCACTATCCCAAACATATCTTTCGCCTGCCGTCCGGCGGCATCAACTGGGACGAGCCGGTGATGAATGCACTCCATCGTGAGATCGCCGAAGAGACCGATCTGGAGATCACGATAGAATCCTTCATTGGTCTGATCGAGTACCAATTTCTGGCTGATGAAGAAGAAGTTGCCCATTTTGCCAGCTACATCTTCCTTGTCAGCGCTGGGGATGAACAACCGCGTCCACATCCCAGCGAAAACATCTCCGAGTTTCGCGCAGTGTTGCCGAGCCAGATCGCCCAGGCCGCTGCCGAACTGCGCAACCTCATCGGCGACCGCCACGGCTGGGGACAATGGCGCGCTCTGGCCCACGATTTGGTATATGAGCACCTGAGTAGGTAAACTTTGGAGATACAATTTAGAAGATTCTGAAGCCGTGGGGGCATGCTGCGTGCTTCTTGCTGCTTGCTGCGTGAGAATTGACCCGAAATGCTGAATACGCTGGGACCATCTTTTCTGCAGGAGTTACAGTGTCTCGGGCATGGTCAGCGAAAGTGCTCAGACTCGCCATGAGACCCCTTAATCACGCAGCAAGCAGCACGCAGCCCATCCCACGCCTCTACCCAAAGGAACAGACCCCATGCTTGTCCCACTGTCATGGCTTAAACAATACGTAGATATCGACGTTTCAACCGACGAGTTGAACGAGCGGTTGACCTTGGCCGGTCTTGAAGTGGCCGGTGTCGAATTGGTTGGCTCGTGGTGGGATGCCGATACCATCACCGTCGGCGAAGTGGTGGCGGTCCACCCGCACCCGGATGCCGACCGACTCGTGCTTGTCGACGTTGACCATGGCGGCGAAGAGCCGCAGCGCGTGGTCACCGGTGCGCCCAATCTCTACGAGTTCAAGGAGGCCGATGAACTTCCCGTCATCAAGGTCGCCTTCGCACAGTCGGGGGCCATGCTCATCGACGCCTACAGCGACAAGACCCCCCGCCCCAAGAAGAAACTCAAGCCGTCGAAGATCCGCGGCGTGCCCTCATCCGGCATGGTCTGCTCCGAGCGCGAGCTGGGCCTGAGCGAAGAGCACGAGGGCATCATTGTGCTGCCGGACGATGCGCCCACCGGCATGCCTCTGCGTGACTATCTGGGCGAAGAGATCGTTGAGATCGAGCTGACGCCCGATATGGCGCGCTGCCTCAACATGATCGGCATCGCGCGTGAGGTCTCGGCGCTCACCGGCGGCGCGCTGCATCTGCCGGCTGACGAGTGCCTGGCCCAAGGCGATGATACGGCTGCCAACTATTTTGACGTCAAGATCGATGACCCGGATCTATGCAATCGCTATACCGGTATTTTGATCAAAGACGTTGAAATTGGGCCCTCGCCCAAATGGATGCAACAACGCCTGGCGCGTGCCGGCATGCGTCCCATCAGCAACGTGGTCGACATCACAAACTTCGTCATGCTCGAATGGGGCCAGCCGCTGCATGCCTTCGACTACGACATCCTGGCCAGGCGAGCCAAAGAGAATGGCGACGAGAGCCCGACCATCATCGTGCGTCGCGCCGCCGACGGTGAGAAGTTCACCACCTTGGACGATGTCGAGCGTCAGCTAGACGACTCCATGCTGATGATCTGCGACACGGCCGGGTCGGTGGCCATCGCCGGCGTCATGGGCGGCCAGGAGAGCGAGGTCAGCGACACGACTGTCAACATTCTGCTGGAGTCGGCCACCTTTGAGGGCATCAACAATCGGCGCACGGCTGCCAAGCTGCGCCTGCCCAGCGAAGCCTCCTATCGCTTCAGCCGCGGCATCCCAGCCACGCTCAACCCCATCGCCGCCCGTCGTGCCGCCGAACTGATGCGCCTCTATGCCGGCGGTCGCATCGTGCAAGGCATGATCGACGCCTATCCGGTCGAGCAAGAGACCCGCATCGTCTACACCACAGTCACCGATCAGCGCCGGATTTTGGGCATGCCCATCACCGGCGAGCAGATCATCGAGAGCCTGGAACGCCTTGATTTCAGCGTCACCGTGGTCAAGGACGTCAATCCCGAAGCAGGCGACAACGCCACCTTCGGACTCCAGCGCAAGGAGGGCGAAGCGCTCTACGAATGCGCTACGCCGTGGCACCGCCTCGACGTGACAATGCCCGCCGACCTGATTGAGGAAGTCGCCCGCATTGTCGGCTACGAGCAAGTGGGCCAGAGCCTGCTCGACACCGTGTTGCCGACCCAACATCGCGATGAGACTCTCGATACCGAGGGCAAGATCCGCGACGTGTTGGTCGGAGCAGGCTTGCAGGAGATCATCAACCATCCGCTGACCACCAGTGAGAATCATGACAAGCTGCGTCCCGGCAAACCGGCTAGTGCAGAGAGCAAATACGTTGTGCTCTCCAACCCCAGCGCGCCGGAACGCAGCACCATGCGCCGCTCCATGTTGGTCAGCGCACTGGAGAATCTGGCTCGCAATCTGCGCTACACCGATCGACTGACCACTTTTGAGGTCGGCCGTGTCTATCTGTTGGAAAAGGGCGACGGCACGCTGCCCTACGAGGAGCGCCGGCTCAGCATCTTGATGGCCGGTCCCCGCCAGGCGAGCAGCTTCTACGCGGATCCCAACGACACCGATCAGATGGATTTCTTCGACATCAAGGGCGTTGTGGAGACAGTTTTGGGCAGACTCGGCTTCAAGCCGAGTGACATCAAGTATCGAGCTGCGCCCGACACCGGCACCTTCAGCCCACGCTGCACAGAGATCCTGCTGCAGGACAAGCTCGTCGGCACGCTGGGCGAGATCCACCCGCAGGTGCGGTCAGCCTTTGGTCTGCCCTCCATGCGTGTCAATGCGGCCGAGCTGATGATCGATCCGCTGGTGCGTCCGCACTGGGGCCTGGAGCCCATGGAGACGATCAGCAACTACCCGCCGGTGGTCGAGGATCTGGCCTTCGAGGTCTCGGAAGATGTGACCAGCCAGCAGATCAAGGACCTGATTCTCTCGGCCGGGGCACGCCTGCTGGTCAACGTCGAGCTGTTCGACATCTACCGCGGCGATCCCATTCCGGCCGGCTACAAGTCCATGGCCTACAACCTGACCTACCAGAGCCCCGAACGCAGCCTGCGCGACAAGGAAGTGACCAAACTGCGCAAGAAGATCATCAGCACGGTCGAGCGTCAGACAGGTGGGAAGTTGCGGTAGCAAATCGTGATTGACACAGGACTCTACTGCAAGAAGTCTTTTTTTGACACGAATGGTCACGAATTTGCACGAAGGGCACATTGCTTCGTGAAACTTGGTGCGCCTTCGTGGATGAATTCTATGGGATCGCCTTATGGAAGTAACAGGTCGTGACACGTCAGCGCTTTCATCTGACGATATCCTGACTGCCGAGTTCAACTACATTGCCCAAACGGCAACTCAGGCCAACGAAGATCGTGCCAGAATCACATCGCTCTATTTTGTGACCGTAGGCACGCTGATTGCTGCTGTGTTCGGCGCGTCGGTAAGCTCTCTGGACCCTTCGATCCAGTACAGCGTACGCATCGCATTTCTGATCATTTTTCTTGGCTTGAGCCTACATAGCTTGCTGACAATTCTTCAACTCGTGCGTTTGCGCCTGGCATGGATTGACAGCGCGCAGGCCATGAATTCGGTCAAAGCGTACTACATTTCCCGACTGGAGAACTCAACCATTGACGAGGCATTTCGATGGAAGACAACAACGCTACCGGCGAAATTCAAGGCCAACAGCGTTTCAGCAATCTTGGCGATTCAGGTGGCTTCGCTGGGTGGGCTGGCATTCGGCAGCAGCGTCTTCTTCCTGGGTCTCGTATTGCAGAACATGTGGTGGACGCCATCGATTGTCCTCGGCGGGCTTTTCATCGTGGTGCAGCTGATGCTGTACCGATTTCTGTTGAAGTAGCCCACTCTTGGCCTCAGAGATCGAGAAGGATCGTTTGGAAGGTCGATTAGCGGACAAGGTGAAGGTCTTTGCCTATTGACAGAGGGTGAGCGCTGATGATCACCGAGATCGGCGACATCCTGGCCCATCGCTCGATTGTAGTACGGGATGTAAGTTTAGCATGACCACCCAGAACTACAGATCGCCGATTGCGGGCGGCTGAGCGCTAGCTCGAATTATTCAGACTCGCTGTTGGAATCAACCAGATCTTCCAGCCCAACATCCAAAGCTTGCGCAATATTGTTCAGCACATCCGTCGTACCATTGCGTTTTCCAGACTCAAGCTGTGATAGATACGGTTTGCTGATGCCAACCTTTTCCGCCAACTGCTGCTGTGTCAAAGCCCGATACTGTCGCCAAACACGAATCGGGCTCTTACCGTCCAATAACGCATAGGCGACTTCGCTGGGAATCAGCTCTTCACCAGCTTCAATGTTGGCTTTGCCTTCATCATAGGCGCGAATATCTTCTAGCATCTCCCATGCGTCAAGCAGTTTCTGGTATTCGGGATACGGAACCACCGCCCATTCGATCTGACCGTTCTTTTCGATTACCTGTACACTCATTCGTACACCTTCCCTCTTGGCCCGATCTTGACTACCAACATCACCAGTTGCTCATCCTGCAATTCATAGATCACTCGCCAATCTCTAACGCGTAACCGGTATCCCGATCGCCCCACTAATTTTGTCACATTGTTATGCCGCGCATACGGATCAACCGCAATCGTATCGATCTTCTCGCGGATCAAATTCGCAATGTTTTTGGGCGTTCGGCGTAATGCTCTAACCGTCTGTTTGGTAAATATGACCGAGTACATAACCGAATGTTAGCACAAGGCTAACGATTTTTGCAAACATCGTTTTTTCACCAAACCTACTGGCTGTGAGCTGGGACTATCCGCACTACGCTTGTCCCGGTTTCCGGCAAGGGTGATAGCAGCGGGCGACAAGTCCATTGCCTACAACTTGACCTACCAGAGCCCGGAACCCAGGCCTACGTGACAAAGAGACGCCCAAGTTGCGTATGAAGACCATTCGTACAATTGAACGCCAGACTGGTGCTACGTTACGTTTGTGCCGCGCAAAATATGGTATTGTCATACACTTATGACGAAATCATCGTTTTCACTACCGACAGTCATCCGATTGGCCTGGCGGCATGCATTGCGCCGGCCCTTGCAGAGCCTCTTCTTTGTGGTCGGCGTCGCCATTGGCGTGGCCATGATCGTCGCCATCGACCTGGCCAACGGCTCGGCCGAGCGAGCCTTCGCCCTGGGCACCGAGACCGTGACCGGGCGCGCCACCCATCAGATTGTCGGCGGGCCTTCTGGGCTGGACGAGGCGGTCTACACAGCGCTTCGGCGCGAGGTCGGCTATCGCCAGAGCGCGCCCGTGGTCGAAGAGTATGTGACCGCCATCGAGCTAGACGAACAGCCCATGCGCCTGCTGGGCATCGATCCCTTTGCCGAAGCGCCTTTTCGCAGCTATCTGGGGACAGCCGGCCAGTCCGATGCCCCACCGGACTATTTCGGCGACCTCTTGACCGTACCCGACTCAGTCCTGATCAGCACAGATCTAGCCCAGAAATATGGCCTTGCCACCGGCGATCAGCTAGCAGTGCGGGTTGACAACGGCCTTCGTCCCTTGACCGTCATCGGCTTGCTGGAACCGAATGACGACCTCAGCCGGCGAGCGCTGGAGAGCCTACTCATCTCGGACATCGCCACGGCTCAGGAAGTGCTGGGCAAGGTGGGGCGAATCGACCGCATCGACCTGATTGTGGCCGGCGGCGAAGAGGGTCAAGCCGATCTGGCACGCATCGCCGCCAGCCTGCCGCCCGATGCACGGGTTGCCGTCTCGGCCGGGCGAGCGGGGACGGTCAATGAGATGACCGAGGCCTTTCGTCTCAATTTGACCGCCCTTAGCCTGCTGGCGCTGGTGGTCGGCGTCTTCCTGATCTACAACACAGTCACATTCAGCGTGATCCAACGACGGCCGGTGCTGGGCAGTCTGCGCGCCCTGGGCATGACGCGACGGGAAATCTTCACCACGATTCTGGTCGAAGCCGGTATGCACGGAGCCGTCGGCACGATAGCCGGACTCGCGCTCGGGGTTCTACTGGGGCGCGGCGCGGTGCAGATGGTCACCCAGACCATGAACGACCTCTTCTTTGTCGTGGCCGTGCGCGAAGTTTCAATCCCCACGGCCACGCTGGTCAAGGGTGGCCTCATCGGCATAGCGGCTGCACTGGTGGGCGCGACGATTCCCGCCTGGGAGGCGACCAGCGTGCCGCCGGCCGGGGCGCTGAAACGCAGCGATGTAGAGGAACGCACGCGCAAGATCCTTCCCTGGGTCAGCGCCGGTGCGCTCGTCATGCTCGTACTGGGGATGCTCTTACTGATTCCCGACTGGAATCTAGTCGTTGCGTTCGGCGGCCTGTTCGCGGTGATCATCGGCATTGCCCTCCTGACGCCGGCGGCCACATTGGGACTCATGAATGGGATCCAACGGCTGGTCCGTGGTCGCCTCGGCGTCATCGGGCGCATGGCCCCACGTACGATCGTGCGCTCGCTGAGCCGTACATCGGTTGCCATTGCCGCGCTCATGGTTGCAGTCAGCGTGATCATCGGCGTCGGCGTCATGGTCAGCAGTTTTCGCAACACAGTTGTTCTCTGGCTGGACGATATTCTTCAGGCCGATATCTACATTTCGCCGCCCGATCTGAATTCAAACCAGATCCGCAGCGCCTTCGACCCTGACCTGGCCATAGAAATTGCCGAACTGCCCGGCGTGGAACGCGTGGCCACAACACGCAGCGTCGATATCGTCGCCTATGCCAACGCCGTCGATGACGGAATGAATGTTGATGCGGGTAGCGAGATCGTTGAGCAGACGATTCCAGTACGCCTGGTCTCATTCAGCGAGGATCTTGCCGGCGAAAGGCGACGCTATCGTCAATCGGTGGGTGATTGGGCGGAGACCTGGACGGCCATGGAGGCCGGGGGCATTATTATCAACGAGCCGATGAGCAATCGCTATGGCTTGACCGTCGGCGACGATCTCGAGTTGCAGACCGATTCCGGGCGGCAATCCTTCCCCATCGTCGGCGTCGCTGTCGACTTTGACGTCAACGCTGCCGCCTTCCTCCACGATCCGATCTATCGTGCGTACTGGAACGACGATAAACTGTCGGCCATCGGACTATTCGTTGAAGAGGGTGTCGATGTGGATGCTCAGGTGGCGGCTATCCGTTCAGCCTTCGCCGGCGAGGCTGAACTATTGGTGCGGTCCAATCGGGAACGCGCGAGAACGCGCTTGAGGTCTTTGATCGTACATTTGCCATTACCATCGCCCTGCAGGTGCTGGCGACACTGGTAGCATTCATCGGCATCCTGAGTACGCTGATGAGTCTGCAACTGGAGCGCAGCCGCGAGATCGGGGTGCTGCGCTCAACCGGCATGACACGTCGCCAACTGTGGCGGCTTTCACTGCTGGAAACCGGGCTGATCGGATCGGTTGCCGGCTTGCTTGCCCTGCCGACCGGGCTGATTCTGGCGATCATTCTGATCTACATCATCAACCTACGCTCATTCGGCTGGAGCCTGGAAATGCAACTTGAACTGGGCGAATTCACCCAAGCATTTCTGGTTGCGTTGATCGCAGCCTTGCTGGCCGGTCTCTATCCGGCATGGCGCATGGGCAGGACTCAACCCGCCGAAGCGCTGCGCGCCGAATAGTAAAATTGTGGTTCTCAATCCTCTAGTATCTTGTCGGAGAGAAAGCTGATAGGACACGGATGACGCTAATTTAGCGGATGTCCACGAATCAAATCAGAAAAATCAGCGAGAATCCGTCATATCCGTGTCATCCGCGTCCCAGTTTTTCGTCACTCCGACAGCCGGCTAGAAGACTTTGACGACTACGTTGCCTTCTTGCCAGAGGCCTTCGAGATCGTAGTGTTCGCGCATTTCAGGCGTGAACAGGTGAACGATCACATCACCGTAGTCGAGGACCACCCATCCGCTGCCCCGCTGATCAACGCCTTCCATACGTAATGGGCGGATGTTGACCTCGATCTTGAGCTTCTCCAACATGTCGGACTGAATGGCTGAAGCTTGGCGCTCATTGTCCACTGTGGCGATCACGAAATAATCGGCCAGGGCCGTCTGCTCGCGAATATCGAGCAGCACAATGTCCGCCGCCTGTTTCTCCTCGACCAAATCAACGATTCGGCGAGCTAGTGTATTGCTGTCCAGAAAGTACCTCCAAGGTAACTATGATTGTGCCTGTTCGGCTCTTCTTGACGAAGTGTAGCACAATCCGAATCGAGTCTCAAGCAATTGAAGCGTTCTTTCTACACGCGCAATTCCCAAAACCGGCTACCGAAACACATCCATCTGCTTCGGGCGCTGCATAACTGTCGCCGGCTGCGGTTCAATGCCCTCCGGCAATTTGTAGCCGCGCACGATGACCACGGGGCACCCTTCATCGCTCTGCCCCATGAGCAAGCTGGCGGCGGCGGCTAGTTCATCTGCGATGGCTTCTTCGCTGCCGACTAGTTCATAGCCAAACAGATCATGCAGCCCGCGTTGATCCCAGAGCGACGGCAGACCCGCACAGCCGATGCTGATGCCCACGGTGCCGTATCGCCACGCCCGCCCGTGGCTGTCATTGATGATCACAGCGGGCGCAATGCCGGTCCGCTCCGCCAACCCGCTGCGGATGCGCTCGGCGCTGGCATCCGAGTCCTCGGGCAGAAGCGCCAGGACCTCTTTTCCTTCGATATTGCTCTGGTCCGCGCCGCCGTTGGCGCAGATCCAGCCGCTGTTCTGTTCGACGATCAGCAGGCCCGGACGGCTCCGCACCACGCTGCGACTGTCGTCGAGGATGGCCTTGACCAGGCGCGGGTCTTTGCCCGTCAGATCGGCAACCTGCTCCGCCTCTGCATCCGGCGTCACCTCTGCCAACGGGACAATTCTCCCCTCGACTTTGCTGACGATTTTCTGGGCGATGACCACAATATCGCCCGGGTGGAGGCGCTCGCCCATGGCCGTGAGCTTGTCGACAATCTGCCCAGGGATGTCATCGCCGGGCTGAAACAGGGGAAGATCTTCTACAGCAAAGAGTTTGAATGAAGACACGGTCTTTATCCTTGTGCGGACTGGTTCATCATGGTCAGCAGCGCTTCGAGAGCGCCGCCGCCGATTGCGAGAGATTTGTCTGACACCGTGCGGCAGTTTTCCGGCTCAATTCGGGGATCAATATCGCCGATCTTCATCCCGGGTGTCAAAGGTACGCCGGGATGGATGATGCCACGTAGGATGCCGCTGAAGGGAGCGACAATGGGGGTCGCCGCCGCATGAGCATCAATGATGTGACCGAGTATGTCGCCATCGGCCACCTTTTCCCCAATAGACGGCGCCCCCTTGAAGTGACCTGCAACCGGCGCCCGCAGCACACGAGATCGCTTCGAATCGACGCCGGGCAACTCGCCCGGCTGCCCCGTGTCCGCCTGGGCTGAGCCTGCCCAGATGACGCGACCCAGGTCATGGCCTCGATTGGTCTCGATCACCGCATGGCAGTCGATGCCGGCGGTAAATCCCGGACCGAGGCCGACCACGATCGGGGCGTCGGATTTCCGCGTGCCGAGGTTACGCTTGGCCATGATGGCATCGATGACGATGGCCGGCGCTAACCGGGTCAAGATCGATGCTGCCGGGTCGACAACAACCGGAACCTGCCGCCTGGCGAGTGAACGTAGCGCTGTCGGATCCTCGCTGTTCAACTCAGTTATCTCATCCAGTGTCCAGCGACGAGCGAGAATGGACTCAACGCAGGTTTCTCCGCTGAAGACAGCTTCGGCAAAGGAGACCGATCGTCGCACGGCCATAGGCCGAGCGATCTCAGTCATGATGATCGGGAAGCCGCAGCGAAAGAGCCGGACGGCAATGCCGCTGGCCAAATCGCCTGCGCCTTTGATGACGACAAGGGTGTTAGAAAACATGGATCGAATTGATTGCTCCTATCTTGTTCGTCAAGCAGGAATGAAGCGATAGCCGCGGCCGCGTTCATTCTCAATAGCGCCGACCGGCGGGGACGCCGCGTCAAGCTGCAACCTCAGCCGGCGTATAGCCTCCTGCACGCGTCGAGGTGAGGCATCGGGGCGCTGCCACACATCGGCCAGCAGTTGCTCGGGCGAGACGATCTTGCCGCTATGGCTCTGGAAATAGCGAAGCAATGCCACCTCAGTCTTGGTCAATTGCTGATAGATCGGCAAGTCGGGCGTGAGCTCCACCGCCGAAATCATCGCATCCTCCGCCGGGACAGTGTCACCGATCTGTGCCGCCAAAAATTCGGCGAAGAGGGGTGAATAGAGTTCATACCCATGGCTACTGAATGCAACCACAGCCTGGTTGATCAACCAGTTCAACGCGGCAAAATAGTCTCGCTGTACATCGGCGGCCTTGAGTGGCCCGACGAGCAGACGAGCCAGCATTGCCTGTACAGCGGCTGCCGGAATGCGCTCGGGCGGCGCTTGCAGCTTCCGCCATTGCGTTGCGAAGAGCAAACGCCCATGTTCGGCCAAACGTAGCCGAACGATCTCGCTGTGGGCGGCATCGAACGATTGGTCCGGTGATAGAAATTGTGTAACTTCCGACATGATGTCGCCGATGCGGTCAAGCAGAAACGGGTGCGCGCCGCTAAGCTCAAGAAACAGATCGGTCATGTCGAGAATGCCGGGGTATCGCACAGCATAGGCATCGATCCATGTTCGGGCGGCGTGGATATCGACCAGCCCCAGGAAGATCTGGGTCATCACATTAAAGAGCGGCGACGCGGCCAGTTCTCTGTCTAGATCGTGGAGCGGCTGCTGTGTGGCAACGACCAGTGCCATCTCCATGGTCAACGGGCGCAACTCATCGCTCGTATCCTGCTGGATCAACTGATGCTCGAAGACCCGGTCAAAATTATCCATCACGAGTACGAGTCGATAGCCCTGTTGGCTCAGTTGCCTGGCGATCTGCCAGATACGTCGTCCCTTGTATGATTGTGAGTCCACCCCATGCCAATCCAGCCCGATTCGCTCTTCTTCGACCCGCTCGCGCAAACATTCAGCAATGTAGCCAAGCAGATCCTGCTGCACCTCCGGCCAGTCACAGTCGATCAGTACAACGATGATGCGGCTCTCGTCCTGGAAACGGGGAGAGCGCCAAGCGACCATCTCTTCATTCAACAGCGGCCCCTCTTCGGATGCCAGATAGTGAAGCAGGCGCGTCTTGCCCACATACTTGGCGCCAACGACCGAGAAACTGGCAGGCTGCGGGGCCAACACGCCCTGCACGATTTCGCGCAGCTGTCGCTCTCGTCCAAAGAAGTTTTCTGTCACTGGGGCCATGATCCCCTCCGCTGGGTCCTAGATAATCGGTCGATATTGATCTTACTCAAGACTATACAGTGCCAGCCATTGCTGAAATAACAGGCTGCCAAATCTCCATGAATGGTCATCTGTCTGGATCAGGATGTCCTGGGCGGACAATTTCTGCAGAGTGCGCTCCAGTCGGTCGGCATCGATATCCGGCATCTCCCGACGAAGCTGCGCCCAGGCAATCGGCTGATCAGGCCGGTCTTCGGCGATACGCGCCAATATTTGGGTGATGGTATGGCCGACGCCATGGATCAGATCGAGCATATGTGAAAAGAGACTCTCGTGGGGCTGCATGAATTCCAAACGCACAAGCTCTACATCATCGCTGCTGACTTGATGGCGGTCAAATCGGGTCATGTGGGTCACCAGCTTGAAGCAGAATGCCTGAATCAGAAAGGGACTGCCGCCGGTCAGCCGGGCCACATGGTCAATCGTCTCGGGCGAGTATTCCAGAAAATTGCGAATCGGCCATTCGATCAAGCGTCGGACATCATTTTCATCCAACGGCCGCAATAGCCGTTGCTCGCCCAGTTCGAGCAACTCCCAGATCGGATCGACATCTTCCTGGGCGCGCTGTACGGCCAGCAGGTCGTAGGTCTTCTGCTGAACGACAGTGACAAAGCTGATGGCGGGCATGGTCGCCAGCATGAAGCCGCGCCACTGATAGAAGAAACTATCATCCAGCGTGCCGCGGCGGTAGGCATCGATGGTACGGCTGAATTCATCGATTAGCAAAACAAGCCGCCGGGCGCCGAGCCGTCGCTGCACACTGCGCAAATAGGCGACAAACTGGGCCTGGGGATCGTGGTAGAAGAGGTCACGCAGCGGCGCGCCGACATCGTCCAGCCGGTTGCTTGTGCGATTGGTGTCTGCCTGCAGTTCACTGAAGATGGCGCTGGCAACCTCGTAGAAGATGTCGGCGTCTTCCATACTGCCCAGCAGCTGAAAGTCGATGTAGACGGGCACAAACCCGTGCTCTTCCAGGTGGTAACGTCGCAGATGGAGAAGAAGCGACGTCTTGCCCACGCGCTTCTGGCCGCGCAGCCAGACGCTGCCTGCCCCGGCCCGTAGCCAATCCATGACCCGGGTTAGATCGTCCGAGCGGCCAAAGAACATCTCACGGTCGTGAACCGGGAGGCGGCTGTAGGGGTTGCTGCTGCCGGCGGTGTGCATAGCCGCCATCTCGGCCTGTTCTGACGGCGGCAGACTCAATCGTTGTACCCGGTCCACCTTTCGATTGGGCAGACCACGCAATGATTCCTCAATACTGTCGATAATCTCATTGTCTTCAGCTTCAATGGTGAAGCGTAGTTGGGCAATCCCGTGGCGTGCCACCGCCTCGACTTTGTGCAGGGTCGTTCGCGGGGTCCAGGCGTAGATCTGCTGGACGGCATCCCCCAACAGTCCGTCATCATTGAGTGCAGACATCTCGATCAGCGCGGTGGTCTTGAGCCGAGGTTGGAGCCGCCAACGAAGTTCCAAGTATTCGTCACCCTCTTCCAGGTGACGGGCAATCTTCAGACAGTCGCGACGATGGATCTTGAGTCCAGTTACGACACCCCGACGCTTTCGCTCTCTGCCCACAATGTCGTCGCCCGGCTTTGGCCGGCAACATTGGGCCAGTTGGAGCTGCTGAGAGCGAATGCCCAGTCGTCGGGGAAGCTTGATCTGCTGGGTTACTTCAGCCTCGAAGAGCGTATGCAGCATGCGGTCCGCGGACCAACGACCGGAGGCAATTTCGGCAAACAACTCTTCAACACGCGTCAGCTTCAGACGGCGCATGGTGACGGCGACGGCCTGGTTGATGCGATGGTCCGGAATGCTGAATCCATAGTGCTTCTCCAGCACTTTCCGGCGCTCCTCCACAATCTTCTGGCCCTGATAGACGCCCTGGCCCTGGCGTTTGAGAAAGCGCTCAATACTGCCGCGGGCCCGGCTGGTGCGTGCAGCATCCAACCAGACTTGGGTCGGCCCGGGCGCCAGCGGATCGTGTTCCAACTCGACCAGATCAAGATGGTGGAGCACGAAAGCAGGCTCAACCGGCACACCATTGACATAGAAGCGGGAACAGCGGTCAGCCAGCTCAGAATGGACGTGGTAGGCGAAATCGACCACGGTACAGCCGCGGCGGAAGCGGAAGAGTTGGCCATGGGGGCTAAAGACATAGAGCGTATCGGGCAGCTCGCCCAATTGTGCCGATTCGATGGCCTCCAACCCCTCCTCTGCCTGCTGCCACCAGCCACCCGCACGCTCAGCGGGTAGGCGATTGCGCATGAGGACGGCGGCCAATCCCCAGCGGTTGGCCTCGTTCATTTCGTGGGTGGCGATGCGGAAATTGACACGTACTCGCTGTGCGTTCTCTTGCTCGGCCTCTTGAATCGCTTCAACGGCCGAGCCGGGGTCAATGGCTTCAATCGCAGCCGGCACCATGACGCCTGTAGAGAGTCCGTGATAGCCATTCATGCGGCCGGCAGAAATGTTGTCGACCATTGCCCCTTCGACAGGAATGAAGAGCTGATGCAGCCAATAGAGCACCTCGTAACATTGCAGGTCGGTCTCTACTGTGATTTCGACTGTGGGGATCTGTGCAATAGATTGAGTGCGTATGGCTGTGTGGTATGCATCAAAATTGTGTACCTGTGTGTTTTCTACATTAATGTCTGCATTCTGCAGCCTGGATTGAAGATGTTGGCCAATGGCATGAAGCAATGATTTGGGCGCACCATCAGGCTTCTGCCGGGAGCGACGTTGACTTGCCAGCCATTCCATCAACTCGGCACGCAGTTGGCGCATCCCCAGCATCTCTAGGTAGGGGCCCAGCAGTTGGGTTGCTTCATCTGTATAGGCCTGGGGATTTGCCTCGCTCTCTCTTGTCAGCAGGAATCGATACCAGAGCACCGCGGCATGCAGGAACCCGAGTCGAGGGTCGCTGTAGGCCGCGGAATATGAACGGATTCTCTCCAGAGCCAGGGGAGTTCCGTACCAGCCTTCCGGCTTGACGGTCCGATTTTTCAGAAATCCCGTCTCAGGAAGTGGATCGCCCGAGGCGGCATCCACCGGCTCGATTTGGGTCGTAGCAGGAGTTGATTCGCCCCGTGCACCTTTGGCACTCGGTGACGACAGCGCATCGATGGCGCCCAAGCACCGATAGCCCTGGCAAAGATCGGCTACCTCTGGGCCACACGTTTCTTCGACGAGGGTGATTGTAATGGTTCCATCGCAGACAAACTGGTGCAGGAGCCCTGCGGCCTGCAGCACATCGTCCGCCCTCCACTGCGCCAGGATCTCCCTGACAGCGGCGCCAACGGAAATCTCAGCAATCCGTGGCGCCAAGGCGTCAGCGTCGCCTGCTGTACTTGGCTCGGTGGTCATACTTACCGACAGTTGCTCGGCCTCCTCCATCAGCGCCAGAGCACATGCCAGAGGATCGGGTTTGCGCTCGTTCACGAATTCACTCCGACCACAGAAAAATCTCGTTGATTGTTGCACTTTTGAGCAAAATTCGAATTGTGTACAAATTTGTGCATTTTTAGTATTGACATTGTGTATTTTGTGTGTTAAATTGTGCATGTAAGCGAAACACAGTACACATATGATACATGACCGAATCGTGTTTCGCAAGCGATCCTTCACAATTTGTCCAGACAGTCTGATGAGGAAATCTGGACACGAACAGCAGCAGGAGGGCTAACCATGTTGCTCAGTATGCGAGATGTTGAGGTCGGTCGGGAGCGTCAGCAGGAGCTTCTGCGCCAGGCTCAGCAACAGAGGATGTTGGCAGAGTTCGCCGGCAGCCGCCCGCAGCCGATGGCTAGCCGTGTACTGCATGTTACTCGCCGAGGCGTTCACTGGCTTGGCAGCCGGTTTGTGACTCTTGGTGAAAGCATGCAACGCCGCTACGCAAGCTGAACAGGTTTGAAGAGCTCAGCACGGCACACACGGGTGGACTCAGGCAGGCGAACGGAAACGTAGCAGGCACGTTTCAGACGTGCGTCAGTTAGGAAAGCGAGGTCCTGAATGGTCTATTCAAAAAATGTGCTTCAGAGTAGCGTACCTGAGAAGCGTGCACTTCAGAAGAGTGTACTCCAAAAGGTAGTGATGGAAATCGGACGCGACCGCCAGAACAATGTTGGGCGAATGGACATACGACGAGCGCTCGACGCCCAGATGAACATCGACCCGGCAAAGAGTGGCCGGTTGGACAATCAAAGGCGGAGGCAAGAATTTGTGCAGCCGCGCAAATTCTACCGGTCTCGTCAAAAGTGATAGAGCGAACAGAACAGACGGGGTGCATGTCACCCATTGTCTGAAGAATAGCGGAGAAACAGATCATGTTGAACACTGAAATGCATCTGATCAACCAGGCATTCTTCTACGAACAGATGCAGCAGGCCCAGAAAGAACGAGTCGAGCATCAACGCCGCCGGAACCTTGGCCGTCAAAAACGCAGTCATCGTTTCCTGAACGTCCGCAGCCGTGTCGGCGCCCTGTTGGTGACCATCGGCCAACGGATGCAGACGTTCGACAGTGCTTATGCAGAGCCGACCGCATAGGGTCTTGCTCAGCCAGCAGCGTTTCGAGATCCCAAGCCCTCGAAACGAAAAAGGGACCGCTTTTTCCCCGAAAAGCGGTCCCTCTTTCATTTTGACAGTCTCATTCCTCCTCGAAAACCTCGTCAATGGTTCTTCCTTCCCAATCCTCATACGCAGCCACACCCATGATCTTTGCCAACATCGGCGCCGTGTCCAGCAATGAAACCGGACTCTGAATCTCGTGACCCGCTCGAATCTGCGGACCGGCTACCATCCACGGGATGGTCATGTCCTTAGGCGAATCGGTGCCGTGAGAGCGATCATGGCCGCCATGGTCTGACTGGATCAGCACATGGGCGTCGTGCGGTAGCCCGTCAAGCAACGTGCCTACAGCGCCGTCCACATGGTTCAGATGCTCCAAGTAGCCTTCAGTCATCCATCCGTAGAGATGGCCAAATTCGTCAACACTGCCCAGGTAGACAAAGGCAAAGTCCGGCTTCTCACGCTCGATGTAACGGAGCGCCTCCACGACATTGTCGTAGTCTCCGTTCCGCTGCTTGCAGTTATCGCGGAAAAATGAGAGGTCAAGATTGCCGGGTCGACTGAGGTTACGCAACGGTTCCCAGTTATAGAAGAAGGCACACTTCTTTCCCGCAGCCTTGGCCATCTCGATCAGGCCGGGCAATGGACGGGCCATGGGCATCCAATCGTTGGTGATCACGCCGTGACGGCCCGGCGGCACGCTGTGGAAGATCGACATGTGGCAGGGCAGCGTCACGCTGGGCATGACGGAACGCGCCTGCATTGTGTATGAAGAGCGGCTGCGAAGGGCCTGCAGATTGCTACATCCGGCCGCGTCAATGGCATCGGGCCGCATCCCGTCGATCATCGTCAGAATTGTGGTCATTTTGTGCAGATCCTTTGGTCAGTAGAGGTGGGCTATGTTAGGTGATGTGAAGCCTAGCACTGGTGTTGAGGCCGAGCAAATTGCGTAATTTCGGGCATGTCCCAAAATGTCCCAAAAAAATCGGGACATTTGTCACGTGTCAACTCAACTGTCATTTGCTATGCTTTTGATGCAACACAATGCATCAAATATGACTCAATGCATCATTTGCACTCGAATCGTTCGGCAACATCACAGAATTGAGAATTTTCTCGAATGGCGAATTACCTGACCACCCGGCAGTTGCAAGAGATTCTTCAGGTCGACCGCACGACCATCTACCGCATGGCAGACAGCGGGCGTGTGCCGGCCGTGAAGGTGGGAAACCAGTGGCGTTTCCCACAGGTCGAGATCGACGCCTGGCTGCAATCACGCAATGGCGGAAGCAATGGCAAGAGCGACCGGACGTCGCTTGGCGCCGCGGCCAGCGTGCGTCAGCTACTGCCCATCGAATGTGTCGAGCTGATCCAGGATACATTCGCAGACCTGCTAGGGGTGATGATTCTCATTACCGATCTGAACGGCGAACTGGTCACGCGCCCCTCCAACCCCTGCGGGCTCTATACAGCGGCCGAAACATCGCCGGTCGCGCGTATGCTTTGCATGCGGCAATGGGCCGATCTGGCCGCAGATCCCAGCCTCCAACCCACGTTCATCGAGAGCCATCTGGGGCTGCTCTGTGCACGCGGGCTGATCCGCATCGGCGTCGATCTGAGCGCGATGTTGGTGGTTGGCGGCATCGCGCCTCAGCAGTGGCCGCCCGACGAAGCGCGATCGCAGCGCATTGCCACAGACCTGGATCTGCCTCTGGAATTGGTCGAGGCTCATATCGACGAGGTGCATCGGATCGAGCCGGATGAGCAAAAAAGAGTGCTTGCCTTTGTGCAACGCATGGCCGACATCGTTTCGCACATCATCAAGGAACGCAATCAGTTCTATCTGACCTTACAGAATATTGCCGAACTGACGAAGGTGTAGACGGTATAGTGTCTGGGGATTTTTGTCACAGATTGACACAGATGAAATAAGGATAGGACACAGATGGCGCTAGAAATACTCTGGCGACCTGAAGGACATCTGTGTCAATCTGTGACAAAAAAACGATGGTTTACCAAGTTCATAAGAGGTGAAGTTGATGAAGAAGGTATTGATTTTGGGAGGCGGCACCGCCGGGACCATGGTGGCCAATCGCCTCTCGCATGAATTAGACCGGGAAGAGTGGCAGATCACGGTCGTTGATCAGAATGAAGTCCACTATTATCAACCCGGCTTTCTGTTCATCCCCTTCGGGACCTATAGTAAAGCCGACGTGGTCAAACCCAAGCGGGACTATCTGCCCTACGGCATCGAGATCATCATCTCGGAAATCGAAGCCATTGAGCCGGATCAGAACCGGGTACGCATCGCCAAGGATAGCCGCTATCTGAGCTACGACTATCTTGTTATCGCAACCGGCTCGCGCATCGTGCCCGATGAAACGCCCGGATTGGCTGAAGACGAGTGGCGCAAGACCATCTTCGACTTCTACACGCCCGATGGAGCGGTGGCCTTGCACAAGTTCCTGCGTACCTGGGAGGGCGGCCGATTGGTCCTCAACGTGGCCGAAATGCCCATCAAGTGTCCGGTGGCCCCGCTGGAGTTCATGTTCCTGGCCGACTATTTCTTCCATGAGCAGGGGCTACGCGATCGAGTCGATCTGACCTTTGTCACGCCGCTGCCGGAAGCTTTCACCAAGCCGATCGCAGCCCAGCGCCTGGGCGATATTCTTGAGCAGAAGGGCATCAACGTGGTGACCGAGTTCAACATTGAACGCGTTGAGCCGGATGAGAAGGCCATCTACGCCTATGACGATCAGAAAGTCGACTACGACCTGCTGGTCTCCGTGCCGGTCAACATGGGCTCGGAAGTGATTGAGCGTTCCGGTCTGGGCGATGACCTGAGCTTCGTGCCGACCGAGAAGCACACGCTCAAGGCCAGGGATTTCGACAATGTCTTTGTGCTGGGGGATGCCACTGATCTGCCCAGTTCCAAGGCCGGCTCGGTCGCCCATTTCCAGGTTGATGTCTTCATCGAGAACTTCCTGCGCTATATGGATGGGCTGGAATTGCGACCCACCTTTGATGGTCACGCCAACTGCTACATTGAATCCGGTTTCGGGAAAGGCTTCCTCATCGACTTCAACTACGATGTCGAACCGCTGCCGGGCAAGTTCCCGCTGCCGGGCGTCGGTCCTTTCTCGTTGCTACAGGAGTCACGGGTCAACCACTGGGGCAAAATGATGTTCCGTTGGATGTACTGGAATATTCTGCTCAAGGGCAAGGAACTGCCGATTCCGGCCCAGATGAGTATGGCCGGCAAGTGGGGCTAGGGGCAAACTCATGACGTCAATTGCAGACTATCCGCAGCCGTTGGCAAAGGTCGATCGGCTGGATGAGCTCAATCGAAAACTTGATCAGCTGACAGAGAACGTGGCTGCGCTGGGGAAACAGGTCGCCTTTCTGGGCGAGAAGGCCTATGAGGATCGACGCCGCCAGCGCGAATGGGATGAGCTACGCGAGGACCTGACGCCGGTGATCAACGACGTCTACGCCGTCACTGTCGAGCAGCTGGAAGAAATCCAGGCCTACGTTCAGCTTGAGGATATAGCGCAGCTAGCCAAACGACTGGCCCGCAACACCCGCACCTTCAACGAATTGCTGGACCAGGTGGAGAGCGCCAATGACTTCGTCAAAGATTTTGCGCCGCTGAGCCAGGACATGGTCGAGCAGGCCATCCTGATGCTCAACGACATGGAAGAGAAGGGCTACTTCGGCTTCGTGCGTCAGGGCCAATATGTGATGGACCAGATCGTGACATCATTCACTGAGGATGATGTGCGTCAGCTGGGCGACAACGTAGTGCTGATCCTCAACACAGTCAAAGCTCTCACCCAGCCGCAGATGATGGACCTGGTCAACAGTCTCACCAGCGGCTTCCAGGAAGTCGAAGGAGAAGCAGACGAACTGCCGACCTCCATGTTCGGGCTCATGCGCGAAATGCGCGATCCGGAGGTACGCCGGGGGCTGGCCATTACCATGCAGGTATTGAAGAAGATATCGGCGCAGTACAGTAAGAGAGTGTAATTCAGTACGAACACTCAACAACCATACCAAGAATGACCAGATAAGATAATTGAAAGGAACGGATCCAAATGAGCACTGCACCAGACCTAAACGTAAGCTTTGATGCTGAAGGTTTCATGACCGACCCCAACGAATGGACGCCTGAGATCGCGGCCGTTCTGGCATCTGAAGAGGGCATCGACGATCTGACTGACCAACACTGGGTCGTGATTAACTTTGTCCGTGATGAATATGCCAAGACCGGCCAGTCGCCCACACTGCGTTCCATCGGCAAACGTTCCGGCGTCAACACCAAGGAACTCTACGCCCTCTATCCCAAGGGCCGGCCAAGAAGGTCGCACGGATTGCCGGGTTGGGCAAGCCGAAGGGATGTATCTAGAAAACGTGCTGCGTGCTACGTGCTGCGTGACAAAAGGATCTGGCGAGGGCATTCGAGGCTTCTCTGAACCCAATTCTCACGCAGCAAGCGGCACTACGCAGTCGTACTCGCTGAATAATCTGTAACTCCAGAGCAATCAAGGGGATCAAATCATGGAAGAAAAAGAACGCAAACTAGCGATTATCTGTTCAAAGGGTTCGTTGGATATGGCCTATCCTGGTCTGGTATTGGCCAATGCCGCCCGCATGATGGGCATTGAGTGCGACCTGTTCTTCACGTTTTGGGGGATGGACATCATCACCAAGACCAAGGTTGACAATCTGAAGGTGGTGCCGGTCGGCAACCCGGCTATGCACATGCCGCAGATGATCGGCGGATTCCCCGGCATGACGGACCTGGCCACGAACATGATGAAGAAAGAGATTGACAAGCTGGACATGCCGCCGGTCGGCGAGTTCTTGGAACTGATCCACGACTCAGGCGCCGGCGTCTATGCCTGTCAGATGGCCGCCGAAATGATGCACCTTGACCGTGACGATGCTGGTCGACGAGGTGGATGACATCATTGGCGCCATGGAGTTTCTGGAGCGTGCCGAAGGGCGCGCAGATTATGTTTATTTAGATATGGGGGATTGGGGAACGGGGATTGGGGTTGTCTTCTTCGGACACCTCATTGCTTCCAGAATCCCCGAATCCCTATTCCCAATTCCCCAATCCCTTTATCACCCGAAACCGCTCACAAACCAGCGGCATCTCCTCGCTCTGAGTCATCCCCATCTTGCGACAATATGATTCAAAGAACGCCCAGTGTGCATTGCGCCAGTAGGCCAGTGACCTGTCGCCCTCGCCTTCATCAGAGGTAAACTGCGGATCGACCTGATTGAAAGGCGTGGTGATGGCCTTGGCCAGTGTCGATTTTCCGGCACTGGAAGCGCCGTTGAGCAAGATAATCTTGCCGGTGACATCAGTGGTCAAGGCGTAATCACTTCCGTTTCTGTGATCGGGTCGCTGCCGTCGACGGGCAAAACGCTCGCGCCGATATCGGTGATTGTCTCAGTCTCTGTAATTGCACCTGGCGTCGGCAATGGCGTCCATGTCGGCGTCGGCCCGGCAGAGACAGTTGCGGTCGGCGGCGCAACGGTCGGGACCGCCGTCGGCACTTGGGTGGGGACATCGGTCGGCGGAGCGAGAGTCGGCGGCACAGAGGTAGGCGTAGCCGTCGGCAATGCTGTTGGAAGCGGTGTCCACGTTGGTTGAGGCGTGGGTGGAGGCACAGCCGTGTCGATCACGACCGGCGTGGACGTATCCACCGGCGGCAATGGTGTCCACGTCGCTGTGGCCGCAGGCGGAGGCGTCGGCGCCGCGTTTTCGACGAAGACGCGCACGCGTGACTTCATATTCTGTGCCGAACGTGTCGCGCACGATCAGGCTCACTGTGTGCGGGCCATCGTAAAGTCCGCGCACATCCCAATGGCCCAACGTGCCGTCGATCACGGGGGAGCCGATGGGGACCGCTGAAGGGCTGACTGAACGCGCCAGGATCGTGGCTGATGCCATACTGCAACTCGTAGCTTTCGAAGGACGAGACATCAGCGCTGCCGATGACGGTCACGATGCCGCTCAACACCTCGCCCTCCACCGGCTGGCGAATGCTCACGTTGGGTGCAAACTGGAAGGCTTCACTCTGATCGCGGGGCGGCTGGGGGATGCCGTGCTCCTCGGCCCACGCCCGATATTCGTCTGGATAGACTTTGAAGACCTTCTCCTCAATGGCGCCGGCAGGCGTGAACTCAGTGGCCAGCTTGCCGGTTGTTTTGTCCAGACGTATGCGCTGATAGAGGTCTTTCTCCGGCGGCAATGGCGGGCGGTCGACGGCAAAGAAGAGTTGCTCTGGTCTCCGGACAGGCGTCATTGCGTTCTGCCCCTTCCTCAGCTCCGTTCCTACCGTCACCGTTTGCATCGCCCGGCGTCTGGATCGCCGCGCCCGTATCGGCGCAGACCTCGACCACGATGAACACCCGGCGGCGGTGAAAATTCGATGACCGGCTCGTCGGCCAACGCCGTGGTCATAAACTGGTTCCAGATCGGCCCCGCTCCGCTGACGCCGGAGATGTTCTGCATGGGCGAGTTGTCGGCATTGCCTACCCAAACGCCCGTCACCAGTTGGGGCGTGTAGCCGACGGTCAAGTTGTCTCGAAAGTCATTGGTTGTGCCGGTCTTGACCGCGGCCGGGCGGTCCAGGCGCAGCACCGAATTCGGCCCAAACGCGGGCATGCCGTGCTTCGTTGTCGCTCAGGATGTCGGTGATGAGGAAGGCATCGACCGGGCTGACCACCTGCGCCTCAGGCGCGGCGGGCAGGCAGGGGCGCTCGCTGCCAAGCTGGCAGAGCACGTTGTCGGCGCTGTCGCTGATCTCCAGAATGGTCGCCGGCGGAACACGTTGCGCCGCCATTGGCCAGCACGGCGTAGGCTCCGGTCAGTTCCATCAACGGCATTTCGCCGCCGCCCAGGCTGAGGCTCAACCCGTAGTCAGGGCGCGTCAGCGTTGTGATGCCCAGCCGCTGCGCCAGGGCCAGGAAGTTGGGCAGCCCGACCTTCTGCAGCGCACGCACAGCCGGGATATTGTAGCTGCTGCCCAGCGCCGTCCGCACCGTGACCAAGCCCATGCTCCTTGCCATCATAGTTGACCGGCACATAGGGCGGGTTGGCCCCATCGGGAAAGCCTTCTGTGATGTCGGCGACCAGCGTACCCGGCGTCCAGCGTTCTTCGACTGGGCTTGTCGGCCTGTTCGAAGGCGGCGAGGTAGACAAACGGTTTGATGGAACTGCCCGGCTGGCGGGGGGCCAGCGCCATGTTGACCTGGCCGTCGATCTCCACATTGTCGAAATCGGCGCTGCCGACCAGCGCCAGCACCTCGCCCGTCTCCGGACGTATGGCCACCAGCGCGCCGTTGGACGCATTGTGATCGGCGAGCAACGCCACTTGATCACGAACGATTCGTTCGGCCGCCTCCTGCAGGTCGGGATCGAGGGTCGTCGTGACGTTGAGCCCGGTCTGATAGAGCGCTTCCGGGCCCAGGATCGACTCCAACTGTTGCCGCACATAGAGCGTGAAGTGGGGCGCCTCCAGGTTGAACTCCAGCGGTGCGTAGTTGAGCGGCTCCTGCCAGGCCGCGTCGGCCTCAGCCTGGGTGATCATATCGTTCTCGACCATGAGGCCGAGCACCACGCTCTGGCGTTCCTTGGCGCGGTCGGGATGGGTGTAGGGATCGTAGTAGGCCGGCAGTTGGGGCAGCCCGGCCAGCAGCGCGGCCTCGGCCAGCGTCAGTTCGCCCGCATCCTTGGTGAAGTAGGTCTCGGCCGCGGCATCGATGCCGTAGGCAAGATTGCCGTAGAAGAGCTCGTTGAGATAGGTCTCGAGGATCTGTTCTTTGGAATAGCGCCGGCTGATCTCGGTCGAAAGGATGGCCTCGTTGACCTTGCGCCGTATCGTTCGCTCCGGCGAGAGCAGCACCATCTTGACCAACTGCTGAGGAATGGTCGAGCCGCCGGAGACGATGTCGCCCTCCTGGACCGCATAGTAGAGCGCACGCGCCAGCGCCACCGGATCGACGCCCTGATGGCGATAGAAGTTGGCGTCCTCGGTGGCGATGGTCGCCTGTTGCAGGTAGGGCGAGATTCGCTGCCAGCGGCATCACCGTACGCCGACCGGCGTCGGGGTCGAAGGTCTCGTTGAGCAGATTGCCCTCGCGGTCATAGATGCGCGTGCACTGGAACGAACTGGCGCGGCGTTGCAGGTCGTCGGGCGCGGGCAGGTCCTGGCGATCAGCGCATAGCCGATCAGCGCGATGCCGATGCCAAAGACAGCCAGCACGGCAAAGGCCAGCGCGCCGCTAAGCGCGCCCCGCCAAATTGAGCGGCCACGGCGATTCGGTTGCGGCTTCGGCGGTTTCGACTGCTTCACCTGCCGCGGTCCAAGCGTGTATTGATCCATAGTGTGATTGTAGACGAGTCCGTAACGGTAGAAGTTTCATCAATGTAAAAAGACTAGCCACAGATAGGATCGGATTTCCACAGATGCTATTTTGCAGTCATCATCACTAGGTCAGGCTATCTGTGCCACATCCGTACCCATCTATGTTCATCTGTGACAAAAATATCCCTACAACTGAAGCGTTACCGCACGTAACTCGCCCCGTTTGCTGCCGACAACGCGAAAATCGATCTCGCCATGCCTAGTGTCCACCGTCCAACGCCCTGGTCGGTGGATGTGTCCGCTGATCACATGGCTGACCTTGGCATGTTCCTCGACCGCTTTTCCCAGCGTGATGTTGCCCAGATACGGTTGCAGGAGGGTCCAGTAATCGCTCTCAGGATAGTCGGGAATGGCATGCTTGAAGATCGGCATATGGGTCACCACCAGAATCCGTTCCACGCCTGGATCAGCGTGCAAGGTCTGAAGCCTGCCGGAGAAGGACTTCGCGAGGTAGCGGGCCATGGCCCGATCACTCCATGGCCAGTCGACGTAGTCGGCGTCATGGTTGACCAGTGGTTTCAGCCGACGATATTCGTGATGCTCCAGCGACAGGTGCGACGCGGCTGAGGAGTAGTCGTACCACCCCATGGTACCGCAGACGCCGATGGTCCCAAGCCGCACAGGCTGATGCTCCAGCCAGGTGAATCCTTCGGCCTTCGTGACGCGCTTCAACTCGCGTTCCCAGAGCAGACGACTGCTGTGCTCGCCGGCGTAGACGTCGTGATTGCCCGCCAGCACCAGTTTGGGACAGGTGAGATCCCCAAACAGTTGCAGGCATCGTCGAAAGAGCCGCAGCGGATGGCCCAGATCGCCGGCAAGGATGAAGCAGTCAGGCTTCTGTTCGGCGATCCGACGAGCAAAATCTATATAGAGTTGGCGGTTGGCCGCTTCATAGTGAAGATCGGCGGTAACGATGATACGCATGGTTATTTTCGCAATGGTCGTCTTCTGGTTCGCAGGCCCGTGCGAACCGTCCTCCCGGCAGTTTCAGAGTCAACCGGCCCATTGTAGACCATGGCCAAACGGCTTTCAAAGAAACCGTGGCCCTTTGCGATAAAGCCAGACGGACGGCAACGCTGCGGCAGGGTTAAAACCCGCCGCTAACAACGAGAAGCCGGGGAACCCCCTGGGTCCTGCGGCTGAGCTCTCAGCGCCTGAGGGCGCTTTTCGCTGTTAGGAGCCGGATTCCATCCGTTGCGGACAATTGATACGCGATTAACCTGCGCAGCCAATTCGGCGACAATCAAACGCTCCATCCCCCCTGACCTGCACGCATAGTGCGGAATGTATCGCAGACAGAACTCCAACCCAACGAATTGGCAGCTGCCGCCAACAAGATTTTCAACACCAGACTCCACTGGTAGCACCCACTGTACCATTGAAATACACGCGTTTTTCGGCCAATGTGACACATCTGGCCCTTGCCGTGTACGCCGATGCTGCCATGCTGGTGACATCAAACCAATCACGAAAAGTCGAACCAAGACTGCAACGCCAGGAGGAATCATGAATAACAGAATTCGCCACCGTTTCCTTGTGCTGATCGTTTTTGCAATGACCGCCGTCTTCTTCACAGCATGTGCTTCGCCGGCCTCCTATTCACGGATGGAGAGTTCTGCAGTTGCGCCGGCGGCCGAGGCGGTCTGGGTCGAAGAAGCGGCCGTCGAAGGGGAGGCGCCAGAGGAGATGGCAGCGCTTGATGGGCTGCCGGCCCCCGCTGAGAGCCCACGCAAGATTGTTGGGACTGCCAACATCGACCTCGTCGTGAGCGATACCGATGAGACGGTGACCGCCATCACCCAGATGGTCACGAACGCGGGCGGCTATGTCGCCGACACCAACTTCTATCGAACCTCATTCGGCGAGGAGACGGCACTCCAGGGCAGTATGACCTTGCGTGTACCGGCACAGTCTTTGGATGGCATGGTGGAGCAGTTGGCCGACCACGCCGTCGAAGTGACCTCGCAGAGCCTCACACGTGACGATGTCACCGATCAATACACCGATTTGGACGCCCGCCTGCGCAATCTTCAGGCGACGGAAGAGGAACTGCTTCAGCTGCTGACCGAGATTCGGTCCAAGCCCGGGGCCAAGGCCGAGGACATTCTGACCGTCCATCGCAACATCATGGAGATTCGCGGACAGGTCGAGCAGGTTCAGGGACGCATGGTCATGCTCGACAATCTGGTCTCTCTCTCCACGATTCACCTCTCGTTGCGCCCGGATACGAGCGCCCTGCCCATCGTTGAGACAAAGTGGCGCCCGAGCGCCACAGTCAGCAATGCACTGCGCTCGCTGGTCAGCTCCATGCAGACCCTGGGCGATGCGGCCATCTGGCTGACCATCTACGTGCTGCCGGTCTTCCTGATGCTGATGCTGCCAGTCGTGCTCTTCTTCTGGATCGTCATTGTGATAATTCGACGATACCGACGTCGACCAGTTGAACAAGCTGTATAGCCGGCAGCATCCGCTACCCGGTTGTCCGATTCTATTTGTCTGATTCTTACTGTCAGTAGAAGCATGTTAGTCAACAAAGTGCCGGGGACTTCCCGATGCTGGAGCGCTTAAATCAGGGTCAACTCACTCGCTTGGTAGCCCAAGTCCCCGGCACTTTTTTCGCACCAATTACGACCTCTTTCTTATCAGCCAAAACAATAGGAGAAAACTATGCCAACCTTCACCAACACCTTGACCGCAAAGTTCGCCACTGTCGCACTTTCCATGAGCCTGCTCGTCGGCTGCGCCGCTCCGGCCGGGGCGCCTGCATCAAGTTCGGCGGGCCTGTCATCTGCCGGTTCAGCAGAAACCAGCGAGGCTGCACCAGCGTCGAGTGCGCGCGAAATGCTTGATGCTTCAGCAGAAATCACGGCCATGGACGCAGAGGAGAGCAGTTGGGAAAGCCCGATCGCCAAGGACGCAGACAGTAGCGAGTGGGGGCGCCCAGCTGCCTCGCCCGCCGAATCGTACGCAACAGGGTCGCGACGGGGTGAATCATCGGAGAGGGTGGAACGAATGCCTGCAGCCCCATCCCGTTCTCGCCAGTACGAGCCCGTCACAGCCGGCGTGGTCGATGACAACGTACGCTGGCAGGAATACCTCGACTACCGGCAGCGCCACACTGATGTCTACGCACATCCCATCGATGTGCGCGACCGCATCCTGATTGATGTAACGGACGAGCAATCGATTTCCGTGCACGATGCCCGCGTCGAAGTGCTCCAGGGCGGCCATACGGTCTTCGTCGGCAGAACCGACGCCTCGGGACGCCTGCTCTTCCATCCGCGGGCCGTAGGTTCAGGTCACCCTCAAGCCAATCATCAGCAAGCCAACGCGTACCGGGTGATTGTCACCAAGGGTCAATCTGCATCGAACCAGCTCTTCGACCGACAGACCGGCAACCAATGGACTCTAACGCTTGATTCCGCGCCGGCGATTGCTGAGACCCAGTTGGATCTGCTCTTCCTGATGGATGCCACCGGTTCCATGGGCGACGAGATCGCCAAGCTCAAGGCCTCCATGGCCGACGTGGCTGATGAGATCGCCCGTCTGCCCGAGCAGCCGGATGTGCGCTACGGATTGGTTTCCTACCGGGACCTTGGCGATTCGTACGTGGTGCAACAGAGTGACTTTACTGCGGACCTAGGTCGTTTCCAGCGGTCACTCTCCAAGCTGCGTGCTGATGGCGGCGGTGACGAGCCCGAGTCACTCAATGAAGCGCTGAACACCGCCGTGCACGGCATGAACTGGCGCTCGCAGGACACGGTGCGCATGGTCGTGTTGGTGGCTGATGCACCGCCTCATCTTGACTACGACTGGCAGCCGTTCAGCTATGAAACCGATGTGGTGGAGGCCGTTCGTCGGGGCATCAAGCTCTTCCCGGTGGGGGCAAGCGGTCTGAGTGTGGATGGCGAATACATCTTCCGCCAGATGGCCCAGTTCACCGGCGGCAAGTTCGTCTTCCTGACCTACGCCGACGGCAGCAACCCCAAGAGCGGCCCCGGCGTCGAAACCGACCACGATGTGGCCAACTATTCGGTGGAGACGCTGGACAAGCTAATCGTTCAGTTGGTGCAAGAGGAGTTGGCCCAGTTGCCGCAGATCGCCGGTCAGCAGCGGCAGGGCGAGGCGATGGCTTCGCAGTAGGGCGCTGGTCGTGGGTGAAACTTGGGTGATCTACTAACCCATTGACAAAGATGGAGCACGGACGCAGTTTGTCCGTGCTCCATCTTTGTTGAGAATTGCGAACCCCGCAGCAACGGCTGAAACCAGCTGCTAAACTGAGATCAGCTTGAAACCCGCGGTTTGGCGATGTAGTCTTTGGATCGAGAAGCTACTCTGTCATTCCGAACGCAGTGAGGAATCTTTACGCCACCGATCTCAAGATTCCTCACTGCGTTAGCGCTTTGCGCCCACTTCGTGAACGGATGACATGCATTGTTGCTTCTACGAAACGATACCTTCAACTGTAGTTTTCAATCTGACATGAGTATAACAGTGAGAAGCGCCCTCAAGCACTGAGATCTGGCTACTGAATCCAGGGAGTCCCTAGCTTCTGGCCGCCAGCAGCGGGATCTTTCGCCGCGAAAACGACATATCGTCAAACCGTAGGGCGTTGCAAGAATTTGAATCCTGCGAACGTCCCCGGCACAAGCCACGGAAATCGGCAATGACCAGATTAGGTCTGACCTGTGCCGGGGACGCGAAATCTAGGTTCGGCCCTCAGTCAAACACGACCTCGCGCCCGGTCTCGGCTGAACGCATGATGCCGTCGACGATGCGTACGCTGGTCAAGGCCTGGGCCGGTGTCATGATCTCTGCGCTCTCGTCGCCGTCCAGATAGCGGACGAAGTTTTCCATCAGATAGGAGTACGAGTCGAGTCCGCCTTGTGAAATCGTTGGCTTGATGTCGACCATCTGGCCGTTCATTGTTGTGTAGAGGCTCAGGTCGCTGTTGTCGAGGTAGGCGCCGCCGTCGGTGCCGTACAGCTCTGCCGCTGACTCCTCGGGCATGTGCGCGGCCCAGGAGACCTGAAACTGCATCACAGCACCGTTCTCAAAACGAACAAAGGCCCAGGCCAGATCGTCGACATCAAATGCGGCGTTGGGGATCGGCTCGACCGTTTCGTTGCCCCAGCCGCCAAGCCCCATGCCCCGCGGTCCAAACTCGGCGAACGACGCGCCGGTAACGGAGATGGGCTTGGGATAGCCCATGAGGTAGAGCGCGCGGTCCAATGCGTGGATGCCGATATCGAAGAGCGAGCCGCCGCCAGCCAACGCATTGTTGGTGAACCAGCCGCCGAAGCCCGGAATGCCCGAACGACGCTGCCAGATGGCGCGGGCCGCATAGATGTTGCCCAGGAAACCGGCATCGACATGGGCCTTGGCCGCCCGCGTCGTCGGCGCATAGCGGAAGTGGGTGCCGACATTGAGAACGACGCCCTTTTCGGCGGCCTTGTCGAGCATCTCGACGGCGTCAAGGTAGGAGAGGGCCAACGGCTTCTCGCAGAGCACGTTGGACCCCGCCTCGATGGCGGCCAGCGTCATCGGCTTATGGAAGACGTTGGGCGTCGCCACCACCGTGATGTCGGGCTGAACGTCTGCCAACATCTGCTCGTAGTCGGTGAAGACTGCGTCAATACCAGTCTCGTCTGCAACTTCCTGTGCTCGACCGGCATTGACATCGCAGATCGCCACGGTCTCCGTGTTGTCGATGCGCTGAAAGCCCGGTATGTGGGCTCGCTGGACGATGGTTCCAGCACCGATGAATGCAACGCGCCAGTTCTTGGATGAATCGGTCATGGTTGGGTACCTCGTGTTGGTGAATTGGGGTCGGTGAATGGGGATTGGTGACAGGGGGATCGGAATTGGGGTGAAAGGATCGACAATCCGTACCCCTATTCCCCGATCACCAGTTCCCATTCCCTAATCATTGAAAAGTATTACATGTACAAACTTCGGCCCGTGAACGCCCAAGGTCAAGTTCATCTCAATATCGGCCGACTTACTGGGGCCGGTGATCAGCGACAGATTTGATTTGGCGCGTACCAGATCGTGCAGGTTCTGTCCGGCGCGCTGCTCGGCCATCCAGTCCTCCACGGTGGGATAGAGGCGACTGAAGGGAATCAGGGCAATGTGGCGGAAGGTCAGCAGCGATGCTGACCGGCTGGTCTCTGCGCCGGATGTGACCAGCATGGAGCCGGTGGCTGCAAAGGCCGCCTCGACGCCGGTGAGGCCGTAGCGAATGTACTTGACGGCGTCACGATCTTCGGTCGAGATCAGCTCCTCCGGTGAGACAAACTCAAGATTCATGTCGGCCATGGTCTCGGCAATACCTGACACCGGCAGGGCATCGGGCGACCAGCAGAGGACCATTCGATCCTGACCGGTCTCGAAACGGACCCCTTTCCAACTGGCCTGCTCTTCCGCTACCCAACCGATCAGCCGGTTCATCAACGTCAGCCGTGCTTCGCTAGGCGACTCGACGATCTCGTAGGTGCCGTGGAGTGTCTCCAGCTCGGCGCCGAAGCGCTCGGACAGGGCACGGTCATCGCCCTCAGCGATGCCGACAGTCATGCGTTCGTCTGCCGTCAGCGGCTGCGGGTTGGCCGATGGGAAACGCAGAGCCGGCTGATTGAGCGTGGTGCGTAGTTTGTTGAGGATGTCGTCTTTTGCTGGCATGGGTCAGTTCTCTCTTGTTAACCGGCGAAATGAGATTCGGGACTAGCAATTGGTGAACCGGGTTTACGAGCGCAAAAAAAACGGCTACCCAGATCCCTATTCCCTGATCACTGTTCACCAGTCCCTTTTCTCTTTGCCTGCCGTTCTCGCCACTGCGACCGGAAGCTCTTTTTCGCCAATGGCGGAAAGTCACGGCTCTTAGTCCAGCCGGCGAAGGGCGGCGGCATATATTTGATGTTGCCGCCACTCAGTCCAGCCATTAGCCCTGTGCCGATGCCGCCCATCTTGCCTGCATTTTCATAGAGGCTGGGACTCTGCATGACGCGGGCGAAGCCCTGCATTGCCTGCTGATTGAGCCAAGGAGCCTCTCCATCCTCAACCTGGTCGCTGCGCAGATCGAGCAGCAGCCTGGGCAGATCAATGATCACTGGACAGGCATCCCGACACGCTCCGCAGAGGGTGCTGGCATGGGGCAACTTCTCAACATTGGTCACATCATTGTTGAGCATCGGGCTGATGACCGAGCCGATAGGGCCGCTGTAGGTGCTGCCGTAGGCATGGCCGCCAATCTCGCGAAAGACGGGGCAAACATTGAGGCAGGCGCCGCAGCGCACACACATGAGCGCCTCGCCGTAGCCGCGGGCCAGCATGTCTGAGCGCCCATTGTCGAGCAAGACGATGTGGAACTCTTCCGGACCCTCGACATCGCCCTCTCGGCGCGGACCGCTGGTCATGGAGAGATAGACGCTGCATTGCTGTCCCGTCGAACTGCGGCAGAGGGCCTGATATTGTAAGAAGGCGTCCTCCACGGTCGGCACCAGTTTTTCAATGCCCAGCACGGCCACATAGACCCGGGGCATGGTCGAGGTCATGCGCCCGTTGCCCTCGTTGGTCACGATACAGACCGTGCCGGTTTCGGCGATGGCAAAGTTGCAGCCGCTGATGCCCATGTCGGCGCTGAGAAATTCCTTGCGCAATTGTTGGCGGGCGGCGTTGCACATGATCTCCGGATCCAACGTGCGCGGCATATCCAGCTTCTCGTGGAAGACGTCGGCGATGTCCTCCAGGCGCTTGTGGAGCACGGGCGCCACAATGTGGCTAGGCGGCTCGTCGACGAGTTGAATGATGTACTCGCCCAGGTCCGTTTCGACGACCTTGATGCCGGCGCCCTCCAACAGACCGTTGAGATGAATCTCCTCGGTCGTCATGGACTTGGCCTTTACGATCTTCTGTGCCCGGGCATTGCGCGCAATATTGAGCACGATCTGGCCGGCCTCGACCCCATCGTTGGCCCAATGCACCTGTCCGCCATTGGCTACGACGTTAAGTTCCAGCTCCTCCAGCAGATCGGGCAGGTTGCGGAGTACATGTTCCTTCATCTGGCGCGTCTGGTTACGTAGCCGTGGGCCGTCGATGGCGGACATCGCGTCCACACGTGCGTCACTGAGACGACCCACCGAGCGATTGAGGGCCGTCTTGAGGTTCGAGTTGTTGAGCGCGTCGTCGACTCGTTGATTGTAGGGAGCATGGAGATCAATCGGTGATACAGGCATGTTAGGCCTCCTCCCTTCCGTCCTGCCAGCGCCGCGACGGCGTCTGGGTCGGCTTGGCATCGCTGCCGGCCGTATTTGGCGGTAGCAGCTGTACCTTGCTCGGAGACATCTACCTGATTATTGAGTACCTCGGCGATATGGACCGCCCGGCAGGAATGGCCCTGGCGGCTCAGCAGACCGTTGATGTGGGTCATACAACTCACATCACAGAGGGTGACCACATCGGCGCCGCTCTCGACGATATTTTCCACTTTGCGCTCGCCCATGGCCGTGCTGATGGGCGCGTTCTTGATGGCAAAGAGGCCGCCGAACCCGCAACACTCGTCATCGCCGGTCATGTCGACCAGCTCCGCGCCTTCGACGTTGGCCAACAAGGTGCGCGGCGGCTTGGTGACGCCCAGTTCGCGTGACAGATGGCAGGACGCGTGATAGGCCAGCTTGCCGTCAAAGCGGGCATGCACATCGGTGACGCCCAGCACATCGACCAGGAACTCGGTCAATTCAAAGGTTGATTCGGGCCAGGTAGCTGAGCACGCTCACGATCTGCGTTGCTGGTTTCGTCTTCGAAAAGGACAGGGTAGAAGTGATTGACCATGGTGGCGCAACTGCCGCTGGGCACAACCACGGCATCGACGCGGCCGCTGCGCACCAACGGTTCAAAGATGTCGAGATAGCGCTTTGCCAGCACGCGTGCCTCATCCCGAAAGCCGGCGTTGAAGGCGGGCTGTCCGCAACAGGTCTGCTCCTCGGGGAAGAGGACTTCGACGCCGTTGCGCTCCAGCAGCTCCACAGTGGACATGCCGACATCGGGATAGAGCATATCGACCATGCAGGTGACAAATAGAGCCACGCGTGTGGGCGGGCTATCGTATTGTCGGTGTTGAATGTTCATGATGTTTTTTCCGTTTTTTTTTGTCACAGATTGACACAGATGAAAAACAGATAGGACACAAATTTCTATCAATCATTTCTGGAGGACTAGTGCTTTGTTAACCAGGAAATTGTCATTCCGATGAGCGCAGCGAAGAGGAATCTCAGCGATGCCAGCGCGAGATTTCTCGCTTCGCTCGAAATGACAAAATCCTCCTTAACGGTGCACTAGGTTTCGTTGACATTTGGTCAGCAGCAACGGCTGAAGCCGGCTGCTAACAGTGAGAAGCACCCTCAGGCGCTCAAATCTAGCCGCTGAGGCGGCTTCTCATTGTTAGCCGCGGGATTTATCCCTGCGAAAACGAAATGTCAACAGAACCCAACCAACATCTGTGAAAATCACG
The DNA here is from genome assembly GCA_963765875.1 of uncultured Chloroflexia bacterium. Taxonomy (GTDB): domain Bacteria; phylum Chloroflexota; class Anaerolineae; order Caldilineales; family Caldilineaceae; genus JAWKOK01. The sequence goes on from CAVXYK010000029.1 coordinate 230,540, forward strand.
TCCATATCTGTGGAAATCTGTGGCAGATATTGTACGTTCGGCACATAGCTCAAGTCACTCTCATCCCAGCAACGCCGGTATCTCCGTCTGCAATGGCAACGTTGTCACTTCCACGTGATCCTGTTGCATGAAACAGTTGATTTCGCTGCGGACGCCGACACCCTTGGCGATTCGACCCTCACCAAAGTTGTAGGCTGACATGTAGATGCCCGGCTCAATCGTGAAAAGGACACCGGGAATCAACCGACGCCGGTCCTCTGTCTCCAGGCTGTCGATATTGACGCCCCGAAAATGCACATCGCTGCCGAGGCTGTGACCGGTACGATTCTTGATCGTATGACCGTAGCCAGCATCAATGATGACTTGCCGACAGATCGCATCCACTTCGTGACCATGAACGGAAACGCCGCTATCCAGTCGCTCTTGGATAAAACTGACGCCACGATCTCGACTAGCCGTCACGATCTCGAAAAGGTGCACTACTTTCTCAGGCGTTTCCTCTCCACAGAAGGCCACCCAGGAAATATCCGCATAACAGTCCTGGGGCGATTCTGTCTCGCGTGCCCACAGGTCGATCAGCACCACATCGCCACGACAAATCGGATTGTGGCGTTCCGCTGACGGCGCATAATGAGGGTTGGACGCGTGGCCGTTGACGGCGACAATGGGCGGATGGTCGGTCTCTAGATTGTACGCCGCAAAATGGTTGAGAATGAGCTGCTGAACATCATACTCAGTGATTGTTCGGTCCGCCAGCAACTGCTCGCGAATGTAGGCGAAGGCGACATTCTTGGCATTAAGGCAGATCGTCGCCGCACGCCGGTGGCTATCCGCTTGTTTGGGCGTCAGCACGGCATGGGTTAGCTGTACCAGGTCAGCGCTGCTGACGATCTCCGCACCGGTCACAGACTCGACCATCTCCTTGGCGCCGGCATCGACAATGCTGACGTAGGGAATGGCGTTGCGCGGGCTGTATTCCATAGCGATACGCATCGGCTTATCGGGCGCACAGCCCATCATCTCAGCCAGCTTACGTTCCAGCTCTTGCCAGCTGACATAGATCAAGCGCTTGTCATCAATTTCCGGCGCGACATCGACAAAGGTGCAAATTTCGATAGCTTGCACCAGGATACGCGGGCTACCCGTTGCTGGAATCCAGAGAAACCAGCGACGGCTGCCGCTCTGATCGAGTCCGGCAAGATGCAGGGCAACCGGATTGTTTCCACGAAAATCGTAGAGCAGCCAACCGTCGAGACGGTTTTCCTGCAAATACGTCTGAATCTCTGGAAGGTTCACGAGGTTGATGATCTCTATCTGCATATGCGCCGGTGCAATAAAGCTTGTCGTAGGAGGGGGTTGATCCAACGCTTTCGCAAGGGCAGCTGATTGGTTATGAAACACTTATGAAACGTATTATCACACGACTTGAAAACTGCGTCCAGTAGTGCCCGTAAGCCTCCCGACGATTTGTCTTCCACACGATATTTTGGTATAATTCGAACAAACGTTCTTAGAATTTTTCCACATTGACATCACACGGGCGAGACAGTAGAATAGAGTGGCAGGGTGGACCGCCTTCCAGCATTTCGAAGATCGGAGACGGACTTCTTGCCAAATATCTATTCCCTCAGCCCCCGAAAGGAGACAGAAGATGTATCAGCAGACAACGATTGTCGGTAATTTGGGTAGCGATCCCGAAATGCGCTATACCGCCAGCGGCGTGCCGGTGACCAGCTTCAATGTTGCCGTCAATCGCTCCTGGACCAATCAGGAAGGTCAACGCCAGGACAAGACAACCTGGTTCCGGGTTACCGCATGGCGAAAGCTGGCCGAGACAGCCAGCCAGTATTTGAGCAAAGGCCGGCAGGTATTAATTGTCGGTGAAATTGAAGAACCCGAGGTCTGGGTCGATCGGGAAGGCAACAATCGAGCTTCACTCAATTTGACGGCCTTCACGATCAAGTTTCTGGGCACGCGAGGCGATGCAGAAGGCGGTGGATACGGCGGCGGTGCGCAAGCCGCCGCGCCGGCCGCAGCAGGCGATGGTCCTGTGACCAATGATGAGGACATTCCCTTCTAGGCTTGCCTGATTACCCAAGATATCGACAATCAAAGAGAAGCCGGACTTTCATGAAAGTCCGGCTTCTCTTTGATTGTGACGATTCGCTGAATGGATTGAATCTCGATCTGATTATGGAGCCGAATGTCCGTTACAGTATAATGAACCCTGCTCTACTCACAGACCCAGCCCGTTCCTGGAAGAAGGGGATTTTGTCATGTCGCAAGACGGACTTACCGATATCGTCGAATCGATTCGCAGCGAACTGACCGAGACCAACGCACTGCGTGATGGCACCTTGCAGCGTAGTCGCAGTCTCATTCGCCTCTGTGCCCACAGCATCCGAGCCATCCACCGCCATGATTGGGACGATGCAGAGGAACTGCTGCAACAGGCGCGTGAAGAAGCCGGTGTCATGGTCGATGCATTGGTCAATGCATCCTATGCTCTACCATGCCGGCTACACTCAGGATGCGCTCAAGGAACTCGTTGAGGCCCACCTCGTCTATGCCGTAGTGCATGGCGATAAGTGGCCCACACCCGAGTCGCTTCAGGTTGCACCTTCGACCTATCTGCGCGGCATGAGCGAGGCAGGCACTGAAATGCGTCGATTTGTGCTCGATCTGATCCGGCGCGGCCAGGTTGAAGAGGCTGAGCCCTACCTCGACTTCATGGATGAAGTCTACACGCTCTTGATTACCGTCGACTTCCCGGACGCCATCACCCATGGCCTGCGTCGCAACACCGACGTCTTGCGCAGCGTGTTGGAACGCACCCGCGGTGATCTCACATTGGCCATCCGCCAAGATCAGATGCGTGCAGCGTTGTCGAGCTTCGAAATGCGGTTGGATGCCGGATCTGAGTAAGCGTTCAGAGTGAAATATGGCCAAGGATCGATCGATGGTGCGAGCTAGCGACATTGGCGCATGGACATTCTGCCGGCGTGCGTGGTGGCTGGCCAACGTCAAGAAAGTCAGCCCGACCAATACAGCAGCATTGGCCCAGGGCGATGAGAGCCACGCAAAGCATGGAAGACTCGTGGAGCGCTCTTATCGATTGCGACGAGCTGGGACGATCTTGGTTCTGCTAGGTATTCTATTATTGGCATTGCTACTCTTCTGGCTTGTCGTCATGAAGGCGGGCTAAGAGCAGAGGCAACGTGTGACCTTCGAACAGCAAACGCTCGTCAGCGACGAGCCCCCAGTGAGTCCATCAACTTCACTTGTGCAGAACGCTCTCGACGCGCTGCGCAAGGCTGCTGCGATCTTTGTCGAGGAACAGACGATTCTCACCGAAGAGCGCAACGTTTGGCTCCCCGACAGCTGGCTGATGAGCCGGTGTCGTCTGGCCTTGGCGAAAGCAGGCGCAGCCGGCGAAGCGCTCGATGTGGCGCAACTCTTGTCCAACCGAGACACGCTGGCAATCCCCCAAACGCTCCATCAGCTGGCGCAAGAAGCGGGCGAACGCCCGGAAACCGTTCGCACTATTGAACAGACTTTGGACGCACGCGATACGCTTCTGCTGGGTGAGACCCATCCGCCGGACTCGATCGATGAAGAAGAATATCTACTGGCTTCTGCAACCCGTGCCGCTTTGGGTGAAACCTCAGCAGTCTTCAACTATCTTGAACGGCTCGATCAGAGGCGTGGCGCATGGGATCGCGTCATGCGCGATCCGGAACAGCGTGCGCTGTTGGCCCGCTCGCTTGCCGCCGGGGGTCGACATCCACTCACCACTGCGATGATTGTCTCAGCATCGCCGCGCTATGGCGAGTCCGGCGCCCTTCTCATCCTGGGAATCACCAACGCGCTCGATCCCGAAAACGACCCCGATCTACTACTGATCGAGCGATGTGCCGGCGCCATGCGCTATGCATCGTTGACGACCATGCAGGGACACCGGGTTGCTGTGGCCGTGATGGCAAGGGCAGGATGGGCCGAGCAGGTGGTGGCCCATCTCACTACAATTGCCAATATTCAAGAGGCACGACGCGAGAGCGGACTCGCCCTGCGCCGAAACGACCAACAGCTGCTGCGCCAGGTCAAACGAACCCAGGCAAATGCAGACATTGACTTCCAGGTCTACACATTGCAAGAGGCCATTCGCGGCATGCCGGTTCGCCGGATCACGCGCGATGACCGAGCGGAGTTGGCCCGGGCGCTCGCCGTTTCGGGCATGAAAAGCGATGGCTGGACTGCCTCGGGGGCCGCTGCCACACTGGTTGAGCTGGGTGCAATCAAGCTGGCCATAGATGTTGTCGATCACATTGCGCCCACCGATCCCACTCGCAGTGAAGGGGCTATCGCGCTGGTGAAGGGCTTGCTCGAAATCGATGAGATTTCGCTTGCCGCCGAACAGACCGAGAAGGCGCTAGCCTGGATTCCAACAATCGAAAGCGAGAACGCCGAACGAGCCACGATCTGGGGCTTGGCTGAACTCTACCTGGCACACCATCGGCCCCAGGAAGCGCTGGACCTACTGAGCCGTCGAGTCGAAGAAACCGGCTTGCTCAAAAGAGTTCGCGATCTGTTTCAGCCGACTCTCACAGACGACCAATTGCGCGACAATCGACTGCGCCTGCATGCCTATCTGCAACAGAATCGCAGCACCGACGAAATCAAGCCCCTGCTGTTGGACCTACAAAAATGGGCGCCCATGCTGCTGGATGGCGATGTCCTGATCGCTTTCTACATAGATGGCTTACTGGCGCCACTGCTGAAGGCCGGATATTTGGCGGATGCATGGTCACTCTTCCCCGATCTCCTTTCTGCACTGAGAACAAGCATGGGCGATCGATATGCCGATCAGCTTCGGCGTTTCTCCATGTTGTTTGCAGCGGAGGCGCCCGTACTCGACGCTGTCGGCCGGGACACGTTGGTTCAGTTTCTCACTGACGTCTGGAGCGCCGATGTAGAGCGCGGAATCTGGCAGACTGTCCACGGAATCGAAGGGACGCTGCCGTTGATTCTGGCGCTGTCCGGACCGCAGTCGCTGGCCGAGATTGCCCGTGTGGCAAAGAACGAGGGCGGCAGTTGGCTGCCGCCCTCGTAGATGCACGTAGATAGACTGGTCAAGCCCAGACCATTTTTCCCGTCGCCCAAAACCTACTTACGTGGGATGATGATCCAGAGTACAACGTAAGGCAGTATCGCCGGCAAACCGCCCGGCAAGAGCAACAACAGAAATAGCAGTCTGAACCAGAGCGGGCTTATGCCGAAGAATTGCCCTAGCCCGCCACATACACCGGCGATGATACCATTTTGTCTGCGCAGTTGATTGCGGTTTTCGTGGGTTGTCATATTCGTTAATCCTCCCAATCTATTTCGATCTGCCCCTCAAATCCGTCACACTTTTTGTTTCGTTTCGGACTCGGTGAGACGCCCTGTACCTGATTCGCCATGGACCGTACAATAAACAGTACGCAGATTGCCGTGCCTAGGTTTCATCGATCATCGGCCTGCTGCCTAGCGTTCGGCCACAGGGAAATATGAATGGAAGATGGGTTGTCTTGTTCGTGTGAATGCGACCTCACCGACCACACCTGATTCGCTGACGGCCTCCAACCAATAGGTGACGTGTCCCTGGTCCCGCCCCCGTGAATCTACAAACTGATAGTGTGCTGACCTTCCGTCAGTGCCCAACGCTGTGATCGATTCGTCATCGATCCGGCGCGCATCATCGCGGGCTCCACTCTCGCTGCGCCACAACCGATAGGCGGCAACATTCGCCTCCGTATGGCTCACCCAGTGGATCTCAATGGTTTCAGCATTCTCTTCATCATCACTGGCACCACCACTGTCATCGCCGCTGTCATCAGTATCTGAAGCAACGAACGCTTCAAACGCGCAAAGACCGACGTGTGGGCTGAGCGCGTCCGCGCTGAAGACGGCGCCCTCAACTATCAACTCTTGCCAATTGGTTGGCTCATTACCAAATCCGTTGAGATCGACGCGCTGCAACGCCGCACCGCTGTCCGCCGCAGTCACCGGCCAGGGCCGGCCATCGTGATAGTCAACCTGATCAACGACGACATGAGCGCCCTCGTTGGCGTTGCTCGACAAGATCGGCTTCAGCAATGAGAGCGACTGCCCTCCGGCGGCCAGGCGAACCCCGTAAGGTCCAACCACTTGCGGATCATCGGGCGGATCATCATCACCGATAGTGTCGCCGGACAGAGTGCCTTCGGCCGCCGGGAATGATGTTTGGGGGCGCGCCAGACAGACCTCCGTCGGGCTGCCCGGCACAACCAGCAGCGAGCCGTCCGCTGGGATTTCGATACCTGGGGGGAATTCGTAGAGAATACCGCTGATACGCCAGGTCTGTTGCGGATCAAGCGTTTCATACAACTTCACCGGCTGGTCACTGTTATTGGTCAATTCGATGAATTCGTCGCCATTGGTCGGATGGGGGTGAATCTCGCTGATCACGATCGGCCCCACAAGCGGCGACGTGTTAGCGCGGCCAAGTGATGGATGTTGCTGTTGCACAAAATACTCTCGCCCATCCGTGGTGATCAGGCGCCCCAGTGATATGCCTTGCTCGGAAGCGCTGTAGTCAAAGCCATGACGATACCCTGTGAGCCTGTTGTCGGCGGAGGCGGACGACAGATAGATCTGTCCGCCTAACGCATCAAAGTCCAAAGCCGTAGACTGTTTTGAGCCGGGAGCCAACTGGTCAGGCGTGAGCGTCAAATATCCGTTGGCTGGAACGACTGTGCCAACCGCGAACCGGTATGCGTCAGGCTCTGTCAGGTCATCACTGAGAAACCAATGACTGATATCGACGGGTCGATCGCCTGGATTGTAGAACTCGACTGCATCCCGTTGATCGATCCCTGGATTGCTCAGTAGTTCATTGATGAATACGGGTCGAGGATCAAGGACGCCGGGTGAACCGTTTGGCAGAGTGCTGAGACGCCACTGATTTGGATCTTGGTCATCGCCAGTCTCATCATCAAGCACCAGCGAGTAGCCGCCGCCGTCCGCCGCCTCGGGCCACGGCGCCTCATCATCATAGGCAAGCGATACGATCGTACGCCCATAGGCATCCACCAGCGTCAGCCGTTCGCCACCGTTGCTCAGGTGTTTGCGATACTCGTCAAAGGCGAGCGTGTCATGCGTCGCCCCAAATGCACTGCGGTCGCTTGCTAGAATCAGACGCTGGCCGGCTTCGAGCTTGTCACCTACCGGGAATCGGTACTCGATCCCTTCCGTGAAATGGAAATTGGAAAGGTCGATCTCTCCAGATCCCGTATTAGTCAACTCGATGAATTCAAAATCATCGCCGTCCCGTGGCCCAACAGGGGTCGGATTGTACATGATCTCAGTCAGGGTCAGGTGGGTCTCCGGCGCTGCAACGGGCACACCGGCGACAAATTGAACCGGCGATGACCAATGGCTCCAACGTCCGCTGCTGTCCTTCATGCGTACACGAACTCGATAGGTGTGTAGCGGCTCCAGCGTGCCGTTGGGGATGGACCAAGGCGCAGACAGATCCGTCGACTCATCGCTCTCTGCGACTGCCTCAATTTCATACACGCCGCGGTTCGGCAGGGTCATAGATTGGCCCTGACGGATCAGTCACCTCAGCGACGCGCCATTTCATGGCAGCAAACGTATCAACGCCTTGCGGATCCTGAAAACCGGTTGCATGGAATTGAAGCCGATCGACCGGAAAGCCGGGGGGTCCGCCATAGACTGCACTGGGCGTGTAGGGATGGTGTACATCCGTCAAGATCGTCTGGTCGATCCATTTGCTGCGGTCATTGACCCAGCGCTTCATCAAGACGACCATGCCGGGGAAATCCCCCGTTCGGCTCGCCTTATAAAACTCCCGCCATCGTGTGCGGTTGGGGTCGATGTAGTCAGTCAGATAGATCGGGTTGAAGTCCCACATGTGGCGGTCGGCCTGGACCATGGTCGCTCCATTGGCCGAGCTATCGATGAAGCCGGCATGTTCATCAAGCATCATCGTCATCTGCTCCGGATTGAAGAGCAAGTCCCGGAGTTCGCGCATGCGATTTTGGTATTCAATCTGAAAGGCCGGGCGACTTAACACACGATCTCGGAATGGCTCGTTTCCCACGCCCGGCATCTCGTCCGACCACGTTAGATCCAGGTCCCATGGAAGTACAGACCATTTCTGAGTCGTTGGATTGTTGAAATAGAAATAGTTTTTGCCTTCGTCAACGTCATAGTGATGGATCATCTCAAGAATGGCACGATAGCTATAGTACTGCTCCAGGTTGAAGTTGGCTCGCCACCAATCATCGCTCGGTGTTGAATGGAGATAGGCATTGAGAAAGCCGGCGATGTCGTTTTCGCTGGGATCAGCCTGAGCGCCCTGGTTGTTTTTCTCGACAAAGTTGATTTCCATCTTGTAGAGGTTGCCGTCAGGCAGGTCATGCTGTTTCAGAAAGCGCCCATCCATCTGTTCGACGGCCAGATAGAGGCCCCAGAAATCGCCCTGGAATTGATTGCCCCCGATTTCGGCGCTCTCGTCAATGACACGAAAATGCGCGAAATTCGTGAGCGGCGCTTCCACGCCGGCAAGATTGAAGAGTCGAAAACTGCTCGATTCGAACATGCCTTGCTCGCCGCGATGACCGCGGTGCGTCTGCTGGATGACTGCCGACAGATTGAGCTTGTCCCACTTCACATCGTAGGGACGTCCATAGTCGTCATGTGCCTGAAAGAGATGCCCCGCATGAAAGTTGATCTTCCACATGTTCTTGCCGGTAGCGTAGCGAGTTTCTCCGCCCCTCGCCCGAAAAGTCACATGATCATAGACCGTTCCATCATAGACGAGTGTTCCTCGCCAGAGATAGTCACTGCCCCGATAACCGTTTGCCTGCTCTGACGGCGGCATAAAGAGTGCATCCGCAACATCCATCTTCTTCGCGATAAAATGGTAGACAGGCATGGGTCGCATCTGGTTGAAGTCAAAGGTTACCCAGTCATCCGGTCTACCATTGGCTGAGGACGTCCACGGCGGCATGCCATCGTAGACGAAGTAGGCAAAGTTTGGCTGCGGATCGTCTGCATAGGGGACCAACACGTCTTGGCCCAGACCGTCACGCGCCTGGATGCGATAGCGCACAAGATGCCGATGCTGTTGCAACGATGCCGACAGAACCGCCTGCCACTGCCCATTCTCAAGCCGATTCATGGCAACCGGCGTCCAATTTGACGCGTAGGCAGGGTCATGGTGAGCAACATAAGCGCCGGGTGCCACAATCTGATATAATAGAAAAACAGCAGCAACCCCGTCGGAATCATCGACACCTGCGGTGATTGTGACATCCATATTCGATGTCGGCTGCTGTGGGCTGTGAGACACACTGTCGATGGAGGGTGGAGCATTGTCGCCAAGGAGAGGGTTGAAGCGGCCTGGGCTAGGCAGACCAGAACGCCAGACTCCCGGTTGTTCGTTGTCCAGCGAGGGGTGTATCAGTTGTATGGAGTTGCCGGGTGGTGCACCCACCGTCGGCCATGGGAATCCGAGCCGATATGAAACTTCATCGACAACAAATGCTTTTTCATTGCGCAGAATGATGCGCTCACCCCCATTGCTGAGTTTGCCCTGAAACTGTCCGTCAGGCGCTTGGCCGAATTTTGCCCCAAACGCGTCTGCATTCTGGGCAATGACCATATATCCATTCGGGGCGATGGTAGCCCTGTTGGGAAACAGATAGTCAACGCCTCCATCCAGCAGCCAGCCGGCTAGATCGACCGGATCACTACCGGCATTGTGGATTTCGACAAACTCGATCCACTCGGTCACGGGTTCAGGCTTATAATGCACCTCGTTGATGACAATCTGAGGCAGCTCGTCCGAGGCAGATGCCTGTCCGATAAATGGCCAGAGTAACGAGAGTCCAGAGAGTAGTACCACCCAGGTCAACAATCGGACCGGCTGAATGAAAGCGACGCCTGACATCATCGACAGAGGGAATCTTTTTTCAGATCCTATCGATGATGGACGGATCGAGTTGATCTTGTGACATTCGCGTTGCACTGAACGATTTTGCAACTGTCCATTCAGTAACTGGTCATGAGATTGTGCCCCAGCAACTAAAGGGGATGAGGCCATTAAATAGCTCCAACTCTGCTGTCGGTTGTTCTGATAGACAGCCGATGCTTTATTATGGGCGGCAGGTTCACAAGAATCGGGTAGCATAGAGTATTATTGACAACAATCTCTGTCCAAACGATTTGCAGAATAGGCGAGACAGAGAACGCAGTGTCTTTCGCCTAAATTACTGAATATTGGACAAAATTGCAAGAACTCGTAGGTTGGTACATGGACGGGGCACGTTGCGCCTGAAACCGCAATTATATCGGTAGTGGACGGGCATCTCATCCGATGAGTGGGCCCGCTGTAGTAAAGATCGTAGCGTTGACAATGAAAAAAATGCATCAAAATCAAAGTGTGCCGGAGCAGAGAATCCCTGGTGTGGCGACAGTGATGCCGGCTGTCAGAAGCCGAACCGGCCATCTTCTCCCTGGTCGGCTCATGGTCCTGTTGATTCTGGGCCTGACATTTTCGGTGATTCCGGTCTCCCGGGTCGCTGCCGAGACGCTTGCTTCACAGGCAGGCGGTTCCCAAACAGGGATCTCACAATCATCATCTCTAGTTCCATTTGGCGACGGCATTGCAATTGCTAACAATGCCGTCGCTGCACAATCGGTAGCGGCGGCGGATCTTGATGGCGACGGCGACATCGATGTGATTTCCGCCTCGCCCGGAGACAGCACAATCCGTTGGTATCGAAATATGGGCGGTCAGTTTCCATCGTTGCCTCCATCCACCATCGATACCCTGGCCGGGGCCAATACCGTCATCGCCACCGATCTCAATCGGGATGGGGCTGTCGACATTGTTGCGTCCGGTATCGGCGGGGCAGATGGGGGGGCGCAGTTTGTCTGGTATCGAAATAACGGCGAGGCGAATCCCACCTTCAGCCGTAGCCTGATTGGCGAAGGATTAGGCGGCCCATCTGCGATTGAAGCCGCTGACCTTGATGGTGACGGAGATCCGGACCTGTTGCTTTCCTTGCGTGTGGCCGATCAAGTGGTCTGGTATGAAAATCTTGGCGGTCTTGCCCCCGGCTTTGCCTACCATCTGATTACGGATCAGGCTGACGGCGCTGCAGCAGTGCAAGCCGGCGATCTGGACATGGACGGCGATCTGGATGTGGTGATGGCAGCAGAAAACACCGACACGATCGCATGGTTCAAGAATGAAGGAGGGGCGCCACTTCGTTTTTCACCGCGAGTCATACGCACCTCAACACAATTGCCCTCGCCTGACCTCATTTTTTCGCGAACAGTCGATCTGGCCGACATGAACGATGACGGCAGACTGGATGTCGTCTACGGCTCGAAGGATGGCGGAGAGATCGGCTGGTACGAAAACGGGGGAGGCGCTGAGCCGCTCTTCCAACTGCATGTTGTGACGGCCGAGTTGAGCAATGTGAGATTTGTCCTTTCCACAGACGTGAATCGGGACGGCGACGTCGACATTGTGGTCGCGAGCGAAAACAGAGTAACAGTCTTCGAAAACAGCAGTGACCCGCAGCCGCAGTTCGGCCAGCAGGACCTGGCACCGGACGCTGTCGGTGCGCAGGCTATTTCCGCGGCAGATGTGAATGGTGATGGGCTGCTCGACCTGCTTTCGGCTTCCCAAGGTGATCAACGCATCGTCTGGTATCCAAATCTGGCAGTCCATCGCAGCGCGTTCTATGCCCCCCAGACCCGCACCGTTGTGGTAAATGGATCCAGGGCGCGCATGGCATCCTCCGGCGATCTGGATCAAGACGGCGATATCGACATTGTCTCAATCTTGGGCACTCAAATTCTCTGGCATCAAAACGACGGCAATCAGCCACCTGCATTTCAGAATCGGGTTGTCGATTCCAGACTGGACGGCGGGCGCTGGGTCGACGTTGCCGACATGGACGGCGACGGTGATCTGGATATCATCTCGGCCATAACAAACGACAATCGAATCGCCTGGCATGAGAACAACGGCAGTGCAACACCGAGTTTTTCGACTCGTGTGATCAGCGCGAATGCCAATGGCGTACGTGCAGCCCTGGCCGCTGATCTGGACGGTGATGGCGATATGGACGTCTATTCCGCGTCCCACGGAGACAACAAGATTGCCTGGTTCGAGAATCTCGATGGCGTTGCAGGCCGTTTTACGGAACACGTTGTCACACAGAGCACCATCTATGCGCGCTCGGCCTATGCCGCAGATCTGGACGGCGATGGCGATATAGATCTGATGTCGGCATCCCAGTATGATGACAAGGTCAACTGGTACCGCAACAATGGCGGTCCGACGCCCACGTTTACGCCCTTTACCATCGGATATGCTGACGGCGTTCAACATATCTACGCAGCCGATATTGATAGCGACGGCGATCTCGACGTCCTCACAGCCTCCGAATACGACAACACCATTGCATACTACGAAAATGATGGCGGAACGGCGCCCCAGTTTGTCTGGCGGCCAGTCGATCGGTCTGCGGCTGCCGTGCACGCCGTGCTGGCGGATGATTTTGACGGCGATGGCGATATGGACCTGGTTGCGGCTATCGAAAAGCTCAATGCATTCAAGTGGTATGAAAACACGGGTCAACAGCCGGCCCAGTTCATACCGCATCTGGTCTACGATAAAGCGCTGGCTGCCCATGGTGTCCATATCGATGACATCGATGGCGATGGCGACAATGATCTGATCGGAGCCTCACGGGATGACGGGGTGATTGCATGGTTTGAAAACCGGGGCGGAAACTATGCCGTAGGCGTTGAGCAAGCAACATCGGCCGTGAACGCTGCTGGGTGGTTTGGTGAGCTGGCACAAATCCTGGTTGCGCATCGTGGGCGATTGGGCGATGCTGACATCGAACTCAACTCGCTCGAATTTACGTTTTGGGACGGCGTCAATAACCAGTTGGACGACAAGACGTTTCGCCAGCTGGTGAAATCAGTCCATGTCTATCGAGATACTGGCGATGGTCTCTTCAATCCCAGCGTAGATCAGCAATTGGTCTGGCTAGACCAACCAGGCTTGAATAGTGAGCGACACCTCGTGGTGCCAATGCCGGTCAACGTCGGGGTGACGCCAATCGCCGTGGGTCAGACGCTGCAATTCTTTGTCGCCATGGAGATGATCGATATTTGTAGAACGCCATCTGACACATTCCGACTCTCAATGGTACTGTCGTCTCGCACCGCACGTGATAGTTGGTTCAAGAGACCGATGCTGGCCGAATCAGTCGCCAGCACTGGAGCCAACACGGTTACCGGTGGTGAGGTCCTTGAAGACTATCTCTTCATAAACGAGTTTATGGCCAGCAACAACGGTACCTATCCAGACCCTGAAGAAGAGACCGAATTCCCTGATTGGATCGAAGTCTACAATGCAGCGCCCTTTGCTGTGAGTTTGGGCGGCATGTACTTGACCGACGATCTGAGCGAGCCGACCAAGTATAGAATTCCGGATGGAAATCCGGAAGAAGTTACCGTGCCGGCGCGTGGTTATCTGGTCTTCATTGCCGATGGAGAGGAAACGCAGGGTGCGCTTCACACGAACTTCCGGTTGTCCGGCAGCGGTGAAAGCATCGGCCTCTTCGATACGGACCAGGCAGCCAATCAAGTTATCGATATCATCTCGTTCGACGAGCAGGCGTCAAATGTCGCCTTCGGCCGATTCCCAAGCGGTGAAGATACGTGGATGCCATTAGGGGCGGCAACGCCGGGGGCCACAAACATGAATGTGGTACTGGACAACCATATCTACCTGCCCATCCTTTCTATCCCAAGCCCATCTCGGTCTGATTGCCAATAGATATGCGTCGTGAGCAAATGAGACGTTTCATACGATTCCTTCAAGTGGGGCTGCTGCTCTCTCTCGTGCTGTACACAGCATCGGCTCAAGCCCAGTCCGGCGCGGACAAAAGCGACGAGATCGTCTATATCGACAGCAATGGTTTCATTCGTGTCTTGGACCCGTACCAGAGCGAAAACAGCCCGGTAGTGCAGTGGCGCAGTCCAGACGGCGGATGGTACGATGCAGCGTTGGGCGATTTCAATGCAGACGGAGATGCGGAAATCGCGGCTGTCGGCGCATCAGTAGGTCCCGACGGGATCGAGACAACCCGGCTGGCAATCTTTGATCCGGTAGTAGCCAGTGGCGAGGTCAATTCAGATCAGCGGATCAATGGCATTCCTTGGACTACGCTTTACACGGAAACACTGCCCGGTCCTGCCGAAAACCCCTTTGGCATCGCAGTCGGAAAATTCTCGCCGGACGAAGTGCCGAGTGGGGTAACGGACGGGATTGTGATTGGCGCCGTGCTCCCCGATGCCGGAGATGACGAGCTGACGCCATCCCGGGTGACGCTGCTCTCTGCAACGAGCAGCGATGGTCGCAGCTGGGAGACGCGTTTCACCCGAGATTTTCGGAATGAGTGGGCACTGATACGGGCTGGAAACATCAATAACACAGGGCTTGACGAGGTCGTGCTTGTCGATGAAGGGCTTTCTTCGTTGGCCGCCTACCGCATCAATAACGGCATGAGCGATGAAGATCGCATTTTCCTCAATGCAAGCGAAAGCAGGAAATGGAATGACGCAATTGTTGCTGCTAGTTGGGAACAGATGAATCAGTTGATCGGCGCTCGCAGTGTGCCGATTGAGCTACCTGCCTTCCTCATCTTTCAGTATCAGAACGCTGACGACGAGTGGATCGACCTCTTTGGAGAATCCTTTGCCCCGCCCCCCCTGCGCCTCTTTGCAGCGGACATAAATGCCAGCGGCGATGACGAAATATTTATTCTACGCGATGTTCCATCCGACAACACGGTACAGCCACGCCTCTTCATGCGCCATCTAGGGTTTGATGTCGTCAACCCGTTTGAGGCAATGCTCGACCCTGACAACGGCTACAAAGAGGGCGCTGGCGGCGATATCTATGGCGACGATGGCGGCAAAGATGAAATCGTCGTCATACGCGATAACTTCATCCGTATCTACACGGAGCCTGAATTGAACCAGAATTTCCTGCTCTTTGGGCGCACAACCAATCTCCGCACGGTCGAGGTGGGCGATCTGGATGCAATCGGATTCGTTCCTCAGCCCGCGTTTAAGGCCTCGCCGGATTCGCTCAGTGAGACCATGGCCCAGGACGAGGTCCTTGGCCCCCTCACCATTGAACTGACGGATGTGGTCTCCGATACTGAGATCCCTTTTACCTATTCGATTCAAGGCAATCCAGACTGGATCACGGTCGATGCCTCATCTGACCGTACGCCGGCCACCTTTCAGGTCTATCTGGATGCCACCAAATTACAAGAAGGCGCGTACACGACGGCCATAGAAATCGAGACGGATGCTGACGACATTGTCGACCCCAATCTATCGATCCCCATCGAAGTAGCGGTTGAGTCAGGCATATCCGTCGTACCGAACATCGCGGTATTCCTCTATGAATCTTGCGATGGAAATCCCGGTTCCCGCTCTCAGGCGATCCAGGTTTTGGGCACGGCCCAGGAGAAAATCACGGCAACGATCGCTTCGTCACCGTCAAACCCGGAGCCGGTGGACTGGGCAATGGCCGAGTTGCACAGCGACGAATTACCGACTGTCGTGACAGTGACTGTTGATCCGCAAACGCGGAACGCTGATTTGGAGGAGGCCGTTCTACTTTTGGAGGAGCAAAAAGTAGGTGGATCCAAGCAGAGCGTTCCAATCTATCTTATCTGTGCGAATCAACTGCAGTATCTGCCCACCATCGCCAAATGAAGTCATAGATCGTTGAAGCCAACTATGCATTCAGTCGGTTCCCAGGACGACCTTGATCACGTGCAAAAAAGCGCCTTGAGCAGCAATCGAAAGGAAAAGATTGTCCTAGCCGTCGCCGTCTCTTTCCTATTCGGTGCGCTGTTCATACTTCTGCTTGGCGTAAACATGCGTCGTGGATTAAACCATGATGAGCATCAGTTTGTTGCCAGCTCGACGCTGCTGGCCCGTGACGCCCTCCTTCCCTATGCAGACTTCGCCTATTTTCATGTACCCCTTCTCAGCCTAGCCTATGCCATTGTCTACCAGTTCACCCAGGAACTGCTGCTCAGCGCACGACTTGTTTCCGTCTTCTTTTCATGGTTGACATTAGGACTGATCTTCTTCGCTGCCTACCGGAGACGTGTCGCCGAGCGGTTACGCATCCGCCTCCTGTTCGCAATGATGGCAGCGCTCTGGCTGATGTCGCTGCCCATATTTTCCTACACCAGCGGCCGCGCCTGGAACCATGACGTGCCGGTCTTCCTGATGTTACTGGCCTTCTTTATCCATAGCGACGCCCTGATCGAGCGGCGTTCACCGTTCTGGCTTGGCGCCAGCGGGCTTCTGATGGGTCTGGCATCCGTAACGCGTCTCTCTTTCGCCTTGACGGCGCTTCCCTTCATTCTGGTTCTCTGGCTCTACCCAGTCTACAAAGGGCGTACTCGATGGATCGGCGTCGGTATGTTTCTGCTCGGATACATCATCGGTGCGATTCCAGCCATCGCACTCTTTATCGTCGATCCGGCAGCCTTTCTCTTTGGCAATGTCGAGTACGTACGGCTCAACACGCTCTATTATCAGGACCAGGGTCAGCTTGAGGCGATGACATTGCTCGGTAAGCTTACCTTTTTGGCTAAACTGTTGGCGACCCAACCGGGAAATCTGATCGCGGTCATCGTGTTGATCTTGGGTAGCGTTCCGCTTTTTGATTCAATCCGCCTTCGCATGCCTGGAATGCGTTCAAGAAACATTGTACGCGACAAGGCCAACTCGCTATTTCGGTATGGCTTTGCTATATTGTTGCTACTCTTTTCGCTTGTCGGCGCTTTCGCAGCTACGCCGTCACAGCCGCAATACTTCTACGTTCTTTTCCCGCTTGTGGTTCTGAGCAGCGCCTACGCATTCAACGCTTGGCCCACCCGGTTGCAGCCTCGTGGGCTATTGCTACTGGCCTCTGCGATCTTCGTCACCGTTCTACTTGCGATTCCCAGCTATGCACAGGGGTTGGCCGTTGTTTTTACACCGGACGAATGGTATCCCCGCAAACTACATGCACGCAGCCAAGTCGCTGCCCAACTCGTGCAACATGGAAACGTATTGAGCCTCTCACCGATTTACCCGCTTGAGGGTAAGGCCCAGATCTATCCGGAATTCGCCAGTGGTCCTTTCGGTTGGCGTGTCGCATCATTGATAGACGAGGCCCAGCGAAAAGAGTTTCATTTGGTTGCTCCCGACGATCTGGATGAATTTCTGGCTGCAGATCCGCCGCGCGGCATTTTGGTTGGCCTGGACAACGATGACCTGTTTGAGGAGGCGCCTTTCGTCGCCTACGCCCGGGAACACGCCTACGTACCCGTCGACCTAACCGACGAAGGCACGCTGTGGCTCTCTCCGCTGGCCGTCTGGCAGGACAATATTCTGCTGGGAGGCCACATCACACCCGAACAGCCTGTGCAACCAGGCGATACCGCTGACATGACGTTCTATCTGCAGAATCGTCGACCCATCGATGACAATCTCAACGTTCTGGTTCGTCTGATCGGCGCCGATGGAAGCGAGCTTCTGCGCGATGAAGGATGGCCCTGGGGATCGCCGACGACCACGTGGGAGCCAGATGATGTCTGGCCGGATGGACATCGACTGGTCATTCCGGAGACCGCACAGCCAGGATACTACGCTATCGAGGTCGGCTTCTACAATCCGGCCGATCTTGAGCCGTATGGCGATCCGGCCATTATCGGACATTTGGCCGTTGGCGACGGCGATTACTTCAGTGAAGCATCTACACCGCTGGTACGCTTCGGCAACACCATCGATTTGCTACGAGCCGAGCTGCCGGATGAGCCGCTACAACCAGGAGACCAAGCGCCGGTTCACCTGGTCTGGCGCGGCGAACAGCGGCCTGATGCCGGCTACACGGTCTTCGTACATCTGCTGGATATGAATGGAAACCTGGTTGCCCAGGTCGACGCCCCGCCGCTGGGCGGTTTCTTCCCCACGTCAAACTGGTTGCCCGGCCTGTCTGTGACCGACGGGCTTGATCTCCAGCTACCCGCCGACCTTTCAGCAGGCAGCTATCAGGTCAGTCTAGGCATGTATGATTCTGCTGACCAGCAGCGACTCACAGTGACCCCCGGCCCCTCAATAGGCGAACTATCGACCAACGCAGACACGGTTCTGATTGGCAGCATCGATATTGAATAGGTTCTTTGGGATCTCAGCAGGTGCAAGCTATCTTCCTGGAAGATTTTCGAGCGCAATGGCCTCCGACCGCCGATTTGCCAGGAAGATTCTCTGTCACTCCCTGAAGTCCCGAAGAGCGATTGAATAGTCCGCCGACCAAGCGCTTGAACAATAGAGAATCAATGAATACTTCCGATTATCAGCAACTACAGCGCCTCATTCGAACCCTTTCCAACATCAGGATCTTCGCAATACTTTTCTGTAATGCGCTCACCTTGTTGCTCCTGTTCGGGCTGACGACACCAACCGTCTACGCCAGGCCGAGCACGCTCTCCGTTGGCGTCGTAGACGACGCATTGCTATGGACAGAGACCAACATCGCTGTCGATGCAGTGGGCGCCCATTCTGTGAAGACGGCCGATCTGGACGGCGACGGCGACCTGGATGTGATCACCGCTTCGCGCACTGACGGCAATCTACGCTGGTATCGCAATGACGGGGCGGCCGGTTTCATTGCCGGCGGGATTGACATCATCAACGGCGTCTACATTGCCACGCCGGGCGACGCAGACGCAGACGGCGATATCGATATTTTCGTTGCCTCAGTCAGCGAGGTTCGGCCACAGCTTGTCGCATCGCAGCTCGAAGAACCTTCGGCGAATTCCTTAGGAGCCATTCTCTGGTATGAAAATGATGGGCAACCCACGCCATCATTTTCGCGCCACATCATCTTTGGCGATCTGAACTATCCGGTTTCGCTACACGTCGCCGACCTGGACGGTGACGGCGATCTGGATGCCATGTCGGCCTCTCGTGACGATAACCGCGTTCTCTGGTATGAAAACAACGGCGACCGCAATGATCCGGGCTTCTTCCCGCGCACAATCTCAGACAGCGCCTTGGGCGCAGTCTCCGTTCACACCGCCGATTTTGACGGCGACGGTGATCTCGATGTCGTCTCAGCATCGGAAAACGACGACCAGATCGCCTGGTACGAGAACCAGGGCCAACACCCGCCTCAGTTCACGACACATGTCATCCGATATACGACACGTCCCTTTCCGCTGGAGTTCGATTACGCAAAAGCCGTCTTCGGCGCCGATGTTGATAGCGATGGCGATCAGGACATCGTCTTTGGTTCCGAGAATGACAATCAGATAGGCTGGTACGAGAACGACGGCAACCCAACGCCGACGTTCACGCCCCGGATTGTCAGTTCAGGCATCGACCATGTGAAGATGGTCGGCGCTGAAGACCTGGATCTAGACGGCGATATCGATCTTCTGTCAGCATCGACCGGCGATAACACGGTGGCCTGGTTCGAGAACGACGGCAACACAGACCCCAATTTTGTCCACCACATCGTGTCGGCCAATGCCCTGGGTGCTCGCTTTGTTCACGCCGCCGATCTGGATAGTGACGGCGACTTAGATCTGCTGTCGGCCTCTCGCAGAGACAACCGCATCACCCGATACGCGAACAACACGATCCATCGCAGCGCGATCTTTCCCGAACAGCGTGGGGGCACGCTGGTAGAAAACGCGGACGTACGTATGGGCCAAGCCGGCGACCTGGACGACGACGGGGATCTGGATGTCTTCTCGATTGGCCCGGCAGCCATCGACTGGTATGAGAACAGCGGTACGACACCGCCGGCCTTTATCGGCCACCCGGGGCAGGCCGCATTCGCCGACGGGCGATGGGTCACCGTCGCCGATCTGGATAGCGACGGCGACCAGGATTTCGTCTACGCCGAAGGCAATGGTCGCATCGGCTGGCAGGAGAACAATGGCCAGACAACGCCAGCCTATGTCGATCAGACTGTTGCCGCAGAGAACGAAAGCGGCCTCGATGATGTGCAGATGGTATCGGTGGCCGATATTGATGCCGACGGCGACATGGATGTCTACGCGGCCGGCGGGGACCGCGTCGTCTGGTATGAGAACCGGTCGACGATACCGCTCCAGTTCCTTGGATGGCGCGTAGCCGAACGGACGATGGGGGTCCGCTCGGCAGATGCCGCCGATCTCAATGGCGATGGCCGACTCGATCTGCTTTCCGCATCCTTTGACGATGACAGCATTCGCTGGTACGAGAATCTAGGGAGCTGGCCCCCAGCGTTCCGTGAGCAGTCGATCAGCGCCGGCGTTGACGGCGCAAGCCAGGTCCATGCCGCCGACCTGGACGGCGACGGCGATGTCGATGTGCTCGCCTCGGCCGAACTTGGTGGTTCGCTGATCTGGTTCGAAAACACCGGCGGTCTCCCATTGCGCTTTGCGCCCCGTCAGATAGATGCCGTTGTCGCTCGCACGCTAACCAGCTCAGATTTGGATCATGACGGAGACCTGGATATCGTTGCGGGTCTGAGCGGAGAATCACCCGCTGCCTGGTACGAGAATGACGGCCAGTCGCCACCGACATTTGTTCGACACCTTGCCGGCGATGACAAGACCTTCGGAAACAACATCTCCCTTGCGGATCTGGATGGCGACGCCGATGCGGACCTGCTGTCCGTCAGCGTTGACACTGGCCGACTGAGCTGGCATGAGAATGCCGGCGGCCAATATGGGATTGAGGCCAGCCAGGTGCCGTCGACCTGGATCAGGCCAAACAGCCCCAATCAGTTGCTGTCCCTTGACCTGGCACACCGGGGCCGACCCGGTGACTCCAGCATCGACGTCCTCTCACTAACCCTACAGTTCGCCGATGCCGACGGACGCCTGTTGACATCCGCTCAGATGCAGGAGCGTTTTACCAGCCTGTCAGTCTATCGAGCGCCGTGTTGCGGACGGCATTTCGACTTGGCATCAGACCAGTTCCTGGCTACGGTATCGCCGACGATTCTGGACGCTGAGGGTCGATTGACAATTGCATTGCCTTCGGGCGGGCCCAATCTTCCCTTGTCCTCCGGCGAGCAGGCAACCTACTTCGTGACGGGACGCTATGACAACGCCTGCGCCGACGGGTCGGTCCCGATTCAGATTCAGGTTGTCATCACTGAGAATATGGCACGCGATCAGGAGAGCGGGCTGCCCGTATTCGCCGAAGGGTTCAGAGGAGCGGGGCTATTGACTCCGGCACGGATCGAAGACAACCCGCGCCTGGTGGTCAACGAACTGTCACCTGAGGAGCCAGATCCCACTGTGAGCCCTGACGGCATGGACGGGCAAGTCGGTTGGTTTGAACTCTTCAACCTGGAGTATGCGGATGTCGATCTGAGCGGCATGTACTTGACCAACGACCTTGACGATCCGACACGCTATCGCATTCCCGACGGTGTGCGCATCCCTCTCCGTGGTCATCTCCTCTTCATCGCCGACGGCAACCCCGCGGCCGGGCCGACACATACATCATTTCGGCTGACAGACGGCGACGAAGGCGTGGCGCTCTACGCGACCGATGCCCTTGATCGATCAATGACCGATATGCTTCCGTTGGGAGATGGAGCGTCGAACGGTGTGCAGGATGATGGATCAGAAGTGTCCTGGGGGCGCTATCCTGACGGTGGAAGCAACCAGCAGGCGCTTGAGCCGACACCGGCTCAACCCAACCAGATCGAATCGGGGCCGATCAGGTTGTTCCTCACGACGATCCTCAACGGAGACGGCTGTCCGACACAGTAATCTCTGACAGGTTTGCGACTTGGTTGCCGGTCTGATCGAGGAGAGGCTCGACTGTGTTGGTATCGTAGACGACGGCAGCGAGGGTGTAATCACCCGCGACACCATGCGGCGGCACCAGCAGGCCAAGCTTGACGCTGGGCATCAACGTCACGTCCTGCTGAGCGACCGTCTGTCCGTTCGGATCGACCAAACGCACTGACATCTTGAGCGAACCGTCGATCTGCCCCGCTACTGCCATGTCGATGGGCAGAACCTCACCAGGATCGGCGCGATCATAGCCGGTCAAACTCGTAACCTGAACTGCGTGCCATTCAGCCGTCACGGGCAACGATACCGTCTCTCGACTTGGGCGTCCCACTGTAGTTAGTCGAAAGTCGCCATCCCCCGATTCACTGACCACATAGCTGGTCGCCCGTAGCGCATCCAGCATCTCTGAGCTATCGTAACGCGTTGCCACCAACAGTGTACCGGTAGCGTCCTTCAACAATGCCTGGCCTTGCTCGATCTGCGCACCACCCTCTTCGGCAATGACCACATTTTCAACAGTCAGATCGTGGATGCCGACCCATGTAGCGACATCCGCATTGGAGAAAAACAACGTGGCAGCCGGGCTCGACTGTGCGTTGATGGCATCGGCAATCGCTGCCGATTCGATCAACACAACCGGATACTCCAGCGGCTGGCTGGGGCCGGCCGTTCGTTGGTATAGCACGATGGTATCTCCGCTGGGGATCGGATAGCGCTTGACCGGGTGATAGAGTTGATGGAAGAGCAGGTCGCCGCCTTCAACGCGTTCAATCACCCGTTGGCCCGGCTCCGCAACCCCTGAATTGTCCCCCTCATTGATCAGCAACCATCGATTTGCCAATACATCGCTCCAACCGCGGCTGTCCTCCTCCGTCAGCGCCATGATCGTAAGATTCTTCTCGGCGCGCGTTGACAGATAGCGAAAGATGCCCCGGTGAACCTCCCAGGTCTCAACCAAAATCCCCAGGGAGTCGGGATCGCCGTCTTCGCCGGGCTCACCGATGGTTTCAAGCACGTCAGGTGCGATCCAGTATGCCGGATCGGTGGTCCCGCTGGCGGGCGATACAACATAGTCGGAGTTTGCCCAGAGCGGCTTGCCGGCGGCAAAGGCATGGCCCAGCGACTGGAATGTGAAGAGGCTCCACTGTACGATCAACAGGCTCAGCCAGACCGCACCCACGATGCGGCCCACCGGCTTCGAGTATGCGCGCACACCGATGGCCAGTAGAATGCAAAGCTGCGGCAAAATCGGCACCAGATTGCGAGCGTTATGCTGCAGGATGATCGATAGCACAATGTAGGCGGAGAGGATGCTCAGCCACAGCAAGGTTGCATCACGATTGAGCGTCGAACGCCGCCACCAGCTGCGCAGCCAGGGAAATAGGCCGACGGGAATGATCAGCCAGAATGCCAGCGCGCCGAGATGCTCACGGTAGAAGAAGGAGAAGTAGCGCGTGTAGTTGCTCAGGTTCAACGCCCCGGCCCCTTCCGGCGCGCGCTCTTTGTCGATCACCAGCAACTTGACGGGAAAGTCGATGTACGGAAAATACCAGAGACTGGCAATGGCGGCCGCCAAGAGCAGACTTGCCCACCAGTTGCTCAGTCTGGTCGATGGAATGATGATCGCGTAGACGCAGGCGGTCGCCATTAGCGCCCAAGCCGGCAGCAGCCAGTTGCCGAGCGGGAATTCCAGAGCCGCCACACGATCGGGCCAAAACCAGAGCAGCGCAATGGCCATGCCGACCGCCAGGGCAATGGCCAACGCCTTGAGGTGGACTGTGGGGCTGCGCAGCCAGGCAATCTGGTCATGCAGCAGCTCACTCTGCCAGATCACCCAGATCACCGGGATAAGTAGGTACATGGGCAGTGTCCATTTGACAAGCAGCCCTACCCCCAAGCTGACGCCCCAGATCAGCGACCAAGGACGATCGGTGAATCGGTCGGTGCGGAAGAGCGCCAGCATGTTGAAGGCCACGACCACCGTGAGCAGTATCTCGACGTAATAGAGACGGGCCATGGCCGCCATCATGGGCAGAAAGCCGACCAACGCGGCCGCAAGCAACCCGACCGTCGAACCCGCAACCCGTTTACCCAAGAAGTAGGTAACCAAAATGGTCAGTGGCAACAGCGCAACGTTGAGCATCTGTGCGCCGTCCATATCGATGCCGAACAGGTGCAAAAACGGCAGTGTGGCGATGTAGATGGCAGGTGTGCGGTAATCGGGAAAGGTGACCGCCGCAAACCAATTGGGCAGCGAAAACCCATTCAGGAATTGGGTGTATTTGATGCTGGTTTCCAGATAACTGGTCGCGTCATGGCCGACCATGACGATGTTGCGGCTTACCCAGTAGAGGCTGCCGAGGGTATTGACAACCAGGAGCAAAAGCAATATTGGCCACGTCCAACGTGCGTGGCCACCTTCACGAGATCGGTCGGGAGCTTGGGCCAGAGGATCGTCGCCGATAGGAGGAGTCATTCCTGATGCTGATTGAGTCATAGATGTTCCAAGCCAAAATATTCCTCATTGACGACCAGTTGAGGTATATTAATACGCTAAGTGGCAGATGCAAAAAAGGAGCGTGCTTCGGCACTGACAACCAAAATCCCAGCGCCAAGATTCAAAGTCAAAATCTAGGAATATCATGGACATCAAATCAAGTCGATACGCAACCTTTGCCTGGGTTACGCTAGGCATCAACATAGTGGTGATCGTTTGGGGCGCGTTCGTACGTGCAACCGGCTCAGGAGCCGGCTGTGGCAGTAACTGGCCCCTCTGCCAGGGAGATGTCTTGCCCCAATCGCCCGGGTTTGAGACGATGGTCGAGTTCTCGCATCGCATCAGCAGCGGTGTGGCCCTGATCGCCGTCGTGATCCTCTTTATCTGGGCATGGCGCATCTTCCCCCGCGGATATCGCACCCGACGGGCCGCCAATGCCACCATGATTTTCATGATCATCGAAGCGCTGATCGGCGCGGGGCTGGTTCTGCTTGAATACACGGCCAGCAACGTATCGATTGCCCGTGCCTACTGGATGGCCGGCCATCTGATTAACACGTTTCTACTACTGGGCACGCTCACGCTCACGGCCTGGTGGGCCTCGGGTCGACCGGCTATGCGAGTGCGACATCAAGGTACAGTTGGTTGGATGTTACTGGCATCGATCATTGGTATGATGATATTGGGCGCCAGTGGAGCCGTGACGGCACTGGGCGACACGCTCGTCCTCACCGCCGGAATCTCTCCCGAAGATTCGCCCATTGTGGCGACCCTGGTTGATCTGCGCATCTATCACCCGATCATCGCCATCATCGTCGGAGCATTGGTTGTGGGCGCTGCCTGGTATGCCGCCGGCAAACGCCAGGATTCAACCACCCATCGCTTCGCGCAAACGCTCACAGCGCTCTATGCAGCGCAACTCGTTCTTGGCACACTCAATGTTGTGCTCAAGGCGCCAGTCTGGCTACAACTGGTGCATCTATTCATGACATCATGTATCTGGATCGTACTGGTGCTGTTGAGCGTGTCGGCGTTGTCGACGGAGAGCATCGCCGTACAGTCTGACGAAGGTGGCGACTCACTGCCCGTACAGCCCGGAGCCGCGGCATAGCAACAGTACCCCGAAGCACAGAAATGTGAGCTCAGACAACTACCCTACGATTGAGCTACATTCAGTTGCTGATCGTCGATTTCGGGCCAAATCACGTCCGTTTTCAGACCATCTACCGACGCTGGATTTGATCAGAGAGTCGAATTCCATATAATTGAACGTGTAGAAGCTTGTTTGCGACGGCCCGCTAGGCCGACTGCACGTTGACTTATGGAGTGGTTCAGATGGCGAAAAACCATATTAGCAATGCCCTGCTCGTGCTTGGTGTTGTCATGTTGATGGCTGTTGGTCTGATGGAAGTAGCGGGCGCAGGGGTGAATCCGCTAATACCGGCATTTTCAGCCCTATTCATCGGCGGCACCGCCGTGATCGATCGTGTCAGTATTGGTGAATTCGAGTAGACAGCATTTCGACAGTTGAAATTATGGACGCCGCGCAAAGATGCGCGGCGTCTTCTGTTTCGGGAATTCACGAAATTGAGTAACGCGAGATTCTGAGCGGCTGAACCACTAGAGAGGAAGCTGTCTGGTTCAGCCGCTTCATGAGAAAAAGCTGTTTGGCCCGGCGATTTCTGTGCCGTGGGCCGGGCATCTAGCCACAGATAAGGTCTGATAGCAAAGGCGCGGCTCAAATATCATCTGTGAAAATCAGTTATTTATCTGTGGCAATCTGTGGCAAATTTACCTTTTTGCTGCGGAGTCGCGAGATTTTCTCAGTCTGCAATGACGGTTGGCAGAAAGTTTGCGTGCTCCCGATCAAAGACTACGACGAAGATTGTCTTGGTACGGACGAAGGCGCGGGATCGGGCCGTTACCGACAGTTGATGGCTGCCCGTTGCGTCCGCAGAAACAGAGACCGTAAATGGAATGGGGGCGTCGAGCGTGATCTCCTGCGCGCCCAGCACAATGTCGATGCCTTGGGGCACATCCGTCACCGAGATCGAGACAGTGCCGCTGAACTCGGCGTTGGCGTCAATCGTCAGCGCCCCATTTGCTTGGCCTTCAGGAGGTATCAAGAGAACCGCCGGATCGGCCATCAAGGCAAAATCGGGCAGGGGTGAAAAACGCCAGATCGTATAGTCCCTGTCGCCGCCGGTCCTCCATATGTGCCCGTAGGCATCCATGACCAGATCGCTAAACCAGTCAAGCGAATCCGACATAGCGTAGACCGTTGTTTCGGTCTCCGAATGCTTGACCAACTCCTTCGCGCCGGTTTCGGCATTGGCACGAGTGAACCAGAGCACGCCATCCGGATCGACCACCCAGCGCGTGTTGCGCCGTTCGGTGGTGCGCAATAGCGCCAGCTGCTCCGTCGCTAGGTCGCTCATCAACAGCGTCTCCACAGTGAAGTCCGGCCAGATTACGATGATCTCATCGCGCACCCGTGGGACAAAGAACATTGTGCCGTCTTGGGCAGGCGCCAACTGATACACTTCGTCGCCGTTGGATAGCGGCGACCATGCCAACTGATTCGACCAACTCCCGGACGGCTCGTGATAGCGATAGGCCGCCCATATGTATTCTTGGGTGGCGCCGTCGTAGAAAGATGCACTTACCCACACAAACCCCTTGGAATCTTCGACCAGATCTTTGTACCCAGGGGCATTGCCATGGTTAGTCCATCGATCGTCGCTGAAATCCGTAGGCGTGCCGTTGTTGTGCAGGCGGTGAACCTTATCGGTCAGGGTCAGCACAGTTTCCGGATCGACAATCCAGAGGTGATTGTCCGGTGGTTCCCCGTTCCAATCCGGGGGGCCGGGATAGGAAACATCGAGCGTATCGCTCCGTTGGCGTGGCGGCGAAGCCGGATAGAGAGGGTGGGAACCAGAAAGATCTCTCGTCAGAGACCAGACTGAATCATCTTGGCTGATCTCCCATGAGACAATTCGATAGGCGCCGTCGTCGATAAGCGGAGTCCATCGATCGTCTTTGAGTGTTGGGGGAGAAGTTGTATCGAAGCGACGGATGCGAGAAGACCAGGATCCAATGCTTGAAAAGCTGCTATCGCCGACATAGAGGTCGCCGGAATCGCTGGTACGCAGTTCGATACGGTACGAGCCTTGGTTCAAGTGGCCGTACTGTGCCGGCAATTCGTCTTCTATAGCTTCATCTGCTGCGACCTGGGTAATGAGAGCCGGATCAAAGATGACGACCTGTCCGTCATCCGCCCAGACAAACGGCTGGAACGGGGCGAAAGTCGCTGCACTCGCGCCGGTAATCAGATTGCTCGCATTGTACAAATCCAGACGCCACGGTCCGGGGCTCCACTTTGTGATATACCATGGCGATCCGTCAGGAGTGACAAAAAATCGGACATAATCCTGGCCTGTGTCGACAAGGATACTCCATTCAGTACCATTCCATTTCCATACTGGACCGTATAATTGAGGGGCGTAGAGATTTCCAGCCGAATCGGCAAGTTGCTCTCCGATTTGATTCTCTCCTTCGCTGTCAGCGGGCGGCAACCGTGTCGTCCACCCGGATCCGTCGTAGGCGTCAAAGCCGGACCACACCTCGCCGTAGGAGATGCTCCACAGCGATTGGCGATTGATGGTGGTGAGGAGGGCTGCAAAGTCGGCCGCAACGGCATCCTTGATGCTTGCATAGATGATCCACTCACCATCTGCCGTCAATCGAGAAACCTGGGAGACTTCATCTGTGCCGTGGCCAACCCATAGGTCACCGCCGCTGCCCAGCGCCAGCGTCTGTCCCTGGGCGATGGGCGGCAGGTCAGAGGCGTAGTGGGTCCATGCGCCTGCGGCGTCGCGCCGGCTCACACCGGCGTTGCCGGAGAGCCAGAGCGTGTCGGCTTCATCCACGACAACGGAGTAGACAACGGCGTGGGGCAGCCCGTCGATCTGGGTGATCTGCTCAATCGCGCCGTCCTCGATATTCCAACGGGTAAGGCCGCCGTCCTGCGCCAGCCAGAGATCGTCGCCGATGGGCGCCGCATCGTAGACCCGGCTCGACATTGCGGTCCAGCCTGCACGATCCAAGTCACTCACTGGCTGATCTGCCTGGGCCTGCGCCTGGGCCGGCAAGGTAAACCAGCCTACCAGTAACGCCGGAAGGAGGATGGCCATCAGCAAGATCCGTACAGCTTTTCTCAGGGAGGCGATTCCGATGTCGGCAGAAGGGGAGATGTAAGGCATGGTATATCACCTTTCACGCTTGTGCGAGTTGGAATCAGGAATCCGGTATTGGTGTTGCGGCGGGGACCAATACCCTAAATCGACGCCGTGTGGCACGCACGCAATAAATCAATCACCATAGCGTAAAAGTCATACGAAACGGGCGAAGTTGGGGATACGCTGCCTGTGCGACGGGCGCTAAGTGACTGTCCGCAATTGACCTCTGGGGGTTGGTGTCGCTAAGTTGTTTGCTGGACAATGACTGAAGGATCCAAGATTGTAAGGATTAGGCAACCTGGTTCTTGTGCGCGGATGTCCATCAATGATGTGGGTCGAAAGTAAAAAACGGGGAACTGCTCTTTGGGATCATCCCATGACGGGACGCTACTCATCTAGAGGACCGACACTTGGTGAGCTACCTGTCGCGCGCCGCAGATCTGAGGTCAGCGAGACAAATGTGCCGCGCCATTTGGTGGCCTTGCGCGTGGTATTCATCACAGGATCAACGACATTGTCGCTAACAAAGGTTGCCGTGCCCCGCAACGTGCCAATGGTCTCCTGGGTATCCTCCAGGATCGGCTTGACCTCAGTATTCAGCAGTTTGACCATTCGCCACACCTGCCAAATTAGGACGCCGAGCAGGATATTGACGACCAGAGCCTGCATCGCCAATACGATGATGGCCAGATCACGGGCAGTAGCGCTGGCTGTCATTGATGACTCTCCTTGTTCGTTCAACTCGTAAATCTAATGCAATTATCAATCTGCGACCGTGTCAGCCCCATGTTTGAGCAGATAGACAATCAACAGACCCAACCATGCACCGAGCGATGCGACAACGATATGTAGCTCACCAATTTGCGGCAGTGGAATCTGTAAAATCTCCGCCAGCCAATGGCCGACCACAAAGCCCATTAGAGCCGCAAAAAGATAGAGCAACAAGTCACGAAGGCCGTGTCCGCCCCAGAGGTGGAACAGCCCGGCATAACTAACGCTCAGCAGTAGACCCAATAGCAACGCCGGGGGGAAAATGGTGTTCATTTGGCAATAATGCCTCCGCCGAGACAACGGTCACCATCATAGAATACCACACCTTGTCCCGGCGTCACATCGCGCTGCGCTTCAGCCAATTGCACGTCGACGCGACCGTTATCGCCCGGATAAAGCAGGCAATCGACGGCCTGAGCCCGATAGCGAATCTTACATTGAGCGTGGGTTCCCACCGCCACCGGACGAACCGTCCAGTTTACCTTTTGGGCGACCAGGCTATCGATCCCCAACTCATCCTGCGTGCCTACGATCAGCGTATTTCGTTCGTGATCCAGTTCCAACACGAACAGGGGATCACGCGTCCCGCTGATGCCAAGGCCCTTGCGTTGACCGATGGTATAGCCGGGCAATCCCCGATGTCGCCCCAGAAGATCGCCGGTGCGGTTGACAATGGGGCCTGGCTGCATGGCCTCTGCCGCCCAATCTTGCAGAAAGCGGCGGTAGTCATCATCGGCCACGAAACATAGGTCCATGGAATCATGTTTGCTGGCGATGGGCAGGCCCCGGCTGCGGGCAATCTCGCGTATCTCGGGCTTGGTGTAGCCACCGATGGGGAAAAGCACATCGCCAAGCTCATCCTGCCCCATCACACTGAGGACATAGCTCTGATCTTTGCGGTCATCGACCGCTTTGAGCAGATGTACAACGCCATCTGCATCCCGTTCCAAACGCGCATAGTGGCCGGTTGCCAGGTAGTCAGCTCCGAGGCTGCGAGCATAGTTCAGGAGATAGTCGAAGCGTATATGGCGGTTGCAGGCTAGACAGGGATTAGGCGTCTGGCCGCTGCTGTAGCCATCGATGAAGAAGTCGACCACTTTCTCTTTGAACACATCCTCGACATTGATCAGATAGAAAGGAATGCCCAGTTCATCAGCCACCCGTCGTGCGTCGTTGACACTTTCCAGGCTACAACACTTGTTGGTCGAGCCTTCGCCTGTTCCAACTTCGGCCCAGAGGCGCATCATTACGCCGATACAATTGTACCCCTGCTCAACCAGCAATGCAGCGGCCACCGAACTGTCCACCCCACCGCTCATGGCGATGACCACCGTGGTCTCGCCCGGCGGCTTTGTCCCATTCTGAATCTTCATGCCATCGCACCATCACGTTCCAACATTGGGACCCCAACATGTCAGTGCGCACGTTCGGGCCTCTCTCAAAATTCGAACCCGTATTGTACATCAACATTGAATGACTACTGAATATCGATCGCCCAGTCGAAAACCTGGCTTCTTCCGCTCTCCGTCACTGCGATGACACGCAGAATATGCCTTCCCTTGCTGATTCGTCCGCCATCGGGCCAGCGACCATCGTTCTTGGCAAAGTCCCACGCCGGACAGGGTGCATCGCCACCGAAAGCACAGTAGGCGGCGGCGTCTTCACGCTTGGCATAGGCCTGTTTCCCATCCGGCCCAATCACACCCATCACCACATAGTCGATGCCGTCGCCGTCATCCTTGCCGCCGGCGAGATCGGCAACCGAAACTTGAAACACGAGATTGCCAGACACTGTTCGTGCAGTGCTGCCCTTTTCGGTTTCTGCAAGCTCTGCTCGGACATCAGTTTCTTCGCCCTGAGCAGCATATCCAGGTGTGCGCACCTCGAAGTCTTGTTGCCACTCTCCGTAGTCGATGGACGAATCCTCGGGAACCACTGTGAAGAAGGCTGTGTATCCCCGCTCCTCGATAGATCGGTTCGTGCCCGGCCAGGTCGCTCCATTGCCCAGGCGTACCAGGGCACAATCGGGTTCACCACCGCCGAACAGACAATATCCGGCATCATTTTCGATCTTGGTGTAGACAGTTTCGCCTTCGTCATCAACAACTTCGATTTCGACGCGTTCGATGCCGGAGCCGTCTGCCGAGCCCTCGTCAACTGTTCTCACAATCATTTGAAGCGAAATCGCACGGCGAAAGACCGGCGCACCTGAATCGCCATCGAAGGTGACGAGGTCCGGCTCGGTACCGATAATCCCTTCCATGCCGTCACCCGAGCCGCCGCCGGGCAGAATGATCAGCGCGGGCGGTGTCGGCGCAGCTTCATCTGGTCCAAGTTCAAATGGGATGACAACCAGTGCCGGCGCAGTTGGCGTGGCTACTGCTGCCGGCGGTTCGATTGGTTCGACCCCTTGAGGCGGATTGCCCCCTGCGGGCTCTGTAGGTGTGGGCGTTGGCTCCACAGCCTCACTGTTCGTTGACGCTTCTGCCGTAGCGGCCTCAACTGCCAACCCAGTGACCGTCGCTTCGACCGCCTGAGCAATGGCTGCCGCCGCCTCGCTTGTAGCACGCTCAGCGGTCTGAGTCGCTGCAATGCCGGTGGCGATGGCGCTTTGCACCTCATCCTCATCAGTTGAGTCCGCATTGCGTCTGCCGCCACATGCGGCAAGCATCAATAACATCAGCAGCACGATGACTATCGTCGGTGTTCGGTGTCGGTGTACCATCGTAATCTCCTTGCCTAGCGAATCTCCACCGTCAACTCGACGGTCTTCTGACGACCATCTTCAGCATTGACCCTGGCCACAAGCCGGTGAAATCCCGGCTGCAATGACTCCCCACTGGGCCACTTTCTGCCGGATGCATTGAAATCCCAGATTTCGCAGTCCGGCTCGCCGCCGCTGAAGGCACAGTAGGCGACACTGTTTTCGGTACGCTGGTAGACAGTGCGTCCGTCCGGCCCAACAATGCTCATGTCGATGTTCTCGATGCCGTCGCCATCGCGGCTGCCACGACTGGGATCGTATGCTTCCACCTGGAAGACGGCACGGCCCGAAATCAACGTGGCTGTAGTGCCCGGGCCGGTCTGTGCGACACGGGCCACGATGTCAGCCGGTCCCGCACCTGGTCCGCCGTCCGGCAGGTCAGAATTGCTGATGACAAACGGCACACGCCAGTTGGCGGAAGGGCTGTTCTCGCCGTCACGCACGACGCTGAAGTTGACTTCATAGTTGCCGTTTTCGATTGGCGTGTCGGTGTCGGGCCAGCGCGCGTCTCGCCCGATGCGGACAACGTCACAATTTGGCTCGCCTCCGCCAAATGAACAGTAGCCGGGTGTGCGCTCTGTGCGGCTATAGACCTGGCGCTCATTGCCGTTGTTCGGCTGAAAGCGAACACTGATCTCCACCCGATCCACGCCGTCGCCGTCAGAGGAACGCCCTCGTTCCTTCACGAGCAAGCGGAAGTAGATGCGGTCACGGAAGGTCGGTTGGCTCGAGCCCACACTGAACGTTCCTGCGCCCGCCACAACATCCCCCTCAAACGGCCCCGGATCACCGCCGCCGGGCAGGATCACAAATGCGGGCGGCGTGGGCGTAGGCGACGCCGCCACCGTTGGTGTAGCCGTTGGTGTGGGTGTAGGCGTCGGAATCGGCGTGGGCGGAATGATACCCAGCGGCAGTTCCGAGATCTCAAACGTACAGTCCACATATTGTGGGGCGGAACTCACCCATCCTCTTTGCCCGTTCGATGCGACTTCGACTTCGATCCAGGCGCCGGCTGCATTGCGTGACAGCGGAATCAACTCCGCATTACGCGGGATGCCGCCAATGGGCGGATCGTAGACCACGCCCGGTCCGCTGCGTAGGTTGAGTCTGTTCACCTGTACGGAACAGACTTCCGGTTCTGGTGTCGGCGTGCGCGTCGGTGTTCGCGTGGCGGTTGGACGACGGGTTGGTCGCACCGTGGGACGCTTCGTCGGGACACGCGTAGCTGTTGCAGTCGGCTCGACGGTCGATGTGACAAAGGAGTCAGCGCCATACGCATGCTCAACCGCCAGCGTCAGGAGATATTCTCCGACATCGCTGCGTGTCGCACCGCCGGCGACGATCACGAATGTCCCGTTCTGGTCTAATTCAAACGCCTCAATCAGTGCATTGGATCTGCGCCCGCCGTCGTCATCCTCTATCAGCGGTTGGCGATCGGATGGGCCGTAGAGTTCGAGGTAGGTGTCAAATTCATCGCTCTCCAAATCGATATCGACGATGTCTCCTTTGCACCCACGAAACGCCCATTCGTCACCAAAGCGTGTGCGGATGGTGCCGCTTACCACCTCGTTGGGCAGCAGCCAGCCATCTGCCGATTTGGCAGCGTCGCCCGTTGCAGAATCGTCGGTTGCGGAATCGTTGTAGGAGAGCGCGAGCGTGTATTCTCCTGCATCGGAGCGTCTTTCCCCGGCAGCGATCACTGTATACTCACCGCTCTCTTCTAATTCGATCTCCTGGAGCATTGCGGTATCGCCGTCCGCCTCGGACTCGGCCAAGCTACGCCGGCCGGTCGGCGGGAACAGCTCCAGGTAGGCGCTGAATTCGTCGCTCTGCATGGTGAGCGTCACGACGTCCCCTGCGCAGGCCGAGAAGATCCACTCTTCGCCAAAACGGTCGACGACTTCACCGCGAACCGGCTCGCCGCCGGACAGGACGTTCGAATCTTCAGCCGCTACCGATTGAGCTGCCACTGACCGGGCTAGCACTAGAGTAAGCAACAGGGTGAACACAACTGAGCAGACCAAAATCGCTGCCAGAGAAAATCTCAAGAAGCGGTTCCGAGAAAAATGTGGAGAAAACTCCGGGATGTGCCGTGGTTGCGTAAAATTCATGATTATCCTCCTCGTACCATCCTACAGCCGGCTTCAGCCGTTGCTGCGGACCCCACGTCAATGAGCCACTATTCCAGCAGCTGCAACTGCTCGTCCAAAGTTGCCTGGGCCTGCTCGCGATAGGGTTCGCAGCCGCATGCCAGGATGAACTTCTGAAAGAGCTGATCCGCGACAATCTTGTCGCCCTCGGCGGCGATGCATGCCTCAAAGTGTGCACCTGCTTGCTCCAAGGCTTCAACTGCTGCTGCGCGCTCGGTGGCAGCGACTTCGGTATCGCCTGCATTTTCAGCATTTACCGCTGCGCTCACGTTCAAGTGGCCTTCCAGAAGATGGGCGGCCCCGTTGCCGAGATGGGTCCATGCAACATAGCGTGGCTGCTCGGCTTTCTCAAACGGTTCGACAACGGCGTCAAAGTCCTCCTGTGCAGCGGAGACAGATTGTTGCGCCGTGGCCATGTCGCCGGCAAAGATGGCTGCTTGCCCGCGCAGATTGCGGCCGATTGCCCGCGTCATCTGCGCCATCTGTTTGAGCGGCGACGTCAGCGTCTCCGGTGCTTGCAAAACGGCCTGACCCAGATAGGCCAGCCCGGTTTCGATATCAGTGATAGCGTCCTCCAATGTCGGTGAACTGTGCTCATAGCCCGAGGCCGGAATGCAGTCAGCGATTTCGGGCGGCAGTTCTCGATCACGAACGAAGAAGAGCTGAGCCTTGTCGATGTAGACTGCACCCAACGTTATCAAGGCATTGACGTAGTCCGGGTTGAGTGCCAGCGCATCCTCCAGCGCAGTGATTGCCACATCGTGGCGTCGGGCCAACAAGGCGCTACGCCCCATGAAGTAGTAGAGAACGGCCTTGCCGTCCTCGTCTTTCCACTCGGTCAGTTCGACTTCTGCGCGCTGGAAGGTGGCCAATGCCTGTTCGTGATTGTTGGCCAATCCTTGGGTCAGCCCGAGGGTCAGATAGAAGATGGCGCTGGTGCGGTCCGCCAACGGCTCTGTCGCTATGGATTTGGCGGTAGCCGGATCGATGGCGTAGAGACTGAACCCGGCCGGCACAGGGCGACCCAGTCGATGGTTGCCCACAACGGCATCGGGTTCGCGGCTAATCGTCGGCGACCGATAATAAAACTCCAGCACTAGGCCTTCCGGATCTTCCTGGTCAGTCAGGTTGCCGTAGATGACCATGTCGGCATCAATGCGCCTGGCCAGTCTATCTGCCGCTTCGCTTCGCTCCTCCGGTGTACGGCCCTCGATTACCCCAAAGCGCACGTTCTTCTTCTCGTGGGTCTGTTTGTCATGCCAGATGGACACATTGCCGTCAAAGACATCCTCGCCCTCGATCTGAGCATACTCTTCTCTCAGCTGATCGAAGACCAATTCGCTCAGGATTTCACCGAAGTCAGATCGGCCAATGCTTCCATCGGGTTTCACAAGCCCAAAATTGGCGATGGCGATACTATTGGTGCCGCTCATCTTCGACGGATTCCAAAGCGGCTCAACGCTCGGATAGAAGAAGTAG
Source organism: uncultured Chloroflexia bacterium (assembly GCA_963765875.1). Lineage (GTDB taxonomy): Bacteria > Chloroflexota > Anaerolineae > Caldilineales > Caldilineaceae > JAWKOK01. Next base: position 266,401 of record CAVXYK010000029.1, read on the forward strand.
CCGACCAGGACGAGCACAGCCAGCATGATCACCAGCAGGTAGGGCGTGATGTTATGACCGCCCACATTGATCTGGAAGATGTTCTTGCCGACGGCGATGTTCTCGGCGTCATCCCCGATGTTGGCAATGATGACATCTCGCCAGCGCCCGCCGCGCAGATTCGCCCACTGACGCCGTAGCCAGGACTGACCATCGTCTTTGCTGGGGTTGTCGGTGGCTGGGGAGCCTGTTGATCGGTCATAGTGTCTGATTCGGAAAGCGCCATCGCATCGACTGCATGGCGAAAAGAAAGCGACCGATGGCGCTATTCGTTTTGACATCCGGCTGCAGCGTTACTGCAAGCGCACAATTCAACAGAATCTACTGCTGGGTAAAGGTAGAGTCTCCATTGCGTGCGAAGTGTGAAACCTCACCTGTGCCTAGCCGGATTCGTCTTCGCTTCGCAATCATCGGAATGACAACCGTGTTAAATCGTTACCCGAAACGTTCTCGCAGCCAATGACCGTCTCCTGGCCGGCTTTGCCCAGCACACGCCCGACTGCGGGTGCGGCGAAGAGCGTGGCCAGCGCCTCAGCGATCTCAGGCAAGTTATCGATCAAGAAATCTCCGGCCTGCATGATGACATTCCGGCAGGAATGTCATCGTCGCCGGTTTTGATCAGTTCCGTCTCCAACATCTGCAGATCGGAAACTGGGCGGCTGGCAACTGGGCGGCATCGAGCGAGTTCTTGAAGAGGGCCAACTGTTCCTGGAATGACGGCCTTGTCGTCCGGCATCGGCTCACCGACGGTTTCGTAAACCGTCTGCTGGATGTTCTTGCCGACAGCTACGTTGCGCGCGCCGGTCCCAAAATTGGCAATGATCACATCGCCGCCGATATCGAAATCCGCCGGCCCTGCCGCCAACTGGTCCCACCAAGGTTTCGGGGATCTCTCTGCTTTGCTCATCGTGTCGTTTCTCTTCATCTTGGTCTTTCAGCAGAAAGACTGTCCCTGGGTCCGTATGTCCCAGCAGAATTGGTTTGTGGGCCTCACCCAGCGTCAGCCAGATCGATCTGATTGCAGCCCAGGCCGAAGGCCGTCTTCACCGAGCGTCCATATCCCAGCGCCCGATAGAACGCTGTTGCAAACTCAATGGAGGCCACATCGGTGATGGCATCGGTCATGCCGATGACACAATCGATCTGGGTGGCAATGGCCTCGGCCTGGTCCGCCGAATAGCAGGCATTGAGCACGACGCAGCGAATGTCGTCCCGCAAGACGCCAAACAGATCGCTGAGCGCATCTGTGGGTACGATAACGCCGCGGCCCTGCGCATCCTGCAGCACGATCTCGCTTGCAGCGCTGCCGTGGCCGCTAAAGTGTACGATGTCAGGTTGATGGCGCAAGAGCAGTTCCTGCAGGTCGCCGATGCGGACTGCCCAATGAGAGCGCAGATCGAATTGGTCGCGGAAATCGGCCTGGCGCAGAGAGATGTCGATGGCGCGCATCTCTTCATCCAAGCGCAGGGGATCTGTGTCCAATGGATCGGCAGCCAGGAAGAGGAGCTTTGTCATGTCTGTGGCCCTGTCACAAATCGACGCATGTCAGCAATGATTCACCCGTTATGGTATCAGACCAGGTAGTCAGCAGCTTGGTCTGCGCACCCGAGCGCGAACCTTCCAGCAGGTACACCATATCATGGCCGGCAAGTGCCGACCGGAGGCGGGGTCCCATTTTAGCGGTAGGCGCGGGTCGGGTCAAGCGCGTTTTAGGGCGGGCAGTACGCGTTCGCCGAGGAGTCGCAGACCTTCGGTCGTGCTCAGGCCGTGCGGAGTGCCGAGCTCAACACGTTCCGCGCCGGCTTCGAAGAGTTGATTGGCCTGCTCAGCAACGTCATCCGGCGTGCCGGCCAGGGCAAAGCGAGCAAGCAGTTCGTCCGAAATGAGCGCGCCGGCCGTCTCAAAATCATATCGGTCGGCCGCAGACTGGATTCTTGCCTTCAACTCTGGTTCGATGGAGACGGTCGGATCGAGGGTGGCAACGATGGGCAGATAGAGCGCCACCTCTCGGCGAGCCAAGCGCCGCGCCGCCTCACCGTCCTCGTCAACTACGGAGACGGCGCCGATGGCCAGGCCGATCTTGTCTCCGTTGACTCCGGCTTCGGCCGCCGCCTTGGAAACCATGGACCGGAAGTGAGGCAGAACGTCGGGATTGGCGCTGCCGCCAATCTTGATCTCGTCGATCTGTTCGATGCAGGCCCGGATCGTCTTGGCGCCCCAGCTTCCCAGCAGAAAGGGAATGTCCGGCCGAAGGATGGACCAGCGCAGTGAGTCGCCGCCGGCCAGCGGAAAAATCTCGCCGCTGAGCGGCTCGGTTGATTGATGCAGCAGATGGCGAACGCATGCCATCGACTCGCGTAGCGCGGTGACAGGACGCTGAGGCTCCACGCCGACAAAGTCAAGCCAGCCGCCCCGGGCCAGCCCCAGGTAAGCGCGCCCATTGGATGCCTCATCAATCAACGCAATGTTGCCTGCAATGCTAATCGGGTGGCTGGTGAACGGGTTGACGGCAGCCACGCCGACACTGATCCGCTGTGTGGCGCGCGCCATCTCCAACAGCGGCAACCAGGCCGGCTGGTAGAGCATATCGTTGTAGACCGTCACGCCGTCGTAGCCGTAGGCCTCGACCTGCGCGGCCAGAGGACCGTAGTGGCTGAGTGGTTTGTCGGTTTGGAACGCAATGGTTGCTGTTTGCATGGGTAGGTGACTGGTGGATGGTGATTTGGGATTCGGGTGGGTAAATGAATGATAAAGAGCAAAGATCAACGAGCGGATGGTCACCCGTCACGCACGTCAATCTTTGATCTTCGCTCTTCTTTTTCTGTTTTCTCTCTGTCCGAAACCGACGCCAAGATACCCTTTGATCGTCTCTTCGTCGGCGTGGACCTCCTTGGCCGTTCCGCTGAAGGCGACCTGACCTTCCCTCAGGATGTAGGCGTAGTCGCACCAACGCAGGACGCTGCGCGCGTTCTGCTCGACGACAAGCAGCGTGATACCGCTGCGGCTTAGCGTCTGGAGCGTCTTGAAAACTTCGGTGACGAAGAGGGGCGAAAGCCCGGCGCTCGGCTCATCAAGCAGCATGAGCTTGGGACGGGCCAGCCAGCCCATGGCAATGGCCAGCATCTGGCGCTCGCCGCCGCTGAGCTGGCCTGCACGCTGGCGCCGGCGGCTGTTCAGAATCGGAAAGAGTTCGAACGCTTCGCTCAACGCGAACATCGGCATCTCGCTTGTCCAGCTTGCGCACGGGCAGCAGTAGATTGTCGCTGACCGTCATGGAGGTGAAGATGTTTTCACGCTGCGGCACATAGGCAAGACCACGCCGGCCGACCATATCCGTGGCAACCCCGATTAGTGACTCATCTTCGAAGCGGATATCGCCTGCGGCGATATTGGTGAATCCGTAGATACTCTTGAGCAGCGTCGACTTGCCGCTGCCGTTGGGCCCCAAAATCGCCACAAACTGGGATTCGCCCACTTCAAGATTGACTTCGTTCAAAATGATAAGTTTGCCGTAGCCGGCGCTGAGATCTTGGATTGAAAGCATGAGGGTGATCGGGGACCAGGGATAGGTGGCTAGCGTTCTGTCTGACATTTCGCTTTCGTGGGGATAAATCCCGCTGCTAACAACGAGAAGCGCCCTCGGGCGCTGAGATTTAGCCGCTGAGGCGGCTTTTCGTTGTTAGCAGCCGGCTTCAGCCGTTGCTGCGAGCCAAATGTCAACAGAACCCAGGGAGTGGATGGCAGACTGCCTACAGATTGAGAGCCTACCCCCAATCACGAACCTCTATTCTTCCCCTTTCTATTCTCCAAAATATACTTCACGAACCTCTTTGTTATCGGCAATCTCGTCCGGCGTGCCATGGGCAAGCACTTGGCCCATGTGCATGACATAGACGCTGTCGACAAAATCGAAGAGAATCTCTAGACGATGTTCAACGATCAGAAACGTGAGCCCCATTGAAACACGCAGTTCCTCAATGCGTTCGAAGATCTCGTAGGCCAGATCGGGCGCAACGCCGGCCGTCGGCTCATCCAGCAACAGCAGCTTGGGATCGCCCATCATGCTGCGCGATAGCTCCAGCAGCTTCATCTGACCGCCTGACAGGTCTGAGGCCAGATTACCGTAGTGGCCATGCAATTGCGTCTGGGCCATGATCGCCGCGACCGCCTGCGCGTTCTCATTCTCTTGCCGCCGCCAGAGTCGATGCCACGGCGCCTTGCCCGGCCGTTCACCGGTCTGATTCTTGACCGGCAGCAGCATGTTGTCCAGCACTGACATGCGAAAAAAGAGCGACGGGTCCTGGAAACTGCGCGCCACGCCGCGCTGGAAGACCTCATCTGCCGGGATATCGGTGATATCCTGATCGTCCAGAAGAATGCGCCCCGCAGACGGCTGCAAGCTGCCTGCGATCAGATTGAGCAGCGTCGATTTTCCGCTGCCGTTGGGCCCGATCAGACCGATGATCTGGCCGCGCGGGCACCGTCAGCGAAACGTCATTGACGGCCAGTAGGCTTTCGAAAGATTTGGAGACGTTGGTTAGGGTTAGCATCACTCCATCGCCTCACTCGCCCGCGTCGTGTGCAGCGGCTCCGGCAGGAGACCCTGCGGACGATAGCGCAGCATGAGCAGCAGGATGATGCCGAAAATGATATAGCGAACGTAGTTGAACTCGAACTGCGAGCCGAGCATGTTCATCTGGATGGCGCTGATGGCGGTCACGCGATCCAGGACTGTGATGATCAACGCCCCCAGCAACGCGCCCTTGTTGTTGCCGAGACCGCCCAGCACGATCATCACCCAGATGTCCAGGGTGAGTGCCATGACGTAGTCGTTGGCGCTGGCGAAGCCGAGGTTGACCACGAAGAAGACGCCGGCGATGGCTGCAATGGCCGAGCCGATGACCATGACCTGAGCGCGTGTGCGTTTGACCGACTTGCCAAGGTTGGTGGCGACCACATCGTTCTCGCGCACTGATTTCATCAGGCGACCATAGGGCGAGCGAACCAGACGTTCCGAGAATAGATAGATCGCGCCGGTGAAACAGAGCACCAACGCAGCAAAGAGCATGGACGAAAGCCGTGGGTTGCCCAGAAAAGTGAACGGCTGCGATATCCCCGATAGCCCGTTGTGGCCACAGATGACCGGTTCATAGCTACGCATAAAGATGCGCAAAATCTCGCTGGCCACCAGCAGCACCAAGGCCAGATACCACTCTTCTTTCAGTCGCAACGCCGGATAGGAAGCCAGATAGCCGACCAGCCCGCCGATGGCCGCGGCGATGACCAGCGTGATGGCAAAGTTGGCGAAGCCGATGGCGGGCATGGTGCGCATGATCTCGCCGCGCAGTTGCAGCGCCTGGCCCAGCCCAGACCCGCAAGGATAGATGAACTCTTGCCCGGCCAGCCGCGGCAGCAGACGCGGTATAGGTCACGCCCGCGGTGTAGGCGCCAACCGAGACAAAGAGCGCCTGGCCGAAGTTGGGAATCCCGGTCAGCCCATATTCAAGATTGAGGCTCAACGCAATCATCGCAGAGATGCCGAAGAAGGTCAGCAGGGCGATGATGGTGGCAACTAGGTCAATGTGCATGGATGGTGATTGGTGATTGGGGAACAGGGATTGGGAGATTAGGAGAGATTCCGAATCTGCACCCAATCCCCAATCCCTGATCCCCAATCACCATTCCCTATAAGTTCCGTCGTCGGCTCCTGCTTGAACATACCCAGGCTGCCGGCGAAATCGGTCAGACCCTGGGGGCGGAAGAGCAGACACGAGAATGATGATGATGAATGGAATCGCCGGCTTGAAGCTGAAATCAATGCCCAGGTAGTGGTTGAGCAATTGCATCAGCGTGTTTTCCGAAAAGGCGACGATATACGCGCCCAGGATGGTGCCGATGAAGCTGGTCATGCCGCCCAGGATGGTGGCCGCAAAGACCGAGAGAATGGCCAGCCAGCCCAGCATGGGATTGACGAAGGTATACATTCCCCACATGGCCCCGCCGACACCAGCCAGCCCGCCGGCCAATATCCAGGTCAGGTTCTTGACGCGTTCGATCGGAATGCCGGTGATGGCAGCCAGATCGGCATTGTCGGCCAGGGCACGCATTTCTCGGCCCAGTTCTGTGTAGTTGAGAATCAAGCTGAGGACGACGACCAGGGCGATGCTGGTCGGCACAACCCAGACGAAGAGATTCGTCAGCGTCAGCCAGTCGGTCTGAAACAAGACGGTTGTGGGTACCTGAATGCGCTTGTCGAAGAGATCGAAACGATCAACCAGCAGAAAGATGATATAGCGCAGGATCAAGCCGACGGCAAATGAAGCCAGGATCATCGTGTACATGGACGGATTGACCTTGGCCAGAGGTCTGTAGACGACGCGATGACAGGCCAATGCCACCAGCGCCGAGGCCAGAAAGGCCGTACCCAACACCAGCAACGGGTTGCTCGATACCCCCATCGACATCACCAGCGCAGCAAAAGCGCCGACTGTGATCAGTTCGGCATGGGCAAAGTTGGGCAATTTGATTACGGCCATCGTCAATGTCAGGCCAAGGGCCATTAGGGCGTAGAGACTGCCAACTTGCACCGTGCGAATCAGCGAGTCGATCAGGAGCGCTGCGGTCAAGAGTACCTGCTAGCTTTCATGTGGCATAGAGAGGGACGGAGACCGGGGTGACGGTGGCCTGCACCGTCCTGGATGACTTGTCCCTCTGTTGAGAGCTCGATTATATCGGGCTTTGGCAGCGAGGACAAATGAGGCAAAAACTGAGGCAACAAAAAGCGCCTCATCGCTGCATCACAGGCTATCCACCTATGGATGCAACGATGCGGCGCTCAGGTTCGAGTCCAACATACGCTCGGATCTATTCGCCGCAGCTCAACCCCGAGATTGCCTGGTTCAATGCCACTTGGACCTGCTGAACGGCAGTCTGGATCTCTGCTGCCGAGTCGCCGAGCGGTTGATCATCCGGCAACCCTTCGACAGTGGCGGCAAGGCCATCATACGCAGTCAACATTTCCTCGATTGCGACCGAGTTGAGCGCCTGGTTGGCGGTTCTCAGCAGAGAGACCACGCCGTCGACTTCCGCCTTGATTTGCTTCACATCGCCAACGGTGACGTCTTCAGAGACAGCAGCGAACTGATCGACGGCTGTGTTCAAATTCGTGAGCGGTTCGCAGGCTCTTTCCTGTACTGCACCCATGCCGGGCACGTTCTGGCTGCAGCCGGCCAACAAAATCACAAAAACCAAGGAGACCAGAAACGGCAGCCCTTTACGCTTGTTCATTCATTTATCCCTTTCCATTTTTCGATTCAGCTCGGCTCTGGACCAAGCTTGGTACGCTTGCCAAGGTACTCGCTGATCTCTCGTTTTGAGAGAATGCCGATGATCAGTTCGCTGTTGAGCAAAGGCATTGAGACGCCCTGGTCGCACATGACCGGTACCTGATGGATCTCACGTCGTTCCATTGTTTCCAGCGCTTCCAGAAGCGAAGCCTCAGATGGCAATATTACCAGCCGCTCCGGCGCTGTCATAATCTGCTCAACCGTGATGCTGGGCCATCGCTCCCGATCGACACGTGCGACGTCGGTCAGCGTGATGATGCCGGCGACACGATCCTCTTCCTCTACGAGAAAATATCCCTCGCCGTGCGCCAACACATGGTCCGAAACCAGTCGGTCGATTGTCAGGCCGCGTGGGACTCTGGCATAGCCGGGCCGAAGCACTTGTTCCACGCTTACGCCTTCGAGCATGTCATGCACACGATTCTGTTTCATTGCGGATGAGGCTGCGCTGAAGAGAAACCAGCCGATGAAGAGCAGCCAGACTCCGCTGGAGACATCACCGCCAAAGAGAGAAAACGCACCGAGCCCCATAAAGCCCGTCGCGACTATCTGGCCGCCGACTGAGGCATATTGGGTGGCACGTACCTGGCTACCACTCCAGGCCCAGACCGCTGCACGAAGCACGCGCCCGCCATCGAGTGGAAAGCCGGGGATCAGGTTGAATATTGCCAGTATCAGGTTGATGCGAGCCAGATAGAGGGCCGGTATCGCCAAATACCCAGTCAGATCACGACTCAGCAGCCAGGTAGCGTAGAAGCCGGCCGCCAGCGCCATGCTTACCATCGGACCGGCAATGGCGATGCGGAACTCTTCCTGCGGATTGCGGGTGTCCTCTGACAGTTCAGCCACGCCGCCGAAGATGAAGAGCGTGATGCGCCGCACCGGCAGCTTGTGACGCAGGGCCTCGAAGGCGTGCCCCAATTCGTGCAACAAGACCGATGCAAAGAGGAGCACGGTTGTTACTGCCCCCATGATCCAGTAGGCGAGGAGAGGCGCTTCAGGAAACATTGCGGGAAAGAGACTGGAGGCCAGCGAACTACTCATCAGGGCAAAAACAAGAAACCAGCTCCAGTGGAGACCGATGGGAATGCCCCAAACTGTACCCAGTTGAATATTAGCCTTCATCGCGCTTCCTTTCGTGAATAGTCAAGGAACGGGGTGTATTTCACGCTGGGGGCAGGATCTCACGTGCTGGGGACGGTCCAGTACAATTGGGTCATGCCGGCATCTCCTGGACCGTCCCCGGCACGTTGTCGCCCCGAACCTGAAATGCACCCCAAGGAACAGTGATCGAGTCAGCATTTGATCGGTAGGAAACGAGCCGGAGACTCGCCCTTCGACCTTCCGGAGAAGCAAGTGGTTATTCTGCCTGAAGGCAGGTCAGCTCACCGGAAGGAGCGATCAGCGATAAATCTGCTCCCCGGTCCCTAGCGTGCTGTAACCAGACCCTGTGACGGGTTAGGCGATCCTGCCATGGCATGCAGGGCCGCCACCCGCTTTTCCGTCTGCGGATGGGTACGGAAGAGTGCACCAAGACCGCCCAACATCGGATTGACGATGTAGAGATGCGAAGCCGCCGGATTGACGTCGGCTGGACGTCGGCTAACGCCGGCCTCCAGCTTCTCCAGTGCACCGGCCAGCGGCATTGGATCACCCAGGATGGCGGCGCCGGCCGCATCCGCGCTGAATTCGCGGGAACGAGAGATGGCCATCTGGATCAAAAGCGCACCGATGGGCGCGAGGATCAGGGCCATCAGACCACCGACCATGTCACCGAGTCCGCCCTCTTCCTCGCCATCGCCGCCGAAGCCACCAAAAATCATGCCCCACATGACGATGTCAGCCAACATGGCCACCGCGCCGGCTGCGGTGGCGGCCACACTGGCAATCAATGTATCGCGATGTTTGATGTGGGCCAGCTCATGGGCGATGACGCCGGCCAGCTCATCGGTCTCCAACATAGCAATCAGCCCTGTCGTCACCGCCACAGCCCCTTTTTCAGGCGAACGGCCCGTGGCAAAGGCATTTGGCATGTCGCTTTCGATGACGTAGACACGCGGCTTGGGCAGGCCGGCTCGTACAGCAAGGACATCCACAATTCTATGCAGATCAGGCTGCTCGTCCGAAGAGGCCTCGCGTGCACCGTTCATACGCAGCGCCAGCTTGTCTGAGAACCACCACGCACCCAGGTTCATGCCCCCCGCAAATAGCAGCGCCAGCATCATGCCGGTACGTCCACCGACGGATGCGCCGATAAAGAGGAAGAGCCCTGTCAGTGCGCCCAAGAAGAGAACGGTCTTAGCATTATTCTGAAACTGTCTCATGCTGCTGCCTCCTTAAGTAGAAGTCTGTAAGTTGTTACAGAAAGTGCCGGGGACTTTCCGATGCTGAAACCTCAAAATTAGGGTCAACCCACTCGCTTTGTTGCCCAAATCCCCGGCACTTTTTCGCACAACCGACAGATACTAACTTAGTACATTCTCTAAGTACACGATGGTGCAAATTCCGCTGCGGAAATTTGTCATGCGACCGCTAGAGCAAAGTGCCGGTCGATTTCCAGCGGGTTCACCAGGCGTCCTTGTTTACGAAACAAAAATGGCCGACGCAAACATTCCTCCTAAAGGAACATCTGTGTCGGCCTACTGCTCAACCCATCTATTCGTGCGCAATCATCATGAACTGTCGAGTTGCGATGAATCGATGCTTTGGCGAATCTGCCTACTCACTTACAAGGCATCTTAGCATTTCGCACACAAATTGTCAATATAAAATCCATTAAATTTTCATTAGAGTTCGTCCTTGACATCAGCGTTAGAGCCTGAGGGAAGCTGCTTGAAGAACCCGGCATGTCCGCCGGCAATCCGGGATTGCTGACCGGTTGCCTCGTCTTTTCAGGTAACCTTTTCAGATATCCTCTCTGAGCCATGTTGGACGCGGGGTAAGACCAAAACGAAAGAGAATGCAATCGTTGTCGCAATCCACGACCACGCGCATAAAGGTGACGCTGTAGGGCAGAATGTGTTCTACATGGCGCTTCAGTTCAGAATGCATCTGTTCCGCCAATTCCTCGATATAGTGCTGAAAGAAGGCGCGCCCCTCACTGCGTCGCATCAGATGTTGTTCAGCGGCTGCCAGGCTGTGCTCTACGCGCACTGTTAGCACATGCTCTGCAAGCGTGGCAACTGTGTTGGTGCCTGTTCGCCGCAACGAGATGGCCAGTTCCTCACGACAGCGCATGGCAACCGCATCCAATTGCCCTTGTGTGACGCGGATCTGGCCACCATCGCTGGAACCGGTCTCACTTGCTCGTCTAGCATCTCGCGCTATCGCCCCAGTGTTCAGAGTAGATCCAGTCGCCACGCCGTTCGCTCATGATTTTCCTCCTCTCGAAACAAGAATTGGACTGGCGGGGACAGTGATGTCACCGGCGCCCCATCGCTTCACGGGCTGCATCGTTACCGACAATCATGGAGTCTGTCTGCGCCTGTGGATAGGTCATGACAAGTTCGTCAGCGGTGTCAGCGTCCTGCAGGGTCGTCTGGGCAAAAGGAACGCGGCTGCGGTAGGCAGCCCGCCCGAGCATATGCGCGGCCACCGGCGCCGTTACCATCATGAAAACAATCACGGCCAGCGCCCGGCTGCTCGTCCCTAACTCGCCGAAGTGGAGCGCAACCCCGAGCAAGAGCGCGGCAATACCCAGCGTCGCCCCTTTGGACGTGACCGAAGTCCGCAGGTAGAGATCGGGCATGCGCAGCAAGCCGATTGCTGCGATCCACATGAGCACGACACCCAGGATGAGCAGCGCCAATACGCCATAGTCAATCAGGCTCCGGCATCATGAGTTGAGCCTCCGATTTCTCTGTTCGATGTAGTAGGCGAACCCGATAGTGCCCAGAAAACTGAGCAGGGCGACAACCACAGCCACATCCAGGTAGACAGGCTGATCGGTGGCGATGGCGTAGACGCCAAGGATACCGACCACGACTACTGTGGCAAAGTCGAGCGCGATCACCCGATCCAACAGATGAGGTCCCTTTGCCAGACGAATGGCACTCAGGAGGACCGCACCGACGAGCAATGGCAGCACAACAGTGTAGACAACTACCTCAACCATCATCAGCTCATGACCTCCTTGACTCTGTTGCCCAAATTCTGACTCATTTGACGGCGAAAATCCTCGATGGCCGCCTGGGTCCTGCCGACATGCATGGCGTGAACGTAGAGCACACGCTGGACTTCGTGGGATTGCGCTTCGTCGGGCTGGACTTCGTTGGGCTGGACTTCATCGGGCTGCGTTTTCCGGCGTTCGACAACGTCCAGGCTCAACGTGCCCGGCGTCAACGTGATAAAGTTGGCCAACAATGTCACCTCGGCGTCGGAGTACCCATCCAATGGCACGGCGACGACGGCAGGCGTAATCTGCGGTCGCGGACGCATCACATCGATGGCGACGCGTACGTTGGCCAGGATCAGTTCCCAGATAAAGTAGAGGCCAAAGGAGATGAGTTGGATTCCTTTCAACCCATAGGCAGGCATCCCTCTGCGCCTGGGCTCGAACGGCGAAACACGCTGTACGAGCCAGATCATGGCGGCCGAGGCCAAGAGACCGACCAGGAAGTTCAGGATTGTGAACTCACCGGTGAGCGCCAGCCAGGCCAGCGCCAGTAGAAAATTGAGCAACACCATGGATTTTCTCCTTTAATTCCCGGCAACGACAGCTGATGCGATGTTCGACGCTGTCCCCGCCACTGCCTCGATGTAGGCCGACGAATCGAGCAGTTGGTCAGCGGCATTCTGGCTGAGCTGTAAGAAGGGCTCGACCACAATGCCCATGGCCACCGCCAGCACCGCCAGCACCGTAATGGGGGCCAACAATGACCAGGCGGCGCCCCGCGATAGCGGTCGGCCCTGTTCTGGGCTGTGCGCTTCATCAGCCGCTTCCTTCCAGAATGCCTCGTTCCAGATCTTGGTCATCGAATAGAGCGTGAGCATGCTAACCACCAACGAGACGGCCACGATGATCCATGCTTCAGCCGAGAGTCCGGCTTGGACCAGGAGCAGTTTGGCCCAGAAACCGGAGAAGGGGGGCAGGCCGGCCAACGCCAATGCCGAAATCAGGAAGAGCGCGGACAGAGCCGGCCAGGCGCTGTAGAGGCCGCCCAACTTCTTGAGTTTCTCCGTGCCCTGCACCCGCCCCACCACGCCGCCGATCAGGAAGAGATTGGTCTTGACGATGATGTTATGGGCGATGAAGAAGATGGCCCCGGCCAGCGCCAATGGCGTGAAGAGCGCCAACCCCATGATCATGTAGCCGATCTGGCTGACGATGTGGAACGAGAGAATCCGTCGGATCTCGTTCTGTGCAGCCGCGCCCAGCACGCCAACGACCATGGTGAAGCCCGCCACCCAGAGCAAGAGCGTCTGCATGTTGCCCGTCTCCTGGATGAAGAGCAGTGTGAAGAGGCGGATGAGCACATAGACGCCAACCTTGGTCAGCAGGCCGGCAAAGAGCGCCGAAATGACCAATCGGCGTCGTTGGGTAGGAGGCCGGCAGCCAGAAAAAGAGCGGAAAGATAGCCGATTTGATGCCGAGCGCGACGAGAAAGAGCACCGCCAGCGTTGCGATCAAGCCCGGCTCGACGACGCCTGCGTCAAAGCGGATGGCCAGGTCGGCCATGTTGAGCGTGCCGGTCACGCCGTAGAGGATGCCGATCGCGGCCAGGAAGAGCGATGAGGCAAAAAGATTCATCGCCACATATTTGTAGGCGCCCTCGATCTGATCGCGCCCGCCACCCAGGGTCAGCAGCACAAAGGAGGAGATGAGCATGACTTCGAACCAGACGAAGAGGTTGAAGATATCCCCGGTGAGCACTGCACCTGTCAGCGAGAGCAACAGGATCTGCACCAACGGATGGTAGCCGGCCCGGCGCCGTTGATCGTCAAGGGCTGCCAGCCCATAGACGGCAATGACCAGGCCGATCAGACCGATCAGAACCAGCATGATGGCGCTGAAAAGGTCGGCCACCAATGTGATGCCGAAAGGCGCAGACCAATTGCCGATCTGCACGGCCTGGATGCCGTCTCGGCTGACAACAGCCAGGATCAGCAGCCCCACGCCGAAGAGCAAGGCCGTGCCTGCGACATCCAACCAGCGCTGAACCGATATGTGTTGCCAGACGAACAGCATCAATATCGCGGTGATCAGCGGAATCAGGAGCGGTAGTACCAACAGAAGTTCCATGAACGTCAAGCCTCCAACTGATCGGTGTGGCGCATCTCGTCCAGATCGCCGCTGCCTTCGGTCTGGTAGACCCGTTTGACCAACACCAGCGTGAAAGCCTGCACGCCGAAGCTGATGACGATGGCCGTTAAGATCAACGCCTGGGGCAATGGATCGGCGTAGAGACCGGTCAACTGCTGGGCGCCCTCAGCGATCAGCGGCGGCGCGCCGGAAATAGGTCTGCCCGCCGTGAAGATCAAGAGGTGGGTGGCGTGGCCCAGCAGGACCAGGCCGATGATGAACTTGGCGATGCTGCGTCGCAACATCATGTAGATGGCGCCTGTGTAGAGCGCACCCACAGTCAATGCCAGAATGGTTTCCATATGGACAGCTCCTTGGCTATGCGCCGTTCTCTGACTTGGATGGCTCGCCGGTTCCACCACGTCGGGCGTCTCCATCAGTGTAAAGAGGATCTTGAGTGTCACACCCACGACGACCAGGAAGACGCCCACATCAAAGAGCAGGGGCGTGCCCAGCTTGCCGACCACCGGGACCGGCCAACTGAGCCACAGCCCGGTCAACAACGGATCGCCGGCAAAAAAGGCGAGCAGACCGGCGCCCACGGCGAGCGCCAGGCCCACCGCCATCAGCGTACGCAGATCCACACGCATCAGGCGCCTCGCCTCGGCCACGCCGGCAGCCAACGCATAGAGCGCGATGGCCGAGGCCGCCACCAGCCCACCGACAAAACCGCCGCCCGGCTCGTTGTGGCCACGCAGAAGCAGGAACAGCGACAGCAAGAGCAGCAACGGCAGCAGGTAACGTGTGGAGGTTAGGAAAATCACTGAACGGTCGACCTGCTCGTCGATCTTGCTGAGACTTCCATATTTCCCAGCCTGCCGGCTGTCAAGCAAGGGACGCACCAGCGCGTGCACGCCCAACGCTGCCGCCGTCAACACCACGATTTCGCCCAATGTGTCCAGCGCCCGGAAGTCGACCAGAATCACGTTGACCACATTGCGCCCGTTGGCGGCAGTCCAGCTCTGCTCGGCGAAAAATGTACTCACATGCATGGGGTGGGGCGCCTGTACTGCGGTCAAGACCAGCAGCGTCATCGTCGCACCGGCCAAGAGCGCTGCCACCAGATCACGCACCCGTCCGCGGCGACTGGTCAACTGCTGGAAGCGAGGCAGGCGGTAGAAGACAAAGACAAAGAGGAGCACCGTCAACGTCTCCACTGCAAACTGGGTCATGGCCAGGTCGGGTGCGCTGAAGAGCGTAAAGAGCACCGTCATCCCTAGGCCCACCACGCCCAGAGCGACCACGGCCACCAGCCGAGATGTGACAGTCGCGGCCGCGACCGTTGCCGCCACCATCAGGACGACAATGGCGATTTCGTAGAGGGCCACACCCGAAAGCAGTTCGCTAAGGGGTGCGACAGTCGGCAGGCCGGCCTGGGTAAGCAACGTCAGACCGACCAGGCCCGTCATCACCAGGACAATGGTCAAGAGATAGCCGCGCAGGTAGCCGTGCTGTATCAACCGTGTTTGCCAGACGGCAAAGCGCGGCAGCCCAGCCAGCAAGCTGCTATAGCCCCGCTCCGGGCCGACGCTTTTGCCTACATCCAGCGGCGCCGTGAGCGCCAGCAACCAGCGCTGGGTGAACCAGACCACCATGGCCAGGCCAATGGTGGCAGCGCTCAGCGCCAGCATCGGATTGAGACCATGCCAGAGCGAAAGCTTGACCGTGACCGGCGTACCGGCCACGCTGCTCACCGCCGGTCCGATCAAGGATGTCCCGACCGTGCCAATCATCAGGCCGAAAAGCAAGCCTGCCGCTCCCAGCACAACCGGCCCGAGCAGCAGGCGCACGCCTGCCTCCTTGGGTCGTTCCAATGGCTCAGATGGGCGTCCAAAGAAGGGGCGGATGACCACCAGACCGGCGGCAACGACTGTCAACACATTGGCCAGCAGTGCGAGGCCAGTCAGGATTGCGTTCAGGGAAGGCGAGTAGAGCGTCGCTTCGTAGAAGAGTTCCTTGCTGACGAAACCGATCAGCGGCGGCAGACCACTCATGGAGAGACCGGCCAAGACGGCTGCGACAGCTGTCACCGGCATTGCACGCCTGAGCCCGCCCAGCCGGTAGATGTCGCGCATCCCAGTCTGGTGGTCGACCGCGCCGGCCACCATAAAGAGCGCTCCCTTGTAGAGCGCATGGGCCAGCAGAAAGGTCATGGCCGCCTTGAATGCCACAGGCGTTCCGATACCCAGCAGAAAGGTGAGCATGCCCAGCGCGCTGACGGTCGTGTAGGCCAGGATGCTCTTCAGGTCGGTCTGTCGCCAGGCCAAAAATGCGCCCATCACCATGGTGATTCCACCGAACGAGATCAGCAGACCGGCCCAGAGTGTGGTGCCCCCCAGCACAGGCGTCATCAGCGCCATCAGGAAAACGCCGGCCTTGACCATGGTGGCCGAATGCAAATACGCGCTCACGGGCGCGGGAGCGGCCATGGCATTGGGCAGCCAGAAATGGAAGGGGAACTGGGCCGATTTGGTGAAGGCGCCGGCCAACATCAGCAAGACAATGGGCACGTAGAGCGCATTCGCCTGGATCTCTTGGCTACGGGCCGTCAGCACACCGATTTCCAAGCTGCCCCCTGCTTGCCCCAGCAGCAATATGCCGACCAGCATGGCCAGTCCGCCACCGCCGGTCACCAGCAGCGCCTGCAACGCGGCTGCCCTCGAATCGGCATAGGCGTGTTTGTAGCCGATGAGCAGATAGGAGGTGATGCTGGTCAGCTCCCAGAAGATGAAGAGCATCAGTAGGTTACGCGAAAAGACCACGCCCAGCATGGAACCCATGAAGAGCAGCAGATAGGCGTAGAAGCGATTCAGTTCGCGGTCGCCGGCCAGGTAGCCGCTGGCATAGACAAACACCAGCGCGCCGATGCCGCTGATCAGCAGACCAAAGAGCAAGCTCAACCCATCGATCCCATAGGAGAACGAGATCCCCAACGACGGCGCCCATGCCCATTGGCCTTGAATGGTTTGCCCTGCGGCGATGGCGGGCTGCAGGCTCAGCAACCAGCCAAAGATGGCGAGCGGGATCAGTGCAAGCAACCAACCCGTGAGACCTGAACGGTCGAAGTGTACCGGTTCGGTCGCCGGTAGATTTTCCTTCACGCGTGCCATGATTTCCCTGTCCTATGCTTGGTTAAGCATCTTCTTTGTCAACAAAAAAACCGACATGACCCGAATACGGGGCTCATGTCGGCTTACGCTGCAACCTGTCTTCTCCGTGTGCGTCACTGTTCACGCACGTGAGACTACACTTTGCCTAGTCCGCCTAAATCTTTGATTTGATATAGAATACCTGATTTTCAGAATTTGTCAAGAAGTTGCACAAGAAAAACGTGGGAATCAGATTACCGTTTGCCCTTGGCAGGCGGAAATTTCTTGTCAAGATCCGTATCAACCACGAGGAGGATCATGCGTTCGCCGGTTTTTGTGCTCATGTCGGTATGCAGACTGACTACCTGGGCGCCGACAACCGTGCGAACGATCTCTTCAAGCAAGGGACGTGAACTCTCGAAGAGCTGGCGGCGCATCTCTTTGACCAGATCGCGTCCATCGCTTCCAGTTGCCAGCTTCTGTTCCGCCGGCGTCATCAATCCTTTGAGACGGACCAGGATCATATCGCCCAGGAAAAAAGTGCGCGCATCCAGAGGCCCTCGGCCCAGATGTTCCTTCTCAAACTGAATGATTGCCTTTGAAAAGTTGGCTTCCGCCATACCGCGTGTCATGATTGCATATTCTATCACTGAGCTGCCCAGTAGACCAGATGGTGTGGAAGGAATGAATCTCGATGTAGGCAACGCGAGATTTCTCACTTCGCTCGAAATGACAACATCTTGCCCAACCGGCGCCGGCACAAGAAAAGCTCTTTGCACGCCTTCAATACCTATTGTATAGTCTCACCGAACCACGACATCCCCCAAGCCGTCCTGCCGCTAGAAAGTCACCACCATAAGGAGAGCAAACTGTGAAGAGAAGAGACCTATTCGTGCTATTGATTGTGCTGATGCTGGCCTTTGCTGCCTGCGTACCTGTTGAAGCGCCGGAAGACGGTGCTATGTCGCAAGAGTATGTGCTGGGCATCGCTCTGCCGTTTACTGGGCCTCTGGGCTCATTCGGAACCGACTTCGGCAAGGGCGTTGAACTGGCCGTAGCCCAGATGAACGAGGAGCTGGCCGCATCCGGGTCAAATGTTCAGTTCAGCGTGGCCAGCGCCGACACCGAAGGTACGCCCGACGGCGCAGCCAAGGCCGTGCAGACCATCCACCAGACCAGCGGCGCCAACGTGGTCGTCGGCCCGCTGAGCACCGGCGAAGTGCTCGGGGCCAAGCAGTACGCCGACGACAATCAGATCGTGATCGTCGCCCCGGCCTCCAGCGCTCCGTCCGGGGCCATTGCCGATGACTACATCTTCCGCGTCATGTATCCGCCCGACACCTTTGCGGCCAATGCCTTCCAGCAGATCGCACTCAACAAGGGGTATGAGAACATCGCCATCCTACAGGTCGACGATCCCTTCGGCAACGGCATGGTCGACGCCTTCACCGAAGGCTTCCAGGCCAACGGCGGCGGCGAAGTGGCCGTGGTCACCTTCGCACCCGATCCGGCTGACCTCTCCGGCGAAATGTCCAAGCTGAGCGCCGAAGTGACGCGCTTGAGCGAAGCAGGCAACACCGCCGTCTTCATCGTCGGCTTCCTGGGCGATGGGCAGAAGGCCCTGCAGCTTGGCCGTCACCGACCCGGCGCTGGGCTCGGTCGAGTGGCTCGGGGTTGAGAATCTGGCCAGCGCCGAGATCCTGGAAGACCCGGCCCATGCCCAGTTCCTCAAGGACGCCGACTTCACGTCGGTCTCGTTTGCCGAGCGACAGACGCCCAACACCCAGCCCTTCATCGACGCCTTTGTAGCGGCCAACGAAACCGAACCCGGCCCCTTCACCAACTACGCCTACGACGCCGCCAATGTGGCCATGCTCTCCATGCTCGCTGCCGACAACGACGGTTCGGGCGTCCAGTCGATCCTACCCTTCATCGCCAACCACTACATCGGCACCGCGGTCCAGACCTACCTGGATGAAAACGGCGACCAGGCTGTGGTCAACTACGGCGTCTACGCCATCAACGAGGATGGAACCGACTTCATGCAGATCGGTTCCTATGACGGCTCGACCAATGAAGTGGTGATGGACGAATAACTGATCGTTTGAAAAAGCCTGATTGCCGCAGATGCGGTCGTGACCGCGTCTGCGGCAATAGGCTCCAACAACCTGTCATTCTGAGTGGGTTTGCATTGACAGTTCGAGCTTGCTGACAGACCAGCGAAGAATCTGGACGGCAATGCCCAGACCCTTCTTTGGTCTCTTGAGGAACTCGATCTGCCAACGTTTACCCAATCAGGGTGACATAGCAACCCCTGCGGCGGCTCGATCTCCACACGGTAGCCTCGAAATCAATCAGCCCCACCCATGTGAACATCCATCTGGGGATAGGGAATGGAGATGCCGTTCTCGTCGAACGCCAGCTTGATCTTCTCGATGACATCCGATCGTACGGCCCAGTAGTCCTCTGAATTGACCCACGGTCGGACGTTGAAGTTCACACTGCTATCGGCCAGTTCCTTCACGGAAATCTCTGGTTCCGGTTCGCTGAGGATGCGATCATCGGCTGCGATGATGCCTTCCATGACATCACGCGCTTTGCGCATGTCATCATCGTAGCCGATGCCGAAAACCATGTCGATACGTCTTGTCTCCCGGGCCGAATAGTTGGTGATCGTGTCATCGTAGATGGCGCCATTGGGAACGATGACTGAGCGATTGTCGATGGTCCGCATCAACGTCGTGAAGAGGGTGATCTCCTCAACGATCCCGGACGTTCCGCCGACTTCGACATAGTGGCCGACATTGAAGGGCCGGAAGATCACCAGCAGCACGCCCGAGGCGAAATTCTTCAACGAGTCTTGCAAAGCGACGCCGATAGCGAGGGCAGCCGCACCCATAAGAGCGACAAGGGCCGTGGTGTTGATGCCCAGCCGGTTCAGGGAGAATATCAGCACAAGCAGCATAAGGGTCCAGTAGAGAATCGATGCCGCGAAGTTGACAAGCAGTGGATCGACGTTGCGCTCGGTCAAGCGCTTCTTGGTGAAGTCAACGATCCAGCGGCTGAGAAGCGCGCCAACGGCAAAAACG
Source organism: uncultured Chloroflexia bacterium (assembly GCA_963765875.1). GTDB lineage: Bacteria > Chloroflexota > Anaerolineae > Caldilineales > Caldilineaceae > JAWKOK01. The sequence goes on from CAVXYK010000029.1 coordinate 286,265, forward strand.
ACAAGGGCCGTCACAAGGCGTATCAGGAATTCAGTGATTATAGAGAGATCAAACATGAAGCACCTCCATGGCTGTGTGGATGAATGTGGATGTGCCAAGTTTACTGCATGGCGGCCAAGGATTCCAGTCGAATGAATGATGCTCATTAACGTCATTAGCGAAACGATGTTTCCGGCACATGAAATTCTGGTGTAGGATCCTCCTGAATTTGACTTGGAAAGTATGCCAATTGTCCGGCCAGAGATCGTGTATCGCTGCGACAATCACAATGATCGGAATTGACTAATGACATGACAAACCTAGAAGCGGACGAATTCCAACTCTATGATCTGCACGTGGTGGTCGAGGCCATCGAGGGCAACTGCACGTGCAATATGGCTGTCGGCGACTCGTTCGCCATGCGCGGCGGCAAGATCTCCATGCCCGACGGCGCCGACTTCTGCCTCTACGCGCTCCAGGCCGTGATCCCGCTGCTGCCGGCCAAGCAGCGCCTCAACCATCCGGCCGACTGGATGGAGACCGACAGTCGCGTCATCTGCCCCGACCCCGCCTGCCGCCTGATCATGCGCATCGACCGCGTGGATACGCGGACGTTGAAGCATGATGATGTGAGCCCGATTGCGTGGGAAGAAAAATGGGGAAGTAAGAGCAATGATCGATTGTCAATGGTCAATGGACAATGGTTGACTCGTCCTGTATATGGTTCACATCTATCACTGGAAAACATCAAGGGATGTCAATACAAAAAGGGGTGTGCCGACAATGGCACACCCCTCTTTCATCCGCGATGATCCGCCAGATCCGCGTCATCCACGTTCCATCTCTACCTACACAATCATGATGTGGCCCAGGCCGGCAGCCTCACGAAGGTTCTCTGCACGGCTGGTATCTTCCCAGGGAAGCGCAATGTCGTCACGGCCGAAGTGGCCGTAGGCGGCCGTCTGCCGGTAGATGGGCCGGCGCAGGTCCAGGTCATGGATGATGGCGCCGGGGCGCAGGTCAAAGTAACGATCTACAAGTTGGGCGATCTGTTCGTCGTCGATCTTGCCGGTGCCGAAGGTCTCGACGTTGACGCTCAGCGGGTGGGCCACGCCGATGGCGTAGGCGATCTGAAGCTCGCAGCGGTCGGCGATGCCGGCGGCCACGATGTTCTTGGCCACCCAGCGTGCAGCGTAGGCTGCGCTGCGGTCGACCTTGGTGCAGTCCTTGCCGCTGAAAGCGCCGCCGCCGTGACGCCCCATGCCGCCGTAGGTATCGACGATGATCTTGCGGCCGGTCAGGCCGGCATCGCCCATGGGACCGCCGACCACGAAACGGCCGGTCGGGTTGGTGTAGATGAGCATCTCGTCATCGACCATGTTGGCCGGCAGCACCGGCTCGATCACATGTTCGATCAGGCCTGCACGGATCTCTTCCTGGCTCACGTCGGGCGAGTGCTGGGTGCTGAGCAGCACAGTGTGGATGCGTACCGGCTTGCCATAGGCATACTCGACCGTGACCTGGCTCTTGCAATCCGGGCGCAGCCAGGGCAACGTGCCGTCCTTGCGTACCTCGGCCATGCGCAGCACCAGCTTGTGGGCGTAGTAAATGGGCATGGGCATCAGCGTCGGCGTTTCGTTACAGGCATAGCCGAACATCATGCCCTGGTCGCCGGCGCCGACCGATTCGATCTCGGCCTCGGCTGCCATGGTGCCATCTTTGGCTTCCTTGGCATTGTCCACGCCCATGGCAATGTCCGGGCTCTGGGAGGCCACGGCGATCTGCACGCCGCAGGTGTTGCCGTCGAAGCCCATTTCACTGGCATTGAAGCCGATATCATTGACGACCTCGCGTACCAGCTTGTCAAAGTCGACATAAGCTGTCGTGGTGATCTCACCCAACAACAAGACGAAACCGGTCTTGATCGCGACCTCACAGGCCACACGCGCGTTGGGGTCCTGCTCAAAGATCGCATCCACGACCGCATCGCTGATCTGGTCACACATCTTGTCCGGATGACCCTCCGAAACAGACTCGCTGGTAAACAGCAAGCTTGGCGACGTCATGAAGGTTGACATGTTTGTTCTCCTGAAAAAAGTTCTGTTCGTATCCGCTGTCGATTCTCTATGAAATGGCGTTGCTTGCTGCTTGCTACGTGCTGCGTGAGGTTGTCGTCAGAGTATCTGTCTCCACGACTTGGCTCCACTCAGAAAATGACCGCCAATATCGAGATGTCGTCTGTCAACAAAACCTCATGCAGCAAGCAGCACGCAGCAGCCCACCCTTACGTTTTACGCAGTACCCTAGGCCCCCGTCCCCACAGACCACTCATTCAAATACGCGTCTTGCTCTGCGGTCAACACGTCGATGTCGACGCCCATGGCCTTGAGCTTTAGGGCGGCGATCTCGCGATCGATGACTTCCGGCACATCGTAGACGTCGCCGACCAGTTCGCTGCCCTGCTTGAGCATGTACTCGGCAGCCAGCGCCTGGTTGGCGAAGCTCATGTCCATGACTGCACTGGGATGGCCTTCGGCCGCGGCCAGGTTGACCAGGCGACCTTCACCGGCTACGTAGATGCGGCGGCCGTCCTCCAGCGTGTACTCGTCCAGGAACTCGCGCACGCGGGTGATCTTGGTCGACATCTCCTTGAGCGCGACCAGATTGAGCTCTACGTCGAAGTGGCCGCTATTGGCGATGATGGCGCCGTCGCGGATGACTTCGAAGTCATGGCCGTCGACCACGTGGATGTCACCGGTGGCGCTGCAGAAGATGTGACCGATCGTGGAAGCCTCGATCATGGGCATGACGCGGAAGCCGTCCATGACTGCCTCCAGCGCACGTAGCGGATCGACCTCAGTGACGATAACATTTGAGCCCATGCCCTTGGCACGCATGGCAATGCCCTTGCTGCACCAGCCGTAGCCGCCGACGACGAAGTTCTTGCCGGCCAGCAGGACGTTGGTGGCCCGGATGATGCCGTCGATGGTGCTCTGGCCGGTACCGTAGCGATTGTCGAAGAAGTGCTTGGTCATGGCGTCATTGACGGCCATAACCGGGAACTTGAGCTGGCCCTGAGCCGCCATGGCCCGCAGGCGAATCACGCCGGTGGTGGTCTCTTCGGTGCCGCCGATGACGTTGTCGAGCAGGTCGCTGCGCTGGGTGTGCAGCATAGCGACCAGGTCCATGCCGTCATCCATGGTGATGTGGGGTTTGATGTCAAGCACGCTGGCCATGTGTGAGTGATATTGTTCGTTGGTCTCGCCCTTGATGGCATAGACCGGCATCTCATAGTGAGAAACCAACGCAGCAGCCACGTCGTCCTGGGTGCTCAGCGGGTTGGAGGCACAGAGTGCAACCTCGGCGCCGCCGGCGATCAGAATGCGCATGAGGTTGGCGGTCTCTGAGGTCACATGCATGGCCGCACCCAGGCGGATGCCTTTGAAGGTCTGCTCTTCCTTGAAGCGCTTTTCCAGCAGGTCAAGCACCGGCATCTCGCGTGCGGCCCATTCCATGCGGAAGCGGCCCTGATCGGCCAGGTTGATGTCTGCGATGTCGTAAGAATTTTCTTTCAGTACAGTTGCCATTTTGGTTTGATACTCCTTGTTGGAACATAAGCGCAATTTTGTTGCGGTTGAAAGCGGTTCTTGCTGCGTGCGACTTGCTGCGTGAAGGATAATGCGTAATTCGTACTGCGTAAGGGCGGTTTTCGTGGATGAAGCCTCCCCATTAGCCATTCACAACTATCAATTAACCATTGCCTTTGCAAGCGCATTTACAATTGAGCGTTGACTATTGACAATCGATCATTTCTTTTTCCCAATCCCCTCAACATACGATCCATGTGCTTCAAAGCCATACTTCTCGTACAGGCGTTTCGCTCCAGGATTGCGTTGATCGACATTCAACACAATGTTATCGACATCACCTTCTCGCAGCGCCGACACAATCCCATGCAACACCGCAGCGGCATAGCCCTTGCCACGTTGGTCGGGTCGTGTGTACATGTTGCCGATGGCGCCGATGCCCTGCGTCCAACCGACGATGTGGGTTCCGCCCGCGGAGACCAGCTCACCATCTCCATTTTCCACACCCAAGAAGACACCGTTGTCCAGCTGGTAGGCTTCGAAGGCGTCCGGCGCAAATTGGCCGCCATGGGCATAGAGCCGATTGAGATTCTCGACATCGACGCTGGTCATGGGTCGCAATCCTGACGCCGCCGGCTGGTCCACATGGACACCTGCCGGCAGAAACATACGCCACATCGGTCGCCGATCATCACTGAAGTCATAGAGCGAAGCGATGTGATCAAAATGTCCGTCCGGAATCGTGATGTAGACGGTTTCCGGCAGATCAATCTGCGCAACAGCTTCGACCATACGTCGCTCTGGGCCGACAGTGAAGAGTGTCGGAATTTCGAGCCCTGTGAAAATGAGCGCCACCGCCGCCTCATCATCAGATTCGCTCACATACCACTGGCAATACGGCTCGAAGGCAGGCTGCAAGTCAGCCAAGGCATAGGCGCTCCAGACCGGATCGACAGAGAGAATCCGACGGATTTGCTCAGGGTTAGGCTGATCCACCATCTAGCTCCTTGGCCAACTGCATAACCTTGCTCACCGATCGCCAGTTACGTGCCGTCACAGGCACACCCATCGCTTTCTCTACTCTCGCCGCCAGCTTGGACCGGCCGATGCCGTCCGGTGCGTGCAAGTAGAAAACAGTGCCTTCCAAGCAAAATCGCTCGCTCTCACGCTGGATCGCCGCGAGCGATTCCAGATCTGGGGCCGGCGGTACCGAAGCCAAGAAGTATAGATGCAGCGTCTTGGGATCGACCTCGGCTTCCGGATATGGATCGGCGACCATCGAAGCGGCGAGATCCGCCGGGCTCAGCAGGAGAACTTGGGGCAGGAATCCATGTTGCTCCTGAATGGCGACGCCAATAGCCTCAGCGAGACTCCCGGCAACCACATCATCGTCAGCATGGAAGACGGCATTGCCACTCTGGATGTAGGTCTTGACATCATTCAGACCTAGCCCAGCGAGCGTTGCCACCAGCTCTGTCATGGGTAACTTGTTGCGACCGCCGACGTTGATGCCGCGGAAGAGTGCAATGATGGTCTTCACGCGACTATTGTCCGGCCCCGGCACCGTCATTCTGGCCTAGTTGCACCAACGTGGGTTCAGCGCCGAAGCACTCGGCATAGCGGACGGAAAATTGCTCCGGGGTGAAGTGGTGGGTGGTCGTCCCGATATTTTCCAGCGCATAGGTACTGCACAGTGCGCCAACACGGCCGGCCACATCCCAGCTCAGACCCGCTTGCCAGGCAGCAAAGAACCCGCCGCGGAAAGCATCACCGGCCCCGGTCGGGTCGTCGATACTGTCAAGCGGTACGATCGGGATCTGATATTCCTGGCCGCCGGTGTAGATGATGCTGCCCTTCTTGCCGTAGGTGACGACGAGCGTCTCGACCAGGGATCGGATCTCTTCCATGCTCCAACCGGTCTTATTCAGGATTACTGCAATCTCATACTCATTGCACAACAGGAACTTGGCCCCCGGCACACTGGCCTTGAGCTCGTCTTCACCTAGACGGGCAAGTTGCTGGCTGGGATCGTAGGCGAAAGGTATGCCCAGATCCTTGCACTCCTTGGCGTAATTGACCATCGCCTCGGGATCATTGGGGCTGATCAGCACAAGCGCGGCATCCTGCAAATTGCGCGAGGCCAGTGTGTAGTCACGCGCGTGGGCCATGGCGCCGGTGTAGAAATTGGCGATCTGATTCTGATCGAGATCGGTGCTCACGAAAAAGGTGGCGGTCAGATCCTCCGGGATCTCGATGATCTGGTCGGTCGGTAGGCCCTGCTCTTCCAGCCAGCGCCGATAGTCGCCAAAATCATGGCCCACCGTGGCGACGATGGTCGGATTCCCGCCCAGCAGCTTGTTGGTGTAGGCCACATTGGCGGCGACGCCGCCACGTTCACGGCGCATGGAATCAGCCAGGAAGCTGACGCTTAGGTTATCAAGCTGGTCCGGCAGGATATGATCTCGGAAACGGCCGGGGTAGCTCATGAGGTAGTCATAGGCCACGGAACCGGTAATAATAAAACTCATTCGAATCTATCTCCTCTTGCTCTCTACTAAGAATCCACGATTGTGCGATGGCCGAAATGATTGATGGCTGCCGTGGGCAGCCACAAGGGCACGCCCCTACCCGTTTTGGAACTGTGCGAATCTGTTGAAGGAGGGACTTCTCTTTCAGCCCGATTCACTGGTCGGAACGGTAAATGCTATGTCTGATCAAGGTTCATCCAGCGTGTCAGCCCCATCGGTGGTTCGTGCTCAGTCAGTCGGTCCAGCAGTTCAGCCGGCTCAGATGCCACGACGATCAGATCCCGGTGTCGTGATTGAACAAAGCCGTGCTCAACCGCCTGGTCGATCCAGGCCACAATCGGATCGAAATATCCGGCCACATTCAAGAGCCCGATCGATTTTGTCTGAATGCCGAGTTGCACCCATGTAATCACCTCAAAGAGTTCGTCCAGCGTACCAAAGCCGCCGGGCATGGCGATGAAGGCGTCTGATTCTTCGGCCATGATCGCCTTGCGTTCATGCATCGTTTCGACTACATGCAGCTCGCCGATGGACTCGCCGGATAGTTCCTTGGGGGCCAGGGCTGCCGGAATCACGCCCAAAACTCGTCCGCCTGCTCGGTCGGCAGCCTGAGCCACCGCGCCCATGAGCCCGCTGCTGCCTCCGCCGTAGACCAGGCCGATTCCGCGGCGTGCCAGTTCAGATCCCAACTCATCGGCCAAAGCCATGTAGATCGGTTCGACCCCAGGGCTGGAACCGCAGAAGACATTGATGTTGTCCACTATCGCCCCTCCGCATCAGCAACTGCCTGCGCCAAGCTCTCGGCAAAAGGCGCTCGACAGACGCCCTCCTCTGTCACAATGGCAGTGAGATAGCGATGGGGCGTGATGTCGAAGGCCGGATTGTAGACCGGCACGCCTTCGGGCGCAATCGGCTTGGTCCCAATCTCAACGACCTCTTCACGACCCCGCTCTTCGATCGGGATCAGGTCACCATGTTCTAGCGACAAGTCAATGGTGCTGGTCGGAACCGCACAGTAGACCGGGATGTCGTTCTCAGCTGCGACCACGGCCAGCTTGTAGGTGCCGATCTTGTTGGCCACATCACCATTGGCTGCCACACGATCGGCTCCGAAAATAACCGCATCGACCTGACCAGTGCGCATGAGATGGCCGGCGGCATTATCTGCGATCAGGTGCATGGGCACGCCGGCTCGCATCAGTTCCCAGGCCGTCAAGCGTGAGCCCTGCAAGCGCGGCCGCGTTTCGTCCACCCAGACATGGATCTGCTTGCCTTGCTCTTGGCAGGCATAGACGATGCCCAGCGCCGTGCCAAAATCGACGGTCGCCAACGAACCGGTATTGCAGTGATGCAGCAGGTTGGCTCCGTCAGCAATCAAGGCCGCACCGTTGAAACCAATGCGCCGGTTGATTTCGACATCTTCGTCAGCCAGGGCATCGGCCTCGGCCAGCACGGCGCTGCGAATGGCATCAACGTTGGACAGGAGCGTCACCTGAGCCCGACTCAGTAGTCGATGCGTGGCCCAACTCAGGTTGACGGCTGTGGGCCTGGCTGCATCAAACTGTTCTTTGGCCACGCTCAAATCGATCAGCAAGCTATCACGATCCACAGCCGGGCTTGCATAAGCGGCCAAGGCCATGCCATAGGCTGCCGCAGCGCCAATGGCCGGCGCCCCGCGCACGACCATCTCTCGGATGGCGGCGGCAACGCCCTCGACCGTATCAAACCCGACGATTTCAAAGGCGCCGGGCAGAAGCCGCTGGTCGACCATCTTGACTTGGTTCTCTTCCCAAAAGACGGAGTGCATCGTATTTGCCTCAAACTTTGTCCCTAAACTGAAATTCTTACGAGATCATGACTTTCGTATACGCTTCAGTTTAGTTCGCACGCCCACTTGCGAACGGGTCAGATCGATGAGCCGTCGCCGGTAATGACCCGTGTGCACGTGGGCGTGCACACTGAACGATGAGGTTAGCAAAAGTACTGATCTCGTAGTGCCTTCAGTGTAGCGAAGTCCTACACGGGACAAAAAGAAACGCCGTCCGGATACTCCGGGACGGCGGTGATTCACAGCGGTGCATTGCTCGACAAACAGGCTGTAGACAGTCTGTTTGAGATTGCACCCGGACTGGATAGCCGCCGGTTATTCGGTCATTGCAAAGTTTGTGTGCGGATTCGCCTAGGCGAAATGATCGATCACTCGAACAGTCCGTCACAGAACTCAGCAACCGGAAACCGGGACTCCAGCGGGTTGCCAGGGGATCATCGGGTCGGTCCCTTCCCCCAAGCTCAAAAAAGAGCAGCAAGAAAATTTATCAATTTCGTTACAAAAATCGAGCATAGCATAAGCGTAAATGCTGTGTCAAAATCTACATCCGGCTTGTTTGATGACTTGCGGGTCGATTGTCAAGAGGTATTTTTCAACTCGGCAACGCAGAGTTGGCATAGCGGAAGACAGACAGAAGAGACAGTGAGGTTACTTCTTTTTCGGGGAGGAGGGCTTCTTCACAGTGGTCACTGTGCGAAGCTTCTGTAGCTTTTTCGAAAGTTTTGGGCCTCTGTTGGCCGTCGCTTTCTGGACCGAAGCCTTGTTGGCTGGGGTCTTGTCGGCTGGGGGCTTCTTTAGCGGCATCACCTGTTCCAGGTCATTGCCGGATACAGAATCGGGTCCGGAGGATGCCGACGGCGAATGCGTCTCAAGAGCCATTTTTTCAGCTGATTCTTCAGTATTTCCATCGACCGCATTCTCTGGCTGCGGGATCTCTGGCTGCGGGATCTCTGGTTGTTGGAAAATGAGGCGGCTTGTCGTCTTTTCCGATTGGGGCTTGGCGTGGGCTTCCACCGGATCGGCTACGCCGGCAGGGGCTTGTTCAGCCGTGGAAGATGGAGGAGCCGCATCGGTCAATGCTGTTCTTGCTGTGGTCGATGTCTTGGCAGGCGCCTTGGCGTCAACAGCAGATGAAGTAGTCGACGTCCGGGTCGCTTCGCTGGACGAGGGCTTATTTCCAGGCGATTCCGCCGTAGACGCTTGCCTTGCCCTAGGCTCGGCATCGCTTGTCGTCGTACGTTTCCTGGCCAATGCCTCGCCGGATGTTGTGTTGCTGGGCTTAGTCTTGCTGGGCGTAGTCTTGTTGGGCGTTGCTTTCACGGCCGTAGCTTCGGATGACGCAGAAGCCTTTGGCTTCTCAAATGGGGTTTTGGTCTGTGCAGCTGGCGTGGTGCTATCCTTGGCGGATTTCTTTTCTGATGAAGACCTTTTCGGTGTCGCTTTTTTCGGCGGCTCTGTTTCCGACGTCTCCTTGGCAGATGTGGTCCTGGTGGAAGCAGACGAGGTGGAGGCAGACGTGGCTGACGCAGATCTGGATGTCTTCTTGGGTGTAGTTCCAGCCTCGGCCGTCGCCGTGCCACGAGCCTCAGCTGATCCGCTGACGGAAGTAGACTCCTTCGTCTTCGTTCCCTTTTTCGACACTGTCTTATTGGGCCCAGACTTGGCCCCTGCCGTCACAGCGCCCTTATCCTTGCCAGACGTCTTACCGGAGGCAGGGTTTCCCACAGGCGTCGCTTTTCTAGACGTTGCCTTGTCAGTTGCCGCTTTGTCGGTTGTCGCCATGTCAGACGTCGAACCGGTGGTCGATGTTGCTTCTGACGCAGGCTTGGATTCGGCTACTGCTTTCAAGGAGGCCGTTGTCTGAGACGATCTCTTGGCTGACGCCTGCTCGGCTTCATCCTTGTCGGCAGCCGATTTGTTGGGAGTATTGTTTTTGGTCGCCCCCCCAGGCGACGGGCCATGTGCAGGCTTGTCTTTGTCGCCTCCCAAATTGCGTTTGGACGAACCCTCCTTGCCCGATTTTGAGGTTCGTTTTCGACTGGCTCCGTCTCGAGCCGCGTCGGCTGCGGGCAGGCCCAAGTCGAGCGTGGCCTGCTGGGGCGACTTCTTGCTCGATTGCCCGGCGGACGATGCCCGGCTAGATGATTTGCCGGCAGCCGCTTTGGCTTTTGTCTCGGTCTCAACCTTGGCCGCCGGCCGACTTTGGGCGGCCTTCGAAGTCTTGACAGCCTTAGCAGATGTTCTGTTGGCGACCCCCACTGCCGGGTTGTTGTCGCCACTACCATCAGTGCCCAACGGGTCGTCTGACGGCATTTCAACCACATGAATCGCCCACGGCTTATCGCCCAGCCCCACTGCCATGACTTGCTTGCCCTGCACGCCACGGCCCATCTGCGGCACTTCGGACAGGTTGAGCACGCTGACCTTGTCCTTGGCCGTAACCACAGTCAGCAACGTATCAGGGGCCGTGATCAGGTCCGCGGTGAGTACCCGGGCCGCTGTTACATTGCCTGTGCGATCGGTCGGCTTGTGCGTGACAATACCACCGCCGTTGCGCCCCTGCGTGCCGTAATCGCTGAGCGCCGAGCGCTTGGCGAAACCGGTCTCGGTGATGGTCATCAACTCGCCATCTGCATCGACCACGCCGGCAGCAACAATGCGTTCTCCCTTCTTGAGCTTCATGCCGCCTACGCCGGCAGCGGCCAGCCCCATGCTGCGCACGTCTGTCTCCAGAAAGCGGATTGACTTTCCGCTGCTCGAAACGAGAATCAGCTCTTGAGCACCGTTGGTTCTCAAGCAGTAGCCCAGGCGATCCTTGGCATCAACGTTGATTACCCTGGGGTCCATCGGCGCCGCGGCCAGGAAGTCTTCCAGGGTCACCCGCTTGACCACGCCCAGTTCGGTGGCAAAGAAGAGAAAACCGCCGGCCTCATCGCCCTCAAGACGGGGCAGCGCAATGGCTGCCGTAATCGAATCGCGACGCGAGAAACCGGTGAACTCACTGAGATGTTTACCCTTGTCCAGCGGGATCTCATGAATACCGACGCGGGTACTGCGACCATCCTGGCTGAAGACATACAGTTGATCCAGCGTGTTGGCGTTGAGCAACGCCACCTGGCTGCTCTTGGCCACCCGCTTGGCGACCGACTCGCTCACATTGATGACGTCTGAACGTTTTAGGTCGCCGTTGGCTGCCATGGAGACCCAAACATCTTGTTCGGGCAGCAGGTCAGTCGTTGTCAAGGTGCCCTTGGTGCTATCGACGATCTGGGTACGCCGGGCATCCCCATACTTCTCCTTGATGGCCAGCAGATCGGCCCTGATCAGGTCCAGCACCTTTTCGGGGTGGGCCAACAAGTCTTCAAGATAGGCGATCCGTTCAAGCAACTCATCGTATTCGCTCTGAAGCTTCTTGCGTTCCAGGGCGGCCAGCCGGCGCAGTTGCATGTCCAAAATAGCTTGGGCCTGAATCTGGGTGAACTTGAACTCCTTCATCAAGTTGGTACGCGCCGTGTCCACACGCTGGCTACGGCGGATGGTGGCGATCACTTCGTCTAGAATATCCAGGGCCTTGAGCAGACCCTCAAGAATATGGGCACGTTGGCGGGCACGCTCCAGATCATACTCAGAGCGGCGACGGATGATTTCTTCGCGATGTTGGATGAAGAGTTGGAGCATGCGTTTGAGACCAAGCATGCGTGGCTGACCGTCGACCAAGGCCAGCATCTGCATGCCGAAGGTTTGTTGCAGCGGCGTGTACTTGAAGAGATCGGCCAGGATGTCTTTGGGGTCAACGTTGCGCGTCAGTTCGATGACGATGCGCATGCCCGTGCGGTCGCTCTCATCGCGCAGGTCGGTGATGCCTTCGATTTTGCCGTCACGCACCAGGCTGGCGATGCGCTCAATGAGCGCGGTCTTGTTGGTCTGGTAGGGCAGTTCGGTGATGACGATGCGCTTGCGGTTGCGGCTCATCTCCTCAAAGTGAGCCTTGGCCTGAAGAATCAGGCGCCCCCTGCCGACCGAATAACCCTGGGAGACTACATCATGCTCGTCCTGGCCTTTGTCCTGGCGGAAACGATAGAGGATGCCACCGGTGGGGAAATCAGGACCCTTGACAAAGCGCATCAGATCTTCAACCGTCACATCTTCAAGGTTGTGATAGTTGTCGATCATATGTGCCAGGCCGTCGACAATCTCACCCAGGTTGTGGGGCGGGATGTTGGTGGCCATGCCCACAGCGATGCCGCTGGAGCCGTTGATCAGCAGATTGGGCAGCGCCGCAGGCAAGACATCGGGCTCACGCAGCGAGTTGTCGAAGTTGTCATGCCACTCGACCGTATCCTTCTCCAGGTCGTCAAGGATTAGGCTGCTGATCTCGGCCAGACGCGCCTCGGTGTAACGCATGGCCGCGGCGTTGTCGCCGTCAATACTGCCGAAGTTGCCCTGTCCGTCGACGAGCGGATAACGCAGGCTGAAATCCTGAGCCATGCGCACCATGGCATCGTAGACCGCGGTATCGCCATGTGGGTGATATTTGCCCAGTACTTCACCGACGATACGGGCGCTCTTCTTGTGCGGTCCAGTGTGCACCAGATTGAGATCGTGGGACATGGCGTAGAGAATTCGCCGATGGACCGGTTTGAGCCCATCACGCACATCGGGCAGGGCTCGGGCCACGATGACGCTCATAGCGTAATCGAGGTAGGCATCCTGCATAGTGCTGGTGATGTCGATAGGGTGGACGGTGCCGAATTGGCCGTTAGTTGTACTCATCTAGTTCTCTCAAAGGTAGGGAGTCGGTGTTGTCGGGTTTTCTTTTTCTGTCACAGATGGACACGGATGAAGAACTGATTTTCACAGATGTGCTTCAGATCTCCAGAGAATCCCAAAGCAATCCGTGTCTCATCCTTTTTTATCTGTGTCCATCTGTGGCTAATTCTTGCTCTTCTTAAATCAGTGTTCTCCGGATACGAGCAGATTAGCCTCTACCCGTGAACGATTCTGCTGATAGGCAACGGCTTCTCGCTGCCAATGGGCAAGGTGGCCTTCATCCTTGAGCTTGGTAGCTGTCCGTTTACCCAGAATCTGGATCATCTTTTTTTCATCGCCCATCAAATCTAACACTTCGGCGACCATTTCGAACAGTTCGGCTTCAACGGGAATGCCATACGTGTCGCAAAATAGTCGGCAGCGGCGGCTGCCGTTTCTGACATCAGCCTCTGCAAAATCTACCTGGTCACCGCTGTTGAACGATAGAGGGACCATCCAGTAGAGTGCGTAGGCAATGTCCTTTAGACGAGGGCCAGGGCCGGCCAAGTCAAAGTCGATGACAGCATAGGGCGTTCCCATGTCATAGACAAAATTGTAGGGTGCGAAATCATTGTGACAGATTACTTCATGCCGTCTGGCATCTGGATGCTCAAGCTTCCACTCGTCGGACTCCTGTCGCTCAAAGTCAATCGTGGCATCATGATATTGGCGAAGCATCTGTGCCACGGCAACCAGCGGTTCGTCGCGCTGCCAATTCTCGACCGGAATACCGGTTTGGCCTTCGAAAAAAGTCAGCACTTCCCGATCGTTTTCGTCAATGCCCAGAAAACGTGGGCTGCCTGAAAATCCCTTCTCTTCCAAATGCAGCAGCAAACGATGGATTGCTGGGCTCGCAGAACTTTGCGTGCGGCGAACGGTGTCGCCGACACGCACAACGCCCGTGTTGACATTGCCGCCGGTTAGGACGATTTCTTGGTCGGGCATATCAGTTGAGGTCCATTGATGCTTGACCGCCGGGCGGAGTTGCATTTTCCTTACGATCCAAGGTGACGCCACCAGGAAACTCATTGTAGATCTGGCCTTGTAGCTCACGACCTGTCAGGTTTTTGCGCGTGCCACCCCACTGTTTAAAAAAGAAAGCAACTTCACGATCTCGACATTGCTGCAGAATCGATAGCGCCCACGCCTCTTTCATTGGTCGTGCATGAGGACCAGACTCCCCACCCACAATCGTCCAGTGAATACCCTCCAACGGGAGGTCAACCAGAGGGCCAAGCAACGGTTCGCAGGAAAGAAAGCGCACCCTAGCTGGAACTTGCTGTAGATCCACAATTCGATCAACGACTTGCTGATTCTCCACACTGACACCCATCCACACATTGCTCGGCCAGGGGAGAAGATCGGCAATCTGAATCAATCGGCTGCTGCGTTTCGTCAAAATCTGGAAAACATGCTGGGGACATTTTGACATCGTTTCGAAGACCCTCAAGATGAAGCTAATGGGCACAGCTTCATGGAACAGATCGCTCATAGAATTCACAAAAACAACTCGAGGTTTTACCCATGCTAGCGGTCGATCTACAAGATCATCATGGAGAGTCACTTCAAAGGTATTTCGATATCGTTCCACACCCATTGCCTTCAACCGTTTTGCCATACGTTCCGCATAACAGTGCTTGCAGCCTTGGCTAAGCTTGTCGCAACCAGTAACAGGGTTCCAGGTCATCTGTGTCCATTCGATTTGTGAATGCGTGGCCATAGCTACCCTCTCAAAATATCATTCGCAATCCTAACCGCAGTTGGGGCGCCTCTGGGGTTTGATGCTGCGAAATGCAATACGAATAACGGAACGTTCTTGGAATTTCTCATAACCAACGAGTTGTCAGCTACTTGAGCAAAAACTGATTCCAGCCGCCGAACAAAGATTTCCGAAATACTGTCGAACGTGGCAATTTTCTCAAAAGACTCCTCGTCACTCGATTCAGCGAAAAGGCTCGGCTGCAAGCTGGGTCTGTAGAAAACGTCTTTCCATGCTTCCGTACCAAAAAACGCAGTCAACCTGTCGGCCCATGCGCCCTCTGGCATCTTCTGCCTCATGAGCAAGCGATTGATAGCTTGACCTACCGGCAATAACACCCACAGATCTATCGCTTCTGTATTCGCAATTGCTGATATCGTTTCCCAATTGACAGACATACCATATGGATCGAGGAACACTACGGCACGAGAACGATTCCAGTCCATTTGTTCACACCAACCCTGAAGAAATTGATTGGCATCATCACGAACCACATCAATAGAGTCCCTTCTGTCAGCGAACTCTTCACGTAATGTTGACAGGTCATCGGCAAAATGCCGATTCTGATCGATAAATATGTAATGATCGAAAGCTGGCAAGACCTCAAGTGCAATGCGTGCACTCCCTCGATAGAACCGAACTACGTCTTGAGCATCACTGTCGTCAAATAGCCCAATCGTTGTAGCAGCATCTGAAGCGTGATCGACGCGTTCTCCAGTGCCGGCAAAAGCATCTACATAGTAGGTTGAATACTGTTTTGCCCACTGATTTTTCTCAAATATCCGCATGTACGCAGAGAGGTATTTCTCCAACCGTGTGAGCTTTTTCTCTGTCCAGTCACCACCAAATTGATGCATCGACGACATGAAATCCTCCTGGGGGCTGGGACATCCTATGCATCACTAAAGAACCTATTCCTAATATAACGGGGATGTCCGCAAAGATTTATTGGGTAATGCAAAGCCTATTTACTACACCTTCAACCGCGCCTCAATATCAACCTGCCGCAGCTCAACCAGCTGATCGCGCAGCACGGCGGCCCGCTCGAACTCCATGGCCTGAGCCGCTTCCTTCATCTCCTTCTCGATCTGCTTGATCAGCCGTGCCCGCTCGTCCTTGGGCAGCGAAGCCGGATCCAACATCGGCGCTTCGCTGCCGTCTTCCAGTTCCATGTAATCCGGGGAGACCTCGGCCAGCACACGAACCCGGTCCGTGAGGTCACGGATGCTTTTGATGATGCTCTGCGGCTCAATGTCATGCTCCACATTGTAGCGCTCTTGGATCTCTCGACGGCGATTGGTCTCGCCGATGGCTGCTTCCATGGCGTCGGTGATCTTATCGGCATACATGATCGCCTTGCCTTCCAGATGGCGGGCGGCACGACCGATGTTCTGGATCAACGCGCTCTCGCTGCGCAGAAACCCTTGCTTGTCGGCATCAAGGATAGCGACTAGGGAGACCTCAGGCAGATCCAGTCCCTCGCGCAGCAGGTTGATGCCGACCACCACATCGAAGACGCCCATACGCAGGTCACGCAGGATCTCGACGCGCTCAATCGTGTGAATATCGCTGTGCAGATATTGCACCTTGATGTTCAGTTCGGCCAGATACTCGGTGAGATCCTCAGACATGCGCTTGGTCAGCGTCGTCACCAGGGCACGCTGCCCCTTGGCCACACGGATCTTGATCTCCTTGAGCAGGTCGTCGATCTGGCCTTCGGTCGGGCGTACCTCCACCACCGGATCGGTCAAGCCAGTCGGGCGGATGACCTGCTCGACCACCTGCTCGGTGCGCTCGCTTTCGTAGGGACCCGGCGTGGCGCTGACGTAGATGACCTGATTCAGGTGGTCCTCGAACTCATCAAAACGCAACGGACGGTTGTCCATAGCACTGGGCAGGCGGAAGCCGTAGTCGACCAACACTTCTTTCCGTTTGCGGTCACCATTGTACATGCCGCGCACCTGGGGCACAGACATATGGCTCTCGTCGATAAAGAGCAGCCAGTCAGCCGGGAAGTAGTCGAGAAGCGTCCACGGCGTGCTGCCCGGCGGACGCTGAGCCAGGGGCCGGCTATAGTTCTCGACGCCGTTGCAGTAACCGACCTCGCGCAACATTTCCATGTCGTAGTTGGTGCGCTGTTCGAGGCGCTGAGCCTCCAGCAGCTTGTCCTCAGCGCGGAAGAGTGCCACCTGATCCTGCATCTCCTTCTCGATCTCCTCGATGGCCGCCTCCAGCCGATCTTTGGAAGTTACGAAGTGCTTGGCCGGATAGATTTCGATCTCCTGATGGTCAGCCAGGATCTCGCCGGTTAACGTGTCGATTTCGCTGATGCGCTCGATCTCATCGCCCCACATGCTGATGCGGTAAGCGAACTCCTTGTCAGCCGGCTGCACTTCGAGCACATCGCCGCGCACGCGAAACTTGCCGCGTTCCAAGACCAGGTCATTGCGATCGTAGTAGATCTCAACCAGATGGCGCAACATCTGATTGCGCCGCACCATCTCACCGACGCGCATGTTCAGTACGGCCTGCCCGTAGTCCTCCGGGCTGCCCAGGCCGTAGATGCACGAGACCGAGGCCACAATGACTACATCCTTGCGGCTGAAGAGCGCACTGGTGGCCGCCAGCCGTAGCCGGTCAATCTCTTCGTTGATCTGGGCCTCTTTCTCGATATACGTATCCGAGCGGGCGATGTAGGCTTCGGGCTGATAGTAGTCGTAGTAGCTGACGAAGTACTCGACCGCGTTGTTGGGCAGAAACTGGCGCATCTCGCTGTAGAGCTGCGCGGCCAGCGTCTTGTTGTGGGCCAGAATCAGCGCCGGCTTCTGCACCGCCTCGATGACCTTGGCCATGGTGAAGGTCTTGCCGGAACCGGTCACGCCCAGCAGTACCTGGTCGCGCATGTTGGAGCGGATGCCGTCCGACAACTGTTTGATAGCCACCGGCTGATCGCCGGTCGGCTGGAATTCACTGACAACCTGAAAGGGTGGCATATTTGATCCTCGTACCACGCTGTCGGGGGC